>JAFUGK010000019.1 GCA_017469445.1 Clostridia bacterium
AAAGAAAGGATGATTTATTATGAAATATATAGCAGATAGAGGTTATACAGATACAGTATTAAAAAGACATGTAGAGAAGGGAGCAGTCCTAGAGGACGAATATAAGAAGGACAATATAGAACTAACAGAAGAAAGAAAAGATTATTTAATAAATGATAGAAAGCTTTATATATCTGTTGAAGAAATACCAGAGGGACAAGTAGGGGAGATAGAACCTACAGATGATATACCAGAAGGAGCAACAGTAGTAGATAGGGTTGATATAGTAGAGGACAACAACGAAGATAAAAAAGAAGAAGAGAAAATAACAACAGAATCTGACGAAGAAAAAGTAGAAGATAGCCAAGAGGAAAATGCCGGGGATAGCAAGGAAGAAAGCAACGAAGAAGATACAAAAGAAGCTGAACCAGTAGTAGAATCAGACGAAAAAAAAGAAGAAAAAGAGAAAGCCAAAAGCAACTCTAAAACAAATGCAAAAAATTCTAAAAAAAGCGAAGAAAAATAATTAAAAAATTTTCTTTATAGGAGGTACTTACACCCGAGGGGGTGGGCAAAAAAGTATTGATTATATCTGGGGTATCGGTGCAGGGGAGGTCATCGTAGAAAAAACTCCCCATAATGCGTTTGATACTTCATATTTTTTTACTAAAATAAAAAGGCGGGGATATTATGGCAGGATATGGAAAACAAAGGGAACCTATTGATCTTATAATAGCAAAAGGTAAGAAACATCTTACTAAGGAAGAAATAGCAGAAAGAAAAAATAGCGAGATAAATATTGACGATTATAAAAATGTAAAGGCACCAAGCTATTTAAGTAAAAAACAAAAAAATGAGTTTACGGAAATAGCAACAAAACTTGTAGATATAGGAATAATGAGCGAGTTAGACGAGGACTGCCTAGCTCGTTATTTAATTGCTAAAGATAATTATTTGAAATTTACTAAATTATTAAATTCGGCAATAAAAAATAAGGCTTCAAAGAAATACAAAGAGGATGCAGAAATGCAAAGAATTTTGTCATTAGATATTGAAGCTTATTTAATACAACAAGATAGAGCATTTAAACAATGTAATACTTGTGCTGATAAGTTGGGACTAACAATTTCAAGTAGATGTAGGCTTCAAGTTCCACAAGCACCAGAAAAACCAAAAGAAAATAAATTTGCAAAGTTTAATGTAATTTAATGATAGATAGAGTAACAGAATATGCTCGAAAGGTTGTAAACCGGCGAAGTCTTTACAGGAGAATTACATAGATTAGCCTGTGAAAGACATTTAAAAAATTTAGAAATTCAAAATACAGCAGAATTTCCTTATTACTGGGATGTTGCTAAATCCGAAAGAATTTTAGAATATGCAGAAACCTTAACCATTGGGGAAGGTTTTGAGAAAAAGCCAGTAAAGTTACTAGGTTTTCAAATTTTCGATATGGGATGCCTTTTTGGTTGGTATAATCAAAAAGGAAAAAGAAGATTTAGAAGATCCTACGAATCTATGGCTAGACAAAATAGTAAAACTTTTAAGAATGGTATTAGAGGTACATATATAGCGGGATTTAGTGGCTATCACTATGGAAAATTGTTTACAGCTGCAACCAAAAAAAGACAAGCAAGGCTTGCATGGGAAGAAATGTCAAAGTTTATACAAAGTGATGAGGATCTAGCAGGCGAAGATATAGCAAGCGAAAAAGACGGAATGTTTGCAGTAAAAGATTATAAATCTGTAATAATAGCCAATGAAACACATTGTACAATAGAGGCATTAAGCAAAGAAAGTGGACTTGACGATGGTTTTAGGGCTATATATGCCAGTATAGACGAATACCACCAACACAAAACTAATCAAATTTATAAAGCTTTATATAATGGTACAAAATCTCTTCCAGAAACATTAATAAGTATAATTACAACTAGAGGAGATAAAATAAATACACCTTGTTACGAATTAGATAATTACTGCTGCAATATTTTAAGAGGTATTGCAAAAGCAGAAGATTTTTTTGTAGATATATACGCATTAGATAAAGGCGATAATATTTGGGATCCAAAGAATTTAATAAAAGCTAATCCATATTTAGCAGCAAATGAAGATACATTAAATACTTTAATTACAGATATGCAAACTGCTAAAGATATGGGAGGCAATGAACAAAGGGACTTTATGGTAAAGTCCCTAAATATGTGGGTAAATACAGCGGATGACCAATTTATAGATATAGAAAAATGGAAAGAGTGCGAAACAGAAAAAACTTTAGAAGATATGCGAGGAAAGCAATGTTTTGCAGGTATAGACTTGTCAAGTGGTGGGGATTTAACAACAATTTCCCTAGAATTTCCATTAGAAGAAGAAAAATTTTATATTTATTCTCATTCTTTTATGCCAAGGGGAAGAATGGACGAACATATAGATACAGATATTGCCCCATACGATTTATGGCAAAGTGAAGGATTAATTACTGTTACAGGTGGCATAAACGAATATAAAAACGATTATAAGTTTATAATTAATCATTTAAAAGATGTAATACAAGAATACGATTTAGATTTAAAGGCAATAGGATATGATCCCCATAATGCCGATGGATTTTTAGCCGACTTAGAAGAATTTGGCGTACCATTATTACAAGTTACACAGTCTGCACGATTCCTAAATGATGCAACTGTTGATATGAGATTAAATATAAAATCTAAAAAAATAGAATATGACAAGCAAAACGAACTATTAAGTTGGAGTTTTTCAAATGCAAAAGTTGTACAAAACAGTTTTGGAGAAATAAAAATTGACAAAGAACCAAAAGCAAAAACCAAAAGAATAGATCCGGCAGATGCTTGTATAGATGCACATGTTGCATATATGAAATTAGGAAAAGAAGAAACTGTAGATATAGACGAAGAAATGAACAATTACTTGCAGATGATGAACTGGAGGTGAGTAAATGAAACTAAAAATAATTGAAAGAGCAAAAAAAAGGATAAAATCAATAACTACAAGGGGAACACAAAAAGACCAATTAGCAGCCTTATTAAATTTTTTAGGGTTAGAAGGTACTGACAAAGAGGAATTATCAGAAGCAACATATTTTGCATGTTTAAAGGTACTTAGTGAAACACTAGGAAAATTACCACTAAAATTATTAAAACATAATGAAAATAACGGTGTTACAGTATGTAGAGAACATCCACTTTATAGGGTGTTGAATGAAAGACCTAATAAATTTATGACATCTACTACATTTTGGTCTACAGTTGAATACAACAGAAATCATCACGGAAATGCTTATGTTTTAATTACAACAAAAAAACTAAAAGATAATAAAGTAAAAAATGATTTATGGATTTTGCCGTCAGATAGTGTAGAGGTGTGGTATGACGATAAGAAAATAATATCAAAAGTACCAGATATTTATTATAGATATTCATATACAGGAGGCGTTATAACTTTTGGCTCAGAAGAAATATTACATTTTAAATCTTCTAGTACATTTGATGGAATAACTGGAATGTCTGTAAGAGAAAGATTAAGAAGTACAATTACAGGAAATAACAAGGCACAAGAATTAGTAAATCAAATGTATGATAATGGATTTACTGCAAAGGCAGTTGTACAATACACATCTTCTTTATCAGATGAAAACGCAAAAGAATTTGCAAAAGGTATAGAAAAATTTGCAACAGGAAAATATAGCGATGAAGAATTAAAAAATATAATACCTATTCCATTAGGTGCCACACTAACGCCACTTAATATAAAACTTGCTGATAATCAATTTATAGAAGTAAAAAAATATTCTGCATTACAAATTGCAAGTGCATTTGGAATAAAACCATATCAAATTGGAGATTATGAAAAATCAAGTTATTCTAGTGCAGAAGCACAACAATTAAGCTTCTATATAGAAACAATGTTATACATAATTAAACAATATGAAGAGGAAATCAGTTATAAATTATTATCAGACGAAGAAGAAGCAGAAGGCTATCATTTTAAATTTAATGTAGCTGTTATTTTAAGGGCAGACCAGAAAACACAAGTTGAAACATTAAGTAAAGGTGTGTCTAACTTTATTTATACACCTAATGAAGCTAGGGCATTTTTAGATTTAGAAGCTAAGCCGGGTGGCGATAAACTTCTAGGTAATGGTGCAAGCATTCCTGTAGAATATACAGGGGCTCAATATATTAATAATTTTGAAGGAGAGGAGGGAAAATTGTACAAATGGATCCAGAAAACGATAAAAGAAGCATTGGAGAAAACTTTGCAAAAGGATTAGTATGTAAATCTGCTAGTGTAGAAAGTCAAGAAGTTACAGAAGAAGATTTAAAGAAAATCAATAAATTTACATTAAGTCCATTAAAAGCAGAAGAAGTCTTTGTTTTTAAAGTAATAATGGGCGATAATGAATTGGATGACAGAAATTTTGAACCTTTTAACTTGAACGCACTAAAAGATTTAAAGAAATTGTATATAGGTAAAACTATGATAAAAGATCATAGAAGAACAGCCGATAATCAAATTGCAAGAGTATATGAAACAGAACTTGTGCAAGATGATACATCAAAATTAACTGGTGCAGGCGAAATATATACACAACTTATCGCAAAATGCTATATGGTAAAAACAAGTAGCAATGCAGATTTAATCCAAGAAATAAAAGCGGGAATAAAAAAAGAAGTTTCTACAGGTTGTAAACCAAAACATGCTTTTTGTTCTATCTGTGGAACTGACAATACTAAAACATATTGTCCGCACTATTGGGGACGTGAATATGACACAGCAACTGGAAAGAAAATTTGTTATTTTACCCTAGATGGTGCTAAGGAAGCATACGAAGTTTCATTTGTAGCGGTTCCGGCACAACCTAGAGCACGGAACAACAAAAAACTACTGTGAAGAAAAAGAAAAAGAGCAAGAAGAATTAGACCAAAAAGAAAATGAAGCAGACAAAACTGCTAAAAATGAAAATAATAGTGATTTAAACAAAGAGCTAGATTTAAGAATGAAAATGCTAGACTCTTTTTTATTTACACAAAATCAAAAAGAAAAGGAAGGTATTTAATTATGAATAAAAAAATGAGAGAATTATTAAACAAAATAGCACAAAAAAGAATGATGGCTAAAGGATTTATGGAAGAAGGAGAAAACAAAGACTTAGAAAAAGCAGCAGCTTTAATGGACGAAGCAGACGAACTACAAAAAGAATATGATTTAGAAGCAAGAATGTATGAAGCAGAAAAAGAAGATAATACACCAAGTGAAGAAGAAGTAGCAGAGAAGAAAGCAAAAGAAAAAGAAGAAACAGCAACATCAAAATTTGCAAAAGGTGTTAGAGCAATAATTACAAAAGATTTTTCTGGAAACTCAGAAGGCATTGGAGCTGACGGAGGATATACTGTACCAGAAGAAATAGAAACAAAGGTACAAAGATTAAGAGAAACACAAGAATCTTTAATTGATTTAGTTTCTGTAAAAGTTGTAAAAACAAATAAAGGTAGTGAAACATATAAAACAAGAGGACAATATACAGGATTTTCAAGTATTGGAGAAGGTGGAAAATTACCAAAGAAAAGTGGATTAGGTTTCTCAAGAATTAATTATGTAATCAATAAATATGGTGGATATATGCCTGTTACAAATGAATTAGTTGAAGATTCTGACGAAGATATAGAAGCAATGCTAGTAGAATGGTTAGCTAATGAATCAAGAGTAACAAGAAATAATTTAGTAAAAACTATAATTACTTCTAAAGCTGCAATAGATTTAGAAGATTTAGACGGAATTAAAAAAGCATTAAATGTAACATTATCAAAATTCAAAAATTCTGCTGTTATTGTTACAAATAATGATGGTGTACAATATTTAGATACTTTAAAAGATAAAAACGACAGACCATTATTAAATCCAGATCCAACTGCTCCTACACAATTAAGATTAAGATGTGGAACAACAACAGTAGCAGTCAAAGAATATGACAATGAAACAATACCAACAGTTTCTAATAAAATCCCATTCTATATTGGAGATTTTAAAGAAGGTATAAAATTCTTCGATAGAAAACAATTAAGTCTATTAGCATCTAATGTTGCAAGTGTACAAGGTGCAACTGCAAAAGATTCTTTAAATGCGTTTGAAGAAGATTTATTGTTAATTAGAGGAATTGAAAGAGAAGATATACAAACAAGAGATGCACAAGCTTTTGTAAATGGTTATATCGAAATTGCCTAGTTAAAGGAGGATTAGCTTATGGCAGAAAATAGTAAACAAAAATATACTCCAGTTTCAATAGAAGAGGTATGCGACCATTTAGGATTTGACGTAATAGAAGTGGAAGCAGAAGAAAACGAACCAACAAAAAGAAATATTATTAGATTAATAAAATTTTCTGATATGTATTTACAAGGTGCCATAGGTAAACATTATCCTAGTGAAGATGAAAGGGCTAAGCAAATAGCCCTTTTAGTCATTTCTGATTTATACGAATACAGAGATTTAGATTCTAAAAATATTTCAAATACAACAAGAAAATTATTGAATGACCTAGAATGGCAATTAAAAACGGAGATGAGAAATAATGGCAATTAATAAACATATAAAAATTCAAAAACTTAATACAGAAACAGAAGAATGGCAAGACTATTATTCTGGTTTTGCAGAAGTAAATAAGGCAAGTGGAAAAGAATATTTTAATGCTAGAACAAACATTACAGAAAATACATTTAATTTTAAATTAAGGTACATAAAAAAGCTTTCAAATATCGTTTTTGATACAACAGGATATAGGATTATTTATAGAAATAATGTATTTAATATTATTAATGCCGATGATAAACAAGAAAGGCACATTAATATAACTCTAGTTGCAAATTGTGTAACAATATAAGGAGGCAAGTTATGGGGATAAACAATAATATAAAAATTACGCAATTATCTCCAAAAATACAAGAAATCTTAAATAAAAATGCTGCTACAATAACAAGTAAAGTAAAAAACCTAGCAAAAGATACTGCTGTAGAATTAACTAAAAATACAAAAAGGGATGCTCCTACAAAAACTAGGGAATACAAAAAGCATATTACATACAAAAAAACACGAGAAACTTCTACAAGTGCAGTATATACATGGTATGTTAAAGATCCAGAATATAGATTAACGCATTTAATCAGTAAAGGACATAGGCTTGTTGTTGGGACTGGTCCGGGGAATAAAGTACCAAAGGAAGTAGGAAAAACAAAAAGCAATGATTATTTAAGTAGAAATGTAATAGATGCAGAAAAGAAATTTGTAAAAGGTGTAAAGGAGATAATAGAAAATGCAAATTGAAAATGATTTTGAAAAGGAAACAGGATTTAAAATTAAAGAATTAAGATATTTAAAGCCTCCAAAATTGCCATATTTTTTATACCAAAATAGAAAAAATTATAGGGGTGCTGATCTATTAAATAATATTATCGAAAACAATATCACAATAGAAAGATATAGTGAAACAGATAATGATAACGATTTAAAAGAAAAGCAAAAAGTAAATGATTTTCTTAATAAAAATAACTATGAATTTGAAGTACAAACGGAATGGCTAAGTGCTGAAAATTTATATGGTACATTTTGGGTTTTAGAACCAATTTTAGAAAAAATAAGAAAGGATGAGTATTAATTATGGGAGATAAAAGAACCAAAAAAACAATTACTTTAGGTAGTGGACTTTTATATATAAAAGAATATGAAGGAAATATGCCAGCAGATACTGCTATTGAAACAGAGCAAAACTTAGCAGGATATATACAAGGTGGGGCAGAGTTAGAATATAGCCCAGAATTCTATACAGCAGAGGATGACTTAGGAAAAGTTAAGAAAACAATTATAACAAAAGAAGAAGCAAAATTAAAATCTGGAATTATGACATGGAACGGAAATACTTTAAAACAATTATGTGCAACAGGAAGAGTAACAGAAGCAAACGGAGTTAGAACAGTTAAAATTGGTGGAATAAGCAATAATGATAATAAAAATTATATTATTCATTTTGTACACGAGGATAAAGTTGACGGAGATGTAAGAGTTACAATAGTAGGTAAAAATACAGCAGGCTTTACATTGGCATTTGCTAAAGATAAAGAAACTGTTATTGATGCCGAATTTGCAGCTATTCCATCAGATGCAGAAGGAACATTAATTATATATAAAGAGGAAATGGAAGAAACAGCCTAAATTTAAAAATACACTAGAAGTAAAATTCTAGTGTATTTTTTTTAGAATAAAAGGAGGAATAAAACTATGTATGATATGACTAAATACAAAACAAGATATTTTAATATGAAATTAAAGAATGGTAGGGTAATAGATATTGAACCGCCTAAAATGAAAATACTAAAAAAGATAGCAAGTTTAAGCGAGATAAAGGACAATAACGAATTGACAGAAGAGGATATATCAAAACTAACAGAAGCGGTAGCCTTAGCATTTAATAAAAATAGACAAAACTACAAAATAACTGCTGAAAAAGTAGAAGATGAATACGATATTTTAGAAATTGTTGACTTTTTAGACAATTATTTTAATTGGATAAATAGTATTCAAAACCAAAAAAACTAAAACGTCCATATTATCCTTCAAATGATGACGATAATATGGACACGGGTTATATTGTAGAAAGTATAGGGGAAAAGACTGTTGCGGAATACTTAAAAATGCCACTTTTAGAAGTAGACGAATTAGGATTAGTGGAATATTTGTTTTTTCTAAGGGAAGCATTTATTTATAATTGTTCGCAAACAGAAGAAGGTAGAGAATATTTAAGAAATGCCAATAGACTTGAACAAACAGCTCCAGATAGAAAAAAACTAAGAGAAAAATTTAAAAACCAAGCTTAAAATGCTTGCTTTTTTGCTTTCTTTTAGGAAGTAGGGGGCTTTAATTATGGCAAGTAAAATTCAAGGTATTACAGTAGAAATTGGAGGAGATACCACAAAATTAGGAAATGCCCTACAAAGTGTTAATGATAAAGCAAAAAGTTTACAGTCTGAATTAAAAGGTGTAAATACATTGCTAAAAATGGATCCTACAAATGTTACACTTTTAACACAAAAACAAGATATTTTAAATCAAAGTATAGCAGAATGTAGGGAAAAACTAAATGTATTAAAATCCACACAAGCACAAGTACAAGAACAATTTGAAAAAGGCGAAATTACAGCCGAACAATATAGAGATTTTCAAAGAGAAATCGTAGCAACAGAAAACAAATTAAAAAGTTTAGAAAAGCAAGCTAAGTCTTTTGGTTCTGTGGGAGCACAACAAATTGCAGCAGTTGGAACAAAACTACAAAATGTAGGTTCTGCTATAACAGAAGTAGGAAAAAAACTAATGCCTGTTAGTGCTGTTGCAAGTGCTACATTAGTAGGCGTTACTAAAAGTGCTATTGATTTTGAAACTGCATTTACTGGAGTTACAAAAACAGTAGATGGAACCGAAGAAGAATTAGAAAATATTAGACAAGGATTATTCAAATTATCAGAAGCAACTGCAAGTAGTGCAACAGATATTGCAGCCGTTGCAGAAGCAGCGGGACAATTAGGTGTAAAAACTCCTAA
>JAFUGK010000020.1 GCA_017469445.1 Clostridia bacterium
AGATACAACAACAAAAGTATATACTGAAAAATTAGATATAAAAAATGATACAACAGCAGTAGAAATTAGCAAAACAGACATTACAGGAGATAAAGAGTTAGTTGGAGCAACTTTATCTGTATTAGATGGAGATAAAGTAGTGGATACTTGGGTATCAACAGAAAAAACTCATTTAATCGAAGGATTAGAAACTAATAAAGAATATACTTTAAGAGAGGAAATTGCTTGTGAGAACTATGTAAAAGCAACAGATATTAGATTTGTAGTAGAGAACACAGGAGAAATACAAAAAGTAACAATGATAGATAAAATTGTTGAAATGAGCAAAGTTGATATTGCAGGAGAAGAAATTATTGGGGCAAAAATGCAAGTTCTAGACAAAGATAAAAATATTGTTGATGAGTGGGAAAGTGGAAAAGAGCCACACAAAATTAGTAATTTAGTAGAGGGAGAAACATATACTCTACACGAAGAATTAGCAGTTGACTCTTATGTTAAAGCAACAGATATAGAATTTACTGTTAGTTTTGAAAAAGAAACTCAACATTTAGAGATGATAGATAAAATTGTCAAAGTTGTAAAAACAGATTTAGTAACAGGAGAAGAAATAGAGGGGGCAAAATTACAAATAACTGACGAAGACGGAAATATCATTGATGAGTGGGTAAGTACAAAAGAGGCTCATATAGTATCTAACTTGGAAGAAAATAAGACCTATACCTTAACTGAAATCATTTGTCCATACGCATATGAACAAGCAGAGTCAATTACATTTAAGGTTACAGAAGACAAAAATGATCAACTTATAGAAATGAAAGATATGCCTATTCTAACTGATTTAAGAATTATAAAGGTAGATAGTTCTACACACGAAATTATAAAAGACAAATTTACTTTCGGCTTATACACAAATAAAGAATGCACAGAGTTAATACAACAAGTAGATGCAAATGCAGAAGACGGATATGTAGATTTTACTGATATAAGATACGGACATTATTATATAAAGGAATTGTCATCTCCAAAAGATTATGAATTGTCAGACAAAGTTCTAGAAGTTGAAATAAATGACGAAGGAGTTTTTGTTGATAATGAAAAATTAGAACAAGATGATAACGGAATTTATAGTATTGAATTTGAAAATACTAAAATAGAAACTCCAAATACAAGTGATAATAGTAAATTGCTAATATGGGCTACTTTACTTGCTTTATCACTTGCATCAATAACAGGAATAGGTGTTTATGAACACAAAAAAAGAAAAATGAATAATAAATAGAATTGATTAAAGGTGGTATTTTACCACCTTTAATTGCTTATAAGGGGGAATTATGCAGAAATATACATTAAATCAAATATTACGAACATTAGATAAATTATTTAAAAAAGATATTTTAACAACCAAACAATTTAAAAATATTAAATGGGAGAATTTAGATGAAATAGACAAAAATTTAACCCCAATAGAAAAAAGTTTAATAATGGACTTTAAAAATGCTGTTTTAAGAAAGCAAATAATAGAGTTTTTAGCAGGAAAAGAAACAGAAAAGGAGAGTGAATAAAAATAATGATAGAACATTATAAAAAGCCATCAGTAAAGTTTTTAGTAAATAAAGGAAATTACAATAAACTAATGGAAATATTAAGTTTTCAAGAAGAAAATATTGTAACAGAAGATTGGAAAGAAAAAGCAAGAAATTTAAAAGATTTATTATTAAGATACTCAATACCTCAAAAAGATGAAGATGGGGATATTGCAATAATAGATATAGCGTTATATCCAAAAGAGGCATCAGAATTATTGGTATTGTTGATTTCAGCCTTTGGAAATATTGAAGTAGAACAGGATTATACAGAAATGATGAAAAGAAAATAATATAGAGGAGGTGCTACATGGGAAGAATTGTTGAAACCAAAGAACTCTATAAATATACAATAAATGAAATAACTCAAAATGAAAATAATTGGCAGAATTTTTTAGATAGTGCATCATGGAATTTTAAATATGACTTTGATGATCAGATTCTTATTTATGCACAAAGACCAGATGCAAAGGCTTGTGCATCAATGGATGAATGGAATAAGAAATTAAAAAGATGGATAAAAAAAGGAACAAATCCTATTTTTGTATTCTCAAAAGAAGAAAATAGTCAATATCCTTTTAGATTAGTTTTTGACAAGTCAGATACCTACAATTATAATAGAACTGATTTAAAACTATGGAGTATAAAACCAGAATACGAAGAAGAAATAATAGAGGCATTAGAAAGCAATTTTGGAGAAATAAGTTCAAAAGATTCTTTACAACAAGCAATCACACTTGCAAGTTATAATATGGTAGTAGATAATATACAAGATTATATGTCATCAATAGAAAATCATAAAAAAGGTACTATGTTGGAAAATATGACAGAAGACGAATTAAGAATAGCAATTACAACAACAGCGTGGGCTAGTGTTTCATATATGATGATGTCAAGATGTGGAATAAATCCAAAAGAGCATATAGATATGCAAGAATTTGTATATATTTCAAATTTCAATAGTTATGAAATTGTAACAGCATTAGGTTCGGCAGTAAGCGATATAGCAGAAATGGGGTTACGAGAAATAGCAAGGACTGTAAATATTCTGCAAAAAAATGAAAAAAAGAAAAATCGCATAATTGAAAAAATTGATAAAGAGATATATGCTAATGAAAAAGGAAAAGGAGGAATTGATTATGATGAAAATAGAGTACACGGAGAAAGGGGACTACAAAATCCCGAATATAACAATGAAGATGGAGGAGATTCCAACAGGGAAATACGCGAGAGCGAGATACAGATACTTGAAGGAACACCAGAAAGCAGAATTGACAATAATGAGGATAGAGGGCAAATTGAACGAACATCTTACAGAAATACAGGAGACAGCCACCAAGAGAGTAGAACAGATAGTACAAGAGATGGCGAAACAGGAGAATATAACAGAGGAATTGAAAGCACAAGACCAGATGAAGTGGGTACAACTAATGAACAACTTGAAGATGACAGCAGAGGAGATAGTTTACAGAGAGATAATATACGCTTAACAGAGTATAGGAAAGAAAATGATATTGGATATGTAGTTACAGATGAAAAAATAAATCAAATATTAGCAACTACAACTTATTTAAATAAATATAATAGAGAAATCATTGCTTTTTATAATATTGAAAAAGATATACCTAAAAGAGCAGAGTATATAAAAGAATTATTTAATAATGAATATACAGAAATTTATGTTGATGATAATAGATATGGATATAAAAAATTTGAAAATGGTGTTTTGTTTTGGAAAGATGCTTTTTTAACAAGAACAGCAGAAAGTTTTGTTAGTTGGGAAAACTTAACTTATCACTTTGATTCAATGATACTTTTAAATCAATTAAAAGATAAATTTGAGCCAATAAAAAGTGAAAGTGAACAAATAACACTAATAGATGAACAAAATACAAATATAACCGATTTTGAGTTTACACAAGAGTTTATTGATAGATATTTGCAAGAACAAACAACAGATGCAAAATATCAAATATATGAATTTTTTAATGAAAGTTTATCCTCAAAAGAAAATAGTGAGTTCCTTAAAAATTTATATGGAATGGGTGGAACATCACATACAATTAAAGGCTCTGGAATAGGACAAAGTTATGATGCAAAAGGACTTAAATTTAATAGGGGATATTTAGATAAAAGTTCGAGGGAGCAGTTATTTAAATGGACTTATATTGAAAAAAGAATAAGTGAACTTATAAAAAATGATAGATACCTAAACTCAAAAGAAATGGAAGAATATTCAATATGGCATGAAAATAAAGAAGAACAAAGGATACAAGCAAAAGAATTAGAAGATGCGGAAAAAAGAATTGAAAGTTTACCAGAAAAAACACAAGAGGATGAATTAGCAGAAAGAGTATTTCAATTTGTAAAGCCACAAGATTTATATGAATATTCCGACAATTCACAAATTTATAGTACAGATGAAGAAATTATAGAAATGATAAAAGCAGATATAAATGACTCTTTAAATGTAAAAGACTATGTAAATAGACTAAAAAGCATTATGAATGATATGGAGAGTACCAATCCTCAAAGACATGAGATAAAAGTAATATTATCTATATTAGAAAAAAGAGTACCAAATTATGAATATCATTTAGGAGACAATGTATTTATTGGTGCAGATGAATATTATATAAGTTCTATTGATAGTGGAATTGTAACTTTAAATGATGCAAATTATCCATTGTTTAGTAAACAAATGCCTTTTGATGAATTTGAAAGA
>JAFUGK010000021.1 GCA_017469445.1 Clostridia bacterium
CAGTAAATAAGTTAGACAATTATATTGAAACTAATGTATATAATAAAGAGCAAACAATAAATGCGATAAATAAAGAATGTGATTATCGAGAACAATTTAAAGAATGTGATGAGAAAAATCCTGCATTGTTGAATCTTATAGAAGATTATTGTAAATTTGAGAATAAGTATGAAGTTATAGATTTATTTAGAAGAATTGATAGACAATATGAGGTTAAATCAAGGGAGGATAAATAAATGAAAGCAAAATATATAAAAACAATGGACTTTATTTTTGAAGATGTAGAAATTTTAAATGCAGACACAGAAGAAAAATTATTACATAAAATCAAAGAGAGTGAAATATTAAAAATAAAAAATGGAACAGAAATAGAATATATAAATCCAGATTATATAATGTTTTTTGGATTGGAGGAAAAATAAATGAGTAAAGCAGATAAAATGTTTGAAGAATTAGGCTATGAAAAATGGACAGATAATGCTAAACGAATACATTATATTCATAAGAAAAAAGAAAAAGATTTTACTTTTATGGATAATAATTGTTATTCAATTAAAAGACCAACAAAAGCAGAGCAAGAAGCAATAAACGAAAAAATAAAGGAGCTAGGTTGGAATGAGTAAAGAATTAAAGGTAGTATATAGGAATTTTAAAGTAAAATATTCAGTAATACCTAATGAAATAATATTACAACCCAAATATAACAGAGCTAAGAAAAAAGCAGATGATATAAAACTAACAAGAAATTATATAGGTAAGAGAGATGATGATAATGAAAGATAACAAAGAAGATTTTATAGATTGGTTAATAAACAGAGAAAATAGTATAGGGTATTCAGACTGTAAAAAATGTGCTAAGCAATTTTTGTGTAAAGAATGCACAGGATTAGTAAAGTTTTCACAAACAAAGAATTATGGAGAGGCGAAGAAAAATGTTAAAGATTAAAGATGATGTTGATTTAAAAGAATTGGGATTTGAAAAAGAAGATGATGATTTTATTTATCAAGATGATGTTGGATTATGTTGCCAAGATGATAGAATAATATATTTTGGAAATATAAGTGGGTTTCATATAGACCAAGATAATCATTTAGATAGATTATATGACCTAATCCAAGCAGGATTAGTAGAAAAAGTAGAAGAATAAAGGTTATGGAATACCAGAAAGGAAAGAAAAATGATAGAAGTTGGAGAATATGTAAGAACTAAACAAGGAAAAATTGGAAAATTTAAAAAATATCTTAAAAGCCTATATTTTGTAGGACAAGATATAGAACTAGAAAATTGCATAATATACTTAGAAGATGAGGATGAAGTAACAAAACATAGTAAAAACATAATAGATTTAATAGAAGTACGGAGATATAGTTAGAGTTCAAGACCATGATTGGGATAGAATATTTAATATTGATGATGAAGATATATTAGAATCGTTTATTGAAGATTGTAGAGAAGATAATTGGCAATTACTATCAATAGTAACAAGAGAACAATTTGCTAGTATGGAATATAAAGTAGAGGAGGATAAATAGTATTATGAGAGATATATTAAAAAGAAAATTAGAAAGAATACAAGGAGATTTAGAATATATAGGTTGGAATTTAGCAGATACTAAAGAAGAAATTAATAACTTATGGGATGAACTATTAATTCGACAAAACAATTCAATAAGAGATATAGAAAATTTAAAAAGAGAATTAAAAAGAGATAATCTATATTCAAAAGAAATAGAAGATTTTTTACAAAATTATATGAAATATTATAATAAATAGAAAAGAGGTATAATTATGAAAGATGAAGAAATTGTTTATTTTTTAAAAAAAGACGATAATTTAATGAAAGACATAAAAATAGCAGCACATTTGAATATATTAGAAAAAGCAATTATAGAAAAAGGCTGGATAACAGAAGAAAAATTAAATGAGTTAGTAGATAAATCAACTGAATTATTATTAGAAGAATCAATAAAACGTTTAAACGATGAACAGAAAAAAACAATACAAGAAATATTGAAATTAAATAATTTTAAAAAAGGAGATGAATAAGAATGCTACATTTTTATTTAGTAACTGTAATAATATGGTTTATAATATTAATTGCAACTAACAAAATAGCAAAGCCAATAATGAAAAATAAAGGAATAGATTATAGTAAATATTTTAAAAATAAATCAAAGACAAAAATAAGTTTTTTTACAATATCATTTATTCCAATTATAAGACTTATGACTTGGTTTATGATTATTATTTTAATTGGAGCAGATGAAAAGAAAATGGACGAATTGTTTTTAAAAAACAAAGAAGAATAGGCAGAAAGGAAACAAAATGGAATTTATATGCGATTTTACAATAAATAATAAAAAATATTCAATATATAATGTTGATAAAATTGAAGGTAAAAATACATATGTAGGAAGGTCTAATTATGAAGATAGAACGATATATGTAGAAAAAGAAGAATTTAAAAAAATGTTAATAACATTAAAACACGAATTAATGCACGTTTGGCTATACGAAAATGGACACACTAATCAAAATCAAGATGAGGTTTTTGGTTATGAAGATGTCTGTGAATTAGCTGCTTTGAGTAATGATTCAATAAATGAAATAGTGAAAGAATATTTAAGGAGAATATAAATGAATTTTAAAGAAATAAAAAGAAAATTAAAAAAAACTAAAAAATATAATTGTATAGTAAATTATAAACAAAGCTTATATTCAAATAAAGCAGAAATTGAAATGTATGGCAGTGATTATGATTTGCAATTAGCAATGGTGGGAATTATCTTATCTTATATACAAAGAGGAAATAGTATAGAAGATATTAAAGAAATTATAAAAAAAATAGAAAATGATGGGAATGAGGTGTTTTAATTTTGTATACTATAAAAGATGATAAAAAAGAAGAATTGAAAGATGGAAGAACTTATGCTTCTATGGCAAATATTTTAGGAGTAACACAAAGATTTTTAAGTTTAATTTTTAATGGATGCAAATGCAAAAAAATGTTAGCAATGTCTTTAATTAATTTAAAAGAAAAGACTGCATTTAATAGTCCAGAAATGCAAGAACAATTAGAATATTATTTTAATAAAGAATAGGAGGATAATTCCATGGAATACATAGCAAAAGCAAATGAAAAGGAATTGTTTATAAATGAACAAAACAATAAATGGATTAAATGTGAAGAAACAAGAAAAAGAGATGGTTCAATTTCAAAAAGATATAAAGTTTTACCAATGGAATTAGCAGATTTTATTAAAAAGAATTTAAAATATGTTTTTGTAAAAAGTGCAGCAAGTGAACAACCACTTATTTATGTATATGTAAATGGATATTATAAATTTATTTCAGATGATGAAATGAAAGGATTTATAAAAAGTTTTATACCGTATCAATTAAGATATTCAAAAGATATAAACGAAGTTTTGTATGAATTAAAAACAGAAATGAATTTTGTTGAATATGAAGATTTGAATAATAATGAAGATATAATAAATTTTCAAGATGGGTTATTTAATATAAAAACAAATGAATTATTACCACATACTCCAGATATATTATCAACAATACAAATACCTGCAAAATATGAAGAAATAAAAAAAGCTCCAAAAGAAGCTCCAGTATTTTTTAAGTACATGATGACTTTGTGTAATAATGATAAAGAAACTTTAGAACTATTAATGCAATGTCTTGGAATTGCTATATCAAATGTTTATGCTTATAGAACAAAAAAAGCCTTGTTTTTAGTTGGACAAGGAAATACAGGCAAATCCCAATTAAAGAGATTAGCAGAATATTTAGTTGGTTATAACAATGTATCAAATATCGATTTAAAGAAGGTAAATGATAAACATGGTACAGCTTCTTTATATCAAAAAAGATTAGCAGGATGTAACGATATGAGTTATCAAAGAATTGAGGATATGAGTATATTTAAGCAACTAACTGGTGGAGATGCAATAGAAATAGATTTTAAATTTAAAAACAGTTTTAATTTCTTATTTAAAGGATTCTTATGGTTTAATTGTAATAAATTGCCTAGATTTGGTGGAGATACAGGTAAATGGGTTTATGAAAGAATAATGCCAGTATTTTGCAATAATGTAATACCAAAAGAAAAACAAGACCCATTACTTTTTGAAAAGATGTTAAAAGAAAAGAATACTATATTATTATTTGCAATTAGAGAGTTACAAAAAGTTATAAATAATAATTATCATTTTATAGAACCTGTTGCTTTATCAGAACAAAGATTAAAATACGAAAAAGAGAATAATACATTATTAAACTTTATTGAAGAATGTTGTTATATAAAAGAAGATACTATGCCAAGTTTAAGATTAAGAAGAAGTGTTTTCAAAGAAGCTTATGATAAATATATAAAATTAAATTGTAATAATAGAGGGAAAGTAACAACTTTAGATATGAATAATTTATTATTTACGCATTATGGAGAAGGATATATAAAATCAGATGGAATCTGGTATATGAAAAAGATATTATTACTACCAGAAGCCAGAGAAGAATTAGGAATATATAGTCAAAATGAAATTGTGTAAAAAATTTAAAAAAGTGTTGACAAATTTAATTTAATGTGATATAATACTATCAAAAGGAGATGGTACTATGAGAGATAGAAAAGAATATATGAGGAAATATTATCATGAGCATAAAGAAAGACCTAAACAATACTATTTAGAAAATATTGATAAGATAAAAGAATATAGAAAAAAATATTATGAAAAAAATAAAAATAAAATTAGACAAAAAGCGAAAAAATATGCAGAAAAAAATAGGCAAAAACATATAGAATATTCAAGAAAGTATTATCAAGAAAACAAAGAATTATGTAGAGCAAAAAGAAGAATTTATTATTTAGAAGTTGAAAAACCTAAAAATATAGAAAAGAACTTAGAAAAAAAGAATCAAAAAAAGAATCAAAAAAAGAAAATTCCAGAAAGAAAAATTATTGCAGAATATATGATTTTACACAAAGAAGAAATAAAACAAATGAAAAAAGAAAGAAGTAAAGAAAAAACAAAAGTATATCAAATGCTTTATTTTCAAAATAATAAAAATAAAATTTATAAAAAAAGAGGTTTAATATAATATGAAAGAAGAAAAAACATATTGTAAACCAATAGGTTGTCCTTATAGATTTACTTGTGATAGATTTTTTAATAATAATAAATTTGAAGATGAATTAATTATAAATATTACAGAGTTTGAACATACAATGACTAAATGTAAATATTATATAAGAAAGGAGGGAAAATAAGTTGATAATAAATATTGACTGTAATTTATATCAATTGGAAGTTGGTGGAACAAGAGGGCAACCGAAAAAAGTATTAAGTCCAGATGTTGAAATTAATTGGAATAGTGGTCGTTATACTACACTAGGAAGAACTCATCATGGATTACAATGTAATGAAAAAGATTACAATAAAATTATGATAAAATGTAGTGAAATTGCTGAAAAAATGTTTGAACTATATGATATTTTAAAAAAAGATAAAAAGGAGAAAGAAAATGAATAATAATATTAAAAAATTTGTAGAAGAATATTGTAAAAAATGTAAAGAGCCTTGCGAAAAAGGCATTGTTGAAACAATAGACCAAGTAAAATGCATAGATAGGGATATAAGTATAAATAAAGAAGAATATAGTGATATATTTTTATTAAGAAAAATATTAATGAAATTAAATATATCTGCTAATTTAGAAGGTTATCATTATATTTTAACAGCAATTAATATTTTAAGAAAAAAAAGAAACGAAAAAACAAAAATAGTAGATATTTATGAAATAATAGGAAAAAGATATAATACAACAAAAACTGGAGTAGAAAGAGCAATAAGATATGCAATAATTAAATCATTTTCATATAATGAAAATTTAAAATTAATATATACAAAAAAGCCAACAAACTCTTCTTTTATTTATGATTTAGCTTTTAACACAGATATTTTTGAACAACATTTTTTAAATAAATAAAAGAAAGGTGATAGAAATGAAAAGAAATGGCAAAACTTTAGATTTAGCATTATCTCTTTATAATAAATTAATGAATGTTCCAGAAGGAACATTAGTAGGAATAGTAAGAAAAAGTAAAGCACTTTTTATAACTAGGCAGCAAGTTATGCCTGTTGATTATATACAAAATAAAATTTATATATTAGAAAAAATACACAAAGAATTTCCAAAAAATGAGGAAATAAGAATCAAAATAATAACATTAAAAGAATTGTTACAAGAATATTCTAAAGAAAGGAAAAAATATGAATAATAAAAATATAATAAAATTTCTTATTTTAATAATTTTTATTTTATGTTGTTTTACTATAACATGTTTCATTAACAATATAAAAATAATAAAAAAGTTAGATAATAAAATAGATACAATGCAACAAGAAATAATTTTAAAGGAAATAGAAATAAATGATTATAAAGAAATAATTTATCAATACAAATTAAAGGATAAAAATACATAAAAGTAGGAGTTTTTATGAATGTAATAGAAAGTTTTTTTAGAGAAATTAAATTAAAAAAAGAAATTAAAAAGCATGATAAAAGTTATATTAAACGTAAATACATAATAGGATATGATGAAAAAACTGGATTACCATACTATTCATTCAAAAAACAAAAAAAGTATTGACAAATTCAATTTAATGTGATACAATGTAATTAAAGAAAGGAGAGTGATAGTTATGTTTACAGCAAAAGATGTTGCTCAATTAGCAATAGAATATAGAATAAAAAATAATTTAACTCAAAAAGAACTTGCAGAAAAATTAAAAATTTCTAATCAAACTTTATGTCATATTGAACAAGAAAAGGGAATTGCAAGACAAATCACATTACAAAAAATTGGAAATATGTTAAAAGATGAAAATTTTTAAAGGAGAAATAAAATGTTTGATGTTGGAGATTATGTTTTAGATAAAAAAACAAATGAAAAATTTATGATAATTAGTAAAGTAAATCAATTCTATTTAGTAAAAGGAAATGGATATACAATAGGAAAATTTGAATGGGAATTGAAAAAATATAATTTTTTAAGAAAAATATGGAGGTAATAAAATGGAAGAAAATAAAGATGATTTTAAAGAAATATTAAATCAATACAAAAAAGATGAAGATATACAATTAGAAGAAAATAATAATATTGATGATTCAGAAAACAATGTAGATAATGTAGACAATAAGAAAGTAGAAATTATAACTCAACCAAGACAAGAATTTAATATACAAACTTTTTCTGATAATTATAGAATAGCAACTCAATTAGCAAAGTCAACAATTATACCACAAACATATCAAAACAAACCTGAAAACGTTATAGTTGCTATTGGTATGGCTCAAAAAATAGGATTAGACCCTTTTACTATTATGCAAAACTTAAACATTATAAAAGGAAAAACATCTTGGTCAGGAAGCTTTTGTAGAACATTGATAGAAAAAAGTAATAAGTATTCTAATCTTCAATTAATATTTATTGGAGAAAAAGGAACTGATACATATGGATGCTATATGCAAGGAATTAGTAAAGAAACAGGAGAAACAATTAAAGGACCAGAAGTAAATATGAAAATGGCAAAATCAGAAGGTTGGACATCTAACACTAAATGGATTAATATGCCTGAACTTATGTTATCATATAGAGCAACATCTTTTTTTGCAAGAGTTTATGTTCCAGAAGCATTAAATGGAGTACAAACAACAGAAGAAATAGAAGATATATTAAGCTCTATTAATCATCCAAAAAGAGAAATGAAAGATGTTTTATAAAAGAAAGGAGAATTTTATGGCAAATATTAATATTCAATTAGGAGATACAAAAGGTATTTCAAGAAAAATGGATGATTTAGGAAGAATTGTTATTCCATCAGAATTTAGAAAAGAACTTAATATTAACGAAGATGAAAATCCATGGATTGAAATGTTTTTAGTTAATGATGGAGTATATATTAGAAAGAAAAAGTTTTTATATAAAGGAGAATAGAAGATGAAGATTAGTAAAATCAAGATTTCCAATTTATTTGGAATTAAAGAACAAAGTTTAGATGGAAAATCAATAGAAATAACAGGGTCAAATGGTAAAGGCAAAACTTCAATATTAGATGCTATTAGATATGCATTAACAAACAATTCTGAAAGAGATTATATTGTAAAAAAAGGCGAAAGTGAAGGAGAAATTTTAATAGAAACTGATACTGGATTATCTATAAACAGAAAAAAAAGAACACAAAGTTCTGATTATAAATCAATAAAACAAAACGAAAAAGAAGTTAGTAGTCCTGAAAGTTTTTTAAAAGAAATATTTACACCTATGCAATTAAATCCTGTTGAATTTACTCAAATGACTAAACAAGAACAAAACAGAATAATATTAGATTTAATTGAATTTGATTGGGATTTGAATTGGATTAAAGAAAAGTTTGGAGAAATTCCAAATGGAGTAAATTATGAACAAAATATATTAGAAGTTTTAAATGATATTCAATCTGAAAATGGAGAATATTATAGATTAAGACAAGATATAAATAGAGATATAAGAAATAATAGAGCATTTATTTCAGATATTGCTGAAAGCTTACCTGAAAATTATAATGCAGAAAAATGGGAAAATTTTAATTTAACAGAAAAATTAAAAGAACTAATGACTATAAAAGAAAAAAATGCTAAAATAAATGAAGCAAAACAATTTATTTCAAGTTATGACAATAAAGTTAAAGGATATGAAGCAGAAAGACAAATTTCAATTGCAGCAGAAGAAAAAAATATATCAATTGAAAGAGAAAATCTACAAAAAGAAGTTGCAAGACTAGAAGAACAAATAAAAGCTGATGTTGAAAAACTTGAAAACTTAGATAAAACTTTAGAAGATAAAAAGAAAATTGTAAATTTAGAATATGAAAAGAAAGTTACAGCTCTTAATGAAAGTATTGGTAGAGCTAAAGAATATGCAAACCAAGAATCAATTGATATTACAAAAATTCAAGAAGAATGTGATTTAGCAGAAAAAATGAAATCTTATATAAATGAATATAAAAGAATGAAAGAATACGAAAATCAAATTGAAAAATTAAATGTAGAATCAGAAGAATTTACAAGAAAAATAGAACTTGCTAGAAATTTACCAGCAGAAATCTTAAAAACAGCAACAATTCCAGTTAAAGGATTAACTGTTGAAAATGGAAAGCCTTTAATAGATGGAAAACCTATTTCAAATTTATCAGAAGGAGAACAATTAATTCTTTGTGTAGATGTTGCTTTAAGTAAACCAAACAATTTAAAATTAATTCTTCTTGATGGAGTTGAAAAATTAAGTGATTCAAATAGAAAAATGTTATATGATAAATGTAAATCAGCAGGATTACAATTTATTGCTACACGCACAACAAATGACAATGAATTAGTAATTACTGAATTATAGAGGTGATTTTATGATAAGCGATAAAGATATTGAAATAGCAAAACAAGAATATATTAATTCAGAATTTTCTATTAGAATTTTTAAACCAAAAGGAAAAGAAAATACTACTCAAATTTATAATGGAACTAAACAAGAAATTGCAACTTGCATAGCTAGTATGGTAGAACAACTTATAAGCAAACGGTATTTTTTCACCTGCTGAAATGCTAACAATTATGAAAATGGCAACAGAAAATTTAAAAAATAAACAAGGAGGATAATATGTCAATTACAAGAAAAATTCAAAGAAATAGATTAAAAAATTCACAACAAAGTAATAGAATAAGAAAAGCTTGGAGAACATTACAAGTAGAAAAATATAGTATTGATGGATATTGTAAACTATATAACAAAAATAATAAAAAGAAAGTTACTAAAATGAAACCAGCAGATGTATATATGGTGTAAAAGGAGAACAAAAAATGCAAAAAGATATTAAACAATTCTATGAAGAATATAAAAAAGGTATGGATAATTTTAAAAGAGAAGAAGAAAGAATAAAAAAAGAAAAAAATGAAATAAAAAGAGCTGAAAGATTAAATAGACTTAATGAAAGAAAAATGAAATTTATAATGAAATATGCTAAACCATTTTTAAATGAAAATATAAAAACAAAAAAGAAAGGAAAAAAAGATGAATAGTCATAATTTATCAGAAGAAAATTATTTTGATGTTGAAAATGAATTAAAATATTGTGGTAGTTCACAAATAAAAAATTTTATGGATTGTGAAGCTAGAACAATGGCAAAAATAAATGGCGAATGGCAAGAAGAACCATCTACTGCTCTCTTGGTTGGCAGTTATGTTGATTCTGCTATATCTGGAACTTTAGATATATTTAAAGCTAAACACCCAGAAATATTAAAAAAAGATGGAACTTTAAAATCTGATTATTTAAAAGCAGAATATATTTTAAACAGAATTGAAAGAGATGAATTATTTATGAAATATATATCTGGCGACCATCAAACAATAATGACTGGAGAAATAGCAAACGTTCCAATTAAAGTAAAAATAGACAGTTATTTTCCAAATAAAGTAATTGTAGATATGAAATGTGTTAAAGATTTTGAACCTGTTTGGGATAATGAAACAAAAACAAGGCAAAACTTTATTGATTATTGGAAATATACCTTACAAGGAGCATTATATCAAGAAATAGTTAGACAAAATACTGGAGAAAGATTGCCATTTTATATTGCAGCAGTAACAAAAGAAAATGAACCTGATTTAGCTGTTGTAGGAATACCAGATGAAGAATTAGACAAACAATTAGAAATAATAAAAGAAATTTTACCAAGAATATATAATATAAAAACTGGAGCAGTTTCTCCACAAAGATGTGAGAAATGCAATTACTGCAAGTTTACTAAACAATTAAAGACAGTAATAGATTATAGGGATTTATAGAAAGGAGGGATAAATATGATAATAGTAGCAATTGTAATTTTAATAGTTTTAGCTTTTGTTGAATACTTTATAATAAACTTTTTAAATAAATCATTAAAAAAACAACAAGAAATTTCAATGGAGTTTTCAACTAAAAAGAATGAAATCTTAAAGAAATATATGAAACTTGAAGAAGAAAATGAAAGCTTAAAAGTTAAACTTGATGACATTATGAAAAAATTTACAGAAGTAAAAAAAGAAAATACTAACAACAAAAGAAAAATCACTTTATTAGAAAAGAAAACAAAAAGTGAAGTTGTTAAACAAGAAAAAACAAAAACTAAAAAAACTAAAAAATAAGGAGAATGAATATGAACAAAGTTGCATTAATAGGAAGATTGACAAAAGATGTAGAATTAAAAACTACACAATCAAATAATCAAGTGGCTAATTTTACATTAGCTGTAAACAGAAGATTTACTAAAGAAGGCGAAGAAAGACAAGCAGATTTTATAAATATAATTGCTTGGGGTAAAACAGCAGAATTTTGTAACAAGTATTTTAGTAAAGGATTACAAATAGGAGTAACAGGAAGAATACAAACAAGAACTTGGGATGATGACCAAGGAAAAAAACATTATGCAACAGAGGTAGTAGCAGAAGAAGTTGATTTTGCAGATGGAAAAAAAGAAAAGAAAGAAGAACCTGTTTCTGATATGCAATTTGAAAATACAGTTACAGATTTTGAACAAGTTACGAAAGAAGAACTACCATTTTGATAGTACATAAATTTCAAAATTTTAAAGGGTATGGCTTGATTTTATGTTTAACTCAACAAGTTATACCCTTATTATATTATAATCGCTTAAAAACGATTCTGGAGGGAATTATGGATATGAAAAATGATATAAAAAATAGATGTGGAAATTGTAAAGACTTTTCTCTTTTTAATAAAGGAGAAATATTTGGAAATTGTTTATCTTTTAGTTCCAAGATAAAAAATAAATCAAGCAGAAGTATTTTTTCTAAAGCTTGTAATTGGCAAAGGAGAATTAAAGATGCACAATAAAATTATTGGAAATAAATTTGAAAAAGATGTTGTAAAAAAATTAAGTAGCTTAGGTTATTGGGCAACTTTATTAAATCCAAATAATTTCACTGGTTCGCAACCACGGAGATATTATAGCTGCAAAAGATAATAAAGTGTTTTTGATTGATTGTAAAACTTTGGAAAACAAAAGTGGAACATTTAATTTAGATAGAGTAGAACAAAATCAAATTTTTTCAATGAAAAAATTTAATAGATGTGGAAATTATAATTATTTTTTAGCAATATTATATCAAAATAATGTATATTTTGTTTTATTGACAAAGAAATTATTAGAAGAAAATAAAACAATTAATATGAAAAATTATATAGCATTATGGAGGAATTTTTATGATAAAAAATAAAATACAAGAAATATGGAAAGATATACAAGGTTTTGAACGGATTATATCAAGTAAGCAATATTGGTAAAATAAAATCACTAAAAAGAAATATAGTAATGAAACAATTTAAAGATAATTTGGGATATTTATGTATTAATTTACAAACAAAACAACATAAAAAGAAAAAATATAGGATTCATAGATTAGTTGCTTTAGCATTTATTCCTAACTCAGAAAACAAGCCACAAGTAAATCATAAAGATGGAAATAAACAAAATAATTGTGTTGATAATTTAGAATGGTGTATTGCAAGTGAAAATATACAACATGCTTGGAAAAATGGATTATGTCATCCTTATTGGAAAAATAAATTTGGAATTAACAATAAAAGTTCTAAACCTATTTATCAAATTAATATTTACAACAATAAAATAATAAAAAAATATAATTCAATAAAAGAAGCTAAAAAAGAATTAAATATAAACAATTCAAATATATCAAAATGTTGTAAAGGTAAAAGACTTACTTGTGCAGGATATAAATGGAGGTATGTAAATGAAGATAATAATTAATTCTCAAATAATTATTCAAAATCCTTCTAATGAAATTAAACAATTTTGTAAAAATAATTTAATAATAAAAAATCCTGAAATTCAAAAAAAACAAATGATGGGCTTTTGGACTGGAAATGTAGTAAAAACTTTAAAAATGTTTTCAATTAATGATGGAAATTATATTTTACCTATAGGAGAAATTGATAATATATGGAAATTGCATCCTGTAAAAAAAGACTATATAATTGATTTTGGAAAACATGATAAATTAAATTTTCCACAAAATAAAATGAAACTTTACGATTATCAAGAAGAAGCTGTTAGCAAAATGATAAAAGTAAAAAGAGGTATATTGTCTAGTAAATGTGGTAGTGGTAAATCTATAATGTTGCTTGAAATAATAAGAAGAATAGGTTATAAGTCTTTAATAATTTGCGAAAAAAAAGAAATACAATTACAATTTAAAGATTATTTGGTTAATTGTTTTGGAATGAAAAATGGAGATTATGGTTTAATTTCAGAAGGAAATATTGAAATAGGTAAATTTGTAACAATAGCTTTAAGGCAAACTTTAGCTAAAGTAGATTTAACTCCTTATAAATATGAATTTGGAGTAATTGCAGTTGATGAACGGACAAAATGTTGGAGGCTCAGTTACCAAATGTACTCAATATTCTAAAATTTTAAATAATTTAGCAGCAGAATATAGATTTGCAGTTAGTGCAACTGCTTATAGAGTTGATGGATTGACTAGATGTATGTATAGCTTGTTAAATACTATAAAACATGAAATACCAGAAGAAGCAGTCGCGGATAAAACTATTAAAGCAAAAATTCAACCTATATATACTGATTATGAAATTTCTGAAAGTTGTATTAAATGGGATGGAACACTTAATTATACAGAAATGCCAACAGCTATAGCAGAAAACGAAAAAAGGAATAAACAAATATTAAAACTTTTAAAAGAAAACAAAGATAATTATTGTTTAGTTTTATCAGACAGATTGATTGCATTAGAAAAATTGCACAACCAATTAGGAGAAGGATTATTAATAAATGGGAGTATGACAAGTAAAAAAGCTAAAAAAGAAAGAGAACAAGCTATTGAAAAAATGAGAAATAAAGAAGAACATTTTTTGTTTGCTACATACTCATTAGCTAGAGAAGGACTAGATATAAAATCATTAAATAGATTATTTTTAATAGCTCCTACTAAAAATAAAATAACTTTAATTCAATCAGTAGGAAGAATTGAAAGAAAAGATGATAATAAAACTACTCCTATTGTTTATGATTTTGTAGATAAAGATTTATATTATCAAAAAGCTTTCAAATCAAGAAAAACAATTTATAAAAAGAATGGAAATAATTTAATTTAAAGTTATCCACATAATTGTGGACAAATGTGTGGACAAAAGGAGAAAATTATGAAAGAAGAAATTTTAACTGTTTTAAATATGAAAAATATACTAGATAAATATGGAATAAAAATAAAAAAATATATGTGTAATTGTCCTTTTCATAAAGACAATTCTCCCAGTATGAGAGTATATGATAAAAGTTTTTATTGTTTTTCTTGTAATAGAACAGGAGATTTAATAGAATTTGTGAAACAATATTTTAATCTTAATTTTCAAGAAGCAATGGAAAAAATAAATTATGATTTTAATTTAGGACTAAAAACAAAGAACAGAATAAGTAAAAAAAGGTTAAAAGAAATTCAAAAAGAACAAGAATTAAAAAAGAAAAAAGAAACAGAAAGAAAACAATATATAAATTCAAAATTAATAGAAGCATGTGATAGATGTATATTATATAATAGAATAATTAATAATTTTAAAAAAGAAATTACAATAGATAATTGGGAAGAAAAAGTACAAGCAATTGCTTTTCTTCAAGAAAAATTAGAACTTATTGATATATATATAGAAAATCTATTGACAAATTAAAATATTTGTTATATATTAAACGGGAACAAACAGTTTAAGGATGTTATTCATTGATGAGGAGAATGGACAAAAATAGTAGATAATACAATATCTACTATTTTTTTTGTCAATAAAAAGCAGACTAGAATTTAATCTAATCTGCTTAGAAAATCCAAAAGGCATGGTCCAATTAAAGACAGATATTATTTTATTCCGATTTTTCCATATTGCGAATCCAGTCTTGTAATTATTTGTGCCATTTACTCTATATATTACTACAGGTCTGTCGTTAAATAACCCTAAACAATCGCATTGTTCTCTAGGGTCAAGACTTCCTATTTTCATTGAACAGTTGGTGTTAGCAAATATATTTTCTCTTGTACTTCCATTTTGATATCTATTTGTTATATTTACATCTCCTGTGTTACGAACTCCTCCGACCCATCTAGCCCATCCTATTTTGTATACTCCTGTATTTCCTACTTGGTATCTTACTAAAGGTCTTCCATTAAATATTCCATAACAATAACATTGTTCCCATGGATTTAAGCTTCCTATTCTTTTAGTTAATGCTGTATCCGCATAAATTATTTCACTTGTTGACCCATTAGCATATAAATGGTCTCCGCTTGGTGCTGGTTGTGGTGCTGGTTCTACTCCATCTAAATAACTTCTTACCATATTTAAAAATCTATCCCAGCCCATATCTAAAGTTCTATGAGGACAGTATTTACCACTCCAGTCTTGATGTTTTTTAACTCTGTCTATACCCCAGCCATATTGCTTTAATAACATTGCTGTGTATTCTGCAGCCAATCTTTCTGCTTGTTCAAATCTTTCTCCACCTGATTTACTATAACATATTTCTATTCCTATTGATTTTCTATTTCCTGTTCCATTTCCTCCGATCTCCACTATGCCAACCGTTTCTATCAAAAGGTAATCCTGTTACTACTCTTTCATTATCAACGGCTGCATGGAATGATGTTTTCATATTGTTTCCTAACATATATGATATTTCACTCATTGCTGAGGCATCATTTGCTGTATTATGAATTGTTATGTATTCTGGTGTCATTGGATAAGGACATTTAATTGGATATTTACTTTCAGGACAATTTACATTAGTTATTTGCATCTTCTATGTCCCCCCCTTCATATTCAATGTCTAAACTGTTTTCTGCTATATTTTTTTGATATAATTCTTCATTAAATTCTACATTTTCTATAAAGATATTATCTTCCATCATTTTTCCTCCTTTTTTGTTATTTTACTTAAATCTGCAATTCCTCCAGCACTCATACAAGCAAATATGCAAGTAATTATTGTTTCTAGTACGCCTAATCCTTCTACTTTAAATATTATACATACTATACTTGCTAATATTGCTATAATAATGTTTTGTAATGGTATCCATTTATTTTCTATTTTAGTCATTTTTGTTATTTCTCCTGCTACTAATGTTAATGCCATTACAACTAATCCTACAGTTATTTGCATATAAACACCTCCTTTTTTTATATTTCTTCCTCTAAAAGTATCTCCTACATAATTCATTGATTATTTTTCTTTCGTTTATCTTACCCCTCTTTCTTCTATTCATCAATCCATGTTAAAGTTCCATTTATATTTTTTAATACTTGTGTTTTTGTGCTATCAAAAGTTGATAATTGTTTTAAATCTAGCTCTTTCCCTGTTATGACATTTTCAAGCGTTCCTTTACTTATTAATGCGTTATTACCTGCACTGTTGTATTGTTCATAAGTTCTAATAGCTCCATATAACAAACCTTCGTTCCCCATTTGTGTACCAAAAGCAGCGTTAGCTTTTACAACTCCTGCTGTTGATGAAGAAGCATAGTCAGTATTACTTACTAATCCTTTACCTGTTATTACGTTTTCTAGCGTTCCTTTGCCTATAAAAGCATTATCATTTAAACTATCATAATCAGCAAATGTTTTTACAACTGCATATAAGTTCCCTGAAGATGTACCTATGCCTATTGCATAACCTTGATTAAGTTTAAAAACACCTCCTGTACTTGTTGTAGCCCAATCCGTATTACTTATTAATCCCTTTCCTGTAATAACATTTTCTAATGTTCCTTTTCCTATAAATAACGCATCTGTTAATGAATTATATTGAGCATAAGTTTTTGTTTGTGCAGACATTCTTCCTGTTGAAGAATTTACTGATGTTCCAAAATTACTATAAGGTAATATAACTCCACCTGTTGAACTTGTAGCATAATCTGTATTTTTTACATAGTCTGTTAAATCGCTTTCATCTAGCTTATTATTCCAAGTTTGTTTTTCAGTTGTTGTTACAAATTTATTTCCACTGTTTGTATCATCTATTAAATCACTTGCTAATTTATTTTGGCTTGTTATTTCTGTTTGTAATCCTGCGACTAAATCTGCTACACTAAAATCAACTTCGCTTCCATTTTCAAGTGTTAATATTACTTTTTTTGTTGTATTATCATATCTTCCACTTACTACTACACTTTCTAACGGTAAATCTATTGTATCTGTACTTATTACTGTTCCATCTTGGTTTTTTAATTTTAATGTTACTACATAAGTTGTATCATTTATTTCTAAATCTATTAAACTTCCTGTATTTGTTTTTAATGTGTAATTAGTTAAGTTATTTACATCTTTAGTTATAAAAGAACTTACATCTGGTATATCTGAAATATTTGCTTTATTTGATAGTAATGTATCTGTTTGATTTTTTGTGTATACATTATTTAATACATCTTCTTTTACATCTGTTTCTATTTCTTCTATATCTTGTTCTGTAAAATAATCTATTCCTTTTTGTGGTGTATATCCATCTTGTCCATCTGTCCATCCTGTCCATCCTGTCCATCTTGTCCATCTTTTCCATCTTGTCCATCTTTTCCATCTTTACCATCTTTACCATCAGTTCCATTATATATATCAGCAGTTGTTTTTCCGTTTTTATCTTCAATTTCTATAGTTGCTCCATTAGATTTTTGTATTACTTTTGCAATAGGAGAAAATCCATCTTCTCCATCAAAATATCCTTCATCTACTTTTCTTTGTAATTCATCTTCTATTTCTTGAATATCTCCTTCTGTTTCTTCTACTAAAGCATTATATTGATTTTGAAATTGTTGTAAAGAATTTTGAAGAATTTGTTGGTATTGTTCAATTTCACTAGGAGTTATTGGTTCACTATTTTCAGCTTCTGCTTTATATGAACCATCAAAAACAGAAATTTTTGTTGGAGTTGGAGAATATCTCAAAACAAGAGTATCTTGTTCTGTTTTATAAGCATACACACCTAATATTGAATATCCTGTTTCTTGTAATATTTCTGGTGGAATATCACATTCATTATTTGATATAATCTTTTTATAAGTATGATTATCTTTAGTAAATAAAGCAATTTTTACTAAATCATCAGTATATTCAGAAGAAAAATCAAATTCAATTTTGTGTATGTTATATTCATTCTCATTTAAGATTTGGTCTTGTTGAATAATTAATTTATTTTCTGTAACACTAATTTTCATTTTTTTAGTTCCTTTCTAATAAAATAAATTTTATTTAATTGTTTGTATTTTTGTCAAAATATCATGAATGAAATTTGCACCTCTACTAATTAAAATTCCAGTTAAAAAGCTACCAATGAATGGAATAGGAATATTAAAGTTCAATATTGCAAATATGTCTAATTGAGTTGCTATAGCAATAATAACACTAACTATTAAAGCTCCTAACTTATCAATGCTTAATTTTTCTTCCTGCCAAATCATTTTTAAATTTTCCCAAATAGCCTCTGCAAGTATTGCAATAACAATAATTTGTAAAAAATTTTCCATAAAAATTCCTCCTTTTTTTATTTTACAACTATATTATATCAAAAAAATAGAATTAAATATATAAAATATATCTAATTCTATAAAAAAAATAAAAAAAAGGTAAAAAGATAGTTTTAAAAAAATATATTTTGATGTTGGCAATATAATTATACCATATAAAATAAAAAAATAACAGGCTTTTAAATAAAAATAATTTTTTATTTTCTTATGGAGGCAAGTAGCAGATTCGAACTGCTGATAACGGTTTTGCAGACCGACCTCTTAACCACTTGAGTAACTTGCCATAAAGGTTGCCTATTAAACCTTTTATTACATTTCTTTATCAATAATTTGTTTTAATGCCATATAATTTTCTTTTTCTTTTTGTGCAATTTTCATTATCATGTTTTTATCTTGCATATTATTAGCCATTTCTGATATATCTTCTAGTTTTCTAAATTGTTCTCTCATATCTTCCATTGCCATTTCTAGTTCTTCATGATAATCTTCACGATAATTTCTATAATTTCTCATATTCATTCTTCCGCCTCTACGGTCATAATCTCTATAATCTCTGTAATCTCTATAATTTCTGTCATCTCTATAATCTCTATAATCTCTGTAATCTCTGTCGTATCTATTATCGTAATCTCTATTATCATAATTTGGATTCATTTCGTTCATGTTTTTACTCCTTTCTATAATTAGAATTTAAAATTATTATTTTTTAATTTGCTGTATAATGTAGAATAATTTTTATTTAATATTCTTGCCCATTCTGCTATGGTATGTGTTTCATTGTTATGTGTTACATAATGATTTCTTCTTGTATTGTTCATTTGTGTTAATGAATTTGTCCACCTACAATTATCTGGCTTATAATCTGCATTTGTATTTATTCTGTCAATTGAAAGCCCTTCTTTCCATCCATTATTTATAGACCAATTGTAAAAATTAATAAAACCATTTTCTTCATCAAGCCATTCATCACAAATTTTTATTCCTCTGCCGCCATAATATTTATATGGAATACTTTGTTTATTATAACATCTTTGTTTCATTGCAATATATACTGAATAAATTTTGGTTTTATACTTATTATGTTTTGTGATAATTTCTTTTTTATGGCATCCACAACTAACTGTTTTAGTTTTGTTTATAGATAAATTTGCCCTATCTATAACAATTTCATTTCCACAATCACATTTACATAACCATGTGCTATGATTAAATTTGTTGTTTTTAAGTTTTTTAATGACAGTTAATTTACCAAACTTTTTGCCAATTAAATTTTCATATTTATCGCATCCACAACTTTTTCCTTTTTTTACACTAGAAGTACATCTATAAAAAATTTTTCCGCAATCACACTTACATTTCCACATAGCATCTTTGTGATAACCTCTCCCTATTTTTTGTAATAATAAAATTTTACCTATTTTTTCTCCTACTTTCATGATATCGCCTCCTTTATATATTATATAATAAAAATAAAGGAAAATCAACATCTAGCGAATTAATTGACAATATATTCCCAATATGCTAATAATTTAGCTTCTTGTGTATTATGTGCATCTTCATCATAATACCAATCATTTGTAGCTTGTATATATCTAGTTAAATCTTCTTTATTATTAATTTCACCTAAAGAATTACTCATATCAGAATATAATAAATTAATAATTACAAAAAAAGAATAGAATGGCATATTTACTCCGTATCTCATATATATATTTTTTATCTCTTCTATTTGTTCTACTTGCCATCTTGCTACTGGTTTCATATTATTTACCCATTGGATTTTTAATTTATCAGGCAACACATTACCATAAGCCATTTTATATAATTTCATCATATATTTATCAAAACAGTCTTTGTCGTATTTTTCCAATTCTTCCATTGTATCTTCTAACATATCAGACAAAGTTTCCATATCTTCTATTCTTCCATTATCAACTATTTTCTGTATTATTTCTTCTATTTCCAATTTATTTTCCTCCTTTCAGGAGATTTATTATTTCTTCATTTTGCTTAATAATTTTATTTAATATTTCATCTTGATGCTTTAAGTATTTCATTAAATCAGTATTATTAAAATCATTAACTAATATCTCATAACTTTTTATTTGCAATAAATTAGATAAAATTTCTAAATTATTTTCAAAATTATTCATTATTTTGCCTCAAAATTATTATATTTATAATGTTTTTCGCTATGCTTACCTTTGAAATTTTTATGTACATTTTCATTTAAAGCTCTTTCAACAGTCCATCCTCTATCTAATCTACTTCTTAATGTTGTTATAGGAATTTTATATTGTCTTGCCCATTCTGTTAAAGGTTTAATAATATTATTATATTCAATTTTTACAGTATTAGTTCTGTTGCTAATTTGTTCTTGAAATGTCGACCATTTACAATTATTAGGCTCATAATTTCCATCTACATTTATTCTATCTATAGATAAATCTTCTTTGTAACCATTATTTATAGCCCAATTATAAAAATTTATAAAATCTTTCAACCATTCATCACAAATTTTTATTCCTCTTGCACCATAATATTTATATGCTTTATTATTTTTATTATAACATCTTTCTTTCATATTATTATAAATAAATCTAACCCTTGTTTTAGATAATCCATTTTTATAAAAATTATTATAATGTGGATTATAACAACCACAAGTCATAGTATTTATCCCTAATTTTGCCCTTTTTTTATAATGTTCTAAAGAATTTTCAAATAACCTACCACATTTATTACATTTACATTTATAAACAACATAACCTCTTTTTCTTTTATTAGTCATTTCTAAAACTTGAATATTTCCATAAACCTCTCCACTATAATTTTTCAACATAAAAATCACCTCAAAAGTATTATAACAAGCTTTTAATTCTATGTCAATATTTATGCGAGGCGAGTTACGCTAATTTCTGCATTTTTAATAATTGGTATTTCAGTATCTGTAACAACTGGTTCTGCTCCACCATTATATACTATTGTTGGTAAACTTGTTATTGCCAAATTAACTGTACCTTTGCAACATACTCTTATTTTTTTATCAAATCCAATATTTGCAAATTCTCCTGCTGCTGCAATAGTTTCATCCATTTCAGTTCCTATAACTTGTACTCCATCTGCAAATAAAGCTAAGGCAACTTGTCCTGCTGCTGCACTTGTTACATTTGCATTAAAATCTACTTCATATATTCCACCTTCAAGAATACTAAACAATGCACTTCCTTCATTGTGGTTCATCCATCCGTTGCAATTTATAGCACTTCTTGTTCTTAAATCTACTGTTGAAAAAGGAACGGATGCTGTATTAGAAGTTAATGTTATTTCTGGTTCTTGTACTGCTTGTATTGTTCCTACACTCATTTTATTCCCTCCTTTATTTTGTTTTATAAAAAAAGATAGCAAGATAAACTTACTACCTTTATTAGCAAGTTCTCTTTCGAGATTGTCTTATCAACATTTTGCTATTATACTATTGTGTTTCCAAATGCGTTTCCGCATCCACATCCACTATTGCAAGTGAATATTGGTGTTCTTCCATAGACCGGTGTACTAGGAACAGGGCATGAAGAAAGTCTATTATACAATTGGTCAACTTCATTGCTAAATCCTTGAGCAATAAAAGCATTTTGTTCGATTTGAGATGCTTTTAAGTCAGCCATTTGTAATTCTCTTTGTAAATCTGCAATTTTTTCATTTTTAGCATCAATTTTATCTGAGCATAATTGGTCTAAAATTCTTTGTGTATTTGCTGTTTGATTAATTAATACATCTTTTAAACCATCTGCTAAAGCTGCACGGTCTGCACAGTTTTCAGCTAAAATTGTAGAATTTAGATTAGCTATTCCTAATCTGTTTTCACAACAACATGAAGCTAAATCAGAACTTAGATTATTAAATCCTTGTAATGTAGCTATTTGGTTGTTAAATGATTGTTGCATATTTGCCATCTGTCTGTTGTTTGCACCTATTTCTGCATTATAGAAACCATTACTTACAGTTTGGTTCATATCTGCACAACAATTACATAATTGGTTAGATAATCCATAGATACCATCTCTTACACCTTCTACTTGGTCGCTTAAATGTAATGTGTTAAATCCGTTATTTGTGTTTGTCATAATATCTTTTTGTCCGTTTGATAACCACGCATAGTCATTACCGAATCCTCCACCGAATCCATTTCCATTTCCATTAAATCCACCTAATAGAGCAAGAATAAGAATTATCCAAATCCAACTTCCATCATTACCAAATCCACTATTTCCAAATCCTCCACCGTATGGGTAAACTGGATAAGCAAATCCGTTGTTATTTCCATCTACGACTGCTTTTATATCCGCTGGTGATAAATTATCTCCCATAATTTAATCCTCCTTTCTTTAAAAATATTTATAATAAATGTTTTAACAACATATTATTATCTATTTCATATTTTGTAATTGTGAAAGTAATCCATCGGGAATTCCATATTGTTTGCATTGTTTAAATAAATTTTCTTTTTGTTCTGGTGTCGCATTACTCATCATTTGTCGAACTATTGCTTGAGGATTACCGTTATTTCTCATTGCTTCACTTATTAATTGATGTCCCTTTGGATTTTGTGTTTGTAATCTACTCATCAACATTTGCATTAATGGATTCATAATAAATTTTTTCTCCTTTTTTTATTTACTTTTTAAATTCCTTATGTTATAATATAATTGTTGAGTTAAGTTAAAGGAATTTATATAAGTGTATCTTTGTGAGAGCTTAACTCAACATTAAAAACTCACATTGGTACATTTATATAAGTTCCTTTTTCTTTACACAATAGAAAGGAACTATTATGCAAGAAATATGGAAAGATATAGAAGGATACGAAGGTGCTTATCAAATATCTAATTTTGGTAGAATTAAAAACAAAATTAAAATTTTATCTCCACAAATTAATAATTGTGGTTATTTAAGAATAATACTAAAAAATAAACATTATTCTATTCATAGATTAGTTGCTTTAGCATTTATACCAAATCCAGAAAATAAACCACAAGTCAATCACATTGATGGTAACAAAACTAATAATTATGTAACTAATTTAGAATGGGTAACTGCTAGCGAAAACCAAAAACATAATTATAAAAATTTACATTTTAAACCACCTATGCTTGGTAAAAAAGGTAAAAATCACGTCGCTTCAAAAAATATATATCAATTTGATATTTATAATAACTTTATTAAAAAGTGGGACAGTATTATTGAGGCAAGTAATTCATTAAATATCAATTCTTGTAATATTGTTAATTGTGCAAAAGGAAACAGAAAAACAGCTGGTAAGTTTATATGGAAATATACTAAATAGTATATTTTCTATTTTTTTACATTTTTATTAATATTTTTACCGCCACTTTCTTTAACTTCATCTATATTTTGAACATTTTTTATTAATAATTTCATATTTTCTAATTCTTGTTTTAAATTATTTATTTCTATATCTTTTTCATCTTGTTCAATTATTTCAGTTAAATTAAAAGTTCTAATTTCTCCGTTTATATTTTTTAACCACAACTTGTCTAATTCTTTATTTATAAAAATTCCTAAACTCATAACAAAAGTATTTTTTACATCATTTATACTTGTAACATACTTAGCTTGTATTTCAGAATTATTAGTTTGTGGTGCAAGTTGAAAACTCTGATGTATTTGAGGTTGTGCTACTGGTTGTGGCATTTGATTTTGTTGCTGCATTTGTTTCATTTGACTATCAATTCTATCCCTCATATCTTGAAGGCTTTGTAAATTTTGCATATACATTGGATTATTATTATTTGAAAACATTGGATAGTTCATTATTTATTCCTCCTATTAAAAATGAATAAAGATAAACAAAAAACAATCTAATAATAGGCAATTAGTATTAATTTTTTGTTTATCTCCTTTCTAAGGATATTATATACTTATTAAATTAAATATTTCTACACGGTGTATAGCAAAAAAATAAAAAGACCAGTTAAAAAACCAGTCTTTATATTTTACAAAATATTCTCATTCCAAATGCAATTTTATCTAGCTCTGCGGTTATTCTATTTGTTTCTATATCTAAAAGATTTGAAATCTCAGCAAAAGTTTTATGTTCTTTAAATCTATATTTATATAAAAGATATAAAACTTTATCTTTCTTTTGAATGTTTTGTTCAAATTCAATTAATTCTTTATCAAATTCGTGGTACTTTATATATTTCTCAATATCAGCATATTTGCTTTGATTGTTACCTTTCCATAAATACATATCATTTATATTTGACTTTCCTGTCATTATAAATGCACTAAATATTGCAAACAATATAGATATTTTTAAATCAATCTTTAATATTAAAAACAGACTTAATAATATTAAACAACTCCATATTAAACATCTATACCAAGCTTTAAAATGTAAAGCTTTTCCAAAGAAACCTCTACTTATCATAAATGTTAGCATAATTATTATAATATAGTTAGTAGGTAAGTTTAATAGCTTACCTACTAAGAAGATAAGTATTGTTTCTGCAATATTAAAAAATAAACTTCCAAAAAAATACTTATTAAATTTCATTTGTTTACTCTCCATCTTCTACATCATAAGCCCAAAACCAAGAATCCCAAGGCATAGCACTCACCTCACTTTCTTATAAATAAAGCAAATGCTAATCCTATATTAATTACGTAGAACATTATATTAAATACAACTAGGCTCAAGCTTCTAAATGTTGCTGATTTCATTTTTAGCTTCGCTTTATCATTTCTATTCCAAAACTTTTTATATAAAAGTTGGATATTACATAATTTGTTTCTAAATATAAATAAAAAGCCAAAAATCAAAATTCTTGTCAATATTATATAAATTATATATATTGTCATATTTCCCATATTATTCAAAAATAAAAATGATGGAATTGCAGACAAGATAATCAATATAATACTTGCAATAGCCAAAGTAAACACATCAGTTATTTGTGCTTTTTCTTTATATAAAACTTTTAATGTTATGTAACTTATGACAAAAAAGCCTATTCTCCCATATATGCTATATGGCATTGCTTTAAATGTTAATACATATTCTAACATCATTAATATTACAAATAAAATTCTTTTTTCTTTTATTTTTTTAGTTAATATTAAAAACAATGCAAAATATATAGCTTCGGGTATTTGTCCTAATAATACTTCTAACATTATTTTTCCTCCATTCCCTCCATTTATATTAGCAAGAGGAGGCACAATGGAGTATGCTTTCGATAAGCTCATGACTTCTTATCTATCCTCTTGAGGTAATTATAACATACATTATTTTTAAATGCAATAAAAAAATAAAAAAAGAGGTATTAAAACCTCTTACATCATTTTTACTACAAATACAATTACTTCTATTACCAATCCTATCAAAGCTCCTATCACGCATCTTCTCAACCAAACTTGACTATCTTCTATTTTTTTTATTCTTTCTTCTGCTGAACTTATTTTTTGGTCATATTTTGTTGCTAAAGTTTCTATTTCTTTTTCAATTATATTATTTTTTAAATTTTCTTGGATTGGTCTTTCTTGAAGCATTACCTTTATTTCTCTTATTCCTGATTGAATTTCTGGTATTGCTTCGTTAAATTTGTTCTCAAGATTTTCAATTTTCATTTCAATTCTATCTACTCTTTCATTAATATCCATAATAAATTTCTCCTATTTTTTGTTAATATAATTATACTTGAACTTTTAATTTTTGTCTAGCTTTTTAAGTTATTTTAAATGGGATTTTTTTACATTATTACGTTTATTTGTTTTTATATTAATCTGTTGTTTTTGTGTATTCTATAACAAAATAAGCATAATTGTTTGCCCAACCTGATGGTCCAATTTTTATAGTAACATTATTTGTACTAGCATGAGCATATATATAATTATCAGAAGTTCCAAACCTATAATAATTAAGTGGTAACGTTGTACCTCCTACATCTAAAAAACTATCTGCTGACAACCAACAACTTTCTGCATTTGAAATATTATGCGCAAAACTTGTTGAACTAGTTGTTGTTACTAATTCTTTTAATACTTTTCTATATAAAGGTTTTCCGATTTATCCAAGTACCTATTACTTTTTCTTCTGTTGAATAATTAAATCTATCATTTAATATTTTACCTTGATTAGCAGATAAAGCATCTGTTGTACTTGTGCTATTTAATCCATCTACTACTGTTGCTACTATTCCTGCACTTTGTTTTGCTTTTATAATGTAGTTTTGTACTATATAAGGTTGCAAAATGTTATGTGATTGACTTTCACCTGTATTTGCTGTTAAGCATATGTGTGTAGTTCCGCTTCCATTAAAAGTCACTTTATTTCCTGTTACAATTTCTCCAGAACCGCCTTCGTCTACTAATTCTTTACTTCCAAAAGTTTCGCTATGACTATGTGATGGCATTTCAGCAATTGTTAATGTATGTTCTTTTTCTCCACCTGTATTTCCTAACGTATCAAAATCTGTATCGTTTTCATCTAATCCTACTGGTATTTTACCTTGTAAATCAGGTAAATTAAATGTTGTAAATCCATCTCCGCTACCATAAGTTATTCCTATTGTATTAAATAATTCTGGATATGTTGTTCTGCTTACTGCTTGCCCATTACATAACAACCAATTTTCTGGGATTGTATCACTACCAAAAGGCATTATAGCACCAACAGGTAATGTGTCTCCCGAAACAGCACCTTGAATATCTTGCTTTATTAATTGTTGTAGTCTGTTTATATTAGTATCATTCAAAGCTGGTTGTGAATTATTATTAAATTCTATATATTCTCCTGCCATTATTCTTCTCCTTTCAATTCTTCTATTTGTTTTTGTAATTGTTCTATTGTTTTTTGTTGTTCTTGAATTGCTTTATATGCAACTGATACCATAGAATATAAATTTACACCTTTGTTACTTGCATCTGTCACTTCTATTGGATATTTAAAATTATCTCCAATTACAAAACCAATACTTTTTTTAGTTCCATCTTCTTCTGTTTTATAATTAAATTTATAAATATCAGTATCAAGAACAATATTTAATCCTTCTTCTAGTTTTTCAAAATTCTTTTTTTGACTTTCTTGAGATGTTTGTCTTAAAACATTAGCACTTACCATACTCTGACCAGCTGCTCCACCTTGCAAATAAACCCCAGTATCTATATCTCCAATATTTGTTGCTCCTATTAATGCATTAACTGTACCAATATATGTTGTTGCTCCCATATTATCAGCTACTTTTATAATTCTATCTCCTAATGCTCTCGTAGTATTTATATCTATCTTGCCACCATTTATTGTTGCATTACTACTTGTTATTGTTCCTGATATGTTTGCGTTAGTACAACTCATATTTCCATCTTTATCAACATTAAAATTATTACTTGCTATTGTAATTTCTTTAGCTGTTAAATTAATTGCATTACCGCTGATTATATTCAATACATCCGTTGCTGTCAATCCTATTTTCGCCGCTTCAATTGTAATTTGTTCAGCACTTTGGTTAATTTTTGAAATAACTTCATTCTCATCTACCTTCTTCCTTACTTCTAAATTTATTTCTTCTGCCGTTTGAGATATATTGCTATTCATTTCTACTCTTGTAGCAAATATATCTGTATATGTACTTTTAATAGCATATTTAACTTCTATTGGAGCATTATAATTTAATATAGAAAAAGTATTATTTCCTTCTATTAATTTAAAATGTAATTCTCCTAATATTGTTATTTCTGGAGTTAATTTAGTCAAGCCATTTTTGTTTATTCTTCTTATTAAACTAACTTTTCCTTCACTATCTATAAAAAGTTCATCTCTAGTTTCTTCATTTTCTCTTAATACATCCATAATATTAAGCTCTATTGTTCTATCTTCATTAGCATTAAAGAAACGTATTCTACTATCTCCATAAGGATATAATGTATTATTTGGATATAATTCATCATCTGGGTATAAATAATCAAAAACTCTATTATTACCATAAATATGCAATTCTAATATTTCTTCATCAGGATAAGCATCATTTATTATTACAGTTTGATTTCCTTTTGCAATTCTTGTTAAATCTTCTAAATCTTCAACTTTACTCTCTATGCCATCTATATCTTGCGTTATTGTAGTAGTTTTTTGACTTCTATCCCCAATTTCTAAAACAATACTTTCTATTTTTTGATTTGCTTTATCTACTACTAATTCAGTATGTTTCATAGCTTGTATCATTTGTGGTAAAAATTGATATTTTGTTTGTGTTTTTGTCATTGCTGGGCTTTCCATACTATCAATCATTACACCATTATAATCAATTGTATGATTAAATAAATAAGTGTCAAAAGTTTCATTTTGTAAATTTGTTACTCTTATTTTATCTTTACAATTTAGATAAATATATCCTATCATATTCATTGATATTGGTGTATAAGTGAATCCAAACAAATATCTTGCTGCTTCTATAAGTTCTGTTCTTTTTTCTTGAGTATAAGCAAAAGGATTATCTTCTATAACAAACTCTGTTTCTCCATATTCTAAAATACTATTTTCATCTCTTATAGTTACATTTTCTCCTTCTACTTGACTATTTCTTAATACTATAACATTTATTGGTCCATATAAATTATTTTTCTTTAATTCATAATAATTATCAATTGTTAATTCTTCATCTACTGTTTCTTTTCTTGTAAAATCCATTACAATTTCATCATCTTCATCTATTCTAGCCCAATTAAAAGAGATTTGTGCTATCGCTTTTAAAACATCTCTCATTGTTGTTCCAGTTTCAAATTGATTGTTTTCTACTATAAAATCATCATTTAAAAAAGAATTTACTTTTGTAGATAGTCCTGATTGGCTTACAAGGTCATCAAATAAATCTTTTAATGTACACGGATATGTTACTCTATCTTCCCAAGGCTCATTTAATTTTACCATATAATCTAAAGCTTCAAAGCTAGTGTTATCAGTTACTTGGTCATCTTCTGGTTTTTGTACTATATAAGTTCCATAATTAACGTATTCAACAGTCCCGTTTTGTAATTCGACTCCAAAATAAAGTTCAAATTCTCTATCTTGAATATTTAAAGAACCATCAATATTATTTAAATTACCAGTAACTCTTTTAGCAACAGTTCCGCCTATAAAACCTTCATTAGGAACATATCTTAATTCTTCAAATTTAATATCTTTTAAGTAATCTTCTTCTGTCAAGATTATTTCTGGTTCGGTATCAGTTTGTAAAACTTTCATATATGCTCTAGTTATTTTACCATTTAATAGTCTTTGTTTTGCTTCATTAGAAAAATTATACATAATTTCCTCCTTAATGTTCTATTAAACTAAATTGTTCAAAATCTATCATTTTTTTCCCTTGATATGTTATTGGTTTGTATTTTAAATCTGAATGATACATAATTGCAGTTTCGTATCTATCGTAATCTTCATTATAATATTCAACCGTTAAATACATATTGTCCAAAGCATTGTAATATACTCTAAATTGCTCTGGTGTCATTATTGGGAATTGTATCACCAATTTAGTTGGTCTGTGTGGCAATTCTTTTACTATTAATTTGCCACTTGCAACTCTACCTGCATCAGTCACTTGAACTAAATGTGGTTGCACTTCGAATCCATCTCTTTTTGGAAAAGGAGAATTAAAGTAACATCCTCCAATTCTAAAATAAAAACCTCTAAAATTACTCATAATTCTCCTCCTATATTTTTATTGTATTTGTTCCATACATATTATTTTCACTACTTAAATATTCTCCATATCCTGAATATACTTTTTTATTTCCTATATAAACATTTACTGGTTGTTTTTGTCCATTTGAACTTTCTTTAAATGCTTGTGAAAATGCTTCATAAGTTGCTTTTGATATAGCTGTGGTAATTTGGTCATTGTTTGCTACTGCTGTTCTGTTTCCAATATTACCTATCATTTCAGGTCCGGCTTCATTAGCAACAAACAATTCGCCTTCATCTGGGAATCCACCTTGTGCATACCAACTAACATTTAATTTTGGTAAATTTGTTGGTAAATTTAAAGCACTTAATATATTTGCAATCCATCCTGATGCAGGCACAGATGACCATGTGAAATGTGGCAACTTAATGTGAATATTCATATTACTTAAAGTTGATTGAAGTCCATTTTTTATAGTTTCTCCAATACCAGTAATTTTACCAACTAGCCCAATCATTCCGTTATATAAGCCTTCCATCATATTGCCACCTAATCCTTCAAATACTGTACTTGGAGAATGTATTCCAAACAAACTTTTAAATCCATTTACTATTGGGTCAAATACATGTTCCTTTAACCAATTTCCTATATTTTTAAGTGAATTTGATATACCTTCCAACAATCCTTGACCTATGTAAGTACCAACTTCATCTTTCATTACTTTACTTGGCGATTGTATTCCAAATAAACTTTTAAATCCATTAATTATTGGATTAAATACATTGTCTTTTATCCAATTTGATATATCAATAAATGGTTTTGCTATACCTTCTAATAAACCTTCTCCAACATAAGCACCTACTTCATCTTTCATTAATTTACTAGGAGAATGTATTCCAAACCAGTTTTTAATACTGTCTACTATTGGTTTTCCTACATTATCTTCAATCCATTTTTGAATACCACCAAAGAAATCTCCTATACCTTGTAAAAAACCTTCACTTACATTTTGCCCATTTTCATACATTTCATCTGTCAAAACATCATTTCCAAATAAACTATTTATAAACGGTTGAATAATATAATCATAACACCATTTATCTGCATCTCTTAGCCATTCATATAATGTTCTAAAAAATGCTTGTACTGCATTCATACCTTCATTTATCATTTTTTGACCTAGTTGTTGTCCAAATTGATTAAGTCCATCCATTATTCCATTACCTATATTTTCGCCTATTCTTATAAAAAATTTACCAATTCCACCTAATGCTGCACCAATAATTTCCATTAAACCAGAGATAACATTACCCCAATCTACACCTTTAACAAAATCTACAATTCCATCAGCTAGTCCTTGCCAGTCAAGTTCTTTTAAGAAAGTACTTATTGTTTTGAAAAACCCTGAAATTAAATCACTTATTGTTTTTGATAACTTTGACCAATCTGTAGTTCGTACAGCCGAACTTATAGTATCTGCTATAGCTTTTCCTAGTTGAGCCCAATTAAATGTAGTAACAAAACTAGATACAAATTCTATTGCTGTATTTATTCCTTCTCCTATAGTTTTTCCTACTAAATTCCAATCTGTATTTTCTAAAAAACCATTTAAAAATAAAGCTATATTTTCTGCCAATTTTTTTGCAAAACTTTTTACTCTTTCCCAATCTATACTTTCCAATGCTTCATTAAGTTTATTTGCTATTTCTTTTCCTACTTCATACCAATCTCCTCTTTTAATAGCTTCTAAAATACTATTTGTCGCTCCATCTAATTCTGATAAATCAAGGTTAGGACTAATGCCTCCTCCTCCACCACCAGAAGATTTACCAAAATCTATAACATTTAATTCATCAAAAGGAGCTAATGCTTTTGCAGCCTCTTTTGCACTTCCAGCTGCACCTGCCATAGAAGAAGCAGTTGCTTTCGCAAATATATTTACACCAGTTAATGCATAAGCTACTTTTTGTATTCCTCTCAACAAAGCATATACTAAACTAACAAGTCTTTCAATTATAGGAGCTAATGCAGACCCTGCTGCAAACTTTAAATAATCAATATTTGCACTTAGTTGTTGTGCCGCTAAATTAGTACTATTTAGCCAACGATTTGCTGCACTATTTAATAAAGCATAAGTACCCCTAATTGAAAATAAAGCAAAAGCATATTTCAACAATTTTTTAAATCCTCTTGAAATGTGGTCGCCATCAAATGCTTTTCTAGAGCCTTTAAAAATTGAGCCTAGTCCTTCTTTTATTTTATGTACTCCTTTTGAGAAAAATCCTGATGCTTTAGAAAGTTTACTTCCTGCTGCTATAGCTCCATTACCTACACTTGTAAAAGCACTTGCAATAGATTTAACTGAATCTCTTGCTTTTAATGAAGAAGTACTAATTTTATCAGTTACATTTTGTACTTTATCTAGTCCTGAATTATCTACATTTAATGCACCAGCATTAAAATTTGCATTATTCATTTTTGATAAATTTAGACTATTAGCTTGACTAGCTTTTGATTGTAAATTTGATATTGCAGAACTAAATTGATTTAATTTATTTAATGTCATATCTAATGAAGAATATAATCTATCAATACTGTTTTTTAAGTTATCTAATCCACTACTTGCTCCTTCTGAATTACTGCCTATTTGAATACTAACTTCATCAATACTTGTTTCCATTATAACACCTACCTTTCATTTTTGAATTTTTCTTTCGTGGCTTTCGCCCAGTTTAAAAAGAAAATTCTTGCCCTTAATCTTTCATTTTCAACTTCTTGCTTTGTAGGCTTTCTTTTTTCTTCTAATTTCTTTTTATATTCTTCCATTCCATAAGGAGCTTCTGAATATGGCAAAGGCTTTGTACCTTTTTTAGAAAAGGCATGTAATACAGGAGATACATCACACAATGCCTCATATATATACATGCCTTGTTTCCAAATATTCCATTGTTCGATTTCATCATCTCTTTTTGCTTTTAATTTATATGCCTTTAAATAATCTTTTGTCATAGTAACATCTCCATACCAATATTGTTCGTATGTCATTCCTATGCTCAAAAAATAAGGACACATTTTATCGAACTGTTCACTAAGGAAGATATGCTTTGCCTTGTCGGAATTTATCCAACTATCTTCCAATCTAAGTTTCCCTTTTCATTATCACTTTCATCATCTGTTAAGCTATCATAAACTTCTGAAAGCATATCACCAATTACATTAATTAATTTACTTTTATCTTTGAATCTATCATAACATTCATCAACGTAATCTTTTTTAACTTTTTTATGATTTTTATAAAATAACCCTTCAAAAGCTAAAGGTAACATTGTCATAGGTTTAGATGTTAATTCAGAAACACTAAACCCTCTTGCTTCCATTACTTTTATTGCTTCTCTATTATATTCTAATACATATTTTTCGCCATTATCTTCAAATTCAATTTTTTTATTCATATTTTTACCTCTTTTCTTTATTTATTATGTTGTTGGTTTAGCAGCATTTACAGGTGCTCCTGTTGGTGTAATATAATTTGTAATTTCTAAAACAGCATTTACTCCTGCTTCTGGTATTCCCATACTTGATGGATTTCCAGTAAAGTATAATCCGTTTGTTAATCCTGGAATATCAATTAAGAACCATGTAGCTTTTCCAGTAGCTTTTGCAGCTTCATAAGCTTCCATTAATGTACTCCACATTGTAACTAATTCTTGAGTTAAATTAAATGTAAACTCTAATGAGCCTCCTAAATCTTTTAAACCATCAATATATGTCTTATATTCTGTTTGGTTTAAGTCTGTTGTTTCAAGTGTATCTGGAGCAGGGTTCATTGATGGAATACTTTTTACTCCTACTAAATCTGTATAAGCACTTTTTGCAGTAGGTCTTGTTCCTGCTGTTGATTCTACTGCATAATATAAATGAATACCAGCTGTACTTAAATTAATAGCCATTTTAAATTCCTCCTTTTTTTAACTTCTTGAATGTATTGTATTTTTATCTAAATCAATACTACAAGAATATCTTAATATATATCTAATAACATCTTTATCAGCTACTATTGGAACTATTGATGGAGTTCCAACTCTTGATAATTTATATCTAGGTCCAGTTAAAAGCTTATTGGCAACATTACCCATAAGCATTGCACTTTCAGTAGCTTCTAAATAAGTTGTATTTCTACTACAACATTCAATTTGATATGCTAAATCTGAAACATGTTCTCCTTCATTATCAGTAAATTCTGAATTTTCAGTATTTTGAATTTCTAAAATTGTTATTAATGGATATTGTATTTCTGGAATTGCATCATATGCACCTTTGACAGTAACATCTTGAAAGTCAGTTAAAGTTAAAGTAGTTTCATTTATTACATCTTCGTATTCTATTGGTTGTTCAAATTCTGCTTTTATATCTCTTTTTAATTGTGGAATTAAAGTTTCGATAAGACATCACTCACTTCCTGTTTAACTATTTTCTTTTTTTCTTTTCTTAATGCCATTGCTGCATCAAAGACTTGTTTTCCTGCTGGAATACCTGTAGTAAATACGGTTTGCCCATCTGCTGATTTATAAGTCCAATATTTTGTTCCTACTGAAACTCCATATTTTTCATTAACTTTTAAACTAGCAGTTCTAATAGTCCTTCCAGTATTATATCCATGTAATGGAAATTTACCTTTTACTGGATGTGGCGACATTTCTCCTTGTGTACCAGTTCCAAATTCATTATATAAAGCTTGACTTCCTCTCATTCCTACTTTTATTTTATCATCAAATTCTTCTTTAAAAGTAGTAGTATCTTCGTTTCCATCTCTAAATGGTGTTGCAGATAAATTATTTTCAATTTGAGTTCTAGCATAATCTGCTAGTCTATCCTCAATTCTTTTATCTGCTTTTTTTAAATCTTGTTTTAAATTATCTATTTTCTTAGACAAATCTCTAAGACCTTGTCTAGATAATTCTACTTCAATCTTTTTCATTATTGACCACTTAATTTTCTTAACTTTATTTCAGATTGATTTAACGTATTTATAGGGTTTCCATCAACAATATAATCTGCATCTTTGCAAAGTACATCATGTGGTTTAGGTGGATTTACATAAATATAACACTTATCGCCATTTTTAAATTTTTCGGCTTCTTCTGGTGTACATTTTATTTGTAAATACATAAAATAATCTTCTCCTAAAGTTAATTTTTCTCCTATACTATTAGTAGGTTGAAAATTTAAGAAACAAGGAATAGGAACATCAAAATTAGTTGAATTAGGAAGTTTTTGACACAAATAAAAAGGTCTTTTATTTCTTCTTAGACAAATCATATACTTTTCATCCTTCCTAATGGTACAATTTCTTGAAGAATATCATTAGGATATTCACTAGCTCCAGCATACGTTCTTGAAATTTTATTTTCAGAATGTGCTAATTGTCCTTCTGCACCCATCTTGGCAAAAGAACACATAACAAGTCTTACCACAGTTCCTTTATACTTTGGTTCAAACAATAATTGGTCATTAGATATGAAATGCCTTCTATCATTAACAGCTTCAATAGCATTTTCTATTTCATCATATATATCATCTTCTGATAAGTTTGAAATTTCAAATCCTCTACTTTTTAACTGTCTTTTTACTTTTTCATTTAACGCAAAACCTTCTTGCGTATGTTTATAATCTTCAAAAGTCATCATATCTTTTTCACCTCTTTTATCTGTTTTCTTCTAAAGAAATATCCATTTTATTACTATTAAATAAATTCTTTTTATAAAAATCTTCTACTGACATTTGTCCAATTTTTGATTGGTTAACATATTCTAATTTAGTTTCTTCACCTTTTTTAGGAATGACATAATATTCATTTCCTTTTTTCTTAATGTCAACTTCTCTGTAATAATTAGCAACCTTTATATAAGGTTTTTCATCGATTATATAAATCATTTTTATTCCTCCTCAATTTTGGATTGCCTATTATTTCTTTTTACTTTTATTATTATCTTCTTTTGATAACATTCCAAGTATATTTTCTAAACTATTTTCTTTTTTATCTTTATCTTCTTCTAATACTTCTTCTTTTTTATCTTCTTCTTTACCTTCAGAATCGTTTTCTACATCTTTTGATTTCTCATCTGATATATTTTCTTCTTCTTTTGGTAAATCTTCTGATTTTTTATTCTCAACGTTTTCTACTACATTTACGTTATCTTGAGAAGAAGCTTTTTTAGGAGCTTCTTCTATGATAACATATCCTAAAGGTTTAAACATTGATTCAAAAGTTTTTTTAGAAACTAATAAAGTATGGCTTCCTTTTTTTATATTAATCATAATTTATTTTCCTTTCTTACATTACATCTGCTATCATTATTTGGTCAGCAGCTTCGAATGATGGTAATACAACTTGAGATACTTTTGTATCAACTGAAACAGGGTCTGTTGTTTTTGTTGTTGTTACAGCAACACCTGTATCTACTATTGAAACTTCTGCATCTGTAGCTCCATTTCTTAAATCTGCTTCTTCTGGTGTAGTACCAAACCAAGTATTTCCTAAATCTCCTTCTGGAATTAAGATAAATAAATCATTTGGAATATATCTTGTTGCTACTCCACTCTCATTCATATATTTCTTGTCATATACAGCAATTTCTATTCCTGCATTTTCTCTGAAATAATCTTTTACATTAGCTTCTGTTAATGTTACTTTTCCTTGGCTCATAACATATATAGCTTCTTTAATTCCAGCATTTTTCATTAAAGTTCTTAATACTGTTCTTGATGTTATAGCTCTTGATGGTCTAGCATAACCTTTATTTTCTATAACATCTTGCCAAGCAATTATATCTCCTAGAGGGTCAGCTCCATTAGCATTCCATGCTGTTAAAGGAGTTACTTTTTGGTCATTTCCTAATCCATAATCATATGTATAAGATTGACCATTGTTTGCCATTGATATTGCACCACTAGAAAGTAATTGCATTCTCATTCTTTCTCTTGAAACACCAGCAGCATCTAATAATGTGATTGTATCATCAAATATATTTCTTAATATTGTATCAATATAATCAGCATTTCCTGCTTCTATTGCTATCAATAATTCTTGTCTTAATTCTTCATCAATAAGCATATCATTTTTGAAGAATGGCATTTTTGTTTGAACTGCTTGGAAACCAATTCTATCTTTCTTTGTTGATTTAACATCAAAAGCAGATAAACTTAAAGTTGTTGGTAATCCTTTAGCTCCTTTAATAAATTTTAAATTTAATCCCATTTTCTTTCTTGCTGGGAATAATTCATCACCTAAATAAGGTTGTGTATTTGTATCAGCAAGTCTTGTATTGTAGTAAGCAGCAAGTGCTTTACTTGTAAAATAATCAAAAATTGTATTCATTTTTCATTTCCTTCCTTTCATATTTAATTATGATAATGCATTTCCACTACCAGTAGTAAAAAATATTTTTCCATCTAAAGCTGTTTCTACTTCTGTTGTTATTAATGATTGAACACTTGAATCTAGTTTTTCTAAATCAACTACACCAAATATTACTATTGCAGCATTTTCAGCTCCAGCAGTAACATCTACATCATGTAGTATAATTCCTACTGCATTACTTGCTCCATTTGATGTTGAAGCTTTTACAAAAGCAGTATTTCTTGTTCTTAAACTACCATATAATGGTGTTCCAGCTTTTAAGATTTTCTTTCCATCAGAGTCAGCTGATATACCTGTATTTGTAACTTGTACTCCTAAAGAAATCATTTCGCTATCAGCTATCATGATTTGTTTTGGATTGTTTGGATAATTTGTTGTTATTACTTTATTTGCCATTTTAAAATTCCTCCTTTAATTTTTTTAGTTAAAATAACTATTTTCTTTTTTTATTTTATTTGGGTTTTTTGCCAATCTTTCGGCTCTTTCTTCGGCTTCAGTTTTTGTATTTCCACCTTCGCCATTTGTAGAATTAAAGTTTCCCATTCCTCCAAGTTTATTTTTTGTCATATCGGCTTTGCCTTTTTCATAAGCTTTTTCTACAATAGTATTTATATAATTTGCTATTTTAGATGTTTTTTCTTCATCTTCTGTAGAAATTGAAGATATAAATTCTCCAAATTCTTTATCATCATCAGCTATTCCAGAATTTAATCTGCTTTTTGATGTGATACTCATAGCTTTATATTCACTATTGCTAATTTTACCAGCTAAAAGTTGTTGTTGTAATTCTTCTAGTTGGTCTTTTAAAGCTTGGTCTGCTGCTGCTTTCTTTTCATCATCTGTCATTTTGTTTTGTAATTCAAGATTTTTTGCATCTAAAGCATCTTGAAGCTTTTTAATTTCAGCCTCTGATTTACTTTTATTTACATAATTTCCTGAACCTAAAACTTGATTTTTAAAAAATGATTGAATGTCATCTTGTGTCATATCCTCCTTATAGGCTTCGCCCATAATCTGTTTTAATAATTCTTCCATAATGGTACTCCTTTCTTTCAACCGTGATTATAGCACTTCTCTGTGCGAGGTCTATCTACAAATATAGCCATTGTAGAACTGGCAATTTATATTTTCAGCTTTCGCTGTTAATACCTATTTTTCTTCTTTTTTATTATGTTTTTCACTTATTTTATTCATATTATTGTTATATGTAGTCTTTTTATATGCTGGATTATTTTCTGCTTTAGTATTACTTGAATTATTTTCTCCATTATTTTGTTTTAATACTTCTTGAGTTCTTTTTTGTAATTCTAAATTATTTTCAGCAACTTCTTCCCAGTATTTTTTACCTCTATCAATAACTTCTACTACATCAGTAGTCATATCACACATTTCTAAACTATCTGCTGGGTCTAATGTTTTTGTTCCGTGTAATGTACTAAATGCTTGTGCTTTAGTTTGTAAATTATCATTTTTATTTCTTGTAAATTTAACATCTAAGTCTATTGTTTTAAAATCTATTCTTGCTAATCCTAATAATTGCAATATTTTAATTGCTACTGCAATTTGTTTTTTCTTAGCAATTTTAAAATAACTTTCTTTTATTCTTGCAACAATTTCTATATCAGCCCAACCATCTCTTAATTTTACGGCATCTCCAGTATCTCCGCCTCCGCCGCCTCTGGTTTTTCTATCTGGAATACCTATGATAGTTTTATAAGCTTCTTCTAAATATTCTCTTAAATTTTGTATTCCCATGCTATCTAATTGTTGATATATAAATTTAGCATCAACATTATTTCCGTGGAGTTCCTAAAAGTTCAAGAACTCTATTTTTCTTTACATTTGATGCTTCACTTGTATCTAATTCAGAATTTATAATTACTAATAAACTTTTAATTACATTTTCAACATCATTTACACTATCAGAAGCTATTTGATTTAAAGCATCTAAAACACTTATTGCTACTTCAAAATCTCCCATTAAGAAATTGTTGTTTTGTACTAATTGAATCGGATTTAATCCAATTATATTGACATCTTCTTGTATTTCGTTTTTAGTTCCACTTAAAGTGCCATTACCTTGTGATTTTATACGAAATACTTGTGTATCTGTAAAGGCAGTAAAATATGTATATTTTTTATCGGTCCAAAAAGTACAAGATAATCTTACAGGATTTCCTATTTTTGAAGATTGAATTACAAATGTTGATAATACATCTAAATTACTTATTGCCAATGGAACATCTGGCATATAATCACTAGATATATCTTTAGATGGTAATGTACATAAATAGCTTATACCACAAATTGCTGCATATGTTGCAACTTCATTATCTACTGTGCTAGAATTTTCGTATTCAAAAATGTCTGAAAGATTTTTTATATCTTTTCTGTATTTTGATTTTCTAGGTATAATTTGTACTGGTTTTCCAAATGTATATCCTACAATATCTCTTACACTTGAATGTGCATAATTTAATACTACTTTATTGTTTATTTCGCTTGTAGATGGAGCTGCTCTTTTTAATATATCTTGATTTCCTTTATAATAGTCAATTAAATATTTCATATCTATAACATTTAATCTGTGTATATTTAAAGCATCAAATAATATTTGAATAATTGTATCTTTATTTATTTCTCTATCATCAAAAATTCTTCTTCGCCCTTTTCCCACATTGCCTATCATATTCCCAATCACAAAATCACTCCCAATCCATACAAAAAACCATAACTATTTACAGTTATGGCTCTTTGGCTCTACTTCAATATATTTTTCTTCTTTACATCTCTTGCAATAAAGATATACTTTTTCAAGCTTACCAGAAGTTTCTAATCTACATAATATCTTATTACAATCTGGACAAATTACATTTTTAATCATTTTAATACCTCACAATAAGTATATTAAAACTCCAAAAAAAAGTCAATATAAAAAAGATACATTTTTATATTTTTTGTATCTTTTTTATTAAATCCCTAAATCATCTCTACTTATTCTACTTCTTGCTGTACCAATACGAGTATATCCCAGTACATTTGTAAACAAACTTGCTAAAGAGTCAGGAGCATCATCATGTTGTTTACCTTGCATACTAGCAGCTTGATTAAACTTTGTTAATTCATCTAAAAAATCATTATACATTTTATTGTTTCTTATTTCTTTTCTTTCTTTTACTAATAATTTATAATCACTATGTGAAGTTCCTTTTATTGGTCCTTGACAAGCTAAAATTCTATCTAATTTTGATTTTGTCGTTGGAACTTTTGACCATGTTATATTACATCTGTAATTTTTTTTCTTTAATTCTTCTTGTACTTTTTCTGCATACATATCTCCACCGTTATTAGCTTCAAAATGACATGCTGTTATTTTATATTCTATTATTGCATTTACAACCATTGGTATAGTATCTTCTTTTTTTGCTTGACTAAATATAACATCTGTTAAATATACATCATGATTTTCATATTCAGATACTATTGGCATTGATAAACTATCTCCTCCACCCCACGCAACATCAACTGCTGCTATTCTACGTTGTAATCCATAATCTGGCTCTGATATAAATTTTGTTAATTCTTCTTCACTAAATACTATTCCTAATCTTTCAATTGGATTCTGTTGTATTAAACATTCAAAACTAACTGTGTCCATTAAATCTTTATCTTCTAGTAATGCTTCTGTTGTTAATGCAAATCCATATTTATAATTAAAATTTGTTTGATTATTTTCATTTAATCCGTGGAACTCTTACTACTTCTATTCTTTCAGGATTTCTGTCTTTGTAATACTTTATTATCCTTGATAAAGGGTCATTGATACTAAATATAGTACCAATTATAAGCATCTTACAATTCCCTTGCATACGTTTTTTTAATGTTCCTGTAAATTCATCCCACTTCTTATCTAAAACATCTTTATTTCTTGCTTCTTCAATGTTTTTTATTAAGTCATCTATATATAAAACATTATGTGCTCTAGTTCTACCTGTAATACCACCATCAAAACCACAACAATATAAGCTGTATTCAGAATGTGGCTTAGTCTTTTTATCATTCCTATAATCTAATGTCATATTTTCAGCACTTTTTAAAACATTCTTTAATTCTGGAAATATCTTTTGAAAATTACCATTTTCATCTTCTATTAGTGTCATTTCTCCTTGATAAAATTTATCTTTTGCTATTGTTGCAGAATAACTAACCATCATATTTGGCAGGTCCGGCTCTTTTCCAATACAAAAAGACATGAATCTTTTTCCGAGTTCAGTATTATGAGTTAATGTATAACCATCTGTTATGTAAAGATGTTCTGGATGGTCTATCATTATACATTGACATTCTTCTTGTCTTACTTTTTCAATATTTACAATTTTTTTTCTTTTTCTTTCAAAATCTATTAAAATTTTATTATCTTTTTGTATAGCAAAATATCCCAAACTTCTAATTATTTCTGTATATTCTTTTATTAATTTAGAACTATCAATTTGATAAATATACATATCTGATTTATATATTTTTTGACTATAATAAATAATTTCTCTTAATACTTTTTGTCTATATTCTATTGTATATTTTTCATTTTCTACAGGTTTAACTAATCTTACATAATAATTTTGTTTTTTATTTAGTATTTGTTTTGTATTTAAAATTTCTTTTTCTGTTTTTTCTGTTTGAACTTCCCACAAATGCTCTAAACCACAATCAACATAAGTGTGGTCATCAAAAGTAACTCTATACACATCTTTTATGCCTTTAGGGAATACCCCTGTTACATTACATACTTTTCCATCAGCTCCAATAACTTTAGTACCTACTTTTACCTCTCCCATAGTTATCCAACCTTCTGGTGTCAATATTTTACTAGATAATGGTTGTTCTTTTCCAGTCCCTTGAGGCATTGATATTGTCATTACAGCTTTTGGTTTGTAATAAAACTTGTCTAATTTTTTTGATATTGGTCCTAATACTGATGTCCTTGGTGCAAGAAATTGCTTTTCAGGTTCAATACCAAATTCTATTGCTACTGCATAATAACTAAATAAATATCTTGATAAATAATAATAATTGTTTTTCATTATTTCGATTATTTCAGATTGTAAATTACTTTCAATATTTTTAAATTCTTTTGGAACTATTTTCGTTATTTCTATTGCTATTTCTATGCTTTTACAATATTTTAAACTATCAGTTTCAGCAACATAAATAACTTTTTCCTTCTCTTTTTCGTTTTCTTTGTAAAAAAATCTTAAAGCATCCATTTGTTTTATCTTTTGATATGGATTCTTCTCATGTTCTAAATGTTTCTCAATCTTTTTTATCTCTGTTTCATAAAGCATGTTAACAACTCCTTACATCATTTCATCTTTTAAAATATCTAATGCTTCTGATATATAATCATTCATGCTTATAAAATTATCTGTACCTCTTGTTCTGTTGCTTATTTGCTTTAACCATTTATGTTGCTCTTTTGGTAATCTAACACTAAAACGTACTGTTAGACCTTCTTTTTCTTTGTTTATCTTTTTTGCCACTATTACCCCTCCTTTTTTGAGCAATATTTATTCATCTTCTGGAAGGTTTATAGACACACTATTAGCATTTTTTGATATGGCTTTATCTAATATACTATCTATTCTATTTAATATCTCCATTGCTTTTTCTTCATTTTCATAACGTGCTAATGGATATTTTTCTTGTCCACCTAAGCTAGATGTGGTTAAATACCCACCCCTTTCAATGTTAATCTTGTCCTTCATTTTTACTAACGACTTATTTGTTCTAAAAAAAATATCCATAAAAATCACCTCTATAATATTACTTCGCTATCTCTATAACATTCTTTATAGGTTTCATTCGCTTTTGTTTGAAACTCAATCAATACAAAATTAGAATATATACCTACTATTTTACCAACTTTATACCTTTCACCTTGTCTGCGTTCTCCTAATTTATAAGGTATATCAACTTTTACTAATGTGCCTATTTCCACTTTTAAAAGCCCTCCTTATTCTTTATCTTTTTGTGTCTGTACTTCCAAATCCTCCGTTTCTTTCTCCTTCTGCTTTATCATTTGTAACTGTTTTGTATTCTGTAAATATTCCTTGCCCTAATTTCTCTCCAGCTTCTATTACTACTGTTTCATTACTTAAATTATAAAATAAAAATCCCATTTCGCCTTCGTTATCTTCATTGTCTACATAATCTGCATCTATTATTCCTATACTATTTGGAATTACTAATTTCTTTTTCTTTGGGTTTGAACTTCTATTTACTATCATTAAAAATTCATTCTCTCCCATATAAGCTTTTACTCCTGTTTTTACTAATACTGGATTATCTCCTAATTTGTATGGCTTTATTTCTACTCTCTCTGGATTATAAAAATCATATCCAGCACTAAATTTTGTAGCTCTTTCAGGTAATTTTAACCCTTCTATTCCTTCTACTCTTTTTACAAATTCAAATCTTCTCTCCATTTTTTATTCTTCCTTTCTTTCAATACCATTATATATTATTTTTTTTAAAATAACAAGTTATTTTCCTAATATCCTTATGAATTTTATTATTCCTTCTTCTAATTCTATTCTTTTTTTCTCTTGCTCATCAGCTAAATTCATTGCTTCTTCTTTTGATTTCAATGTTTGTTCAAATATTCTTTCATAATCTTGTTGCTTTGATTTTAATTCTTCATTTTCTTTTTCATATGTTTTTATACTTTCATTTAATCTATTTATTGTCTCTTTTAAATAACTACAATCTTTTTCTCTATTTATGTTCTTTTTGTTTATTTGCTCTATTTTTTCTTTTAATTGAGCTTTTGTCATATTTTCTAATTCTTCCATTTTAACACCTTTTTCCCTTTTTTATTTTTTTGTAAAAATTATTTGTTCTTGTTAACTTTTTTGTCATTCTTTTTACTATTTTAGCTAGTTTTTCTTTAGGTATGTCTGGATATAATTCATAAATTAAATTAATCATTTGCTTTTGTTTGTATTTAAAATCAATAGCTCTGCTTATGTTTTGAAATGCTCTAGTTGCTGCTTCAAATAAATCTTCTGATTCACTCATGATTACCCCTCCTTAAATTTTGTATAAATAAAATATCAATAATATACTTACTACTATCTCTATTAAATTTACTAACCTTTGCATTGGTCTTAAATATGTGTTACTTATTCCTTCTGATATTTTACATACTGCAAAAAATATTAATAAAAGTATTAATATCGCTTTTATTATTATCATTCTACTTCCTACCCCTTTCTTTCCAATTAAAATATTATTGATTTAATAACTTCCTGATTATCTCATTCTGCTTTCTTATCGTTTCCTGCTGCTTTAAACATAACTTTTCGTATCTTTTTATCTTTCCTTTCATATCTTCTCTGTTTGTTATATGCAATCCCTCTATTACAAATACTAATCCTAATAACGTTAAATGAAAATTGTTCGTTATTATCCCTACTGCTCCTTCTATCGTTCCTCCAAAAATTAAAAATATTATCATTATTTTCTTTAATATTTCTTTTACTTTTTCATTCTTCATCCTTATCACCCCTATCTATTCTATTATCATTTAAACACTTTATGCACTTTATTGCCCCTCCTTTTAAGTAATACTCTATTATCGTTCTTGTCCTTAAATCAATTACGTTTCCACAATTTTTACATTTGATTTTCATTTGTTTTCTCCTTCCTTTTTTCTTATTCTATATCATTTTGATACCGTTGTCAACACTTTGTCGATTTTTATATCTTATTCCAACTTTTTTTTCTAATTTTATGGCTTCTTCATTGCTCATTCCTCTTTTTATTCTGTAAATAAATAATTGCGGACTTATTTTATATTTTTCTTGTATTTCTTTTAATGTCATTTCTTTTCCATATATATTATATTTTTTCGCTATTCTTCCACTTCTTCTTTTATTTTTTGCTTGCATTTTCATATCTATCCATCTACAATTGTTTGGCTCATAATCCCCATTATTATCTATTCTATCTATTGTACATTCTCCTCTTTTTGCACTTTCATCATATCCATTATTATAAGCCCACTCTATAAACTTTCTTGCATTTTCCCTCCATTGCTTACAAACTTCAATTCCTCTTAGTCCATAATTCTTGTAACTTTCACATTTCGGATTGTAACATCTATTTATCATCCCTCTCCATACTTTATAAATTCTCTTATACACTATTGCATTTTCTTGTAATTCTTTTGCTATACAACCACAACTCTTTATATTTCCATATTTTATATATTTTCCTATCCCTATATATTCTTTTCCGCATTCACATTTGCATTTCCATTTTGTGTTGCCTTTTTTAGGTGTTATAATTTCTATCACAGTTAATCTCCCATATTTTTTCCCTATTTCCTTTTCTTTTTCTTCTCTTATTCTTTTTTCTCTATCTTCTTTCTCTTTTTTGTTTTTTTCTTCTCTTCTTTTTTTACATTCTTCTAAAAATTCTTTATATGTTCCTATAAATGTATTTTCTTCTGTCCAATTAAGATGATTATTATATTTTATTTTTAATATTTTTTCCTCCTTCTCTTTCTTCTCCTGTTTCCTTTTTTTATCAGCACATTCCTTACACATTTTACTTCTTCCATTTTTTATATTATCCACTTTTTGCTGCTTTATATTTCCGCATTTGCATCTACATATCCATTCTACTTCTTTTCTCTCTCCTATTACCCAATCTATTACTTCCCAATTATTAAATTTCTCTCCTATAAAACTTTTATTACTTATCATTTTCTTATCACTCCTTTTTGTTTTATTTTATCATTTTAGGGTTGTAATGTCAATAGGGGGCTGGGGATTTTTTGCGGTTGCTTGTGAGGATGACTTGCGACCCCTCCCGCTTTCCGCCATATAGGGGTGAGGGTGGGTGTATAACGTTGTGAAGCGGGTTAGTATTTATATTGATTTTTTTGTGTTCTGTTTAAATTCTATTTTTTTTCAAAGAAAAAATAAAATCAATATTATTTTAAAAATGTGTAGTATACACAACTATTATATATGCACCGCTCTTTAATATGATATACTATGTAAAATAAGGGCAGTATATTTATATAGTACCCCTTAAAAATGCTATGTACTACCCTAAAAACAGGGTAAGAAAAAAAGTTAAAAAAAAATAAAAAAATATAACAAAAACTATTGACAAATTTGCTTTGGTGTAGTATAATGTAATTAACAAAAGGAAAGAGAAATAAAACAAGTCAAATGGTGTTATTGGAAAAGTAGAAAAGCCCTTGTTGTTCTCTTTAAATAAATAAAAATGAAAGGTTAAAAAGGTGGTAAAAATGAAGATTGAAGAATTAAAAAAAGATTTATATTTAGGAGATTATGGCGAGGAAATAACAAACTATTCAAGCGGTTATATATGCGATATACTAACAGAAATAGCAGACAATAACGTTGATTTATATAATTATGATTTATTGCAATGGGTGGCAAATGATTTATATAATATTGCATATTGTGATGAAGCAAAAGACGAACTAGGAGCAGATGACTTAATAAAAATGATACAAGGCGGACAATATTTAAAATATTCTAGCGATTTATACGAAAATTTAGAAGATATTATAAAATATTATGTTTTTGATTATATTGAAAATGTTTTAGAACTTGAAGAAATAACAGAAGAACAATTAAACGAACTAGAATTTGAAATTGATTTTACAGACAATAACGAAGAGCTAGAAAATATAAACGATAAAATAAACGAAATATTTAACGATAAAGAATAGAAAGGAAGCGGAACAAATGAAAAGAAAAACAAAAAATAAAATAAAAGATTATTTAAAATTATTATTATTAATCGGAATTATAACAACTTTATGGATAATAGCAAATTATATTTCAAGTTTAGTTTAAAGGAGGATAAAAAAATGAATAAACAAGATATATTATTTTTTTTAAATCAATATGGAATTACAGAAAAAGAAAAAGCAAAAGTAATAAAGGACAATTTGGAACATTATAATTTTATAGAAGATGTAGAGAACGTTAAACATCCTTTTGCAATATCAAGAATTTTTTTAGATTTTCAAGAAAACTGGGATAATTATATTGAATATAGAATTGTAGAAAGCGAGGTTAAATAATATGGAAAAAGTAAAAAATAATATCAATGATTTATTGGTCGATAGTGTAAGACCTAATCAATTAGAAAATTTAAAAGAATTGCAAGCAATTTATGACAATAGACAAAGTTTTTACAAAAAAGCTTATGTTGGTGAATATACTTTTAAAAATGGTAAAACTTATAAATATTTAAAATCTTATAATACAATAGTTGCATGTATATTTGAAAATCAATTGAGAATTTACGGCTATTTTTCACAAACAACAGCAAGACATATAAGAGAGTTCGCAAAACAAAATGGCTATGGCTTTGATGAAGAAATAACGGCAAAAGATTTAAAAAATACTTGTGTATTTAGTAAATAAACAAAAGAAGCGGAAACAAAGCCGCTTCTAATTTAAAAAAGGAAGTGATAAAATGGGCTTGATAACAAGTGTAAACGACATTACAAAAGCAATTGAAAGCGAAAAGAAACAGAAACAAAGAGAAAAAGAACAACAACAAATTGAAAAAATAAGACAAACAAAACTAAAAAGAGAATTAACAAAATATTTTGAAAGTAAGTATAAAAAATCAATAGATTATGACCAAACGACCTATGAATTAATAAAAAACAAAATATTAATAATTGATATAATAAAAGATAATTATATAAAAAAATACAATCTGAACGGTTTAGACACTAACACAAACGCGATTTTAAATGATGAATATATAAAGCTATTAAATAAAGCAAAAAAGCCCTATTTAGAAATGCAGCGAATAGAACAAAAGCAACAAAAAGAATTAATAAAACAATATAAAGAAGCGGAAAAGATTCAAAAAGAAATAGAAAAGCAAAATAAAAACAAATTGACACTATTAGAAAAAGTAATTGAAATAATATTAATAATTCTATTGCTACCAATTGCTATAATATACGGTTTATTAGTTGGGATTTTTACCAAAAGGTAAAATCCCCTTTTTTTATGTTGTTTTATGTATTGATTTTAAAATAAAAATTAAACCGTTTTATTTTATAGGCATATAAAATATCGCATTAAAAAATAAAGTCGCTCAAAATTAATTTTCGTGCGTTTTAGTGTAAAATAATATTTTAAAATGTGAAAAAATCTATATTTTTTTGGCTTAACATTGCACAAAATCCCGATTTTGCGTAATGTTTTTTATTATGTATACTTTTTTAATTCATTAGTTAAAATTAATTTTTTATAAAAACAAAAATTACAAATTACAAATTACAAAAATTACAGGATTTTGAACCGAAAAAAAATTATCACAAAAAAATATTTTAAAACAAACAATAAAAAAGCAGAATCTTTCGAAACTGCTTTTAGTAACTACAATCCTATTTGTATTTTTTTTACAAAAGAGTTTGTGAAGCTGTTTTTTATTTGATATTTTGGGGGTTTAAAAATGAAATCAACGGAAATTATATTTCATATTTTAAATTATAAAAAATATCAAACGTTTTTAACAAAACAACATATTACATCAAAAACATAATAACACAATATATTTATATTGTCAACATTTTTTACAAAAATATCATTTTACTTTACATTTATCATTCAAAATTATTTAATATAAATAATCTTATGTTTCATACATCAAGAAGCGGAACAAATATTTTCGTTCTGCCTTCTTCTTTTTTGAATATGCCTACCCCTTTTTATTTTACTGCATTTTTTCAAAGGGGAGTAGGGTTTCCAATTAAAGACTATTGGTCTTTTATCTCAATAAAATTCTTTTCATCCATATCTGGTAAAGCCTTAACAACTTCTTCTGGATTCTTAGGGTCTGTATTGTAAGTATTTGTTGCTTGAATTTCTTGAACATCTCTAAGTCCACTATAATTCTTTTCACGAAATATGTAAACCGGAGCTGGAATCTTGCCAGTAGCAGCTAAATTAGCTTCTGATGAGGCTATCATAATTTTGGCTCTTTTTATGATATCTAAATAATCGCGACCAACATTCGAAATCCCATTTTCACTACCATAGTCATAAAAAGTTGACCTAGGAAGACCAGAAGCTAAAATCAAATGTTCGTATCTAGGTAAGAAACCTTCTTGAAAAGCAAGTTCAAAGACCTTATCAAAACGTTCAGCAAGTTCTTCAGGAGATTTAACTCTATCAGGACAAAGTTTAGCGACTTTCATAGAGAAGCCAAGAGATTTTCTAACATCATCTTTAGGGATATTATCTCTATTTTGCATAGCACCAATATTTCTTCTACCCATTTTCAATTCACTCATAAAAAACACCTCTAAAGGAATTATATCAAAGGCATTAAAAAAAGTCTAGTAAAAATGGAAAAAAAGCAAAAATGCCCTGATGGAAAAAAACAGAAAAGTCCATTTTTATTGATTAAATCAATGGTTTCATTTAATTGGAAAAACAAGCAAAATTTTCAAGGTTGGCACATTGCCCTCCCTTATTCCCTACAGCTTTTCTTACTCTCTCTATACTTATATTTATTTTAGTAGTAAAAGGGTAATTTAATTTATATAAATAAAAAATAATAAATAAAATAAAAATATACAAATATAAATATATATATTAATATAGGCATATAAAACTACCCTGTGAAAATTTTTAAATCCCATTTTATTGCCCTTTTAATTCGTATTACAGACTTTGTAGATTTAGGCATAAGGGAAACATATGGACAAACCATGCGTTTTTTTTGCCCTTTTTCATGCCACCCTGTTTTTAAAAAAGGGCAGTTTTTAAAAAAAAATTAAAAAAAACATAAAAAAACGGCTTTTTTTGCAATCAAGATACGATTTTTATTGCCCTAAAAAAGTAGTGATTTAGGGTATAAAAAATCCTACCTTTATATAAAAAAGGGCTTGACAAATGCCAACTTATATGCTAAAATTATCAAAAAGGGTTACAAAAATGCCACCCTAAACACTATTTTTTTAAAAAAAGGAGAGATGAAAAATGGAAGATATTTTACAAGAAGCATTAAAAAATTTTGAAAAAAAACAAAAGGAAGGAAGTGAAACTGAAATATTAGAAGAAAAAATTGATGATATTCAACAAGATTTAGAAGGTTCTGAAAAATTTGATTTGATTAAACAAGAATTAAATATTTTAGAAAAAGAAATTGAAAAATCTAAATTTAAAAATAGATTGGAAACTTTCGTTTATGATGATGAAATTAGATTTTCATTGGATAATCGTTTTTTAACAAACATATCTAAAGATACAATTAAATCATTCTATTGTACTGGCGATTTGGCTAAAAAAATAATTCAATTGTGTTACTATAATAATGGTATTTATGAATTGAAATTATTTATAGAAAAATATTGCTTCATTTCTAAAGATTTTTTACCTATTTATGCCAGAATTAATAGAAAAGAATTTATAGATAAATATTTGGATTTTTTGAAAAATGAATTGAAATCTAATAATAAAATAAACCTTAATAATTTGAATAACTATCTTTCTTTAAATTATAACGAAAAAATTATTAAAAGCGGTTCTAAAAGATGGCTTACTCATTTAACTTTTAAAGATAAAATTAAAATAAATACTGATGGTATATACGTAGATAATTCTTTAACTTTATTTATTAATGATTATTGTGTTGTTTCTAATACTATATCTCCTAGTAAAAGAATTTCTAGAGCTACTTTTAAAAAAGGCTATATTGCTTACTGTATGCAAAATGATTTAGTACCTTTAGATGTTAAATCTTTTAATAATACATTGCAAAAAATATATGGCGAAAATTTTATTAAATCTAATGGAATTTATTATATGAAAAAAATAAAATTTAAAAATTTTTAATTAGCTGTATTTTTTTTTACAGCTTTTTTTATTGATATTAAAGGTTTTTGCGAATTTATTTACATAAAACACGAAAAAAAATTGTAAAAATGTATTGACATTTCCTAAAAATATGTATATGATAGGAGTACATTAAACAAAAAAATAAAAAAAAAGGAGTGATAAAAATGAGATTATGGCATTATAAACTTTTACCTGTTTTGCCTGATAAACTTATCGTGGCAGAGTGGAGAGAATGTATTGCTATTAAAAGACAATGGGAAAAAGGAACTTTGAAACATAGACTTGTTAGTTATGTTAAAGATTATGACAAAATTTATTTCTTAAATTATGTAGATTTAGTATTAGAAGAATTTAAAAAAAGAAATATAAAATATAATTTTAATTTATATAATGAAATTTACAATTTTTGTGTATCAAATACAATAATTAATAATTATCCAGAACATAATGACAGATACTTAAAACAATGTTATTACAATTTACAAGAAAAATATGACAGAGGTATTATTACTAAAGAAGAATGGCTTAAAATCAAAAATTATGTGAAGGAGTTGATTTAATATGATAGAAAAAGATGGAAAAACTTATATATTACAATGTGATATGTGCAGCAACTATATTGATGATTTTTTTGATTTTCAAGAAGCTGTTGATTACAAAAGAAATAACGGTTGGAAAAACTTTAAATTAGAAAGAGAATGGATTGACCTTTGTCCTAATTGTGCTTTAAATAAAGATTGGGAAGAAAAAAATTGGATAGAATAGGAGAATAAATCATGAAAACGATAAAAGATGTTACAAAATATATGGATAGTATTAATCCATATGATAGAGAATATGAATATAACAGACTTTACTTCTTTGAAAATGATGAATGGTATGAACATATTTTAGCTGCCGTAAAAAAATTACGGCAACGTAAAAAGAGTTGTTGATGTTGGTAGTAATTATAATGTTCACGGATATATGTTTGAAAACGAGGGGATTGAATATATTGGAATTGAAAAATATATTAAAGAAAATCACAAACCTTACACTTCCGATTTTGTTAAATATATTAATGAAGATTATTATAATGTTAGAGATGAATTTAAAGATGAAGTTATTATAAGTAATTTATGTATAAATTATTTGATTCCAATTAAAGATGTCAAAGCTAAACACCTTATAATTGGAACAATTGATGAACAAGGTCAATGTTCTGCAAAATTAATTTTTTAGGAGGCAAAAATGGAGAAAAATTTTATTACAAATACAAGAACATTAATGATGATAATATTTATATCATTTTTAACAATTTTATTTTTATTTATGAATATAAAGATAAGAAATGAAAGAATAGCTGAATTAGAAGAAAAATTACAACAAACACAAACAGAAGGAGTGAATAAACAATGAAAGTAATGATTAGTCAACCAATGAATGGTAAAAGCAATTTTGTTATAAGAAAAGAAAGAGAAGATATTGTAAATAAATTCAAAAAAATACATATTGATGTAATTGACAGTATAATTGAAGAAACAGCAAATCCTGAAATTTACAATGAATATAATCCAGTATTATTTTATATTGCTAAATCAATTGATTTTATGGCTCAAGTAGATGCAATTTATTTTATGGAAGGATGGGAAAAATCAAGAGGATGTAGAGTAGAAAGAAAAGTAGCAGAAGAATATGGATTAAAAATATTAGAACCAGATTTTTTGGAAGAAAGGATAAAAAGATGAGAGAAATTAAGTTTAGATGTTGGGATAAAGAAAACAAAGAAATGTTAGATGTTGAATATTTACATTGGGATGATTGTACTGGAGAATTTTCAATTAGAACTACAATGTATAGTGACTATTTTGATACAGAAGATATGATTTTAATGCAATACATAGGACTAAAAGATGAAAACGGAAAAGAAGTATACGAAGGAGATATTTTAGAAAAAATATATACTGATTATAATGATAAAGAATTTTTTAGAGAAAAATATTTAGTACAAAATAATATATGTGGTTGGGAATTAAGAAATTTAAAAAAACCTAAAAGTCATAGAAGTTTTCAATTATTAAAAGGATGTAAAATAATAGGAAACATATATGAAAATCCAGAATTATTGGAGGATAAGTAAATAAAAAAATAAATAAGGGGGAAAATAAAAAATGTTAAAGAAAAAAGAATTATTAAAATCATTAATAGAAACACAAAAGCAAATAAATGAAAGTTTAAAGTCATTAAAAGAAGATTTAAAGCCACAATTAAGCACAATGAAAATAAATGGAGAAAAGTTAGCGTCTTGTAACATTACAGTAAATAAGTTAGACAATTATATTGAAACTAATGTATATAATAAAGAGCAAACAATAAATGCGATAAATAAAGAATGTGATTATCGAGAACAATTTAAAGAATGTGATGAGAAAAATCCTGCATTGTTGAATCTTATAG
>JAFUGK010000022.1 GCA_017469445.1 Clostridia bacterium
ATCCCCAAAGTCCACTTCTGGATTGAACTTATCCGTAATTTCACTTATAATTCCTTTATCCGATAATGTGTCTGAAAGAATGTTTAGCTTTTTCTCTCCATTACAAAGTTTTAGCATATTTCCTATCTTTGCATAATCACTCGCAATGTTCACATCTACTAGCTTATCTGGAATCTTTCCTAGTCCAATATACTCATTTAAAAAATATAAAGTCATATTAGAATTATACAGCTTATCTGTTACATCGCTTGAGAACTTATATCCATCGTAGTTTTCTTTCATAATTGGCATTAATTTTTCTTGTTCTTCTTTAGAAATATTTTGATTATCCATCATTTCTTCAATTTCTTCTTTTGAAAATCCCATCATATTATTAAAGCGAATATCTTTTGTAATGTCAGACGCTATATTAAATCCTGACGTCATGCTATCTAACGTGATTGGCGCAACTCCTGTGATAAAAATTCTATCTACCACACTCTCTGTACCTTCTTTTAGTGTCTCATACCATTTTCTAACCTTTCCATTTCTTGATACTAACTCTTTGAATGCACTTGTATTAAAGCTTAATAGTTCGTTAGCAAAATGATCATATTCATCTATGATAACATATATTTTTTCACCAGGTTTTTGATTTTTAAATGCATAAAAAACACTATTTAATATCTCTTCTGCATTCATATTTTCATTCATGACATAACTTAATTTATACCTTTGAACGAAGTCATCAACTGAAAAGATTACCTTTTGTTTAAATGCTGATAACGTACTATCTGTAGTATCTGTACCAATTCCTGAAAAATTAAATTTTAGTATATGATAGCTGTTCTTACTAGTAGTTGGATTCTTTCCTATATATGTTTCTCCAAATAAAGTATCAAACTTTTCTTTTTTATTAACATCATAATAATTTTCAAGTACGCTTGTAAATAAGGTTTTACCAAATTTCCTTGGACGTAAGAATATAATAGTTCTATTTGGATAATCTTCTAATTTTTGTATATATTTTGTTTTATCTACATAATAATAATTTTCTTCTATTAAGGTTTCAAAATTACTTACTCCACTTGGTAATTTCTTCATGTTCAACCTCCTTATACTCTTTGAAATAGAATAATTTTTCTTTCTGTATATTTTTTTCATTGTATCACAGGTGGTAATAAATCACAATATGAAAAAGTATGGTTATTATTGATAATAATTTGGTTATTGAAAGTATTATTTTGTTATGCTATACTAAATAAAGAATAAAACTTAAGAAAAATTTTAAAGAGAAAATTTTTAAGGAAGTTTTCTATAGGGAGATGGTACTAATGAAGAAAATCATAAACTTAAACAGACGCTCGCAAACCGTTGAGGCTGTACACACACACACACGAATGGTTGCCTAAATAACCATGAAGAGAAATTAAAAGAAAATTCTAAATCAAATATATATATCAATACGAGAACACACTTGACAAAAATTTTGTCAGGTGTGTTTTTGCAGTTTCGGACTTCCTTCTAAAATCCAAATGGAAAAGTATCAAGGAGGTGAGTATCCATGTTGCTAAAACGAAAAGTTAGTATTGATGAAAAAGGTAACTATTCTAAATGTAATAAGTATAATTGGCATGATGAATATGACGAAAATAATAATCACTATAATCAACTCGTTTCCAAAATGCACATAGTAAAAGTTTTATCAGTAATATTTACTATCATTTTTATGTTATCGATGCCTAGTAAAGTATCTGCAGTGGTTCGAACTGTACTTAGCAGTGCAAACGCAACGATAATAACCTATAGATGTCCGTGGGGTGACAGAACTTACTATAAAACTTATGCTGATCCAGCCTATGTTGGATATGTAGTCGGTTCAGATGGGTGGACTGGTCCTTTATTAGTTGGTACAACAGCAAATTCAGTAGCATATTATGCAACTGGTCTGTCAACTGAGACGTATTCTGGAACATTAACATATAATGGTGTAACCTTTTATTATTCTTCATATGTATCATGGGTTAATACTCAGGAGGCTACACCTGATATAGGTGGCTTAGGAAGAACAAGATATAATACTTCAGCAGCAGCATATTATAGTTCGGCAGCGTCAAGAGAAGCGGCGCAAGCTCTTCTACAGAACACAGGTCCATCGATAAGTGTATCTAACATAAATTATGGTTCAAATTTAAGTATACAAATATCAAATGTCCCTGCGGGGATACGTTATTTTGGTGTAACTACCTCGACAACGCCACCAACTGGAGGCACTGGTTCATCAAATGTAACTACTGGTAATACAACTAATTATTGGTATAGAGCTTCAAACTCCTCTACATCACAGACTGTATCATTTTCTGGACTAGGAGCTGGAACATATTATGTTTGGGCAAAAGATATGGTAGGTAATCGATCGTATAAATCAGTTACAGTAAATAAAGTGGCAGCCTCAAATCCAACATTAACAAGCGTATCCAAAACATATGATGGAAGTGCACTTAGTATAACGGTATCTGGAGGAAGCCGGTGGAACAGTATATTATAAAACGAGTGAAAATAATAGTAGTTGGAGTGGTTGGACAACAACAAAATCGTCAAGAACTGCAGTAGGCACAACATATGTAAGAGCATATGTTGCGGGAGACAAAAACCACAATAACACGTCAGAAACGGGAAGCGCAACTATTAATATCAAATATCCAAAGCTAACGCTAGATGAAAATGAAGGAACAGCGACACAATTAGCGGTATATCCGAAGTACGGAACGACAAACGTATATACTGAAGAGACAGGTTCTACAACAGGAATTATATCAGCCTCAAAAACAGGATACACATTAAATGGTTGGTATACGGCTGAAAGCGGAGGAACGAGAGTTTTAGATGCTAGCGGAAATGGAACGGGAACGGCAGTAGAAGGGTATATGAATGAGGATAAGCAATGGACTATGCTGGAAGATAAA
>JAFUGK010000002.1 GCA_017469445.1 Clostridia bacterium
GATGATGTTGACGACGATGATGTTGTCGACGATGACGATGATGACGGCCCAGGAGGACCAGTAGAAAGTGATGATGATGATGACGATGATGACGACGATGGCCCAGGAGGTCCAGGATATCCAGGAGGACCAGAAGGAATAAGACTAACAATGAACTTCAGTGGAAGTATATGGAATGACCAAAGTGAAAATGTAAGCAATGGAATAAAAGAAACAGGAGAAGGAGGAATAAAAGGAGTAGAAGTATTCCTATATGATACACAGACATTAAAACAAGTAGCAAGAAGTGTAACAAATGCAAAAGGAAAATATAAATTTAAGAAGATACCAGTAGGACTATACTATATAGCATATACATATGATGGACAAACATATATAACAGTAAAGAAATTTGTACAAGGAGGAGTAGAGGACTATAAAACAAATGCAAATAGTAATGCATATGCAAATGTATCAGTAATGGGAGAAGTAGAAAGCACAAGAGATGCATTTAATAATAAGTTTAATGAAATAACAAAGAATATAGAAAACCCAAGAATAGGAAGAGCAATATCAAAAGATAAAAGGACAGTAACAGAGCTAAGGTATAACGAAGATAGAAATGGAAGTTATGTAATAACAAGAGATAGTAATACACAAATAGCATTAGGTGCATTCCAAATGAGATCAAGCAGTGAAGTAGACAAAATATTCTTCCCAAATACAAAACCATGGAAAGTAAATGGAATAGAATACTTAATAGTAGATGACATATATAGAATAAATATGGGATTAGCACAAAGGGAAAGAACAGATGAAAACTTAAGGTTAGATGTATATCAAACAACATTTAGTATAAAGGGACAAAGACAAAGCTATATACATAGCTTAAAAGACATAAGAAATATAAATAGTAATAAAGTAGTAGCAGAATATGTGCAAAAAGTAAATCCGGATGACTATAGATGGAGATTAAGTGATTACGATAAATATAAAAATACACAACCAGAAGCATATAAAACAATACATGAAATATATGGCTCAGCAGAAGAATGCGAATTAGAAACATATATAGAATATATGATAGTATTAAGAAATGCAGGATTAAATGATATAGCACATATAACAGAACTTGCAGATTACTATGATACATCATTGGAGTATAGGGATAGCTATAGAGATTTTAAAAAATCATCATGGATAGTAATAAGAAAAGATGATGATACAGAAGATTCATATAGTGGAGCAAATGAACAGAAACAAATAAAATGGAGTAAGACATCAAAATATGGAGATTTAAATAAATATGCAGACAACTTCAATAAAATATATGCAGATTTAGATGAATATGGATTAGTAAGAGGAGAATATGCAGAAATACATTTAATATTTAGAGTACTAAAAGATGAACAAGGAAATGTACGACTAGATAGTGGAGCAGGAAAACAAAATGTAGCAGAAATAAATGGATATAGGACAGAATATGGAAGTACAGGAAAAGTAGCAGGATTAATAGATATAGACTCAAAACCAGGAGATGTAAATCCATTAGAAGCAGTAGAAGAATATGAAGATGATGAAGATAGAGCACCAAGCTATAAACTAGAACTAGGATATACAAATGCACCAAATGGAGGAAATGGAGGAGACGGAACAGGAACCCCAGGAGGAGCAGGAACAGGAAGTGGAACAGGAGCAGGAGGAATAGGAACATATAATGGAACAGGATATGGAAATACAATAGAAGGAAATGTATGGGAAGACATAAAAGATAAGACAAAAACGACATCAGATGGAAGATATATAAGCAATGGAATAAAAGAAGAAAATGAGCCAAAAATCGACGATGTAAAAGTAGAGTTAATAGAAATAATAAGAGGAAAAGGAAAAGTAGCAGAAGTACTATTAGAAGAAAAAACAGTAACAACAGGAAACCAAGCACTATTAACTAAAAAAGCAATAAGCAAAGGAGCATATAGGTTTAGCCATTTAACAGGAGGAGAATATAGAGTAAGATTCACATATGGATTAGAAGAACAATTAGAGAAAGATATAAAATATAATGGACAAGATTATCAAGCAAGAACAAGTAGCGAAATAATGGATAGAGACAAACTAGGAAATAGCTATAGCAATGCAGAAATAGTAATAGCAATAGATAATTCAAACAGTATGAATGGAACAAAAATGAACTTAGCAAAAACATCAGCAACAAAACTAATAGAACAATTAAGAGCAAAATTACCAGGAATAAAAATAGCAGTAGTAAACTTCAATAATAGAGCATATACAATAGGAAATGTAGGAACAAGCATACAAAACATAAACAATGGAATAGGAAATTTAAGAGCCGGAGGAGAAACAGCAATAGGATTAGGAATAGAAGAAGGAAAAGGAAAATTTACTGATGTAGATAAGAAAGTAATGGTAATAATAACAGATGGACAAGAGACAGTACAAACAGAAGAAGATGTAATAAGACAAATAGAAACATTAAGAACAAATAAAGTAGAACTAATAAGTATACTAACAGGAAAAAGTGAAAACATATTCGGAATTGAAGGAAGAGCAAGATATGGAGAAGTATATGAACTAGTAGACACAAATAGTATATATAATAAAGTAGTAGGAGAGATATACGAAAAGATAATAAAAGATACAGAAGTAGAAAAAGATAGAAGCTTAGGAAGAGACATAGAAGGAGATTTAACTAAAGAAGCAAGAGGAGAAATAAGTGAAGGAACAAGAGCATGGCAAATGAACTACTTTAGTGATATGAATTATACAAAAGGAGCAATGCTAGACATAGAAACAATAAATGGAATTGCAGACAAGAAAGAAAGAAAACAAAATATAAAAGAGATAGCAAATAAAACATGGATGAAAGCAGAAACCAAACATGTAATGTTTAGTGCAGGAAACATAGGAGAAGACAAGATACATGAAGTAAACCAAGCATTAATAGAAAGACCAAGACAAAAATTAGAATTAACCCAAGAAATAACATCAATAAAAGTAACATTAAGTGATGGAAAAGTAATAATAGACACAGAAAAAGGACTAAACAAAAATGTAATGGGACTAGGAGTAGCAGGAGCACCAGTATCAATATATATGGATGAAGAAGTAATGATGGGAGCAGAAGTAGAAGTAAGATATAAGCTATTCATAGAAAATGCAGGAGAAGTAGATATGTTAAGTAATTACTTTGCAGGAGGAAGTAATGAAACAATTACAACAAGTGCAAAAGTAATATACATGTATCTAGATCAAAACTTAGTATATAGGGCAGAATCACAAGGAACAGAAGATAAAGAAGGAACCAAAGCAGTACAATGGGAAACATTAACAATAAAAGAAAAAGAAGATAAAGAAAAGCTGAAAGAAGAATTATCAGACAAGACAGTAGAAGATGTAGAAAAGCAAGGAACATTAACATTAAGAACAGAAGGATTAAAAGAAGTAAATCTATATCCAAAGGGAAGTGCTGAATTAAAATTAGGAAATGCAAGCTATAGGTCAGACATAGGAGCAGAGGTAGTATTAAGTAGATTAATATCACCAGAAGATGATGAAAGCACAAGTTTAACATATGATAGTTCAATGGAAATAACAGTAAGAGGAAATAGAGTAGGAAGAAGAGTAATAGGATCAGTACCAGGAAACCACAGAGAAATAGCAATAAGAGATGATACAGGAGCAAGAATAAGTGTAGAAGCAGATGAAGCAGCAAGTAGGAAAGTATTGATAACAAAACCACTGGGAGAAAATAGAAATATAGAGTATATACTTTATATAGTGGCAGGTTTAAGTATAGTTGCAGTTACTGTAGGAACTTTAAAGTTAAGAAACAAAAGAAAATAACTAAATAAGATAAGAACAAAGGGGACGTTCCTTTAGTTCAGTTTTAACTGAACTAAAGGAACGTCCCCTTTGTTCTTAATTATTTGAATTCTCTAACAATATTTCAAGCATTTTAGGATAAAGCTTTATAGCATTTTTCTTCCAGTTTTCCACAATTAATTTTGCTTGCTCTCTAGAACCAGCGAATACTTTAATGCTAAATATTATTTTATTTTTATCAACAATTTTACAATCTACAAAAAAGCCATTATTATCATCTGGAGTAAAATCTGATACAATAGAAAGTTTTTCAGCTATTTTAGCTAAACATGGCTTTAAATTTGTATCTACTCTTAGTTTTATTATTCCAGGAATGATTGATATAGTTAAATCTAATACACGTTTTCCATCAGGTGTAAGTTTATAAAAAATATTTTCATCTTTTTCATATTTTATTACATATTTAGAACCGAAGTAAATCCAATAAAAATTGCTGTAAATAAAAATAATTTATATCCGTCACAGAAGTAACTATTTCTAAAAGAGTTGAATCTAAAACTGGTTCATTAATTTGATCTAATATATATAAAATTAAAACTTTATTTTCTGCCAGTATTTCATTACTTGAAGATAATTTCACTTTAATCACCCCAAATTAAATATAAAATTATTATAGCATATATTGGAAATAAAATAAACTCAAAACCGCTATTTCCTTAAGAATTTCTTAAAAAAAGCCGATAAATATTACAAAAATGTTATATAAATAAAATATTTTAGTCAGAGAATCTTTATTAGTAAAATCCGTAAGAATGTGTAAAATATAGCATTGTAATATAAAAAAAGTAGTATTGTATTATAAAAAATAAGAAGATAATATAATAATATATTATATATAAGTAGGAAAGGACATAGCATGAAGGATATAAAGTATGATGTTATAACTGAAAAATCTGGAAAAAGCAAAGGCTTATTTGGCAAAAAGATATTGGCAATTCAAAGTAAGATAACAGCTTTAACTTTAGCAATTAGCTTAAGTATGCCACATTGCTTTGGTTTGATAGGAAGTTATATTGCAATAGCAGAAAGTAATGAAACAGAGAATTTGCAAATAAATCAAAGCATAGAAAAATATATAACCTATTCAAACAGATGGGATATTGGAGAAGATGATGAAGAAAAAAGTGGAGTAATTTTACAGCAAAAAATTAAAATCGAAAATACTGTAGTAGATTACGAAAAAGAAGAAATTAAAGTTACAATACCACAGTATGCAAGTATTTTACCAGATAGATTTGAAATTATAATGCCAAATGAGATTTTAACCAATAATGAAAATGCTAAAACTTATTATCATGTTAATACTGAAAATACTGAAATTACAATAACTGAGAAAAATAAGACAAATAAAGAATACTATATCACATACTTTTATCCACAGGAAGCATACGAAAAATATTTAGATTCCACACATGTAAAAGAATATACAGATGGAAAAATTTCTAAAATTGAAAAAGATGAAACAACAGGACAAACCTGGGTATTTATAGATTATGGATGGGATGAGGAAGAACATGAAGGTGAAGAACAACCAGAAAACAAGAAATTATTAGATATTATACCTGTAGAACTAAAAACAAAAGTTAGCATAATAAAAGAAGGCGAAGAAACTAAAGAAAAAGAGAATATAACAAATTTTAATTTAGATGTTAATATTGGAAATCTAATTGAACTGAAACAGTATTCAAACAAAAGCGAAATGTATAGAAACAAGATAGAAGCGAACAAAGAAATAAAATTAGAAATAGAAAACAAAATTAATATAACAAATTATGAAGAAACAAAAAAATTAAGTATTAAAACTCTAGAAGGAAGACTTGTAAAAGAAGATCAAAGCAAACAGTTATTAAGTGAAAAATATGAATATATAAAAATTCCAAAGACAAATTTTGATGATATTCTAGGAGAAAACGGAAGTATAAAAGTACTTAATGAAGAAAATGAAGAACTTGGAGTAATAGATTTTCAAACTACAGCTGATAGTAACGGGCTTTTAATAATTCCATTTGATGAAACATATATACAGTTAGAAATGTCAAACATAAAAAGTAATGGATTTTTAAATATTACAACAGGAAAAAGTATATTAGCAGATCAGGAATATTCAAGCAAAGACTTAAAAGAATTTAAGCAATATGAAGCAATATCAGAATTTAAAATAGAATATAATGATGATGAGATATTTAGTGAAAATGTTGGAGTAACAATAGATTTAAAAGATACAATAACAAGGGCAACATTAGAAATGAGTACTACCAATTTATCTACAACAGAAAAAAATGAGGAGATAGAACTAAAGGTTGAATTGAATAATAATCTTGAAGATTCTGATTTGTGGGAAAATGGATATATAGTTATAGAATTGCCAGAAGAAGTAAGTAATATAGAGCTTAATGGAAGTGGTATATTATATGGCGGAGGAATTGAATTAGCAGATACTTCTGTTATAGAGCTTAATGGACATGCAGCATTAAGAGTAAATCTATTAGGAAGACAAAAAGATATTATATCAAGCTCTATTTTAGGTGGTACTTCTATAGTAATATATTGTAATATAGAATTAGAAGAACTAACAGGAATTGCACAAAACAAAGAAGTTAAATTATATTATTTTAATGAGAATAAAACTAGTTATGAGGATTCTGTTAGATTAGAAGATGAAACCGAGCTAGGTGTTAATCAAATTTTTGTTAATTATATTGCACCAGTAGAGTTTAGAACTATACAAAAAATCAGTGAATTTGATGAAGTGGGAACTGAGATAAAATCTACGAATGCATTACAGAACGTAGGAAAAATAAACATATTATCACCTGCCATAAAAGCAAAATATAATATTGATTTAATAAATAATACAGGGAATGTAGCAAGGCCAATAGCAGTAATAGGAAATATACCATTTGAGGGTAATAAAGATGTAGCTTCTGGTGAAGTGCTAGGTACAACAATTTCTGCAACATTAAGTGGGAATGTTGCATATGTTGGAGAAGCAGAAAAAGAGGTAAAAATTTATTATAGCGACAAGGAAATAGTAGATACAGATTTATCTAAAGTATCTAATAATTGGAAGGAAACTGTACAAAGCTTTGATGATATAAAATCATATATGATTGTTGTAAATGAAATGGGGGTTGGAGAAAAACTAGAATTTGAATATTATTTAAATATTCCAGAAAATCTACAGCATGGAGAAACCTTGTATTCAAGTGTAGCAACTTATTATATTAATAATACAGAAATTGGACAAGTAGCACAAGTTTCAAGGGCAAATATGGTAGGACTTACAACAGGCGTAGGTGCAAAAATGAAACTAGATTTATCTGCTGGAATTAATACAAATGAGAAGTTTTCAGAAGAGCAAAAAGTAACTTATAAAATAAAAGTTGAAAATATAGGTGGAATTGCTGCTGAAAATGTAGTAATACAAAATCAAATACCAGCAGGAACAAATTATATACAAGAACAGGTTATAGAAAATGAAATAGAGAAATATAATCAATATACATTTTATTCAGCATCTAATGAATTAATGTGGGAACTAGGGGATGTAGAGCCAGGAAAGATTATAGAATTAGAATATTCTGTTTTAGTCGATAAAATACCTTCAGTAGTAGAATATTATGGGGCAATAGATGGATTTACAAAAGACGAAGAGAATAATAAGTACTATATTGAAAAGATAGATGAAGTAACAGGAGAAGAAACAAGAGAAGAAATAACAGCATTATCAGAAATTATAGTAACAAATCAAGCTAGATTAAAGGCAGATAATATAGAAAAAGAAGTGCAATCTAATGAATTACAAAACATTGTAAAAAGAACAAGCTTGACTATTGAAGAAGAATCATCAATACAGAAGGCAGTATATATAAATGAAAAACAAGAGTATTCTTATAGAATAGTAATAATTAATAAAGAAGAATTAGAAGTAAATAATATACAAGTAAGCAAACAAATACCGGAAGGTGTTACATATAAAGAGGCAAAAATAACATATGGAAATGGCGAGATAGAATTTGATTCTAATACTAACATGTTTTCAGCAAGAATAGAAAAAATTGCTGCAGATGATAGAGTTGATATTGAAATAACAGTTGTTGCAAACAAATTAGAAGAAAATACTTATAAGAAAAAGATTGAAACAAATTCGCAATTGCAAATAGAAGGAAAAGAAACTCAAAATTCAAATTCTGTAGAAAATACAATAGCAAAACCAGATTTAGTAGCAAATATAGAATGTGATGTAAAACAAAGATATATATATGAGGGAGATATATTAAACTATACAATAAATATAACAAATAGAAATGATGTTACAGCAGGAAATTTAAATATATTAGATATAATACCTGATTACACTGAATTTGCAACAGCTTCATTTATTCAACAAGGTGAAGAATATCAAATAATATCTGATGGAACAAAAAATATAATAGCAAATACCAATTTAACAAATGAAAGCATAACTATAAAAATAATGGTTCAAGTATCAAATATAAAAGAGAGTACAAAAGAGATAGAAATTGAAAATAGAGCTTCATTAAAAGGAGTAAACGTAGAAGAAATAGACATTGGAACGATTAAGCATATAGTAATTAACAGAGATAGTAAGGGAAAGCCAGCAAACGGAGAAAAAACGGATAGGTTTAGTATTAAAGGAAACATATGGAATGATATAAACAAAGATGGGGAATATCAGGATAGTGAAAACACAATATCAGGAATAACAGTAATGCTAGTTAATGAAAATGGAGAAATAGCATACGATTATGATACAAATGAAGAAAAAGTAACACAAACAAATTTAAACGGTGAGTATGAATTTAACAATGTAGAGAAAGGCAGATACATGATAATATTTATGTATGACAATAATAAATATACTGTTACAGAGTATCAAAAAGCCGGAATTGTAAATGATAGAAACTCAGATGCAATATTAAAAGAAGTATTGTTCAATGGAAATGCTTTTGAAGCAGGAGTATCAGATTTTATTCAAATAGAAGATAGAGATTTATATAGTATAGATATAGGATTAATAGAAAAGCCTAAATTTAATTTAAAATTAGAAGCGGGAATAAGTTCTATAACACTCCAAACTAAGAGTGGAACAAAAAATGCAGACTATAATATGTCTAAACTTGCAAAAGTAGAAATTAATAATAAGGACATAAACGGAGCAACAGTTATAATAGAATATAATGTTAGAATTACAAATGATAGTGAGATTTCAGGTTATGTTACACAATTAATGACTAATAAGCCAACAGGAGTAAAATTTAATTCTTCTGCTAATAACGAGTGGTATGAAGGAAATGATAATAACATATATCTAACAGTATTTGCTAATAAAATAATTAATCCAGGAGAAAGTATAAATGCTAAATTAATATTAGTAAAACAAATAACAAGCAAAAGTTTAGGAAAAGTAGAAAATGAATTTAATATAATAAAAACATTTAATGAAAGTGGAAAACAAGAGGAAAATCTGCAAGATAACAATAGCAAAGTAGAAATATTAATAGTTGCTGCAACTGGAAATAGAGGAATGTATATAATGCTGGCTACAATAGTACTTTGCATAATTAGTTTAGGAATATTGTTAATAAAAAGAAAGGTTACAAATGAAAAGAGGTGGAGCTAGAAGTGACGAAAAAGCTATGCATAGTTTTTACAATATTAATGTTATTATTAAGTAGTATAGTGTATGCAGCAAATGGTGATAATCCAGATTATGATATTGACTTAAAAGATGGATATATTTCTGGGAAAACAGAAATTCCACTAAATTGGACTGCAGTAGATAGTAGCATTAAACTTACAGATGTTGTAAAAGTAGGAGATTATATAAATTACAATATACCATATGAAACTATTCAAAATAACTATCAGTATATTGATCCAATACTAAAGAGTAAAATAGCTGTAAGAAGTAATAATACATTATGGAGAGTTATTTATAGTGATGAAAAAACTGTAAAAATAGTTAGTGTGCAACCAGTTGGAACAGTTTCTATAGGAACAGATAAAAATTATGGATTTTCTTCTAGCTATTATGGCCAATATTCATTTGATAATGGTGGATTTGGACTAGAATATACAATGGATGCTTTGGCCAAATGCTATATAGATTATAAATTAGCAACAGATGCAAGAACTGTGGATTTTAAAGATATTCAACATACAGATGCAAATTTAGTATTAAAACAAGCTTTAGGAAACGAGATGGATGAAGTAGATTTAACAATAGATCCAAGTGCATATAGCGAAATATATGATACAGAAAGACATTTTAGTCTAAAAAGACTTTTTTATAGAAATTATGAATTTGATGTAGCAAAATTTAATGATACTACTAACTTGTATTATGGGGGAAAGTTTTTAATTAGTAACTACTTTAACGGAAATGGAGATATAAATGCTGTTTATTATGCAAATGGAGCAAATATAAAACTAAGCAGGGTAAACCCTAAAGGACAAACAGTTCAAGCAGGAATAAAGGTTGTTGTAACTTTAAAAGAAGATTTATTTGAAATAGATGGAAATGGAACACAAACTAGTCCATGGGAAATAAGTAATATTCCCGGAGGAGCTACATATAAAATATATCAAAAAATAGGAGAAAATGGTACATATGCCCAAAAAGTAACTACCAAAGAAACTAATTTTACATTTAAATCTAAAGATGGAATTAGTGACCAAACAGTACCATATACTCCAAATATGGAAATGTATACTATTCCTGGTGATAAGAAAAACGTATATATAGAATTAACAGGAATAGACGAAGGAACAACATATTATCATAAAATAACATCTCAAGTAGGTAAAAAAGTATATACATCAAACGAAATAGAAACTACTGTAATACAAGGAATTAAAGGCTTTTATTATAAAATAGATACTACAAAAACTATGACAAATGCTAATACTTTAAAAAGTAGTGGAAAATTTATAGCACCAGGTAACGATATAAAAGTATCTAGGGCAAATATTAATGCGAAAACAACTAAATATATTCATATAGTGGCAGTAGATAACGGAGGTAAGTTAAGTGCAATTTTAAATAAGTCATTAACATATTCATATGGAGATTTAAGCTTGATTTCTACTTATCAAGATGCTAAAGATATAGATTCAAATGGAATTGCAAGAACAGCTGGATGGAACTATATAGACCTTAAATGGGAGCCACAAACATTTGAAGGAACAGTGGTATACAAAAATACACCTAATATAGTATTTGTTTTAGATACATCTGGAAGTATGGAAGGAGATAGAATTAATAGCTTAAGAAAAGGAGCTAATCAACTAATTGATCATTTATTTGACGAAGACTCTGATACCCAAATAGGTATAGTAGAATTTGCTAGTGGCGCTTATAATCGTACAGGAAATCTATGGGGCATTGATAAGAAGGAAGCCCTAAAAAATATAATTTGGAGCTTAAGTCCAGGAGGAATGACTGCTGCTGGAAGTGGAATAAGAACGGCAGATAGTATGTTAGATGGTAAAGAAAATGGAATTATAATAACTATTACAGATGGATATTCAAATAGAGGAACAAGTCCACCAGTAGCAATAAGGGAAGCAAAAGCTAAAGGATATCAAACTATCAGTGTAATGGTTAATATGTATAATGATTACCAATTTAGAGAAAGTAATAAGTTATTATATACAAGTGATGAAAATTTTTATAAAACAGTTGCAGAAGATTTAAGTAAAACTATAAAGGAAATAATAGAGTCTAAATATTCTTTATATAAAACTAGCCATGAGACAGCAAATGCTAAAAATTCGATAGTAGTTAAAGATACAACTTCAAAAGAGAATACTGATGGAAGAGCAAATGATAAAGCAGCACCAACTAAGCCAATTGTTACAATATACGAGGAAATAGATCAAAAAACTAATAAGCGTACAGGGTATTTAAAATATAATATTTGGGCAGAAGATTTAGGAACAGTATATGAGTTTTATGTTACAGCTAATAACTCTAAGAGTACCCAAACATATAATTCTAATGCAGTAACACAAGAGGTAAAAACAGGAATACAAGGTTATGCTTGGAGTATAACAGATAAAAAATCTGACGACCCAGGAAGAACGGTAAAACCATTGCCAACAGTAAATGGAAAAGAAGGTAATACCATTGATAAGTCTTTTATAGGTAAATGGTTGCACATAAGGGCAATAGATTATGCTGGAAATGCAGGAGAAAAAATAGATATTAAACTTGAAACCAATAAATATATACCATGGGAAGAACTTAATAGAAATAGTATATTATTCTGTATTCAACATGGGCAAACAATACCTGCTCAAAGTGCAGATGGACATTTAAATGCGGTAGTTAGAGCAGGTACTGGGAAATATGCAATAAATGAGATTGTACTTGATCCAAAAGAGGGGGATAGATTAGGTTCAAAATTTGTAGAGGGGACAACACGAAATATATATGGAACAAATCCTATATATAGCTATTCTTTTGGAAAATATGAAATATCTTCTGAAACTCCTAAAAGAGCAGCAGGAAAAGAAGGAAATGCTACAGACATAGAAGCATATATATTGAATTATTATGCTGAAAATAATAGCTTAAGCTCGGCAGTACAAACAGCAATGTATCAGTCAGAAATAAGTAGGGGAAATATAAGCTGGGATTTTAAAACAACATTAGAAAGCTCAAGAATTATAGCAGAAGCTACTGCATATGCTAATACAAGGAAAAAAGGTTTTAACGCTGATAACATAAAACTTAACACAAAAATGTATATGGATGAAAAGTATCAAGATATAGTGTTAGGGCCATTAATGCTAAATTATGAACCAGAGGGAGTAAGCAATAAAGGCAAAGATACATATTTCTCTAGAATAATTGGGATGAAAGTTTATGACCAAAATAATAAAGTTATATCAGAATTAAATAGAGATGGAAATAATGTTGGGGATATACAAGTTGAATTTATTTATTCTGGAGCAGATAATATAAAGAGAAAGCAAACAGCATTTACAAAGGAAAAATATAAATTTCCTGTAGGATTTGAAGAGTTTTATATTAAATTTAAATATAAAGCATCTCTTGAAAATGTAACAAAGTTTAGCAAAATAGAGTTTATACATGGAACAAGCGTATATGATGCACAATACAATGTACTTACAGGTACATATAACAAGGTTAGATGGATACCAAACTCTAAAAGTGTATATTGTGATGATGTGAAGAATGGTTATACTGTTTGTAAACATGGAAAAAAGCAAAGACATTTGATTGGATCTTATTTCTATTTAACAGCACACATAGAACAAAAAGGATTAACATCACAAAAATTATTAGAAGTTCAATGGACAAAAGTAAAAGAAGAAGTTCATGTGCAAAAAGTCATACCTGATTCTGGAATACTAGGAGGACCGGACAGTGATGATGACGATGAGTGGAAATTATTTATAAATATTTCTGGCAATATATGGGATGACGGAATGGAAGATAAGAACAATGGAATTAAAGAAGATATAGAAAATGGAATTGAAAAAGTCAAAGTAATAGCATATGGAATTGATTCAAATAAAAAAAGAAATGGAATTGAATATTCAACATATTCAAATGAAGTAGGAAATTATTATATAAATAATATGAGAAGAGGATTATACGAGCTTGTATTTGTATATAATGGCCAAGATTATAAATCTACAAAACTTCTTGTAAATGGAAGTGCGGCAGATTATCAAAGTAAGCCATTACAAGCTAAATATAAAAATAATTCTGTTGCACAGGAGACAGCTAACGACAGGAGAATATATAATAAATCCTTTGAAGAGATTACCGGAGTGGATACAGCTTTAGGAGGAAGTAAAACAATACCTTTAGAGTACAAGGAAAACTATATTAATGGAGAGAAAGTTGCTAGAATACAAACTTATACAAGAGATGGATATACAAAAGGCGATTTTGAGATTAAATCAAGCAGTATTTCAAGCAATATTACATATCCACGTGGAAAAGTTATAAGATTAGATAATGTAAGATATTTAGAATTAGTAGACAATTATAATGTAAATTTTGGATTAGCTGAAAGATATAAAACAGATGCAAATTTAAAAACTGATGTATATGAAACAACATTTAGTATAAAAGGTAAAAAACAATCATACATATATTCTGAAAAAGACATAAGAAATATAAATTCAAATAAAACAGTATCTAACTATATACAAGAAATAAATAAAGCAGATTATAATTGGAAATTAGAAGATATTCTAAATAAGGCACCTGATGAAGATACAAAACAAAGATTGAAAACTATTTTAGGAACTGCTGAGGATGCTGAGCTAAAAGCAGAAATAGATTATATTATTGTAATTAGAAATTCAGGGGAAAAGGACAGTGTACAAATAGCAGAACTTGCGGATTATTTTACAAAAGATTTAGAATATGTTCGTTCATGGGCTGGTGTAAAATACGATGATTTAAGAGAAGATAGAAGTAGAGACATAAGTGAAGAAATTCCGATTGAGTGGAATTTTGAATCAAAATATAATACAGAAAATAAGTACTCAAGCGAATATAACAGAATGTATACAACAGGATTAGACAGAAAAGAATTAAGGTTCAAAAAAGGCGAATTTTTAGAAATACATATAGTATTTAGACCATCTAAAAAAGATGGAAAAATAGAATTGGATGATAGTAGTTCGCCAAAACAATTAATGGCAGAAATAAATGGATATAAAACATATTATGTTTCAGATGGTAGCGTAGCAGGGCTAATAGATGTAGATTCTAAACCAGGGAATGCAAATCCATTGTTAACAAGAAACGATGAAGAAGATGATGAAAATAAAGCTCCAGATTTAATATTTAAATTAGCGGAAGGAGATAATGGAGGTACTGGTAATCCAGGAGGACCAAATGGAACTAATGGTGGCAATGAAGAAAATGGACCACAAGGGCCAGGCAACTATGGAAATGTACTAGAAGGAAATGTATGGGAAGATTTAAGAACAGGAAATAATATTAATAAGCTTGTAAACAATAAGATAATAAGTGATGGATATAGGCAAGATGGAGAGCCAGAGGTTCAAAATGTTAATGTAGAATTAATAGAGTACTATGAATATCCAAATGATGCAAGTAAAGATGTATATATTCCATTAACACAACAAAGGACAAGAACAGTATATTCATTAAGCAATGGTGAAACATTAGGAGGAGGATATAGTTTTACGAACTTATCTTCAGGAAACTATATGGTTAAATTTGTATATGGAGATGCATATCAATTACAAAATAATTTAAAATATAATGGACAGGATTATCAAGGATTGTCAACAAAAGACATCTATGGAAAAGATGGAGTAAAAGTATCATATGAAGATGTAGAAATACTTCTTACTGTAGATATATCAGGAAGTATGAACAAAACAGTAGATTTAATAAGAAAAGTAGGAAGTACTATAACGGATACTCTTTCTAATCAATTACCTAATGTTAAAATAGGATTAACAACATTTAATAATATTGCAGGACTTAAAGTAAAACAAGAATCTAATAATGATAGTAGATTAAAAGATGCTATAAAAAAATTAGGTGCTAACGGCAATACTGCAATTGGATATGGAATAGATACATCTAATAATAGCTATAGTCAAAATGCAAAACAAAAAATAATGATAATATTAACTGATGCAGAAGAAACAGTACAAAATGTTGAGCAAGTTATTAAGAGCTTAGAAAAAGCAGTAGATGAAAACGATGTTTCTGTAGCAACAATTCTTACAAAAGAAAATAAAGAAATATTTGGAACAGCAGCAGAGCCTAGAAGAGGTGCAGTATATGAAATTAGTAGTGTACAATCAGATGCAGCAATCGAGAATATTATCAAAAAAATAGTGAGCGAAAATGTTGTAGAAAATAGAAGAAGTAATGCAAAAGATGTAGAGGGAAATCTAAATGATCCTAAACCGGGAACGAGAGCTTATAATATAAAACCATATCAAATTATGGATGCTAAAAACGCTCCAGAAATAGCTGTAGAAAATATAAAAACGGAAGAACAGATAAAGATATTAGCTGATAAAACATATATGACAGCCGAAAGTATAATTGTAAATTACAAACCAAATAATGTAAAAGGAAATACTGTGCATGAGCTAAATTTAGCTTTAATGGAAAGACCAAAAACACAACTTAAAATTTTAGAAGATATTATAGCAATAAAGGTAATATTAAGTGATGGAACTGTGCTAATAGATACATCAAAAGGCTTAAATAAGAACATAAATGGATTGGAAAGAGAAGGTGTTCCAATAACTATATATATGGATGATGAGATAATGCATGGAGCAAATTTAATTGTTGATTATAGAATTACATTAAGAAACGAGGGCGAGATAGATACACTTTCAAGTTATATAACAGGTGAAAGTGACGAAACAGTACCAACTAGCGCAAATTTAATAGTAAATTATGCAAGTAAAAATATGCTATATTATGGAGGAAGCTTTGCGTGGGACATGGTAGAAATTACTGGATTAAAAGATAAGTTATCTACATATGTATATAATGATTTAAGAAGGAGAGAGAATAATAAGACATATCAAACTAAAGAATTGAACATTAAACTATATCCTGAAGGCAGCAAAGAAGTAATCGAAGGAAGAGGAAAATCTGAAGATATATTCTATGTAACATTGTCAAAATTAATAACACCAGAAGATGCTGAAATGGATTTAACATTTAATAGTTCTTTGGAAATATTAGAAAGGGAAAATAAAGTTGGACGTAGAGCTATTGGACAAGTACCAGGAGATTATATACCAGATTCAGAAGTTAATATTATGAACCCAGATCAGACGAAAGCAAGAAAGATTATAATTACTAAACCATGGGGACAAGATAGAAGGACTATATTTATAGAAATAGGAATAGCAATATCAACAGTAATAGCTCTAGGAACATGGTACTTAAAAAGAAAAATGAAGAACCACTAAAATAAGAATAATTAAAAACAAAATCTATTTATAAAACATTTATAAGTAGATTTTGTTTTTTGTCTCACAGTATGTTGACTGAATAAAAATGAAATGTTAAAATAATATCAAATTTAAAAATAAGGAGGTGAAAATATGGATGAGATAAAAACGATGTTAGTAGACTTAACTGGTATGGTTCAAACAATGTACAAAGAATTCGGAGCTAAAATGGATAAATTAGAACAAAGAATGGATAAGCTAGAGCAACGACAAGATGAAATGTACAAAGAATTAAGTGAAAGAATGACCAAAATAGAAAAGAGACTAGATGAGCTAGAACAACGACAAGATGAAATGTATAAAGAATTTAGAGAGAGTAACCAAAGATTAGCAGTGTTTGAAGATGAAATAATAAGAAAAATAAATGTTTTATTCGATGCCGATGAATCTAAAAGAGAATTTTTAGAAGTACACGATATGGAAATACCAGAAATAAAGTCTGAACTTTTTGAGCATGACATAAGGATTAAAAATCTTGAAAAAAAGGTAATCGGTGCCTAATTAAAAAAAAGAAATAGCGAATATCTAAGCGTATAATAAGTAATGTACTTTTAGATATTCGCTATTTCTAATTAATCGAGCATAGTTTTACATATATCTCTTGTGGAATTTTTCTTTGCAAGTAATCTTGCTCTTATTTTCATATCTTTTAAAGCATAAGGATCAAAAAATAAATTATTTAATACTTCTTTTATATCTTCATCTTTTTTTAGCCATATACCAACTTTTTGTTCTTCTAAAAATTTAGCATTTTCTTCTTCTTGACCGGGTATAGGGTTTATTACTATGATAGGAAGTCCAGAGGCTAAACTTTCTGTTGTAGTTAATCCACCAGGTTTAGTTATAACTAAATCTGAAACACTCATAAGTTCTGGAACTTTATCTGTAAAGCTAAGGACTTTAATGTTTTTGCCAGTATCAGATACTTCTACTAGTTTGTCGAAATGTTTTTTTAGTTTAGGATTACGGCCTGTAATAGTTAAAAGCTGTATATTGTGGAAAGAATCTATAAAAGATTCAAATATCTCATAGATGTTTTTACTAGCAAAATGTGAACTTCCACCTGCAAAAAATAGGATTGTAGTTTTCCCCTTTTCTAATCCAAAATAGTTCAATGTTTCTTCTTTATTATAGTGAGCTAAAAATCTGTTTGAAAGAGGAATGCCTGTGGCAAATACTTTATCAGCAGGGATTCCAAGATTTTCGAGTTCTATTTTCATTCCATAATGAGCAACAAAATAGTAATCTATGTATTCTGAATGAATTAGCCATTGATTATGTGGGGCATAATCTGTGAGAACAGTTGCTATTTTACAATTTAGCTTTCCTTTCATTTTTAAGTATCCACACATTTGAGAAGAAAATGGGTGTGTTGATATTATTAAATCTGGATTAAATTCTTTTATTAATTTATTTAATTTTATTGCCATAATTGTATTTGTGCGATTGCTAACTTTACTAAGAGAGCCAGTTTGAGAACTATTATATACTTTTTCCCATGCCCAGGGCATTTTTTTAGAAAGTTCATCATAGGTCTTGGTAGTTATTTTGTTTAATAATTTATTTATATATTCAATACAGTCTACAATTTGTATTTCAGTATCTTTATAGTTATTTTCGATATATTCTTTTATAGAGCGTGCTGCAGAAAAATGGCCAGCACCATATGAACCATAAAATATAAGGATTTTTTTCATAAATTCCTCCTTTTACTTAGCACTATAGTCCGCCCAATCTTAGCCGGTCTTGGATATTTTCTTTCTCCAAGTATTCGAAAGAAAAATACAAGACCTACGTTGGCTACTTCCATGCAAAAATAATTATAACATAACTTATGTAAAAAAAGTATATTTTTTCTAAAAAAGAAAATAATAAGATTATATTTATATAGTTTGTACTATAAAGTTCGCCCAATCTTAGCCGGTCTTGGATATTTTCTTTCTCCAAGTGTTCGAAAAAAATGCAAGACCTACGTTGGGCTACTCTAGGAGAAAAATATGAAAAAAAGAATAGTTTTTATTATAGTAATAGTATTTTTTATATTACTAGTATATTTAAATATAAACTTTGCCGGAACGAATACTGATAGAAGCTCAGATGTGCAACTTTTGGCAAGAGCTATTAACGGAGAAGCAAGGGGAGAAAGCTATGAAGGACAAGTTGCGGTTGGAGCTGTTATATTAAATAGAGTGCATAGCTCAAGTTTTCCAAATACTATAGCTGGTGTAATTTATCAAAAGGGTGCTTTCACAGCAGTTAGCGATGGCCAAATAGATATACCGATTTCAGAAAATTCAACTGTATATAAAGCGGCACAAGATGCACTAAATGGCTGGGATCCGACAAACGGTTGTATATACTATTATAATCCGAGTACAGCAACTAGCTCATGGATTTGGTCTAGACCTATTGTAAAGAAAATAGGAAAGCACAATTTTTGCAAATAGTTAGGAGATAAAAATGAATATTAGAGAAAAATTATATGATTTTAGAAATAGGTTAAGAGATAGACATATGTTTAGTATAATAATTGTTTTGCTTGCAATATGTATTTTGTTAGGCATTGCATTATATAAAAAGCAAACAGAGTATAGACAAGCCAGTGAAAATGCATATAATATGGCGTTTTTTGAACTTGTAAATTATGTACAAAATGTGGAAAATTATTTAGCAAAATCTCTAATTTCCACTTCGCCAGAGCATGGGGCAGAAACTTTAACTAATGTATGGAGGGAAGCAAATCTGGCAAGTAGTTATTTAGCACAAATTCCGATTGCAATAAATGAACTTGAAAATACATCTAAATTTTTAAATCAAGTAAGTGATTATAGCTATTCATTATCTAGAAAGAATATTTATAATGAAGCGCTTTCACAAGATGATTTTAATAATTTAAAACAATTGCATAATTATAGTGTTGAGCTAGAAAATACATTAAATCAATTAGCTTTAGACATGAATGAAGGTAGAATTTCTTGGGGAGAACTAACTAAAAAAGGAAATGTGGCTTTTGCCACACAGGTAAGTAACTTATCTAAAGATAGTTTTGGAAATATAACTAAAAATTTTGATCAATATGCAGGATTAATATATGATGGAGCCTATTCGGATCATCTAAATGAAGGAGCTAAAAAAGCACTAACAGGAGAAGAAATAACAGAAGAACAAGCAAAAGAAAGAATAAAACAATATTTAGGGCAAGATAAGGTTGGAGAAATAACATCAAATGGGTTAATAGAAAATGGACAAATTCCAGCATATGATTTTTCTGTGAAATTAAATAATGAAGATAATGTAACAGCATATATTTCAATAACAAAGCAAAATGGATATCCTCTGTTAATTAATTATAATAGAGATATTAATGCAGAAGTATTAACAGATGAGCAGGCAAATGAAATAGGGAAACAATATTTAATAAGCATAGGATTTCCAAACATGAAGGAAACTTATTTTCTAAAGCAGGATGGAATTATAACTATAAATTATGCCTATACTCAAAATGATGTTGTAATTTATCCAGATTTAATAAAAGTTAGAATAGCTTTAGATAATGGAGAAGTAATGGGACTTGAAACTTCAGGGTATTTAAATTCTCATACAGAAAGGAAAATCGAAACACCTAAAGTATCTAAAGAAACAGCAAAATCTAAATTAAATAAAGACTTAGAAATAGCTAGTGAAGGACTAGCAATTATTCCTACAGAGTGGAAGACAGAAATTCTTTGCTGGGAGTTTAAAGGAAAAGTAGAGGAAAAAGAATTTTTAGTGTATGTAAATGCTGAAAATGGAAGAGAAGAAAACATATTAGTTATAGTAAATACACCAAATGGGACACTTACAATGTAAATACAATGCCTACGTTGGGCTATTTTGAACTTTAATTGACTTTTTTCGTAATTCTGCATATAATTGTAACGGAGGGAATTATGGAAAAATTAAATATTAAAGATATATTGAAAGCATGTGATGGAGAATTATTTTGCGGTAATGAAAATATAAGAGTAAATGGATTTTCTAAAGATACTAGAACAATAAATTTAGGAGATATTTATGTTGGAATAAAAGGTGAAAATTTAGATGGTAATAGTTATTATAAAGAAGCAATAGAGAAAGGTGCTGCTGCATGCATCATAGAGGAGGATTTTAAAAATAAATTAGAGCTAGAAAGTATAAAAGAAAGCACAATAATTATTGTAAAAAATTCTGTTAAGGCTTTGCAAGATATTGCAAGATATACAAGATTAAATTGCAATATACCGGTTGTCGCAGTAACTGGAAGCGTTGGGAAAACAAGTACAAAGGATATTATAGCAAGTGGACTTTCTAAAAAGTATGATGTGCTAAAAACAGAAGGAAATAATAATAACCACATTGGTCTACCACTTACAATTTTGAAACTAAAAAATCAAAATGCTATGGTACTGGAAATGGGAATGAATCATTTTGGTGAAATAAGTACATTAACAAATATTGCAAAACCAAGTATTTGTGTAATTACAAATATTGGTACATCACATATTGGAAATTTGGGCTCAAGAGAAAATATTTTAAAGGCAAAGTTAGAAATACTAGAAGGTATGCAAGAAAGTGGAACGATAGTTATAAATAATGATAATGATTTACTTAATAAATGGGCAAGTGAAAACAAAGGAAAGTATAATATTGTAACTTTTGGAATTGAAAATGCAAGCGATTATATGGCGTATGATATAAAAGAGAATGAAGATAATGTTGAATACAAAATTAATATTTTAGGGAAGGAATATGACGTAAAAGTTCCTGTTCCTGGAAAAAATTTTGTGTATAATAGCTTATCTGCAATAGCAGTTGGAATTCTAAACAAAGTAGAACCTGAAAAAATAATTGAAGGAATAAAAGAGTTTAAACTTACCAAAAAGAGAATGGAAATAATAAAACAAAATGGCATAACAATAATAAATGATTCATATAATGCAAGCTATGATTCTGTAAAATCTGCATTAGAGTATTTAAAAACAGTTACTGGAAAAAGAAAAATTGCTGTATTAGGAGATATGCTAGAATTAGGAGATTTTTCTAAAGAATTACATGAAAAAGTTGGAGAAGAAGTTGTAAAAAATAATATAGATATTTTAGTTACAGTAGGAAAACTTGCAAAACACATAGCTAATATAGCAAAGGAGAATGGGATAAGAGAAGTTGAAAGCTTTGAGAAGAATGAAGAAGCGGTAGAATATTTGAATAAACAAATACAAGAAGATGATGTGATTTTATTAAAAGCATCAAATTCTATGAGGTTTGGGGAAATATTAGATAAAATCACAAAATAATAATAAATGAATATAATTCCTATAATGGGGTGATATACTATGCCTAAAATAAATTTAGGAATTATATTTGGCGGGATAAGTACAGAGCATGATGTGTCTGTTGCATCAGGGCAAGCAGTAGTAGAACATATAAATAGGGAAAAATATAATGTTTTTCCAACATACATAGATAAAGATGGAAAATGGTATGAATACAAGAACTTAGAAACTGAAAGTGAAAATGAAGTTTGTATTGAAGTTTATGAAAAATATGAAATTAAAAATATAGTAAAGTATTTAAGAAAATTAGATATGGTATTCCCGGTTTTACATGGAAAATATGGTGAAGATGGAAGTATTCAAGGAATGCTAGAAATGTTTAATATACCATATGTGGGCAATAAGGTGTTAGCATCAAGCATTGCGATGGATAAAGTATATACTAAGTTTATAATTGAAAAAGCAGGAATAAAACAAGCTAAATATATTTATATTAAATATGAAAATGGAAAATATAAATATGTAGAAAATGATTTTGAAGAACAAGAAATAGAATTAAATAAATTTTCTAAGAATGTAAAAAAAGAATTAAGATTTCCTATGTTTGTAAAACCTGCCAATTATGGCTCATCTGTTGGAATAACTAAAGCTAAAAATATGAAACAATTAATTGAAGCTATTAAATTAGCAGGAAAATTAGATAAAAAAATACTAATAGAAGAAAACATAGTAGGAAAAGAAATAGAGTGCGCAGTGATTGGAACAAAAGAAATAAAAGCATCATGTGCAGGACAAATTATACCAGCTGACGATTTTTATACATATGATGCTAAATATAAAAATAATAAATCAAAATTAGTAATACCAGCTAATATAGATTGTGAAGAAGAAGTGAAAGAAATAGCAATTAAGGCATTTAATGCTATAGATGGGCATGGTTTAGCAAGGGTAGATTTTTTTGTTACGGCTAATAATGAGATTTATTTAAATGAAATTAATACTATGCCAGGTTTTACTACTTCTAGTATGTTTCCTAAATTATGGGAGGCTTCTGGGATTAGTTTTACTGAAATTTTAGATATTATAATTGAAGATTCTATTAATATCTATACACAATAATAATATTTTTTCACTCCTTACTGGTCGGACGAGGCATATAATCAAATAAAAATTTTTTCGAAATTAGAAAAGTTAATCTAGCTATTTATATGAATTAGTGTCCTCCCAAACTGCGCGTCGTTACAAAAATATTATGATTGTGCATATTGAAAATTTTATGCTTAATATATTATATAATTAATTTTTCTTTAAAAGCACTCCATAGCAGGGTAATAGCTGACCAGACGGGGACCCTTCCGAAGAAGAATGATCAAAGTCTGTCAGCGCTTCACGGGTCTTCGGGAACTGTCGGCATTTTAAATCAAAATTAATTATATAATATATTAAGCATGAAAATAACAAGGAGGAAAAATGGAATTAAGAGAAATTGAAGAAATAGTAAAATCAAAATTGTCAGAAAAAAGGTACAAGCATTCTTTAGCAGTAATGCAAAGATGTGTTGAACTTGCAAAAATATATGATGTAGATGAACCAAAAGCTGCTATGGTAGGATTAGCACATGATGTGGCAAAAGAAATGGATAAAGAAACTTGCACACAAATTCTAAAAGAAAATAATGTAGAGCTAGATAAAATAGAATTAGAAAATTTTGCATTATGGCATGCGAAGGTGGGAGCAATTATCTGCAAAAATGTATTTGGATTTTCACAAGATATGGTACAAGCTGTGGAAAACCATACTCTCGGAAAAAGAAAAATGGATTTACTTTCTAAAATTTTATTTGTAGCAGATGCAACAGGGTTAGATAGAAATTGGGATGATCTAGAATATGCAAGAAAACTATCTGAAGTTAGTTTGGATGATACAATTATATACATAATTGATATAAATATTAAAGATAATATTGCTAAAAAAAGGCAAATTCATCCTGAAAGTATTATGCTAAGAAATGAATTATTAAGTGAAAAGAATTTATTGTAAACTATTCACAAAATTATATAAAAGTGATATAATTCTAAACAACAATCTCGGTAGGAGGGTTATGATGATTTTTAAAGATTATTATCGTATACTGGAACTACAGACAAATCGAGTGACCATGGAAGAGATTAAGAACTCATACAGGGAGCTTGCTAAAAAATACCACCCAGATGTAAATATGGAAAATAAAGCTGCAGAGGAAAGATTTAAGGATATAAATGAAGCTTATAGAGTTTTATCTGATGGAGCTGCAAAGCGTAAATATGATAGAATGTGGAATAATTACATTGGAAATAAGAAAAGAAAAGAATTTGAAGAAAGTAAAAGAAGTTCAGATTCTGGATTTAGCGATTTCTTTAATATGTTCTTTGGAAACGTTAAAGAAAATATAGAAGAACGAAAAACAAAAAATAAAAAGCCACAAATAAAAGGAGACAATATAGAAACCGAAATAAAGGTTAGTATAGAAGATGCATATTATGGCTTAAGCAAAAAAATTTCACTTCGAACTGTAAATGGAAAAATGAAAACATTTTCAGTAAAAGTCCCATCTGGAATTAGAAATAATGAAAAAATAAGACTTATAGGACAGGGGAAAGAGGGACAAAACGGAGGTAAAAACGGAGACTTATTTATAAGAATAAATATAGAAAGTAGCGATAAATTTAAACTTGATGGATGTGATTTACGAACAAATTTATTCTTAACACCTTGGGAAGCTGCATTGGGAACAAAAACTCAAATTGATTCAATTGATGAAAAAGTTGCATTATATATACCTGCTGGTACACAAAGTGGAGAAAAGCTTACTATTCCACAAAAAGGTTATAAAGATGGAAAAGGAACAAGAGGAAATTTAATAGCAGAAGTAAAAATAATGGTACCAACAGAATTGAAAAAAGAAGAAAAAGAGTTATTTGAAAAAATGTCAGAGATTTCTGCATTTAATCCAAGAAAGATGTAATAATTTACATAAAATCGGTAACAAGTTGACAATAATGTTAAAATAGTGTATAATTATTATTGTGATTTGTTACAGAAGATAAAGTTAGAGAGGTGTCAATATATGGAAAAAAATAATATTGAAGGAAGACATTTCAGTATTACAGATCAGAATGGAGTAAATACAGTAATATATCAAGTAAATAAAACAGCAAAAGAATATTTAAAAGATTCACCAAAGTACACGGTGGAAAGATTAAATTATACAGAGGAACTTGTTGGAGAGAATAAAAGGAAAACTTTTTTTGTAGATGATGTTTCTTCAGAAAATAATCAATTAGTAATTCTTTCATTTGGAAAAGATAAAGTAGTTGTAAACATGGGAATTCTTGAAGAAGATAGAGTTAGAATTTCTAAAAAACCAATGCCAATGAAATTTAAAGAATTATATAGTGAAGAAGCCATGGAATACAGGGATTTCCCTTATACACCAAATTTGAAAAGACCTATTTCAATAATAGATCCAACAACAGCTGAGGAAATAAAGCCAACATTATATTATGATGAGGAAAGCAATCAAGTTAAAGGTAAATGTAAACTTAAACCATATAAAAGCTATTTCGCATTTGAAGTCCGAGATAGCAAGGAAGAATAAAAAGGAGGACAATATAAATGAGAATATGTGGAATGTTTGGACATAAAGTTAGAGGAAGAGATGGGAAAACATATCTAAATGTGGATTCTGCTAAAGAGTTCGATTTTAAAAATCCAGAAAAATATTTAGCGGAAAATGGAGAAATGAGTATTAAATTAGAAGGAAGAAAGAGAACAGTTGGACATGATGATGTAACAAAATAAATAAACATATGAAAAGGGTGAAAATTTTATGGGAGAAAAATTAAAAAGAGCCATAAAAAAAGCAAGAATACATTTTATAGTAGTAATAATACTATGGTTAGTTTTAGCCATAGTATTTGTTGCGCCTATGTCAATTGCTTTAGCAGATGCAAAAGTTAATGGTGTGCTTCATTTTAAAACTTTTTTTGAAAAATTGTTTGAAAATATGCAAAACCTAGGAACTTCTATATTTTCTGCTTTTGGAGCAAATTACATAGGCAATTATTTTGGCGTTTTATTCAAATTTACAATAGTTTATATAATTGCTGCAATAATTGGTATTGCTAAGATGTGGCCAAAATCAGAGTATGATACTATAGAACATGGTTCAAGTGATTGGAGCGAACACGGTGAACAATATAAGGTGCTAGATCCTAAAAAAGGAATATTACTTGCAGAAAAGAATTACTTGCCAGTAGATAAAAGAGGAAACACAAACGTACTAGTAATAGGTGGATCTGGTGCTGGTAAATCTGCATCTTTCGTTATACCTAATGCATACCAACAACTAGGGTCATATGTATTTACTGATCCTAAAGGCGAATTATATGATAAAACAGCAGGTTATCTAAGAGCAAATGGATATGAAATAAAGATATTTAATTTGATAAATCCTAAAAATAGTGATGGGTATAACCCTTTATTCCACATAAAAAGTGAACTAGATGTAGACGTAATTGCAAACACAATTGTAAAAGGACAAGTGGGGGCTGAAAATAAAAGTGACCCATACTGGGATGATATGTCAGAAGCTTTATTAAAAGCATTAATATATTATCTAAAGGCAACAAGACCAGAAGAAGAACAAAATTTAGCAAGTTGTGCAGAACTTGTAAGAGCTGCAAATAATAATGGTGGAGATAACTTGCTTACAAATCTAATGAGCCAATTACCATATGATCATCCAGCAAGAAGATATTATAAAAACATTGAAATTGCACCAGATAAAACATATAGTTCTATACTAAGTTCTTTGCAATCTAAACTAGGTAAATTTGATTCTAAAGATATAGCAGAACTTACATCAACAAATACAATAGAATTTGAAGATATAGGAAGAAAGAAAACAGCTGTATATGTTATATCATCAGATACACATGCAGCATATGATTTCTTATTAACAATATTCTTCTCTCAGATGATTCAGCAATTATATGATTTTGCGGATTTAAATGGTGGAGCGTTAAGTATTCCAACATATTTTATACTTGATGAGTTTGCAAACATCGGTAAAATACCAGATTTTGATAAAAAGATATCAACAAGTAGAAGTAGAAAAATATCATTTAGTGTTATTTTACAGAATTTAGACCAATTAGAAGCTGTATATAAGGAAGCCCATGAAACAATAATGGGTAACTGCGATACTCACCTTTTCCTTGGAAGTAACTCACAAAAAACTGTAGAGTATTTTTCTAAAGCATTAGGAGAAAAAACTATTACACGTGATAATGTTTCAAGGAATACAGACAGAGAAAGTCGTACAACAGGACATGGATATTCAGACCAAATAATGGCAAGAGCACTTTTAACACCAGATGAATTAAGAAGATTAGATAATGATTTATGTATTATTTATGAAAAAGGTATAAAACCAATAAAAGCAAATAAATATTACTACTTTAAGTATCCAACAGCAAAGTATGCAGCAATGTATCCAGCTAGCCACAATGATATAGAACCAATAGATAGAGGAGTGTGGAGAACATATAATCCATACAATCCATACGAAGAAGAAAATGAAATAAAAGAAAATACAAAAATAGAATCATTAGATGATTTGTTCGAAGAGCCTAGTGATGATAAAGCAGAAAATTTAGAAGAACTAAAAGTGGAAGAACCAAAGCAAGAAAAAGTAGTTCAAAAAGTAGCAACAAATGTAGAGCCTAAAATAGAAGAAAATGATGAACTAGATGATTTAATGTCACCAACATTGCCAGATGCCGAAGAAGGAGAAAATTTAGCTGTAGATATTCAAAAAGAATTAGAAGATAAATTTGATGAATTATTTGGTGCATTTGACGATGAAGAATAAGAGGAGAAAATTTTTTGGGGCACCTGTTTTCGGGGACACCTACCAAAAGCAGCTTGAAGAAATTCAAGCTGCTTTTGGTAGGTGTCCCCGAAAACAGGTGCCCCACTCACATCAACATTTTTCATTTACACTTTTATTTCATCTTCATTAGCTTCATTTTCGATTTTAAGCGCATTTTTTTCTTTTGCGACTAATTTCATGTTGTCTTTTGCAACTGTCATTAAAAGTTTAATTCTGTTCGTTTGGTTAGCTTCACTTGCACCAGGGTCATAATCTACTGGAGCAATATTTGCTTCTGGGAACATAGATCTTATTGTTTTTATAACACCTTTACCAACAACATGGTTTGGTAAACATGCAAATGGCTGAACACAAATTATATTTGGTATACCATTTTCGATATATTCAATCATTTCAGCTGTTAAAAACCAACCTTCACCAGTCTGATTCCCTATTGAAAGAACATCTTGAACTTTTTCTTCTAAATGCCATATATCACAAGGTTGCAAGTAATCTTTTTTAGAATTTTTAAGTGCTATTTTAACATCTTTTTCAAACATATCTATTAAACTTATTGCTATTTCGAATATTTTAGCTTTTGTTGCATTTGTTTTTAGAAGTTCGTTAAATGTAATCTTGTGTGTTGCCATAAACTTAACAAATCCCATGAAGTCTGGAAGTATTACTTCTGCACCTTCTTGCTCTAATTTTTCTGCAACAAAGTTGTTTCCATATGGATGATATTTTATTAAAACTTCTCCAACTATACCAACTTTAGGCTTTTTAATAGATGTATCTAATTCTATTTTTTCAAAATCTTCAACTATATCATATATACTCTTTTTAAATTCTTTGCTATTAGAGTGTTGAACCAACTCTTTTGCTCTTTCCATCCATTTATCAAAAACTTCTTTTGACTGGTCTTTAGTAATTTCATAGGCTCTATTCTTGTATAGCATTTTTTGTAGTAAATCTCCATATATAACACATTTTAATAGTTTCTCAATTAGTGATGGTGTTATTTTAAATCCTGGATTTTTCTCCATACCAACCACATTGAATGATATAACAGGTACATTTGGATATCCAGCATCTTTTAGAGCTTTACGTATAAAGCCTATGTAATTTGTTGCCCTGCAGCCACCACCTGTTTGAGACATAATAATTGCTGTTTTATTTACATCATATTCACCAGATTCTAAAGCTTCAATAAATTGTCCTGTAGTTATAATAGAAGGATAGCAAGCGTCATTATTAACGTATTTTAATCCTGTTTCAATAGTTTTTTCTGTACAATCTCTTAAAAGTTTAATTTTATATCCTTCAGATTTAACAGCAGATTCCAAAAGCTCAAAATGAATTGGAGCCATTTGTGGCATTAATATTGTATATTCTTCTCTCATTTCTTTAGTAAAAGGAACTTTATTTTGAGCATAACATCCAGTACAATTATCACAAGGGTTTGCAACCTTTTCACGTTTTCGCATACTTGCAAGAAGTGAACGTAAACGAATTCTTACAGCTCCTAAGTTATTTATTTCATCTATTTTTATTAAAGTATACATTTTACCAAAGCTTGATAATATTTCTTCAACTTGGTCTGTTGTAACAGCATCTACGCCACATCCAAAAGAATTTAATTGTACAAGTTCTAGATTCTTGTGTTTACCAACATAATCTGCTGCTGCATATAAACGTGCATGGAACATCCATTGGTCAACAACTCTTAAAGGCCTTTCTGCCTGGCTTAAGTGTGCAATGCTATCTTCAGAAAGAACACATAGACCTAAACTTGTAATTAAAGTATCTATTCCATGGTTTACTTCTGGATCAACATGATATGGTCTACCAGAAAGAACAATACCTTTAAGATTGTTTTCTTCCATATACTTTAAGGTTTCTTCACCTTTTTTATGAACGTCATCTCTAAATTTTTTATGCTCTGCTTCAGCCTTTTCAGCAGCAATTTGTAATTCTTTTTTGCTAAATCCAAACCTTTTAAATTCGTCTAATTCCATAATACGTTTAACTAAGTTTTTTGGCTCTAATGGAAGGAATGGGTTTATGTATTCAATGTCTTTTAATTGTTCAACATTATTCTTTATAACTTCTGAATACGAAATTACAATAGGACAGTTATAATGATTATCTGCATCTTTATATTCTTTTCTAGAATAAGGAATACAAGGATAAAATATAGTTTTTATGCCTTGATCTATTAAGCTAATAATGTGACCATGAGCTAATTTGGCAGGATAGCATACAGATTCAGAAGGCATAGATTCAATACCTTTTTCGTATGTTTTCCTTGTGCTTTTTTCTGAAAGAATTACTCTAAATCCTAGATTTGTGAAGAATGTAAACCAGAAAGGATAATCCTCATACATATTTAAAACTCTAGGAATTCCAATAGTTCCCCTTGTAGCTTCGTCTTCAGAAAGAGGTGTATAATCAAAAAGTCTATTAAATTTATATTTATATAAATTAGGTAAATCAGAGTGAGCAGTCATTTCTCCAGAACCACGTTCACATCTATTACCAGAGATAAATTTCTTACCATTTCCAAATTTATTTATTGTTAATAAACAGTTATTTTCGCATTTGCCACATCTAGCATGAAGGATGTCTATTTTTAAATTATCTATTTCATCAGTTTTTAAAATAGTAGATGTGTAATTTTTATTTCCATTCTCAAGATATGCATCTTGAGCAAGAAGAGCCACACCATATGCTCCCATAAGACCTGCAATATCTGGCCTTATTACTTCTTTACCAACTATTAATTCAAAGCTTCTTAATACAGCATCATTATAAAAAGTTCCACCTTGAACTACAATGTGGTCTCCAAGGGTTTTTGTGTCTCTTACTTTCATAACTTTTTGAATTGCATTTTTTACAACAGAATAAGATAAACCAGCTGATATATCTGCTGCTGTATAGCCTTCTTTTTGAGCTTGCTTTATTTTTGAGTTCATAAAAACTGTACATCTAGAGCCTAGGTCTACAGGATTTTGAGCACCTAATGCGGCATTTACAAATTCTTCTATTGTCATATTTAAGCTTTTAGCAAAAGTTTCAATAAATGAACCACATCCTGAAGAACAAGCTTCGTTTAGCATTATATTATCAATTGCACCATTTTTTATTTTTATGTATTTCATATCTTGCCCACCAATGTCGACGATACTTGTAACATTAGGCATAAATTCTTTTGCAGCAGTATAGTGCGCAATTGTTTCTATTTCCCCTAAATCTACATTTAAAGCTGCTTGTATTAGTTTTTCACCATATCCAGTAACACCGCAATATCTTATAACTGCACTATTAGGCATAACAGAATATAATTCTTTTAACATATCCATTACACTTTTTAATGGATTCCCTTGGTTTCCTCGGTATAAAGAATATAGTAAAGAACCATCTCCATCTATTACAGCAAGTTTAGTTGTAGTAGAACCTGCATCTATTCCAACAAAACAATCTCCAGAAAATCCTTCTAATGAACCCTTTTTAATTTTGGCTTTGTCATGTCTTTCTTTAAATGCTTCATAGTCAGCATTTGCAAAAAATAGTGGTTGTAGAGGTTTAGAAGTTGAATCTTTAGAATTTTTAAACATTTCTATTTTACTTTTTAATTTTTCACATGAAACAGTAGAATGATTTGCAGAATTTATTGCAGCGCCTTTTGCTACAAATAAATGAGCTTCATTTGGGACAATTATTTCATCATCTTTTAATCTTAATGTTTCAATAAATCTTTGCCTTAATTCAGATAAATAGTTTAGTGGCCCGCCCAAAAATGCAACTTTTCCTCTAATTGGTCTACCACATGCTAATCCACTTATAGTTTGATTAACAACAGCTTGGAAAATTGATGCAGCAATATCTTCCTTTCTTGCACCTTCATTTAGTAATGGCTGAACATCTGTCTTAGCAAAAACACCACAACGAGAAGCAATAGGATAAATAGTTTCATATCCTTTTGCTAAATCATTTAATCCTGAAGTATCAGTAGCAAGAAGTGATGCCATTTGATCTAAGAATGCACCTGTACCTCCAGCGCAAGTACCATTCATTCTTTGCTCCATAAATTTATCAAAATATATTATTTTTGCATCTTCTCCACCAAGCTCAATAACTACATCGGTTTGTGGAATTATATTTTCCACAGCTCTTTTACAAGATATAACTTCTTGAATAAAAGGCAAGTCTAAAAATCTAGCAGCAGACATAGCTCCAGAACCGGTTAGGTTAATAGTGAATAAATTATTTGGAAAATCTTCAGCAAGCTTTTCTAAAACTTCACAAACAGTTTTTTTAGTATCTGAAAAATGTCTTGTATAGCTAGAGTATATTGTTTCAAAATTTTCATCCATTATAACTATTTTTACAGTAGTAGAACCAACGTCTAAACCGTACATGTAATATATCTGACATTAATAATCTCCATCCTTTAATTTTTAAATTAATTCAAACTATATTTTATTATGAAAACTTGAATTTGTCAATTGTAACAAAAATTTAATATAAATGTAAAAAAAGATATATTGATTATTGCTCTAAACATTGGAAAATCAATATAAAATAAGAGCTAAAAATAATATTGACATATTTTTTTAAAATAGTAAAATATAAATAAGTATAATTTAATGGAGGATTGTACATATATGGAGAATAAAAAACTATTAAAAATTTTTATAGTAGTTGCAATTCTAATTGTATTAACATTTAGTAACTGGTGTGTTTTAGGGAATTGGACCATAACGATGGCAACAACAGCTATAAATAATATACAGGCAACTAATAATAAAAATGTGAAATTTGATATAGGAATAAAGGAAAACAGTCAATTTCTTCATGAAAAAGAAGTTAACATTAATGATAAATTGATACTTACATCATATTTGGCTGTTGAAAATGATGGCTATTTAAAAGATATAAGCATTATATTTGAAGGAGAAAATAAGAATTATGTTATAACAAATATAAAACAAGAAGATGAAATTGTAAGAAGTTCTTCACAAGAAAAAATCAACTTAAACCAAATTGTAAAAGGGAAAACAGTAAACTTAGATTATGAAATAGAATGGGCTAATAATTATGTTGATGAAAGTAGTATAGATAAAAAAAATATAGTTAAATTAATAGCTGTATATGTTGATGCAAATGGGAAAGAGAATAAAATAGAAAAAAGTGTTGAATTAAAAATAAATTGGATTTGTGAAAATGAAATAAAACTAGAATCAGAAATTACAAAGTATACCAATTATGAGTTAAAAAATGAAAAAGGAATTTTTATAGAGCAAGCAGTAAAAATATTTCAGGATGCAGATAAAAAGCTACCTTTTGAAAAAGCACAACTAAGCATAGATTTAATAAAACTTGATGATAAAAAAGCAGATTTAGTAATTGTGAAAAGGGAAAATACAAAAGTTTCATATGAAATTAAAGAAAATGCTCTTGAAATAAATGAAGAATTAAAAGATAGTAGAGAGGATTTAGAATACATAGTAAGATATGTATTTAAAGATACAGAATTAGAGGAAGACTTAGAATTAGGGGTTAAAGTAAAAGCAATAGCTCAAATAGTTTCTGCAAAAGAAACAAAAAGTGCAGAAATACAAAAAGATACAGAAAAGATACAGAAAATTGGAAATATAATTCAAATAGAAGAAATAAGAAAAAATGAAATTTCAAAGGGAAGATTATACGCAAATTATAATGCACAAGAACCTACATATGATACAAAATTTAGTACGGAATATGGTATAGATATTTCATATAAAATGGATATAGAAAAAATAAAAATAACAGATGAAGAAGTATATTATAGTGATAACGAAGGTGAAGAATATAAAATAAATAGTGAAAATGTTTTATATAATTCTACTAAAATTAATAAAACTCAATTTGACTATATATTTGGCGAAGAAGGATTTATAGAAATATTTAATTTAAACGATAAGCAAATAGCTAAAATTGATAAGAATAGCAAAATTGATGAAAACGGAAATTATTATGTGGTATATGAGGAAAAGCCAAATGAAATATATTTATTAACAAGTCTAATACAAAATGAAGGTAAATTATATTTAGGACATGACAAAACAATTAGACCAAACAAAGAATATCAAAAGGAAGAAATAAAAAAATTTAAGACATTAAATGATAAATTATTATTAGAGTTATTTGAAAAAAACGAAGAAAATGCTATAAAAATTGGAGATAATAACATCCAAAATTATTTGGTAGAAACAAAAACAGAAGCACAAATTAGCCTAAATACAAATAAATTAACATCAATACTAAAAAATGAAAATGTAGAAATAAAAATAGAATTAAAGAATAATAATGAAACTAGAGACTTATATATAAATCCAAAATTTGAAATAGAATTTCCAAAAGGCATTAAAGATATAACAGTAAAAGAGAATAATATTTTATTTGATGATGAGCTTCAGATAGAATCTATAGATAAAATAATAAGAGACGAAAAATTAGTACTTGTAATAACTTTAAAAGGTGAACAATCTAAGTTTTTATTAGATGAATATATAAATGGAACAACTTTAGTTTTAAATACAGATATTGATATAGATATAAGAACAGTTTCAAAAACAGATAGTATTCTAATGAAATACTATAATGAAAATGCAGTTTCATATAACAAAGAAGATCATGGAGAATATGAATACAAAATAGAATTTATATCTCCAAAGCAAATGATAGTTGGACAAGAAATATCTGGATATAATAAAGAAGAAAAAGGTGTAATTAGCATTTTACAGGGAGAAAAGAGTGCTAAGTTAGAAATATATACAGATGCAAAATTAGCACAAAATAATATATTTGTTATGAACAATAATGGGTATGATTGCGATGGAATAACAATTTTAGGAAGAATCCCAGCTAAAAATAATAAAGATGTGTTAACAGGAGAAAACTTGGGAACAACAATAAATACTAAGTTAGTAGGAATGATACAGGTAGAAGGACTTCAAAATGCACAAATATATTACTCTACAAACGAAGGGGCAACGGCCAACTTACAACTGGCGGAAAATAGTTGGGCTACAGATGTAGAAAACTTACAAAATGCAAAATCATTTATGATAGTAGCGGATTCAAAAATAAAACAAGGAGATATTTTTAATATAAAATATAATTTTGAAATCCCTGCTAATTTAGAGCATAATGAATATTTATATGGAGATGTAGGAGTATATTATAGAGATTTAAACAATGTAGAATATATTGCAAAAGCTGATAAGATAGAATTTACAACTGGAAGGGGCCCACAGATGGAAATAAAGCAACAAGCATCTGTGAAAAAGGGAAAAGATGTATATGAAGGACAAAAAATAAAATACACTATTACAGTAAAAAATACAGGTATAGATCCAATATATAATTTGGAAATAAAAGAATTATTACCAGAAAATGCAATATATTCAGTGTATACAAGAAATAATTTATCACTTGGGTATGATGAAAAAAATCCTAATGCACAAATGCTTGTATGGAACGTGCCAGAAGTACATTTAGGTGAAGAAATAAAAGTAGAATTTAATGTTGAAGTAAATAAATTGCCATCAATAGAGGAGTACTATAATAATCAAGAAAATTTTGTAGAAGAAGGAGAAAAATATTTCTTATTAGATGGTGAAAATAAAGTAGAAATTACATCTATACCAGAAGTTATAATGAAAAACAGGGTCGCAGTAAATGCTAAAGATTTAGGAAAAGAACTTTATGCTGAAGATTATGAAAATATTGTTAAAGCCTCAGAAATTTCTGCAACAGAAAGTTCATCTGTCGCAGAAGAGGTACTTCTAACAGAAGATGATGATTTAACATACAGTATAAGAATACAAAATAATAAAGATGAAGACATAGATGGAATTAAATTTGAAAAAATACTACCAGAAGGTTTGGAATACATAGATATATATACAATAGCGTATAATAGCGAGTATGAAGAATGGGAAAGAGAATTAGAAGGTAGCTATAACGAATCAGAAAGAAAAGTTACAATTAATTTAGGAACAATAGAAAAAGGTGAAGATATTCACATTAAACTAGAATTAAAAACTTCAAAATTACGAGACGATGAATATAAAAGAGAAATTGAAACATTTAGTAAAATTACAGGAGACAATATTAAAGAATATGTGGTTACACCAGTTAAAAATACTATAGCAAAACCAAAAATACAAACAGAATATATGTGTGATAATAATAGTAAATATCTTACTAATGGAGAAGTTTTGCAATATACAATTAAAGCTACAAATATATCTGATATAATTGCAAATAATGTAAAAATAGAAGATGTTTTACCAGATGAGCTAGAATTAATAAAAGCAACATATTCAGTTGGCGAGTTTGAAGTAACAACAGGTATAGATTCAAATAATAAAGTTGAAACAGTAGTAAATTTACAACCAAATGAAACTATGACTTTAAATATAAAGGCAAAGACAGTATCAAAAGCACAAAATGTAACAATTGAAAACACACCAACAGTATCTGTTTTAGATCAGGGGAAAAGTAATATTGGAACAATTTCACATATACTTGAAAGGATAGAGGAAGGAAACTCAATAGTTGAAGAAGAAATAGATAGGTCATATAATATATCTGGAACTGTATGGTACGATAAAGATAGGAATGGAATAAATGGCGAGACAGATAATAATTTGGCTGATGTACAATTAAAAATAATAGATGAAAGTAATGGAAATATTGTTAAAGAATTATCAAGTAATTCAGATGGAAATTATACAGTAGAAGGATTAGAAGAGGGAAATTATTTTGTAATGTTCGAATACGATAACGAAAAGTATGATGTTACAGAATATAGAAAAAGCGGTGCATCAGAGCAGCAAAATTCAAGTGTAATACAGGTTAATGGGCAAGATAATAATTTAGTAGCAATATCAGATACTATTAGAATAAGCAATAACGATTTTTCTAATGTAAATATAGGCCTTACAGATAAGCAAAAATTTGATTTGAAAATTGATACATCAGTAACATCTATAACAGAACAAAATGAAAAAGATGCTAAAACACATAAATATGATAATACAAAATTTGCCAAAATAGAGATAAATCCAGATGTATTAGGAAACACAACAGTATATGTAGAATATAAAATAACAGTAACCAATGAAGGAAATGTAGCGGGATTTGCAAAAAATATTATAGATTATATACCAGAAGGAATGACATTTAATTCTGAATTAAATACAAACTGGTATATAGGAAACGATGGAAATTTATATACAAATGCATTAGCAAACGAAATATTAAGGCCAGGGGAGAGCAAAGAATTAAAGTTAATATTGGCAAAGAAAATGACAGAAGAAAATACAGGAATGAATTTAAATATTGTTGAAATAATTGAAACATACAATGAATTAGGATTAGAAGATATTGATTCTAAAGAAAATAATAAAGTTGAAACAGAAGATGATTATTCGCAAGCAGTTGCATTATTGACATTACAATTAGGTGGAAATGTAGGAAATATGTTGGCTGTAATAATTCCACTAGTTGTTCTAGTAGCGGTAGTATATATTATTAGAACACAAAAAATAAAAATACCTGGTAAAAAACAGAAAAAATATAAATAAAACTTAAGAAAAGGAAAAAATGGGGACGTGTCTAAAAATTACATTCGTAATTTTTAGACACGTCCCCATTTTTTCTTCCAGTCCTATTGTAATTTTCTACAAAATATAATAAAATAATAAACATAATTTAGTTACAAAAACACAAAAAGATAAAAATATATCAAAAGCTGTAAAAAACTTTTTATATTAAATATACCAATTACGACAAATATTTTAAAAAATACAGGTTAAAATTAAGGCATAAAGCAGGGGTGAAAAGGTATGTTTCAAAATATTTCGGGACAAGAAGTAAAAGAGGAAGCAAGTAAGGAAGATTATAAAAAAACAATACAAATAAAACCAATTCTAAAAAATATGTTTAGTCTTACAAATATATTTATTTATATAATTGCATTTATGGCTTCTATGGTATCAATTTTAGATGGAATGAATTTGTTCGGAATAGCAATATTTGTAGCTGCGTGCAGTAGCGGAATTGTTGCAGGACCAGTATATGTTGCAACACTAATTGGTACATTTGTAGGACATGGAAAAGATGCATTTTTAAGCTACTTACTAGCATCATTATTTTTTATGTTTCTTATGGTATTTGTAAAACCAAGACTACAAGAAGATACTAAAAATGAAAAAATGCTATTAGGTAAACATTTAATTTTTTCTATTATATGTGTACAAGCACTTAAGCTATTTTCAGGGAACTATTTAATTGCAGATTTATTAATAACAATTTTGCAATCAATTTTAGCATATATATTTTACAAAATATTTGTAAATTCGCTTCCAGTAATAAGAGATATAATAACTAAAAAAGCTTTTACATTAGAAGAAGTTGTAGGGGCAAGTTTGCTTGTTTCAATAGCCATTTCATCAATACATAGTATTTCTATTTATGGGGTAAGCATATCAAATGTTTTAAGTATATTGTTAGTATTATTAATTGGATGGAATAATGGTGCATTGGTTGGAGCAACTACAGGTCTTACTATTGGAGTAGTGCTTGCAATTATAGGTATTGGTCAAAACGATTTAATAGTAACATATGCATTATCAGGATTGTTATCAGGAATTTTAAATAGATTTGGGAAATTTGGAGTATTAATAGGCTTAGCTATTTTTGGAGGAACATTAATATACATTAATAATTCAAATGCACAAATAGGAATATATGTAAAAGAAATAATTGTAGCATGGGTAGGATTATTACTTGTGCCTAAATCTGTACAGATCAATATAAAAGATATAATTACAGGCAAAAAATTATTACCAGTTACAATGGGAAATATTTTAGCAGCAGGTAAAGAAACTATTAATAAATTAAACAGTGTTTCAGATGCTATATCTGAAATAGCAAAAGGATATGAAGAAGTTTCTGCAACAACTATAGATGAAGAAACAGAAAATATGAAGAATAATAAAAAAATATTTATAGATGAAATGCAAACAAGTTTAGAAACTATAAGTGATAATATCCTATATGAAGATTTGGTAAATGAAGAAAATGGAATTTTAGATGAAATATTTGATGTGCTTTTAAGAAAAGGTGAAATAGAAGAAGAAGATTTGATAAAAATATTTGAAAATCATAATTCTTATATAATAGTCACAGGTGATGATAGCAGTAGCAAGCAAATGAAAAACAGTGTTTTTCAAATATTAAAAAATATAAATTATACATATAAAATTAGTAAAATAAATTTTGTATGGACACAAAAAGCAAAAGCAGATAGAAAAAATATGTCTCAAAAATTAAATGTGGTTTCGAAAGTTATATCAAATATTGCAGATGAAATAAAAACAGAAGAAGATCAAAAACAAAAAGAAGTAGAAGAAATTAGACTTTTAGCGAAACAAAAAGAAATAGAATTGAAAGATGTAATAATAAATAAGCAAAAAAATGGAAAATATATAATAAAATTAGCAATATACAGAAGTAATAATAGTAGAATAGCAAAACTAGAGAATATATTGTCAAAAGTTTTTAATTACAAAATAAATTATGCATGTAAAGAAGATGGATTATACAAATTTGAGTCAGAAGATAAATTTAAGTTAGAAATAGGTATTTCTAGTACAACTAAAAATAATAGCGATATTTCTGGTGATAGTAGTATTCAAACAAAATTAAGAGATGGAAAGTATTTGCTTGCAATAAGTGATGGAATGGGCTCTGGGAAAATTGCTAGAAACAGTAGCAACAGAGTTATAACAATGCTAGAAAACTTGTTAAGTGCAGGATTTGAAAAAGAAACGTCATTAGAACTTATAAATACTGCAATGACAACATCTGTAGATAATGACATGTATGCAACAGTTGATGCCGCAATTTTAGACTTGTATACAGGAAATGTAGAATTTATGAAGAATGGAGCATGTAATACATATATAAAAACCAAAGAAGGAGTTCAGGTAATAAATGATTCTTCAGTGCCTGTTGGAATGAGTACAAAGGTTAGAGCAGTTACATATGATAAAGATTTAGAAGAGGGAGACATCATTATAATGTACTCAGATGGAGTACAAGATTCTGGAGAAGATAATTGGATAAAAAGTATATTAGAAAAAATGCAAACAGAAAATGTGCAGAAAATGGCGGATATTATAATTAGAGAAGCAATAGATAATAATTATGGAATTGCAAAAGATGATATGACAATAATAATAGCTAGGGTTATATAGCCCTAGCTTAATTTTATTATGCAATTCAATTTACCATCTACGGAATTTTTTATAACAATGGTATGATTATCTTCCAATTTGTAGTAAGAAGCTTTTAATGTATCACCTAATAATGCTTGATGCTTATACATAATTTCTATATTTTTAAAATCCATATTTTCATAAATTTCTTCTGGTAAAACTTCTTCGCCAATATCAAGATAATTTGTATTATGTACATGCTTGTTTGTATCTATATCTCTTCTCATTATTTTATATAAATATTCATTTGAAGCCTCTTTTTCTGGTTCAACAAGTTTTAAATTATTATTATCAAAAACTCGTTCATCCCTTGTATGGTATGCATCTGTTATTTCTTTAGTAACTCTTGCAAGAGAACCTTTTACCAAATCGAACAATGCCCATTTAGAAGTAGCAAGAGCAATAAGATTATTTTTATTATCATACATTTTATAATCACGGTAAGAGCAGACTTTTTCAGCACCAGAAGACCAAGTAACTAAATGTATTTTTTCATCTGTTTTAGGCCTTCTATAAATTTCTATTTTCCAATTTAAAACTAACCAAACCAAGTGAGTCTTTTCAAAATCATTTAATCCATACCCAGCCTCGTTAGAGTGTTTACTACCTGCATCACACAAATATTTTAAAAATCCTTTATTAGTTAATTTATTGTTTTTATCTACAAAATCATAATCAACTATAAAATCATAATTACAATTATAAGTTTCCACTAATCATCAAACCTTTCTTAAAAATATAAATATTATTATAGCATTAATCTTGTATTTATGCAAAAAAAATGATATATTATATATGTAAAAAATTTATGTATCCGGAGGAACTGCTATGGGTGGGAAAAGATATGATGAAGAGCCTAAGCTAAACAAGAAGAAAGTTTTTAGCGTTATTTTAGGAATAATTGTTATAATAATGTTTATTTTAACATTGCATAAATTATTACAAGACGGTATAACAATAACAAGTAAAAGCAATGAAGAAACAGAAAAATATTTTGCAGTTTATACAGATTATAAATGGGGAGTAGTAAACCAAAAAGGAGACTATATAATAAATCCGTCATATGATGAAATGATAGTTGTGCCTGAAGAAACGACACCATTATTTGCATGTATATATGACATGGATTATCAAAATGAAACATATAAAAGTAAAATAATAAATAAAGAAAACCAAGCACAGTTTACAGATTATGATGATGCTGAGTTCATAGTAAATTATGATAAAGCAAATGTAACATGGTACGAGCCAAATGTTATAAGAGTAAAAAAAGATGATAAATATGGATTAATAAATTTTGAAGGAAGAGAACTTATAAAATGTGAATATGACAGCATAGAAGCTCTACAAGGAGTAAAAAATATATTTACACTTAACAAAGATGGAAAAGTGGGAATAAGCGATAATTTTGGAAACATAATAGTAGAAGTAAAGTATAAACAAGTAAAACCACTTGTAGAGAATGATAAAAAAGAATTCATAATAATAAATGATGAAAATAAGTATGGAATTGCATTATCTAATAACACTGTAAGTGTAGAATGTAAATATGAAGATATAAAACAAGTATCTGCATCTAACATATATGTAGTAAAAGAAGATGGAAAATGGCAAATAATAAATGAGGATAAAAGTATAAATATAATAGATGGATTTAATGATGTAGAACAAATTATTGGAGAAAATATTGTTATAAAAAAAGATAATTTATATGGACTTATTAATTCAAAAGAAGAAGAACTAATTCATCCAGAGTATGCTTTATTAGCATATGCATTTGGAGATAATTATATAGCCAAAAAAGATAACAAATATGGTGTTGTAAATACAAAAGGAGAAGTTAAATTAGATTTTGTGTATGATAATATTGAGGCAAGAGCTGATGCAGACTTGTTTATAGCATCACAAGGAGAGGAAGAACCACAAATTATAGATAGAGAATATAGTGTAAAGCTAACAGGAATTGTATCAAAAGTAGATGTACAAAGAGGATATATAAAAATATACACAAATGGAGAGTATAAGTATTATAATTTTAAATGTGAAGAAAAGCAGAACACAGAAATATTTCCTAATAACACATTATTCTTAAGCAAGAAAGATGGTAAATATGGATATATAAATAAACAAGGAGATGTAGTAGTAGATTATATATATAATGATGCAAAAGAGCAAAATGAATATGGATATGCTAGTGTAAATAAAGATGGTAAATGGGGTTGCATAGATAAAGAAGGAAATGAAGTAGCAACACCACAATATGAATTAAAGAATAATGTATTAGTAGAATTTATTGGAAAATGGCATATTGCAGAAGATCTTAATGCAAATTATTATACAAATGCAAATTAAATGAGTAACTTTGAGAACTGACATCACTAGAGCATAAGGGTAGGGGACATTTCTTAACAGCAGAGATTAGCAAAAGGGAAAGAAGTGTCCCCTGTCTTTAGAAAGGAGTAAATATGAACAATGAAATAAAATATCAATACACATATTTTATTCAGCCGTTTGTTATTGAAGAAAAATCATATAAGAATTACATTGAAGGACTCCTAAAGAATCCTAAAGTAAGCTTTAGAAAATTTAATGCCCAAAAAGATGCAGAGATAGATACATATTTTAATACAAATATAAAAGAAGTAATGTTTAGTAATCTTAACGGAAATAAAATAGCAGAAAAGGGAAATATGCCTTCAATCTGTTTTGAATACAATTTGGAGCAAAATACTCAGGCAAAAATGGGAGAAGAGGATGGGATATTTTTTAGAATAGACAAAATAGAAATATTTTGTTTTAAACAAGGAATATGCTTTTTGTCTATAAAAACGTTTTTGGATGAGAAAGCAAGTTTTAGAGACATTTTAAATTTTAATTATAGATTTAAAGGAATAAATACGAATGAAGATAAAGTAAAATCATATGAAAAAATAAATTTGCAATCAGATGAATTTAAGGAAAAAAAAGAACTCATAGATTTAATTAAGGAATTAACACAAAATCATATTGAACATGAAGAATTTTATACATATTCTTATGTGTGCATAGATGGGGAATATTGGAATCAAAATCATAATTTTTCAAGTTATGAAGAATTATTTAACAAACTTGTTTGTGTAATACCTGCAAACAAGAATGTAGAAAATAAGGTAGATATAATAGAAAAAAATGAGTATGTAAAATTAGGAATAACCAAAAACAGCACTGCATTAATTAGTAACAGCTTAGAAACATATAATTATACTAGACTTCCACTTGAATATGAAAATGAATATAGATATTCTTTAATTTATGCTTTGTATCAAAAAATTGCATTAAAAGAATTTGGAAATAAACTGAAAAAAACGAAAAATTATCAGATTACCAAAAAAGAATTAACAAATTTTATAAATAATGTATGGGCAAAGGAGATAACTAATAATACTCTAGGCAGTGATTTGTATAAAGCGTGGAGAGATAAAATTGAATTAGAAAATATTTATTTGGAAACAGTAAATAAGTATGAAATGGTATATAAAGATGAAAGATTAAAGAAGAATAAGCTAAGTAATATTATTATTTGGGGTATTCTTGCAATCTGCGTTGTTACCAATATTGTGAATGTCATTATTTTGCTTAATTTGAAATAATATTAATGGTTTTCGTTAAAGGATTAGGATATATTTTTTAGGCAACTCTAATAATTGCCAAATGAAAGGAATAAGAATATGCAAGTTTCGTGTGGTGTAGATATTATAGAAATTGATAGAGTAAAAAAGTCTATTGAAAATACAGATAGATTTGTAAAAGATATTTTCACTGAAAAAGAAATTGAATATTGTGAATCTAAAAGAATTGCAAAATATCAACATTATGCTGCACGCTTTGCAGCAAAAGAAGCGACTTTTAAAGCTATCAGTAGATTTTTGAAAAATAAATCGGATATATCTTGGAAAAATATACAAGTTGTAAATGATGAAAACGGAAAACCAAATGTTGAATTCGTAGATGTGGATTTTCCGCAAATTACTAGCATAGATATTAGTATTTCGCATTCTAAAGACAATGCAGTTGCATTTGTAACTGTATTATATAAATAAAAAAGATAAGGTATGCACATAAATCCGCCCAATCTTAGCCGGCGATGGATATTTTCTTTCTCCAAGTATTCGAAAGAAAAATGCATCGCCTACGTTGGGCTACTTTTTCGCCTTTATTATATATTAATTGCGTATATTCCGTAAATTTTAATATATTAAATTACTAGTTAACAAGGGAGGAAGAATATGAATTTATTTGATTCACATTGTCATTATAATGACGAAAAATTTGATATAGATAGAAAAGAAATAATAATGCAAAATTTTGAAAAAGGAGTTAAAAAAGCAGTAGTTGCAGGCTATAGTCTCAAATCTTCTGAATTTGCCATAGAAATTGCAAATAAATATGAACATTTATATGCAACAGCAGGAATATCTCCAAATGATTTAGAAGAAATTGATTTGGAAAAAATAGAAAAATTAGCACAAAATAAAAAAGTAGTAGCAATAGGTGAAATAGGACTAGATTATCACTATACAACAGAAAATAAAGAACTTCAAAAACAACTATTTATAAAGCAAATAGAGATTGCAAACAAATTAAATTTACCAATTGTAATTCACACACGAGAGGCGGTTATGGATACATTACAAATTTTAAAAGAATACCCAGTAAATAAAAAAGGAGTGTTTCATTGCTGTCCACTAAATATAGAACTTATAAAAGAAGGACTGAAATTAGGATTTTATATATCTTTTTCAGGAAATGTAACATTTAAAAACGCAAAAAATGCAGGAATTTGTATAGAAGCAGTTCCGTTAGATAAAATATTAATAGAAACAGATAGTCCATATATGACACCAGAACCACATAGGGGAGAAAGAAATACTCCTGCAAATGTAAAATATGTAGCTGAGAAAATTGCAGAAATAAAAGACATTACAGCAGAAGAAGTTGCTAAGCAAACTTTTCAAAATGCAGAGAGAATATTTGGAATTGAATAAATATTAAAAAAATTTGGGGATACTCCCCAAATTTTTTCTATTTAATATTTCTTAATGCTTCTATTCTAGCTTCTATTGGAGGATGTGTTGAAAACCAATCATTTCTTGATTTCTTTCCATTTGCATTTTTCTTAAATGGATTTGAAATATACATATGAGCAGTTGAAGTATTTGCTGTTTCTAATTTATGAGTATCTGCATCTAATTTCTGCAAAGCAGATATTAATCCATCTGGATTTCTTGTAAATTCAACAGCTGTTGCATCTGCTAAGAATTCTCTTCTTCTTGAAATAGCTAATTGCATAAGTTTAGAAAATATAGGAGATATAATAAGTAATACAGCTCCAATTAAGAAAATAATTGCATTTCCCTCACTTTTACTATTCCTGCGCCTATCGCCATAAAATATTGCACGTGAACAAATATCTGCAAGCATAACTATTAATCCAACCATTACAGTTACAACAGCAGAAAGTCGTATATCATAATTTTTAATATGAGACATTTCATGTGCAATTACACCTTCTAGTTCATAATAGTTAAGTTTATCCAAAAGTGCAGTTGTAACACAAATAACAGCATGCTGTGGATCTCTACCAGTTGCAAAAGCATTAGGCTGTTCAGAGTCTACAACATAAAGCTTTGGTTTTGCAGGTAATCCAGAAGATGCCATTAAAGAATCCAAAATATTTACAAGTTTTTGGTCTTCTTCGTGTGTTGCAGGTCTTGCTTTATTTAAAGACAAAACAATTTTATCTGAATTATAATATGAAGCCCATGCTGATATTATTGAAAATCCTAATGCAAATACTATGGCATATTGGCCCATTTCAAAGTATTGGCATACAAAATATAATATAAGTGTTATAACAACTATAAAAGTTGATACAATAAATCCAGTTTTTATTTTATTTCTTTTTATATCTTGAAACATAAATGACCTCGTTTCGTTTTTACTTAATACAATAAATAAGAGACAATGTAGAATAGCATTACAACTACGCATTGTCTCTTTAATAAAAAATTATTTATCTTCTTTGCTAAAATCTACTTTTACATTTTTTCTAGCTTCTTCGCTTTCTGCTTTAAATAATTCTTCTGGTGTAAAGTGGAATAAAGAAGCTATAATATTTGTAGGAATAACTTCTAGTTTTGTATTATATCTTGTTACACTGTCATTATAAAATTGACGAGAGAATGATATTTTATTCTCTGTAGCTCTTAATTCTTCTTGTAACTCAGAAAAATTTTGATTTGCTTTTAAATCTGGATAATTCTCAGAAACTGCCATAATTGTTTTTAAAGCACCAGATAATTCATTATCTAATTTGGCTTTTTCTCCAACAGTAGAAGCATTTGCCCAAGAAGTTCTAAGTTCAGTAACTTTTTCTAAAACTCCTTGCTCATGAGCCATATATCCTTTAACAGACTCTACTAAGTTTGGAATTAAATCAAATCTTCTTTGTAGTTGAACATCAATTTGACTCCAAGCATTTTTTACTTTTTGTCTTGCAACTACTAATCCATTATATAGTGCAATGATGGCTACCACTAACACTACAATAATTACTAATGCTATTAACATATTTTATCAATCCTTTCTTATTAGGCATAAATAAATACCTATTAATGAAATATATCATATCATATTTTATTTAAATATACAATAATTATGTGTCTTTTTTGAGAAATATATGTTATAATTTATTTATAAGGAGTGTCAAATATGGATATAAAAATGGATAAAAGACTAATAATATATGCAGTAATAATTATTATATGTATAATATCAATTGGTATAGGAGTTTATACACAATTTTTTTATAAAGATGTGGAAACCAATCCTTTTATGATAGGAAATGTAGAACCAGTAGATAATACTGCAGTAGAAAATAAAGAAAAGGAAGAAACAGCAAAGAATTCTTTTGATTCATTATTTATAAATGCTGTAACATATACATCATCTAATTTTAATAACTCTGTTATTAGGAAGGAAGCAGCAAAAGATTTAGTTTATACAAGTAATGAACTTTCAAAAAATATGACTAATAAGTATAGTATGAATATACATGTACCAGCATTAAATATAGAAAGTACAGTAGCAAATGAAATAAATAAAAATATTGAGGATACATTTGTAAAAAAAGCAACAAATATTTTAGCAAATGCAGATTCTATAACAAATTATACAATATATAACATAGATTATGCTTCATGTGTCAGCGGAAATATTTTATCATTATTAATTAGAGCAACATTAAAAGAAGGATCAAATCCACAAAGAATAATGTATTTAGGATATAACTATAATTTGCAGACAGGAACAAAAATAACACTAAAAGATTATATGGAATATAAAAATATAACAGAAGCGACTCTTCAAAATAAAATAGATAAAGAGATAGAAGAAATGGCACAAAAAACACAGAATTTAAGTAGTATATTAGGTACATCTTTATATAGAAGAGATACCAAAAACAAGATGTACAAAGTAGAAAATACAAATAATTATTTTTACGGGCCAGATAATTATGTATATATAATATATGCATATGGAAATGCAAATTACACAAGTGAAACAGATATAATAGTATTTTAAGGAAAAACAAAGGAGTGGTTATAATATATAACCACTCCTTCTAAAATAAAAAGGGGATGTTTTCATTTTAGATAAATCAACAAGCCTCTGTTGATCTATATATAATATATAATTAAATTATGTCTTAATTGTGAATTAAATGTGACAAGTTAGAAAATTAAGGCTGCTCTGCTAAAACTATTGAAATTTCCTTTTCTTCACCATTTCTAAGGAATTTTAACTTAATTGTATCCCCTATAGAATGTTTATATTTAATGTCATTTAATTCGTCTAAAGTTTTTATAGGTGTATTATCAACAGATGTTATTACATCACCAATTTGTAAACCAGCTTTTTGAGCAGGTGAAAAGTCTGCAACATATTTTACATATAGACCTATAGGTAAATTGTAATATTTAGAGATAGATTCATCTATATCAATACCTTCAATACCAATGTATGGGCGCTTTACCTTTTTGAATTCAATTAATTGTGTGTAAATCTCTTTTGCAGAATTAATAGGTATAGCAAATCCAATTCCTTCTACACCACTTGCAGAAGCTTTTAAGGTATTTACTCCAATTAATTGTCCATAAGAATTTACTAAAGCACCGCCACTATTACCAGAGTTTATTGCAGCATCTGTTTGAATAAGCACAAATTTTCTTCCATCTTCATCAGTAATTTCCCTGTTAACAGCACTAACAGTTCCCATGGTTACACTATTATCTAATCCAAGAGGACTTCCTACAGCCATGGTGAAAGAACCTACTGAAACAGTGCTTGAATCACCTATTTCTATTGGAGTAAGACCATTTTTTTCAATTTTAAGTACAGCTAAATCGGTAAGTGTATCTGAACCAATAATAGTTGCATCATATGCAGTTGAATCATCAAACAAATATACTTTTATAGAATTTGCCTCTGAAATCTGATAAAAAGATGAACCAGATTTTGAATTAATTACATGATTGTTAGTTAAAATATAACCATCTTCACTTATTATAATTCCAGAACCACTTGCAGTTACAGTACCAGATTGACTAAAGAAAGAGCGAACTGTATATTCCACTTTTATTCCTACAACAGAAGGTTGAACTTTTTTTGCAATAGCTGCAGTTGCATCTGAATAAGAGGAAAGAGACAATACTGCTGAATTATTTTCAAGATTTGAATTTGTCTCAGGAGTAATATTTAAATTGCTTTGTTCCTTACTAGAAGAAACAGATGCTAATTCACTTTCTGAAGAAATTAATTTTTCTTTAATTTGAGGAACTCCAAAACATACACCAACAACAAGTGATGCCCCTAGAATACCAGAAATAAAAGGGAAAACTACACTTTTTCCAAAACCTATTTTTGACTTTTCGTTATAAATTTTATAACTTTTTTCAAAATCATCCATGATTACATATCATTCCTTTCTAAATTTTCAATTCATTTGTAATATATACCTTTAATAAAGAATATAATACTGCTAAATTGTGAATTATTTGTGAAAAAGCAAAAAAATTTTTTTGATATCAAAATATTTACAAATTTCTAATTTCTATATTATAATATAAACAGTATTGATATAAAAAATATAATGTCCAAAAAAATTTAATAAATTATTTTTTGAACAAGAAAGAAGAAAAATTATGAGAGTAAATAACCAAAAAGGAGTATCATTAATAGTTTTAGTAATAACAGTAATTGTTCTTGCTATTCTTGCAACAATTACAGCTCAAGAACTTGGAGGAATAATTAATCAAATAGATAAAGAAAATATTAGTACAGATTTATTATTAATTCAAGCAAAAGCGAAAGTACTAAAAGAAAAAGCTAGTTTTAATAGCGATGATACAATACTTAAGGGCGAAAAAATAAGCGAAATCGTTAATAATGCAAAAATTGAAGAATTAAAAGAAAAAGGGGTAATAAATACAGCAGAAGAAAACTATGATAAATATTACTTATTAAATAAAGAAACAATTGATGAATTAGAGATTGGCATAGAAAAAATGGGTGAAGAAGATTTTTATATAGTAAATTATGCAACAGAAGAGGTAATTTTTCCAGAAGGATATAAGCATACTGATGGAAATACTTATTATAAATTAAGTGAAATTAGTAATTTGGAATAAGAGGTTTAAATTGAAAGAAAAAGAAGAAGCAAGATTAAATGAATTAAAAGAATATGAAAATAAATTACATAAAAATGGAATAAAATATGTGTGTGGAATAGATGAAGCGGGAAGAGGGCCACTTGCAGGCCCAGTTGTAGTTGCAGCAGTGATAATGCCAGAAGACTCTTTTATAGAAGGAGTAAATGATTCAAAAAAAGTTTCAGAGAAAAAAAGAGAAAAACTATATGAAGAGATAACTAGAACAGCGATTAGTTGGTCTGTTGCAATAATAGATGAAAAGAAAATAGATGAAATAAATATATTAAATGCAACTAAAAGAGGAGTAACAGAGTGCATAGCAAGTTTATCTATAGAACCAAATGTTATTGTAATAGATGCGCTTGAAAATATAAATACACTTGGAATTCCATATGAGCCAATTATAAAAGGAGATGCAAAAGTGTATTCTATATCAGCTGCATCAATTATAGCAAAAGTTACAAGGGATAGAATAATGAGAGAATATGATGAAAAGTATCCACAATATGGATTTTTACAAAATAAAGGATATGGGACAGCAAAACATATACAAGCCATAAAGAAATATGGAATTTGCAGTATACATAGAAGGAGCTTTGTTAAGAATTTTATATAGAGTCCGCCAAATCTTAGCTGGTCTTGGATATTTTCTAATTCACTGGGGACACTTTTTAACATAAAAGAAATGTCTAGGAGTTAAGAAGTGTCCCCAGTAAGTGAAAGAAAAATGCAAGACCTACGTTTGTCTACTTTGTAGCTAAGTTAAATAAATAACTTTGAAATATGACATAATTAGCTCATAATTAGGGGACATTTCTTAGCAAAAGGGAATGCCAATGGGGAAAGAAGTGTCCCCTTACAAGAAAAGGAGAAAAATAAATATGGATATTAAAAGTATAATAGGAAAGAAAAGAGAGAATAAAGAAATTTCTAAAGAGGAAATTGAATATTTTGTAAAAGCCTATACAGAAGGAGAGATTCCAGACTATCAGGCTGCAGCATTAATAATGGCAATTTGCATAAATGGAATGACAGAACAAGAAATACTTGATTTGACAGTAGCAATGGCAAATTCGGGGAATAAAGTGGATTTAAGTGAAATAGATGATATCGTTGTGGATAAACATAGCACAGGAGGAGTAGGAGATAAGGTAACAATTGTACTAATGCCAATAATTGCGTCACTTGGAATACCTGTTGCAAAAATGTCTGGAAGGGGATTGGGCTTCACAGGAGGTACTGTGGATAAACTAGAAGCAATACCAGGATATAGAACCAATGTATCTGTAGAAGAATTTGTGGAAAATGTGAAGAATGTTGGAATAAGCCTAATTGGTCAAACAGAAAATATAGCTCCAGCAGATAAAAAAATATATGCACTAAGAGATGCTATTAACTGTACAAAAAGCATACCACTTATAGCATCAAGTATTATGAGTAAAAAAATTGCACTAGGAGCAAATAAACTTGTTTTAGATATAACAGTTGGAAATGGTGCTTTTATGAAAACAAAGCAAGAAGCTGAAAGACTTGCAAAATGTATGAAACTAATAGGACAAAAAGCAGGAATTGAAACTGTATGTGTTTTAACAAATATGGAAGAACCTTTAGGTATTAATGTTGGTAATACCTTAGAAATAAAAGAAGCAATTGAAGCATTAAAAAATAATATGCAAGAAGATTTAAGAGAAGTTGTTTATGCCTTAGGTGCACAAATGATAAAACTTGCAGGAAGAGGAGAAGATGTAAATCAAAATATAGCAATGATGGAAGAAACACTACAATCAGGAAAAGCATATCAAAAATTTTTAGAATTGATAACAAATCAGGATGGTGATATTTCATTTTTGCATGATACACAAAAATTGGGTGAAGCAAAGTATGTTATCCCAGTGCTTTCAGAGAAAGATGGAGTTGTAGAGCAAATAGATGCCGAGTTAGTTGGAAGTATATCTGTATATGTAGGTGCAGGTCGAGTAAAAAAAGAAGACGAAATAGATATGTTAGCAGGTATAGTATTAAATAAAAAAAGAGGACAAGAAGTAAAAACAGGAGAGCCACTTGCATATGTACATACAAATGATGAAAGTAAAGTAAAAGGTGCAGTTGAAAACTTGAAACAGGCATTTAAAATTACAGACAAAAAAGTAAAGAAAGCTTCAACAGTACTTGGAATAATAAAGTAAGTTTACCCGATTAGCAATAGTATTAATATTATGTACAAAATATCATCTTCTACACCTTCGCTATATAAGAAAAATAATAGAAATAAAATAAGAATATCATCAGATTGCAGATTTATCCCCAAAAAATCAAAAAAATGTGGATTTAAATCTGCATTTTTTTCTTTTATTGAAGAACTTTCTATGAATTCATTTGAAGTATTAATTTTTGTATCAATATTTTTTATTTCTGTAGAAGGTAATCTTTGATAATAATGCCTAAAAAAAGGTGGAAAAGTAGGAAAAAGTGGCATCAATTCTTATCACCACCAATAGCAGAATTTCCGAAAACATCAATTACTTTACTAAGATTTAGAAATTGTATGTATTTATCTACTTTATTTTTTCTACTATCTTTTAAATATGGCTTTAATGCAAGTAAAAGTCTGCTTCTCTCATCATCTTTAGAATTTATTTTATCAAACATAGTTTTAAATTTTAATATTGTTTCTATATCTATATTATTAGAAGAAGTAGTACTATCAGAAGATTCTGAATTTTGGCTATTTTCAGAGCCACTGCTACTTTGCAACATTTGTATCATTTGAGAAATTGTTTCAGGAGAAATAGAAGAAGAGTTATTTCCTTCTTTACTTGAACTAGAAGAATTATTCATCATAGAGGATATTTTATTTATAATTTCAGACATATCATTATTTTCCATTTTAAAATCTCTCCTTATAATTTTTCTAGCAAAGCAATTAATATGTAAAATTTATGAGATGACGAATGTGCCGTGGAATGTTTGTGCAAATTCTTAAGATATGGCAAGGGAGGAAGCAGAAGTGAGAGGCTCGCTTGCTGTATCGTTAGAATTTGCAAAACATGTAGCAAGCCGAGGAAATCGAATAAATTTTATATATTAATTGTTAGCGTTGAAGACTTTCCGAGTATAGTTTAATAATCGAAAAACTAAATTTATTTTTGGAATTTTTTAAGTGCATTTATAATTGCATCTTTATCTTTAGAATTTAAAACTGCACTTGCCTTCTGAAGCCCAGCTTCTAAGTCCTTTTTATCCATTCCTTTAAGCATATTCATTAAATTTTGCAAATCATCATTATTCATTATTAATCAATCCTTTCAGCTTACTAAAATATTTAATATTAAGTATGAGTTTGACTCTAAAGTAGCCAAACGTAGTCATTGCATTTTTCTTTCACTTACTGGGGACAATTCTTAACTCCTAGACATTTCTTTTATGTTAAAAAGTGTCCCCAGTGAATTAGAAAATATCCAATGCGGCTAAGATTTGGCGTACTTTGAGTACTTTTATAATGAAAAAGTTTTAACTAATATAATTTATTCAAAAAGTAAAATCATATTACAAAAGTTATCCACAACAAATTCCTAATTTAATATATTAAACATATGTAAAAATTGTTACATACAATCAAATCTTACTTACAGGCAAACTTCGACAAAAATTACAATAAACAGGAAAAAATGTAACATAAAAAACTCTAAAATGTAATGAAAATGTAAAGAAAAGTCTATTTATTGAAAATCCGTAAATTCATATAGTAAATTATTATATTACTTGGAAAAAAGTTATATTGACTATAATATTTAAAAATGCAAAAATAAGTATATATATAATATATTATAAAACGCGAAAGGGGCAAAACAGTGAATAGACCATTTAAAAATCAAGTAAAAAATGTATTAACAAAGTTTGTTGCAAGTTCATTAGTGGTAACATTAGGGTGTAGTAATTTCTTGCTTTGCGGAAATTATTTAGTAACTTATGCCGCAGAAAATAGAGCAGAACTTGATAAGCAAACAGATGCAACACTTAACAAAAATGTTAAATTTGATGCATATTTCATAGAAGGTGGGAATAAAACGCATTACAAAATTGCAGATTTAAATACAGATATTCCTGAACTTGTTATGGCGACAAATGTTGAAAAAGAGGGATATTTGAAAAATGCAACAATAGACCTAAAAAATGAAGAAAATCAAAATGAATTGAATTACACTGTAATAGACATCGAAGATAATAATGCAATAGTGCAAAGCGCCTCTGAAAATCAGCTCGTTTTAAGACAAATAAATGCAGGAAATAAACTAGAATTTACAGCAAAGTTAGCAGCTGGACTTAAAAAAATAGATAACATAGAAAAATTAGATAGTATAAGTAAAATAACTCTAAAAGGCTTGTATGTAAATGGACAAGGTGAAGAAACACCAATTGAAAAAGAAGTAAAAATAAATATGACCTGGAATGCACATTACGAAGCTATGATAAAGCAAACATTTACAAAATACATACCAATGGAAAATGCAGAAGAAGGCAAGAATAAAACTTTAATATCAATGCAAGTAGAAACAGGATTACAAGAACAAAAATTCATGTTGCCAATTAAAGAAACAAATGTAGAAATAAATGTCCCTATTATAAATAATGAAAAGCCAAAATCAGTAACAGTAAATGCAATATCACTTGAAGCAACAAATGGTCAAACATCAGATAGCTTAAAATTTACAGAAGAGAATTGGAAATATGATGAGACTGAAGGAAAAATAAATATAAATGTAAAGAACGAAGATTTAAAATTTGGAAAAAACCTAGATTCATATATTGTAAATTATGTATATTCAAATGAAGTATATAAATACCTATTAAATAATAAGGTAATAATTCAATCTAAATCAAATGTAAAAATAAAAACATTTACAGATGAAGAAATAGAAAAAGAAATTGCAGATGAAATTACATTAGAAGAAGCATTTGGAAAATTGATATCTTTGCAAGGCGAAAGTATTACACAAACAATTTCAAAAGGAAAATTATATGCAAATATAAATAATCCACAATCTAATGATAATGTACAATATGAATATAAGTGGAACATAAATGTAGGATTTACAGATGGACTAAATGGAATAGCTTTAAAAGAAACAAATGAAGTAATGGCAACATCAAATAATATGATAGGAACACTAACTGGTAAGACACAATACAGGCAAATAACATTTAATTCTGCATCATTTGATGAATTGCTAGGAGAAGAAGGAACAGTATCTATATATGATAATAATGGAAACTTATTAGCATTAGTTGGAAAAGATTCTAGAACAGATAGTAATGGAAACTATTTAGTAGATTTTCCAGATGGAATTGAAGAAATAGAAATAACAACAAGTAAACCTGTAAAAACAGGAAACTTATCTATTAATATAAAGAAAGAAATAAAAAGTGATTTAGGATTTGCAAAATCACAAATAGATAATTTTGAAAAAATAATAGTAGTATCACAAGTAATACAAATAGACGAAACTACAGGAGTTTCAACAGCAGTAGAAGAAAAAAATGTTGAGATAGCATTAGAAGCAACTGTAACAAAATCTAAAATAAGTATTAACAAGGATAAATTATCAACACTTGTAAAAAATGAAAACATAGAAATGACAATAGAACTGGGAAATGATGATGAAACATCAGATTTTTATGTGGATCCTATATTTGAAATAGAGTTACCAAAGGTAGTAGAAAATGTAGAAATAATAGATGCAAGAATATTATTTGATGATGTTTTAATATTAGATAAAGCAGAATTTGTTAAAGAAAATGGAACACCAATTTTAAGAGTAGCATTAAAAGGTGTTCAAACAAAGTATAATATGGGATTAGCAACAAATGGAACAAATATATTATTAAGAACAAATATATTTGTAAATAATTTAGCACCAAGCAGTGTAGATGAAATAAAAATGTATTATTATAACTCAAATACTAGAAATTATTTTAATGGAGTTCAAACATCAAGAGGAATAGGTGGACTAGCAACAACTAATATAGAATTTGTTGCACCAGTAGGTATGATAACAGTGAATGCAATGGAAAACTATGATGGAAATGGAAATTCTGCATTAACTCTTCATCAAGGAAATGTAATAAACCTTGTAGAAACATATAAACCAGCAAGAATAATGAAAATGAATTTAATTACAATTAATAATACAGGAAATACATGTACAGATGTTGTAACAATAGGAAGAATTCCATTTGCAGGTAATAAAGATTTAGCAACAGGAGAAGAATTAGGCACAACAATAGATACATATTTAAGAAGCTATATAACATCAAGTGATTTACAAGGAGATGGAATAAAAGTATATTATAGTGAAAATGGTTTTGCAACAACAGCAGTAGCAGACGAGGCAAATGGATGGACATTAGCACCAACTGATTTAAGCAAGGTAAAATCATTTATGATAGTACTTCAAGGATATGAAATGAAACAAGGAGATATGTTTACATTTTCATATGAAATAGAATACCCAAGCAATGTTGGCTATAACAATTCAATAGCTTCAAATTATGGCGTTTACTACATAAACAATACACAAGTAGCATCTGTAAGTTCATTTGCAAAATCAGATATAATTGGAATTACAACAGGAAGAGGGCCAGAACTTGAGGTAAACCAAAGGATAGAAGGAGTAAATGAAGAAGGAACAATAGAAGCATTTCATATACTTAAATATATAATAGAAGTAAAAAATACAGGAACAGAATCTGCAACAAATGTAAAAATAGAGAATAAAATACCAAAATGGACTAGTTTGGTAAGAGCAACATCAGAAGGAACTATGCAATATTCAAATATGGAAGTATATGATTATACTAAAGATAATATGAATGAATGGAATGTTATTAAAAATCCTGATCCTGAAGATTTAACAGATACACCAACAGTAGGATGGACAATACCAACAATACTTCCAGGGGAAACAATCGTAAGGGAAGTTTTAGTAGCAACAAGTATGCCACCAGATGCGTATATGTATTATTATAACTATCCAGGATTTGTAGCAAGTGATGATGGAAAGTATTATATAACAACACAAAAGTATAATGCTGAAACAGATACAACATATCAAGAATATAACGAAATAACAGAAGTACCAGATATAGCTGTTCAAAATATTACATTAGTTAGTGCTGATAATATAAATGTAATATTAAAATCTTCTTCAGAAGAAGTAGAAGTAGAAAATAATGGTATAACAATTCAGGAATATGAGCAAATGGCTAATAAAAATGCAGTATTAGAAGAGGATAGATTAACATTTACTGTTGCATTAGCAAATACAACAGAAGAGGAAGTTAAAAACATAAAATTAAGCAAATATATACCAGAAGGATTAATTTTTATAAATGCAAATAAGTATATCTATCCAGAAACAGAAGTTAATACAGATTATGGTTCAACAGAAGATTTTTTGGAGACGCTTACAGGGAATGAAGCAATAGACCGAGAAACATTAGATAAATATAATGAATCAGTTACAGCCTCTTTAACTCAAAATAATAGTGATGCTTCAAATGTTGATTATTCGTCAATGTTTCCAACAACAGAGGCTATAGGAGAATATAATGATAGTACAAGACAATATGAAGTAAAAATAGATAGTCTACCTTCTGGAAAGTCTATTACTATTGCTATAGTATTAAAAGTTGATTATTTTGAGACAGGAATATACGAAAGATATATAAAAACGAATTCAAAATACGAATTAGAAGATGGAACAACAGGAGAAACAACACCGATTGAATTTACAGTAATAAAACCACATTATACAGTAAAACAAGAAGTATCTAATAACAATTCAATATTAAGTGCGGGAGATAAAGTTACAATTACATATACTGTAGAAAATGTAGGAAAGACAACAATTGGAGGGCTAAGATTAAAATTAAATATCCCAGATGAATTTCACTTCTATAATGCAAAATATACTGTAACAATGGAATCTTCTGAAGGTAATATGGAAACAGAAAATAGTGTAGACTATTTAGTAGATGGAGAGCTAACTGTAACTCTTATAATACCCGAAGGATTAACAAGTGTAATAAAAGTAGAAATAGAAGCACAAGAGGTTACTGAGGATACAGCAGTTTTTATATCAGGGGAGTTTACTGGAGAAAAGTATGAAACAACATTTTTGGATTTAATAACATATACAATTGAAAAATCTCCAAATGCCTCTACTAATAGCGGAACAACACCAAAACCAAGTGATGGTAATACAAATACAGGTGAAGTAAGTAAGTATTATAAAATTGGTGGAATGGTTTGGGTAGATGAAAATGAAGATGGAAAGAAAGACGATAACGAAAAACTACTTCCAAATATACAAGTTGGTGTATATAACGAAAGAAATGAAGAAGTAATAAATACAGTAACAGATGAAATGGGAAGGTATTTATTAACTAATTTATCTGAAGGAAAATATTTTGTAATATTTAAATATGATGAAAAAATATATGGAACAACAATTTATGAAACACCAAATACACCAGAGTTGTATAATTCAAATGCTATTGAAAAAGAAATAATAGAAAATGGACAAACATTTAAAGCAGCTGTAACAGATACTATAGATTTAAACCAAACACTATCAGATGTGAACTTAGGATTGATAGAAAAATCTAAATTTGATTTAAAATTAGAAAAATATATAACAAAAATTACTGTTCAAAATGGACAGGGAGTGAAAGAATATAATTTTGATAATTCTAAACTTGCAAAAGTAGAAGTACCTGCTAGTCAAATAGCTAAAACTACAGCTGTTATAGAATATACAATAAAAGTAACAAACGAAGGCAATATACCAGGTTATGCAAAAAACATTGTAGATTATAAATTGGCAGAATTAAACTTTAATTCTGGATTAAATAACGAATGGTATGCAGGAAATGATGGAAATGTTTATACAACAACATTACAAAACACATTAATAAATCCAGGTGAAAGCAAAGAGGTAAAACTTGTATTAACAAAAAGCATGAATTCAAATAATGTAGGCTTTACAAACAATGTTGCAGAAATATATGAAGCATATAACGAATATGGACTAGACGATAAAAACTCAACACCAGCAAATAATGCACAAGGTGAAAACGATAGAAGCTCTGCAGATAGTGCAATAATAGTAAAAACTGGTGAGCAAGCTATATATATAGTACTTGCAATAATAGTGCTTTTAATAATAATTACAGGTGTAGCAACAATTAAAAAAATTACAGGGGGGAGGGAAAAAATAATTAAATGATAAAAAACAAAGTAATTTCTATTTTTCAAAAAATGTTAATATCTTTATTAATAATAGTTTTACTTATGCCATCAGTGTATTCTTTGGCTGTAACACCAGTTACATCATCAGTTAAAACCACAGGGACGAGTTCAGGAGATACTTTAGTAAATGATGATACTAAAAAAGACAATAAATTTGCAGACAAGAATGAGCAAGAACTAAGTGATAAAATCAGAATAAGATGGGATGACAAATGCCAAATATTTGTAAATGGTGCAAGTTACATATATTCATATGACTGGAAAAAAGGTGCAGATGGCTTTAAAGCATCTTTTATAAGAATATGGACAGAAACCATGGGAGAAAAGCCAAGCGATGAGATTGTAAACCAGCAATTACAAATATGGGAACAAAATGTAAAAAATTCTTGTAAGAGCGCTGCACAAAGGGCATTAGAAGGAATGGTTGGAGAAAAAGATGCAGATATACTAGTAGCAAAGTGTAAGGAATTTGTAAAAGCAAGTGGAAAAAAGGCAGAAAACGCTATAGATGAATTTTGCGATAAAATAATGGATAATATAACAAGCCCTATTTTTACAGCTATTAGCAACCACATAGACGATTCTATACCAATTGTTGGAAGTTTGATAGGAGATATTGGTAAAAAATATATTACAAAACAAACAGGCTGGCAAAAAAAGATGTCAGATGAAATAAAAAGAACAGTAGGTATAAAAGTTGAAGAAGATGCAGAAAAGAAAATACCAGAAAAAATAGATTGGGGATATGAAGTGCTAGATTCAGCATTTAATGCTATGGGATCATATACAACCAAATTAACAAATGACATTATAGATCAGGCTTTTGAGAAATTATTTGAAAAATTTGGAGTAAAAGGAAACAAGATAGCAGGAACATTAGCTGATATAGCAACAGATTTTTTAAAGCCACGTATAACAGGTGCTTTTGATGAGCTAAAAACAAGTATTATAGATAAAAACTATGGACTTCCTGAATTTAAGAGAATAATAAACAAAGCAACAGACGGAAAAATGTCAACAGCAGATGTCAGAAAAATGGTCGAAGATAATACAAAAATTAGTCAAGAGTATAAAGACCAAGTATTAGATATGCTAGATAAAACAAATAAAAAAGAGTTTACAAGTGCGGAATTTGAAAAAGATGTACAATATAAATTTAATGAAACAGAAGTAGCTAAAGAACTTGAAAAGCAACAACAAAAAGCGCTAGAAAAAAGTAGAAAAGATTGTGAAAACGCTGAAAAAGAAATAAAGAATGAGGCAAAGAAGGCTGTTGATAAGAAAATATCAGGGAATAGTGATATCCTTAAGCAAAAATTAGCTGATGCAGTAGGGAGTTTAGCAGGAGCTATTGCAAGCGAATTATATGGGAAATTAACAAATAAGTTAATGCAGACAGCTCAAAATTGGGGTGGAATTGGAGGTAGACTAGCAAGCTCTATCATTAATATAGGAGGACAAATAACAAGCCAATTTGTTAGTAAGCTTGTATCTGGTACAATTATGGGTAAAGATGGACTTAAAGAAGGATTGAGTGGAATAGGTGGCAAAGATTTTTGGCAGAATATTGGAGTACAAATTGCTGCAAATGTACTATTTGGAGATGCTTTATCTAAAATATCAGAATTCTATTTGTCAACAGTAGGTGGGCTTCCTTTTGCAACATTAACATATGAAGATTATTCAGAATTAAGATATGTTTTTATGGTAAAAGGAGGAAAGAAACTTGCAAATGCGACTTGGACATCAGCTGTTAGACAAAGTTGGATAGGAGCGGCAAGATCTCTTGCTATGAAAGATGTAGGCACTTTTGGAATGGCAGAAGTTGGAAGAGGCTATGCGATAGATCAATTTGTACCTACAGCAGATATAGTTACAGAATCAACATTAGGAGCTATTAAAGAAGGATTAAAGAATATTCCATTTTTAAGATATATTACAATTGGAGTTCCAGTTATAATGGAATTAGCTACTACATTACAAAATTTAGTAATGCCTACATCAGCAGTGGTTTTCCTTCCTGGAAGTGGGGCTAATGCAGATGCAAGCTATATCTTAAACGAAATGGGAGCAAATGGGGGAAATGGAGATAGTTATGTGCAAAGAGCATTTTCTGCAAGCTCATGGGCATTAGGAAAAGGGATGCTTTTTACTCCTTCATTTCAATCAGCAGCATTAACTGTGGAAGCATATAAATTTATGGATTTTACTATGGATTCAGAAGCAGCAGGAGGATTTAAGAATGCAATAAAAGATTTAACAACAGTTGCAAGAGCAAGATATGATAATATGCAAGGCATGTTTACATTAGGACCATTTAAAGTAGACTATATTCGTGCATATGGATATACAAATGGAGTACGTCCTAAGGCAGAATTTGGATATATTACAGGTATAGAAATATTTGATCAAGATGGAAACATAATTCCAAGAAATTCATGGATGTTATCATATACAGAAGATGGTAATTATAATCATGCTACAAGAAAAGGTGATGAAGATTATTATTATCCATACCCAAAAGAAGAATTTTATATTATACTAAGTCAGGGTATGAATGAAGAAGTAACAAGTGTAAGTAGAATAGAAATAAGTTATAAAGAATTACAGTCTACAACTGTAGCAACATCATTAGATGATTTGTATACAGGAGTAAATGTACTTCAATTTATAAAAGCCTTTAAGAAATTTAAAATACTAATGTTTATTTCATCATTTATTAGAATTCCAATACCATTTATGGGATCTGGAGATATGCTAACAGTATTATTAACAAAAAGATTTTTTGTAAATCATTTACAAACAATAAATTTACATAAGAAGAACGCTGGCGTGCCAGGATACGAAACAGCAGAATATACTACAACAAGTAGTGTAAAAACAACAGGAATACAAAATGTACAAGTATTAACAGGTGACAAGTTAAATGTAGCTTTGCAAGTATCGTTTGAAAATATGCAAAATATGCTAAATGCAGATAAAGAAGAAAGAATAAAAGCTTTAGAAGAACAGAAGAAAGTTGTAGGAGAGGAACTTGCAGCTTCAGTTACTTCAAAATTAGAAGCAGCAGGTGTCAAAGATCCAAATTTGATTAAGCAGACAATTGCCGAAAGCCAAGCTAAATATTTTGCAGAAATAGATAGCAAAATAACAGTAATCCAAAATAGTAAATTCCAAACCTTATCTGAAAAAGCTAAACATATGTCTATGGAAACATTAATTGCAGCACAAAAATCTATAGGAAATACTAGTGCATATTTACAAGGAGCAGGATTTATAGCAACAGCAATAGGAAATGATAGTATTGCTAAAGGTTTAAATATTGCAGCTCAACTTGCTGATACAAGAAAAAGTTTTGTGGGAAAAGCAGCAGGGATATATACAATAGTATCTAAAGATCCAAATGCTAAAAAATGGGGAGAATTTATAAGTAATGTAGATTTAATAATTAGAGATGATAAATTAAGAGACAACCAAAAAGTAGTTCAAATACTAAATGAATCTACTACTATGATAAACAACAAAACATTTAAAAAAGTAGTAAATGAAGCAAGTACATTATTAAGATATGCAGAATATGGTGAACAAGTATATAGGTTGTTCATGGCAAATAAAGATAAAGAAATGACAGCAGAAGAAAAAATAGCATGGCTACAAGCAGAATATAAAGATGCTAAATTTATGAATGATGGCAGTGCTAACAGAGACGAAATATTTAAGCAAATGAAAGAAAAATATCCTAAACTTTCAGATGAGGAGTTAAACCAAAAAGTAAATGAGCAAATATCTAAAAATCAAAATAATATTACAGGAATAATAGCTGATATTATAAGTACAGAAAATAGGCTAGAAAGTTTAAGTAAAAATTCTGGAAGAAATGGAACAATTGTAGAAGATTTCCTAGGTCAAGCTGTAAAGATGGTGGATACTGTTGATAAAGGGGAAAAAATATATGATATTGCTACAAATAAGAAAATGAGTGAAAGAGAAAAATTAAAGGCAGTAGCTAATATTGTAAAAAATAGTTCAGAAAAAGGATCAACAGAATATATAGTATCTAGAGCGTTAGAGGATGCAGCAGATTTAACTAAAGATTTCCCAGAAGTGGTTGCATTACTTTATGAGAACTGTGGAAAAGAAATGACTAAAGAAGAACAAGAAGCATTTTTAAAGAAAAAATATCCTAACAAGAGTAATGCTGAAATAAATGCCATAATATCATCAGCTAATAATTTAAAAGAGCATAATGGATTTAAAAATGGAAGTTTAACACAACAAGCACTTGGAAATATAATGGATATGTATAACTTAGTAGATAAAACAGAAAAAACAGCTGAAAAACTAGAAAATGTAATAGACAATAGAAAAGAAGTAGCATTTTTATTAGCAAAAGACTTAAAAACTGATAAAGAAAAAGAGACAGCACTAAAGGAAAAATATAAAAATCTTACTGATGCACAAATAAAATCTATAATTCAGTCAGAAAAAAATGCTAAAGAGGGCTTAAAAGAGGTTAGAGCAACAAATAGTACAGTAAGGATGGTTGTAGATGGAATAGAACCATTGATTACAGGTAAAACAGCTAATGAAGAAATGATAGACATTGTTATGAATGCAACAGACGATCAAGACCTTAAAAAAGCGGGAAAAGTACTTCAAAAAGTTATAAATGTAGATACTATTGCTTTAGAGAAAAAAGAAACAAAAACAGAAGATGAAGAAAAGTTAAAAAATGAAAGAATAAAGAATAGAAGAGAACAAGGAGAAAAAGCTGTTATAACATATTTCAAGGCCAAGAGTTCAGGAAAGAATGATAAAGAAGCAATAATAGAAGCTTTTGATTCAACAGAAACAACAACTACAACAGCATTAGAACAGTGGCAAAAAATTGCAACAACTTCTACAATAGAGGAATTACACTCTATAAATAAAGTATTGGCAACAGCAAAAAATACAGAACAATTAGAAAGTATATTAGGTACATACTATAAAAGGAGCGCAAACAAAGAAGAACAAAAAGAATTCGTAGAAGTAACAGAACGCACAGAATTCGGATTTGGAGAATTATTTGATGCTACACCATATACAGAATATAATCCACACTTTAATACTAAAAATGTAGAAAGACCAGATGAAGTATATTATATGGATGATGATGTAATGGGATTAACAATAACATTTGCAGGTGTAGTATGGAAGGATGGACATTCTGGATTAGAAACAGATTTTGATGGAGTAAGAAATGCAAATGCAAAAGGCGATTTAGAAAAAGGAATTAAAGGAGTAAAAGTTACATTATATAAAGCAGAATCTTGTCCACAATTCTATTATTATGACAATCAAAAATATCCTAATGGCCCAGTTGTTGGAAGAATGAGAGTAGACAATAAATGGGTGCCTGCAACAACCTATACAGATGAAGGTGGATATTACCACATAGAAGAAGTAGAATCTGGAATGTATTATGTAGATTTTGAATATGATGGACAAACATATATGGCAACAACATATTTGGCAAACGAATATGGATATTCAGAAGATGATTATAAATATGAAGTTTATCCAGATTTAGAAGAGTTTAAACATAATTCTAAGGCTTTGGAAGTAAATAGAGAGGCATTTAATAACAAATTCTATGAAATAGAAAATGGTGTAGCATTAGATAGAGAAACAGTTCTATTTAACCAAAATAAAACGCCAATACAATTAGAGTACAAGAGAAATAATGGAGTTTCTACATTAATAACAAGAGAAGAAGATACAAACCGTGTATTACCAGATTTTGCAATGCATGCAATTAGTAGAGAAGCATACCCAATAGATCCAGCATATACATTGGATAATGAAACAACACAACTTTTATTAAAAAACGGTAATGCAGCAACATATTTTGAATATAGAAAAACTGGTGAATATATGTACCATATAAACTTAGGATTAATAGAGCGTTCTAAAATAGATGCAGCAGTTACACAAGATGTGTATGATGTAACGACAACAGTTAACCAGAAGCAAGAAGTTTATGCATATAACCAAAGAGGAGAATTAAATATATTTGATGCAAACCTAAAAAAGACAGAAGCATACAAAGGTATTAAATATACAAGAGATTTATATACAGCAGATTATCAATTAAGATTAAGAGATTATCAAATGAATGATTTGAACAAAAAAGATAAGTATGATAATGATAAAACAGCAGAAATACAAAAGATTAAAGAAATAAAAGAGCTTCAATATGCATATGGAGATGGGCTAGAAGAAAGAGTATTCATAACATATAAGATTACACTTATAAATCAATCTCCACTTCAGTCTATATGTATAAATGAACTTGCTGATTACTATGACCCAAGCTTCAAATTGGTTAAGAAAGATACTTACCAGGATATACAAGATGAAAGAGGAAATGTTGTTAGTAAATTAGTTGCAAAACAATCTTTCTTTGTAGTCGAGGATGATTATACTGGTGAAGGGGAAGAGTACAAAATAGTTTGGGAAGATGACATAAGTGGAAGTCAAGGCGGATTAAAGAAAATGGTAAATGTAAGAACACCAGGTATAAATACATATGGAATAGAAGATATTATATTAAATGCACATAATAAATTATGTATATTTGTAACATTTGAATTAGATAGGGTGAGAGATGATAAATTAGAACTTGGTGCAAAACAAAATGTTGTTGAAATTTCTAATTATACAACATTACAAGCTGGTGTAACATCAAAAGAAAGTTCAATAGGATTAATAGATAAAGATTCTGAACCAGGAAATGTAAAAATTGGAATGGAAAATGAATACGAAGATGATACAGATGCAGCACCTATACTAACATTTAAACTATATGATACAGATTTAAGAAATATAGATGGATATGTATGGAATGACAATAGAGATTATAAAAATCCACTATCTACAGGACAAGTAGTTGGAAATGGTATTCGTGAAAAGGGTGAAGAATTGCTAAATGGTGTAAGAGTACAATTAGTTGAAATTGTTAAAGACCCAAGAGATGGATTAGAATACGAATATGTATGGAAACAAATGTATACAGGTGAAGATGGATATTGGTATGTAAGCAGTAATGGAAATAATAGAGGTAGTGTAGTAAAATCTGAAACTATATCTAGAAACACCAAAACACTAGGAACTAAAGAAAATGGTAGATATTTATTCCACGACTATCCAGCAGGTAACTATATAGTAAGGTTTATATATGGAGATACTGCTAAAACATATTTGGCAAAAGGCAGCAAAAATAGTGATGGAATAGAAGGACAAAATGAAACATCATATAATGGACAGGACTATAAATCTACTGCGTACCTAGATGGAACAAGAATTAATGAGGCATGGTACAACTTATCTAGCGCACTTGCACAAAGTACACTAGCATCAGATGCAAAAGACAATGTTACTAGAAGAAGAACAGTAATAGATTATTCATCAACAATACAAAATGATAAAGCTGAAATAATGGCATCTTTTGATGCAAGAACAGATAAGCATGGTGAGTATTATAAAGATTATAGTGATACATATAGCTATGTTAAAGATTACTATGATGAAGATTTGCATAAGGCATTAAGAGATAATACATGGATGTTTGCAGATACAGCAAAAATAAATGTACAGGGTGAGTTTGATAAATCTTTTGCAGATGGACTAGAAAATTACACTTATGACATAAAGAATATGGATTTTGGACTAGAAGAAAGACCAGAAACTAAGATTAAATTAACAAAAGAAATTATAGATATTACAGTAACACTTCCAAGTGGTGAAACTATAATAAATACAGCAAGAGGATTAAGCCAAAATGTTAATGGAATACCTAGCCAAATGAGAACAAGAAATAAAGTTTTAGGTAATTTCTACAAACGTGATAATGAAAAATATAGACATCTAGAAGGAAAAATACACATCTATATGGATAATGAAATAATGCAAGGAACTAAAATTCAAGTAACATACAAAATTACAATAACAAATGAAAGTGAAATAGATTATACAGGTCAAGAAGAAAGCGTTGGTTATGTATATTATGCAGGTGAACCTTCTGAAGATGATAGAATTGTTACTACAACTGTAGATAAGATAATAGTTTATGTAGACAACAGCTTAACATTTAGACAGGTAGATAGCCCAGAATGGAGCTTGGTAGAAAATATGCCAGAATTTGTAACTAATTATGATGGAACACAGGTACAACCAGATAGGATGGATGAAGCACAATTCTTACAATTAATGATAAGAAAATACGGTAAGAAGTATGTAAGAAACCACTTAAATGAAGTACAATCTAATTATAGAACATATGCAACTGATCCAGAAGGAAAAATACCAGCAATGTCTACTACGATATTAAGTACATACAATGGAGATGAAAATGAAGCAGGAGTAGGATTAACAAACTATAAAGTACTTCTAAAGATGCAAGAGAGAAATCGTAGTATTGGATACTTAAACGAAGAATTAAAATTTGAAAAGACTAAATCAGCTAAGACAACAAAAGAACCTATAACACAAGTTATTGTAACAAAAGCACTTGAAAATGTAAAATTAAAACCTGGCGAAGAAGCAACTGTAAATTTAGTACTTTCAAAAACATTATCACCACAAGATGATGATGATACATTAACATATAGTAATGTGGCAGAAATATTGCAATACTCTAATACAGTAGGTAGAAGGGATATGGATGCAATACCTGGTAACCAAGAACCAAATCAACTAAAAGATGAAAGTCTATCAAATGAACAACAACTAACATATGAACGTGATTCAGACTTCCCAGAAAGAATTTTAATTACACCTCCAACAGGTGCAAATAAAGCATTCTACATTGTATTACCAGTTGTTATATTAGTTGTTCTAGCAGGAGGAATTTGGATAATCAAAAGAAAAGTATTAGATAAATAATAAAAAGTAGATAATTTAAAAAATGACATCATTAGATTACAAGGGTAGGGGACATGGGGACATTTCTTAGCCAAGTGAAAATGACCATAAGGAAAGAAGTGTCCCCACCAAGAAGTGTCCCCTGACAACCTTGTAGTCATACACATGTGCATTGTGGTAATTCATATGTGTATGACTAGGAAATATATTTTACAAAATGATTTGAAAAATGACATTACTAGCTCATAAGGGGAGGGGATGTATCTTGTCCCCAGCGCATTACCATAGGTAAAGATGCGTCCCCTGACAAATTTCTAGAAAATTTTACAAAAACCATTGCAAAAGTTGACATAAGAAGGTATAATATATATTAGGTTAAAATGCAATAATTATGCGTTTATAATAAATAAAATCTTTATTTTAGGGGGAAAAGAAATGCAAAAAACTGGAAAAACATTATCATTTTTAGACAAGTTATTAATAGTATTCTTAATAATTTGTTTAAGTATGGGAAATTTTATGATAGTAGGACAAAGCCTAGTATCATACGCAAAAGATGCATTGCTTGATAGCCAACAGGCCTCAACAATAAATAAAAATGTTAAATTTGATACATATTTTAATTTGGGTAATGGGAATACACATTATCTTGTTTCTGATGTAAATACTACAAATGAAGATATGGTATTAAGTTTAAGTGTAGGAACAGGTTATTTAAAGGATGCAGTAATAGAATTACAAAATCCAAATTATATTTTAAATAATGTTTTAGATAATGAACAAAAAGTTCAATCTGCTACAGCAAATGAAATTAAACTAAAACAAATTAATGAAAATGAAAATATAGAAATTGGATTAAGTATTATAGCTAAATTAAGCCAAAACATGCCAGTAGAAGATGTAAGCAAAGATAGTAAAGTGATTTTAAAAGCTATATATGTAGATGAAAAGGGAAATGAAATAGAAATAGAAAAAGCTATTACAATAAATATTTCTTGGACAGGTAACTTTGAAACAGTTTTAACAGGAGAACTTGTAAAAAATATTAGCTTTATACAAAATCAAGAAGAAAAAGAATTAGTTCAAGTAGCAATTCTTTCAAACCTAAAAGAAGTTCAAAATAAATTGCCAGTAAAAAATAACAACATACAAATACAAATTCCAGAATTAGATGGTGCAAAGCCAGAAGAAATTATAGTTAATGTACAATCTGCAGCATCTACAAATGGACAAGAAGAGAATGTCGTTATACCTGAAGAGAATATAGTAAAAGATTTAGTTAATGGAATTATTACAATAAAAATAGAAAATAATCCAGTAGATGGAAATGTTTGGGCTGGAAATGGACAAGATAAAATATTAGTAACTTACATATATAATAAAAAAGATATGCAAGGAATAAATAAAATTGCAGAATCTAAAGTAACAGCACAAACAAATATGTATAGCGAAAATGTATTAGATTCAGCTGTAACTTTAAGCATGGATTTGAGCCAATCAAAAGGAACTGTGGTTTCATTAGACTTAAGCACAACTAATACTGAAATTAGTAAAGGAAATATGTATGCTAATACTTTATTAGAAAACAAACAATTTGTAACAGAATTTGGTATAAAAACAGTAGCAAGCATTTCTTATAAAGAACTAGCAACAGAAATTAGAATAGCAGATGTAGATACATATTTTACAGATGCAAATGGAAATTTATATCCTACAGCAAGTGCATACTATAAAAATATAACATTTAATAAGGCAAACCTAGAAGAAATATTAGGAACTTCAGGGGAAGTTAGAATATTAGATTTAAGCGGAAATGTATTAGCTACAGTTAATAATAGTTTAACAGCTGATAACGATGGAAACTATGTTGTAGAATTTACATCAAACTATAATAAAGTAATATTAGATACAACAGTTCCAGTAGCAGAAGGAGATTTAGCGATAATTGCTACAAAAGCAATTGGAGCAGATGTAGAATATACAAAAGCACAAATTAATTTATTTAATGGAATAAAAGTGATTTCTCAAATTCAACAAAAAGAAAATGAAGCATTTTTAGCATTAGAAAATAAAGAAACAAATATAATGCTTACAGAAACATATACAAATGCAAATATTTCTTTAAATTCAAATACATTATCTACAATAGTAAATAATGAAGATGTAGAATTAAAAATAGAATTAGATAACTCAAGGGAAAGTACAGATTTTTATAAAAATGGGGTATTTAAAATTGTATTCCCAGAATATATAGAAGATGTAGAAATAAAAAATGGAAATATTCTTTATACAGAAGGTTTAATGGTAAAAGATGTAATTAAACAAGTAGAAGATGGAAGAGTAGTAATATATGTAACATTGGAAGGAACTCAAACAAACTTTAGTACAGGTACAGTAACAAATGGTACAAATATTATATTTGGAACAAATATAAAAACAAAATTATTAACACCAACAACAGAAGAGACAGTTAAATTATACTATAGTAATGAAAATGCAGTTCAATACAAAATGGTAGATGAAGCTACAGGATTTGGATATAATGAGGCAAAAGTTAATTTCGTAGCACCTGTAGGAATGCTTGCAGTAAATAGAATATCTGGATATGATGAAACAGGAAAGAGTATTATATCTGTAAATCAAGGAACTGTAACAGATAAAATAAAAATAGATTCAGATGCAAAAAATGCAAAAATGGATTTAATGTTAATAAATAATACAGGAAGTGTATGTGATACAGTAAAAGTATTAGGTAGAATACCATTTGCAGGAAATAAAAATGTAGGAACTAACGAAGACTTACAAACAACTGTAAACACAATGATGATACAAGGAATAACTTTAGATTCTGAACTTGCAAATTATGCAAAAATATACTATAGCACAAATGGAGAGGCAACAGATGTATTAACAGATGCAAATAATATGTGGCAAGAAAATGTAACAGATTTTAGTAATATAAAATCTTACATGATAGTATTTGAAAACTATGAATTAAAACAAGGCGAAATTGTTAATATGTCTTACAACTTTATAGTACCAGAAAAGATAGATTTAAACAATTCATTATATGGAACATTTGGAGCAAGCTATGAAAAAAATTCTGAAGTAGGAATTATGTTAGAAAATGTAGCAGCAGATCCAGTAGGATTAACAACTGGTGCAGGTCCTATAATGGAAATAAATCAGGTGGTTTCAGTAGGAGAAAATGCAGTAGCTCAAGAAGGACAAATTATAAAATATACAGTAAGAGTTAAAAATACAGGAACAAATGACATAGAAAATTTAAAAATTAGAGATTATTTACCTGAATATACTTCATACATAGAATATCAAGAACCAGAGTCTTTACAAGGAACAGAGTTAACATATACATACCCAGAAACATTAACAGATTCTGAAACAGGAAAGAAATATGTTGAGTGGGTTGTAGGTACAGTGAAACCAGAAGAAACTGTAGTAAAAGAAATATATGTTAAAGTAAATAAACTTCCTACTATTTTAGAGTATTATGGACCAAATGGAGTATATACATATGCTGAAAATGAATATTTAGACTATGATGAACAAGCAAATAAATACTATTTAGTAACATTAGATTCAACAACAGGAAATACAACAAGAAAAGAAATAACATCTGTACCAGAAATTAAAGTATGGAATACAGTACATGTTTCTGCAGCAGATTTAGAAGAAGGAATAGACAAAAAGAGTACAGAAAGCAAAGTAGAGGAAAGACAATTCTTAGTAGAGGAAACATCAGAAAAAACACCTTCAATTATGTTAAGAGAAAGCGAAGGATTAACATATACAATAACAGTAAGAAACAACACACAAAATACTATTCAAAATGTGCAATTCGAAAAAGTAATTCCTGAAGGGGTAGATTTTACATATGCATATGCAACAAAATATAATAGTGAAACAGGGAAAAATGAAACTGTAGCCACAACAGAGAATTTAGACAATAAAACAGTAAAACTTGTTATACCAAGTTTAGATGCAAATGAGATGGCAACTATTAAAGTCGCAACTGTAACATCATTACTTCCAGATGGAATATATGATAAGAAAGTAACAACATCAAGCGCAGTATATGCAAATGGAATTAGTAGGCATCTTACAAACGAAGTAGAAAATACAGTAGCAAAACCACATTTAATAGTAGAACAAACATCAGATGGAGATGGCGAATATGTTTCAGAGGGTAAAAGAGTAACTTTTACATTAAGAGTAAAAAATGAAGGAAAAATTTCTTCAGATGAAATTTATATAATGGATGAGATTTCAAATAAATTTAAACCAGTTGAAGCATATTATACCTTAGATAATGGATCAAAAGAATATGTATCTATAGGTGGAAATGAGTTAAAACTTAATGCAAATATACCAGCAGGTTCAGAAATGAAAGTATATGTAACAGTAGTAGCTGATGAGCTTTTAAATAGCGTAAAAGAAGAAACAGTAGAAAATGTGTTTAATGTAGGTGGAGAAAACATAGGTGTAATAAAATCTAATATAATAAAGAAAACTATAGAACAATCTACAGAAATAAACAAACCAGAAAACGACAAAGAACACAATAATAATAACAACAATAATAATGGAAACAATAATAATAACAATAATACCAACAACAATAATAACAATAATGGAAATACAAATAATCCAATAACAGAAGTAAAAACATATAAAATAAAAGGTACAGCTTGGCTAGATTCAAATTCAAATGGAGCAAGGGAAAGCGATGAAAAGCTATTTGCTGGAATAAAAGTAACATTAATAAATGCAAAAACTGGAGATATAATAACAGATAGAACAACAGGACAAGCTAAGGAAACACTAACAAAAGAAGATGGAACATATGAATTTGATAATTTAATCCAAGGTGACTACATAGTAGTATTCTACCATAATAGTGATATTTATGGAGTAACAGAATATGGAAAACCAGGAGTAAGTACAGAATTAAATTCAGATGTTATATTAGCTACAGTAAAAGATAATGATAAGACAATTACAGTAGCAGTAACAAATACATTAAGAATAGATTCAAACAGTATATCTGGTGTGGATTTAGGATTAATCATAACAAAACAAGCAGACTTAAAACTAGATAAATATGTAAGTAATATAACAGTTCAAAATAAAGACGGGGTAAAAGCATATAATATGAATGATACAACACTTGCTAAAATAGATATTGCTGCAAAGAGAATGGCTGGTTCAGTAGTAGTTGTTGAATATGCAATAGTTGTTACAAACGAAGGTAACTTACCAGCATATGCTAAAAACATTGTAGATTATATGCCAAAAGACATGAAGTTCTCTTCAGATTTAAATAACAATTGGTATGCAGGAAATGATGGAAACTTATATAGTACAGAACTTGCAAATGTAGCCATAAATCCAGGAGAAAGTAAAACAGTTAAATTGATATTAACAAAACAAATGACAGATACAAATACAGGTGTATCTAATAACAGAGCAGAAATTTATGAAGAATATAACGAACTAGGTATTACAGATATAGATTCTATGCCAGCAAACCAAGCACAAGGTGAAGACGATTTGGGATCAGCAAATGTAATTATATCAACAAAAACTGGTGAAGAAGTAACATATATAACAACAATACTGGTAGCATTAGTAATACTAGTAACAGGAATATATTTCATAAGAAAGAAAACTGCGAGATATTATAACTAGATGGAGGTGAGAGATATGGTAAAAAAGAAAAGTATAATAACATTTATAATAACAATAATAATGATTGCTAGCATGGGAATAGTATCTAGAGCAGAAATAGAATATGACACTATAGTTGATGGCGGTGTCGTAAAATTGCCACAAGGAGTGAACTGTAGCCAAACAAAGATTTCGGATTTGAAAGCATATGTAGAAAGTGGAGCTATGAATGTAAATGGATATAGACATGCATTAAGTTTAAGAGAGGGATATTTAAATGCAAAAGCAAGCTCAGGAGGACTAACTCAGGAAGAAATGAATGAAAGAAGAGTCATTGCGATAGAAAAACAAAGAACGAAAGTGAATGAAGATAAAGTTTTAGGAAGAACTACTTCGTCAACTACAGCAGAAGATACAACTCAATCTACAGATAATGCAACAGAAGTTCCAGTAGAGACAAACATAGGAACAAGCATATCAACAGATGGTGAATATACTATGGAAGTTAATGGCGGTATCGGTACTGTAACAGATAAAAAAGGAAGAGTTATATCCATAGGTACTGCTACTACATTGGAAGAATGGAAAAATACCAATCCATTTCCTGATACTGTTACTACTACAGTAGGCGATTTAGTAAACTGGTATAATATGTGTGATGAAGAGCACCGTCGTAACCCAGGACCTGGAAATGGAAGCGATAAAGTATCTATGGGAGGGCAAGTGATTCAAGTTGGAATGGACCCAAGTGGAAGAGTTGATGTAGGAATGAATTCTGCAGTACTTGGTCAAACAGCAACAAGTGAAACTGCAAATACACTTACTAAAGCTAAGGAAATTATAGTAGGAAAAACTGCAGATACAGCAGCTGTTGCATATATTTGTGGAATGGCAAAAGATAAAAATGGAATTTATAATGAGGCACAAATTGCAATATGGTCTAGTAAGCTTGCAATAGAAATATCTAGAGCTAAAAATGAGTTGGCAAAAGAAGCAGATGCATATGCAAAATTCTTTGAAGATTATGAAAAAGCAGTAAAAGCAAATGGCGGTAAATTAGAAGTAAAAGATAATTATTCTAGTGACAAAGTATCAACAGATCAGTCTAATCCTAATGATAAGCTTATATTAATAGGACCATTAAATTTATCATATGCAAGAGGTGTATATAATAGACCAGATGGAACAATAGTAGATTTTGGAGGAATAACAAGTATAAAAGTAATAGCTGAAGATGGTAAAGAAATACCAGAAGAAGCAATCCAAGTAGTTCCAATGACAGTAAAAGAAGGAAAACAAAGAAATATTCCAGAATATGATAAAGCTTATGCTTTCCCATATCCTGGAGAAGAATTCTATATTATAATACATGAAAATAAAGCAAAAGGCGCTAAAAAAATTAAAGAAATACAATATGGATATCATAGAATGTATGTAGAAGCTAAAATCGCAATATATAGAGGTACATATAATAAATTAACATGGTCTGGTAGAGCACAATTAGCAGTATGTGAACTTGGCTGGATGGGATTTCAAGTTCTTCCAACAGGGCAAAGAATACCTGAGCCACATCCATGTCCACATGGTTATACTATAAAACATACATATCCAACAGGATACTATATTGAAATTACTGGTAGAGAAGAAAAAGAAGCACAGGAAACCTCACAAATAATTGAAATAAAGAAACAAGATATACCAACAACATCAAAAACACCTGGTAAAACATCTTCAAGTATACCATATATTATTCCAACAGACTGGACAAACTGGCCAATTTGGCCACACTATTATGGTGGTGATGATGACGATGATGATGAACCAGATATACCAGAAGATGATTTGAAATTTACAATAGCTGGTATTGTATGGGAAGATGAAAGAGTTGGAAAAGAGAGCAATTTTGATGGACAAATTGGTAATAACAATAATGGAACAAAAGAAAATGGAATAGAAAATGTAGAAGTAAAATTATATAAACATGGAGAAACAACTCCAATAAAATCTACATATACAGATAAATATGGAGCATATATATTTAATGAATTAGATATAGATAAATATGATGTGGGATTTGTATATGATGGTTTAACATATACTACAACACAAAGTTTTGCTGGAGGAAGTGTAGAAGACTATATTAAAAATCCAAATGATGAAAAATATGTTTTAACATCTAAAGTAAATGAAGATGCTATGGCAAGACAGAACTTTAATAATAAGTTCTACGAAATTAGCCCAGAGGGTTCAAAAAATATGAGCGGTGGCATAACAAATACAGAAAGCTTAACATATATTACACAAGATGGTACATCAGCAATACAAACAAAAGATGCTTTAGGTAGAGTAAAAACTGATTTCCAATTAGAAAGTAGAACACCAAGCAATGTGTCATACCCATTAACAGATTATACAGTTAATGCTACTAAATCTAAGGTAATAGCAGGGCAAGAATACACACCAAACTATGTATATATGGCATATGTAAACTTAGGTTTACAAAGAAGACCAGAAGTTGATTTTGCTTTAGCAAAAGACGTAGATGTAGCAACAGTAACAATAAATAACAAGAAAGAAACATATAAGTACAATGCAAGAAGAGCATATCTTGATGAATCATATACATTTGATATAGCATTTAAAAAATCACCAGCATATTCTAGTGATATTAAATATAACAGATCTGTATATGAATCAGATTATAAGTATAGAATAGATGATTATGTTGTAGAAAATGTAAATGAAGTAGGAACTGTAAGTAGAACAGAATTAATAAATGAATTAACAAGTATGACTGCTCAGCAAAAGAAAGACCAAGAATTAAATGTATTTGTAACATATCAAATTAAGCTTAGAAATCAATCTGATGTATATAGTGGAACAATTAATAAATTAGTAGATTACTATGATCATACATACAGCTTGATTAAAGAAAACAAACAATTAGACATTTTAGGTGATGACGGTGTATTACATCAAGAAATAGTTGCATATGCACCATATTATGAGAAAAATGGAGTAAAACAATATTTAACTGTTTCTGATGATGGTAAGTATAATGATAAATATAACAAAGTATTCTTATCTGGTATGGGAGATGAAATACTTCGTTCAAGTGGAAATGCTACATTAACATTATATGTAACCTTCCAAGTAAATAAAGATGATTTAACAAGAACACTTGATATATTTGAAAATGGAAATCCTTCTAAACCAGAAGAAAAGAGTAACCAAGTAGAAATATATAGCTACTCAACATTTACTGCAGAAGCTGTAACAAAATCAGATCCATCTTCAGTAGTTGGTATGATAGATAGAGATTCAGCACCAGGAAACTTAGACCCAATGAACAACAATACATTAGAGGACGATTCAGATATAGCACCATCATTTACAATTAAATGGTATGAAGGAACACAAAGAACAATAAACGGAATTGTATGGGAAGACGAAAGAACACATACTATATCAACAACAGGACAAGAAGTTGGTGATGGAATAAGACAACAAACAGAAAAGAAAGTAAATGGAGTAAAAATTCAACTTGTTGAAAAAATAACAACAAAATCTGGAAAACAATATGAATATATTTGGAGAGAAATGTACTCAGGTGAAAATACATACAAATATGTTGATATGAAAGATGGAAATGTATTAGATGCAAATATTGGACAAATGAGTCCAGGTAGTGTTGAAACAAATACTGGTGAATATAAATTCACAGATTATATCCCAGGTGATTATGTAGTAAGATTTATATATGGACAAGATCAAAAAACAATTGCACAAACACCTTCATATAATGGACATGACTATAAATCTACAGCATATTGGAAAGGATATAATAAAGATTATACAGAAGAATGGTATGACTTAGGTTCAGATTATTTAAATCAAACACCAATATCAGATGCAAGAGATAATGAAGCAAGAAGAGTAGAAGTAATGAATTATTCTAGAACAATTAAAAATGAGCAAGCTAAGGTATTAGCATCACATGCAAAAGGAGACTCATATGATAAAAAACTTGAAGAATTATATATGTTTGCAGATACTGCTAAAATTAGAGCTGATGTAGAAAAGAACTTAACAGTTGTAGAAAATGGAAACCTAAGAGATGCAGAAGTTACATACAACATAATAGATATCGACTTTGGACTAGAACAAAGACCTACATCAACAATATCTCTAGAAAAAGAAATAATCGGAATTAGAATTACACTTGCAGATGGAACAATTCTTGTAGATACTGAAAATGGTATTAGAAAAAATGTTAATGTTGTAAAGAATGACAAAATTAATAAACTACATGGAAATATTCATATATACATGGACGAAGAAGTAATGCAAGGTGCTAATATACAAGTAAAATACAAAATAACAGCAAGAAATGATAGCGAAGTAGATTATACAGGTGCTACAGCAGATTCTGTAGGTAGAACATATTATACAGGTGAATATTCAAGCTCAGATAAAATTGTTACAACAAAAGTTGATGTAATAGGAGACTATGTAGATAATAACTTAGTATATAGACTAGATGATAACCAAGGCAGAGGTTGGGAATCTACAACAGCGGCTGAGATGGAACCACTTTATATGGACCCTGAGAATAAAATTACAGAAAAGAACATAAATCAAATTCTATTAAATAAAATACAAGCAAACAATGAATTAAGACCAGCAGTTAACAAGGACGAAAGAGGAACAGCAGAATATGTACTTGTATTAACAAAAACATTATCATCAGCAGATAATGAAGATGACCAAACATATGATAATATAGCTGAAATATTACAATTCTCTAACTCTGTAGGTAGAAGAGCTAACATACCAGGAAACCAAGATCCTAAAGCAGAAATAACTTCAGAACCAGACTCTGATAATACAGAAACAATTATAATTACTAAACCATATGGTGAAAACAGAGCACATTATTATGTACTAGCTGGAGTAGTATTAACATTAGTAGCTGGAGGAGTATTTGTAATAAAGAAAAAAGTTATAGACAAATAACAGAATAAAATAAAAAAGAAACTGGGATTTTCCCAGTTTCTTTCTGCTTTATTCAATTTTTTGATTAAACAAAACTAAATAAGTTCATAATATATATATATATATAATATAATTACACATAGGTCCGCTAAATCTTAGTCGGCGATGTGTTAAATGGGAGATGAATATTATGAAACTTGGAATTGCTTTATCTGGTGGTGGAATAAGAGGAATTGCACATGCAGGGGTGCTAAAAGCATTAGAAGAAAATGAAATTAAACCTCAGATAATTAGTGGAACGAGTTCTGGAAGTATAGTTGCTACATTATATGCATTAGGTTATTCACCATATTACATATATATTTTATTTAAAAGGTATGCAAAGGAAATATGTGGGTTAAGTGGTATGCCTATAATATCTAGTATAAGTAGTTTTATTGTGAACAAGAAGGTGAATATAAGCGGGATAAATGATGGAAAAAAACTAGAAAAAGCTTTTAATAGCCTTGCTGGGAAAAAGGGAATAAAGAAAGTTTCAGAAATTGAAATGCCATTATTAATTCCCACAGTTGATATTACAAAATCTAAAGAATTTGTTTGTAGTTCTATAAAATCAAGAAAATATATAGGAGATATAGAAGTGGGGAAAGCTGTATATGCAAGTTCTGCTTTTCCAGTAGTATTTAAACCATGTAAGTACCGAAATCATATTTTCGTGGATGGAGGAGTACTTAACAATATACCTGTAAAAATATTAAAAGAAAATGGAGCAGATATTGTAATTGCAGTTAATTTTGATAGTGATACTGTAGATAATGAAAGTAATATTATGGATATTATTATGAAAACATTGGATATTATGGGAAATAAAGTAAGTGATGAGCAATTAGATGCTAGCGATTTTAAAATAACAATTCCTTCAGATGGAACAGGACTTTTAGATGTGGACAACATAGATTATTGCTATAATTCGGGTTATAAGGAGACTTTGAAGCATATGGAAGAAATCAAAAACTTGACTTTTTAATTGAAATATAATAGTATAATAAATATAGGGAGAATATTGTTTTCCCTTATATTATTATTGCTTAAATATATTATATAATTAATTTTTCTTTAAAAGCACTCCATAGCAGGGTAATAGCTGACCAGACGAGGACCTTCCCAAAGAAGCATATTCAAAGTCTGGCAGCGCTTCGCGGGTCTTCGGGAACTGCCGGCTTTATAAATCAAAATTAATTATATAATATAGTTAAGCCAACATAAAAAGGAGATAATTTAATATGATAGCATACATAAAAGGAAACCTAGAAGTAAAAGCAAATAACTATGTTGTAATAGATGTAGGAGGAGTAGGATACAAAATATTTATGTCTGCATCTGCAATAGAAAAAATAGGAGAAACTGGTAAACAGGTAAAAGTTCATACATATTATTATGTAAGAGAAGATAATATAAGTTTATATGGATTTAATACTTTAGAAGAATTAAAGATGTTTGAATTATTATTATCTGTAAGTGGAATAGGGGCTAAGTCAGCAATAACAATGCTTTCAGAAATAAGTCCATCTAATTTTGCATTAGCTGTAATTTCAAATGATGTAAAAGCATTAACTAAAATATCTGGAGTAGGACCAAAGTCAGCGCAAAGAATTATTTTAGAATTGAAAGATAAATTAAAAACAGAACAAGCAATAACCAGTGAACAAACTCCAGAAATTAAAGTGGCTATAGAAAACAATGGAAAGGTAGAAGAAGCTATTTCTGCACTTCAAGTTTTAGGGTACAATAAGAAAGAAATAGAAAAGGCATTTATGCAAATTAAGTGTGATGATTTAAGCGTAGAAGAATTAATCAAGCAAGGATTGAAAATTTTAGGAATGTAATAAAAAGGATGTAATAAAATGGATGCAAACAAACCATTAGCCCACAGAGTAAGACCAAAAACTTTAGAAGAATTTGTTGGGCAAGAGCATATACTTGGGAAAGATAAAATTTTATATAGAACAATAAAAGCAGATAGGCTATCTAGCATAATTCTTTGGGGGCCAACTGGATGTGGAAAAACCTCTCTTGCAGAAGTTATAAGTAATACAACAAAGTATAAGTTTTATCAAATAAATGCTGTAACTTCTGGTGTGGCAGATATAAAAAGAATAATAGAGGAAGCAAAAAATGTATTTTTAAATCCAGCAGGGAAATGCATATTATTTATTGATGAAATACATAGATTCAATAAATTACAGCAAGATGCACTATTACCATTTGTTGAAGATGGAACTGTAATTTTAATAGGGGCTACAACAGAAAATCCATATTTTGAAGTAAATAAAGCTCTAATCTCAAGGTCAATGGTTGTTAAGTTAGAGCCACTTACAAGTAAAGATGTAGAAAAAATAATTAAAAATGCATTAGTTAATAAAGAGGGACTTGGAGAATATAATATAAAAATTGCAGATGAAACAATAAGTAAAATTGCAGAAATTTCTAATGGGGATGTTAGAACTGCACTAAATGGATTGGAAGTTGCAGTTTTAAGTACCAACATGAATGCAAATGGAGAGATAGAATTAACAGATGAAATTATAGCAAATTGCTTTGCAAAAAAGAAGATTGCATTTGATAAAACAGGAGATAGCCATTATGATAATATAAGTGCATTTATTAAATCAATGCGTGGTAGTGATCCAGATGCTACTTTGTTCTATTTGGCAAGGGCAATATATGGTGGAGAAGATGTGGATTTCTTAGCAAGAAGGATTGTTATTTCTGCAGCAGAAGATGTAGGATTGGCTAATCCGAATGCACTTGTTGTGGCAAATTCTGCAATGCAAGCAGTACATATGGTAGGAATGCCAGAGGCAAGAATAATACTAGCAGAAGCGGCAGTGTATAATGCAATATCTCCTAAATCTAATAGCGCTTATTTAGGAATAGATTCTGCTTTAGAAGATGTTTCTACAAAAGAAACAGGACGAATTCCAATGCATATAAGAAATGCACCAGCATCTGGAATGAAAGAATTTGGGTATGGACAAGGATATAAATATCCACATGATTATCCTGGCCATTATGTAGAGCAACAATATTTACCAGATGAAATGTTAGGAACAAAATATTATAAAAAGTCAGATACAGAAAAATAAAATGACTACAAAGTTAATAGTAATGGAATAAAATATAAAAATAAAGCTAAAAATAACTGTAAAGAAATAGGTGAATATATGCTAAAAGAAATATTAATTGGTTTTTTTGCAGGAATTATTAGTGGATTATTTGGAACAGGAGGAGGGCTTGTTTTAGTACCTGCATTTGTTTATTTGTTAAAAATGGAACAAAAACAGGCAAGAGCCACTTCTCTTTTTTGTGTATTACCAATTGTAGTTATATGCTCATTTGAATATTTAAAAAGTAATTATATAAATTTTAATGTTGCATTAAAATGCGCAGTTGGTGGTGCAATAGGAGGATTATTAGGTGCAAAAGTTTTAAAAAATATTCCAGATATTTTACTTAGGATAATGTTTATAATTTTTTTAGTATATGCATCTATAAATATGATTGTGAGTTAAATTATGATAATATTTTTGACTGGAATTTTGGCTGGAAGTATTAGTAGTTTGGGGCTTGGCGGTGGAACAATACTAATTTTAGTATTATCAAACATAATAGGATTAGAACAACATATTGCACAAGCTACGAACTTAATTTTTTATATTCCAACAGCAATATTTGCTATAATTGTGAATTGGAAACAACATTTAATAAAAAAGCAAGTAATAATAGGAGTTTTAATAGGAGGAGTAATTGGAGCAATAATAGGCTCAAAAATAGCTGTAAATATAGATGTTCACACATTAAAAAAATTTTTTGGGTTTTTTTTAGCATTTATTGCAGTAATTGAGTTGTTTCATATTTTAAAAAATAGAAATGCTTAAAATAAGTATAGATTAATAAAAAAATCACATAATAAATTTTGAAGAACATAAAATGGAGGTATTAATATGAAGTTTATTAAAGGAATGATGTTTGGAACACTAATTTCTGCAGGAATTGTAATGGCATATAACGATTCTATGATGAATGGTACTAGAAAGAAAATAATGAAAAAGGGAAAACAATTTGCGAAAAAACTAGGAATGATGTAAAAGTATTTTCAATATTAAAGAAGTGGATTCAAAAAATGGAGAATATATTATATTCTCCATTTTTTAACATTTTAAAAATCTTTATCAGGCTTGTGTTCGTCTTTATCGCATACCCTAAAATCACAATTATCAATTTTTACACCTTTTAAACACTTGCCTTCATGTTTAGCTTTTGCACAAATTTTAACATGTTTTACATCATTTACCCATACTAATATTTCATAATATTTGTTAGGACATAATGGCCCAAAAACAAATTCACCATGTTCATCTGTGAAAGTATGTGAAACAGGCTTTCTTTCTTCTTTCTCAGTATGTTTATCCACTTCTATTAATTTTACTACTGCGTTTTCTATAGGTTCTTTATAACAATCTTTTATAACACCAAATATTACATTTCTATTATCTTCTGGCAAAACTATTTCTACATCAAATTGTTTCCCATTAGTAATAGCACCATCTACATTAACAATTGGACATATATTCTTATCATATTCCATTAAAATCACTCCTTAAAAATTATGCCAAATGGCTTTAATATATAATATGAAACAATGTAGAAAAAGTGATTTTTTTGTAGAATTATAGAAGTTGTTAAAACAAAGAAAATATAGTATAATAAAAAATTAATAAGAACCTATAATTGACATATGTAAGAATAATTTATATAATACTTTATAGAAGGTACATAAAAGGAGATTAATATGAAAAAAAAGCAGAAATTATTTATTTTAAGTATTTGTGTTGTACTAATTTTAGTAGTAGTTTTTATAATGGGTATGATTAATAAGGCTAGAAGAAATTATGAATTAGAAAAAGTTACAGATAAAAATTACTTTATACTATATAAAGCAGGAAAAGTTGGAGTAATAAACACATTAGGAGATGTAGTAATTAATCCAGAGTATAACTATATCCAATTGCCAAATCCATTTAAAGATGTTTTTGTATGTATGAAGGGAAATAAAAGTGTTGTTTTAAATTCAAAAGCAGAAGAAATTTTTACTAATTATGAAGAAGTTTCAGGTATTTCAGTAGCAGGAATAATAGGTGATGTACCATTTGAAAAAACAGTTTTAAAATACAAGAAAGACAACTTATATGGATTAATCAATATGGAAGGGAAAGAAATAACAAAGGCAATATATGAAAAAATAGAAAGTGTTCCATATAAAGAAGGAGAAATATTAGTACAAAAAGATGGAAAACAAGGAGTTATTAATGCTAAAGGAGTAGAACTTGTAGGTATAAAGTATAATAGTATTATTGGAGATGGATATTATAATTCTACAGATTATAAAGAGGCGGGATATATTGTTAGCATAAAGAATAATGAAAATATATTATATGGATATATAGATAAAGAGGGAAGAGAAGTTTTAAAAACTGAGTTTACAGAATTGCTTAGGCTAACAAAACTAGATAGTCAAGATGTTTATTTATTAGTGTCTAAAGATGGAAAAAAAGGTTTATATAAGAATGGAAAAATATTGTTAGAAAATAAATATGACCAAATAGAATATAATGATACTCTGGAGCTTCTAAAGGTAAGAGAAAACGAATATTATGGAGTAAAAGATTTAAATGGAAAAACCATATTAGCTTCAGAATATAAAGATGTTTCATTTAATGGAATTTATATATTAGCAGAAAACCAAACAAATCAGATAGTAAATTATGATAAAACAGGAAAAGAAATACCAGAAAATAACTATAAGAAAGTTATAGCAACAGAAAACGAAGATTATTTTATAACTGTAGGCCAAAATAATTTATATGGAATAATAAACAAAAATGGGGCAGAAACTACAACTAATAAATATACATACATTGATTATTTAGCAGGAGAGTATTTTGCGGCATATAATGAAGAAAGTTTAATTGGAATAATAAATCAATTTGGAAATACAGTTTTACCAATTCAATATAATTTGGCACAAAAAATACCAAATACAAATATGATTCAAGTAACAACTACAAATGGATTACTAGAGATATATACAAATGATATGAAACAAGTAGCAGCCATGAAAAATGCTAAATTATACACTTATCCAAATTATATTAGAATTATATCTGATACAGAAAGTAAATATATAGATAAGAATGGTAAAGTTTTAAGTAATAAAGAAGCAATACCGGAAAATACACTTTTTGCCACTGCACAATATGGATTATGGGGATTTGAAGATAAAGATGGAAATTTAGTAGTGGATAGAGTTTATAATATGGTAACAGAGTTTAACAAATATGGATTTGCAGGAATAAAAAAAGGGGACAAATGGGGAATAATTAAACAAGATGGGACAATTATAGTAGATCCAACTTATGAAATAACAGATGAGAACGAGTTAGAGTTTATAGGAAAATATCATAAAGTAAATTATGGCGGATCAACATATTTTACAGATGAAATAATTTAATAATGTTTTAAAGGCGGCTTATGGCCGCCTTGATGTAAGGAGAAGAAAATGTATAAAGAATATGGAATAGATGAAAAAATAGAGAAATTAGCTAAAAAAGTAGAAGCTGATTTAGAAGAAGAATTCAAAAAAGTTAGCACTATATGTGAAAAAAATAGTTTAAAAGTTTTAAAAGCATTTCAAAAATATAGGGTTTCAGAAGTTCATTTTAACCAAACAACAGGCTATGGATATGGAGATATTGGAAGAGAAACTATAGAAAAAATATTTGCAGAAGTATTAGGGGCTGAAGATGCATTAGTTAGAGCACAATTTATATCTGGAACACATGCATTAACAGTTACATTATTTGGATTATTAAGGCCAGGAGATACAATGTTAAGTATAACAGGGAAACCATATGATACATTAGATACAGTAATAGGCCTAGAAAATAATAATAGCTCTTTAATGGCACATGGAGTAAAATATGAGCAAATAGACTTATTAGATAATGAATTTGATGATAGAAAAATAATTGAAAGGGTAAAAGAAGGAAATGTTAAATTAATAGAGATACAAAGGTCTAGAGGATATTCAACAAGAGATAGTATAGATATAGATAAATTAAAAAATATTGTACAAAAAATTAAAAATGTAAATAAAAATGTAATAATAATGGTAGATAATTGTTATTGCGAATTTGTAGCAGAAGTAGAGCCAGCTGAAGTTGGAGCAGATATAGTAGTACGGTTCTTTAATTAAAAACTTAGGAGGAGGTATTGCTCCAAATGGTGCATATGTGGTTGGAAAAAAAGAATTAGTAGAATTAGTTTCAGAAAGACTAACCGTACCAGGACAAGGCAAAGAAGTTGGACCTAGCTTAGGACTAAATAAACCATTTTTGCAAGGATTATTCTTTGCACCAAGTGTAGTAGCATCTAGTGTTAAATCTGCAATATTTGCTAGTAAAATGTTAGAAGAATTAGGTTATGAGGTAAATCCTAGATATAATAGTAAAAGAGTAGATATTGTACAAGCTATAAAATTTGGCGAACCAGAAAAATTAATAAAATTTTGCCAAGGAATACAAATGGGATCGCCAGTAGATTCAAGTGCTATTCCAGAGCCATGGGATATGCCAGGGTATACTAATAAAGTAATAATGGCAGCAGGAGCTTTTACTTCTGGATCATCTATAGAACTTAGTTGTGATGCACCAATAAGAGAACCATATATTGCTTATTTGCAAGGTGGATTAACATATGAATATGGTAAACTTGGTATTCTAAAGGCAGTTCAAAATATAATGTGATTATTAATAATAATTTGCTTCAATATAGTATATAATTAATTTTTCTTTAAAAGCACTCCATAGCAGGGTTATAGCTGACCAGACGGGGACCCTTCCAAAGAAGAATGTTCAAAGTCTGGCAGCGCTTCGCGGGTCTTCGGAAACTGTCGGCTTTATAAATAAAAATTAATTATATACTATATTGAAGCTAAAAGAAGATAGATTTCAAATATAAAAATAGCAATAAGAATTTAGTAAATTTTCGAGCGAAGTTTAACGACGAAATTTGTAAAATCTTTTTGAGCCGAGGTGGAACTATGAAAGTAATAATAATAGGCGGAGGACCTGCAGGTATGATTGCAGCAATGAAATCTGCTATGGAAAATAATGATGTAATCATATTAGAAAAAATGAATACATGTGGAAGAAAATTATTAATAACTGGAAAAGGTAGATGCAATATTACTAGCTCATTGGATATAGATGAGTTTATAAAATATATTCCTGGTAATGGTAAGTTTTTATATAGTGCTTTTCAAAATTTTAATAATAAAGATATAATAGATATTTTAGAAAAACAAAATGTAAAAGTAAAAATAGAAAGAGGTAATAGAGTTTTTCCAGTAAGTGATAAATCTCAGGATGTTTTAGATGCACTAATTAATCTTTTAAAAAGTTTGAATGTCAAAATAAGAACTAATTGTCCAGTGGAGAAGATTTTAGTAGATAATAACAAAGTTATAGGAGTGTTAACAGGGGATAAGGAGAGAATAGAAGCGGATAAAGTTATACTTGCAACAGGTGGGAAAAGTTATCCTTTAACAGGTTCAACTGGTGATGGCTATAAAATGGCAAAAGAATTGGGACACACAATAACCAAAATTAGACCATCACTAGTACCTTTAAAAATATTTGAAGTAGATACTTGTCAAGATTTACAAGGGCTAAGCCTAAAAAATGTTAAAATACATTTAAAAGCTAATGAAAAAATGATTTATGAAGATTTTGGAGAAATGATATTTACACATTTTGGTGTATCAGGGCCTGTAATACTTAGTGCATCAGCGATAATGGTAAGAAATAAGGAAATAGATAATTTACTGAAAAATAAAAAGATAAAATTGCAAATAGATTTTAAACCTGCACTTAGTGTAGAAAAATTAGATTTAAGAATACGAAGGGATTTTGAAGAATTAAAAAATAAGCAATTTAAAAATTCATTAAATGATTTATTACCACAAAAATTAATTCCAGTTATTATAAAACAATCTGGAATAAATGAGAATAAGCAAGTTAACGAAATAACTAGAGAAGAAAGAATAAGGCTAGGAAAACTATTAAAAGAATTTACTTTAACTGTAAAAGATTTTAAAGAAATAGAAGATGCAATAGTAACTGCTGGTGGAGTTAGCATAAAAGAAATAAATCCTAAGACAATGGAATCTAAGATAATAGATGAATTATACTTTGCAGGAGAAGTAATAGATGTAGATGGATATACTGGTGGATTTAATTTACAGACGGCATATAGCACTGGATATACTGCCGGAATGAACTAATTATAAAATAATTAGTAAATTTCGTTGTTAAACTGCGTTCGAAAATCCTGCGACGTACCCTCGTACGCCTCGGATTTTTCTCACTTGTTTGTCTAGAAATTTACACAATTCTTTTATAATTATTTTACAAGGAAAATGTAAGCTTTTTAATAACAGACAACTAAGTAATAATATTATTTTTCAGCAAAAATAATATTATTACTTAGTCTTTGTATATAATAAAAGAAATGAGATGATTTTTTGGAGCAAATTAAAACAATTAAAACAAATGGAATAGCTGAAGTAATAGAAAAGAAATCTAAATTTATTGGACAAGCCTTTTATGTAGAAACAAAACAGCAAGCAGAAGAAATAATAAAAAAAGTAAAAACTGAGTATTCAGATGCTAAGCATAATTGCTATGCATATTCAATTTTAGAGGATGGTAGCACAATAACAAAATCTAGCGATGATGGAGAACCATCTGGAACTGCTGGAATACCAATATTAAATGTAATTAAGGAAAAGAATTTGACAAATGTATTAATAATAGTTACTAGATATTTTGGGGGAATATTATTAGGAACAGGCGGATTAGTAAGGGCATATACTAAAACTGCTGTAGATTCAATAGAAAAATCTGAAATAATAAAAAAAGAATTAGGCCATGTTATAAGATTTAAGACAGATTATAACAAATTAGAACAGCTAAAATATTACTTAAATCAAAATAATTGTAAAATATGTAAAATTACTTACCTAGAAAAAATAGAATTAATTGCAGAAATAACAGAGAAAATAAAAAAAGAATTAGAAGAAAATGAAAGAAAAAAACATGAAATGTTTGAAACGATGGAAACACTAAAAATAAAGTATATTCAACAAAATTAAACATGAAAAAAATAGAAAATTAGAAAAAATTTCCAAAAAAGTATTGCGAAATTTTCAAAAAGATATTATAATTGGAAATGTAAAATTTTTACAAATTTATTTTTAGGGGGAATTATGTTGAAGAACAAAATAACTATTTTATTAGCAGATGACAATGCTGATTTTGCAAACAATTTAAAGGCTTGTATTGAAAAACAAGAGGATATGGAAGTAATAGGAATAGCAAGAGACGGAGTAGAAGCTGTAGAAATGATAAAAAATACTAATCCTGATATTGCATTATTAGATGTTATAATGCCACATTTAGATGGGTTAGGTGTATTAGAAGAAATAAATAAAACAATGTTATTAAGTAAATTACCTTTATGCATTATGATTTCAGCAGTGGGGCAAGACAAAATAACTCAAAAGGCAATAGCACTTGGAGCACAATATTATGTTGTAAAACCATTTGATATTGAGACACTTATAAAAAGAATAAGAGAGGTAAAATTATACCAAAATACGCAAATTAAAAACAATTTTATCGTAAGGGAGGCAAAGCAATCATACATAGAGATAGAAAAGATGCCAGAAAAAAATGAAAATCATTTAGAGGCATTAGTTACTAACATTATTCATGAAGTTGGAGTACCAGCACATATAAAGGGATATCAGTATTTAAGAGAAGCAATAATGATGGTAGTAAATGACATAGATGTTATAAATCAAATTACAAAACAGCTATATCCAGAAATAGCTGAAAAATATTCAACTACACCAAGTAGAGTAGAGCGTGCAATTCGTCATGCAATAGAAGTTGCATGGGGAAGAGGACAAACAGATACAGTAGAAAGTATATTTGGATATACTGTATCGGCAGTAAAAGGAAAACCAACAAATTCAGAATTTATTGCAATGATTGCAGATAAATTAAGACTTGAACTAAAAAGTGCATAAAATGAAAAAGAACAATGGGGACGTCCCCATTGTTCGTCTCATTTATTCAACAGTCACAGATTTAGCTAAATTTCTTGGTTTATCTACATCTAATTCTTTAGATTTAGCTATATAATAAGATAGCAATTGTAATGGTATTATACTTAAAATTGGGGCAAGTAATGGATGAGTTTCTGGTATTTTTATTATATTATCTATATTATTGTTAGGTAATGATTGGTTTGTAATAACCAATGTTTTAGCACCTCTAGTAATAACTTCTTGTATATTGCTTAAAGATTTTTCTACAAGTTCAGGATTTGTAATTATACCAATAACTGTAATTCCGTTTTCGATTAGTGCAATAGGACCATGTTTTAATTCGCCAGAAGCATATGCTTCTGAGTGAATATATGATATTTCTTTTAATTTAAGTGATCCTTCTAAAGCTGTGCAATAATCAATATTTCTGCCTAAAAAGAACATATCTTTTTCTGTGCAGACAATCTTTGCGAATTTCTTAATTTGAGTAGTATCATTTAGAATAGTTTCTAATTTTTTAGGTAATTCTGTAATTTCCAATTTTAATTTAGAAATATCTTCAGAAGATATAGTTCCTAGTACTTCGGCAAGATACATTGCAAAAATCGTAATAAGAATAACTTGAGCAGAATATGCTTTAGTTGAAGCAACAGCTATTTCAGGGCCTGCATGAGTATATATTGTGTAATCTGCTTCACGAGTAATCGAACTTCCAAAAACATTAGAAATCGCTAAAGTTTTTGCCCCTTTAGATTTTGCAAGCTTAAGTGCAGCTATTGTATCTGCAGTTTCACCAGATTGACTAATATATATGCAAAGTGTTTTATCATTAACAATAGGGTTTCTGTATCTGAATTCTGAGGCAATATCAACTTCTACAGGAATTCGACACAAATTTTCTATAACATTTTTCCCTACTAAACCAGCATGCATTGCGGTTCCGCATGCTACAATATATATATTATTCAAGCTTTCTAAATACTCTTTTGAAAAATCTAGATTATCAAAATAGTTATTGTTTGGCATAGAAAATCTTGTTTTTATTGTTTCTGCAATGACATCTGGTTGCTCATATATTTCTTTTAACATATAGTCATCATAACCATTTTTACCTGCAGAGCTAGCATCCCAATTTATAAGTTTAGTTTCTTTTTTATGCTCCAACAAGTTATTATCATAGAATTTGACAGTATTTTTAGATATAACTGCAAATTCATTATCATCTAAAAAATAAAAATTCTTAGTATAAGGTAATATTGCAGGTATATCTGATGCAATATAATTTTCCCCATTTGCAATACCAATAACAAGAGGGCTATCCTTTCTAACAACTATAATTTTATCAGGGAATAAAGGAGAAATTACTTCAATTGCATAACTTCCTTTTAATTCACTTACAGCAGATTTTACAGATGCTAAAAATTTATCTTGATAATTTGAAACAGTGTTTTTAAAATGATAATGAATTAAGTTTGGAATAACCTCAGTATCAGTTTGAGATAAGAAATTATAGCCATTCTCAATTAAAAATAGCTTTATATCATTATAATTTTCTATAATACCATTATGTACAACTCCGAAGCTTGAAGAATTATCTAGATGAGGATGAGAGTTTTCCATAGAAGGAATACCATGAGTTGCCCATCTAGTATGAGCAATACCAATAGAACCTTTTAAATTACAAGGAGTAACAATAGAAGCCAAATTTGAAACTCTTCCTTTATCTTTTTTTGTAATTATTTTATTATTCTCAAGGACTGCAATTCCGGCTGAATCGTATCCTCTATATTCTAAAGCAGATAGACCTTCTAATAGAATAGGGGCTGCTTTTTTATTTCCAATGTAACCAACTATGCCACACATAAAAACCTCCAGTAATTTTTTTAATATTATACAACATTATATTACAATAACTAGCAAAAAGTGTCAAGAGTGCTGGAAGTTGCAAAAACTAAGAAAAAATGCTATAATAATATAGCATTTTTTGTATACTTTATTATTTATTATTTAAGGAGGATTATAACAAAAATGGAAGACAAGAGCTATGCAAAAATGAAAGGCTACATGTTAGGTCAGCCCCGGCTGGTAAATTCTGATGGAATGTATGAAGTGGTGGGGAGAGCATCTATTTCTCCCATTGATAAACAAGTACCAGAATTAAGCCAAAAAATTGCAGCAAAAAACAATCATATTTATTCTTATGAATTTGGCGGAGATGATGTCCTTCAGCAAATTGATTTGGTGCTTGAAATCAAGAAAAATCACATTGGGAACAAGCCGTGCACATTGTTTACACCGGCTACGGCGGAATACTGGGATGATGAAAAATTAAAAGAATTCGATAAGATCATCATTAAGCGCCTGAGCATGAATGACTGGAAAAATAGTCAGTTCTTGCGAACAGAAACTTTAAGTGAAAGCGATTATTTAAACATGGATGAAAAAATCAAAAGCAAGATTGTATTTTTTGTAGACTATGAACATTCTGATATTTCTAATTGCAAAGACGAAAATGGCAGTCTTAAGCTTTTGTTTGAATTCATCGATTGGGCAAAAAATCTTGGAGTGGAAGAAGTAATTTTTCTGGAAAGAGAGAAAGGCGTAAGAGTATTCCCCATTGCTCGAAACAGCTTGATTTTAAGCGGATGGCATTTGAAGGCGGCCAAGGCAACCGAGGAAGCTGGTAAGCTTTACAGCCTTATGGCAGTGGAAAACAGCCATATGAAAATTGTGTTCAAGACACGAGTTTTTGCTGAAAATAGTGATATTTGGAACCTAGCAAGGGTACATTATTACTACGAAATCTTCAATTAAATAATAGCAAAAATGGAGCTGAGAATCAGCTCCATTTTTGTATCTAAAATATTCTTATTACTAATAAACTTAAAAATACATAAGCATATCTAAATGCTTTACTTTTTTGATAATGCCTTGCACTTTCTTGTAAAGCACAAAGTTTATCTGATAAAGTAATTATGTAAGATTCTGCATATTTAGGTGGCACAACTGTAAGAGGCCACATATGTTTTAAAATAATATCTTTTTCTTTTTCGTTCAAGTCAAATAGTTTTATTGCATTATTAAGAGCAATTCTAGGGTGTCTAAAAGCATGTAACCTTTTTCTGCCAGGTTGAGGAACTCGCCAGTCATATAAAAATAAATCGTGAATCATACCGGAACGAGCAGCAGATACATAGTCTAATTTTAATTTTTTACATAATACGTAATTATACCAAGCAACTTTAAAACAATGCTCATAACATGAAGTATCATAATGTTGCCTATAATTATTCATTTGCTTTACTGTTTCGTTTTCTAGTATATCTTTTATTATATTTTTAAATTCAATTGCGCTAATCTCTAGCGATTTCTTGTTCATTTGTTAAAACTCCTTGTAAAAATAAGTAATACAATATAATTATATCATAAAAAAATAAAAAAGTGAACTGATATGAAATAATTATTTTTATAATTTTTTAGCATATAAAAATCCGCCAAATCTTAGCCGGCATTTGGATGTTTTCTTTCTCCAAGCATTCGAAATAAAAATACATCTCCTACGTTTGGCTACTTTGTACCTAAATAAAAATAATATATACCCTAAGACAAGCAGCATTGACATTACATGAAAATGTGTTATAATAAATAATAGGAAATGACAATTCCACAAACGTGGTTTTGCCGAAAGATTGAAAAACTCACATCTATCTGGCAAAAGTACAGATGTGAGTTCTTTTATTTATGTAGTTGCTTGTTAACCCAGTTCTTATACAGAACTGCGGTTAGGGAAACATTTAATGTTAAAGAAAGTAAAAATGTTATTATAAAAAATAGTACTACTTTAACCATAAACATCACCACCTTTCCTACGAATATTCGTAAAATTGGTGGCAAAACCACATCTGCTTATCATCATTTCCTATAAAAAGAAGTATAACACAAATGTTTACAAAAAGTCAATAAAGATAATAAAACTATTCTCACAGACAAATTCTGTGAGATTTTTTATTATTTGCACAAATTACCCCAACGTAGGAGATGCATTTTTCTTTCGAATACTTGGAGAAAGAAAACATCCATCTCCGGCTAAGATTGGGCGGAATTTTATGTTCTATTGGGATAACAATGCTCGCCACTACATTTATACAAATAAAAATATGAATTTTTTACAAAAAAATCTTTATTTAACCCTTGACAAGCCAGCCAAAAGTGTGATATAGTATTGCTCGTATATTATTTTTAATGAAACGTTAATCTCCTAGGGAAATAAGAGTGTTAGGGTGGTTAAGATAAAAAATAAAATAAGTATAAAAATTAAATAAATATTATAATAAGGTAAGCCGGCAAAACATAGAAAAATAGCCGACATGCCTTTTTATTGTCTAAAATAGTTAAATGATAACAACTTATAAAGATTCTAAGAATTGAGGAATTAGTTAGGGAAATAGCTATTACAAGAATAAAGTTGAGGAGCAGTAAAATTTTATTTTTGAAGTAGAATATCCTTAATCTAAGAGGGACTTTTCTATAAGAGTTTTTAAAAAGTATTATAAATCTGCCAAAAAAATTTGATATGCCAAAAGCATATATATAGGGGTGATTTTTTTGTTAACAGATGTTAAACACGAAAAATGTGTTAGAAAAACATTTGCAAGAATTGGCGATTACATAGAAATGCCAAATCTTATCAAAGTTCAAAAAGATTCATATGAATGGTTTTTGAAGGAAGGATTAGGAGAAGTATTAAGAGATATATCTCCAATAGAAGACTATTCTGGAAATCTTGTACTTGAATTTTTTGATTACTACATGGAAGACGAAACAAAATATACAATAGAAGAAGCAAAAGAAAGAGATGCTACATATTCAGCAAGATTACATGTAAAAGTAAGATTAATTAACAGAGAAACAGGAGAAATAAAAGAACAAGAAATCTATTTAGGTGATTTCCCTGTAATGACAGATAGTGGCACATTTATAATAAACGGAGCAGAAAGAGTTGTTGTTAGCCAGTTAGTTCGTTCACCTGGATGCTATTATGCATCAGATTATGATAAAACAGGTGCAAAATTATTCACATCAACAGTTATGCCAATAAGAGGTGCATGGCTAGAATATGAAACAGATGCCAATGATGTATTTTATGTAAGAATAGATAGAACTAGAAAAATACCTGTTACTTGCTTATTAAGAGCAATTGGACTAGATACAGATACAAAAATAATGGAATTCTTTGGGGAAGATAAAAAATTAATTGCTACAATTAATAAAGATCCAATAAAAACAGCTGATGAAGCTATTATTGAAATATATAAAAAGTTAAGACCAGGAGAATTACCAACTGTAGATGCAGCAAGAAACTTATTTAGTGGAATGTTTTTTGACAATAGAAGATACGACTTAGCAAGAGTAGGAAGATATAAATATAATAAAAAATTAAATTTATCAACAAGAATAGCAAACCAAGTAGCATTTGATGATATAGTTAATACAGAAACTGGTGAAGTACTTGTTGAAAAAGATTCTGTAATAACACCAGAACTTGCAGAAGAAATTCAAAATTTAGGAATTAACAGTGTAGATGTAAAAGTTAATGACCAAAAAGTTAGAGTAATAGGAAATGGAACTGTTGATATCCATAAATATTTACCAGATGTAGACTTATCTAAATTAAAGATAAAAGAAAATGTTAATTTTGCAGTATTAAAAGGAATTGTAGATAATACAGAAGAAGCAAAATTGAAAAAGGAAATTGAAAATAGAATAGATGAACTTATTCCAAAACATATTACAACAGAAGATATGCTAGCTTCTGTAAACTATTTATTAAATTTACAATATGGACTTGGAAAAGTTGATGATATAGACCATTTAGGAAATAGAAGAATTAGATGTGTTGGAGAACTTCTTCAAAATCAATTTAGAGTTGGTCTTACAAGATTAGAAAGAGTAGTTCGTGAAAGAATGACAATACAAGATCTAGATGTTGTTACACCTCAAACATTAATTAACACAAAACCAATAACATCTTCAATCAGAGAATTCTTTGGAAGCTCTCAATTGTCACAATTTATGGACCAAACAAACCCACTTTCAGAATTAACTCATAAAAGAAGGATTTCTGCATTAGGACCTGGTGGACTTTCAAGAGAAAGAGCAGGATTCGAGGTTCGTGATGTTCATTATACTCATTATGGAAGATTATGCCCAATAGAATCTCCAGAAGGACCAAACATAGGACTTATATCTGCACTTTCATCATTTGCAATAATTAATGAATATGGATTTATTGAAACTCCATATAGAAAAATAGATAAGAAAACAGGAAAAGTTACAGATCAAGTTGAATATATGCCTGCAGATGTTGAAGATAACTATATTATAGCTCAAGCAACAGAGCCAATGGATAAAGAAGGAAGACTAATTAATAAAAGAGTAAAAGTTAGATATTTAGATGAAATTATAGAGGTTGAAAAAGAGAGAGTAGACTACATAGATATTTCTCCAAAGCAACTAGTTTCAGTTGCCGCAGCAATGATACCTTTCTTAGAGCATGATGATGCTAACCGTGCACTTATGGGTGCAAACATGCAAAGACAAGCTGTTCCATTATTAATACCAGATTCTCCAATAGTAGGAACTGGAATAGAATATAGGGCAGCAAAAGACTCTGGAATAACAGTACTTGCAAAAGAAGATGGTACTGTAGTAAGAGTTACTGGTGACGAAATTGTTATCAAAAATAAAAAGGGTGAAAATACAACATATAAATTACGTAAATTCAAGAGAACAAATGGTGGAACATGTATAAATCAAAGACCAATAGTTAAAGATGGAGAAAAGGTTAAAGCAAATGATGTTATAGCAGATGGACCATCAACACAAAATGGAGAAATGGCTCTTGGTAAAAACGTATTAATAGCATTTACAACATGGGAAGGATATAACTACGAGGATGCTATTCTATTAAATGAAAGATTAGTTAAAGAAGATGTTTATACATCTATACATATTGAGGATTATGATTGTGAATGTAGAGATACAAAATTAGGGCCTGAAGAAATAACAAGAGATATTCCAAATGTTGGAGAAGATAACTTAAAAGACTTAAATGAAGATGGAATTATAAGAATAGGTGCAGAAGTAAGACCAGGAGATATTCTAGTTGGTAAAGTTACACCAAAAGGTGAAACAGAACTAACAGCAGAGGAAAGACTTTTAAGAGCAATATTTGGAGAAAAATCTAGAGAAGTAAGGGATACATCACTTCGTGTACCACATGGTGAAGCAGGAACAATAGTAGATGTTAAGATATTTACTAGAGATAATTCAGATGAATTAGGACCTGGCGTAAATAAAATAATAAGAGTATATATAGCTCAAAAAAGAAAAATATCTGTTGGAGATAAAATGGCTGGACGCCATGGAAACAAAGGTGTTATTTCAAGAATATTACCAGAAGAGGATATGCCATTTATGCCAGATGGAACACCAGTAGATATAGTTCTAAATCCACTAGGTGTGCCTTCACGTATGAACTTAGGACAGGTGCTTGAAGTTCATTTAGGTGCAGCTGCAAGAATGTTAGGAATAAAAGTTGCAACACCAGTATTTGATGGGGCAAGTGAAGAAGATATTGAAGAATTACTTGCAAAAGCTGGATTAAGCAAAGATGGAAAAACAATACTTTATGATGGAAGAACAGGAGAACCATTTGATAAGCCAATTACAGTTGGTGTAATGTATATGTTAAAACTACACCATTTAGTAGATGATAAAATACATGCTCGTTCAACTGGACCATACTCACTTGTTACACAACAACCACTTGGAGGTAAAGCACAATTTGGAGGACAACGTTTTGGAGAGATGGAAGTTTGGGCATTGGAAGCATATGGAGCAGCTCATACATTACAAGAAATTTTAACAGTTAAATCAGATGATGTTGTAGGAAGAGTAAAAACATATGAAGCGATTGTGAAAGGCGAGAATGTTCCTGAACCAGGAGTTCCAGAAAGTTTTAAAGTTTTGATAAAAGAATTACAAAGCTTAGGATTAGATGTAAGACTATATTCTGAAGATGATAGAGAACTTGAATTAAAAGAAAATATAGAAGATGCAATAGATATTGGATTAGAAGATGGAAAGCCAATTCCAGAAGATGTTTTACCAGATGAAGATTATGTTGAACCAGATGAAGATTCTGGTATGCATGAAGTAGAAGACGATGAAGATGATGAGTATTATGATGATGAATCATTTGATGAAGATAGTATATTAAATAGTGAAGACATTCTTGATGATGATGAAATATAATAATTGAATATAATATTATTTTGTGAATATAAGAAGACCTTAGGGGATGCTCAGCGGTGGATTTCTTATATTTGCAAATAATATGCCAAATTTAATATAAGGGGGCACTTTTTAGTGGACGAGTTAGAAATATTCGATAAAATAAAAATAGGATTAGCATCAGATGAAAAAATAAGAGAATGGTCAAAAGGTGAAGTAAAAAAACCAGAGACTATAAATTATAGAACATTAAAACCAGAAAAAGATGGATTATTTTGTGAAAAAATATTTGGACCAACAAAAGACTGGGAATGCCATTGTGGTAAGTATAAAAGAGTTAGATATAAAGGTATAGTTTGCGATAGATGCGGTGTTGAAGTAACTAAATCTAAAGTTAGACGTGAAAGAATGGGACATATAGAACTTGCTGCACCAGTTGCGCATATATGGTACTTTAAAGGTATTCCAAGCAGAATAGCTTTAATGCTAGATATATCACCAAGAGGACTAGAAAAAGTAATATATTTTTCAGCATATATAGTAACAGATAAAGGAACATCTGGATTAACAAAATGCCAGATATTAACTGAAAAAGAATTTGTAGAAGCAAGAGAAAAATATGGAAAAGATTCTTTTAAAGCTGAAATGGGAGCAGAAGCTTTAAAGAAATTATTAGCAGAAATTGATATTGAAAAATTATCAGCTTCATTAAAGAAGGAACTTGCAAAAGCAAGTGAACAAAAAAAGGTTAAACTAATTAAAAGATTAGACACAGTAGAATCATTTAGATTATCTGGAAACAGACCAGAATGGATGATTATGGGAGTAATTCCAGTAATACCACCAGAATTAAGACCAATGGTTCAACTAGATGGTGGAAGATTTGCAACATCAGACTTAAACGATTTATATAGAAGAGTTATAAATAGAAATAACAGATTAAAAAGATTATTAGAATTAGGTGCACCAGAGATAATTGTAAGAAATGAAAAAAGAATGTTACAAGAATCTGTAGATGCATTAATAGATAATAGCAGAAGAACAAGACCGGTTACAGGAGCTGGAAATAGAGCATTAAAATCATTATCAGATATGCTAAAAGGAAAACAAGGTAGATTCCGTCAAAACTTACTAGGTAAAAGAGTTGACTATTCTGGACGTTCAGTTATAGTTGTAGGACCAGAACTAAAAATTTATCAATGCGGTCTACCAAAAGAAATGGCAGTAGAATTATTCAAACCATTTGTTATGAAAGAATTGGTAGCTCGTGGAATAGCACACAACATTAAAAATGCAAAACGTATGGTAGAAAAATTAAGACCAGAAGTATGGGATATATTAGAGGATGTTATAAAAGACCATCCAGTAATGTTAAACCGTGCTCCAACACTACATAGACTTGGAATTCAAGCATTCCAACCAATATTAGTAGAAGGAAGAGCAATAAAGTTACACCCATTAGTATGTACAGCATTCAATGCTGACTTCGATGGAGACCAGATGGCTATACACGTTCCATTATCACCAGAAGCACAAGCAGAAGCAAGATATTTAATGCTATCTGTAAATAACTTATTAAAACCACAAGATGGTAAACCAGTAACAGTTCCAACACAGGATATGATACTTGGAAGTTATTATCTAACAATGCAAATTGATGGCGAAAAAGGCGAAGGAATGTACTTTAAAGATCCAGAAGAAGCTTTAATGGCATATCAAAACGGTGATGTTGGATTACATGCAAAAGTAAAAATAAGAATGTTTAAGAAATTAGAAGATGGAACAACAAAACAAGGTACAATAGAATCTACGGTAGGAAGATTAATATATAACGAAGGAATTCCACAAAACCTTGGATTTGTTGATAGAACAAAACCAGAAAATGAATTCAAACTTGAAATAGACTTCCCAGTTATAAAGAAAAATTTAGGAACAATTATTGCAAAATGTATAAATGCAAATGGATTATCTGTAACAGCAGAAGTACTAGATTATATTAAAGCAACAGGATACAAGTATTCTACAAAAGGTGCTATAACAGTGTCTGTTGCTGATGTAGCAGTTCCAGAAGCTAAAAAGAAAATATTAGAAGAAGCAGAAAAGAAGAAAGACGAAATCTTGAAACAATATAAACGTGGTTTAATAACAGAAGAAGAAAGATACAACGAAGTTATTAAAGTATGGGAAGGTGTAACAGATGAAGTTACAGAAGCTATGAAAGATAACTTTGATGAATTAAACCCAATTTATATGATGGCACAATCAGGAGCCAGAGGAAACATGAACCAGTTAAGACAAATAGCAGGTATGCGTGGACTTATGGCTAATACATCTGGTAAAGCAGTTGAAATACCTATTAAATCTTGCTTCCGTGAAGGACTAGATGTTCTAGAGTACTTTATTTCTTCACACGGTGCTAGAAAAGGTCTTGCAGATACAGCACTAAGAACAGCCGATTCTGGTTATTTGACAAGAAGACTTGTAGATGTAAGCCAAGATATAATAGTTAGAGAAGAAGATTGTGGAACAACAGAAGGAATTGAAATAACAGACATAAAAGATGGAAATCAAATAATTGAACCACTACATGAAAGATTAGTTGGTAGATATTTAGTAGAGCCAATAGTACATCCTGAAACAGGAGAAGTAATTGCAGATACAGAGACATTATTAACAGATGATTTAGCAAGCAAAATAGTAGAAGCAGGATTTACTAAAGTTAAAGTACGTTCAAGCTTAGCTTGTAGATCAAAACATGGTGTATGTTGCAAATGCTATGGTATGGGATTAGCAACAAGAAAAGAAGTTAAAATTGGAGAAGCTGTTGGTATTATTGCCGCACAATCAATTGGCGAGCCTGGTACACAGCTAACAATGAGAACATTCCATACAGGTGGTGTAGCAGGAGGAGATATTACACAAGGTCTTCCTAGAGTTGAAGAATTATTCGAAGCTAGAAAGCCAAAGGGATTAGCTGTAATCACAGAAATTGCAGGAGAAGTTTCAATAGCAGATAACAAGAAGAGAAAAGAAGTTACTATAACTGGAGATGGAGAAGCAAAAGTTTATACAATAAGCTTTGGTTCAAAATTAAAAGTTAAACAAGGAGACCATGTAGAAAAAGGAGATCCAATTACAGAGGGGTCAATAAATCCAAATGATATACTTTTAATAAAGGGACCAGATGGGGTTTATGATTACTTAATTTCTGAAGTACAAAAAGTATATAGAAACCAAGGTGTTGATATAAACGATAAACATATTGAAGTTATTGGAAGACAAATGCTTAAGAAAGTAAGAATAGAAGATAGTGGAGATACGACAATGTTTGTTGGCTCATTAGTAGATATGTATGAATTCGAAGATGAGAACAAGAAAATGGAAGCAGAAGGAAAGAAACCAGCAAAAGGAAAACGTGTACTACTAGGAATTACAAAGGCATCTCTTGCAACAGAAAGTTTCTTATCTGCAGCATCATTCCAAGAGACAACAAGAGTATTAACAGATGCAGCAATAAAAGGAAAAGTAGATCCATTATTAGGACTAAAGGAAAACGTAATCATAGGAAAATTAATACCTGCAGGAACAGGAATGCAAATATACAAAAATGTACATATTAGTACAGAAAATACAGAATCAGAAGGAAATAGCGAAGAAGCAGTTCCAGTAGCAGAATAATAATTGAAAGGGCGACCAAGTGTCGTCCTTTCAATATATAAAAAATATTAGGGACCACATATTTACATAAGATTGAAAATTATGTAAATATGTGGTATAATATTATCATACTAAATTTTTATGCTTAGGAGGATATTTTTATGAGCACAAAGACTACAATTAAGCAGGAAGGATCTTCATTTGTAATACGGCGGAATATGAGAATTTACCGCCCCAATAATTTTGTGCGAAAGGTGAGAACTTTAACAAGTCAAGGTGTTCTAAAAATTCAAGAGCTAAAACAGAAAAAAGTACAGGTAAAAAGACTTAAGTATTACCTTAAGAAAAGAATTTTAAAAACAGAAAAAGTAACCCAAAATAGGCTCTGTGGAGTTTTCTGGGAGAAAGAACTTAGAAACCGAGGAGGAGGAGAAATTTACCTACTTGGATACGAGTGGGTACCAACTAGGCAAGAAATGAATTGGTGGAAAAATTTTAACTCCAATAGGGTTAAGTTGGAATACACCCAAGAAGAATTAGAAATTCGCCGAATTATAAGGGAATGGGAGGAAGAACGTAATAAATAAAATATCCTGATAAAAGGAAAGAGGAACTTCGTATTCAAAGTTCCTCTTTTCTATGGTATAATAAATTAATACGGATTGACTATATTATATAATTAATTTTTCTTTAAAAGCACTCCATAGCAGGGTAATAGCTGACCAGACGGGGACCCTTCCGAAGAAGAAGTTTCAAAGTCTGACAGCGCTTCGCGGGTCTTTGGGAACTGTCGGCATTTTAAATCAAAATTAATTATATAATATAGTCAATCAAGAGAATTAATGCAAAGAATGGAGAAATGTTAAATGAGAATTAGGCGTAAACCATGGGCAAGACCAGAATTAGAGGCTTGCGAGTATTTTATAGATAACCCAAAAGAATTAAAAAACAAATGGAGAAGCTATTTTAAAAATGATAATCCAATTTATTTAGAATTAGGATGCGGAAAAGGTGTGTTCATATCAGAAATAGCTTTTAAAAATCCTAATATAAATTATATTGCAATAGATATTAAAAGTGATGTATTAGGATATGCCAGAAGATATATTGAAAGCAAATATGCAGAAGAGGGAAGAAATGTGGAAAACGTATTGCTAACTGCATATAATATTGAACAAATTTTAGATATTTTTGGTGAAGAAGATAAAATTGATAGAATATACATAAATTTTTGTAATCCATGGCCAAAGGCAAAACACAAAAAAAGAAGATTGACACATACAAAGCAGCTTAATTTATATAAACAATTTTTAAAGCCAGAAGGAGAAATTTATTTTAAAACAGATGATGATGAATTATACCTAGCAACAATAAAGTATTTTGAAGAAAGCGGATTTACTATATTATCAAAAACAGATGATTTAAAAGAAGATGAGGATAATATATTAACAGAGCATGAGATAATGTTTAGAGGAAAAGGTATAAAAATTAAGCAAATTTTAGCTAAAATTAACTAATTTACAAAATGAACTTTAATTTTAAGTAATAATAATATTTTTTGCTCCTTACTGGTTGGACTAATCATATAAGCGAATATAATAGAATTTCAAGATTAGAAAAATTAATCTGTCTAATCTGTATGAATTGGAGTCCTCCCAAACTGCGCGTCGCGACAAAATATTATTATTACTTAAAATTATAAGTGAGATATGTGCAATATTATAAAAACAATTAATATATAAAATTTATGAAATGACGAATGTGCCGTGGAGTGTTTGTACAAATTCTTAAGATCTAGAAAGGGAGGAAGTGCGGAGGAGCGAGAGGCTCGCTTGCTATATCTTTAGAATTTGTAGAACACGTAGCAAGCCGAGGAAATTGAATAAATTTTATATATTAATTGTTTTTAATAAGAAAGATATTAAAGTCTTGACATTTCAGGCTTTAAAAGGTACAATATATGTTGTAAAAAAGGAGAAAAATATATGTCAAATAATAAAAAATTTTTAGATAAAATTACATCTAAAACAAAAATATATTTATTTATAATATTAGTACTTATAATAATGCTATGCATTTATGAAAATAAATATATAATTCCATTGACTATTATATATATAATACTACTTGTATATACATTTTGGACAAATGGAAGAAAAAAAGATGAATTTTTTAAACACATACAAGAACTTACATTTGATGTGGATTCAGCAGCTAAAAATGCATTAATAAATTCACCTTTTCCAGTAATAATAGTAGAAACAGATGGAAATATAGTATGGAAAAATAATAAGTTTGTTAAAAGCTTTATAAATACCAATATTAATACATATTTAGAACAAATTATAAAAGAGATAAAACAATCTATTATAAACGAAAATAAGAAAACATTTATACAAAATATTGAAATAGAGGATAAAACTTATCAAATAATAGGAGAATATGTTAGAAGTAAAGAAAATAAAAAGGGTGAAAAAATTCATACAATAACTCTTTATTTTGTAGATAATACATCTGAAAGTGAAATGTCTAAAAAGTATATGGATTCTAGAACTTGCGTAGGTTTAATCCTTATAGACAATTATGAGGAAATAGCACAAAGAATTTCTGCACAGGAACTTCCACAAATAATAGCTGCAGTTGAAAAACAAATATATGATTGGGCAAATAAAATTGAGGGATTAGTAATAAAAAAAGATAGAGATTCATTTGTAGTTATATTTGAAAAGAAATATTTAAGTCAGATTGAACAAGAAAAGTTTGATATATTAGATACGATTAAAGAAATCGAAACAAGTGAAAAAATGGCAATAACATTAAGCATTGCAGTATCTGAAGAAGGCGAAAATAATATAGAAAAATATAAAGCTTCTATGGCATCATTAGATATCGCATTAGGAAGAGGTGGAGATCAAGCTGTTCTTAAGAAAGATGGAAATTATGTGTTCTTTGGTGGACGTAGCCAGGAAGTAGAGAAAAGAACAAAGGTTAAAGCTAGAATTATAGCACATGCATTAGAAGAATTAGTTACAGAATCAAAAAATGTAATGATTATGGGACACGTAAATGGTGACATTGATTCAATGGGCGCTAGCCTTGGAATGTACAGATTTGCAAGAAATTTGGGGAAAGAAGCATATGTTGTAAGCCAAACTTCAGATATAACACTTGCAGGTTTTATGGAAAATCTAAAAAGTGAACCAGAATATCAAACAGCAATTATTGATAAAAACGAGGCTTTATCAAAAATAGATTCAGAAACATTGCTAATAATAGTAGATACACATAAAAAGAACTATGTAGAAGTGCCAGAATTGTTAGATGAAACTGAAAAGATAGTAATAATAGATCATCATAGGAAGAGTACAGATGCAATAGAAAATGCTTCTCTATTATTCCATGAAGTGTATGCATCTTCTGCTGCAGAGTTAGTAATAGAAATTTTACAATATGCTACACAAGATATTGAACTTACAAGCTATGAAGTAGAAGCTTTATATGGTGGAATTATGGTAGATACAAAAGACTTTACTTTTAAAACAGGTGTAAGGACTTTTGAAGCGGCAGCATATTTAAGAAAACTAGGAGTAGATATAATAAAAGTAAAGAAAATATTCCAGATGGATTTAGAAAATTACAATATTATTTCAGATATTGTTAAAAATACAGAATTAATAAATGGAACAATTGGAATTGCGACATATGATGAAATAAATAAAAATGCAGGAATTATATGTGCCAAAGCAGCAGACGAATTATTAACAATAAGCGATATTACAGCATCTTTTGTTATAGGAAATGATGGAAACAAAACATTTATCAGTGGACGCTCAGTTGGAGACATTAATGTTCAATTAATACTAGAAAAAATGGGCGGTGGTGGACATATAACTGTTGCGGGAGCTCAAATAGAAGAAATGTCTATACAAGATGCTAAAAATCTAGTGATTGAGAAGATAGAAGAGTATTTGAAAGAAGGATGATTTGGTATGAAAGTTATTTTATTAGCTGATATTAAAGGTGTGGGAAAGAAAGATCAAGTTATTAATGCAAGTGATGGTTATGCAAGAAATTTCTTATTTCCTAAAAAATTAGCAGTACCAGCAGATGCTGGAAATATGGGAAGATTAAATAATAAAAAGGCATCAGAATCTCATAAAAAGGAATTAGAAATAAGTGAAGCTAAAAAAATAGCAGAGCAGCTTGGAAAAATAGAATTAATAATAAAAGTAAAAGCAGGAGAGAATGGAAAAATTTTTGGTGGAGTTACAAATAAAGAAATATCAGAAGAATTAAAAAAATCTCACAATATAGATGTGGATAAAAAGAAGATACAATTAAAAGAAAATATAAAGAATTTAGGTAGATATAATATTGATGTTAAGCTATATGAAGGAGTTGTAGCAAAATTAACTGTTGAAGTTAAAGCAATTTAAATCTTGGCTTGAAAAAATACAAATAAGATTTGAAACAAATATATATTAAAAAATTTTAAAGTTTAGTTAGGAGTAGAAATGGAAGGAAGAGTACCCCCACACGACATAGAAGCTGAGCAAGCTGTGCTAGGAAGTATGCTAACAGATAAAGATGCGGTAATATCAGCAATAGAAGTAATAAAATCAGACGATTTTTATAGAGAAGATCATAAGGCAATATTCGAAGCAATTGAAAGTTTATATAATAGAGGAGAACCAATTGATATAATAACAGTAAAATCTGAGTTAACAGCAAATGGAAAACTTGCAAATGTAGGAGGACTAGAATATCTTGCTGCTTTACCTGAAAAGGTTCCAACAACTGCAAATGCAGAACAATATATAAGTATTGTTGAAGAAAAAGCAATGCTTAGAAGCTTAATAAAAACAGCAAATGAAATGATAACACTTGGATATTCTGAGGAAGAAGAAGTAGATTCTATAATGGATATGGCAGAAAAAAAAGTGTTTGATATTTTAAAATCTAGAAATCAAAAAGGGTACACCCCTATAAAAGATGTATTAGTTGAGACTTTTGCAGAAATTGAAAGATTATATAATAAAGAAGGCGTTGTAACAGGAGTACCAACAGGATTTGCAGAATTAGACTATAAAACAGCAGGACTTCATAATTCGGATTTAGTACTAGTTGCAGCAAGGCCAGCAATGGGTAAATCAGCATTTGTAATTAATATTGCAACACATGCTGCAATAAAATCAAATGTACCTGTAATAATATTTAATTTAGAAATGTCTAAAGAGCAAGTTGCTAATAGAATATTATGTAGCGAAGCTATGGTAGATAGTCAAAAAGTTAGAACAGGAAAAATAGAAGAAGCTGATTGGGAAAAACTTGCATCAGCACTAGGACCAATTTCGGAAGCCCCAATTTACATAGATGATACGCCAGGTATTTCAATTTCAGAAATAAGAGCAAAGTGTAGAAAATTAAAATTAGAAAAAAATATAGGACTTGTAATAATAGATTATTTGCAATTGGTTTCTGCAAGTGGTAAGAAAAATTCAAGTCGTGAGCAAGAAATTTCTGAAATAAGTAGGTCTTTAAAAATTCTTGCTAAAGAGTTAAATGTTCCAGTAATAGCACTATCTCAGCTATCTAGAGCACCTGAACAGAGAAAAGAAGACCACAGGCCAATGCTTTCAGATTTAAGAGAATCTGGAGCAATCGAGCAAGATGCAGATATAGTTATGTTTTTATATAGAGATGATTATTATAACGAAAATTCTGAAGAAAGAAATATAGCAGAAGTAATTATTGCAAAACACAGAGGAGGTTCAACTGGTACTGTAAAACTAGCTTGGCTTGGTGATTATACTAAGTTTGCTAATTTGGAAAGAAGGTACAAGGAATAATGGCAGATTTAAAAGAAAAAGTAATTCAATTTATAAAAGAGTATGATATGGTTGAAAATCATGATAAAATAGTAGTTCGGTGTCTCTGGAGGCCCGGACTCTATTTGCCTTTTAGATATTCTAAGAAGGATTAGGGAAGAAAAAATATTAGATATTGAAATTTATGTAGCACACATAAATCATATGATACGTGAAAATGCTAAATTAGATGAGGAATATGTTAAAGAATATTGTAAAAAATATAATATAGAATTATTTATTAAGCATGCTGAAATCAAAAAAATTGCAAATATCAATAAAAAGGGAATAGAAGAAACCGGCAGAAAAGTTAGATATGATTTTTTTGAAGATGTTATGAAAAATACAAATTCAAATAAAATTGCAATTGCACACAATAGTAATGATAATGCTGAAACAATGATAATGAATTTACTACGTGGAAGCGGAGTATCAGGATTAAAAGGTATAGAACCTAAAAGGGATAATAAATATATAAGGCCACTAATAAAATGTTCAAGAGAAGAAATTGAAGAATACTGCAAATTGAATAATATTGAACCTAGAATAGATGAAACAAATTTTGAAAATGAGTATACTAGAAATAAAATAAGAAATATTTGTATTCCATACATAAAAAAAGAGTTTAATCCTAATATTATTAATACTTTAAATAGACTATCAGATACAATAAGGGAAGAAGATGAATATGTATCTTTAAAGGTTGAAGAAACTTTTAAAAACATTTTAGAGGAAGAGCTAGAAGGTCAAATAGTATTAAATTTAAAAAAATACTTAGAATTGGAAAAAGTAATAAAGAAAAGAATAATTATATATGCTATTAATAGAATATTGGGAAATAGTAAGGATTTACAAAAGATTAATATTGAAGACATAGTGGAAATGTGTGAAAAGAATATTGGAAATAAATTTATTATGCCAAATAAAAATGTAAAAGTAATGCTAAAGAATAAAAAAATATATTTTATAAAAAATAATCTTGAAATATAAATTTAAATATGCTATATTTTAAATTGTAAAACTTTAAGAGTTTATGCTAAAGATACAATAAGGAGGAAAATATTTTGAAAAGTGGATTAAAAACAATGGCTACATGGTTAATAATACTTATTATAGGAATGGCAGTATTAATTACCCTTGTAGATAATGGAAACAGCAAATTAAGTTATTCAGATTTGATTATGAAAATAGAAAATGGAGAAGTATCTGAGATTGAGATTGAAGCAGATGGAAAAAAGGCTTTAGTAACAGTAAAAGGAGAAACTGGAACAAAAGTTACAAATATTCCTAATATGGAAAGCTTTATGGACTATATTCAAAAAGATTTAGCAATAGGTAATTTTAAACTTACAGAAAAGCCACAATCTTTTGCAGTAACATTACTTCAATTATTATCACCATTTGGAATATTAATAATATTGTTATTATTCTGGTTCTTATTCTTAAATAGCAATGCTCAAGGTGGTAATAAAACAATGTCTTTTGGAAAGAGCAAGGCTAGATTGGTAATTAATAACGATAAAAATAAGGTAACATTTGCAGATGTTGCAGGCGTAGATGAAGAAAAAGAAGAATTAGAAGAAATTGTAGAATTTTTAAAATCACCAAAGAAATTTACAGATATGGGTGCAAGAATACCAAAAGGTGTACTACTTGTAGGACATCCAGGAACAGGTAAAACATTACTTGCAAAAGCAGTCGCAGGAGAGGCTGGAGTACCATTTTTTATAATAAGTGGTTCTGATTTCGTAGAAATGTTCGTTGGTGTTGGTGCTTCGAGGGTTAGAGATTTATTCGAGCAAGCAAAGAAAAATGCACCATGTATAATATTTATAGATGAAATTGATGCAGTAGGTCGCCAAAGAGGAGCAGGACTTGGTGGAGGACATGATGAAAGAGAACAAACATTAAATCAATTATTAGTTGAAATGGACGGATTTGGAACAAATGAAGGAGTTATAGTGCTTGCTGCAACCAACAGACCAGATGTATTAGATAAAGCATTATTAAGGCCAGGAAGATTTGACAGACAAATAGTAGTTTCTGCACCAGATGTTAAAGCAAGAGAACAAATTCTAGAAGTTCATGCAAGAAAGAAGAGAATATCTGAAGATATAGATTTAAAAACAATTGCTAAAAACACATCAGGATTTACAGGGGCAGACCTAGAGAATGTGCTAAATGAAGCTGCATTGCTTGCTGCTAGAAGAGATAGAAAAGAAATAAATATGCAAGATATAGAGGATGCAATGGTTAAAGTTACAATGGGACCTGAAAAGAAAACAAGGGTAAGAAGCGAAAAAGAGAACAAATTAGTTGCATATCACGAAGCAGGCCATGCTGTTGTAAGCAGATTTTTACCAACACAAGATGCTGTACATCAAATATCAATTGTACCAAGAGGTATGGCAGGTGGATACACTATGTATAGACCATCTGAAGACAAAAACTTTATGTCTAAATCTGAAATGGAAGAAACTATTATATCTTTACTTGGTGGAAGAGTTTCAGAAGCATTAATATTAGACGATATTTCTACAGGAGCAAGCAACGATATTGAAAGAGCTACAAAGATAGCACGTGAAATGGTTACTAAATATGGTATGAGTGAAAGATTAGGAACAATTACATTTGGATCAGGTCAAGAAGAAGTATTCCTAGGTAGAGATTTTGCTCAACAAAGAAACTTCAGTGAAGAAACAGCAGGAATAATTGATGAAGAGGTTAAGAAAATCATAGATAGAGCATATAATGCTGCAAGACAGATATTGAATGAAAATATTGATAAACTTCATATTGTGGCTAGTATCTTGCTAGAAAAAGAGAAGATAGATGGAGAAGAATTTGAGGCAATATTTAATAACTAAAAAATATAGAGTAGATTTTTAAAATCTACTCTATTCTTCTGCCTGAATCAGATTTGCAGAGCTTATCGTATTCCTTGCATTTTATTTTATATTCCATTTGTGCAGTCATATATTTATAATACATACAGGCTTGTTCGTATTGTGCTATAGGGTTAAACATGGGGTCTTTGTACATATCAAAATTATCTCCATAAGTGCCATATTCTATATTTTTATCCATTTTATTCGCCTCCTGTTACAATATATGAAACGTACAAAATATTAGAACTATTAAAATAAAAGCGATTAATATATAAATTTATGAAATGACGAATTTGCACAAACACTCCACGGCACATTCGTCATTTCATAAATTTTATATATAACTGCCTTACATATATTGACTTTAGAATGCAATAAATATAAAATAATATAGAGTAATATATTTTACAATTTGATATTAGTCATGATAAGGTGATGATTTTGAAATATGACATTACTAGCCTATAAGTAGGGGATGTATCTTAACTATAGAGCTATGACCATATTTTAAGATGCGTCCCCTTACAAGAAACGAGGGGGGAAAGAATGAAAAAAGTATTAATAAGTTTCTTCACATTTTTATCAATAATTTTAATTGCAAATATGTCAAGTGCATCATCTGATTTTGAATTTGAAAATTTAAATTTTGATGCAACTTTAAATGAAGACGGAAGCATGGATGTTATAGAAACATGGGATATTCAAGTAAATGGGATGACAAATACATTGTTTAAAACATTTAATTTAGATAAATCTAGATTTTCTGGAATAACAGATGTTAGAGTATATGAAACGAAAGAAACAGGAGATGAAGAGCCTTTTAAATTGAAAAATGAAGAAGTTCTTCATGTAGATAAAAATTGTTATTATGCATTGGTAAATTCTAATGGGAAATTTGAGATAGCATGGGGAATTAACGAAAGACGCGGGCATAAAACCTATAAAGTGTATTATAAATTTAATGATTGTATAAAAAAATATACAGATATTGCAGAATTGTATTGGCAATGTATAGGTAGAGATTTTGAAGTAGATATTGGTAAAGTTACTGGAACAATACACATACCAAATTACGAGGCACCTAAAGATACAATAAGAGCATGGGCTCATGGACCATTAAATGGAAATATAGAAATAGTATCTGGACAAAAGGTAACATTCGATTTAGATTTTTTTGATGCAGGGAATTATGTAGAAGTAAGACTTGCAATGCCAGAGCAAATATTTAATATAGAAGCATTGAATACTAATAGATTAGATACAATATTAGCAGAAGAAACAGTGCTCGCAGATGAAGCCAATATTGCAAGAGAAGAATATAGAAAAAGATTAGAGGAAGAAGAAAAAACAGAAAGAGCATTTGCACTAGGATTACAGGGATTAGGAGGATTATTTGCAATATTAGGTGTATTCAAAATTGGAAAATACAATAATATCCTTAAAGAAAATCCTAAAAAAGAGCCAGAATTCAAGCTTGATTATTATAGAGATATACCAGATGAAGGCGCAACACCAGCAGAAGCAGGATTTTTATATTATTTTGGAAAGTCAACTTTAAATGCTCAATTACCTAAAATTTTTTCTGCAACAATATTAGATTTAGCTTTAAAACAATATATTTCTTTTGAAGTAGTAGATACTAAAAAGAAAAAAGAACAAATTAGGATAAGAGTAATAGATAAAGATACTTCTAATCTAAAAGATGATGAACAAAAAATATACGAATTACTACAAAAGATACAAGGAAAAGAAGATAGCTTTAACATGAAAGATTTAGAAAAATATGCTAAAAAGCACTATTCAACATTTTTAGAAAAATTAGAAACTATTCCAGGAATTGCAGAAAATATAGTTGCAGCTAAAGGATTATATGAAACTAAAACTAAAGATGAAGGTGATAAGTGGGCTGGAAAAATAGCTGCATTTTCCTTAACTTTTGTGCTTGGAATTGTATTATTATTCATAAATTGGATAATAGGAGCTATTTTAATGGCGATAAGCATAATATGTATGTCGTATTGTTCTAAAATTTCTAATAGATTTAATGGACTTACACAAAAAGGTATAAATGCAAAAGAACAATGGAAAGGCTTAAAGAACTATATGAAAGATTATTCTATGATAGATGATAGAGAAGTACCAGAATTGGTTGTTTGGGAAAAATATTTAATATATGCAACAGTATTTGGAATAGCAGATGAAGTATTAAAACAGTTAAAAGTACAATATCCAGAGCTAACAGATGAAAATTATACCTCAGGAACATATATGGGACTTATGTATTCTCATAATTTAAATTCAACATTTATAAATACATTAAATGAATCTGTAGCACATGCCTATAATACAGGAGTAAGTACAAGGGCAAGTTATGACTATTCAAATACATCATCTGGAAGTGGATTTGGCGGAGGCTTTTCTGGAGGAGGAGGCTTTTCTGGAGGAGGCTTCGGCGGAGGTGGCCGGAGGCGGACGCTAAATAATTAATAATTAATAATTGAAAAGTAGTGGCGGCTAGTAGCCGCCCTACTTATGAGTAGGGATTTATAATTCGATTTTTAATAATAAAAGAAAAAGTAAGAAAAAAAGAGATATAGTTATAAAATTCGATAAAATAAAACATTAAAATGCATAAATTTGCTTTAGAAAAAATATCCAATGCATACATAATTTGAAATTGTAAAAAATATATAGTATAATAGTTAAGATTTCCAAATAAGGAGCGTGAAAGCTATTTTTAGAGGAATAAAACATTACACGAAACTACTATTTAAGCTTGCATTCATAATTATTTTAGGAGTAATAATAATATCAATAGGGTTACTAATAAAATATAAGCCAGCATTTGAAGTTACATTTTTAGAAGAAAATTTAGGATATGTAAGTAATAAATATGAAGTTGAAGAAGAAATAAATAATTATGTAGATAATAAAGAAAATTGCATAGCAGATGTAGAACTTTCAGAAAGACCACAATATAACTTTAAATTAATAAGCAATAGTGAACAAACAAATGAAGAAGGAGTACTATCAAAGGTAGCAGATACAGCAATTGTTACTTATAGAATGTTTGCTATTAAATTAAATGGTGAAGTTAGAGATTATGTTGAAAGCTTAGAAGAAGCTGAAGAATTAGTTGCATCTATGCAAAAGGAATATGGAGAAGAAATAAACGTAGATCTTACAATTGAAGAAGTATATACAAAAGAAATCCCAGAGGTTGTGGCAATAGAAACTGCAAAAGCTGAAATTGGAGAGGAACTAGGTGTAAAATTACAACAAAAGTTAGAACTTAAAGAGGAAGCTTTAGCATTTACAAAAGTATATACAAGTAGAGGAGCTAATGTTAGTAGAATGTCTAAATCAGTAGTAGATTTAGGTGATATAGATTTAATAGAACCAGTAAAAGGAACGATTTCTTCTAGATTTGGAGCAATAAGCTCTATAAGACCAAGTGCACATAAAGGATTAGATATAGCTACTGCAAATGGAACTGGTATAAAAGTAGTTGCAGATGGAATTGTAACATTTGCAGGATGGGATAAATACTATGGGAATTATGTAATGGTTTTACACAAAAATGGAATTGAAACTTGTTATGCACATTGTAGTAAATTATATGTAGAAGCAGGAGAAGAAGTGAAACAAGGTGATATTATAGCAGCAGTTGGATCAACAGGAAATTCTACAGGAAACCATTTACACTTAGAAATAAGAAAAGATGGAGTGGCATTAAATCCATTGCATTATTTATATAAATAAAATATACTGAAAAGCAACAAGCATTGACTTTTGCAAATAATATGATATAATAAAATTAATAAAAACAAGGAGCCACAAAATGTGGTCGCCTGTAAAATAGGGAAATACCTACATTACTAAGCAAGCAGAAATGTAGGTATTTTATTGTTTAAAGATAATTATGTATAGAATTAATGCAAATGATAGTGTTGTTGTAAAAGCTAAAGCTGTAAACAACAAAATGATAATGAATATTAAAGTGTCTATCATAGGCATCACCGCCTTTCTAAAAAGATAGACGGCAACCACATTCTGCTCTCCTTGTATAAAATATTATATAGTCACATAGTCATAAAGTCAAAAAACCAAAAACTATTCTCACAGACAAATTAAGTTCTGTGAGTTTTTTCATGCATAAATACTTGTAATTTAATGGAAAACATTATATAATATAAAATATTCGTAAAATTAAGGAGATGAATTTATGAAAATAAGTAGAGAAGAAATCATTCATATCGCAAAATTAGCCAATTTGAATTTAACAGATGCAGAGATTGATAAATATACAAACGATATGGAGGATATATTAACTTTTGCAAATACTGTAAACAATGTGAATACAGACGGAGTAGATGAGGCTATAGGAACAGATAATCATAATGTTTTTAGAAAAGATGAAGTAAAAGAATGCTTTGATAGAGACGAATTATTAAAAAATGCTCCTTCACAGGATGAGGGAATGTTCAGAATACCAAAAGTTATTAATTAAAATTTGAAAAATTATTTAATGAATAGTGAATAATTAATAATGAATAATTGTGGTGTAGGGGCGAGCATTGCTTGCCTAGACAAAATAAAACAAGGAGATAACTTTGAAATATGACATCACTAGGTAATAAGAATGGGAAAGCACATTGACCGTGGGACATTTCTTAACATTATAGAAGTGACCATAGGGAAAGAAGTGTCCCCTTACAAATAAAAAAAGGAGATGGAAATAAATAATGGAATTGTATGAATTAACAGCTCATGAATTAAGGGACAAGCTAGCCAATAAAGAAGTAACATCTAAAGAAATAACAGAAAGTTTTGCAAAAAGAATACAAGAAAAAGAGCCAGATGTTAAGGCTTTTGTTAATACAACTTTAGATACTGCCATACAAAAAGCAGAAGAAGTAGATAGAAAAATTGCTTCTGGTGAGAAGTTATCTAGCTTAGCAGGAATTCCTATAGGAATAAAAGACAACATTTGTACAAAAGGTGTTAAAACAACATGTAGTTCAAGAATGCTTGAAAATTTTGTATCACCTTATGATGCAACTGTTATGGAAAAAATAAATGATGAAGATCTTGTAATGCTTGGAAAATTAAACATGGATGAGTTTGCAATGGGAGCATCAACAGAATATTCATATTTTAAGAAAACAAGTAATCCATGGGATCTAAATAAAGTGCCAGGTGGCTCAAGTGGTGGCTCAGCTGCAGCAGTAGCAGCCAATATGGTGCCATGGGCATTAGGAAGCGATACAGGTGGTAGCGTTAGACAACCAGCATCTTTTTGTGGAGTTGTAGGATTAAAACCAACATATGGTCTAGTTTCTAGATATGGATTAGTTGCTTTTGCGTCATCATTAGATCAAATAGGACCAATTACAAAAGATGTTGAAGATAATGCTATTTTATTAAATATGATAGCAGGACATGATGAAAAAGATTCAACATCTGCAAATGTAGAGAAAAAGGACTACACTAAGGCATTAGTAAATGATGTTAAAGGCTTAAGAATAGGGCTTCCAAAAGAATATTTTGGGGAAGGTATTAATCCAGAAGTAAAAGAAGCAGTAATGAAAGTTGCAAAAAAATACGAAGAAATGGGTGCAACAGTAGAAGAATGTTCAATTAGTGTAACAGATTATGCATTGGCAACATATTACATTTTAGCCTGTGCAGAGGCTAGTTCAAATTTAGGCAGATTTGATGGAATAAGATATGGATATAGAACAGAAAACTTTAATAATTTAAAAGATATATACAGAAATTCAAGAAGTGAAGGTTTTGGGCCAGAAGTAAAAAGAAGAATCATCCTTGGAACATATGTATTAAGCTCAGGATATTATGATGCATATTATAAAAAAGCATTAAAAGTTAGAACAGTTGTAAAACAAGCATTTAAAGAGCTATTTAAAAAATATGATGTTTTATTAACACCAACATCACCAACTACAGCGTTTGATATTGGAACAAGATCAAATAATCCGCTTGAAATGTATTTAGCAGATATATGCACAGTTTCAATAAATATAGGTGGAGTTCCAGCAATATCAGTTCCATGTGGTTTAGATAGCCAAGGAATGCCAATAGGCTTCCAATTAATTGGAAATCATTTTGATGAAGAAACATTATATAAAGCAGCATACACATATGAACAAAATACAAACTTTAAAGAAAATAAACCTACATTTAAAAAATAAGGAGGAAAGTAAATGGCAAGAGAAGATTATGAAGTAGTAATAGGATTAGAAGTTCATAGCGAATTATCAACAAAAACAAAAATATTTTGCTCATGTCCTACAGAATTTGGTGGAGAACCAAATACACACTGTTGCCCAGTATGTATGGCAATGCCAGGTACTTTACCAGTATTAAATGAAAAGGTTGTAGAATATGCAGTAAAAGCAGGAATTGCAACAAATTGTGAAATCGCAAAAAATAGTAAAAATGATAGAAAAAATTATTTCTATCCAGATTTACCTAAAGCATACCAAATATCACAATTTGATATGCCTTTATGTGAAAGAGGGCATGTAGAAATAGAAACAGAAAACGGACCTAAAACTATAAGAATAACAAGAATTCATATAGAAGAAGATGCAGGAAAGCTAAATCATGATGAATATGGAAGAGGAAGCTTTGTTGATTTAAATAGAGCAGGAGTTCCATTAATAGAAATAGTTTCAGAACCAGATATGAGAAGCAAAGAAGAAGTAGAAGCATATATGAGAAAATTAAAATCTATATTGGAATATATAGAAGTTTCAGATTGCAAAATGCAAGAGGGTTCATTAAGAGCAGATGTTAACGTATCTGTTAGAAAAAAAGGTGAAATAAAATTTGGAACAAGAACAGAAATGAAAAACATGAACTCATTTAGGTCAATTGTAAGAGCTGTAGAATATGAAGCAAACAGACAAATTGATTTAATCGAAGCTGGAGGAGAAGTAGAACAAACAACATTAAGATGGGATGATATTTCAGGAAAAACATTCCCAATGAGAGATAAAGAAGATGCACAAGATTACAGATATTTCCCAGATCCAGATTTAGTTGCAATTAAAATATCTGATGAATATGTTGAAAACATAAAGAATAATTTACCAGAATTACCTGAAAGCAGAAAGAAGAGATATATAGAGGAATTTAAACTTCCAGAATATGATGCAAAACTAATTACAGCATCTAAATATCTTTCTGATTTATTTGAAAATGCAACAAAAGTATGTAATAATCCAAAATCAGTTAGTAACTGGATAATGTCTGATATTACAAGAATATTAAACGAAAAGGAAATAGAACCAGATGAAATTCCATTTACAGCTGAACAATTAGGAAATTTAGTAGTATTAATAGATAAAGGAACTATTAGTACAAGCATTGGTAAAAAAGTATTAACAGAAATGTTTGAAAATGCGGAAGAACCATCAAAGATAATAGAAAAAAATGGATGGGTTCAAATATCTGATGAAGGTGCAATAAAAGAAGTTGTTATGAAGGTACTAGAAGAAAATGCACAATCTGTAGCAGACTACAAAGCAGGAAAAGATAAAGCACTTGGATATTTAGTAGGACAAGCAATGAAGGCAACAAAAGGAAAAGCAAACCCAGGAATGTTAAACAAAATGTTTTTAGAAGAATTAAAAAAATAAAACGAAAAAATAGAAAACGAAAAAATGGGGACGTGTCCCTAAAAACATCCTTCGTCCACTTTAATCTCTTCCTTTAACTTAAGAATTCATCATTATCCTGTTTGTAGCAATACCGCAAACAAAAAAACCAATTGCAAATATAATTCCTGTTTGAAATAAAATTAAGCTAATATCATGATATATGTAAGCTAAGACATTTATGTGATAAAAATAAAAAATTGTAGTAGCTATAATGCATACCATCATAGAGAAAATAAAACCAATTTTTACTATTTTACTAATGTTTTTATCCATATCAAATAAACTATTTATATACTTATGTACCATAAAATTACCTCCATTAATGTGCTATAAAGTCTGCCCAATCTTAATTATATAATAGCATATATTTATCAATAAAACAAAGGTAATAAAAGGAAAAGAGAAAAACGACAATCTGATGATTGCCGTTTTTTCTCTATAATCTTTTCTTATTTTGCACTATTTAATAATTTTGCTAATCTAGATTTTTTTCTAGATGCTGTATTAGCTTTAATAACTCCTTTTGAGCAAGCTTGGTCAACTTTCTTAACAGCATCTTGGAATAATTTATCTAAATCTTTTTCTCCATTTGCTACTGCTAATTCAAATTTCTTAACAGCTGTTCTATATCCAGATTTAACCATATTATTTCTTAAAGTTTTTTTCTCAATTATTTTAACTCTTTTTTCAGCAGATTTAATATTTGGCATGTTTGCACCTCCTCTTAGTGGTTATAAATTTTGCTCCATATATAATAACATAAAAATATGCAAAATGCAAGTAAAAACTTGAATTTTGCATAAATATTGAAAAAAGTAAATTGACAAATATGTTTTTTATGTTATAATAATATTAGGAAATGAGAACACCATAAATGTGTGTTACCATAAAACATGATTACACTGCATTGCTAGGCGAAAAGCAAAATGCAGTGTATTTTTTATTGCTTATTTGAAAGTATTATGTATATAATACTCAATAAGGCAACGTTTATAAAAATAGAAATCATAAATCCCAAAACTAAAAAGATCAAAAACTCTATCATAAACACCACCTCCAATCTCTCGATGCACGAGGAATCAAAGGTAACACTTACATCTGCTTATTCTCATTTCCTATATAAAGTAATATAGCACATTTTTGACTAAAAAGCAATATGCTTTTTAAACATTTTCTTTATTTTCTAATTCAGAAGTACAATGTGGGCATCTTGATGCCTTTATATTTATTTCTGATAAACAGAAAGGACATATTTTTGTTGTTGGTTCTTCAACTACTTCTTCTACAACTTGTCCATCATCTTTTACAATTTTCTTTAATAATTTATTTGTCTTAAGTTTGCCTTCGCTTAATTCTCTCATTCTATTCAAGTATTTAACAATTAAGAATACAGAAAATGCTATTATTAAAAAGTCTAATATAGCAGTTAAAAATGAGCCATATTTTATTGAAACATCTCCAACAGTGAAAGCTAAATCACTATAATCAATTTTTCCTGTTATCATAGATATTGCTGGCATAATAATATCATCAACTAATGAAGAAACTATTTTTTGGAAAGCTCCACCAATGATAACACCAACTGCTAAGTCCATTACATTTCCTTTCATGGCAAATTCTTTAAATTCTTTTAACATAAAAAAACCCCCTATCAAGCATAAAATGCTTTTTTATTTTTTCGACAATATTATACCATATTTTTCCGTAGTTGTAAAAATTTATTTTTTGTGGTATATTATATAAAAAACTAATTGCAAAAGAATTTAGTAAAGTTCTAGGCAAACAAGCGAGAAGAATCCGAGGCGTACGATTGTACGTCGCAGGATTTTCGAGAGCAGTTTAACGACGAAATTTATAAATTATTTTGCAATTGTAGAAAGAAGGAAGAAAAAATGAAGATAGCCATAGCATCAGATCATAGAGGATTTAAAGTTAAAAATGAAATAAACAGGTACCTAGAAGAGCAAAATATAGAATACGAGGATTTTGGTACATACACAGAAGAAAGAATGGATTACCCAGAAGTAGCAGTTAAAGTGGCAGAAGCTGTACAAAAAAAAGAATGTGATTTAGGAATTTTAATTTGTGGAACTGGATTTGGAATGAGTTTAGTTGCAAATAAATATAAAGGAATAAGATGTACCCCTTGTTATAGTGAAGAAGCAGCTAAATTTGCAAGAGCACATAATGATGCAAACATATTAGCTTTAGGTGCTGAGCATTTAACACCACATGATGCAATTAGAATATTACGAGTGTTCTTAGCAACAGAATTTGAAGGTGGAAGACATAGCGAGAGACTAAAGATGATAGAAGAAGTTGAAAATAAAAATATGAAATAATAAAGGAGTTTTCGTATGTGGGGAGACATTGCAATAGCGTTTGTACTGGCTTTTATAATAGCATTTGTTGTAACACCATATTCAATAAAGCTAGCGAAAAAAGTAGGTGCAATTGATAATCCAAAAGAAAAAAGGAAAGTAAATACAAAACCAATGCCAAGATTACGGTGGAATAGCAGTAATAGCAGGATTTGTAATTTCACTTGTTTACCTATTAACAGTAATGAGTTTAGAAGGCACAATAAACTTATTTGGAGATGATAATTATTATCAAAAGCTAATTGGATTTGCAATAGGAATTATTATTTTGGGTGTAGTATGCTTTATTGATGACTCAAATGGTGGAGTGCATCCACTTGTAAAACTTACAGCGCAAACAATAGCTGCAATTGTTATGGTAATTTCAGGGGTAAGAATAGATAGTATAGGAATTGATTTTATAAATAATGCACCATGGAGTGAAACTTTTTATACAATTTTAACAATAGGATGGATTGTTGGAATAACCAATGCAATTAACTTAATAGATGGATTAGATCGGATTATCTACAGGTGTTACAATAATTGCATCAATATCACTTTTGATTATATTCTCATTAAATGGAGCACCGCTAATTGCTATAATTTTAATTACAGCACTTGCAGGAGCACTGGTTGGATTTTTACCATATAATTTTAATCCAGCAAAAACATTTATTGGGGACATAGGATCAGACTTTTTAGGATTTGCTCTTTCAGTTATTTCAATTTTAGGTGTTGCAAAAACCTATACTGCAATTGTAATAGTAGCACCACTTATTGTGCTTGCACTTCCAGTATTTGATACATTGTTTGCAATAGTTAGAAGATTAATAAAGGGTAAATCTTTAAAGGCTGTAATAATGCCAGATAGGGGGCATTTACATCACAAATTAATCGATAAAGGATATTCGCAAAAACAAGCTGTACTAATTATGTATGGAATAAGTGCAACACTTGGAATGTTTGCGGTAGTACTTTTGGAAAGTGGAATATGGAAGGCATTATCATTTGCATTAATGGTATGTGTGGCAATTGCTATTGGATATCATAGTATGTTTAGATTGAATGAAAATAATGATAAAAAAGAAATTCAAAAATAAATATATAAAATAAAAGAGGGCTGCATAGCAGCTCTCTTTTAGCGCTTCCAGTAATCACGGAAATACAAAGCGGGAGGGAATAATCCCGCAGAAATGCAGGCCACATAAAAGAAAGTATCTACTTCCCCTTTGTTGTACATTATTCCGAATAGCATAAGTGCAAACGGAACAGAGACAAGTCCAACAAGTGCAGCTGCCTTTAAGGCATATTCCTCACCGTTATGATACCGGTATAACATGAGAAGCGCTAGCCCAAGTATGAAAATGTGTAATACTTGGAGCATCAATAATGCCACTCGAAGAAAATCATCGAACATGGCTGTATACCTCCTTAAGGTATTTTTTTGTCGCAATATAATTATATCATAAAAGGCTAGAAATTGCAAAATTATGTGATATAATATGGGAGTATATTTTTGATGGTATATAAAATCCGCTAGATATTGTAAAGTAACTAATATATAAATATATTTTTTATTATTCCGTTCTCCAAGGGTGCGCTTATGTATGTTATATAGATAAGTATAGAACCGCATAATTGATATATTACCTGCAAATAAGGGCTAAGGTCGAACTCATAATTTCAAAATCTATTTATATATTAGTTACTTTTAGTAAAAAATAGAGATTTAAGAATAAAAGAGGAAGAATATGGGCAAGAAATTATTAATAACAGAAAAGCCATCTGTTGCAATGGAATTTGCAAAGGCTTTGAAGATAACTGCAAATAGAAGAAATGGATATATAGAGTCAAATGATTGGATAATCACATGGTGTGTAGGTCATTTAGTAACAATGAGTTATCCAGAAAAGTATGATGAGAAGCTTAAGTTTTGGAGGCTAGATACTTTACCATTTATTCCAACAGAGTGGAAATATGAAATAATACCACAAGTTGCAAATCAATTTGAAATTATAAAAACATTAATGCAAAGAGATGATATAGAGGAAATATATAATGCAGGGGACTCTGGACGTGAAGGAGAGTATATTCAACGATTGGTATTTATGATGGCAAAACCAAATCCAAAAGCTAAAATGAAAAGGGTTTGGATAGATTCTCAAACAGAGGAAGAAATTTTAAGAGGAATTAGAGAAGCAAAGGATTTATCTGAATATGATAGCTTATCAGATAGTGCGTATTTAAGAGCAAAAGAGGATTATTTAATTGGAATTAATTTTTCCAGATTACTTTCTATAATATATGGCAGAAATCTTGCAAAAAAGATAAATGAGGAAAAAGCATCTATATCTGTTGGTAGAGTTATGACATGTGTTTTAGGTATGGTAGTAGAACGAGAAAGAGAAATAAAGAATTTTGTAAAAACCAAATATTATAAAGTTTTGCGGAGAATTTGGAGAAGAAAGTTCATCTTTTACGGCAGAATGGAAGGTAAACGAAAAATCTAAAATGTTTGAATCTCCTAAATTATACAATGAATCAGGATTTAAAAAGGAAGAAGATGCAAAAGAGTTTGTCTCTTCCTTGGCAGGGAAAAAAGCAACAATATCAGAACTAAAGAAATCAAAACAAAAAGAGAATGCACCACTATTATTTAATTTAGCAGAAATACAAAATAAATGTACAAAATTATTTAAAATAAAACCAGACGAAACACTTGAAATAATCCAAAACTTATATGAAAAAAAGCTTGTAACATATCCTAGAACAGATGCAAGAGTATTATCAACAGCAGTAGCAAAGGAAATAACTAAAAATTTAAATGGTATTGCTAAAGGTTTTAAAGATGAAGAAGTTCAAGGATATATAAAGAAAATGGTAGATGAAAAGTATTCTACTAATCTTATAAAAACTAAATATGTAGATGATAGTAAAATAACAGATCACTACGCTATAATTCCAACAGGTCAAGGATTTGAGAATTATGATAAGCTTACAGATTTACAAAAAAATGTATATAAAATTATTGTAACAAGATTTTTAGCAATATTTTATCCACCAGCAGAATATAGCAAAATTCAGGCAACTGTACAAATAAACGTAGAAGGAGATAAAGTAGAGAATTTTAATTGCAGTGCTAAAATTTGTTTAAAGCAAGGATTTTTAGAAGTATTAAAAGAAGATAAAAAGAAAAATGTAAAAAGAAAAGAAGATGAAGAAGAAAATACAGATGATGAAAAACAAGCAAACTTAGATATTTTAGCAAAATTAAAAAAAGGACAAGAAGTGGCGATTGTTAATTTTGAATTAAAAGAAGCGGAAACTACACCACCTACTAGATATAATTCAGGATCAATAATACTAGCAATGGAAAATGCGGGTAAACTAATAGAAGATGAAGAACTAAGGGAACAAATAAAAGGTGCAGGAATAGGTACAAGTGCAACAAGGGCAGAGATAATTAAAAAACTAGAAAAAATAAAATATATTGAAATTAATAATAAAACACAAATAATAACACCAACCTTAAAGGGAGAAACTATATATGATGTAGTGAAACTTTCTATGGCAGATATGCTAAACCCAAAGCTTACAGCAAGCTGGGAAAAAGGGTTGGAAATGGTGGCTAAAAAAGAAATAAAGCCAGAAGAATTTATGGAAAAATTAGAAAAGTATATAAAGCAAAAAATAGATAAATTAGTAGTTAAATTTTAAAGACATATTTTAATAAAGAATGTAAGAGGAGGCAATTTGCCTCCTTTAAACATAAATAAAAACTCGAATAATGTCGAAGTGTGACATACGATTTTTGTTGAAATATTAGAGTATATATGGTAAATTTAAAATATCAAATTAGTTTTAATTCATTTTTAACTACTAAATGTTCAGTTTTAATCTGGCAACTCGCCAAACAAATCAAATATAAAAAAAGAAACTTATAAAAATATTCAATAATATCTAAATTTGTGGTATACTACAATTATAGTATAAAGAGAGGTGTATAATTATGCAACGTATAACAAATATTCAAGAATTAGAAACTGCAATAAACCAAAATGGAGAACTAGTAGTAAGCAAAAATAGTAAAAATAATGTAATAGTAATGAGCATGGAAGAATATAGAAAGAAGATATTAAAAAAAGAAATAGAAGAACATTTATTAAAAGCTGAAGAAGATATAAAAAATGGTAGAATAAAAGATGCAAGACTAGTATTTAAGGAGTGGAAAGAAAAATATGGAATATAATATACAATTAACTGATGAGTTCATAGAAGGAATTGATGAAATCTGTTATTATATTTCATCAACATTAAAATCTCCAGTTGCCTCGAATAAATTAAGACAAAAAGTAATGTACACTATTCTTACATTAGAAAAATCACCAAGAATGTTTACTAAAATTGAAAAATTTAGTAAGACAAAGAAACAATATAGAAGAATAGTTGTAAATAATTATGTGATATTATATACAATTGATGAAGAAAAAAAGACAATATATATTGCACATATTTATTATCAAGGAAGAAATTACATAGATAATTTATTTTAATTGTTATTTTATTTTTATCATGGCAAATCGCCAAACAAATTCCATAGGCTGAAAATATATTTAATAATAATTTTTAATTGAGAAAACAATAGAAACAAGTGAATTTTATTTAAAATGGGATAAGTAAAATTTTTATATTATACATATTGAATTTTCCCTTTAATTATGCTATAAAATAGATAAATAGTTTATTATATATCGAGGTGAACATATGAAGAGTGAAAAAGGTTCAGTAACTATATATGTTACAATTGCATGCTTGTTTGTGTTGATAATTGGAATTGCAAATTATGTGCTTTTAACTAACAAGCAAGTAGCACAAGCAGAAATGGTAAATGAAATAGAAAAACAATATAATTCAAGCGTAAGTTTAGAGCAGACATATAATAGTTATAATGGTGGAGAAATAATACCAATAGATTCACTAGAGAATTTTAAAAAAATAGGAACTGGAGAGAAAGTTTATATAAATGGCAAAGTATATACATTTGGAACTGATAGCACATATGTATTACAAACAAATTTAACATATGATGGAAATTATGATGACATGATAACAAGAATAAAAAACAACAATATAGTAGTAACAGGAGATGGCTACGAAATAGCAGTAACAAAAGACGGGGTAACAGATTACTATGTAAGCAAATGGAATTATACTGTACCAAGAGGAAAAGTATACGGTAGTTTATATAAAATAAGTGATGATGAGTATCATTTAATTTTCAATGCAAGTGGAAACTTGGCAAAGGGGTATACAGAAGAGCAATTGGTTTATGCAGACCAAAGGCAAGATATAAGTAATAGTGGATTAGTTGATCAAGATGAAAATGAAAATTGGGTATTTAATGCGTATTGGCTTGAAAAAGCAGATAAAATAACAAAAGTAAGAATAGAAGAAGAAATAATGCCTACAAGCACAGAAGGATATTTTTATGGGTTAACACAAATAAAAGAAATAGAAGGAATGCAGAATTTAAATACAAGTGAAGTAACCAATATGAGACTTATGTTTTATAAATGCAATAATTTAACTAATTTAGAGGTAAATCATTTTAATACGAGTAAAGTAACAAACATGAGAGGCGTATTTTCTAAATGTACAAATTTAGCAAGTTTGGATTTAAGTAGTTTTAACACAAGTAACGTAACAACAATGTATTGTATGTTTTATGAATGTACAAGTTTAACAAATTTAGATTTAAGTAGTTTTAATACAAGTAATGTAGAAACAATGGCATCAATGTTTGATCATTGTACAAGTTTAACAAATTTAAATTTAAGTAGTTTTAATACAGCAAAAGTAACAGATATGTATTGTATGTTTTATCAATGCACAAGTTTAACAAGCTTAGACATAAGTAGTTTTAATACAAGTAATGTAGAAACAATGAGATCAATGTTTGATCATTGTACAAGTTTAACAAATTTAAATTTAAGTAGTTTTAACACAAGTAATGTAACAGATATGTATTGTATGTTTTATCAATGTACAAGTTTAATAACAATATATGTAGGAAATGGTTGGACGACAAGTGCTGTTGCAGAAAGTACAAGTATGTTTAATCATAGCACTAATCTTGTAGGAGCTATATCATATGATTCAACTAAACTAGATGCGACTTATGCAAATTGGAAAACAGGTTATTTGACATATGCGGTATGGAAAGATAATACCATTCCAGAGATAGCAACAGAGACTAGAAGCTATGTAAGCTCAAATTTTTCGAGTTGGACATTATCAGGTGGAGCATATGTTGACGGAAATGGATATTTAGTAATACCATCATCAACAGCAGTAGCATATAAAAATTTTAGAGCATATGGAGTAACATGGGATAGTATGTATAAATATAAAACACTAGATAATACTTCTGGTGGTATTATAGAGGATTTCTATTATTATAGCCAAAACAATACAGAGTTGTCTAAAACAGGGAAAAGAACTGCAAGAGCTCATGGAGATGCAAATGGAACATGGAAGGATTCAAGAAAAGAGGCTCAAATTGCATATCCAGAGGCATATTATACAAAAGTAAGATTTTTTTGGAGCTCATCATATGTATCTAAAGCTTATGTTATAAAAGATTTTAAATTTATAACAGATAGAGAAGCAAGTGATGAAGGAAAGATTATTTATGTAACAGCAACAGATGAGCATAGTGGAGTAAAATTAACAAAATGGATTTCAGGAACAAAAACAATTAGTGATTTTAAAAGTAATGGAACAGAATTTACAAATTGGTTTACTGTAACAGAGAATGGAACATATACAATATATGCAGAAGACAATAATGGAAATGGTAATGTCAAAGTGGTTACAATTACTGGAATAAGCAAATAAAGTATCATAAGGACGGGAAATTTCGCAACAAGGCTGCTTTTGGGGACACCTACCAAAAACAGGTTGATTTAATTTAATATGTATAGTATAATAAATAAAAAAATGGGGGCTTATAAAATTTTATTTTATGAGCTCTCTTGTTTTTTTTTTTAGAAAGGAGATATTTTAAAATGCCAAGATTAGCTAGAAAGTATCTAGAAACATCTTTTTTACATTTGATAGTGCAAGGAGTTAATAAAGAGTATATTTTTTATAAAAAAGAATATATAGAAAAGTATTTAGAAATATTTAAAGAAAATAGCGACAAATATAATTATACAATAATTGCATATTGTGTAATGAATAATCATGCACATTTTTTGATTTATGCTGAAGATATGAATAAACTCGCAAAAGGAATGCAGAAAACCAATTTATTGTTTGCACAGATGTATAATAGAAAAGAACATAGAGTGGGAGTAGTATTTAGAAATAGATATCAAATAGAACCTATTTATAATCTGAAATATCTTATAAATTGTATAAAATATATACATAATAATCCTGTAAAAGCAAAAATGGTTTTAAAATGCGAAGACTATGAGTATTCGACATATAAGGATTATGCCAATAATGTTGGCGTAAGTAGAAGTGAAATAATGAAAAAAATATTTGGGAAAAAATGTAACTATTTAGAACTGTTTAACGAAAGTCCTAATAATAGATTTATGGATATTGAAGAGTATTCTTCTGAACAGAAAAAACAATATATATTAGAAGCTATTTATGAATTTAGAAAGAGATATTGTAAATCTACTTTTGAGATATTTTCAGATAGAGATGTGTTAAAAAAATTGATATGGTTTTTAAAAGAAAAATTTGGATGTACATATGTAGAAATTAGAAATTATTTTGAAATTTCGCGAGGAACAATGGAAAGCTTAAAAATTAAATAATTTCTATATGTTTTTGGTAGGTGTCCCCAAAAACAGGTGTCCTCAAAAACATTTTTTATCCGGCGAATCGCCCAATTAATCAAATATTAAAAAATTTCATAAAAAACTTGTACAAAATATATAAATGTGATATAACTATTTATAGAATTTAGGGGGCGTGATTATTTCATGGAAGAATTTGTAGATACTAAAAAAACGATATTAATAGTAGATGATGAAAAACCAATAGTAGAAATACTTATGTATAATCTTGAAAGAGAAGGTTATAACACAATAGAAGCATATGATGGCGTAGAAGCTGTAAATTTGGCATTAGAGAAAAAACCAGATTTAATATTGCTAGATATAATGTTACCTAAGATGGATGGATTAGCAGTATGTAAAAGAATAAGACATTCACTTCCTAATGTACCAATTTTAATGCTTACTGCAAAAGCAGAAGAAATAGATAAAATACTAGGATTAGAATTAGGTGCAGATGATTATATTACAAAGCCATTTAGTGTAAGAGAATTAATGGCTAGAATTAAAGCTAATTTAAGAAAGATAGAAGCAAATAATTTAAAAGATGAAATAAAAGATGAAACAAATACTAATGTTATTACAATAGGTGATTTATCTTTAAATTTGGACAAATTTGAAGTAAAAGTAAATGGTCAAACAATAGATTTAACATTAAGAGAATTTGAAGTATTAAAATATTTAGCTGGTCAACCAGGTCAAGTTGTAACAAGAGAAGTACTTCTTGAAAAAGTTTGGGGATATGAATATTATGGAGATATAAGAACAGTTGATGTTACAGTAAGAAGAATAAGAGAAAAAATAGAAAAAGATACCTCAAATCCAAAGATTTTGATTACAAAAAGAGGAGTCGGATATTACATAGCAAATAATTAGTATATTATTGATTTAGGGTAGCAAAGGCTACCCTAAATTTTTGGAGGGAGAAATTTATTTTGAAAAATATTCAAACACAGATAATATTAATATTTACAATAATCGGAATAGCAGTATTGGTTGCACTAGGACTTTTATTTAATTATCAACTAGGAAACATACAAGAAAGCATTATGCAAAATCAAAATATTGAATTAATTACTCAAAGAGAAATGGAGCAAGTTAGAAATATTACAATATATGCGATTGCTACATATGTAGTTATTGCAGTAGTAATAGGAATTTTTGTTAGAAAAGTTATTATAAAACCAATGTATAAACTAACAGAAAATGCAACAGAAATTGCTAATGGTAAAATGGTAGATATGGATAATATGATGCCTACAAAAATTCGAACAGATATTGATGAGCTTGTTAAAGCATTTTGCATGATGAATAATGAACTTAATGAAAGATTTAATGAAGCAAGCCGTCAGAAGAAGCAAATTGAAACAATACTATTACACATGACAGATGGTATTATTGCTTTTGATATAGATGGAGAGATAATTCACATTAACCCAGCTGCTAAAAATTTACTAGAACTAACAGATAAAGAAGATAATTTTGATAAAATATTTAATAAATTAGAATTAAATATGAATATAGAAAAAATTATATACTTAGAGAATTGGACATCCACAGAGCAAAAAATAAATGTAAAAGATAGATATGTAAATTTATTGTTTGCACCATTTAAAAACGAAAATGATAGACCAGGTGGAGTAATCGCAGTTATACAGGATATTACAGAGCACATAAGACTAGATAATATGAGAAAAGAATTTGTTGCAGATGTATCTCATGAATTAAAAACACCAATAACATCAATAATGGGATATTCAGATACTTTGCTAGAAGGAGAATACGAAAAAGATATACAAGATAAATTTTTAGGTGTAATATCTTCAGAAGCCAAAAGAATGGCAAGGCTTGTAAATGACTTATTAACACTATCTAAATATGATAATAAACAAAATAAATATGAAAAAGTCGAATTCGATTTAGGAGAGCTAGTAAAACAAACTCAAGAGAACTTAGCATTAGAAATACAAAAAAAGAATCAACATGTAGAATGCTATGTTACAGCAGATGTTCCACTTGTTTATGCAGATAGATATGGAATAGAAAGAGTTGTAATAAATATATTAACAAATAGTATAAAATACACACCAGAAGGCGGAAATATAAAAATATATGTAGGTTTTGTTTATAATGATGCATATATAAAAATTATAGATAATGGAATAGGAATTCCAGAAAAAGATTTGGACAGGATTTTTGAAAGATTTTATAGAGTAGATAAAGCAAGAACTAGAGCAATGGGAGGAACAGGACTAGGACTTTCAATAGCAAAAGAGATACTAGATCAAAACGGAGGAAGCATAGACATAAAGAGTGTTCAAGATAAAGGTACAGAAGTAGTTATAAGAGTACCTACAAAAGCAGTAGAGAATAGACAAAAAAATGAGGTTGAAAGCTTGATAAATGAGCAAGAGTAATGTATAATAGATATGCTATAAAGAAAGGAAATAAAAATGGGAATAGAAATAAATCCAAAATTAAAAGAGGCATTAGAGTGGGCTTATTGCATAATAATTGCAATAGTACTAGCATTACTTGTTAAATTTTATATAGGAATACCAACAGTAGTGCAGCAAGTATCAATGTTTCCTACACTTGTAGAAAACCAAAGATTAATTTTAGATAGAACAGTTAGGACTTTTCATAAAGAATTAAAAAGAGGAGATATAGTTACATTTGAATCACCAAGTTCAGTTAGAATATCTTCATTTGAAGCAGATTTTGATAATCCTGTTGCAAAATATGAAAATGAGCCAGAAGGTTTGATGGCAAGGTTTGTTTATTATGTTTTGGAAACTAATAAAGAAAGCTTTATAAAAAGGGTTATTGGAGTTGCAGGAGACCATGTTAAGATTGAAAATGGAAAAGTATATTTAAATGGTGAATTGCTAGATGAACCATATTTACAACCAGAAATAGAAACAGATGCAGGCCATGGCGAAGTATTTATGGATGTTGTAGTACCAGAAGGAACAGTTTTCCTTATGGGAGATAATAGACCAAGGAGTACAGACAGTAGATCTTTTGGATGTATTCCTTTAGAAAAAATAGAAAGTAGAGTTTTAATAAGATTTTGGCCATTAAATTTATTTGGAACAGTTGATTAGGAGGAAGAATGCCTTTTGAAAAAATAATAGGTAATGAAAAGATAAAAGAACTATTAACAAAAACCATTAATTCAAATACAGTGGTTAATGCATATATGTTCTTAGGAAAAGCTGGAATAGGGAAAATGCTTTTTGCAAAAGAATTTGCACAAAGCATTTTATGCCAAGGAAAAGGAAGTAAACCTTGTAATAAGTGTAAATCTTGCATGGAATTTATAGGCAACAGTAATCCAGATATTAGTATAATAGAGCCAGATGGAAACTCTATAAAAATAGAACAGATAAGAATGTTAAATTCCAAAATAATGGAAAAGCCAGTAACATCAAATAAAAAAGTATACATTATTAATGATAGCGAAAAAATGACAGTTGAGGCACAAAATTGTTTATTAAAAACATTAGAAGAACCACCAGTTTATGCCACTATTATTTTAATTTGCTGTAATGAAACCAAAATGCTTACAACAATAAAATCTAGATGTACTAAAATTACATTTGCATCAATAAGTAATAAAGATTTAAAACAATACATAAATGATGTAGATGATAGTATTATTAGCTTTGCTGATGGAAGTTTAGGAAAATTACTACAGATAAAGGACAAACAAGAATTATATAGTAATATAGAAAAAATAATTAATTCTCTAGAAAATATGCCAAAGAGTAAAGTTTGGAATTCATGTGATATAATATACAAATCTCAAGATGAAATAAATGAGATATTAGATTATATGAATATATTGTTCTTAAACAAAGGGAAAGCCGAAGAAAAATATTTAAATTGCATAGAAATTGTAGAAAAAGCAAAAAGAAGGTTACTTTCAAATAGTAATTTTAATATGACAATAGATAATTTGCTTATTTCAATATGGGAGGAAATTAATGAAAAATATAGTAGGAGTTAGGTTTAAGAAACCAGGGAAAATATATTTTTTTGACCCAAAGAATCTAAAAATACCTAAAAATGCACATGTTATAGTAGAAACAGCAAATGGTGATGCTTTTGGAGAAGCTGTTATAGTTAATAGATTAATACCTGAAAACAAAATAGTAACACCACTAAAAAAAGTTATTAGAATTGCAACATATAAAGATGAAAAGCATTATGAAGAAAACAAGAAAAAAGAAGCAGAAGCAATGAAAATATGCTTAGAAAAAATAGAAAAACACAAATTAGATATGAAACTTGTAGATGTGGAATATAAATTTGATAATACAAAAATATTATTTTATTTTACAGCAGATGGAAGAATAGACTTCAGGGAATTAGTAAAGGATTTAGCTGCAATTTTTAAAGTAAGAATAGAATTAAGACAAATAGGTGTAAGAGACGAGATAAAAAGAATTGGCGGAAATGGAGTTTGCGGTAGAGAACTATGCTGTTGCTCTTTTCTAGGAAATTTTGAAGCAGTTTCTATAAAAATGGCAAAAGAGCAAAACATATCTTTAAATCCATCAAAAATATCTGGAAATTGTGGCAGATTAATGTGCTGCTTAAAATATGAACAAGAGGCATATGAAGAAAAATTATCTAGATTACCTAGAATTGGAGCAATAGTAAAAACGGCAGATGGAGAAGGAGAAGTATGCCAAGTAGAAACACTAAAAGAAAGAGTAAAAGTAAAGTTTAAAGATAAGGATGAAGTATTCTTTAAAAGATATGATTTACCAGAGATTGAAATAATAAAAAATGTTGAAAAAGATGAAGAAGAAACAGATGAAGATATTGAAGAGTTAAAAGAGTTACAAAAGCTAGAAAATTTAGATAAAATAGATAGTACAAATTCAGATGAAATATAGGAGGTGTAATAAAAATGGCATACAAAATTAATGAAAATTGTGTAAAATGTGGTTCTTGTGCAGCATCATGCCCAGTAAGTTGTATTTCTGAGGGAGATGAAAGATTTGTAATAGACCCAGAACAATGTATAGAATGTGGAACATGTGCAGCTATTTGCCCAGTTTCAGCACCAGAATTAGATTAAGAATAGGAAGGGAGAATTAAAATTCTTCCTTCGCTTTTGGGAGAAGATATGATAAAGAATATATTGCAATTATTAGAAAACACAGTAGAATTATTTCCAAATAAAGTTGCATTTGGAGATGATAAACGAGAAATTACATATGTAGAATTTTTAAAAAATTCTAAAAAAATAGGTTCATGTGTTGCTAGTAAAAAAGTAACACAAAAACCTATAATTATTTTTATAGATAAAACAGTGAATTGTTTAGAGGCTATGATGGGTGTAATTTATAGTGGAAATTTTTACACTATATTAGATACAAAGACTCCTGTAGAAAGAGCAAAAAGCATAATAGATACATTAGACCCAATTATGATAATAACAGATGAAAAAAATGAAAAAAAGATGAGTGCTCTTAATATTCAAAATATAGAAGTTTTAATGTATGAAGATGCAGTAGATTATAAAATAGATGAAGAGACTCTAAAAGATATAAGGGACAAGCAAATAGATACAGATATATTGTATGTACTATTTACATCAGGCTCAACTGGAATTCCAAAAGGAACTGTTCTAACGCATAAAGCAGTAATATCATATACAACATGGGTAAAAGATACGTTTGACATTAATGAAAACACAATATGGGGAAGCCAAACACCATTTTATTTTAGTATGTCTATAACAGATGTGTTTTCTACAATAATTACAGGTGCAACACTTTATATAATACCTAAAATGTATTTTTCGTTTCCTGTAAAACTTATAGAATATATGAATGAAAAAAAGATAAATTCTATTTATTGGGTACCATCAGCATTATGCATTGTAGCAAACCTTGGAACATTAAAAACTGCAGAATTTGAGAGCTTGCAAAAGATATTATTTGCAGGTGAAGTTATGCCAGTTAAACAATTAAACGAATGGATTCAAAAATTGCCTAATGCACAATTTGCAAATTTATATGGGCCAACAGAAACAACAGATATTTGTTCATATTATGTAATAGATAGAAAATTTGAAAATGATGAAAGTATTCCAATGGGAAAACATTGCAATAATTGTGGTTTAATCATTGTAGATGAAAATGGAAATGAAATACTTCCTACAAAAGATAAGGAGAGTAAAATTGGGGAATTACTTGTAAGAGGAAGCTTTTTAGCATCTGGATATTACAAAAATCCGGAAAAAACGAAAGAAGCATTTGTACAAAATCCAATAAATAATAGTTATCCTGAAATAGTATATAGAACAGGAGATTTAGTTAAATATAATAAAAGAGGAGAATTAATATATATTTCTAGGAAAGATTATCAAATAAAACATATGGGGTATAGAATAGAACTTGGAGAAATAGAAAGAAATATATATGGTATAGATAAAATAGTTTTATGTGCTTGTATCTATGACGAAAAAGAACAAAAAATAGTTTTATTTTATCAAGGCGAATTGGAAATAGAAGAATTAGCAGAAGAGGCAAATAAAAGACTACTTCCATATATGAGACCCAATAAATATATTAAAGTAAGCCATATGCCATATAATGCAAATGGTAAAATAGATAGAAAAAAATTAAAAGGAGAAATGTAAGATGGACGAACTTTTAAAAATTTTAAATAATGTAAAACCAGGAGTAGATTTTGAACATGAAGAAAATATAATGGAGGATGAAATAATTGATTCATTTGATATTGTAACACTTGTTTCAATGATAAATGATGAATTCGATATTGAAATTACACCAGCAGATTTAGTTCCGGAAAATTTTAAATCTGCAAAAACAATTTATAATATGATTGAAAGATTACAAAATGAGGTTTAGAAAATGCTTATTAATTCGATACAATTTATTTTATTTATAATAATACTTTTACTAATTTATAAAATAATGCCTAAAAAATATAAGTGGACAGTTTTATTGATAGCAAGCTATATCTTTTATTTTTTAAATAGCTCTAAATTAATTGCTTTTATATTGGTATCTACTATTTCAATTTATTTTGTTGCAATTAAAATGCAAAAGATAGATGAAAAAGCAAAAATTCAAGCTAAAAATATAGAAGATAAAGAAGAAAAAAAGAAATTAAAAAATAAAGCAAAGAAAAAGAAAAAAATAGTTTTAGCAGTAGGTATTATTTTTAACTTAGCAATATTGGTATTTTTAAAATATTCAGGCTTTATAGCTGGAAGTTTAAATACAATACTACATATAAATTTACCAATATTTAAATTTATATTACCACTAGGAATTTCATACTATACTTTACAAGCAATTAGCTATATTGTAGATGTGTATAGAGGAAAAGTGGAGGCTGATAAAAATATAGCACGAGTTGCTTTATTTGTTGCATATTTTCCCCAATTAGTTCAGGGACCAATTGGAAGATATGATGAGCTAGCAAATCAATTATATAACCCACATGAGATAACATTTAAGAATTTAACATATGGTTCTGAGTTAATGCTTTGGGGTTATTTTAAGAAAATGGTAATAGCAGATAGAGTTGCAATGTATGTTAATGGAGTATTTGCAGATTATGCAAATTATTCAGGCCCAATAATAATTATGGCAATAATTGGTTATACACTACAAATATATGCTGAATTTTCTGGAGGAATAGACATAGTTCGTGGTGCTTCACAAATGTTTGGAATAGAGTTAGTAGAAAACTTTAAAAGACCATTCTATTCAAAATCTGTTGATGAATTTTGGAGAAGATGGAATATTACTTTAGGAACTTGGCTAAAAGATTATGTTTTTTATCCAGTTTCATTATCTAAAGTGACATTAAAATTAACGAATTTTTCTAGAAAAATATTTAAGACATCATACTTTGCAAAAATAGTTCCAATTTCATTACCATTATTATGTGTATGGCTTGGAAATGGATTTTGGCATGGCTCTGGTTTAAAATATATAGTATATGGATTATACTATTATGCAATAATGATGCTTGGAAAAATATTTGAACCAGTGGGTAAAAAAATAATTTCTTTATTAAAAATAAATGTAGAAGCATGGAGCTATAAATTATGGCAAATGTTAAGAACATGTGGATTTGTATGCATAGGAATGCTTATATTTAGAGCAGAAAATTTAAATGCGGCTATTCAAATGTTTAAATCTATATTTAATGTACATAATTTAGAAAGAATTTTTAATGGTGAAGCATTTTTAATTGGTGGAATGACTATTGCAGATATTGTTGTTTTAATAATTGCAACAGTAATATTTATAGGAATAAGTATTGCAAAAGAGCATGGAAAAAATATTAGAGAAAGCTTTGCAAAACAGAATTTAGCATTTAGATGGGTAATCTTATATGGCTTAATATTTGCAATAATAGTATTTGGAGCATATGGACAAGGGTACAATCCACAAAGCTTCATATACGGACAATTTTGAAAAATAATTATGATTTGGAGTTGTTAAACTGCGTTCGAAAATCCTGCGACGTACTCTTGTACGCCTCGGATTATTCTCACTTGTTTGCCTATCCAAATACATAATTCTTTTCCAAAATCTTTTATTATTTTAGAAAGGATAGAGATAAAAACGTGAAAAATTTTTTTAAAGCAACTATTTTTTTTATAATACTTATACTTTTAATAATAGTTTTATCTAAAGTAATGAATCCTAGTGGTGGGGTTAAGATGTGGTATTCTTCAAATTCAATATTGGATTTTTATGAACAAACAAAGGATACGATTGATGTTATTTATACAGGGAATTCTTGTATTTATTCAGCAGTATCACCGCTAGAAATATATGAAAATACGGGAATAACAGGTTATAATTTATCAACAGGTGGCCAAAAAATATGGTCATCCTACTATTTAATAAAAGAAGCTTTTAGATTGCAAAAACCAAAATTGATATTTGTTGAAGTTGGAGAATTGTTTTCATATGCAGATGTTGAGCAAGAAAGAGAAAAAAGATATGTAATCGACTCAATGGAATTTAGTTTAAACAAGATGGAAATGATTAATGATAATATATATAATTTTTCATTTGAAGATAAATTAGGATGTGTTTTTCCGTTATTTAGATATCATACTAGATGGTCAAATTTAGATGAAACAGATTTTAGAAAGATAATTTCTAAAGAAGAAATAATGTATAAGGGGTATGATTTAGTAAAGATAGTAAAGAAATATACAGGCAAAAGACAAGAACATGGAAATAAGGCAAGAGCTCAACTTTCAGCAGATGCTGAAAAATATGCTAGTAAAATTGTGGAGCTTTGCAAAGAAAAAAATTGTAAATTAGTATTTATAAAAATACCAGATCCAAATGTGTGGACTGAGGAGAAACACAATGCTGTAGTAGATTTAACATCTAGATTAGGAGTAGAATATATAGATCTAAGTTATGATAATTTAGCTGGTATTAATTGGGAAACAGATACACAAGATGTTGGTGACCATTTAAATATAGCAGGAGCAGAAAAAATATCTAATTATATAAGCGACTATTTAGTTAATAATACAGATTTTGAAGACCATAGGCAAGATAGTAAGTATACCAGTTGGAATATGGATTTAGAAACTTATAATTTAAAAAAACAACAGCAAAATTAAAAGAGACACCTGTTTTTGGAATGTCAATGTTTTTGGGGACACCTACCGAAAGCAGCTTGAAAAAATTTCAAGCTGCTTTCGGTAGGTGTCCCCAAAAACATCTATTGATAGGTTGTGTTATTTAGTTTCCTCTTTTTTTCTTGATGGAAGCAAACATAAGGCACCTACAATAATTGGGGCATAAAAGGTATATAATCTCCAGAACAAAATAGACATATTAATTGTTCCATGTTTGAAAATAGTTTTAAATATTAGTAAAAATCCACCTTCTGCACCTATTCCAGCACCAGGGGTTGGAATAAATGTCATAACAAGAAGTAAGAAAGCTTGAGCAGGAATTATTTGGAATACAGATAATCCACTATTTCCGAAAGCTCTGTATACCATGTATGTTATTGTGTAGTATGATAAGCATTGAACTATAGAAATAACAAACATTTTGGATACCAATACTTTTTGACTTTTCATAAACTTAAATTGTTTATTAAAATTGGCAATACTTTTATCTAATTTTCTAGTGGTTTTTGGAACATTTTTTATAATTTTTATTTTGCCCAAAAGTTTTATAATAGGATGTGCAATAGAAGGGATAACTTTTTTGTTGATTCCTGCTACAATTACAATAACTATAGCAAAAATGTTAACAGCAAAGCTGATTATTGCAATCCAAATAAAATTATCCATTAAACTTATAAAAAAATTAAATTGAAAAATTACAATAATAAAGGTAAATAAAACTAAGGCCATTTGATAAACTATAAATTTTAAAGCTAGCATAGAAAAAGAATCGCTTACCTTTTTGCCAGTTTTATTTAGTTCGTATGCCTGCATAGGCTGACCTCCTGAGCAAAAAGGGGTTATATTATTAAAAAGTTGACCAACCATTGATACTCTTAAAGATTCTAAAAATTTTTGATCAGGGTATAATTTTTTTAATGGTAAATGTAAAGTAAGACCTTCGCAAAACCAGAAAAATAATATGCAAAGCGCTCCACCTAAAACCCATTTGAGGTCAGCATTTTTAAGTAAATCAACTATGCTATCAATTCCATCTACACTAACCATATATATGAATAAACCAATAAAAATAATTACAATAAGTATAAAGTTTACTATAGTTGTCTTTTTACTTGTTGGTTTAGATATCTGCTTTTTCCCCATAATTTTAATCACCACCAAAGTTATATATTAAAATAAGGTAAATGTCAAATCTTCTACAGCATACTTCTTTTTAATATATTATAGTAATCTATTAATTTATAATGTAACAAGACTTGAGTTTTTTGTTAATTTGCTATATAGTATATTATAACTAAAAACAGAAAGGGATATTACAAAAATGATAAGAAATGAGTTAGAAGCTATAAAGGCAATCAGAGAAGGTGTTTCACTAAAAGATATAGATTCGGAATTTAGAACAAGGAAAATAGTAGAAGAAGCAGTAAGAATAGATGGCTTAGAATTAATGAATGCAGATAGAACTTTTAGAAATGATTTAGAAATAGTAAAACTCGCTGTTGCACAAAATGGATTAGCATTAGAATATGCATCTCTTAGTTTAAGAGATAATGAAGAAGTAGCATTAATTGCTACAAGGCAAAATGGATTAGCTTTGCAACATTGTGGACACAAGACAAGAAATAATGTAAATATAGTTCTAGAAGCTGTAAAAGGATGCGGATTAGCCTTAGCATATGTGGGAGAAGAACTAATTGTAGATAAAGATTTAATTAAAGGTGATAAAGAAAAAATTAATAGATATATTACGATAGTAAAAGAGGCTGTAAAAGAAAATGGAATGGCACTTAAGCTTGCAACTGAAAAAATACAAGATAATGATGATGTAATAGATTTGGCAATAGAAGAAAATGGAGGAGCAATAAAATATGCAAGTAGAAGACATAGGGGTAATGAAGAATTAATGTGGAGGGCAATGCATAACTTAAAAGGAAATTGTACTCAAGAATCAATTATAGAGTATGCAACAGCTAATATAAAAAATAATTTAAAAGAGAGACTAAAAAATGAATTATTAGAAAAGCAAAAGAAAGAGTTTGAAGAAAGAATAAAAATAAATACTAAGATTGAAACTATTAAAAGTAAGCAATCAGATATAAAAGAAGAAATAGTTGAAAACCAAAAAATTTGTTATGATGAATAAAAAATTATCAAGTTGTCTAAAAGTTAAATACAGATTACTGTAAATAGAAATGAATTGAAAAGGAATAGGATAAAATGAATAAAAAGTTAAAAATTTTATTAATTAGTTTAGCTGTAATAATTGCTGTAGTAGGAATATTATTTTTATTACAAAATCAAGGAAGCAAAAATAATAGTAAAATAGATTCTTTAATTGAAGCATATTTAAATAGTGAATATAAAAATCAAAATGAGAATATAGCAATTATTTCAGTAAGCAATAAAAAATCACAAGCTATTGTTAAAAGTGCAAAAGGTAATTCAATTCAAGAGGCATTTGATAAAGCTAAAGAAAAAATAAACAAATATATAACATCAAAAAAATATGAACCATATTGGATAAAACTTGATATAGTATATGAAACTAAAACCATATCACAAACTGAATTTAATATTATGCTAGAGCAAAATACCAATAGTTATAATTTGAGAAAAGGAATTATTCTAAATGAAGATATTACATTACTAGAAGAGGAACTTAATGCTAATATGATAATTGATTATGAGAATAAATGCATAAGTTTAGAAAATTTAAATAACTATTTGGAAAGACGAGGAGAAAAGAAAATAGAAAAACTTTCAGACGAGTTAACACTTTTTACAAGTTTGAGATTTTTTAAAGATGAAAATGATAAAATATACAAATTATATGATGATGATTTAAATGCAGGACGCAGAGTAATAGAGAATATCAAAAAAGAAGATGTAGAATATATTATACAAAATGCTAGTAAATATTTAGCTAATATGTTAAAAAAAGATGGACAATTTACATATGGGTATAGAGCAATAAAAAATAAGGAATTAAGTTCATATAATATATTAAGACATGCAGGAAGTGTGTGGTCTTTAATAGTTTGTTATGACCAAAATGCAGGTGATAGAAATGAAAGAAAAGCAATAATTAATAAAGCAATGGTTTATTTGGGAAGTCAAATGAAAAGTAAAGATGAAAATACGGCATATGTAGTTGAAGAAAAATCAAATGAAATTAAACTAGGAGGTAGTGCAATTCCTATTTTAGCAATGTGTGAATATACAGAAAAATTTGAGGACGAAAGTTATATGGAAATTGCTAAAAAACTAGGAAATGGAATTTTAAGTATGCAAAAAGAAGATGGAAGCTATATACATGTTTTAAATTCAGAGGATTTTCAATTAAAAGAAGAACAAAGGACTGTGTATTATGATGGTGAAGCAACATTTGCATTAGCTAAGTTATATAGTATTACTAAAGAACAAAAATACTTAGAAGCAGCCAAAAGAGCAATACAATATTTTATAGATAATGATTATGCACAATACTGTGACCATTGGATATCATATGCTGTAAATGAAGTAACAAAACATGTAGATAATAATAGCTATTATGAATTTGGATTAAAAAACATACAAGATAACTTATCTAAAATATACAAAAAAACAAATACGTCACATACTAATTTTGAGATGTTAGTACAGGGATATGAATTATATAATAGGATAAAAGAAAAAAATATAGAGTTAGAATATTTATCTGAATTTGATGCTACTGAATTAGAAAATACACTTATGTACAGGGCAAATTATCAGCTAAATTCATACTTATATCCAGAAGTTGCAATGTATTTAACAGAACCTAGTAAATACTTAGGAACATTCTACATAAGAAACGATGGATTCAGAGTAAGAATAGACGATATACAACATTCAATTTTAGGATATTATTACTTCTTGAGAACTTTTCTAAATGAGTAAAAACAGAGGACGAAAAAATGTGGACGTGTCTAAAAATTATCAAAGTGATAAATTTAGACACGTCCACATTTTTTTCTTATTCTTCTTTATTTGTAATTTCTTCTAAATCAAGCAATGCTTGCCAGCGAGAATCTACTTCTTTTTGGAACTCTTGTATCATCCACTCATTTCCAGGTTCAAACATATGTCTAAATCTTTTTTGTGGTCTTAAGAATTCTTCAATTGGTTTCTTTTCTTTTGGTTTATAGTTTATTTTATATTTTCCATTTATAACTTCGTATAAAGGCCAGTAGCAAGTTTCCATAGCAAGTTTATTTATAAGCATTAAATCTTCTGTTGGGTAGCCCCAACCTCTTGGACATGGTGCAAGTACATTTAAGAATGCAGGTCCTTCTGTATATATTGCTTTTTCAGCTTTTTCGTATAAATCTTTAAAATTATTAACAGCTAAAGTTTGTGCTGCATAAGGTATATGGTGTGAAACCATTATTTCTGTTAAATCTTTACGAGATTGCATTTTGCCAGGTATAACTGAACCTGCTGGAGATGTAGTTGTATCTGCAAATTTAGGAGTTGCAGAAGAACGTTGTATACCTGTATTCATGTATGCACCATTATCATAACATACATATACCATGTCGTGGCCCCTTTCGAATGCCCCAGACATACTTTGTATACCAATATCGTATGTACCACCATCTCCACCAAATGTTATAAATTTTGTGTTTTTATCTTGTGGTAATTTTCCTTGCCTTTTCATAGATTTATATGCAGCTTCAACACCAGATTCAGTTGCAGCTGCACATTCGAATGCAGTATGTATAAATGAATCTGTCCAAGCTGTATATGGATAAATAAAAGTTGAAACTTCCATACAACCTGTAGCATTACAGATAACAGCATGATCTTCCGGCTTTAATGCTCTTAATACCATTCTTGCTATTGGAGGTGCTCCACATCCAGCACACATTCTATGACCAGAAGTTAATCTTGAAGGCTTTTCAGCCATTATTTCTTTTAAATTATATCCCATTATTTTTCACCTCGAACTCCTAAATATCTATAAGGTCTATCAACTTTGCCAGTTTTAACAATTTCTTCTAAATTTGTAAATACTTCTGTAATATCCTCTTCAGTAGTATCGCGACCACCTATACCGTAAATATAGCTTATAGCAGGAACATGTACACCATTTATTAACATTCCAGAAGTGACATCAGTAAATAATGGACCACCAACAGCATTTAATCCATCAGCTTTATCTAAAATTGCAACAGCTTTTAAATTTTTTATAGCATTTGCAATTGTTTCTGCTGGGAAAGGTCGAAATACTCTAACTTTTATAACTCCTGCTTTGATACCTTTTTCTCTTAAATTATTTACTGTATGCTTTGCAGTACCAGCAGTTGAATTCATACATATAACTGCTATTTCTGCATCTTCCATTTTATATTCTTCAATGAATCCATATTTTCTACCAGTCAATTTTTCAAAATCCTTTGCAACATCCAAAATTACCTGTTTTGCCTCTACCATAGCTTGTGCTTGTTGCCTTTTGTGTTCAAACAAATATGCTTGCAAATCTAAAGGACCAATAGCAATAGGTTCTTTGTCATTTAATAGATAATGTTCAGGATGATATTCGCCAACAAATTTTTTTACTGTTTCATCATCTTCAATTTCTATGTTTTCAATAGCATGTGATGTTATGAATCCATCTTGACATATCATTACAGGAAGTAGCACTTTTTTATTTTCAGCAATTCTGTGTGCCATAAGAAGATTATCATAAACTTCTTGGTTATTTTCAGAAAAAATTTGTATCCAACCAGAATCTCTTGCACCCATTGCATCAGAATGGTCATTATGTATGTTTAATGGACCAGATACGGCTCTATTTACTAAAGACATAACAATAGGTAATCTAAGGCTAGATGCAATATATAGCATTTCCCACATTAAAGACATTCCATTTGCAGATGTAGCAGTCATAGCTCTTGCACCTGCTGCTTCTGCACCTATACAAGCACTCATAGCACTATGTTCACTTTCAACTGCAACAAATTCTGTATCTACTTTTCCGTTACTTACGAAACTAGAAAAGTATTGAGGAATTTCTGTAGATGGTGTAATAGGAAATGCAGCAACAACATCTGGATTGATTTGCCTCATAGCAGTTGCGGCAGCTTCATTGCCACTTAGGCGTTCTCTAATTTTCATTTTTATTCACTTCTTTCTTTATTTGTAAGGGGACGCATCTTAAAATATGGTCAATAGCTATAGGGTTAAGATACATCCCCATACTTATGAGCTAGTGATGTCATATTACAAAATACTCTCCTTAATTATATTCTAATTTTCTTTCATTTCGATGGCTTTAAAAGGGCAAACCTTGGCACAAACACCACATCCCTTACAAGCATCGTAATCAAAATCTTCACGTTTTTGGTCTTTATTTACGGGTATTGCATCATCAGGGCAAACAGGGAAACAAAGGCCACATTGTGTACATTTTTCACTAATGTATACTGGCTTTACACTACGCCATGAGCCGGTTTTAAATTCTTTTGCATTTCCAGCAGTATATATGTTGCCACCAGGAGTTATGTCTTGCCAGGTTATGTTTGAATCGATTTTTTTCATATTTAATAATTTCCTTTCAATAATATTTGTAAGGGGACACTTCTTTCCCATAGGTCACTTCTATAATGTTAAGAAATGTCCCCTTACCTATGAGCTAGTGATGTCATATTTCAAAATTGTTTTAAAGCTTTTTGATGGACTGCAAGGCAATTTGTAATGCCTTCATATTTCCATCAATAACTTCAGGTTTTTTAGCAAATTTATGCTTAAAAGAACCAATCATATCATTTATAAATTCTTCATCAGTCATAACACCTGTAACTTTAACTACTGCAGCAAGCATAGGTGTATTAGGAAAATATTTTCCTAAACATTCTGTAGATATTTTTCTTGCATCAATAGTATAAATATCACCTTTATAGTTATTCAAATGTGATTTTATATATTTGCTATCTTTTGTTGTATTAATAATAATTGCACCATCCTCTTTTAAACCAGCTGTAACATCAACACTTTCTAAAAGAGAATCATCAACTACTGCAACATAATCTGGGTAATATATATTACTATGAATATAAATAGGACTATTGCTTATTCTGTTATATGCAGTTATAGGTGCTCCCATTCTTTCTGGACCATATTCAGGAAAACCTTGAATATATTTTCCAGTATTAAAAGCGGCATCAGCTAAAAGCAAAGAAGCAGTTTTTGCACCTTGACCACCACGGCCGTGCCATCTAATCTCTATTAAATCTTTCATTAATAAAAACCTCCTATAATTAGTTGTATTAAGTATATTATTTTATTTCAAATCTGTCAATGTTTCATTGGGGACGTTTCTGAATTGGGAATCATTCCCCATTTGGAAACGTCCCCAATTGGGAACTGTTCCCAACAGGGGACACATTTTCAAAATAAGAATTAAAAAAATCATAAAATTTTGAAAAAAATAATAATATATGTTATAATAAATATGTGGTGCATTATTCTAGTTATGCTATCTATTACGAGGGCGGGGCTAAAAATCCGCTAAAGGGCACATCGATGAAGTTCCTTGCCTGTGCGCGAAATGCCAGTTTTGCGTGTGGGTAGGGAGTAAGAAGTCAGGAAAGTATGTAACGGCATACATATGATTCTCCTTGCTTCGTGGAGGCTTAAAAGAATTAATCTTTTGAGTATAACCTATATAACGTGCCAAGACACAATATATAGTGTAGCCTGTCTTGAGTGTTGGGATTGGAATTAACAGCAAAGAATCTCAATTGTGGTAGCTAGATAATTGAAATTCAAAGTTATGAAATTTCTTGGTGCAAAAGAGACTAGTAATAATAAATAGCATATTAAGGAAAACTTCTAGAATGTTTACCTGTTAAGGTATGGAAACCTAAGGATTAAGGTACGGATTTAAGTGGCAATCTGGTTTTCTTGTTAAATCAAGAGTGTTTTCTTTAAATGGAAACAGCTAAATAGTAATGTTTAGTAGAAAATAGAGAAAATCAACTAGACCTAAACCGTAAAGTTTACTTAGGTTTTTACCACAATTATTGTTAACAAATAAACAGCTAATATATTATTATTTTGAAACGACGCGCAGTTTGTGAAAACGCCGATTCATACAGATTAGGAAGATTAACTGCTCTAATTTTGAAAAAAATTATAGTTGCTTATATGATTAGTTTTCTCAGTAAGGAGTGAAAAATAATAATATATTAGCTGTTTATAATAATTGAAAGTAAGGCAATTTAAAACCCGCCAAATCTTAGCCGGTGTTGGATATTTTCTAATTCACTGGGGACACTTTTTAACATAAAAGAAATGTCTAGGAGTTAAGAAGTGTCCCCAGTAAGTGAAAGAAAAATGCAACACCTACGTTTGGCTATTTTTGCATTTAAATAAAAGGAGAGAGTATTAATTGAAAAAAGATAATAAAGAAAAAACAGAAGTGTCGTGGTTTATAATAATATTTGTAGTAACATTTATGTTATCAATTTTATTTTCGTTTATCTCGACAAATGCAATAACAGGATTAGAAATAGCACCTGCTTTAATTATATTAATAATTGTAATATTTGTAGGTATTGCATTTGATTTGGTTGGAGTAGCTGTAACAGTAGCAAAGGAAGAAGGATTTCATGCACAAGCTAGTAAAAAGATAATAGGTGCAAAAACTTCTTTAAAATTAATTAGAAATTCAAGTAAGGTCGCCAATATATGTGCAGACGTAATTGGAGATATTTGTGGTGTATTAAGTGGTGCAATAAGTGCAATAATATCAATAAAAATCACAGAAAAATTAGGACTAGATTTTAATATTCAGTTTATAATAAGTGCTATAGTAGCATCTTTAACAGTAGGCGGAAAGGCAATAGGAAAGGGCATTGCAAAAAACCATGCAGAGGAGATAATAGAATCTATTGGTAAAATAGAACATCTTTGGAAGCGTAAGTAAAAAATATTAATAATAAAAATAAGAAAACAATATATTATTTAGAAAAAATAATATATTGTTTTTGCTTTTAAAAAGCATGTATATCTACGGAAATACAAAATAAAAATTTTTTGTAAAAAAATTGTAATATTTTTGTAATATTTTTGTATTAATTCATTGACTTTTTACTCAAAACATAATAAGATATATAAATAGAAAAGTAAGAAAATAAAATTATATTCAATAATTTTAAGGAGGAAAAACATGGGAGAAGTTATAGTTATAACATCTGGAAAAGGTGGAGTTGGAAAAACTACTACAACAGCAAATTTAGGTGCAGCACTAGCATTACAAGGTAAAAAAGTTGTGCTTATTGATACAGATATTGGACTTAGAAATCTAGACGTAGTTATGGGATTAGAGAACAGAATAGTTTATGACATAGTAGATGTTGTTGAAGAAAAATGTAAATTAAGACAAGCTTTAATTAAAGACAAGCGTTTTGCTGAGCTTTTCTTACTTCCAGCTGCTCAAACAAGAGATAAAAGTGCAGTAAATGAAGAACAAATGAAAGAATTAACAGGAAAATTAAAAGAAGAATTTGACTATATCCTTATTGATTGCCCAGCTGGAATAGAGCAAGGGTTTAAAAATGCCATAGCAGGTGCGACAAGAGCAATTGTTGTATCTACAGCAGAAATTTCTTCCATAAGAGATGCAGATAGAATAATAGGTTTACTAGAAGCTTCTGAAATAAAAAATCCAGAACTTGTAGTAAATAGGTTAAGACCAAATATGGTTAAAAAAGGTGAAATGATGGACGTTGATGATATAGTAGATTTATTATCAATAGATCTTATTGGAGTTGTTCCAGATGATGAGTATATAATTACTCAAACAAATAAAGGTGAACCAGTTGTATCAAATAAAAAAGCTCCATCAGGAAAAGCCTATATAGAAATAGCTAGAAGAATATTAGGAGAAAATGTTGAAATAACAATACCCGGTAGAGAAAAAGGATTTTTTGGAAAGGTAAAAAGTATTTTTAAGAAAAACAAATAATAGTAAAATTGTGGAGGATATAGTATGTTTGAGAAAATGATAAACTTTTTTAAAGGATTACAGAAAAAGGATAAGCAAGAAACAGGTTCTAAAGATGCTGCAAAAGAAAGATTACATTTGGTTCTAATGCAAGATAGAGCAAATGTATCTGCAGACTTTCTTGAACTTATGAAACAAGAAATAATAGAGGTAATAAAAAAATATATAGAAATAGATGAAAAGGCTATAGATGTTAGGCTTACAAATAAAGCAAATGATGATGGAACAACAGGCGCACCAGCACTATATGCTAATATTCCAATAATGAATATAAAGCATGAAATGAATAAAAAACAAGAAGTTAATGTAGGGGCAATCAATGCTCATCCGGAAGAAGATAAGAAGGAAGAAGAAAGTAAAGAAGACAAAAAAGATAAAGAAAAAGAAGAAGATAATAAATCAGAAAACAGAAATGAAGCAGTTGAGGAGAGCAGTACTTTTACGGAGAAAAATGAAAAAACAGAAAATGTAGAAAAGCAAGAAGAAAATAAAAAGCCAGAAGTAGAAGAAAAAGTAGAAGAAAAGGAAACAGCAGAAATAAGTAAAGAGTAAATTTAACATATGAGGGAATAAGATGAAAAGAAGAATATTGAAAAATATGGATTGGGGAATACTCATATGTGCAATAGCATTGTTAATAATAGGCTTAGTTGCGTTAATGTCAGCAACACAAAATTCGGAATCTGAAGAACTTGTAAAACAAATGCAATGGTTTGCAATGTGTATACCTATTGTAATAATAGTAATATGCATAGATTATGAACTTATTGCAAGAGTATCACCAATATTTTATGGTATATTTATATTACTTTTAATAGGGGTACTTTTTACTAAACCTATTAATGGTGCAAGAAGCTGGTATGATTTAGAATTTTTTCTATTTCAACCAGCAGAATTTGCAAAAATATTTGTAATAGTATTTTTAGCATATGCAATATCTAAAGTACAAGAAAGAAAAAAAGATGAAATAAATAAGCCATGGAAATTAGCATTACTACTACTTATACCAATAGTTCCAATAGCATTAATAATAAAACAACCAGATTATGGAACAGCTTGTGCATTTATAGTAGCAACAATATTAATACTTTATGCTGCAGGAATTAGAAAAAGATATATAATATCTGCAATAGTTATAGTTGCAATTATGGTACCTATTGCATATTTTTATCTTTTACCAAGCCATGCAAAACAGAGAATAGATGTATATTTAAATCCAAATATTGATCCTCGTGGGGCAGGGTATAATATTATTCAATCTAAGCTTGCAATAGGTGCAGGAGAGCTTTTTGGTATGGGAGTTTTAAAAGGCAATCAAACACAACTTGGATTTTTATATCCTAAAACTACAGATTTCATATTCTCTGTAATCGGAGAAGAAATGGGATTTTTAGTAACTAGTGCAATAGTTTTAATATATGTAACTCTGATTGTAAAAGCAATATACATAGCGAAAACTGCAAAAGATGAGCTCGGATCGTATATTGCCATAGGAATAGCAGGAATATTCTTGTTCCACATGACAGAAAACATAGGTATGACAATAGGACTTTTACCTATAACAGGAGTACCACTTCCCTTTATTAGCTATGGAGGAAGTGCAATGATAACTAATTTTATTTTAATTGCATTATTATTAAACATAAGTGGAAGAAGGCAAAAAGCAATATTTATAGAATAATAGGAGAAAAAATGTATTTACAAAAATTAAAAATAGGAAATGTAGAATTAGAAAATAACATATTATTAGCTCCAATGGCAGGTATTACAGACCTGCCATTTCGAATATTGTGCAGAGAAAATGGTGCAGGTTTAGCTTGTACAGAAATGGTTAGTAGTAAAGCAATATTTTATGGAGATGAAAAAACAAAAAAATTACTAGAGGTAGATGGGGAAAAAAGGCCAATTGCTGTTCAACTATTTGGAAGCGATATAGAGGCAATGGAAAAGGCTACAGAGTATGTAAATGATATAGCGGATATTATAGATATAAATGCAGGATGTCCAGCACCTAAAATAGTAAAAAATGGAGATGGTAGTAGACTATTACTTGACTTAGAATTATTTGAAAAGGTAATAAAAGCAGTAGTACGAAAAAGTACACGTCCTGTAACTGTAAAATTAAGAAAAGGTTGGAATACAGAAAATATAGTCGCTTTAGAAGCTGCAAAGATTGCAGAAAAAGCAGGTGTTAGCAGTATTACAATACATGGAAGAACAAGAGAAGATTTTTATTCAGGAGAAGTGGATTTAGAAATAATAAAAAAGGTAAAAGAGGCAGTAAAAATACCTGTTATAGGAAATGGAGATATTAGAACACCAGAAGATGCTAAAAACATGTTTGAAAAAACAAATGTGGATGGAATTATGATTGGAAGAGCTTCAATTGGAAATCCTTGGATATTCAATCAAATAAAAGAATATCTTAAAACAGAGAAAGCACCAATTCCAATATCTAATGAAGAAAAATTAAAAGTAATACTAAGGCATTTGCAAATGGAAATAGATTTAAAAGGGGAACTTGTTGCAGTAAGGGAAATGAGAAAGCATATAGCATATTATATAAAGGGAATGCCAGAGGCTACTAAGGTAAGAGAAAAAATCAATACTCTGCAAACTCAAAATGAAGTTATAGATTGTCTTACAGAATACTTTAAAAATATGTAGAATAAATATAGGTAGGGATACCTATATTTTTTTGCATTTTTTAGTAAATATACTAAAAGTCCGCCAAATCTTAGCCGGTGTTGGATGTTTTCTTTCTCCAGGTATTCGAAAGAAAAATGCAACACCTACGTTTGGTTACTTGGGAGGTAAGATTGAAAAACAAAAAAATAATTATATTTATTATGCTAGTTATAATTTTAATTTGTTCATTTTTTATTGTAAAAATTAATTATAAAAAAATAAATTTTGGAAATACTATAAGTAGCAAAAGTGTAGATTCAATTGTAAATAATATTTTAAATATGAAATCGTATCAGGCAGATATTTTGGTAAAAGTAGTAAGTAATAAAAATGAGAATATATATAAAATGAAACAGCAAAACATAGAAGAGAAAGCATATAAGCAAATAATTGAGGAGCCAAGCGAGCTAAAAGATATAGAAATAGTTTTTAGAGATAATAAATTAGAAATAAAAAACAATAAATTAAATTTAACTAAATTATATGAGAATTACAAATATATTTCAGAAAATGCTTTAATATTAACATCATTTATAAAAGACTATAATTCGGAAACAGAAAAAGGATTAAGAGAAACAGAAAATGAGATTATTTTAGAAGTTAAAATAAAAAATGAGTTAAACAAATATGAAAAATATAAAACATTATATGTAGATAAACAAACAGGAAATCCTACTAAACTTGAAATAAAAGACATATCACAAAATGTACGAGTTTACATATTATATAATGAGATAAAAATTAATAGTTTGCAAGAAATAGTATAATTTAAAGCAGGCTAAAATTTGTGTCTAATATTTAAAATATATCTAAAACAATTAAAATCTAATTATGTAATAATAGGAGTGAACATAAATGGTAATAAAAAGAGGAGATATGTTTTATGCAGATTTAAGCCCAGTAATTGGTTCAGAGCAAGGTGGAATACGACCTGTTTTAATTATTCAAAATGATGTGGGGAATAAATATAGTCCAACTGTAATAGCAGCTGCTATTACTTCGCAAATAAATAAAAACAAATTACCAACACACATAGAAATAGATTCAGAGGAGTTTGGACTTAAATCGGATTCTGTTGTTTTAGCAGAACAAATTAGAACAATAGATAAAAGTAGATTAAAAGAAAAAATAGGGCATATAGATGATGAAAAAGTAATGGACAGAATAAATAATGCAATAGGAGTAAGCTTTGGTTTGTAGATATTAGGGAGACACTTTTCAAAAATGAGAGGTGTCTTTTCTTAAATATCTTTTATTTTCCCCTAAAATGTAGTATAATATATAGAATTACTTTATTTTTAGGAGAGTAAAATGAATTCACTAATAAGTATATTGGAAAAGAAAGATAAGTTTAAAGCTTATATAGAAGATGTAAAAAAAGGTGTAAATCCAATGATGTTATCTGGACTTACAGATAGCGGAAAGGTTCATCTTTCTTATGCTACGAAAATTTTTAGCGAAAAGCCGATTTGCTTAGTAACATATAATGAAATTCAAGCAAGAAAGCTTGCTAATGGCTTAAGATATTACGATAAGGATGTATGTTATTTTCCTAAAAGAGAAATAGTAACATATGATTATTTAGCAGAAAGCAAAGATTTGTTAAATCAAAGAATCGATTGTCTAAATAAGATTAAAAGTGGTAAGGGGAAAATTATAGTTACAACAATTGAAGCTGCAATGCAAAAAACAATTTCAAAAGAAGTTTTATATAAACATCAATTATCTTTAGAAGTTGGGAAAGAATATAATTTAGAGACCATTAAAGAAAATCTTATAAAACTTGGCTATGAAAGGTTTGAAATAGTAGAAGGAAAAGGGCAATTTAGCATAAGAGGTGGAATTGTAGATATTGCAACAGAAGAAAAAGAAGGAGTTCGTATAGAATTTTGGGGAGATGAAATAGATTCTATAAGAATGTTTAATGTATATACTCAACGTTCTACAGAGATGGTAAAAAATGTGGAAATCTATCCTGCAAATGAATTTATTTTAGAAAAACCTATAGAAAAAATTTGTTATGAAATTGAAAAAACAAATTATGCAGATGAAGATTTAGAAGAAATTAGAAATGGAAATTATTTGAATAAGATAGATAAATATTTTAATTCTTTTTATGAAAAACAAGATTCAATATTAGATTATATTTCAAATGATTATATTATTATTTTAGATGAAATAAAGAAAATAAGACAAAGGGCAGAAAATATTATAAAAGACAACGAAAGTATAAGTAAAAACTTAATCGAAAGAGGAAAAATAATTCCAGAAGCTTTAAAAGTTATGGATAAATATGAAGAAGTAGAAAAAAGAATAGAGAATAAACAAACCATATATTTAGAAGCACAAGATATTGGCTTTGTAGATTCGAAGACTATGCATGCAAAAAGAAACGGATATAGCTTTAGCTATAGGGAGGTGAACTTTTTTCGCTTTGGATTTGATCTATTCTTTGAGGAGATTGAAAAGGCAAGGAAAGCTCAAAAAATAGTAGTTATCATCGCAGGAAGCAAGGATAATGGGAAAAAAATATCAGACCTTTTATTTGAAAAGGAAATAAACAATGTTTTTACTGAAAAATTAGATGTCTTATTAAATGCAAATACTGTATATATTACTACAGGTACATTGGAGGCAGGATTTGAAGCATATGATTTTAATCTACTTGTAATATCTGCAGGTGAAATTTTCACTACAAAAAAAACAAGGACTAAAACAAATAAAATATATAAAGATGCAGAAACAATAGTGTTTTCAGATTTGAAAATTGGAGATTATGTTGTTCATAAAAACCATGGAATTGGTCAATTTATTGGCGTAAATACAATAACAGCAGACAAGATAACAAAAGACTATATTAAATTAAAATATAGAGGAGACGATATTTTATATATTCCAACAAATCAGTTAGATAATATTAGAAAATATGTAGGAGTTGGAGAAAAAAGTGCGCCAGATTTAAATAGCTTAGGTAATAAAGAGTGGTCAAATACAAAAAGAAAAGTAAAGGCAAATTTACAAGAAGTTGCAAGAGAACTTTTAGAACTATATGCTAAAAGAGAAAAAGCTGTAGGTTATGCATTTTCTAAAGATACTCCATGGCAAACTCAATTTGAAAATAGTTTTGCTTATGAAGAAACAGATGATCAATTGAGATGTATAGAAGAAATGAAAAAAGATATGGAAGCACCAAAACCAATGGATAGACTACTTTGTGGAGATGTTGGATATGGAAAAACAGAAGTTGCTATACGAGGTGCTTTTAAGGCTTGTATGGATGGAAAACAAGTTGCATATTTAGTTCCAACTACAATACTTGCAAACCAGCAATATGAATCATTTAAAGAAAGAATGAAAGAGTTCCCAATTAGAGTAGAATTACTAAATAGATTTAGGACAAAAAAGCAACAAGAAGAAACAGTGAAAAAACTAAAATTAGGTGAGGTAGATATTGTAATTGGAACACATAGATTACTAAGTAAAGATATAGAGTTTAAAAATTTGGGTATGCTTATAGTAGATGAAGAGCAAAGATTTGGTGTAAAGGCAAAAGAGAAAATAAAAGAAATGAAAAATAATATAGATGTATTAACAATGACAGCAACTCCAATACCTAGAACTTTGCATATGTCTGTTGTTGGAATTAGAGATATGTCTGTTATATACGAGCCACCTCAAAACAGAAAGCAAGTTCAAACTTATGTGCTTGAATATGATGAAGAAGTTGTAAGAGAAGCAATTACTAAAGAACTTGAAAGAAGTGGACAGGTATTTTATTTGTATAATAATGTTGAAGGAATTCAAAAAAAGGCAAACACAATACAAGAATTGGTACCTGAAGCTAAAGTAGTGTATGCACATGGAAAAATGACAGGTAAAGAAATAGAAGAAATAATGGAAGAATTTATTAGAGGCGAAACTAATGTGCTTGTTTGTACTACAATTCTTGAATCTGGAATTGATATTCCAAATGCAAATACAATTATAGTCGAAAATGCAGATAGACTTGGATTAGCACAGTTATATCAAATACGTGGAAGAGTGGGAAGATCAGATAGGCAAGCATATGCATATATAACTTATAAAAGAGATAAAATGCTTTCTGAAGAAGCGGATAAAAGATTAAAAGCTATAAAAGAATTCACTGAATTTGGATCAGGATTTAAAATAGCAATGAGAGACTTAGAAATTAGAGGCGCTGGAAGTTTATTGGGTGAAATGCAACATGGACATTTAGACCAAGTTGGATATGATATGTATTGCAAAATATTAGATGAAGTTGTAAAAGAAATGAAGGGAATAGAGGTAGAAGAAGAAATTGATGTGCAGATTGATATTAATGTTTCTAGCTATATTCCAGATGAATTTATTGATAATAGTAATCAAAAGATAGAGATATATCAAAATATAGCACTTTGCAAAAATGAAGAAGATATTCAAAATGTTGTAGATGAAATAATAGATAGATATGGTAGAATTCCAGAAGAAATAGAAAACCTTCTTGAGATTACAAGAATAAAAAATTTATGCAGACAAAAAGGTATTGTTAAAATTGCTCAAAAGTTAAATAGTGTAGTTTTTTATTTTGATATGGATAAATTTAATGGAGATAATGTGCAAGCTTTATTAGAAAAGTACAAGAATAGAATGCAGTTTTCACCAAGTAGGAATAGTTATATTACGCTTAAAAATGTTCAGAATGATATTATTAAAGAGATTAAAGATTTTCTTGAAATCTGTTAAAGTATTAATAAATTTATCACTAAAATCCGCCCAATCTTAGCCGGAGATGGATATTTTCTTTCTCCAAGCATTCGAAAGAAAAATACATCGCCTACGTTGGGCTATTTTGTGAGACAATGGGATAACTTTGAAAACGGACATTACTAGCTCATAAATATGGGACATTTCTTAGCATAAGAGGAATGACCATAGGTAAAGAAGTGTCCCCTTACAAGTAAAAAAAGAGGAGGATTTATATGCAAATAATTTCTAGTAAGGAAAATGAGATAATTAAACACATTAAAAAGCTTAAAGATAAGAAATACAGAGACCTAAACAATGAATTTGTTGTTGAGGGAATTAAGCTTGTAAAAGAAGCAATTGCAGAGAATACTAAAATTAAGCAAATTGTAGTATGTGAAAGTTGTATTGAGGATGGAACTATAGATAAGAAAACACTTTATGAAATTGCAAAATATAATTGCATATATGTAACTGAAAATATGTTTAATTTTTTAACCGATGTAGTAAATCCACAAGGCCTTCTAGCTGTGATAGAAAAGGAAAGCGATAATTTAGAAATAAATTACAACGAGGATTTCATTTTAATATTAGATAATTTGCAAGATCCAGGAAATTTAGGTACAATTTTAAGAACTGCAGATAGTGTAAATTTAAAGCAAATTATTGTTTCTAAAAATAGTGCAGATGCATATAATCCTAAGGTTGTTCGTTCTACAATGGGTGCGATTTTTAGAGTTAAAATAATAGAAAGTGACAATTTGGTAGACACTATTAATGAAATTAAAAAGCACAATTTTACTGTAATGGCAACAGATTTAAAAGAAGCTTCAAGCATATATGATGAAAAACTTAGTAAATGTGCTGTAGTTATTGGAAATGAGGCTAATGGGGTTTCTAAAGAGGTTTTAAATGCTGTAGATAAGAAAATAAAAATTCCTATGCTAGGAAAAACAGAAAGCCTAAATGCATCTGTTGCAACAGGGGTTATTTTATATGAATATGTAAGGCAAAAGATTTAATATAATATGAACTTTGCCAGAAAGCTTCCATTCCTTGCTTATATGAATCATATAATGCAATAAACGATTGAAAAAATGGAGAAAAATATGAAAAAAGTAGTTGTAATTTTTACTATAACATTTCTAATAGTATGTATAGTTTTAGGAGCTATGATTATATCAAATAAAAACAAGCAATATTATACTGAAGAAGATTTTAATATAGAACGATTAATTAGCCAAACAGATTATGATAATGATGGAATAGATGATTATACTGATATATTAGAAGGAGCAAGAATAGAAGCTAAAAATAAGCCTAAATACAAAAATGCATATTATTCAGGAGGTTACCCGCCAGAAGATGAAGGGGTATGTACTGATGTTATATGGCGAGCTTTAAAAAATGCAGGATACATGCTAAAAGATATGATAGATGAAGATATAAAAAATAATGTAGATAAATATCCTAGAGTTCAGGGTAAGCCAGATCCTAATATAGATTTTAGAAGAGTACCTAATTTAAAGGTATATTTTGAAAGAAATCAAATAAGTTTAACCACAGATTTAACTGAAATAGAAAAGTGGCAAGCTGGGGATATTGTAATTTTTGGTAATAGCCATGTAGGAATAATATCTGATAAAAGAAATAAAACAGGAGTACCATATTTAATACACAATGGAGGACAGCCTATACGTGAAGAAGATATATTAGAGTTATATAATAACTTTAATCCAATAACAGGCCATTACAGAATGAAGTAAAAATATTTTATTTTAAAATTACTAATAAAGTTTTTTATTTTGTGAGAGAATAAGATTACTAAAGGAGGAGATTTATATTAGTAGAAAACATAAAAAAGGTAGAAGAGTTGAATATAGAATGCCTAAGAAACAAAAAAAAGAAATAAAAATAGACCAAGAAGATAAAGAAGAATTACTAAACCAAAAGATTTTAGGAACTTATGAAAAGAGTAAAAATTTTGGCTTTGTGGTGCCAGATTTTAAAAAACTTCCAACAGATATTTTTGTTTCAAAAAAGAATTCTAAAAAGGCTAAAAATGGGCAAAAAGTATTAGTACAAATTACAAAAGTGCCTAAAAAAGGAAAATCTTTAGAAGGTAATATAATAGATGTAATAGGTAGTGCTGATTCACGTGATATAGAAATGAAATGCTTAGTAAAAGAATATGATGTGCCAGAAAAATTTCCTAAAGAGGTTATTCTAGAGGCTAAGGCTATTAATCAATTAGTAGATAAAAAAGATATTCCAAATAGAGTAGATTTTAGAGATTTAAACATATTTACAATTGATGGAGAAGACTCTAAAGATTTAGATGATGCAGTTTCTGTAAGTAAAGATGAAAATGGAATTTATACTTTGGGAGTTTACATAGCAGATGTAAGCTACTATGTAAAACCAGGTACTAATTTGGATAAAGAGGCATTAAAAAGAGGGACAAGTATATACATGCTAGATAGAGTAATTCCAATGCTTCCATTTGAATTGTCTAATGGAATTTGTAGTTTAAATGCAGGAGAAGATAGATTTGTTTTAGCAATAACTATGAAAATTGATAAAAAAGGAATTGTAAAATCTTCTAAAATATCAAAAGGGATAATTAATGTAAAAGAAAGAATGACATATACCAATGTGGCTAAAATAATAGAAAATTCTGATAATGAAGTTACAAAAAGATATGAAAAATATATAACTGATTTTAAGTTAATGGAAGAACTAGCACACATTTTAAAGAAAAGAAGAATGAGTAATGGAAGTCTAAATTTAAATATTCCAGAAACTAAAATAGAATTTGATGAAAATGGAAAAGTAATAGATATAAGAAAGTATGAACTAAGCTTTGCAAATGAAATAATTGAACAATTTATGCTTACTGCAAATGAAGAAATTGCAGAAACATTTTATAATTTGAAAATACCATTTATTTATAGAGTTCACGAAGTACCTGATGTAGATAAAATAGAAGAATTAAATAAGTTTTTATTTGATATGGGGTATAAAATAAAAGTAAATAAAAAAGGAGAAGTTAGTCCAAAGGAATTTGCGGAGATTTTAAATGATATTGAAGGTAAGCCAGAAGAAAAAGTAATATCAACATTTATATTAAGAACTTTAAAAATTGCTAGATATGAAAGTGAAAATAAAGGACATTTTGGAATAGCAAGTAAATATTATTGCCATTTTACATCACCAATTAGAAGATATCCAGATTTATTTATTCATAGAGTAATATCTGAATATTTAAACAATAACAATAGTATTCCAGATAAGAAATTGCAAAAGTTTGCAAAGCAAGCAACATCATATGCTGAAAAATCTTCTGAAAGAGAAAAAATTGCACAAACTATAGAAAGGGAGGCAGAAGATATTAAAAAAGCTGAATTTATGGAAGATAAAATTGGAGAGGAATTTGATGGAATAATTAGTGGAGTAACTCAATTTGGTGTATTTGTGGAACTTGAAAATACAGTAGAAGGGTTAATTAGATTTGAAAATTTAGCTGATGATTATTTTGAGTATAACGAGTCTAAAAAAATGCTTATAGGTGAGCATACAGGAAGAATATTTAAAATAGGAGATTGTGTAAAAGTTAGAGTAATAGAAGCAAGTAAATTACTAAGAAGAGTGTCTTTTGAATTAGTTAATAAATAAACCAAACAGCATAATTTGAATATATGAATCCAAAGATTCCTAAAGCAATAACAAGATAACCAGCAATCTTGTTATTGCTTTTTATTTCAAAAATTCCATATGACAGTGTTTTTATAATTGCAAAAATTGTAAATAAGGTTACGAATGTATTCATTATATTAAATCCTTTCTTATAGGCAATTAATATATAAAATTTATTCAATTTCCTCGGCTTGCTACGTGTTATACAAATTCTAAAGATACAGCAAGCGAGTCTCTCACTTCTGCTTCCTCCCTTGCCATATCTTAAGAATTTGTACTAACACTCCACGGCACATTCGTCATTTCATAAATTTTTATATTAATTGCTTGTATAGCTTACTATTTAATAAAAATTAATTTTTAATAATCAAATTTCCATTATTAACATCAGTATTAACTTTTATATTGAAAAAAGCATTTTTATAATTTGCTCCCCAATTTTGATTATGAAAATCTGTTATAGTAGAAAATTTGCTTAGCATGTATTTCCCAAAACCAATCGTATCTGAATGTAATTCTTTAGAGGTTTTATATAAATAATCCAATATGTGGCTTTCGAGGTAATTATTAGCATATTCTGAAATTATCTTTAAATTTTCTTTAGTAGAGTAATCTGATTTTGTATACAAAGATTCTATATTTGCTTTTAAATCTATTTTACAGTTAATATATGGTGAACCATTTACTAAATTTACATTTATATTAGGAGGAGATAATTGAGTTAATGATAAATTGATAATACTAGTGTTATCAAATGGATTAGGAATATTTATTATTGCATTTTGCAATTTATTTTGAAGTATTAAATGACAGATTGAATCCATTGAATTTAACTCACCAATTAAATAACCATTATGAAAAACAGCCAATCCACTTATTTGCATATTGTTTTTGTTTTCAATAAAAGCTTGCCCTTCCTTATAGCTTGTATCTATATCTATATAATTTACATCATTTGGAATAGTGTGTGTTGAAGGAGTATTTATACCAGCTAAAATTGCAACAGAATCATATGAATCGTCATGCAATGCTCTATAAAAATCTGATAAATCAACATTCATTGAATAGCCAGTATAATCACCAGAATTTACAACAACCTCATAAAATCTAGCAGTTTGTTTTATTAATACAGGTTTTGTAATTTCTATAAAGTCTTTTGCTGCACATTTAGAAATAGCGATACTACAGCCTGGCCTTATTTCAACATTTCCATTTAAGCACACAATTTCATTGCTAATACCGTTTACAGCAAATTCTTCAGAAAAAACAACAATTTTACAATGTGATAAATTTAGCTTCTTACTAATATAGCTATTTATTATATTTAATCCAGAATTTATTGTAGAACACTCAACAGTAGTAGTAGTAGCTCCACTGGTTTGCTCTGAACCTTCACTATCAGATGAACCGGATGAAGGAGTAGCAATTTGAAGAGTTAATTTAATTAAATTATTTTCTCCTTTATCTATTCCAATTGCAATAACATAAGCTAGGTTCTCTATACTTTGATTGTTAACATTATATCTTGAAACTGCAATTAAAATTATAAAAAGAGCAACAAAAGCAAATGTAAATATTTTTTTCATTCAAAAATTCTCCTTTTACTATTTAGTATATGAGCAATTAATCTTTAGTAAAATCTAATTGGAATTAAATGGTTTCTTCTTACTTTTTAAATATGAAATTAACAAAATAGAGAAAAGTAATATAAATAGGGCAATTGTATAATATGAAAAAACATTTCTTTGTAAAAACCTTAGGTCTGTAATATCTTTTATGGATATAACAAAACCAAGAATTATAGCACCAAAAGCATACATAGAGCCAGTCCTACTAGACGACATTGTCATCTGCTTGAAAGTATCTGTTAAAAAGAAAAATATAATGCTTAAATATGCAAAAGAGCTTAAGATCCATAAGAAAAAGTATAATGCATCAACTCTTTCTAAAAAGTTTCCAAAAGATAAAATTCTAGATAGTAAATAAATAGAAAACAAATCCTCTGTTGCATATGAAAAAGGAAACTGCAAAAGTAGTGAAACTACAGTTAAAAGTAGGTATAAAGAAGATATAATAATAGAAATCAGTCCAATTTTTTTGTATTTGGTAGTATCGTTAAGTAAAGGGTTAATTAAAAATAAATATATTAATCCGCTAAATGCATAAATATTTGTATCATGTGTTAAAAAAGTGTCTTTAAAACTGTAACCAAAAATAGGAAATAAACTACTAAAATTTGTTCCAAAAAAACTCACACCAAACAAAATAAGGATAGGAATAAAAAGTAAATACAATCCCATAAGATTATTTTTAACTATAACTGTAATATCATGCTTTGCAACAACTATTGCAGCAATAAGAAATGTTAAAATAAGATAAAGAATGCTAATATTAGATAAGTAAATAACATGTATATATCTGCACATATTTCCAATTATTATTGTTGCTGATAAAATAAAGAAACCGATTAAAGCTATGCATACAATGGATTTTAGAACTTTACCAGCTAAAAAATTAGAAATGTCAATAATGCTTAAATTTAAAAATTTACTAAATAGTTTATTCATTGCTAAAAAAAGAAAAATAGCTAAGATACTAATGAAAATGGTGTGAAGCCAAGCACCAGAAGCTGTATCTATTATTATGTCTTTTGCAACACTAATTAGAACTTGATTAACCATTATAACCACAATTAGTGCAATTGCTTCTATTGTAGATATTTTTTTGTAATCCAAAATTTCTCCTCCTTTGCCTAATCTTTAGGCTTTTTCCATAACATACTGATATTTCCAGCATCTTTAGGTCGCTTTGTGGCTAAAAAGTTTGCTCTCTTTTCTCTTAGCCAAATAGGGCTTAAGAAAATAGTGGCAGCAGTATCTTTATTACCTATAGGGAAATATGGCTCTAAGTATGGTACACCAAAAGATTTAAGACCTCCCAATATTCCAAAATAAATAAATAATCCAAGTGCAATTCCCAAAAATCCAGAAATATAACCTAAAAATAGAAATATAAAGCGTAAGAATCTTAAAGTAAATCCAAGAGAATAATCTGGCACTGCAAAAGAGCATATAGCAGTAATAGAAACTATTATAATTAATATTGGGCTAACAATACTTGCATTAACAGCAGCTTCACCCAAAATAAGTGCTCCAACAATACCTATGGTAGGTCCAATTGGGGAAGGTACACGTAGTCCAGCTTCTCTAATAAGTTCAAAAGAAACCTCCATTAAAACAATTTCGAAAATAATAGGAAATGGAACAGATTCTCTAGAGGCTGCTATTGAAAATAAAAGCTCTGTTGGAATAAGTTCTGGATGGTATATGGTTGTTGCAATATATATACCAGGTAGCAAAAGAGAAAAGAATATGGCTATAATCCTTATAATTCTCAGAATATTTGAAAATTGCTGTTTTAAATTTAAATCTTCAGGAGATGAAATAAAGTCTACTAAAATGCCTGGAGCAACTAAAACATATGGAGAACCATTTATAATAATTGCAACTCTACCATTAAACAATAGGTTTGCAACTCTATCTGGTCTTTCAGTAGAAATAAGCTGAGGAAAGCTAGTAAAACCTTCATCTTGTATTAATTGCTCTAATTCTCCTGCAGAAATAATAGAATCCACATCCAAATTATTAATTCTATATTTAACTTCACCAACTAATTCATCATTAGCAATATTTTTTAAATAGCAAATAGCTATATTTGTTTTACTTACATTTCCAACAGTAGTATTTTCAATAATTAAATTTTCGTTATTTATAATTCTTCTTAAAATAGATGTATTTACCCTTAAGACTTCAACAAAAGCCTCTTGTGCACCTTTTACAACTACTTCATTTTGAGGAACTGAAACAGTTCTATGCTTAAAACCCTTAACATCCAAGCTAAAAGCTATTGGAAGTGTATCTACAAATAAAGCACAATTTCCAGAATTAATTTCAGAAATAATGTCTTTAAATTCTTTTATTTTTTTAATATCGTTTTGAGGAAGTAAACAGTTAAAAATATAGTTTTCCAAGTTGAATTTTTTTACTTTTCTAACTGTAATATTATTGCTAATTGCAACAGAGGTGGTCTTTGGTTTATTATCTTTATCTATTAACATTAATGGCTTTAAAATAAAATTATTAATAATTTCAGCATCAACCATTCCATCTATAAACACAATACAGGCATTATATTCTCTTCCGTGACTTGAAAAAATGAATTCCCTAAATTTAATATCTCTGCTAATTAATGCATTATATTTAACTTTTAAATATTCTAAATTTACACTTAAAGTAGGGTGTATATTTTTATATTCTACTTCATTAGATTCTGTATTTTCATTTATTGTATTACTTGGAAGAGAAAATTCGTAATCTTTATTTTCTCTATAAACAAATATATTTTTTAATAAATCTAAAATTTGATTCATTATAATAACTCCTTTAATTAGTATTATGTACCAAAAATACTAAAATATATACTATGGAAAATTTTTGAAAAATAGGCATAATATTGCTAAAAATTAATATACATTTATTAAAAGTTTAGTGTACAAACATTTTGTTAGGAGGTTAAATTTGTATGGAAAACTTAAGAATATATGAAGACATTGCAAAAAGAACAGAAGGAGACATATATGTTGGTGTAGTTGGTCCAGTAAGAACAGGAAAATCTACTTTTATAAAAAAATTCATGGATTTACTTGTAATACCAAATATAGAAAATGAATACAAAAAGGAAAGAGCAACAGATGAATTACCACAAAGCGCAGCAGGAAGAACAATAATGACAACAGAGCCCAAATTTATACCAAATGAAGCTGTAGAAATTACTTTAGATGATAATATTAAATTGAAAACAAGGCTAGTAGATTGTGTAGGATATTTAGTGAATAATGCAATAGGATATTTAGAAGATGATATGCCAAGAATGGTAAAAACCCCATGGTCAGCAGAAGAAATTCCTTTTGAAAGTGCTGCAGAAATAGGTACTAGAAAAGTAATTGCAGAACATTCTACAATAGGAATATTAGTAACAACAGATGGAAGTATAACAGATATACCAAGAGAAGATTATATAGAAGCAGAAGAAAGAGTTGTAAAAGAATTAAAAGATTTAAAGAAGCCATTTGTAATTGTATTAAATTCAGAAGATCCTGAGTCAAACTATACAGTTGAACTTGCAGAAAAACTAGAAAAAAAATATGGTGTAAGTGTTATGAGAGTAAATTGCTTGAATTTAGGAATAGATGATATAAATCAAATATTTAATAAAGTTCTTTATGAATTTCCAATAGAAAGAATAAATATACAATTTCCTAAATGGGTAGATGGTTTAGATACATCAAATGAAATAAAACAAACATTATATAATAGTATAAAAGAAGCGTTTAAAGGAATACAAACTATAAAACAAGTAAGTTCAGGAGTAGAAAAAATAAAGCAAACAGATATAGTAAATAGAGTAATAACAGATGAAATACAACTTGGTACTGGAGCTGTATCAATAGATATAAATTTAAAAGAAGAATTATTTTATCAAATATTAACAAATATAACAGGAGTAAATTTACAAAACGAGGGAGATTTGTTTGCAATAATAACAGATTTAGCAAAAGTAAAAAAAGAGTATAGTAAAATAGAATATGCAATACAAGAGGTAAAAACGAAAGGATATGGGATAGTAACTCCTGGAATGGAAGATTTAATTTTAGATGAACCAGAAATGGTAAAACAAGGTTCTAGGTTTGGGGTAAAACTTAAGGCAAAAGCACCAAGTATACATATGATTAAGGCAGATATAGAAACAGAGGTATCTCCAATCGTTGGAAGTGAGAAACAATCGGAGGAATTAGTAAATTACTTGTTATCTGAATTTGAGAATGATCCAAAGAAAATATGGGAATCTAACATATTTGGTAAAAGCTTGCATGAGCTTGTAAATGAAGGACTTCAAAATAAATTAAGTAGAATGCCAGAAGAAGCACAAGCAAAATTACAAGAAACGTTAGAAAGAATAGTAAACGAAGGAAGCGGAGGCTTAATATGCATAATATTGTAAAAATTATATATACATTATTTGAATTTGTATAGCACAAATGTCCGCCAAATCTTAGTCGGCGTTGGATATTTTCTTTCTCCAAGTATTCGAAAGAAAAATGCAACGCCTACATTTGGTTACTTTTGCTATATTAATAAATGCATCTAAAATTTCATGAACAACATTTGCAAATTTATGTAAACAATGGTATAATAAATATGTATTAAAATTTATTAATAGGGAGGAAGATTTATTTAAGTTTAGTTGTTAAAAATTTTTTGTTATATAATTTAAATGGAGGCGAACTATGAAAAACATTAAAAAGTATTTAAATTATGTTAAAGAAAAAGTAAAAGCATTTCAGAACGAATATGAGATGATAAGTGTTATTTTAGTAGCATTTATAATATTTATGTTTTTTATGTTTCCGGTAGATGCTCTGCTTAAAATTGCATTGGCTTTCTGGTTATCTATGAATGTTATCAAATTAGTTAAAGAAAAACGGATAAGAAAACTAATAAAGCCGTTTAGGAAGAATTTAGACGAAGTAAAAGAGCCGGAATTAACAGAAGAAGAGAAAATTGTATCTTCTGGGCATGAGGCAGGACATGCATTGATGTGTTATTTAATATCAGATTTATGTACAGTAGAAAAAATAACAATAGTTCCTGAGGGTATTTTTTTAGGACATGTAGATTTTATTGATAATGAAATGGTTATTAGAAAAAAATACTATTTGGAGCAGATTTATATTCTTATTGCAGGACTGGTTGCAGAAGATGTACTTTTTGGTGAACACTGCAACGGATGTGCAAAAGATGTAATGGAAGTAAGACAATTAGCATGTAGTATGCTAAATTCCGGAATGGGCAAAAAGCTTGCATATTCAGAGATTGATTCGGCAAAAGAAGTAGACTATTTCTTACAAGAAGTTAGAAGAAGGGCAACAATTATTTTGACAGAAAATAAGGATGTATTAATAAAACTTCAAAATGAAATATTAAAGAAAGGGACATTAAATGGACAGCAAATGCTAGATGTAATCGAAAACGAATAAATTTAAGTAAATTAAAACGTACTAAGCTTAATTTAAGCTTAGTACGTTTCCTTTTTTTAAATATCATAATTAAAAATCATACTATTTTGCAGAATTATAAAAGTGTATAATGCGGCTAAAAATCCATGTAGTAATTTCCCTATTATGTATGGCTTTATAGAAATATTGCTTTTTGATGTTATGCTTAATACTTGTAGCATTACAGATATTCCTCCAAATCCTAATAAAAATGCACATAAAATAATATTAATTGAAATTGTTTTATTAGGAATAACACATACTTTGCTAATACCATTTGTTAGTTCTATTATTCCAGAAAATAATCCGTTAATGTAGTCTTTAGGAATATTAAAAGCAGAAGAAAAAATATTAGTTAAAATATCGAAAAAATGGATATTGTCAAGCATAGAATTTATAACAGAAAAAAGTACTACAAACCCACCAATCATTACAGTTGTACTTATTGCTTTTTTTATACTTATTCCTAAAACTTCTCCTAAATTATTAATATTTACAATTTCTATACTTTCTGAAAGGTTGTTAGTTCTTAAATTTTTTGCTTTTTTAAATTTCCAAAATCTAAATAAAAAGCCAACACTAATACAAGCTAGTATATGCGTAAATAGTAGTAAAAAACCAATACTTGTATTACTAAAAAGCCCACTTCCAACAGTACCAACTATAAATAAAGGACCAGAATTATTTGTAAATGCAATAAGCCTTTCACATTCAATAGGTGTACAAATATTTTTTTCTTTAAAATCTGCAACAATTTTTGCTCCTGTAGGGTAACCACTGATAATTCCCATTAAAAAAGGGAAAGAGCCTTCACCCGGAATATTAAAAATAGGTCTCATAATTCCGGTTTAACATTTTTCCTAAATAATATACTATATTTGTATGTGATAACAATTCTGTTGCAATAAAGAATGGAAGTAATGAAGGTAAAACTGAATTTGCAAATAGTAATAAGCCATTTTGTGCAGCTTTTATGTTTGATTTGGAGAATACTATGAGAGAGATTGTAAATAGCAAAAATATTAGAGGTATTATGCTTCTTTTAAGCTTGGTAGGAATAATATGTATTTTAGAATTTGTCATAATATCACCTTATATATTTATATAAGAATTTGGTGATGATATGATAAAAAATATTGCTAAATAAAAGAAATAATGATATAATTTCACTGTTATTAAAAAAAGAGGGGGAATAAAAATGGAAAGAACATATATTATGTTAAAACCAGAAACAGTAAAAAGAGGATTAATGGGAGAGATTATATCTCGTATTGAAAGAAAACAATTTAAGATTACAAGTATGAAAATGATGATATTGGATGAGCCAATTTTAAGAGAACACTATGCGCATATAGCAGATAAACCTTTCTTTCCTGAAATAGTGGCAAACATGACTTCAGGACCTGTTGTTGCAATGATAGTAGAAGGTGAAGATGTAGTTCAAGGAATGAGAAATATAATGGGACCTACAAAATGGCTAGAAGCACCTGCTGGAACAATTAGAGGAGATTTTGCAAATAATACAGGAATGAACTTAATTCATGGCTCAGATTCAGTAGAAAATGCAGAAATTGAAATTAAGAGATTTTTTGGAAATGTTTAAGTTCTAGACTATTAATATTTAGCCAAGAAATAATAAAATTTTTTTGCTCCTTACTGGTCAGACTAATCATATAAATAAAATAGAAATTTTTCAAAATTAGAAAAGTTAATCTATCTGATCTGTATGAATATGAGTCTTCCCAAACTGCGCGTTGCTACAAAAATGTTATTATTTCTTGGCTTTTTTATTTTGAACATATCCAATTCAAAATATTTAAAGTGGTGGTATTTTTGGATTTAAATAAAGATGTAAAATTTGTAAAAGGTGTAGGACCTAATAGAGTTTTGCTATTAAACAAATTAGGTATATTTACACTTAAAGATTTAATTGAATATTATCCAAGAGATTATGAAGATAGAAGTAAACCTAAAAAAATAATAGAAGTACTAGACGGAGAAGAAGTACTAATACAAGCAGTAGTACAAACCAAAGTGGTTGAAGCAAGAATAAGAAAAGGATTAAGTATTTACAAGGTAAAAGTTGCAGATGAAACAGGTTTTATGGAAATAACTTGGTATAATCAGCCATACATTAAAGCACAAATTAAACAAGGCGAAAAATATAATTTCTTTGGAAAAGTAAATTTTAAATATAATAAAAAAGAGATGAATACACCTGTATTTGACAAATCAAGTAATGCTAAAAATACAGGAAAAATAATACCACTTTATCCATTAACATATAATTTATCACAAAATGTCTTGAGAAAAATAATTGAAAATGGGATGCAAGAAGTAGAAGGTAATTTACCAGAAACTTTACCAGAATATATTTTAAAAGAGAATCAATTGTATTCATTAAATATGGCAATGAAAAAGATTCATTTTCCAGATAGTTTTGAAGATTATGAAAATAGTAGAAAAAGATTAGCTTTTGAAGAAATGTTAATAATGCAACTTGCACTTTTAAAACTAAAGGGAGATTATGAAGAAGAAAAAAACGGAATTGAATTTAGTAAAGATGTTAAGATGTCAGACATAATAGATAATTTACCATTTAAATTAACTAAAGCACAGCTTAAGGTATTACAAGAAATTGATGATGATATGGAAAATAAAAAGCCTATGAATAGGCTTTTACAAGGAGATGTTGGCTCAGGTAAAACAGTAGTTTCAATAATAGCTGCATATAAAGCGGTTAAAAGTGGATATCAAGCAGCAATAATGGCTCCAACAGCTATTTTGGCATCTCAACATTTAGAAAGCTTTACACAAATTTTAAGCAGATATGGAATAAAATGTGAATTATTAGTTAGTAATATTACTAAAAAAAGAAAAGAAGAAATTTTGGAAAATTTAAAAAATGGGCAAATAGATATAATAATTGGAACACATGCTTTATTAGAAGAAAATGTAGTATTTAAAAACTTAGGATTAGTTGTAACAGATGAGCAACATAGATTTGGTGTAAAACAAAGAAGTACAATAGTAGCAAAAGGTAATAATCCAGATACATTAGTAATGACTGCAACACCAATTCCTAGAACATTAGCATTAATACTATATGCTGACTTAGATATTTCTATAATTGATGAGTTACCACCAAATAGGCAGAAAATAGATACATATGCAGTAACAAAGCATTTAGAAAATAGGGTGAACGATTTCATAAAAAAACAGCTAGATGAAGGAAGACAAGCATATGTGGTATGCCCATTAGTAGAAGAAAATGAGGAAATAAATGCAAAGTCTGTACTAGAATTAGCTGATAAGTATAAAGAAGAAATCTTTCCTAATTATAGAGTTGAGTATTTACATGGAAAAATGAGGCCAAAAGAAAAAGATGCTATAATGCAAGAATTTAAAGATGGGAAAATTGATGTGTTAATATCTACAACAGTAATTGAGGTAGGAGTTAATGTGCAAAATGCAAGTATAATGGTTGTAGAAAATGCAGAAAGATTTGGGTTAGCACAATTACATCAGCTAAGGGGAAGAGTAGGTAGAGGAGAATATAAGTCATATTGTATATTAAAATACCAAGGTAATTCAGATGTAGTAAAACAAAGAATGCAAGTAATGCAGGAAACAAATGATGGATTTAAAATATCTGAAAAAGACTTAGAACTACGTGGCTCAGGAGAGTTTTTTGGAACTAAACAACATGGACTTCCAGAATTTAAGATAGCAAATATTTTTGAAGATATGCCAATGCTAAAAAATATTCAAATAATATCACTAAAAATCATAGAAGAAGATCCTAATTTAGAATTAGAAAAGAACAAATTACTAAAACAAGCTGTTGATAAAAAGTTTATGGCAGGGGTAGATATGTAGCATAAAATTTTGCTAAGATATTGAAAAAAGTAGAAAATATATGTATAATAAAATAGAATTTATAACAAAAGAAAGAGGTAATTATGTGTAAAAAAGAATTGCTTAATAAATCTAAAGGAATTACTTTAATATCATTAGTTATTACTATAATAGTGCTATTGATATTAGCCGGTGTAGCATTAAATTCATTGATAGGAAGCACAAGTATTATAGAAAATGCAAACAAAGCTGCAGATTCATACAATAATGCAGTGGAAAAAGAAAATACCGAACTTAGAAAAATTGTTAATATAATCAAAAGTGATGGAACATATGAAGAAGAAATACTAAATGAGCAAGGTTATTTAACTCAAAATTATAATTATAAATCAAGTACAAATTCAAATTTAAAAATAACAATTCCTAAAGGTTTTGCATTACTAAATGCAAGTGGTAATGTTGTAACTAATACACAAGAGTATGCTACAATATTAACAGATGCAAATATAACAGGAAATGGAATTGTGGTAAAGGCAAAAGATGGTAGTGAATTTGTTTGGGTACCAGTACAAGATGTAACAGATATGTATTGGACATCAGACACACGAAGAGTTGGACAGATGTATTTCAATGATTCTGGAAATAATTTTGGAACAAAAAGAACTCAATACCAAACAAATGGAGGAATAGGAGAAGCAACTACAGTAGATGCTGATGGAGAAAGTAGTAATACTTTAGTATCAGGAGAAAATTCAGATACTAAAAAAGCAGCAACTCTTAATAAATTCCAAAGTGAATTTGAGGCAATGATAACAAGTGTTCAAACATATGGAGGATTTTATGTCGGAAGATATGAAACAAGTGTAATTAACGAAAAAGTAAAATCTGTAAAAACAACTGTTGTAGATCAAATTTTAAGAGCAGAAGAATATGAATCAAAAGACCAGTGTGTAAATAATTGGTATGGCTTATATAATACAGCACAAAGATATGCTTCAGATGCAGGAGTTAGTAATTCAGTTACATCATGTATGATTTGGGGATGTGCATATGACCAAATAATGTTATGGATGCAGAACAATGGTATTAATGTTAAAAGTACAGAAATGACACAAGGAAATTTTGGAAATGATTATATAAATACAGGTTCAAATGATAGCTATAAATTTAACAATATTTATGATTTGTGTGGAAATCATTTAGAATGGACAATGACATCTATGTGGAGCGGAAGGGCTGTTAGAGGTGGATACAAAGGATCAACAGGAGATAAAACAGCCATGTCATCTTCAGAAGGAGTGGGACCATCTGCACAAAAATCTGAGGCAACAACAAGAATTCAATTATTTTTAAAAGTGTAAGACTGAAAGGAAAATGAAAAAATGAAAAAATTAGAAGGAAGCTATAATCCAAAAGAATTTGAAGAAAAACTATATGAAGAATGGGAAAAAAATGGGTATTTTAAACCAAGTATGGATAAGAATAAAAAGCCATATTGTATAATGATGCCTCCTCCAAATGTAACAGGAAAACTACACATGGGACATGCATTAGATGGAACAATACAAGATGTTCTAATTAGAACTAAAAGAATGCAAGGATATGACACATTATGGCTTCCAGGAAGTGACCATGCAGCAATATCAACCGAAATGAAAGTTGTACAAAAACTAAAAGCAGAGGGAAAGTCTAAAAAAGAATTAGGAAGAGAAAAATTCCTAGAGGAAGCTTGGAATTGGACACATGAATATGGTGGAATAATTCAAAAGCAACAAAGAAAAATAGGGTGCTCATGTGATTGGGAAAGAAATAGATTTACATTAGATGAAGGAATGTCTGATGCAGTTTTAGAGCAATTTGTACGTTTATACGAAAAAGGCTTAATTTATAAAGGGACTAGAATGGTAAATTATTGCCCAAGCTGTAAAACAACTATTTCAGATGCAGAGGTAGAATACAAAGAGGAACCATCACATTTATGGCATATTAGATATGAAATAGTAGGTGAACCTGGTAAATATGTTGAAATAGCAACAACAAGACCAGAAACAATGCTAGGAGATACTGCAGTAGCTGTACATCCAGATGATGAACGATATAAAGATATAGTAGGGAAGAAATGTATACTTCCATTAATGAACAAAGAAATTCCAATTATAGCAGATGAATTTGTTGAAAAAGAATTTGGAACAGGTTGTGTAAAAATAACCCCTGCACATGATATGAACGATTATCAAGCAGGATTAAAACATAATTTGGAAATAATCGAAGTATTTGATGAAGATTACAAAATGGGAGATTTGCTTCCAGAACTAAAAGGAATGGAGCTTGTAGAGGCAAGAAAGAAAATTGTAGAAATGCTAGAAAAAACAGGCAATCTAGTTAGTACAGAAGATTATGTACATAATGTAGCTAAATGTGAAAGATGTAAATCTACAATAGAACCTAAAATATCACTTCAATGGTTTGTATCTATGAAAGATTTAGCAAAAAGAGCAGCAGATTCTGTAAGAGAAGGTAAAACAAACTTTGTCCCAAAAAGATATGAAAAACAATACTTTAATTGGTTAGATAATATTCAAGATTGGTGTATATCTCGTCAATTATGGTGGGGACATAGAATACCAGCATATTATTGTGAAGACTGTGACAATATAATAGTTTCAAAAACAGTACCAGAAAAGTGTGAAAAATGTGGTAGTACACATCTACACCAAGATGAAGATACATTAGACACATGGTTTAGTTCTGCATTATGGCCATTTTCAACACTTGGATGGCCAAATACAGAAAGTGAAGATTATAAAAGATTCTACCCAACAAATGTGCTAGTTACAGGCTTTGATATTATAACTTTCTGGGTATCTAGAATGATGACACAGGGATTAGAATTTACAGATATAGAGCCATTTAAGGATGTGTTAATCCATGGAATAATAAGAGATAGCCAAGGAAGAAAAATGTCTAAAACACTTGGAAATGGTGTTGATCCACTAGAAGTAGTAGAAAAATACGGGGCAGATAGTTTAAGATTTTCAGTTTTATCTGGAACAACAATGGGAAATGATATTAAATATATGCCAGAAAAACTAGAGCAAGCATCTAACTTTGCAAACAAAATTTGGAATGCAGCTAAATTTATAATAATGAACGCTGTAGAAGATGAAAAGGTAATAGAGTTTAGTAAAAATATTAACCAAGAAGACTTAAAACTAGAGGATAAATGGATTATAAACAAACTAAATAGATTAATTGCAGAGGTAACACACAATATAGAAAATTATGATTTGGGAATTGCTCTTGATAATATTTATGCATTTATTAGAGATGAATTTTGCGATTGGTATATAGAAATGGCAAAATCTAGAATATATAGTGAAAATGAAGAAGAAAAAATTAAAGTATGCTATGTTTTAGATTATGTATTTAGAACATCAATGAAATTACTTCACCCATTTATGCCATTTGTAACAACTGAAATTTATAGATGTCTAATAAAATATGATAATAACGAATTGATGGTTTCACATTGGCCAGAAACAAATAAAAGTCTAGATTACAATGAAGAAGAAGCACAACTTGAAACAATAAAAGAAATAATAGTAGAGATAAGAAATATAAGAACAAAGATGAATGTTCATCCAAGTAAAAAGTCTAAACTAATATTTGTAACAACAGAATTAAAAGAAGCAATAGAGAATTCAAAAGAATTTATTAGTAAATTAGGATTTGGAAACGAAATAGTAGTACAGCAAAATGAGGCAAATATATCTTCAAATGCAATATCAATAATAAAAGATAAAGTAAAGCTATTTATACCATTTGAGGAATTAGTAGATATTGAAGAAGAAAAAGCAAGATTAGAAAACGAAAAAACAAGATTAAAATCAGAAGTTGCAAGAGGGGAGAAGATGCTTTCAAACCCAGGCTTTGTAAATAAAGCACCAAAGGCAAAAATAGAAGAAGAACAAGCGAAACTTGCAAAATACAAACAAATGCTAACTGAAGTAGAAGAAAGATTAAGCAAGATGTAAGAACACTAAAAAACCACCCGTGAAACGGGTGGCTTTTACTATTATCAATTAACTAAATATTGTTAAGGCTCTTTTTCTTCTTCTACATCTGCTTTTTGTTTTGATAATTCAGCTATCATTGAGTTTAACTGATTTGCTTTTGCAATATCATGTGCTCTAATGGCTTGAACTTTTTCGGCTTGTAAATTTAAAATTTGTTGATCTATGTCATTACTATTTTGCCCTGGTTTTCCTAATCCTTTTGCTACTAAAGATAGTTTATCAGAGCTATCTTTAGTAACTTTCACATCATTATTAACTTTTAAACTATTATTAAATGCTTGTTTTTGGTCTAATATATCGTTAATATCGTCTTCTTCTAAAACTCCCATTTGACCAAAACTTACATCATTAAGTTTTGATTCATCTATAGTTCCTGGTTTCTTTTTTTGAGTTACAACTTTTTCTTCATCATCTAAAGTCTCCATTGTACCCATTTGACCAGCACTTACATCTGCAAGTTTAGATTCGTCAACTTTAAATTCAGTATTTGATTTTTTTGCATCAAAATCATCTAACATTTTACTTAAATCAGATTCTGTAAGATGTAAATTTGATTTAGATACATTTGAAGTTGGTTTTTTCTCAGAAATATCAATATTTTCTGTTTTAATATCTTGAGATGAAACATCGCTTGATTTAACTGTAGAAGTATTATCAAGTATTGAACCTATAGTTCCCATTTTGTTGATTTCTTCCCAACTATATATTCGCTTATCATCAGATCTTTCTTTCTTTTTATATGTGCGATATTCAGTAGTTTTTGCCTTTTTTGCGTTTCCCATTTTAGAGTCTTTTTCGTTTTCTATAATAATACTTTTGGCATTAGTTAAATCTTGAGGTTTTTCATCATTAGCTACTGTTATTGTATTATCTGTTTCTACTTTGTCCTCAATATCATCTATTTTTACTGCATTATCTTGTTTAACTTCTTTAGGAGCTTGTTCTCTTAATTTATCTAAAGGAGATTTATAATCTGCAGGATCTCCTAAGTGTAATCTTGCTAATGTAAGTTCTTGTCTACGTCCTTCTAATTTAATTCTGTGTGCTTCTAGTGAATTTGCAAGTGAATTATTTCCAGCAATTTTTTGTGCAGATATTTCAGTTTTTAAATGTACAAGAACCTCTGATAGTTTTTCTTCTTCAGAACGTGGGACATTGTTTATATGATCAAACTCATAAATATGCATTAAATGATTAACCATAGCATCAGCTTCTTGAGTTGAAGCTATATTGTTTTCTGATTTTTCAACTTCAATAGTGTTTTGCTTTTCTACAGTAATATCTTTAGTACTATCTGTAGGTTTTTCTGTAATTATTTCTTCTTTATCTTTTTCAACTGGTGTAACAACAATGTCGTTGTTGTTTTCTGATTTGTTTTCAATTTTTTCATTTTTATTTTGTGGATTATTCAATATTTGTGAAACTTTTTCTACTTGTTTAACTGCATCTGCAGATTTATCAAAAATGTTTCCTCTTCCATTTATTATATCTTGAACATCTTGTATAGTTCTATTTGCTGCATTTACAGTATCTTTTGTTTTGTTTATTACAGCTACTGGATTATTTTTATCCATGCTAAGATCTACAATGGTACCATCTGGCATTACTTTAGTAGCAGTTTGTGTATTTACAGGTGATGCTTGAGTAACCTTAGCATTAAAATCACCACTAAGTTCTTGAAGATTAATTTCTTTACTATTTTCTGCTGCTTCAACATTTGAACCGTTAAGAACAGCTGTTGCTACAGCAGCTGCAGCTAAAGCATTTTTTGCTTTTTTGCCAGGCACAATTTTCTTAAAAAAACTTTTTAATCTTGAAAAAAATGATTTTTTTTCTTTTTCTTCCATAATATAAATACCTCCAATATATTTAAACTTTTGTAATTTTTCGATAAATACTCATAAAATAATTATACCATTTTTAAAAAGATAAGTCAATTTTTATATGAAATTTGGGGAAAATTTGCAAAAAACATTATTTGGTGCTATAATATAAGTATAATCGTAAGATTAAATCTTTAGAAAGGGTAATAGTGTTGTTTGTTGTTCCATAACGTCGATAGTATTAATGTAATTATAAATTTAAGACAAAAAAAGGAGAGATTATCATGATGAAAATGAAAAATTTAGCAATTACTGTAGCAGCAATGGGAACCGTATTGGCAGCAGCTAATGTTGCTAGTGCAAACGAAATCAGCACGCTGGATCAGATGTTCAAGGCCAGCAAGGTCCCTGTAATTGTAAGGTCCTTTGACCTGAAAGCAGGCCATGAGAACGAAGGCGGCCAGATGGTTGCTAACGAAATCATGGAAGTGGACTCTGTGATGGGAACCCAGCAGCTTGTTGCTGGAAAAACTAAAGCAGGTTTCACCTGTGCGAGTCCCTTAAGTGGGAAAACCCGCATTACCTTTTTGGTTGTTAACCCTGACACGGCACAGAAGCTGCACAACAACTTCTTGGCAATGAATGCCAACACTCAGGCTCGCCAAGTAGGCCCCACCTATCGGTGGACTACCGAAAAGATTGAGATGAGTGCTGAGCTGGCCAACAGGTTAGCAGCAAAAGGTCTGTATGATCCTGTTCGGATGACCGTAATCTCCGGCAAGATTAAAGACCGTGAGCCGGTTTGGATTAAGTACGTGAAAGGCGCGGCTGGCTTATTCAGCATCGGCAAAGGGTTGTCTGATTTGGGCAAGCCGTATAACAATGGTGTGGAAAACGTTCTGAATGGGGCGTTGACTTTGGGTACTCTGTACACAAAGACCACTGCGATGTTTGGCAATGCTTCAACTGTAGGCAACCTGAGTGGCGGATTCTGATTCGCTGTCTCAACTCTTCCCCCAGGTCGTTAATTCGACCTGGGTTTTTCTTTTTTATACCTTTTCCTTTACAAATTGCCCATTTTATTATATAATAAAATGCATAAAAAAGGAGAAATGCTTAAAATATGACATTACTAATTCATAAGAATGGGGATGTATCTTAGCCCTAATGCTATTGACCATATTTTAAGATGCGTCCCCTTACATTAATACAAGGAGAGGTTAAAATGGAAAATAATGAAGAACAAGAGTTAGACATGAACAAGCTTATGAAGGTTAGAAAAGAAAAATTAGAAGAGTTACAAGCAAATGGCAAAGATCCATTTGAAATAACTAAATATAATAGAACACATAATAGTAAGCAAATAAAAGATAATTTTGAAGAATTAAATGAACAATATGTTAGCATAGCTGGTAGAATGGTTGGAAAAAGAGTTATGGGTAAAGCATCTTTTTGCCATATCCAAGATATGCAAGGAAAAATTCAATGTTATGTAAGTTTAAATGATTTAGGAGAAGAAGATTACAAAGCATTTAAAACATATGATATTGGAGATATAATTGGAATAACAGGTTTTGTATTTAAAACAAGAACAGAAGAAATTTCTGTACACGCAAAAAATGTTGTTCTACTTTGCAAAGCTTTAAGACCATTACCAGAAAAATTCCATGGTTTAAAAGATACAGATTTAAGATATAGACAAAGATATGTAGACTTAATTGTTAATCCAGAAGTTAAAGAAACATTCTTAAAAAGAACTAAAATTATAAAAGAAATAAGAAATGTGTTAGATTCAAAAGGATATCTTGAAGTAGACACACCTATACTTAACACTATAGCAGGTGGGGCTGCTGCAAGACCATTTATAACACATCACAATACATTAGATATGGATATGTATTTAAGAATAGCAAATGAGTTATACTTAAAAAGATTAATAGTTGGTGGATTTGACAAAGTTTATGAAATGGGAAGAATGTTTAGAAATGAAGGAATATCTATAAAGCATAATCCTGAATTTACAAACATAGAACTATATTCAGCATATGAAGATTATAATGATATGATGGATGTAGCAGAAGATATTATTTCTACTGTTGCACAAAGAGTTTTAGGAACAACAAAAATTACATATCAAGGAACAGAAATAGATTTAACACCAAAGTGGAAAAGAATTACTATGATAGATAGTATAAAAGAAGTAACAGGAATTGACTTTAACAATATTCAAACAGATGAAGAAGCAAAAAATATTGCAAAAGAATTAAAATTAGAATATGAAGAAACAATGACAAGAGGACATATTATAAATTTAGTATTTGAAGAAAAAGTTGAAGAAACATTAATTCAACCAACATTTATATGTGATTACCCAGTAGAAGTATCTCCACTTACAAAAAGAAAAGTTGAAGACAAGAGATTAACAGAAAGATTCGAATTATTTATTGGTGGAAGAGAATACGGAAATGCATATTCAGAATTAAACGATCCAATTGACCAATATGAAAGATTTTTAAAACAAGTTGAAGCAAGAGAAGCTGGCGATGAAGAAGCAAATATGATGGATGAAGACTTTGTAAATGCTTTAGAGTATGGTATGCCACCAACAGGAGGATTAGGACTTGGAATAGATAGATTAATTATGCTTTTAACAGATTCAGCTTCTATTAGGGATGTTCTATTGTTCCCAACTATGAAACCATTGAATTAACACATTTAAAATGGAAAGGATATTAAAAATTAGGAATGCTAAAATTTGTAGAGAATCCATATTTTAGGGGATGCAAAGATGTTATTTTAAAGAAAGACAATAAAGAATTAAATATATTTTATGGAGGAAATTTAGATATATATTTTGAAATGACTGATACGGAAAATTTTGAAAGTGAAACCATAGAATATATAGTAAAGAATGAAGAAAAAACGTGGATATATTTCAATAGATTAATTAGTGAAATTATTAATAGTAATGATATTGATTCAAAGAATGAACTAGTTAAAAATAATACTATTAATTGGTATAGTGATGAAACATACAAAGAAGCGGCAAATATATTATCAATAAAAAAAGAAAAAGAAGGAATAAGGCTTGTTTTTCATAAAAATTCTGATTATGAATCTTACTCATTAGGAATACCTATAAGAATAAGAAATGTAGGCTCAAGATATAAACCATTTAATATGAGTTTTATGAAACTATATAATGAATTCCAAGAATTAGCAAAAAAGGAAGAAGAAAAAATAATGGAAGAAGAAAGATAAAATAGATGAATATAAGAAAAGTTTTTATGAATCAATGAAAGACAATTAAATAAAAAATTATGGAGGAAAAGAATGATTTTAGAAAACAAATTAAATATTACTGATCCAGCAGAACTTGCAAGAGAAGAAGAGAGAATAAGTAAAAGAAAAGCAAAAGAATTATTCGAAACAGGCTATTTAAATACGTTAAAACCTGGCACTTTTGCTTCTTTACAAGCAATTCATAAATACTTATTTGAAGATGTATATTATTTTGCTGGAGAAGTAAGAAATGTAGATATGGCAAAAGGTAATTTTAGATTTATACCAATTGCATATATTAATGAGGCAATAGCAAATATTGAAAAAATGCCACAATCAAATTTTGAAGAAATAATAAAAAAATATGTTGAAATGAATATTGCACATCCTTTTAGAGAAGGAAATGGCAGAAGTACAAGAATTTGGCTAGATTTAATATTAAAAAAAGAATTAAATAAAGTAGTTGATTGGAGCAAGATTGATAGAGCAGATTACTTATTTGCAATGGAACGTAGCCCAATAAAGGATACAGAAATTAAAGAATTGATTAGGCAAAGCTTGACTGACGAGGTAGAAAATCGAGAAGTATATATGAAAGGAATTGAAAGCAGTTATTTATATGAAGGTTATTGGACATTTAGAATAGAAGATTTATAAAAGTATTTAGGGTTAATTATAAAAGTATGCATTTCATCTTTTGAAATGCATACTTTTTGCTATTTTATAAGGATATATTAAAGAAAAAAGAGCCAATAAGTATACATAATATTAGGAGAATGTTTACAATTCTTGAAAATAGTGGTATAATATAAAAAGATATTGTAACAACAATATTTATTTGAAGTACAGGATATTACGAAAGGAGGATAGTATTTAAATCAAGCAAGATTGTAAGTAAGTTAGTTTTAGCATTAAAAAATTTAATTAAGTGAAAAGGAGAAAAAACAACATGGCAAAATTAAAAATGCAGAAATTAACGAAAGTAGTATTGGCGGCTGTTATGGCAATGAGCATTTGCGGAACTGCGCTTGCAGCACAGCATCCGGATAATACCCGGGGCCGTGTAGTACATGTTGAATACCAGAACACCACAGATAGTGACGGGTTGAATGATCCTAATATCAATCATCCTGCTCTTAATCATGATTCGGATTGTGGAGAATATCTCCATGATACTGACCTTACTGTTGGTGACCTGAACAAGGTAACGGATGCTTTGGTTGCCAATGAACAGATGCTTAATAGTCAGCTTAAAGATGAAGCTGCAAAGCGTGCTGCGGCTGATGTTGTATCCGGAAGTGTTGTAAACACAGACATTGTTTTGAAAAAAGGTGATAACTCCACAGTAGTAATTGATGCTTCTAGCTTGATAGGCGCGTCATCTGATACTTATGTAGCAGCTGGAAGCTATGATGGAGATTCGCAAACTATCACCCTTGAAAGGAACAATGGTAAAGAAAATATTGACATTAAATTGGACAATGTTGCCAAAGCAAGTGATGTGAATAATCTGGAAGAGCGGGTTTCTACAAATGAGACCAATATCCAGAATCTGGACAATCGTGTTACGAATAATACGACGAACATTACCAATTTGCAAGGTGATGTAAACAATCTGGAAGAACGGGTTTCTACAAATGAGACCAACATCCAGAATCTGGACAATCGTGTTACGAATAATACGACGAACATTACCAATTTGCAAGGCGATGTAAACAATCTGGAACAGAGGGTTTCGACAAATGAGACCAACATCCAGAATCTGCAGGGCGATACCATTAAAGATGGTAATTTTGCGGACAACACTATTACCTTAAACCGTAATAGTGGCGAGAATGCCATTACAATGAGTGGAATCGCAAGTACCACAGATGTTCAGAATGAAGCTGCAAAACGTGCGGCAGATGACATTGTTTCCGGTAGCTTGGTGGATACCAATATTGTTCTGACCAAGGGCAGTGGTGATGAAATTAAGATTGATGCATCCAGCTTGGTAGGTTCAGTTACCGACACGTATGTGACGGAAGGTAGCTATGCAAGTGATTCTCAGACCATTACCCTTAAAAGGAATAATGGAAAAGAGGATATCAACATTAAGCTGGACGATGTTGCTAAAGCGGGTGATGTGACCAATCTGGAACAGAGGGTTTCGACCAATGAGACCAATATCCAGAACATTGATGGTCGTGTGACCAACAATGAAACGAACATCAAAAACCTGCAAGGCGATGTCATTAACGGTGGTACATTTGCTGATAACACGATTACTCTTACTAGAGTTAGTGGGGAAAATCCTGTAGTTATTGGCGACATTGCAAGTGCACAAGATTTGCAGTCCGAGGTAACTCGTAGCACCGGCAAAGATGATGAACATGATGCTGGGATTGCGGCCAACAAGAAAGCAATCGAAGACGAGGTAACTCGTAGCACTGGCAAAGATGACGAGCATGATGCTGGGATTGCGGCCAACAAGAAAGCAATCGAAGACGAGGTAACTCGTAGCACTGGCAAAGATGACGAACATGATGCTGGGATTGCGGCCAACAAGAAAGCAATTGAAGATGAGGTAACTCGTAGCACCGGCAAAGATGACGAACATGATGCTGGGATTGCGGCCAACAAGAAAGCAATCGAAGACGAGGTAACTCGTAGCACTGGCAAAGATGACGAACATGATGCTGAGATTGCGGCCAACAAGAAAGCAATCGAAGATGAGGTAACTCGTAGCACCGGCAAAGATGACGAGCATGATGCTGGGATTGCTGCTAACAAAGCTGCAATTGAAAACGAAGCAAAAGTTCGTGAAAACGCCGATAACGTTTTGACCGGCGAGGACATTGCAAGTGGTCACATGGATGGCAATACTCTTGTTTTAAATAAAAATAACAAGAAAACTGTAGAAGTTGATGGTATTGCTACTACTGCTGATCTTGACAATCTGCAAGGCCAGGTCTCTAATAATAAAACAGAAATCCAAAATAATAAAGAACGGATTGAAAAAGAGACCAAAGAACGCCAGGCCGAGGATAAGCGCTTGGATGAAAGAATTGACGGCGTCGAACAGAATGTAGGCAATCTTGGTGGAGAAATTAGGCGGTTAGACGGCAGAATCAATAAAGGTGTTGCATTGGCAATTGCTCATGCTTCTTTAAAACCTTTGCAGTATGATCCGCATTATAAATTTAGCGGAGCATTTGGAGTAGGCAGCTTCCATGGCGAAAATGCTATTGCTGCAGGTCTGTTCTATCAGCCTAACGAAAACATCGCATTCAACCTTTCTATTTCCAATTGCGGAAGTGAAAAAGGCTTTGGCGGTGGAGTAAGTATCAGATTTAAATAATTATTCGGTATATCCTAAAAAAGTGTCCCAATAATATGGGACACTTTTCTTTTGTTTAACAATTGAAAAATAGAGTAATATATGATATAGTATATAAAAAATTTGTTAAAGTTTGAAAGGAATTAATATGTTTGGTTTAGATAAAAGATTTATTTATATATTTATTGCAATTATGGCTGTGAGATTTTTAGCAACAGCTTCAAGTGATACTCTTATTGGATTAGTACTTACAATACCAGCAGTATTAATAGCAATGACATTCCATGAATTTGCACATGCAAAAGCTGCAGATATGCTGGGAGATGAAACACCAAGAATACAAGGAAGACTTAATTTAAATCCATTTTCTCATGTTGATCCAATTGGATTTGCGATGCTTATATTTGCAGGGTTTGGATGGGGTAGACCAGTAGAAATAAATCCTAACAATTTTAATAGAAATATGGAGCTTACAAAAGCAGAAGCCATTGTCGCATTTGCAGGACCTGCAATGAATTTTGTTCTTGCTATAGTTTTTATGATAATATATGTGGCAATGTATGCATTTGGCCTAATTAATAGCCAATTAATGTATTATGTAGCACTAATTGTAAATTATATAGTAGTAATAAACATTGGGCTAGGAGTATTTAATTTAATTCCTCTTCCACCATTAGATGGTTCAAAAATACTTATGCATTTTTTACCATACAATGCAAGAGCATGGTTTGAAAAGAATCAATGGTATTTTTATATTGGATTTATAATTATATTCATAACTGGAATTGCAGGAGATATCATTAGTCCAGCTATTGATGGAATTTATAATGGACTTGAACATATTATTAGAACGATGTTTAATGTTGGATAAATTTATTGAAATGTATATGCGAAGTTACTATATAAAATATTTTTTTCTTTAAAAGCACTCTATAGCAGGGTAATAGCTGACCAGACGGGGCCCCTTCGAAGAAGAATGCTCAAAGTCTGGCAGCGCTTCGCGGGTCTTCGGGAACTGTCGGCTTTATAAATCAAAAAATATTTTATATAGTAACTTCGCAAAAATAATTAGACAAATTATTTTTCGGCAAGGAGAGAAAAAATGAAAGATATACTAGTTTTAGGAATTGAATCAAGTTGCGATGAAACTTCCGCAGCTGTTGTAAAAAATGGTAGGGAAGTTTTATCTAATGTAATAAATTCACAAATAAGAATACATGAAAAGTTTGGTGGAGTAGTACCAGAGATTGCTTCAAGAAGTCATACAGAAGTAATAAATCAAGTGGTAAAACAAGCTTTAAAAGATGCAAATGTTAAATTAGAAGATATTGATGTAATATGCCCAACATATGGACCGGGATTAGTTGGAGCGTTGCTTGTAGGTGTATCTTATGCAAAGGCATTAAGCTTTAGCACAAAAAAACCACTTGTAGGAGTAAACCACATAGAAGGACATATAGCAGCAAATTATATTACATTTAAAGAATTAGAACCACCATTTATATGCCTTGTAATTTCAGGAGGCCATACACATTTAATACACATAAAATCATATACAGATTTTGAAATACTTGGTAGAACTAAAGATGACGCAGTAGGCGAGGCTTTTGATAAAGTGGCAAGGGTAGTAGGATTAGGATATCCAGGAGGGCCAAAAGTAGATAACCTTGCAAAACAGGGAAAACCTAATATAGATCTTCCAAAAGCTCATACAGAAGGGCTAAACTTTAGCTTTAGTGGAATAAAAACAGCAATACTAAATATGTATCATAAAAATCCAGATATTAATAAAGCTGATTTATGTGCAAGCTTTGAAAAAAATACAGCAGAAGTTTTAATAAAGAATACATTGGAAGCATTAAAACAAACAGGACTAAAAAAAGTGGCATTAGCAGGTGGAGTTTCTGCAAATAGTTATATTAGAAATGAATTTTACAAATTAGAAGAAATGGGAATTGAAGTATATTATCCAGATTTAAAACTTTGTACAGATAATGCAGCCATGATAGCATCTGCTGGATACTATAGCTATATAAATGGAAGAACTTCCGATTTGACATTGAATGCTATCCCAAATTTAAAGATAGGAGAATTTAAATAATGAGTATATATGCAATATCAGATTTACATTTATCTTTTAATAATAGTAAACCAATGGATATTTTCGGGAAAGAATGGGAAGGACATGAAAGTAAGATAAAGAAAAGCTGGGAAGAAAATGTAAAAGACGAAGATTTAGTTCTAATCCCAGGAGACTTTTCGTGGGAAACATATTTAAAAGATACATATAAAGATTTTGAATATTTAAATGAATTGCCAGGGAAAAAGCTATTGTTAAAGGGAAACCACGATTATTGGTGGACAACAATTTCAAAAATGAGAAATTACTTAAAAGAAAATAATTTTAATAACATAGATTTCATATTTAATAATAGTTATTGCTTTGAAAATTATGTAATAGTTGGAACACGTGGCTGGTCCCCATCTGAAGACGGAGATACAGATAAAATGATAAAAAGAGAAGCAGCAAGGCTTGAATTATCATTTACAGATGGAATAAAGAATTATGGAGAAGATAAAGAATTTATTGTATGTACACATTATCCACCAATGAAAGAGCTTTTACAAGTTATGAAAAAATATAATGTAAAAGTATGCTTATATGGGCATTTACATGGAACAAGCCAAAAAGATATTGTAGAAGGAATGGTAGATGGAGTAAATTTGAAAATGGTAAGTTCAGACTATTTAAATTTTAAAATTGAAAAAATTGTATAAATATTATGTAAATATATAGAAATTATCAAATTAATGTGATATAATACTTTTACAACAAAAGATAGGAGGTAAATTACTATGACTAAAATCTGCGTTCGGGATTCAGAAGGCGTAATGAGATTTGTTAAGGCCGAATATGTTTCGGACTATGATTCGGAAGGCAAGCTAAAAATCTTCAAATATGCAGATAATTTATATGCTCTGCTGCGAATTGAAGATTGGAAGGTAATGGTTGAAGGTGCAGGTGAAATCCAGAAAGTAAAAAATGGGATGTCCTATTACACAAACAAAAAAGGTGAATGGGGAATCCTAAATGACAGGGGGGAAATCACATGCCCTGCCGGTGTGCTGAAATCCAGCAGAAAGGAACAATAGTAGTTGAACCAATGTAGGCATCTGAAATAAGGTGCCTTCTTTTTTTATTCAAACTCTTGCAAATTTAGGAATGTGTGGTATAATATGTTAGCATATTGCAAAAATATATTTGGAAGGATTGAATACAATGAGTGTAAAAGTTGAAAACACAGAAAACAAAAACGAAGTAAAATTAGAATTTACTATTGAAGCAGAAAAATTTGAACAAGGGATGAAAAAAGTTTATGTAAAAAATGCAAGATATTTTAATATACCAGGATTTAGAAAAGGTAAAGCTCCATATAATATAGTAGAAAAACAATATGGACCAGAAATATTCTATGAAGATGCATTTAATGAAGTTGTTCCAGAAATATACGAAGAAGCAATAAAAGGTAACAACATAGAAGCAGTAAGTGCACCTAAAATAGATGTAATTCAAATGGAAAAAGGAAAAGAACTTAAGTTTACAGCTATAGTTCAAATTAAGCCAGAGGTAAAACTTGGAAAATATAAAGGTATAGAAATTCCAAAAGTAGAGTATAATGTAACTGATGAAGATGTACAAAAAGAGTTAGATACAATGGCAGATAAGAATTCTAGACTTGTAACAGTAGATGACAGAGCAGTAGAAGATAAAGATATTGCAATAATCGATTTCGAGGGTTTTGTAGACGGAAAAGCTTTTGATGGTGGAAAAGCAGAAAATCATGAATTAACAATCGGAAGCCATACATTTATAGATGGATTCGAAGACCAAGTTATTGGAATGAAAATTGATGAAGAAAAAGAAATAAAAGTAAAATTCCCAGAAAAATATTTTTCAGAAGAATTAGCTGGAAAAGATGCAACATTTAAAGTAAAATTACATGAAATAAAAAAGAAAGAATTACCTAAAATAGATGATGAATTTGCTAAAGATGTTAGTGAATATGACTCATTAGAAGAATTAAAAGCAAGCATTAGAAAAAGACATGAAGAAGAAAATGAACATAGAGCAAAACATGAAAATGAAGACAATGCAATAAAAGCAGTTTGTGATAATTCCGAAGTAGATATACCATCTGGAATGGTAGAAACAGAGCTTAATAGAATAATGCAAGACATGGATATGCAATTAAGCTATCAAGGAATGAATTTATCTAGATACCTTCAAATGATTGGAAAATCTGAAGAAGATTTTAGAAAAGATTATGAAGAACAGGCAAAAGAGTCTGTAAAAACAAGATTAGTATTAGAAGCTGTTTCAAAAGATGCAAAAATAGAAGCATCAGATGAAGACATGAAAGCAAAATTAGAAGAAATGTCAAAGGCTTATGGAAAGCCAGTAGAAGAATTAGAAAAAAATGAAGAATTAAAGAAATATGTAGAAGAGAATTTAAAAACAGAAAAAACAATTGAGTATATATTAACTAATGCAAAGATAAAATAGTGTTGAAAAATAATTTGCGAATTTCGTTGTTAAACTGCACTCGAAAATCCTGCGACGTACAATCGTACGCCTCGGATTATTCTCGCTTGTTTGCCTAGAAATTCACTAAATTATTTTCCAACAAATCTAAACATAATTAAGGAGGAAAAATTAATGGTAGAAGAAAGAAATAGTTTAGTACCTTACGTAATTGAGCAATCTGCAAGAGGAGAAAGATCATATGATATTTTCTCAAGATTATTAAAAGATAGAATTATATTTTTAGCTGAAGATGTAAATGATACATCAGCTAGCCTAGTAGTAGCACAATTATTATTTTTAGAGTCTGAAGATCCTGATAAGGAGATACATTTATATATAAACAGCCCAGGAGGCTCTATAACTGCAGGTATGGCAATAGTGGATACAATTAATTATATAAAATGTCCAGTTTCTACAATATGTATAGGAATGGCTGCAAGTATGGGAGCAGTACTTTTAGCTTCTGGAACAAAAGGCAAAAGAATGGCTACTCCTAATGCAGAAATATTAATACATCAACCATTAATTGGCGGAGGAGGATTGTCTGGTCAAACTACAGAAATAAAGATACATGCAGACCATATGGTTAAAACAAGAGAAAAATTAAACAAATTATTAAGTGAAAGAACAGGTCAACCTTTAGAAGTAATAGAAAGAGATACAGAAAGAGACAATTATATGACAGCAGAAGAAGCTTTAAAATATGGATTGATTGATGAGATTATTGAAAAAAGAAAATAACTAAAGAATAGAAATATTAATAAAGAGGTGTAAGATGCCAAAAGGAAGTAAAAATAAGCCAAGTGTAAGATGCTCGTTTTGTGGTAAGACACAGGAAAATGTAAAGAGAATTGTTGCAGGACCTGGTGTATATATTTGCGATGAGTGCATAAAAGTGTGCGGAAATATATTAGATGACGAATATTATGAAGATGAATTTGACGAATCAATACAAGAATTAGAAAAAATACCGACACCAGCTGAAATAAAGAAAGTATTAGATGAATATGTAATAGGGCAAGAAGATGCAAAGAAAACATTATCTGTAGCAGTATATAATCATTATAAAAGAATATCATCTAGCAAAGAAATAAATGATGTAGAAATTCAAAAAAGTAATATCCTATTATTAGGACCAACAGGTTCAGGTAAAACATTACTTGCACAGACTCTTGCAAGAGTATTACATGTGCCTTTTGCAATAGCAGATGCTACAACTTTAACAGAAGCTGGATATGTGGGAGAAGATGTTGAAAACATTCTTTTAAAACTTATCCAAGCTGCAGATTATGATATAGAAAAAGCAGAAAGAGGAATTATTTATATAGATGAAATAGATAAGATTTCAAGAAAGTCTGAAAATCCATCTATTACAAGGGATGTTAGTGGAGAAGGTGTACAACAATCTCTTCTTAAGATAGTAGAAGGAACAGTAGCTTCAGTACCACCACAAGGGGGAAGAAAACATCCGCATCAGGAATTTTTACAAATAAACACTGCTAATATATTATTTATTTGCGGTGGTGCATTTGAAGGGCTAGAAAATATCATAAAAGATAGAACAGGTAAAAAATCTATTGGATTTGGAGCTGAAATAGAGAGTAAGAAAGAAATGAAAAGATATGAAATATTCTCTAAATTATTACCACAGGATTTATTAAAATTTGGAATGATTCCAGAATTTGTAGGTAGATTACCAGTTGTTGCAACATTGCATGAACTAGATAGAAATGCATTAATACAAATATTTACTCAGCCAAAAAATGCTTTGATGAAGCAATATCAAAAATTAGTTGAATTAGATGGGGTAGAACTTGAATTCGAAAAAGAAGCTTTAGAGGTAATTGTAGATAAAGCTTTAGAAAGAAGTACAGGTGCAAGAGGATTAAGATCTATAGTTGAAGAGATAATGAGAGATGTAATGTTTGATATTCCTTCTAATCCTAAAATTGAAAAATGCATAATAACAAAAGAAACTGCAGAAGGAAAAGAGCCACCTAAACTTATTATAAATGAAAATAAGAAGACAGAAGTTAAGCAAAAGCATAAAAGGATTCCTGTAAAAAGAAGTAATCAGGAAACAGCATCATAATAAAAATTGAATAATTGTATATAATAGAGTTGTGTTAAATTTGGCATAACTCTATTTTTGATTTTTCTTATTAAGTAATATCTTTCATAAATTTTATTATATTAATTGTTAAAAGTTAAGGCAAGTAATTTATGGAAATTTACATAAAATTATTGACATTGGTTTATAAAAATGTTAAGATAATTTTAGTCGCTTTTTTGATGAAAAATGGGTCAAAAAAATACTTTAAAAATTTTTTAAAAAAAGTTTTAAAAAAGTATTGACAACACATTATAAACTGTGCTAAAATAAATAACGTTGACGACCTTATTAAAAGGCGAAAACAAAGTACATTGAAAAGTAAACAATAAAATCCTTTAAGAGACCAAGCGGTACGATTAAGAATCGTACGAAGAAAGTAATTAAAAAAGAGCAAAGAGCTCAAACTAAACTAGATATTAATTTAAAATTAATATACCAAAAA
>JAFUGK010000003.1 GCA_017469445.1 Clostridia bacterium
TTGTGGGAAGAATATAACAGAATAATAAAAGATAATGGCTGTATTTTATTATTCGCACAAGGTAAGTTCTTTATAGAATTGGTAAATAGCAATATAAAAATGTTTAGATATGATTTAATATGGGACAAAGTATTATCATCTGGATTTTTAAATGCAAATAGACTACCATTAAGAAGACACGAACAAATAGCAGTATTTTATAAAAAGTTACCAACATATAATCCACAAATGTCAATAGGAGAGCCTTTGCATAGCAGAGGAATAAACTATAAGCATAAAAACTTTGTTAATAATAATTATGGAGATTATGATAGATTAGAAGATATAAGAAAGGGAAGTATTGAGAAATATCCAACAACTATACTAGAATTTTCAAAAACACATCCATCAAAAGCAAAACACAGAACAGAAAAACCTGTTGAATTGCTAGAATATTTAATAAAAACATATTCTAATGAAGACGAGTTAGTTTTAGATAGTTGTATAGGAAGTGGAAGTACAGCAATAGCCTGTATAAATACAAATAGAAGATTTATAGGCTTTGAATTAGATAAATACTACTATGAAGTAGCAAATAAACGAATAGAAAAAGAAACAAATAGGGCAAATGCTGTTTAGGTATTTGCCTTATTTGCATTTTAGGAGGTTAAAGTTTGAAAAAATATAAGATAATTTATGCTGATCCTCCGTGGCAATATAAAGTATATTCAAAAAAAGGAGAAGGTCGTTCAGCAGAAAGCCATTATCCTACTATGAGCATAGAAGATATATGCAATATACCAGTAAATAAAATAGCAGATGAAAATTGTGTTTTATTTATGTGGGTAACATTTCCAACATTAAAAGATGGATTAAAAGTAATTGAAAGGTGGGGCTTTTCGTATAAGACAGTTGCTTTTGTATGGATAAAACAAAATAAGAAGAAACCAACATTATTTTGGGGTATGGGATTTTGGACAAGAGCCAATGCAGAAATTTGTATATTAGCAACAAAAGGAAAGCCAAAAAGAATTTCAGCAAAAGTCCATCAAGTAATAATGTCTCCAATAGAGGAACATAGTAAGAAACCAGATGAAACAAGAACAAGAATTGTAGAACTAATAGGAGATTTAACTAGAATAGAACTTTTTGCAAGACAAAAAGTTGATGGTTGGGATAGTTGGGGAAATGAGATAGAAAATGATATTGAATTATTAGAATTCGGAGGTGATAAGAATTGAGCGACAACTGGATAGTTGGAAACTTGCAAAATTCAATAGACACATGGAATAGTAAATTAAGTGAAATATGGACAATAGTTACACAATCCCCACAAGATTTTAAAGGTGGTCAAATATGGAATGTAATTGTTAATATACACGGAGGAATACAAGCAATAGCATTGGCTTTACTTGTATTATTCTTTGTTGTTGGTGTAATGAAAACTTGTGGGAGTTTTGCAGAAGTAAAAAAACCAGAACACGCTTTAAAACTATTTATTCGTTTTGCGATAGCAAAAGGTGTTGTAACTTATGGATTAGAATTATTGTTATCATTCTTTAAAATAGTACAGGGTATAGTAACAACAATTATGAATTCAGCAGGTTTTGGAGGAACAATACAGACAGTATTACCTAGTGAAATTATAACAGCAATAGAAAAATGTGGATTTTTAGAGAGTATTCCATTATGGGCAATAACGATTATACGGAGGTTTATTCATAACGGTATTATCCTTTGTTATGATTTTATCTGTATATGGTAGATTCTTTAAAATATATCTATATACGGCGATAGCACCAATACCACTTTCTACTTTTGCAGGAGAGCCATCGCAAAGTGTAGGTAAAAGTTTTATAAAAAGTTATTGTGCAGTATGTTTAGAGGGAGCAATTATAATACTTGCTTGTATTATATTTTCTCTATTTGCATCAAGTCCACCTGCAGTAGATACAAATCTAGCAACAGCAACAATGGTGTGGAAGTATATAGGAGAATTGATTTTTAATATGTTAATTTTAGTGGGTACAGTTAAAGCATCTGATCGTGTAGTAAGAGAAATGATGGGATTATAGAAAGGTTGTGAAATTTATGAAATATTTAATTAAAGATGTAAATAAAAAAGAAAAAGATAGATTAGAAAAAATGGGACTATATTGTTACGATTTAAGAGAAAGTGATATGGGAGATGAAGTAGCAAATATAGAGAAAAATGTGTTTATAAACAAAGTTGGAAATATGATTACAAATGAAAAAATAGAATTTGAAAAAAGTCCAAATGATTTTGTTAATTATTTTGATTTTTGTATGAAAAATGAACAAGTAGATAAAATAGAAGATTTATTAGTTAGGGAAAAATTAGATATAGAAAAGATATTAAATGAAACAAAGGAATTATTAAAGAATAGTGAAGAATATAAAGACATGGAAATATGCTATGTATTAGAAGATACAAGAGATAAAAGCAATTCAATTATTGTAGCAATGCACAATGATGACATTATAGAGATAAACCCTTTTACAAAAGAAATAAGTGATGTTGCAGATTGGGCATACAATATTGATGATGATGTTTTTGCAATGATTGAATCTGATAAAAAAATCTCTTATATGAGTATGGATATGCACTATGGAATATGGCAAACAATAGAACAATGGTATCCAGAAGATTTAGAACACAAAAAAGGTATGCAAAAATATTTAAAATATTGTAAAGATAATAAAATAACAAAAGATGTAATAGAAAAAGAAACAAAATTAGATAAATTACCAGATGCAATGAAATATTATAAAAAAGAAAAAGTAAAAGAAAGGTAAAACTATATGGGATTTTTTAAAATGAATAAGAAGAAACAAAATGTAATCGTTATACAAAACAAGACCGATTTAAGCAATATAGATTTTACAGAACCTCAATTTATGAAACAAAGAGAAGGTAGAATGAAAAGAGATAATTCAAATAAAATTTCTGTAAGAGCGTTATTAGATGATTATAAAAAATTAGAGAAAAGAAATTTATCAACAAAAAAAGAAAGAGGTGCAAGATAGTTGGAAGTAAAAATAAATAGAGAAATAAGAGAATACACAGAAAGTATATTTTTTGGGCTGTCAATGAGGCAGTTCATTTTTTCTGCATTGGCTTGTATAATAGCAGTTTTATTGTATTTTGTATTAAAGCCTTATTTTCGGCATTGAAACACTATCTTGGGTGTGTATATTGGGAGCAGTACCTTTTGCTGTATTAGGTTTCTTAAAATACAATGGTATGACTGCAGAAAAGTTTGTAATGAATTGGATTAAAACAGAAATTTTATATCCAAAGAAATTAACTTTTAAAGCAGACAATTTATACGAGCAAATGATTAAAAATATAGAAAATGAAAAATCAAAAAAAGTAAAAAAGATAAAAATAAACAAATTCAAGAAAGGAGCAAAAAAGAGTATTGAAAACATTAAAGAAGATATTTAAGCAAGATAAAGAGAAATTTAAAATTCCTCGAAATGTGCAAGATGCCATTCCTGTAAAAACAATATGGGAAGATGGCATCTTTTTAGTTGGGAA
>JAFUGK010000023.1 GCA_017469445.1 Clostridia bacterium
AAAAGGATCAGTAGCAAATGAAGCAACAGCAACATCAGGAGATGTACCATCAACACCAGGAACAACAGAAGATCCAACAGAGCCAGCAAAATCACACTTAACAGTAAACAAAGAAACAACAAGTGAAGCAAAAGCAGAAGACGGAAAATATGTGTTAGGTGAGACAATCACATACAAAATAACAGTAGTAAATGATGGAAACCAAACAGTAACAGGAATAACAGTAGAAGATGAATTTACAGGAGATAGCTGGGAGATAGCTAAATTAGCACCAGGAGAAAGCAAAGAATTTACAGCATCACATGTAGTAACAGAAGCAGACTTAGTAAAAGGATCAGTAGCAAATGAAGCAACAGCAACATCAGGAGATGTACCATCAACACCAGGAACAACAGAAGATCCAACAGAGCCAGCTAATAAAGCATTAACAGTAACAAAAGTAGCATCAGCCGTTAATGGAAATACAGTTACTGCAAACACAATGGTTAGACCAAATGATGTTATAACATATACAATAACAGTAAAAAATAGTGGAAATCAAACATTAACAAATGTAGCAGTTACAGATACTTTACTTGTAAAATATAATAATGCAGATGTAACAGCAGGAAATGCAATAGCTACTATAGCAAGTATGGCACCAGATGCAAGTGAAACATATACAGTAACATATACTGTAACACAAGCAGATGTAGATGCTGAAAATGATATAGTAAATACTGCAATTGCAACAGCACAAGATGGTACAACAGCTAAAGCAACAACAACAACTGGAATACCAGTAAACCCAGATGTAACAGTAAGTGTTACAAAAGAATGGATTGATAATAATAATCAAGATGGCTTAAGAACAGATGTAACAATTCAATTAATGAATGGAACAACACCAGTAACAGGAAAAACAGTAACATTAACTGCATCAAAAGCATCAGATACATTTACAGGATTACCAAAATATGATGAAAACGGAACAGAAATAGCATATACAGTAACAGAAACAACACAAATAACAGATTACACAGCTGAAGTAACAGGAAGTATGGCAAATGGATTTACAGTAACAAATACTCATGAGCCATATAAGATTAAAGTAAGTGGAACAAAATCATGGAAGCAAGATGAAGTTGCTAATAGACCAGAATCAATAACAGTACAATTAATGAACGGAACAACAGTAGTAGATACAACAACAGCAACAAGAGCAGGTGGTTGGACATATGAATTTACAGATTTAGACAGAAGAGCAAACGGAACAGATATTGAATATACAATAGAAGAAGTTGGAGATATTGCACTTTACTATGCAGTTGAATATTCAGAGCCAGTAAAAGATGCTAATGGAAATATAACAATTAATATGTCTAATACAAAAGTAGGACATTTAAATGCAGCTATGACTTCTGATTCTCCAAAAGCAGATGGAACAAAAGCTGAACCAGAAGACACAGTAACATTTACATTAAACCTAAGTGATTCAGGCGAAGGAAAAATGAAATATCCAACAACTATTGAAATAGACCTTAATGGAGCTACTAGAGCACCAGAAAATGTTTCAATAAATGATAAGCTTACAGTAGATTTATCTACATTACCAGCAGGTGCAACATATAATCCATCAACAGGAAAAATAACATTTGAAGTAACAGAAGCTGATATAGCAAATCCAATAGAAATAAAAGTAACAGTTGGAACAGATGTGCCAGCAGGATCTAGAATAGAACCTGCAATTGTAAAAGGAGCAACTACAACTTCTGATCCAATTGAAGTACCAATAGAGCAAACAGTAAAAATACAAAAACAAACACATAAAAACATTGTTTTAGCATTAGACGTATCAGGAAGTATGAATTTCTGCGTAGAACATGGAACTAATTATTTAATAGATGGATATAATAGAAAATATACAGGATATATAAGTGGTGCTGATCCAAAAGATATAGTTGCTTGTATAGATTGTGGTACAGAACATGTAACCTATACAAATAGAAGATATAGTTGCAGTGTTGAAGGTCATGGTACAACATATATTGATTCTAGAGGTAGTGGATTTAATAAAACATATTATTGTACAGAATGTGCAACAAATTATCCATCAAGAATGAAAGCATTAAAAACAGCTGCAAAAGCATTTATAGATTCAATACTTGAAAATAAAGGTAATGAAACTATAACTGTAACATTAGTAACATTTGCAACTGACGTTAATACAGGAAGTACAATAACATTAAGTGCAACAACTGTAAATACAATAAAAAATAGTATTAATAATATGAGTGCAGATGGAGGAACAAATATAAGAGGAGGTATATCTAGTGCCGCAGATGTACTTAAACCTTTAGGAGAAGCAGATAAGGATGCTACAAATATACTAGTATTCTTATCAGATGGGGAACCAAATGATACTGACTATTATGTAAGTACAGATGAGGGGGCACCTACTATTACTAAATTAAACAGTGTAAATAATATTGAAAAATTTGCAGTAGGATTAGGAAATTCATTTAGTAGAACAGAACTTGAAGCAATTGTGGGAGATAAGCATAAAAATGATAGAATTTTCTCAGCAACAGATGAAGATGAACTAGTTGAAACATTTGAAGATATTGCAGATAAAATAAACAATATGCAAACACATATAGGATATGCAGGAACTAAAGTAACAGATAAAGATAAAATTTATCCAGTAGTTCTTTCATATACAGATTTTAACAATGTAGCTCAAACACCAATAACATGTAATAATTTAGCTGATTTAACTGCAAATAATGTAACAATAGCTGATGATGGTGAAATTTCATGGGATGTATCACAATATGCAGGATATGATAATTTTGTAATTACATTAGGAACAGGAGTAGCAACACCTTCAGCTAACGGAAGTTCTTCGCTAAATAATAAATCAATGTTAAAGAAAGCAATGGTAAAAGCTAATGTAGTTAATAATGAAGAAATTACATGGAAATTAACAGCAAAAGGAAAAGCAAGTGTAGAAGACAAATTTGATAGTGCAATTGCATTAGAACAAAATGCAGAAATTGAAAACTTAGTAGAGGATGCTGAAAGCATAAATACAGTTACCCCAGTAGAAACTTCAAAATCAAATATATTATCTTCAATTATAGAACAAGCAAAAGCAGGCGAACTAGAAGAGAAACTAAAAGCAAGCGAAGAGGGAAAAACTGTTGAGAAATCAACTGAACAAGAAGATACAACTTCTGGAGAAAAGGTTACAGTAGAAGATAAACAAGATGAAAAGGCAAAAGTAGAGGAAACAAAACCAGAAACTAAGGCAGAAGAGACAAAAGCTACTGAAACAAAACCTACTGAAACAAAACCAGAAACTAAGACAGAAGAGACAAAACCAGAAGTTAAGCAAGAAGAAAAAGTAGAACCAGTTGTAGAAGATAAATCTGATGAAAAATCAGAAGAAACTGGTAAAAACAGTGTAGAACCAGAAGTTACAGAACCTTCAAAAGTTGAAGAAAAAGTAACTGTAGAAGAAGATACACAAGTTGAAAAAGAAGTAACTGAAGTACAAGAACCAGTTCAAACATCAGAGCCAGTTATAGAATTAACAGTTGATAGTGCAGAATTAGTTACAGTAAATACAATAGCAGAATAAAAGTATATATTGTAAACAAGTAGTAGAAAGAGTACTAATCTACTCTTTCTACTTTCATATATTCAAGAGAGGAAATAATACTTATGAAGGGAAATCATTCGTTAGAGAAAGAATTTAATTTTGTAAGCGTATTAAAAATTATTATTGTATTGGCTATAATTGGTGCTATTATTTTTGGTATTGTAATGCTTGTTATGAATCATATTAGCAAGGCAAAAATAGAAGAGGATATTAGCAAAGTTATAGATAGTTCCTTTACAGCATTAAAAAATCTAGATAAAGAGAATGTAAATAAATATCTAGATTATGATAAACTAATTTCAGGTTTAGATGAAATGCTAATTAAGGAAGAAGATACAAATATTGAAAAAGAATTATTTAAAGATATTACATGGTCAATAGAAAATATCGAAATAAATAATGATGAAGCTACTGTAATAGTTGAATTAACTAATAAAAGTTTTAAAAATATTCTAACTAAGTGGATGAAAGATTTAATTGCAGATGTTAACAATGGAAATCAAATTTTAGAAGAAGGAGCAATAAACAACTTAGAAGAGATAATAAAAAAAGAAGAAGATAATAAAGTAGAATTAAAAAAAGTAAAATTAAAGAAATATGAAGATACTTGGAAAATTGAAGTTAATGATGATTTTATAGATCTAGTATATCCAGGTATTGATAGTGTAACAGAAATATTAAACTAAAACAAAAGGGGCAAGTCAAACTTGCTCCTTTTAATATATATTTAAACAAAAAGGTATTAAACAATTTTATATGTATCTAAACAAATAAGTTTAAAAGGTTTAATGCAAAGATTGCAAAGATAACTTTTCTAGATACTCTAACACTACTATGTGCTACTTGATTTAAAGCCATTAATCTGTGCTCTTTTCTTACTGTAAGAGCTAAACTATTATCTACCATATTCATATTTTTCATATTAATCACATCCTATTTTTTCCCTTGTATATTAACTATTTTTGCTTCCGTTTTATCTAGATAAAATGGGTAATATATCGCCACCTTATAATACAATTATAGCATATGCAATTAAAAAATGCAAGTTTTTTTGAAAAATTTTTAGAATTTTTTGTAAAAGCATGTAAAATTTGTTAATATTGGGATATAAATTTGTATAAAGTGGAAATATATTGTAATATGCTAAAAATATATAGTTACAAGAAATAATTAAAATTGAAATAATAATTAAAAATTATATAAAAAATAATTTTAAAAATTTTTTAAAATTGGGTATTTTTTGGATATATTTAAAGAAAATTAACTAAAAAAATGATTAAAAAATTAAAGAATATTTTGAATTAAAAATCTAAATAATTATTAAAGCAGATTATAGTAAAATATGTCGTCAATACACTTCTTAGCCGAATTTTCTACTATAACGTTCATATAGCCTTTCTTTCCGATTGGAAATCTTCTAAAGACATTCCTCTTCCGTTTTGAACATCATCAACTCCTTTCTTAAAATTTAGTATAGTATAACACAATTAATATAATAATAAAAGCGAACAAATACAAAAAGACAGAGAACCCCATATGGAGTCCTCTGCAGTTACCTACTTATGAATTAAACAACGTTTTCTTCGACGGCAAAAACGATATCGGTCCATGATATTCTTCGCGTTGCAATATCTGAAGAATATAATAGAAATATCTAGGATTTTCAAACTTCTTTACCGGAATGGACATAAACCAGCCCTTGTTAGAGCTTACAAAATCCGTAATGCATTTGATGTTCATTCTAGCTGGCCTACCAAAAACCATTTCGTATTCTTGATTTTTCAAAAAAGTAAACGAATCCAGCTTAATAGAATTGGTATCAAACTCATAGAGATTTGCCCATACCAGAATACAATCCTGGCCATTTTCGTGTGCTATTTCTAGTGCTTCCCGAAGAAATTTTTCTGTCATGATACATCCTCCTTGTAAAATGTAGGTTAAACAACATATTAATACTAAAATATGACATATATATTTTACCATATTTACATAATTAAATCAAATTTTACATAATTTGCTATTGACAAAAATTAACAATTACCATATAATGTAAATGTTAATTTAATTCAAGAATTTTTAAAATCTTATTTAAAATTATTTCAAATAAACCATTTCGGTTTATAAAAAATCCAAATTAACAATTAAATACTTGTGAGAGGGAAGTGATATTATGCTGTAATTCTATATATTAAAAGGGAAAAATTTTGAAATATGACATCATTAGCTCATAAGTGGGGGATGTATCTTATCAACATTGACCGTGTGCCATTTCTTAACCCAAAGGAAACGACCATAGGGGAAGAAGTGTCCTAGGCTAGAAAGATGCGTCCCCTTACATAAAATGGAAGGGAGAAAAATAATGAATAACAAGACAAAAAAATATATTGCAATAGTGATATTATTTATATTGTGTATTGCAACATTATCACTAAAGAGTATGGCTGTATTTATTACAGATATGAATAGTAATGCAGAATTTGGAATTATAAAAGGAAGCTATAGAAATTATGGACATCAGCTTCATTATTGCACTTATGATGGAAAAACATATATGCTATTTTGCACACAATTTGGAGTAAAATCTCCAACTGGAAGAGAATATACATATGATGATGAGTTTGTATTAGAATATAAATATAATTATGAAAAATATCAAAAATTAGCAGAAATGGTTTATTTTGGATATGCAATGAAGCATGGAACAGGTCTTCCCATAAATGATGAAGCAAAAAGTGCAATGTGTTGTACCCAGCAATATGTATGGGAATATATAAAAAATAATATAGACTCTAATGCAAAGGTAGTTGGAAGAGATTCGTGGAATACAAGTTATATGACATCTACAATATATGATAAGTGGCTTACACAAACAGAAAAAGACTATAAAGATTATCATTCAAATGTTGAGTTTAATGGTAATAAATATAAAGTAAATATTGGTGAGAGTTTAGAATTATTAGATAGTGCTGAAATATTAAAAAACTATGATAGTTTTAATAAGACTATAGATGGCGTAAATTTCTTTCACGAAAAAGGAAGTAATGTATTAATAGTTACTTCAATAGCAGAAAATGATTCAGGTATAGTAACATTTAATTCTAAAGATTATGGCCTATATGAGCTAATGCCAAATGGAAATGCATATTCAAGTGCAACCATGTCTAATTATATCTATTTTAAATTTAAATCTGATACAGTTCAAAATCTATTATTTTCAAACTACATAAATCCTAATAGCTTTAATATATCAGTTGAAGTACAATCTGGTAAAATTATAGTAAAAAAATTAAATAATATGAATGATCCAGTAGCTGGATGTAATTTTGAAGTATATTCTAATGAAACATGTACAAATAAAATTGTAAGTGGAGTTTCAAATAATGCAGGAGAAGTTATATTTAATAAATTAAAACCAGGAATATATTATGTAAAAGAGGTATCGGCTTCTTCAGGATATTCATTAGAAAAACAAGTAAAAAAAGTTGAAGTACTTGCTGATAATGCATCAAAGGTAGAATTTATTAACACAGAACCCACAGGAACTATTTCTATTATAAAACAATTGGATGAATCAGTGAGTGTTCTGCAAGGAGATGCTAGCTTTGAAAATGCAAAATACAATATATATGCTAAAGAGGATATATATAATGTCGCAAAAACTAAAAAATTCTATTCTAAAGGAGATTTAGTAGCAACAAGAATTATGAATAAAGAGGGAAAAACAGAAGATATTACAGATTTGCCATTAGGAAAGTATATGGTAAAAGAAGTAGAAAGTCCCAAAGGATATATGTTAGATCTAAATGAGTATGAAGTTGATTTAGGGTACAAAGATGAAAACACTAAACTTGTAACCGCTACAGTTACGAGCAAAGAAAAGGTAAAACAAATGAAGATACACATTTTTAAAAGTGGAATTAGAGCTTTATCTGGAAAGGTACCAGGATTAGAAGGAACTACATTTACTATTAAACTTAAAAGCGATATGCAAAAAGCACTAGATAAAGGATTTACATATGAAGAATTATGGAATGAAAATATAGAAGAAGTACCAAATTATGCAATAATTACAACGGATTCAGATGGAAATGCTTATACAGATTATTTACCTTATGGAGAATATATTGTGAAAGAAACTATAACACCAAAAGACTACGAAACAGCAGAAGATTTTGTTTTTGAAATAGCGGAGGATGAAAGTGAAATACCAGATGTTACAAAAAAAGTTAAAAATATATTTGTAAATAATGAGCAGTTAGAAGCTTATTTAAAAATAATAAAAAAGGATAAAGCAACAGGAAAACTAATAACAGCATCTAGTGCAATTTTTCAAATAAAGGCAGTTCAAGATGTATTAGATAGAGCGAGTGGAACAATAATATATAAGGAAGGTGAATTGGTTTCACAAAAAATTGGAAATACACTATTTAATTCGTTTTCAACAAATTCAGAAAACATTATTGTAATAGATAATAATTATTTGAACTCTAATGACGAAAAGGGAAATGTTGTAACACCATTAAAATTACCTGTTGGTAAATATGAAATAGTAGAAATTAAGGCACCGGAAGGCTTTTTAAAGTTAGATAAACCAATACAATTTGAAATAAGTAATATTCAAGAATATAAGAAAGATAAAGATGGAAGTTACATAAAAGAAATTGTAATAGAAAACGAGAACCCCATAGGAATTATACAAATAGATAAAAGTATTGTTGTTACTAATGACGAAAACACTTCTATTTTAGATGATTCTGATTTAAGCAAAATCGAATTTAAACTTACAGCAAAGGAAGATATTTTAAACAATGTTGATAACAGTATTATATATAAAGCAGGAGAAAAGATAGATACATACAATTTAAGCAAGGATGGCAGTTTAAAAATTGAAAATTTACCATTGGGTATTTATGAATTGCAAGAAGTAAAAACTATAGAAGGGCTAGTATTAGATAATAGTAAATATGAAATTAAATTAGCATATGAAAATTCTCTTAAAAAAGTGTATGAGGTTAGTAAAAGTATTTCAAATTCTCCAACAATAGTAGAATTTTCTAAAACAGATATAACTGGAACAGAAGAATTAATTGGTGCTAAATTAGAATTAATAAATAAACAAGGGAAAATCATAGATACCTGGATTTCTGCTTCAAAACCACATAAAATTGAAGGACTAATTGTAGGAGAAAAATATATTCTTAGAGAAATAACAGCACCGACTGGATATGAGTTAGCAGAAGAAATTGAGTTTACTGTAAAGGACACTAGTGAGACACAGTTTGTTCAAATGAAAGATAAACCGATTATAATAGAAGAACCACCACAAGAGCCGGAACGACCAGAAGAAAAGCCACAAACAGAATTACCGCCGAAATTGCCTAAAACAGGAGATGAAAATGACATTTTTTTTGTTTTTATATTTGAAATTTCAATATTTATTCTTGCCTTGAGTATTAAAAGAAAATTGAAAAAGGTATAAAAATGTTGAAAATTGTCAAATCTAATGATAAAATTACTTTAAAATAAATTAATGAGGATTAATTTTATGGTAATTTTAGAAGAAAAGAAGGAAGCGGTATTTCAAGAAAATCAAGAAAAACAAGAGGATAAAGGAAAAAGTAAAAAAGAAAAAAAGTGGCTAAAATATTTATGGCATTTTGCTTTAATTGTAGCTATTTTAGCACAGCTTTTCTTTGCTATGAAATATTTTGAAGCAGGTGAAGAAAATTTAATAATTGAAGATCCATGGACTTGGGAAACAATAGCAATTTGGTTTAGTATTTATTTAATTATAAAAGGAATAACAAATAAAACAAAATTATCACTTACAATACTAATAGGGTTAGAAACTATATTTGATATTATAAACTATATTGTAAGAACAGTTAGAGGATCTACAATAACAGTTTCAGATATGTTTGCTATACGAACAGCACTAAGTGTGTCTAAAAACATGCATTTAGAATTTGATGCTAAGTTTTATATTGGAATGTTATTTGTAATTTTAATAATAGCCACATTAGTAATATTTAGAAGAAAGTTTATAGAACAAAAGTCTAAATGGTTTATACGAGTTTTAAAAATCTTAATAGGAGTTATAGCAATAATATCATTTGCAATAGCTTTTAAAGACCATTCTTTATGGGATATGAACCATAATTATAGATGGAAAGGAACACCAGTTACACTAATTAGGTCTTTTACTAGTTTAAATACTATTCCACCTTCGGGTTATGACAAAGAAGAGGCTAAAAATATTTTAGAAAGTTATGAAGAATCCAAAACAATCAACAAAGATGATTTGCCTAATATAATAGTAATTATAAATGAATCTTTTTGCGATTATTACAATTTATATAAAGATGGATTTTCTGATTCTATAGAGTATTTTACTAAATTATCTAAAGAAGAAAATGTTGTAAGTGGTGTAATGTATTCTAGCTCTTTTGGAGGAGAAACAGCTAATGTAGAGTATGAATTTTTAACACAAAATTCATTAAGAATATTACCAGTTGGATCATATGTTTTTCAACAATATATTTCAGACCCAGTAAAAGCATCATTAGTACAAGTTTTAAAAAATAGTGGATATAAAACATCTGCAATACATCCATGGGAAAGTTATGCATATTCAAGAAATAAAATATATGAATTATTTGATTTTGATGCTATAAAATTTAAGGATGATATTGAAGGATTAGAAAAAAATTTTAATAATGAATTCTATTCAGATAGAAGTACATATAATGAAATGCTAAAACAAATAAACCAAAAATCCCAAAATGAGCGAATTTTTGAATATGTGCTAACAGTACAAAACCATACAGGATATTGGAATACAGATCCAAAACAAATAAAATACAATAATGATAATAGTAAAAATGTATATATGCAATTAATTCATGAATCTGCAGATGCACTAAAATATGTGATAGATGAGTTAAAAGAAAAAGAGGAAAAATATATATTATTATTTTTCGGAGACCATCAGCCTAATTTAGATGGCAGTAAGAATTCTACAAATAGACCAATAGAACATTATGAAACACCATTTTTGATATGGGCAAATTATGATATTGAAGAAAAATATAATATTAGAACAAGTACAGTATATTTACAAAATTATTTGCTAAAAGCAGCAGGAATACAATATAGCTCAATGAATAATTATATGGAGAGACTTCAAAAATATTATCCAATAATAACCAAGAATTTTTATATAGATAACTTAGGAAATATACATAGAGAAGAAGATACAGACAAACTTGAAGAATATAACAAATTAGTATACTATAGAATTTTTGATAATTAGGGACGTTTCCAAATGGGGAATTATTCCCAATTTGGGACATATCTTAAATAAAATAAAAAAAGTAGAGCAATTTTAATTGCTCTACTTTTGCATAAAAATGAATAAATTGAAAATAATAGAGTATATATAAAATATGGGAGGTGCAATATGAAAATAATAGACAAAATAGCACTAGCACTTATTATAATTGGTGCCATAAACTGGGGATTAATAGGATTATTAAGGTTCAATCTAGTTGCAGCATTATTTGGTGATATGACTGTACTTAGTAGAATTGTATATACATTAGTTGGAATTTCTGGATTATGGGGAATAAAACTATTATTCGATAAGGATTAGAGAAGTTTCTTAATTAATGATAATTTTCCATTTAGAAACGTCCCCAATTGGGAAGCATTCCCAAACGGGGACACATCTTGAATTAAAAATGATAATGGGACGTGGATTTTTTAGATTCACGTCTTTTTGGTAATTATGAAGATTATTTTTCCTTTGAAATCTTTACTTTTTTGCATATTGTTGGTATAATTTAATGGTAAAATTTTGCTAGAGAGGATGAAGAAAATGAGCATTAAGGAAAGTATTGCAAGCGCGATTGCAAATATTTTAGACAAAGATGTTGCAGAAATATATCAAATATTAGATAAATCACCTAATTTAGAAATGGGAGATTATTCTTTGCCATGTTTTAAATTAGCAAAAGAATTGAAAATGGCACCACTACAAATTGCAAATAATATAAAAGATAAATTAATTTTGCCAGAAATAGATAAAATAGAAGTTGTTTCAGGTTATTTAAATATATTTATAAAAAAAGAAATATATGTAAAATCTGTATTAGAGGAAATTGCAAATAAAAGAGAAAAATATGGATCAACAGGAGAAGGTAAAGGAAAAACTGCTTTAGTTGAGCATACTAGCATTAACCCTAATGCATCTCCACATATTGGACGAGCTCGTAATGCGTTAATTGGAGATTCTGTTGTTAAAATTTTGAATTTCAATGACTATAAAGTCGAAACACATTATTTTGTAAATGATATTGGAAAACAAATTTCAATGCTTCTTGTTGGAAGTAAAAACAAAGAAAATGTTAAATTTGATGAACTTTTACAACTATATGTAGACATAAATAAGAGAGTAGAAGAGGATAAAGACTTAGAACAAGAAGTGTTTGACAATTTATATAAATTAGAAAATGGAGATAAGGAAACTATACAGAAATTTAGAAATATAGTTGAAACTTGTATAGAAGGGCAAAAAGAGATATTTGGAAAATTAGGAATACATTATGATTATTTCGATTATGAATCAGATTTTATTATAAATGGAAAAGTTGATGAAGTGCTAGAAAAATTAAAGGATACAGGCAAACTATTTGAAGCTGAAGATGGTAGACTTGCAATAAATCAAGAGGAATATCATTTACCAATGAAATCACCTGTACTTGTAGTAACAAGAGCAGACAAAACTTCTCTTTATCCATTAAGAGATATTGCATATAGTATATACAAAGCTGAAAGAAATACAGATAAAAATGTTATTATACTTGGAGAAGATCAAAAGTTGTACTTCCAGCAAATTAGTGCAGCATTAGATTTATTAGGTTATAAAACAGCACAAGTAATACATTATTCTTTTGTATTATTACCAAGTGGAAAAATGTCTACAAGAAACGGAACGGTAGTATTGCTAGAAGACTTTATGAAAGAAATACTTGAAAAAACAAAACAAGAATTAGCAAAAAGAAATGAAGGAAATATAGATGAGGAAAAGGCTAAAAAGATTGCATATGGAGCTGTTAAATACACGATTTTAAAAGGCTCTTGCGAAAAAAATGTTACATTTGATTTGGAGAAAGCATTAAGTTTTGATGGTGACACAAGTTTATATATTCAGTATAATTATGCTAGAATTAATTCTATATTAACAAAGGCAAATTATGAAGGAATGGTTAAATTAGGCAAATTTGAATTATTAAATGAAGATGCTGAAATTCAAATAATTCAAAAATTAGAAGAATTTAAAAGTATAATAGCTAAAGTTACAGAAAAACTTACACCTAATCTAATAGCAAATTATGTATATGATTTAACAAAACTATTTTCAAGCTATTATCATGATTATTCAATATTGAATGCAGAAACAGAAGAACTTAAAAATATGAGATTACAATTGATTTATTCAATTGGAGAAGTAATTGAAATATCATTAAATCTACTTGGAATAGAAACAGTTGATGAGATTTAAAATCTAAATCCTCCCTAATTTGTATTAAATATATAAAAGTACACATAATACAAATAGGAGGATTTTAAAATGGATAAAAAACAAAAAATAAACTGTACAGTATCAAGCTGTATATATAATGATACAGGAGATGACAAATGTTTATTAGAAGAAATAAGTGTAGAACCATGTAGTGATTGCACAACAAAACAGCCAGATGAATCTATGTGCGGAAGCTATGAATACGACGAAGAGGATGAATAGTTGGGGACGTTTCCAAATTGGGAATGATTCCCCACTGGGGACACATCTTTAAGAAGTAATATTTGAAAAATGGAAAAGGTGATACTTATAAAAATTAGTAAGTATCATCTTTTTTCTTGACATATAAAAAAAATAGAATTAGAATAACAGTATGAAATTAATTTATATAGGAGGAATGAAATATGCCATTAGTAACATCAAAAGAAATGTTTGAAAGAGCAATGAAAGAACATTATGCGATAGGAGCTTTTAATGTAAATAATATGGAGATAATACAAGGAATTGTAAGCGCTGCTGCAGAGGAAAATTCACCAGTTATTTTACAAGCATCATCAAGTGCAATTAAATATGCTGGGTATAACTATTTATTGAAGATGGTGGAGGCAGCTACACAAGAAACTAATATACCAATTGTATTACACTTGGATCACGGACCAGACTTTGAAACATGCAAAGCATGTATTGATGCTGGATTTACTTCTGTTATGATAGATGGCTCTAAATACGATTTTGAAGAAAATGTAGCTTTAACAAAAAAAGTTGTAGATTATGCACATGAAAGAGGAGTTGTTGTAGAAGCTGAAATTGGAAAACTTGCAGGGGTAGAAGATGAAGTTAATGTATCTGAAGATGATGCAAGATATACTAATCCAGATGAAGCTTATGAATTCGTGCAAAGAACAGGTTGCGATTCTTTAGCAATAGCCATTGGTACCAGCCATGGAGCATATAAATTTAGTGGGGAACCACGCTTAAGATATGATATTTTACAAAAGGTAAAAGAAAAATTACCTAATACACCAATTGTATTGCATGGAGCTTCAACTGTAATACCAGAATTACTAGAAATGTGCAATAAATATGGTGGAAACATACCGGGTGCACAAGGAGTTCCAGATGAAATGCTAAAAAAAGCAGGTGAGTTAGGGGTATCAAAAATAAATGTAGATACAGATTTAAGATTAGCAATGACAGCTAGTATTAGAAAAGTATTTGCTGAAAATCCAGAAGTGTTTGACCCAAGAAAATATTGTGGAGAAGCAAGAAAAATGATAAAGAATACTGTTCAAAATAAAATACGTAATGTATTCTGCTCATCAAATAAGGCTTAAAAGAATTTCTAAATTGAGAATACAGGTTAAAAGCAGGGAATTTCCCTGCTTTTTTTGTGCTTCCATAAATGCCTAAAAAACATTGCGACAGCACTTGAAAATGAGTTTAAAAATGTAGTATAATATTAGAGGTTACATAAGTTGTAAACAAAACCCTGAATTTAGACTTAAAGGAGGGCAGAGAAATGAATACAACAATTTCACAAAATGAAAAGAAAAACAATTCTAACAAAAAAGATGTAAAATTAAAGCGGTATAATGCTATTCCAAGTTTCCAAGAGACTCTATCTAGAGTAAAAAAATATATTGTTGGACAGGATGAGGCTGTATGCCGTGCAGTGTTAGCGATTTATCGCTCTTTGAAGATTCGAAGTATTAAAACGAATATGCTAATTATAGGAGGAACGGGCACTGGAAAATCTGAAACCATGAAGCAAATATCTCGTGAGCTTAGACTTCCTTATGTTATTGAAGATTCTACTCAGTATACTAAGGAAGGCTACGTTGGTTCAAGTGTACAAAATATAATAAAGAATTTGTACTTTAAAGCCAATAGAGATATTGCTCGCACGAGAAATGGTCTGGTAATAATCGATGAAATCGATAAAAAAGTAAACCATTCTTTTCAAGACGATATATCTGGAGATGCAGTAATTCATAGCCTACTTAAAATGGTTGAAGGAACCAGTATTAAAGTGGATAACGATCCTTTCGGAAAACCTATAACTGTAAATACATCTAATATTATATTTGTATTTATGGGCGCTTTTCAAGGAATTGAAAAAATACGTGAAGAGCGTTTAGCTAAAAAGAATCATATTGGATTTTCAGCAGATAACAAAGAAGTACTTGAAGGCGATATAGAACAGGAAACAGGCTATACCAAGGAAGATTTAATTAAATATGGTATGAATGCCGAATTTGTTGGAAGAATGGATACAATTGTTGAATTCAAAGATCTTTTAGAGGGAGATTTAGCTAGAATTGTAAAAGAATCAAAATTGTCTATTTTCAGCAAATATGAAGAGTTCTTGAAAGAAATTGGCATTAAGTTGGAATATGATGAAGAAGTATTTAATGAAATTGCAAGAAAAGCAATAAGAAGAAAAGCCGGTGCAAGAGGTTTGTCAGATGTTACAAATCAGGCTTTCGAAAAAATTTTGATTCAAGTATTCAGTTCTCAAAGAGTATACAAGCGGTGCATTTTAAAGAAAGGGTTTGCCAAAAATCCAGATGCTTTTGAACTTGTATAACTAAAAATAAAAACGGGAGGTAAAATTATACCTCTCGTTTTTTATTTTTTCATGATTTTAAATTTCTTAAAATATTCATTTGAGCATCCTTTTTTGCAATTTCTTCACGTTTATCATATAATTTTTTACCTTTACAAACACCAAGTTCAACTTTAACTTTACTATGCTTAAAATATAGGCTTATTGGAATTAAAGTGTAATTTTTTTGCTTAATAGAATTAAATAGCTTTAATATTTCATTTTTATTTAGTAAAAGTTTTCTATCTCTTAAAGGATCTTTATTGTATATGTTTCCATTTTCATATGGGCTAATGTGCATATTATGTACAAAAATTTCACCATTTTTTATACTGGCATATGCATCTTTAATATTAACTTTTCCATTTCTAATCGATTTTATTTCTGTACCTGAAAGAACAATTCCTGCTTCTATAGTGTCTTCAATAAAGTAATTATGCCTAGCAGTTGGGTTCTTTGCTATTAACTTTTCCATAATATACCTCTTTCATTGATATTATAGCATTTTAAAATTATTAAAGTCAATATGTAAGGCAGACTTTAAAGTCTGCCTTACATTAATCCATATGTCTACTTGTGTTTTGAGTTTGAGTACTGTAATACCAAACAAGACCTATTATAGCTATACCTAAAACAGCAAGTACAACCCAAGTCCAAACATTAGAATTTAATCCAAATAAATTATTATTACCTGTTGTAGCTGTTCTTGTTGCTGTATATCCTGTTGTATTTGTATCACTTGTGTTAGTATTATTAAAATTGTCATCATTAGCGGCAGCACCATATTCATCGTTGCTATCAGCATTATTATTGTTCATTCCCATTGCATCTCCCATAGCATTGCCTACATTACTCATTGCACCTTGAATAGCATTTCCAGCAGAATTTATTGCACCTCTAGTGTTATCACCTAAGTTTTCCATTGTATTTCCAAGCTTATTCCATGAGTCGCTCATTACACCAGTAGCATCATTAGCCATATTGTTCATAGTATTTGTTGCAAATACTGTAGAAGAGTAGAATATAGAAATGGCTAAAACTGTTAGAACTACAAGAATCTTTTTAGTCATGATTAACCTCCTATAAGAATGTTTTAAAGCACAGTATATGTGCAAAATGACTTATATAAAAATTTTTTATATAAGTTTTTAAAACTATTAATATTATTAGTTGATTTACATAAAATATACAAAGAAAAAAATAAAAAATAGCAAATTGCTTTAAACAATTTGCTATTAAAAATGATATTAAGTTTAAATTATTTTAATCTAATTATTATTGCAACACCTAATAAAATTAATAAAATACCAATTACAATAAGTAAAATATTCAAGATATTATTTAATCCTAAATCTGCTTCTGGAAGTGAAGATAATGAACTTACATTTGCACTAGTTGAAGATGAACTTGTTGGAGTTGTAGTATATCCTGAATTTAAGCTTCCACTACTAGAACTACTTAATTCACTTGATGAACTTGAATTTAAAGAATCTGAAGAAGTAGAAACTGTATTTGATACTGTATTAGCAGTATCAGAACTGTTGCTTGTTGTTAAATCCATATTAATTGCATAAGTTGGCATTGTAAGTACAAATAATAATAAAACTATAAATAAAAATATTTTAACATTTTTTAACATTATAAAATTCCCCCTAAAAATATAGCTCATTTGTAAACATTATGATATAATAATACACAAAATAATAAAAAAAGTCTATATGTTTTAAGAAAATTTTAAAAATATTTTATATTGTGGAGGAAAAATCAATGAATAATATACTAAAATATATCTTTATTGCAATATTAATAATTATAATTATAGCAATAGCTATAAATTATTTTGTGATTTTTAGTGCTAAAAAAAGGATTGTTTCAAAAGAAACAACAAAACAAATAGAAGATTTAGACTGTATATTAATTCTAGGAGCAGGAGTGAGAGGTGACCAGCCTTCTCCAATGCTAGAAGATAGATTATTAGAGGGGATAGATTTATATAATCAAGGAGTAGCAAATAAAATTCTTGTAAGTGGTGATCATGGTACAAAAGGATATGATGAGGTAAATGTAATGAAAAAATTTGTTATAGAACATGGAGTACCTTCAGAAGATATATTTATGGATCATGCTGGATTTTCTACATATGATAGCATATATAGAGCAAAAGAAATATTTAAAGTAGAAAAAATGATAGTAGTAACACAAGAGTATCATTTATATAGAGCACTATATGTTGCTAAAGTTATAGGAATAGATGCATATGGTGTAGCTTCTAATCCAAGAGAATATGTAGGACAACCTATCCGAGATATACGTGAGTTTTTAGCAAGAAATAAAGAATTTTTAAAGTGCATTGTTAAACCTAAACCCAAATATTTAGGCGAGGCAATACCTGTAAGCGGAAATGGAAATGCAACAAATGATGAGGTGAATGTATAGAAAAAACAGAATAAAAATTTTGTAAAATTTTTAAAAATAGTGTTTACTTTTGTAAGTTTATCTTATAAAATATACTATAATGAAAAAAACAAAAATTAATTAGAGTTTGTTATAAATTAACTCTAATTAATTTATAACTAAAGATATGAAGGGAATATGAATTATGAAAATTTTAATGTTAACATGGGAATATCCACCAAGAATCGTTGGAGGTATTGCTAGAGTAGTGCATGATTTATCCAAAAGACTAATAAAAGATGGGCATGAGGTAACAGTAGTTACATACAGAGAAGGAAATTTACCATACTTTGAAAATGATAAAGGAGTAAAAGTATATAGAGTAGATAACTATAATATAAATCCAATGAACTTTATAGATTGGATTATGCAAATGAACTTTAATTTAGTGGCAAAAGCGAGTGAACTTATAGCAAAAGAAGGCGAATTCGATGTAATACATGCACATGATTGGCTTGTGGCATATGCTGCAAAAACATTAAAAAATTCATATGATATACCTATAGTTGCAACAATACATGCAACAGAAGCTGGAAGAAATAGCGGAATTCATGATGAAACTCAAAGATATATAAATGATACAGAATGGCTTTTAACATATGAAGCCTCTGAAGTAATAGTAAATAGTAATTACATGAAAAATGAATTACAAAGACTTTTTGGATTACCATTTGAAAAAATTAATGTTGTACCAAATGGTGTAAATCTAACAGCATATAATGGAGTAGAAAGAGATTATGATTTTAGAAGACAATATGCTGCTGATAACGAAAAAATAATTTTATATGTTGGAAGACTTGTATATGAAAAAGGAATCCAACATTTGATAGCTGCAATGCCAAAAATACTTGAAAATTACCATGATAGCAAATTGGTAATAGCAGGTAGAGGCGGAATGATAGATGAATTAAGGCAAGAGGTACATAATCTAGGTATAGACAATAAAGTGTATTTTGCTGGGTATATGGATTCTAAACAAGTTGCAAAAATGTATAAATGTGCAGATATTGCAGTATTTCCAAGCACATATGAACCATTTGGAATTGTTGCATTAGAGGCAATGCTTGCTGGAATACCAACAGTTGTATCTGATATTGGTGGATTAAATGAAATTGTGCAACATTGCGAAAATGGTATGAAAACATATGCAGGAAATGCAAATTCTATAGCAGATTCAGTTTTACAATTATTGTATAATCCACAATTGTGTGATAATGTAGTAAAAAAAGCAAAGGCAAAGGTAAAAAATGAATATAATTGGGGTAAAATAGCTCAAGACACTTATTTTATTTATCAAAAAGCTATTTGCGAGACAATGGCAGAAAGACAGGCAAGACAAATAGCTCAAGAAAATGCTAAGAAAACCAAAAAAGCTAGAAATACTGAAGGAGAAATTACAAGTTTGCTTAATTTTAAGAAACGCCAAGCATATGCTTAAAGCAGAAAGAGAGGAATTCAAAATTATGACAGTTTATGACACAACCCACGAACTAGCACGTCAGATAAAAAATAGTAGAGAATATATAGAATATAAAGAAGTAAAAGATATTATATATGCTGATCCAAAGTTAAAAGAACAAGTAGAAGAATTTGATAAAATTAGATATGAAGTTCAATTATTAACAATGCAAGGAGAAAAACAAGATGAACAAAAAATGGCTAAATTAGAAGAATTATATACAATACTTTTAAAAAATAAAGATGTCAAAAAATTTTTTGATACACAAGTAAGATTCAATGTAATGCTTGCTGATGTTAATAAAATTATTGGTGAAGCTGTTAAGGATGTACTACAATAAATATTGTTATTGGGACGGGGAATTCGGCAATGCTTTGCCAAATTCCCCGTTTTTACAATAATCTCATGATTAGAAAGGAATGAACATGAATTTATTAATAGTTTCTAGTTTAATATTAATCATTCTAATTGCACTAAAGATTATCTTGAATATTGATATGATTACTCTTAAAGAAATGACAAAGAAAAAAGATTTAGATGAACTTACTAATAAATTCCCAGAAAATATAGAAATATGTAAAAAGATTTGTTCTATGATAGGAAATACTAAAGTAAAGATTGAGGAGGATAATTCAAGCAAAACCAGTTTATATCTAGTAGTTACTAATAAGATTAGTATTGCAAACTTAAAAAATAGTTTTACTAGAATACAAACGGTTGCTCATGAATGTATTCACTCTATGCAAGATAAAAGAATATTATGGGCAAATTTTATTTTTTCAAATATATATTTGATATATTTTATAATAGCAATATTATTAACAATTTTTGGAATTTTTAAAGATACTATGCTTCAAGTTGGAATACTAACATTAATTGGATTTACTTGTTATTTTTTAAGAAGTTACTTAGAAGATGATGCTATGATAAAAGCTAGATATTTGGCAAGAGAATATATGAAAACAGAAAGAATTTTAACACCGAACCAAATGCAAGAAATTCTTGGAAATTATGACATTTTAAACAAAATAGGTGTTAAAGCAATGAATTATAAACTGATATTTTCAGCATTACTAAAAGTTTTAATATATGCTATAATTGCATATATTGTTTCAATATATTAGGAGGGATAGAATTGGAGGACAACACGATACAACCTAAAATAGTAAAAAATGTTTTTAAAGATTTTATGACTCAAAATAGTATATCTAATTGCTATATAGAAGGTATAAATTTACATAAAAAAACTAATAAGCTTTCATTAAATTTAGGAACAGAAAGAAGAGTTGAGGCAAAGGATTTATTTGAATTCGAAACATATCTATCTAAAAGATTTCAAATTAAAGATATAGATACTAATATTAAACATAGTAAAGAAGAAGGAATGGAAGATATACAAAATAATTGGAAAAACCTTACCTGCTATGTATTTAAAAAACATCCATCTGCAATAGGAATGTTAAAAAATAGCAAAGTTGAAATAGATGGAAATTATGCTAATGTCACATTAAATGTTAAAGGAGCTGATTTCCTTAAAAATGGAGGAGTAAATCAAGATCTTTCTAAGATTATAAAAAATGTTTATGGAAAAGAGTTAAAAATAAAATATATAGAAGATATTGAAAATAATCAATATCAAATTGAAAAAGAACGTGAAATACAAATTGAAAAAGAGACATTACGAATGTTAGAAGAAATGCAAAATAAAAGAGAAGAATTACCAGAAGAACCACCAATAGAATCAATACACAATGTAAGTATTCCAGAAGAAGAGGCCTATATGGAAGAATTAGAAAATTCTGAACAAGACAATATTATACTTGGAAAAGCTTCTAAGGCTAAAGAAAAAAAAGTAAAAATTAAAGATATTACAGCAGATAATGCACGAATAACATTAGAGGGAAGAGTTGTAACATGTCAGTGCAAAGAAACCAAAACTGGTAAAGGCATGATAATATTTGATTTATATGATGGAACAGGAGTTATAACTTGCAAGTCATTTACAAAGGATGCAGCAGAAGGACAAGATGTTGTTAATAAAATAAAAGAAGCTTCTGGAATAAAAACAATAGGTAAAGCTGGATTGGATACATATGCTGGAGATGTAACTGTTATTGCTAATATAATAATGAAAATAAACGGAGAGAATTTACCTAAACTCCCAACTGAAGATGAGGATACACCTTTAATATTAGGAATGACACCAAACATTAAGGAAAATGTTATAAAAATACAAGATTTAAATGCAGAATCTGGGTCAGTTGCAATTCAAGGTGAAGTAATAAGAGTAGAAGATAGAGAACTTAAAAATGGAAAGGTTCTATTAAGTATAGATGTTTATGATGGAACAAGTACATTAACATGCAAAGCTTTTGCAACAAAAGACAATGCTAAAAAAGTAATAGGAAGATTAAATGGGGCAAAAGGCATAAAGTTAGCAGGAAAAGCTGGATTAGATACATTTTCTAATGAACTTTCTATTGTAGCAAATACTATAATTGAAGCTGAAGGCTTGAAAAAAGAAATAAGAATGGATAATGCAGAAAATAAAAGAGTAGAACTTCATTTACACACACAAATGAGTCAAATGGATGCTGTAACTTCTGCAACAGATTTAATTAAGCGTGCGATAAAATGGGGAATGAAATCAATTGCCATTACAGACCATGGGGTAGTACAAGCATTTCCAGAGGCAAATCATGCTGCAGAAAAATCTGATATAAAAGTAATTTATGGTGTTGAAGCATATTTAGTACCAGATAAAAGCTCAAATGTGTATAATGTTAAAGACCAAGATTTAGATACAGAATATGTCGTGTTAGATATTGAAACAACAGGACTTTCTTTCCAAACGGAAAAAATAACAGAACTTGGTGCTGTAAAAATAAAGAATGGAGAGATAATAGATCAATTTGAAAGCTTTGTAAACCCTGAAAAGCCTATTCCACAAAGGATTGTCGAAATAACACATATAACAGACGATATGGTTAAAGATGCTGGAACAATAGCGGAAGTTTTACCAAAATTTCTTGAATTTATCGGAGATTCTGTACTTGTTGCTCATAATGCAAATTTTGATATAGGTTTTATAAGACATTTTGCAGAAAATTTAGGATATAAATTAAATAATACATATATAGATACATTGAGTTTAGCTAAGCAAGTATTTCCAGAATATAAAAAATATAAATTGGGAATAATTGCAGAAAATTTAGGCATAAAAGTAGAAGTGGCACACAGAGCATTAGATGACGTTTTTACTCTTGTTAAAGTTTTTAATGTAATGATAGAAAAACTTAAAGAAAAAGGAATAACAAAAATAAATCAAATAGATTCAACATTTGATAAAAATCTTGATGTAAAGAAATTACCAAGTTATCATGCAATTATACTAACCAAAAACTTAGTAGGACTTAAAAATTTATATAAATTAATTTCATATTCTCATTTAAACTATTTTTATAAAAAGCCTAGAATTCCAAAAAGTTTGTATGTAGCACATTCAGAAGGATTAATGATAGGTAGTGCTTGTGAAGCTGGAGAATTGTATAGAGCTATTGAAGAAGGAAAAACAGAGGAAGAAATAGAAGAAATTGCAAATTTTTATGATTATTTAGAAATACAACCTGTTGCCAATAATGGCTTTTTAATACGAAATGGAACTGTGCCTGATGAAGAAGCATTAAGAGATAATAATAGAAAAATTGTAAAATTAGGAGAGAAGTTAAATAAGCTAGTAGTTGCAACATGTGATGTCCATTTTATGGATCCACAAGATGAAATATATAGAAGAATATTACTGGCAGGGCAGGGATATGATGATGCTGATGAAGATTTACCACTTTATTTAAGAACAACAGAAGAAATGTTAGATGAATTCTCATATTTAGGAAAAGAAAAAGCATATGAAGTAGTTGTAACAAATACAAATAAAATATCAGATTTGTGTGAAAAAATATCTCCAATTAATCCAGATAAGTGTCCACCACATATTGAAGGGTGCGAGGAAGAAATTGAACGAATTGCTGTTACAAGGGCAAAAGAATTATACGGAGAAGAATTGCCAGCAATAGTTAAAGAAAGACTAGATAAAGAATTAAATTCTATTATAAAAAATGGATTCTCCGTTATGTATATAATTGCACAAAAATTAGTATGGAAGTCTAACGAAGATGGATATTTAGTTGGATCAAGAGGTTCTGTTGGCTCATCTTTTGTTGCAAATATGACAGGAATAACAGAAGTTAACTCCCTAAAAGCACATTATAGATGCCCAAATTGTAAATATTCAGATTTCTCTGATTACGGAGTAAAAAACGGTTTCGATTTACCTAATAAAGATTGCCCAAAATGTGGGCATCCACTTGATAAGGATGGAATGGATATACCTTTTGAAACATTTTTAGGTTTTGATGGAGACAAAGAGCCAGATATAGACTTAAACTTTTCAGGAGAATATCAAGCAAAAGCACATAAATATACAGAAGTATTATTTGGAAAAGGTAAAACATTTAAAGCAGGAACAATTGGTACAATAGCAGAAAAAACAGCTTTTGGATATGTTAAAAACTATTTTGAAGAAAGACATATACCAGTAACAAATGCAGAAGTTGGAAGATTAGCAATAGGCTGTACAGGAGTTAAAAGGACAACAGGACAGCACCCAGGAGGAATTATAGTAGTTCCACGAGACAGGGAAATATATGAATTCTGCCCGGTTCAACATCCTGCTGATGATCCAAATTCAGATATAATAACAACACATTTTGATTATCACTCTATAGACCAAAACTTACTAAAACTAGATATACTAGGACATGATGATCCTACAGTAATAAGAATGCTACAAGATATAACAGGAATAGACCCAAAGAAAATACCGTTAGACGATAAAGAAACAATGTCAATATTTAGTTCAACAGATGCATTAGGAGTTAGACCAAGTCAAATAAATTCTGAAGTTGGAACATATGGAGTACCTGAATTTGGTACAAAATTTGTTAGAGGAATGTTAGTAGATACAAGACCTAAAACATTTGAAGAATTAATTAGAATATCTGGTTTATCACATGGTACAGATGTGTGGCTAAATAATGCACAAACATTAATTGAAAAAGGAGTAGTAACACTATCTGAAGCTATTTGTACTAGAGATGATATAATGCTATATCTAATTGAAAAAGGGGTACCACCAAAGGCATCATTTAAAATAATGGAATTAGTACGTAAAGGAAAAGCATTAAAAGATCCAGAAAAATGGGCTGAATACGAAGCATTAATGAGAGAAAATAATGTCCCAGAATGGTATATTGATTCTTGTAAGAAAATAAAGTATATGTTCCCAAAAGCTCATGCTGCAGCATATGTTACAATGGCATTTAGAATAGCATGGTTTAAAGTACATATACCACAAGCATATTATACAGCATATTACACTGTAAGAGCAGATGACTTTGATAGTGATATTATGATTCACGGAGAAGAAAAAGTAAAAAATAAAATGAAAGAAATAGAATTGCTTGGAAATGCAGCATCTGTAAAAGAAAAAGGTATGTATTCAACACTTGAAATAGTAATGGAGATGTATGAAAGGGGAATAAAATTCTTACCAATAGATTTATATAAATCACATGCAACTAAATTTATAAGTGAAGAGGAAGGAATACGTCCACCACTAAATAGTATACCTGGGCTTGGAACAGTTGCAGCAAACGGAATTGAAGAAGCTAAGAAAGATGGACCATTTATGTCTATCAGCGATTTACAAGTAAGATCAAAAGCAGGAAAATCTGTAATAGAATTACTAAAAAAAGCAGGTTGCTTGGATGGTATGCCAGAAAGCAATCAAATGAGCCTATTTGGATAAAAGAAAGGAATTATATGCAAGTAAAAAAAGGTGAAGAGTATATTGTAGATATAATTGATAACGGACTAGATGGAGAAGGTATTGCTAAAATTAATGATTTTACTATATTTGTAGCTCAAACTGTAAAAGGTGAAAAAGTTAAAGCATTAATTTTAAAGGTAAATAAAAGCTATGCATTTGCTAAAGCAATAGAGATTATAGAAAAGTCTGAAAATAGAGTATATGAAGATTGTAGCACATATAGACGTTGTGGAGGATGCAGTTTAAGATATTTAGACTATGATACAACATTAGATATAAAAGAAGAGATGGTTAAGAATTGCTTGAATAAGTTTAAGTTAAACAATATAAAAGTAAAACCTATAATAGCAATGGGAAATCCATTTAATTATAGAAATAAATTGCAATATCCACTAGGAATAGATAGGAACGGGAATGCAATTATGGGAGTTTTTGCAAAACGTTCTCATGAAATAATTCCAGTAGAAAACTGCAAAATACAAAATTCATTATCACAACAAGTTGCAAAAGATGCTTTTGAATTTATTAAAAGTAATAATATATCAGTATATAATGAAGCATCTTTAAATGGAACAATTAGGCATATTATAATTAGAATTGGTGTTATTACAAATGAAATAATGTTAATTCTAGTTGTAAATGATAATAATATTAAAAAAGAGAAAGAATTTGTAGAATATATAACCCATAAATATCCAGAAGTTAAAACAATTATAAAAAACTATAATACAAAAAATACTAATGTGATATTAGGAGATAAGAACGAAATAATCTATGGAGATGGATATATATATGATTATTTAGGAGATTACAAATTTAAAATATCACCATTATCATTTTATCAAACAAATCCAGTACAAACAGAGGCTTTGTATAATAAAGCATTAAGTTATGCAAGCTTAACAGGTAAAGAAACAGTATTGGATTTGTACTGTGGAATTGGAACAATAGGCATATTTGCATCTAAAAAAGCAAAACAAGTTTATGGAATAGAAGTTATAGAAAATGCGGTAAAAGATGCACAGGAAAATGCTAAAATAAATGGTATAAAAAATGCTAATTTTTATTGCGGAGAAGTAGAAAATATATTATCTGATGTAATAGATAAAAATAATATAAAACCAGAAGTAGTTTTTGTGGATCCACCAAGAAAAGGGTTAGATAATAAAACAATAGGTATACTAAAAGAATTATCACCCCAAAAAATTGTATATATAAGTTGTAATCCAGCAACACTTGCAAGAGATTTAAGCTTGTTGCAAGAAAAATACAATATAGAAGAAGTAACACCAGTAGATATGTTCCCATATACAAGCCATGTTGAGTGCGTAAGTGTAATGAAGTTAAAACAAATCGTTAAACACTAATAATATCAATGCTTTTGAAACTTTTTGCAAATGATAAAAATATCAAAAAAAAATCATTATTTTTAATAAAAAATCATAAAAATGAATAGATAAAAATAAGGTAAGAGTGTAGTAGACATGTTCCCATATACCACTCATAAAATTTTAAGAAATGCTATTTTTAGGCATTTCTTTTTTTTATAATATTTAGTTTTATCAATAATTTGATAGCATTTTTTATCTATCTACTACCGATACTCTTAAAATCATAAGTACGTACTTAGTAGATAATAAAAAACTGATAAACCATATTAAAATAGCTAAAATCTTCTTATCTACTAATAGGAGGATTTATGAAGAAAAGATTTAAATTGTTAATACCAGAAAAAGCTGAAAAAGAAATCACTTTCATGCTTTTTAACATCAATAATATAGATGAATTAATTAACAAAAGAAAAGAATATTACTATAATTCTATAAGAAATGGTAATAGAGAATATCTAAAGAGTTTAAAAATAGAATCTAATACAATGGAAGATATTATAGGAAAAATTGATGAGGATTATAGGATAAAAAGATATATACAGTTTAAAGAGTTAATTATAGAATTTATTAAAGATATTAGTAATAATAACGAAATTGATTATATATATAATGAAATTTTTACTGATAAATATATAAATAAGTATTCGGAAAAAAATATTGGGGATAAATTCAAATTTAGTGTTCAACAAATAAAAGAAATGGACATGTTATTAAAATGGATTATATATAATAGAGCAATAAGTAAAGGCATATATAAAAAGGAGGTTACAAATGAGTAAAGTAATAGCAATAGCCAATCAAAAAGGTGGAGTTGGTAAAACAACTACCACTTTTTCTTTAGGTGTAGCTCTTGCAAAACAAGGAAAGAAGGTATTACTAATTGATGCAGATCCGCAAGGAGACTTAACAACTTGTATGGGCTATTATAACCAAGATGAATTGCAGAATACTATTGGAACACTAATGTCAGATACAATATATGATAAAGAAATAAAAATAAGAGAAAGCATATTACATCATAAAGAAGGTATTGATTTAATACCTTCCAATTTAGATTTATCTGCAGTAGAGATTTCATTAGTAAATGCAATGAGCAGAGAGTTTACACTTAAAAATTCAATAAAAGATATAAGGGAAGAATATGACTATATCTTAATTGATTGTATGCCTAGTTTAGGGATGGTAACAATAAATGCCCTAGCTTGTAGCGATAAAATAATTATTCCTGTGCAGGGAGAATATTTAGCTGCAAAAGGTATGGGACATTTATTAAAGACAGTGAATAGAGTTCATAATCAAATCAATTCTAATTTAAAAATAGGAGGAGTATTACTTACACTTGTAGATAAAAGAACTAATTTGTCGAAAAATGTAAGAAATATATTAGATGAAAATTATGGACAATATGTAAAGATATATAATACTGAAATTCCAAAAGCTATAAATACAGCAAAATCAAGTTCTACAGGAAAGAGTATATTTGAATACGATAAAAATAGTCCTGTTGCAGAAGCATACAGAAATTTAGCAAAGGAGGTTTTAGCAGATGAAAGAGAAAGAACAAGAAATGAAGCTTCCAAAGTTAGATGACTTATTTACTAGCCAAGCACAAAGAGATTATGAAAAAGCAGAAAAAGTAGAAGAAATTGATATAAGTAAGATAACAGATTTTCCAGAGCATCCATTTAAGGTTGCAAATGATGAAAAAATGCAAGAAATGGTCAAAAGTGTGATGGAATATGGAGTGATAGTACCTGTTATTGTAAGACCAAAAGAAAATGGAACTTACGAAATGATTTCTGGACATAGAAGAAAAAAAGCGTGTGAACTTGCTGGAATAAAACAAATAAAGTGTATTGTTAAAGATTTGTCAGATGATGAGGCAGTAATTCTTATGGTAGATAGTAATATACAAAGAGAAGAAATACTACCAAGCGAGAAAGCATTTGCATATAAAATGAAACTAGAAGCTATGAAACATCAAGGAAAGAATATAAATATTGAAGAAGAAGAAACTTCTGCACCAATGGTGCCGAAGTTAACATCAAGAGAAATATTAGGTGAAGAAGTTGGAGAAAGTAGAGAAAATATAAGAAGATATATTCGACTTACACATCTAATACCAGATTTATTAGAACAAGTTGATTTAAAAAGAATATCATTTAGACCAGCAGTAGAACTTTCTTATTTAAGTGAAGATAATCAATATGTAGTACAAAACATATTTGAATTTGATGAAGTTACACCATCATTAAGTCAAGCAATAAGATTAAAGAAACTTGAACAAGAAGGAAGACTTACAGAAGAAAAAATAGAAGAAATTATGCAGCAAGAAAAGCCAAATCAAAAGGAATTTATAAAAATACACAATGAAAGAATAGAAAAGTACATACCAACTACCATTAAAGAATCTGGAAAAGTAGAAGACTTTATTATTCAGTGTGTGGAAGAACATAACAAAAGAGAAAAAATAAGACAAGCAAGAGATATAAGATAATGTGTGTGAACATTTTACAAAGTTTTCCCTTACAAACCCTTTCAAATACATACTATATTACAAACTAAAAGATAAATAATATATTAAATATAATATAAATATTTATATATATACTTGCATTTTTTAAAATAATATGTAAAATAAAGACATAAGGAGATGAGTAAGCATGAAAATTAGAGATGTAATAGTTTTAATAATAATAATTCTAGTAATAGCTTTAATTACAGCATATTTGATAGAAATAAACAATAGAACAAGTATAAAAGAGAGTAATGTAATAAGTATAGATGAAAGCATAATTGAACAGGAAAAAGAAGAAACAGATGAAATTCAAGTGTCAACAGAGAATGTGATTGAAGAAAGTAATGAAGTCGAAGAAAATGTTATTTTAGCTGATAAAGAGGAAATACAACAAGAAATAGGGCAAACACAAAATGAAGTTGTAGTTCCACAAGAAAAAGAAAAGCCAACAACAAATACTCAAAAGAAAAAAGAAGATAGTCCAAAACAAGAAACTAAACAAGAGGAAACAAAGATAACTAGTCAACCAGAAAATACTAAAAAAGAAGAAAAGGTAGAAGAAACAAAACCTGTAGAAACACAAACAATAGAAGAACAACCTAAACAAGAAGAAGTAATAAAGACAGAAATTAAAGAACAAGAGCCACCAAAGTGTACTGAAACAAAACATGGTGTTGGAGTAGGCAATTCGAATAAATGGTTTAATTCAAAGCAAGATGCTATTGATGAATACGAAAGTATAATAAAAATATGGGGAGCTAAATGGGAGAGCTTTGAAATAGATAGTGAAACGTATGATAAGAATTGTCCTTATGGGTATGAAGTATGGAGTTGTCCTTTCTGTGGTAAATGGACTATAAATTACTATTATAGATAATTAAATATTTTTGATAGAGCAAGTAGGGATACTTGTTCTTTTTTTATTAAAAAAATGGAGGTAAGTAGAATGAAAGTAAAAAAATATAAAAATATAATTTCAATAATAATGATAATACTAATGATGTTTAATATAATTCAACCTGTATTAGCTATATCAGGAAGTAGTAGATATAATGGCGCACAATATGGTTCAAAAATGTTTACAACTGATAATCAAGGAAGCACAAATGGAGTACTAATAAGAAGGTTAAATGATTTGAATTCTGGAGAAAAGATAACTGTCTTCTGTGCAGAATATGGAGTAGATTTTACTACAGGAACTCAATATAATGGAGTCTATTATAATCCAACAGACCCATCCATTAAGAGAGCGTGTAAAATTGCTTACTTCGGATGGTATAAAGATTTTGGAGATTACACAGTAGATGGTGGAATATTAGCAGCAGATATGAAATGGGTAAAATGGGCATATGTATTTACACAACAATATATCTGGGAGACATTAGGTCAAAGTAGTGCAACATTTGTAAAAGCAGATGAACAAGCAGGATATGTTGAATATAAAAATTCGATAGATAATCAAATAAATCAAATGAATTTAAGACCAAGTTTCGATGGAATAATAATAAATATTCAAGCAGGAGAAACAAAAATAATTGATGATACAAATGGTGTTTTAGCAGGTTATAATGCAATAGATGTAACACAAGATGGTGTTAGATATCAGCATGTTGCTGGAAGTAACTCTATGACTATATCTGTAGATGAAAATATTACAACGGATAGTATAATAATATCTGATAGCACTTTTAGAGCATGGGGAATGTTAAAAGAAGCTACAGAAGATTATGATACAACCATATATTTTGAATTCCCATCTGGAGTACAAAATCAAATATATTCAATGTCATATAATGATCCTGTATCTTTAAAGTTAGAATTAAAGATAGAGAATTATGGTAAATTGGAACTACAAAAATTAAATACTAATGGAGATTTAATAGATGGTGCTGTATTTAATATCACAGGACCAAATGGATATAACGAAGATATTACTATAACAAATGGAAAGATTACAATAGATAAATTAAAGAAAGGTATATATACAATTACAGAAAAAGTAACTCCTCATGGCTATTTGAAAGATAATAGAGTATATAATGTAGAAGTTAAGGCAAATGAAACAGCAACAACAGCAATAGTAAATGGAGAGCCAACAGGAACTATACAAGTAATTAAGAAAAGTGAACAAGGAGATTTAATAAAAGGTACGATATTTAAAGTAACAGCAAATGAAGATATAAAAAATGCTGCAGGAACAATAACATATTATACAAGTGGGCAATTAGTTGCAAATATAACAACAGATAATAGTGGAGTTGCTGAAATAACAAATCTTCCATTAGGTAAATATGTCGTAGAAGAAACACAGGCAACAACAGGTTACTTGTTAGACACTACAAAGCATAATGTTACATTATCATATAAAGACCAGACTCAAAAGATAATTACAGAGAACTTTGAAAAAATAGATACAACTCCAATAGGAGAAATAAAAGTAGTCAAAACAGATAACTATAATAACGGAATAAAAGGTGCAGAAATAGCACTTTTTGCAAGAGAAGATATAAAGAATGTAGCTGGAACAACGATATGGTATCATAAAGGAGATTTAGTAACATATGGTTACACAAATGAAGATGGAATAGTAACATTTTCTAATCTTCATTTGGGAAAATACTATGTACAAGAAACAACTCCACCAGAAGGTTATGTGTTAAACACAAATGAATTTGATACAGAATTGAAGTATAAAGACCAAACAACAAAAGTAATATACTCTGAAATTGGTAATATTGTAGATGATGAAGAAAAAGGGACAATAACAATAGTAAAAACAGATTCAGAAACATACTCAATGCCACAAGGAGATGCAACTTTTGAAGGAGCAGTATATAAGGTATATGCAAATGAGGATATATATAATAAGGCTGGAACACATAAATTTTATTCAAAAGGAGATTTAGTAGCTACTAGAATAATGAACGCAGAAGGAATTACAGATGATGTTACAGATTTACCATTAGGGAAATATATAGTTAAGGAAGAAATAGCACCAGAAGGTTATTTGTTAGATAATGAAGAATATGTGGTTAATTTAAAACATCATTATTTTGAAAGAGGAATTTCAAACTTTATAATAAGTGCAGAAAATGTTAAAAAAATGGGAGTACATATTTTTAAATCAGGCATAAAAGAAAACACAGGTGTAACACCTGGATTAGAAGGAGTAGAATTCACTATTAAATTATATTCAGATGTAGAAAAAGCATTAGAACAAGGATATAGTTATGAAGAAATATGGGAAGCTGAAGAAGATATAGGTTTAAGAAGTAATGAATCAAGAGAAAAAGAAATAATTGCTCCAACATATGAAATAATAACAACTGATAGTGAAGGTAATGCATATACAGAAAATAAATTACCTTATGGAAAATACATTGTAAAAGAAACTAAAACACCAGAAGACTATGAAACATCAGCTGATTTTACTTTTTCTATAACAGATGATGAAACAGAAATAAAAGAAATAGCAAAGAAAACAAAACATATAGTAGTAAATAATGAACAATTAGAAGCATATATTAAGCTAATCAAGAAAGACAAAAATACAGGAAAGCAAGTTACATTAAGTTCTGCAACATTTGAAATTAAAGCAACAGAAGATATATATGATAGAGCTACAAAAAGAATATTATTTGAAAAAGGGGAAAGTATTTCGCAAAAAATCGGAAGTACAACTTATACATCTTTTACAACTAATGCAGATAATATAGTAGTTCCAGACAATTCATATAATAGCAAAAACGATAATAAAGGCGAAGTTACTACTCCATTAAAATTACCTGTAGGTAGTTACGAAATAGTAGAGATAGGAGTGCCAGATGGCTTTTTAAAATCAGATGAGTCAATTAAATTTGAGATTAAAAATATTAAAGACTATGACACAGATAATAACGAGGATTTTATAAAAGAGATAGTTATTAAAAATGAACAACCAACAGGAATAATAGAATTAGAAAAATCTGTTGCATTAAGAGAAGATGTAGATACTTCATTTGTTGATATATCAGATTTATCTAATATAGAATTTAAGCTTTATGCTAAAGAAGATATTATAGATAAAGTAGATGGAAGTAAGATTTATGAAAAAGGACAAGAAATTGAAAAGTATAATCTAACTAAGGAAGGAAAGCTAACAATTACTAATCTTCCAATAGGTATATATGAAATTGCAGAAAGTAAAACTTTAAATGGACTTGTATTAAATAAGACTAAATTTGAGGTTAAATTCGAACAAGAGGACTTAACAACAAAAGTTTATAATAGAGATTTAAATATATCAAATGATACTACTTTAATAGAAATTTCTAAAACAGATATAACGGGAGATAAAGAATTAGAGGGAGCTAGACTTTCTGTATTAGATGAAGAAGGAAATATAATAGACACATGGATTTCAAGTGATAAATCTCATAAAATTGAAGGATTAGTAGTAGGTAAAGAATACACACTAAAAGAAGAAATAGCACCAGAAGGTTATCTTGTAGCAACAGATATAAGCTTTATAGTAGAGGAAACAAATAAGATTCAAAAAGTTACTATGAAAGATAAAATGGTTTCAATGACTAAAACAGATATTGGAGGTAATGAGATAGAAGGAGCAAAAATTCAAATAATCGATAAAGAAGGAAACATAGTAGATGAGTGGGTATCTACAAAAGAGGCTCATAAGATAAAAAATCTTATTGAAAATGAAACATATATATTACATGAAGAAATAGCTCCAGAGGGGTTTGTGAAAGCTACTGATACAACATTTAAAGTAACAGATGAAAAGGAAGACCAACATATTGAATTAATAAACAAAATAGTGGAAATTAGTAAAATAGATTTAACAAGTGGAGAAGAACTAGAAGGAGCAGAATTAGAGGTAACTGATGAAGATGGAAACTTAATAGATAAATGGACATCAACAAAAGAAGCTCATAAAGTAAAAGGACTAGAAGAAGGTAAAACATACATATTAAAAGAGCTTATATCTCCTAATGGATATGATATTGCTGAAGAAATAAAATTTGTTGTAAGCACTAAAAAAAGCACTCAAAAAATAATTATGGGAGATAAAACAATACTTAAAAATATAAAGGTTATGAAAGTAGATGCAGAAACAAAAGAAGTTATAACAGATGATTTTGTTTTTGGAATTTATGAAGATGCAGAAGCCAATAAGCTAATACAAGAAATAAAATCAAATAAAGAAGAAGGAAGCGTTTTATTTGAAAACTTAACATATGGAATATATTATTTAAAAGAAATAAAAGCACCAATGGATTATGAAATATCTGAAAGAATAGTTAAAGTTGAAATAAATGAAAATGGAATATTTGTAGATGATGAACAAGTAGAAGAAATAGATAATACAATAGAGTTCCTATTCGAAAATACAAAATTAGAAGTTCCTAAAACAGGGGATGAAAGCAAAATAAAACTATTTGCAGGAATAATGATACTGTCTTTACTTGGAATGATATATATTGTTATAAAAAATAGTAACAAAAATAAATAAGATTAAAAATCAATGTAAAAGGGTTGAAGTAAAATTCAACCCTTTTTGCGTTATAGGAGGAGAAATGAAAGTAGAATTTGAAATAGAAGAAAAACCGAAACAAGATGCTTTAGGTCGAAAGGGCAATAGTTCAGATGCAATATATAATTTAGATGAGGTACAAGCTATAAAGAATGCAATTCAAGAGCATTTTTTATTCATAGGAATGGATAATTGTAATAACATAATGAGTATTAGATTATTAGGAGTAGGTCAAAGTAATGGAATTAACATTGATAGCAAAGAAATTATAAGAACTGCGTTATTATCAGCAAGCGAAAAAGTTGTATTAGTACATAACCATCCGTCCAATAGTTTAACTCCAAGTAGTCAAGATAAATATTTAACTAATTACACAAGTAAGATATTAGATGTATTTAATATAAAAATGATAGATCATATTATAGTAACAAATAAAGATTATTATAGTATGGGAAAATATAATGAAATAGAACATAAAGAGGGAAGCAAAGAAATATATTTTGCTGAAAATATATTTTTAAAAGAAGAAAATCAAAAGCTTAAAAATAAGGTAAATGAATTAAATAAAAAAATCCAGAAAAATAAAAACAGAGATGATAGATAGAAGTTAGATTATTTAAAATCTAGCTTATTTTTTTATGCTTAAAAACTAGGAGGTGTGAATATGACAAGAAAAAAGGGAAATTCGAGAATAGAAACATTTAATAAACTAATACAAAATGGGAAAGCAAGTGAGAAAGATATTTTAAATTTGAAGATAGAAGACCTTAAAAATATAACAGAGGATAAAGATATTCAAAATATTATTCTACTTCGAGAATGTATAAGAAATCGTAAGACTATGGGATACTTTAATTATTCACAAACTAATAAAGGAGAGGAGGAAGCTTAATGGCTAATAAATATCAATTGATAAATGAAATGGCAAATGAAACATTAAAGGAAATAACAAGTAGTTCTGAAAATTGGATTAGGTTTTTAAATACAGCAAGTAATAACTATAAATATTCATTTAATGAACAAGTGCTAATATATGCACAAAAGCCGACTGCAACTGCTTGTGCAGATATAGAGACATGGAATAAAAAACTAAAAAGATGGATAAAAAAAGGTGCAAAAGGAATAGCTTTAATTTCTATTGAAAATGGAAGAAATGTATTAAGACATGTATTTGATATTTCAGATACATATAGTGGAATAAATCAAGAATTAAAACTATGGAATGTTAAGACATCATATGAAAATGGAATTATAGAAACATTAGAAAATAGTTTTGGCAGTTTAGAAATGAAAGATAATTTAGCTGAAGCAATATATTTTAGTTCAGTAAATCTAGTAGAAGATAATTTCCAAGATTATTTAGTAGATTTAAAAGAAGTAATAGAAGATAGTTCATTACAAGAATTAAGTGATGAAGAGATAGAATCCTATTTTAAAGGAATATTAACAAATTCAATAGCATATATGACAATGAAAAGGTGTGGAATTGATGTGTTAGCTCATTTTAATGAAAGTGATTTTGAACTCATAACACAATTTAATAGTAAAAGAGTTATTACAAGATTAGGTGCAGCTACAAGTGATATAGCAGAACAAGAATTGAAAGAAATATATTCTAGTGTAAGAAATTTTGAAAAATCTACAAAAAATATAAATCGTACATTTGTAAATAATAAAAAAACGAATTATCATGTAAATGAAAATAAAAATAATGAAGGAGGAAAAGATTATGAAAGAGATAATATACAAACAAATGGGAGATTATCAAATACCACAAGTAGCATTACCACAAACAAAGAAAATGCCACAGGGGAAATATTCAAGAATGAGAGAGAAATACCTAAAAGAATACAAAAAAGGACAATACGAGGAATTAATGCTAGATGGCAAAATGGAAGAACATTTAGGAGAAATAGAAGAAACAGCACAGAAAAGATTGAAACAAATAATCAAGCAATTAGCAGAGAAGAACAAAGTGAACGAAGAAATGAAGGCAGTAAATCAAATGGGTTGGGTACAGGAAATGAACTCAATCAAAAATCAAGCAGAGGAAATAGTGATGACAGAACTAATCTACAATTAGATTTATTTACAAACAGCTATATTCCACCTATAAAAAGATTACCAAGTGTAGAAGAACAAATTAACAATATTAAAGCACAAGCAGAAGTAGAAAATACTTCTGCTTTTACTTTTACACAGGAAATGATAGATCAGACAATATTAAATGGTAGTGGATTTAAGGAAGGAAAATTTAGAATATATAGACAATTCCAAGAGAGTATGTCATCATCTGAAAATATTGTATTTTTAAAACAAGAATATGGAACAGGTGGAAGTAGTACAATAGGAGGAAAATTTGAAGGCATTGGGCAATGGCACGATGCAAAGGGAATAGCTCTTAATAAAGGGTATGGTGACAATGCACCTAAAATCCTAATTAGTTGGAATAATATAGAAAAAAGAATACGAGAGATTATTAGATTAGATAAATATTTTACACCAGAAGAAAAATTAGAATATGATAAATGGTTAAATGAGAAAGAAACAAGTTATACAATACCAGACATTCAGAACATAGAAAAAAACTATAAATTATCTGATAATAAGTATTTTCATTTTCATACAAATGAAGAAGGCTATTACTATGCTATATATGACGAAGTTGGAAATGAAATAGATGGAGGCTTATTAGAATATTCTGAAAATGAAGAAACACAAACTATAATGGATATCAGAAAAAGGCTTGCTGAATTTACAGAAATAGAAGAACTAACAAGTGAAAATTTAAGAGAAGTGAGTCAAGAATTTATTGATAGTTTAGAAGCTGGTGCTGTATTAGATAAAATAAACTATCATATTGATGATAATTCTTTAGGAGAAGGTACGCCGAAAGAGAAAGTCAGAAGAAACATAGATGCAATAAAATTACTTAAAAAGTTAGAAGATGAAAATAGACTTGCAAATAAAGAAGAACAAGAAATTTTAGTAGAATATGTAGGTTGGGGTGGACTTCCAGATGTATTTGATGAAAATAAAGATAATTGGAGTGAAGAATATCACGAACTAAAAGAATTACTTACAGATGAAGAATATAAATCTGCAAGAGCATCAACATTAACAGCTTTTTATACACCACCAATAGTTATAAATGCCATATACAAAACTTTGCAGAATATGGGACTAGAACAAGCAAATATTCTTGAGCCAAGTTGTGGTATAGGAAATTTTATGGGAATGCTACCAGAAGAAATGAAGAACTCAAAACTATATGGAATAGAGCTAGACTCAATAAGTGGTAGAATAGCAAAGCAATTATATCAAAATTCAGATATAAGAGTAGAAGGATATGAAAAAGCAGAATTACCAGATTCATTCTTTGATGTATCAATAGGAAATGTACCTTTTGGAGATTTTAAAGTAAATGATAGAAGATATGATAAAAATAATTTCTTAATACATGATTATTTCTTTGCAAAAACATTAGATAAAGTTAGACCAGGAGGAATAATTGCTTTTGTAACATCAAAGGGAACAATGGACAAAGATAATCCTAATGTTAGAAAGTATATTGCACAAAGGGCAGACCTTTTAGGAGCTATTAGACTTCCAGATAATACATTTGCTAAAAATGCAGGAACTAAGGTAACAGCAGATATTATATTTCTACAAAAAAGAGAGAATTTAACAGATATAATGCCAGATTGGGTATATCTTGATCAAGATGAAAACGATATAACAATGAATAAGTATTTTGTAGATAATCCAGAAATGATATTAGGTAAAATGGAAATAGTGTCAACTGCTTATGGTTTTGACTCTACTTGTAAAGCAGATGAAGATACAAATTTAGAAGAACAACTAAATTATGCAATTACAAATATACATGGAGAGTTACAAGAAAATATTATTGAAAATGAATTAGAAAAAGAAGATACATCAATTCCTGCTATGCCTAATGTAAGAAATTTCTCCTATACAATAGTAGATAACAAATTATATTTTAGAGAAAATTCTAAAATGTTTTTACAGGATGATTTGCCACTTACAAATCAAAATAGGATTAAAGGGTTAATTGCTTTAAGAGAACAAGTTAGAGAACTAATAGAGGCTCAATTAGAGGATTATTCAGATGACGAAGTACATATAGCACAAATAAAACTAAATGAAATATATGATAGATTTACAAAAGAATATGGAATTATAAATTCAAGAGCTAATGAAAATGCTTTTTCAAATGATAGTAGTTATTTTTTACTATGTTCTCTTGAAAAACTAGATGCAGAAGGGGAATTTATAGGTAAAGCTGATATATTTAGTAAAAGAACAATAAATGCTAAAAAACATATAACAAAAGTAGATACACCAGATGAAGCTTTAATACTATCTATACAAAACAAAGCAAAAGTAGATTTAAACTATATGCAAGAATTATGTGGTGTAGATATAGATGAAATGACAGAGAGCTTAAAAGGTGTAATATTTAAAGTACCAGAATTCGGAGATGCAAATAATTGGGTAACAGCTGATGAATATTTATCAGGTAATGTAAGGGAAAAACTAAAAATAGCAGAAGCATTTGCAAATACAGATGAAAGTTATAATATAAATGTACAGAAACTGAAAGAAGTTGTACCAAAAGATTTGACGGCAACTGAAATAGGAATAAAACTTGGAGCTACATGGATACCACCAGATATTATAAAACAATTTATAATAGATTTATTAGAGCCAGCATTTTATATAGAACGACATATAAATGTAAGATATTCAGATATAACAGCTGAATGGCATGTTGAAGGAAAAAGTGCAGATAGAAGCAATGTAAAAGCATATTCTACATATGGTACATCAAGAATAAATGCATATAAAATAATAGAACAAACACTTAACTTAAAAGATGTAAAAATATTTGATACTATTATAGATGATGATGGAAGAAAGCAAAGAGTATTAAATAGAAAAGAAACAGCCATAGCATCAAGTAAGCAAGATAGTATAAAAGAGGCATTCTTAAATTGGATATGGGAAGATACAGATAGAAGAAATAGATTAGTTAGAATATATAATGATAAATTTAATTCTATAAGACCAAGAGAATATGATGGAAGTCATATAGATTTTGTAGGTATGAATCCAGAAATAAAATTAAGACCACATCAATTAAATGCAGTAGCACATATATTATATGGAAATAATGTATTACTTGCTCACGAAGTTGGAGCAGGAAAAACATATGAAATGGTAGCAGCTGCAATGGAAAGTAAAAGGTTAGGACTTTGCAATAAATCATTATTTGTAGTACCAAATCATATAATTGAGCAATTAGCATCAGAATTCTTGCAGTTATATCCTAGTGCTAATATATTAGTAGCAACTAAAAAAGATTTTGAAACTAAAAACAGAAAGAAATTTTGTAGCAGAATTGCAACAGGAGATTTTGATGCAATAATAATTGGACATTCTCAATTTGAAAAAATACCAATGTCAGTAGAAAGACAAATAACAATATTAGAAGAACAACTATATGATATTACAAATGGAATTGTAGAAGAAAAGGCAAATAAAGGAGAAAATTATACAATAAAACAACTGGAAAAAACAAAGAAAAGCTTAGAAGCAAAACTTGAAAAACTAAATAATCAAGATAGAAAAGATGATGTAGTAACATTTGAAGAGTTAGGAATAGACAAACTATTTGTAGATGAAGCACATAATTATAAGAATTTATTTCTATATACAAAAATGAGAAATGTTGGAGGAATAGCACAGACAGAAGCACAAAAATCATCAGATTTATTTATGAAATGTAGATATTTAGATGAAATAACAGGAGGAAAAGGAGTTGTATTTGCAACAGGAACACCTGTAAGTAACTCAATGGCAGAATTATATACAATGCAAAGATATTTACAATATAACGGACTAAAAGCAAATAAGCTAGAACATTTTGATAATTGGGCAAGTACCTTTGGCGAAACAATAACAGCAATAGAACTTGCACCAGAGGGCTCAGGTTATAGAGCAAAAACAAGATTTGCAAAATTTCATAATTTGCCAGAACTAATGGCAATGTTTAAAGAAGTTGCAGATATTCAAACAGCAGAAACATTAAATCTACCAACACCAGAATTCGAGAATATAAATGTAGTAGTAAAACCAAGTGAAATGCAACAAGAGATGGTAAAAAGTTTAGGAGAAAGAGCAGAAAAAATAAGAAATGGAGCAGTAGATGCTTCAGAAGATAATATGCTAAAAATCACAAATGAAGGAAGAAAACTAGCACTAGATCAAAGAATAATGAATCCATTATTACCAGCTGCAGAAAATAGCAAAGTAAATTCTTGTTTAGAAAATATTTATAATATATGGGATGAGAATAAAGACAAAAAATCAACACAGCTTATATTTTGTGATTTATCTACACCGAAAGATATGAAAGGATATGAAAAAGAAGAATTTACAGATGTATATAATGAATTAAGAAAAAGGCTAATTCAAAAGGGAATACCACCTGATGAAATAGCTTTTATTCATGAGGCAGATACAGAAGCTAAAAAGAAAGAATTATTTAGTAAAGTAAGGAAAGGCGAAATAAGAATTTTAATGGGCTCTACATCGAAAATGGGAGCAGGTACAAATGTGCAAGATAAACTAATTGCAACACATCATTTAGATTGTGCATGGAAACCATCAGACCTAACTCAAAGAAATGGTAGAATGATAAGACAGGGAAATGAAAATGATAAAGTATATGTATATTCATATGTAACAGAAAAAACTTTTGATAGTTATATGTATCAGCTAGTAGAACAAAAACAAAAATTTATATCACAAATAATGACAAGTAAAACACCAGCAAGAACAATGGAAGATATTGATGATAAAGCCTTAACTTATGGAGAGATAAAAGCATTAGCAACAGGAAATCCTAAAATACTTGAAAAAACATCTCTAGATAGTGAAGTGGCTAAACTTAAACTATTAAAGCAAGAGTTTATGAATCAAAAATATATGTTACAAGATAAAATAGTAAAATTCTTTCCAGAAGAAATAGCAAGATTAAATAATAAAATTGTAGCAATGGAAGAAGATTCAGTTAAACTTGAAGAATATACAAAACCAAATTCAGATGGATTTTCGCCAATGAAAATAGAAGGACTAGAATATACTGAAAAAGCAAATGCAGGAAAGAAGTTATTAGAATGTACTCAATTATTAAAAAGTATGGAAGTTAAAGAAGTAGGAGAATACAGAGGCTTTAAAATGGAAATTAGCTTTGACTCAATTACTAGAAATATAAAGTTAAAGCTAAAGAATAAATATAGTTATACAATTGATTTAGGTGTTGATGCAAATGGTAATATTGCAAGAATAAATAATTGCCTAGAAAACATATCAAAAAACATACAACACGAAAGAGATGAATTAGATAATATTCAAAATCAATTAGAAAATGCAAAAAATGAAGCACAAAAAGAATTTCCAAAAGAACAAGAATTAAAGGAAAAGCTACAAAAACTTGAAATAATAAATGCAGAGCTAAAAATAAATGAAAAATCTCACGAAATGCTAGGAGATGAGAAAGAAGAAAAGGAAGATAAATCTCCAGATAAAAATAATCCTGAAAGAAGTTAAAAAATTCAAAATGTAAAAAATTGAAAAACAAAATTTTTTAAAATAGTAGTATTTTATATTCTTTAATGTTATAATAATAATATATTAAAGAAAGGAACAAAAGCCTATGAAAATGGAATTTATATTTGATAAGGAAAAATTGAAAAAAGAAGGTTATGAAGAAGAACAATGCTTAAATGCTATTAGAAGGCATTTTAAAGAATATAATAGTAAAACAATTAAAGAAATTAGAAAAGGTTTTTTTGAAGGCTCAGAAGATGATTGGAATGCTTTTGGATCTACAGCTAGATTTCCATATACAAGTTGGTTTTTAAAAGTTATTAAAGAATGGTATTGGTATGTAGATGAAGGAGATGGACAAGGAGAGCAAAAAGAAGATTGCTTAAAGAGTTATTATGAAGTAAGAGCTGTAAATGCTTAAAAGGAGTAGTATATATAAATGAGAAAAGCATTAAATTTTGATTTAGATACAAAAAAATATGAAGAATTTACAGGGAAACATTCACCAACAGCATATGCAGACATAAAGAGATTTTTGAAAAAGAATGATTTTGAGCATAGACAGGGTTCTGGATATGTTTCAAAAGATTCTTTGAACGATGGTAAAATTTTTGCAATAATTCAAAATATGTCTGTTGAGTTTAAATGGTTAAGAAATTGTGTCAAACAAATAGATGTTACCAATATTGGAAAACAGCATTCATTAATTGATGCAGTTAATAAAGCACCATTTGAAGATAATTTGTCAAATTTAGATAATATAGAGATATAAAATTGTTAGGAGTGATATTCACACAAAGAATATTGCTCTTTTTTCTGTCAAAGGTGTAAAAATAAAATTTGTACATTTCTCATATTCAAATAAATATGGTTAAGTATCTGCAGGAGGAAATGAGATATGGAAGATTTATTAAACAAACCAATACTAGACCAATTATATGAATTTAGGAAGGAGGAATTTGAGCAAAGTATATATGAAAGCAATGACGAAATAAGAGAAATAGAAGACAAAGTATGTGAGTTAGCAGAAGATTTAATAACAGCTATAAAGGAGAGTATTCCTAATGAAAAAGATTTAAAAAAAGCAGAAAACATATTTAGAAAGTATGAATTAGAATGTGGTCATGAAATAGAATTCTGGTCAAAAGAATACTTTAAATTAGGTATGATAGACAGAAAAAAACTAGAACAAGAGTTAAATAATAATAAGTAATTAAGTGTAAATTAAATATTATTAGAAGATATTAGATAAGTGCGTCTAATATCTTTTTTTGTTTAAAAGAAGGAGGCAAAAATTATGGAAAATGAAGAAAAATATAAAGAATTAAGCGATAAATTAGAGCAAGAATTAAACGAATATAAAGATTTTTTAAAAACAAAAACTCCAGATGAAATAATAGAAAATAGTTATAAATTAGTATGTATGATGGGAATACAAGAGTACATGTTATATAGCAGAGAATATTCTAAAGTAGAATTAAAAACATTATTAAAGAGCAGGAATATATTAGAAGAATGTTATCAAACATGGCTATGTTCTGATGGAAGTTTAAGCGAAGTATTAGAGTATGCAACAGACCATACTATTTGTTTATTAAAAGAAGATATGTTAAGAAAAGAAAGAAGAAAAAATGCAAGATAAGGTGGTGGTAGAAGGTGGCAAAATATATACCAAAAGAGATAGTAAATAAAGCAAAAGAAATTGATTTACTAACATACTTTATGAACAATAACCCTGCAGAACTTGTAAGGAAAGGTGCAGATACATACTCTTTAAAAACACATGATAGTGTAATTATAAGTAATGGATTATGGCATAGATTTTCTACTAATGAAGCAGGAAAAACAGCACTAGATTATCTAATGAAAGTAGAAAAAATGACATTACAAGAAGCAGTAAGCTCTATATTAAATAGAGATATTACCACTTACATAAAAGTTGAAAATAAGTTTAATAAAGTACCAAAAATATTAGTTATTCCAGAAAAGGCAGAGAGTAATAAGGAGGTTATAGAGTACCTAAAAAACAGGGGAATAGATGAAGATATTATAAATTATTGTGTTGAAAATAACCTTATATATCAAGAAAATAAAACAAATAATGTAGTATTCTTGGGTTACGATAATGAGGGCAATATTAAATATGCAGGGTGCAGAAGTACAAATGAAAAGAAGATAATGAGAGATGCGAAAGGTAGTTCAAAAGAGTTTTCTTTTAGGTTGTTAAGTAATATAAAAAATAATTCATTACACCTTTTTGAAAGCAGTATAGACCTATTATCTTATGCAACATTATTAAAAATAAAAGGATATGATTATAAAAATCAAAACCTATTAGCACTAGCTGGAGTGTATCAATCTAGTAAAAATATAGAGAATAGTAAAGTACCAATAGCAGTACAAAGTTTTCTAGATAAGAATAAAAATATACAAGATATTGTGTTACATTTTGATAATGACAGGGCAGGAAGAGATGCAACAAAAGCACTAATTATTGCATTAAGAAAGTACAATATTTATGATATTCCAGCACCTTATGGGAAGGACATAAATGATTATTTATGTTACAAGTTAGGGTTAAAAAAGAGACAAGAAATTGACCAATATAAAACAAAAAAGGTACAAGATATCGACCGATAATAGATACAATAAAATGGGCGAAAATATAATTTCTTGTCCTAGCAAGCAATGAATTTGGGAGACCAGAAATCGGCTCTCCTAAATTCTATACAATGGAGCTTCGCCCCAATCCCCAATAAAGAAAGGAGAAGAAGATGAGAAAAAGAAATATAAGAATACAAGTAAGACTCAATGATATTGAGTATGAAAAACTATTAGATGACATAGCTAAGAGTAATGAGAATATTTCTAATTACATTAGAAAACTTATAGTAGGAAAAGAAATAAAAGAAAAACCTGATTATAGATTTTATGAAGTTATGAAACAACTTTCTAAAATAGGAGTTAATCTTAATCAAATAGCACATAAAGCAAATTCAATAAATAATATTGATAAAGATTATTATAATCAAGAAGCAAAGAATTGGCAGGAGTTATCAAGAGAAATTAAAAGTAAATTTTTATGAGAGGAGGAATATAAAGTATGGCAACAACAAAACTATGGAAGGTTGTAAAGAGAATGGATCATGTTATAGACTATGCAACTAATAAAGAAAAGACAAAGGCTATCGAAGTAAAAGATAATTATGAAATGGTAGTAGATGATTTAAGAAATGTAATTGATTATGCAAGAAATTCAGATAAAACTGAAAAAGAGTATTATGTGTCTGGAGTAAATTGTGAGCCAGAATCAGCGTATGAAGAAATGAAGGATGCAAAACAATATTGGAACAAAAAAGATGGGATACTAGCTTTTCACGCATATCAATCTTTCAAAGAAGATATTAGTCCTGAACTTGCACATAAAATTGGAGTAGAACTTGCAAATGAGATGTGGGGAGATAGATTCCAAGTAATAGTTACAACACATCTTAATACTAATCATATACATAACCATCTGGTGGTAAATTCTGTTTCATATATTGATGGTAAAAAATATTATAGCAATAGAGCCAATACAGGAAAATTAAGACACATTTCAGATGAAATATGTAGAGAATATGGATTAATTGTTTTACCAGAAAAACCATGTAAGAAAAGCAAGATAAATTTTGGAAACTATTATAAAAAATCTCTATATACAGACAATTATTCTAATAATGCTAAACGAGATTTAGACCTAGCAATTAGACAAGCATATTCTTATGATGACTTTATATACTTAATGAAGAAATTAGATTATGAAATAATATTTAGAGCAAATAAAATAAGTATAAGGAAAGAGCCATATAAGAGAAATATTAGAATAGAAAGAAGATTTGGAGAAGACTATTCGATAGATAATATTAAAAGAAGAATAATAGAAGAACAAGCAGTTAGAGTTCCATTTATAGAAAGTGTATATAATTATAAAAAAGTAAAATATCCTTTTGCAAAAAGGCATAAAAGAGCCAAAGCAAAAGGATTTATTGCTTTATATTATCACTATTGTTATTTGCTTAAGGTTTTTCCAAGTAATGTTCCACAACAAAAGTTACCTGCAGGTATAAGAGCAGATGTATTAAGAATGGAAGAACTATCAAATGAAGCAAAATTCTTGAGTAATAAGAATATAAAGACATTGGATGATTTAATAAGTTATAAAAATGAAACTAACTTTAAGATAAACGAATTATTGTGTCAGAGAGAAAAACTCTGGACAAGAAGAAAATTATCAAAAGATGAAGATGCAAAGTACGAAGTTGCAGAAGAAATTTCATCTTTAAATGATAAATTAGTTAAATTAAGAAGGGAGGTGGAGCTATGCGAAGATATTAAGAAAAGAATACCAAAGATAGAAGAAAAATTAACTGAACTTGATAAACAAGAAGAATTAGAAAAAGAAGCAAAGGATAAGAAAAAAATAAAGGATAAAAAATTAAAGGAGGAATAATTATATGAGCGTAAATGGAGATGTATCAGAACAAGTTGTAAGATTAAGTTTAGAGGGATTTGAGGTACTAGCGAAACTGACAGGAAGTGGAGCAAAAAATGTAGCTGCAATGATTTATACAATAATGAAAGATAAGAAACAAACAAAAGGGAAAACAAAGTTAAATAATATGCTACGAGCTGGAAAACCTTTAAAAATATTTACAATAAAAAAAGAAGATTTAAAAACATTTGCAAAAGCATCAAAGAGTTATGGTATTTCATATTGTGCATTAGTTGATAAGAAAAATGAAGAACTAGATGGTATGGCAGATATTATGGTAAAGGAAGAAGATGCTTCTAGAATAAATAGAATAGTTGAAAGATTTAAATTAACAACTATTGATACAGCTAGAGTTGAAACACAAGTAACAAATTCATTGGAGAGCAAAGAATTAGAGAGAAAGGAAAAAGGATTACCAGAAAAATCAAAAGAAGAGCAATTAGCGGATGTTTTAAAAGAAAAATCAACACCGAAAGAACAAGTAACACAAGAAAATTTCAAAGAGGCAAAGACAGAAAAAAGCCCTCTGTTAGAGCCTTCCTTAATGAATTCAAAGACGCAAGAAAAGGGAGCTAAAGTTAAAAAAAGACCTTCAGTAAGGAAAGAACTTGCAAAACTAAAAATAGAGGCAAAGATATTAGATGAGAAAAAGACAAAAGAGAAAGCTATTAGTAAGCAAATTAACAAAGGTAAAAATAAAACAAATAAGAAGATAAAAACTAATAGATAGAGGAGTAATGAGTATGGAAGAAACAAGAACTATAACAATAGATAAATATGATTATAAGTTAATGATAAATGCTTTAAATGAATTTAGAAATGCAAAATTACAGGAAAACATAGATACAGAAATAATAGATAGACTAATAATTCATTTAATAAAAGCCCCTATAAATAAAAAAACATTATCATTAAATAAGAAACTAAAAGGAAAGTACACTATTGAAGGAAGATGATAATAGAATTAGGAAAGGCTTATATTTAATTGGAGTAATTCCAATAATCTGGCTTGGACTTCTTTTAGCACCATATACTGAAGGAGGACTAATAGAGATTATAAATAATGGTAGTAATGCTGTTTTAAATCCGTTTAAAATAGCATTAGTGGAGAATAGTATTAAGACTATTCTTATTTTTTTATCAATTTATACTTTGTCTATATTAGTATATGAATCAACAAGAAAGAATTATAGGAGAGGGGAAGAAAATGGCTCTGCTAAATGGGGCATAGCAAAGCAACTAGATAAAAAATATAAGCAACCTAATAATTATAATAAGATACTTACAAAAAATGTTTCAATAGGATTAAATGGGAAAAAGCATAGAAGAAATGTAAATGTTCTAGTTATAGGAGGTTCAGGTGCAGGAAAGACATTCAGTTATTGCAAACCGAATGTTATGCAATGTACGAGTTCTTATGTAATACTAGACCCGAAAGGAGAAATAGTAAGAGATACAGGTTATCTGTTAGAAAAGAATGGATATGAGGTAAAAGTATTAGATTTAATCAATATGGATAAATCACATTGCTATAATCCATTTGTATATATAAAAACAGATAATGATGTTCAGAAACTAGCAACTAATCTTTTTAAATCTACAACACCAAAGGGAAGTATAAGTAATGATCCATTCTGGGATACTGCAGCTAGTATGTTACTTTTAGCACTAATATTTTATTTAAAGTATGAAGCACCAGAGGAAGAACAAAACTTTCCTATGGTTATGGAATTATTAAGAGCAGGAGATGTTAAAGAAGATGATGATGAATATGTAAGTCCATTAGATATGTTATTTAATAGATTAGAAACAAGTAATCCAGAACATATAGCATTAAAATATTATAGAGCATATCATTCAGCATCTGCTAAAACATTAAAATCAATACAAGTAACATTAGCTTCAAGACTTGAAAAGTTTAATTTAGAGAGTATGGAAAAACTAACTCAAACTGATGAACTAGATTTATCAAGTTTAGGAGAAAAGAAAGTAGCATTATTTGCAATAATACCAGATAATGATACATCATTTAATTTTTTAGTCAGCATACTATATACACAACTATTTCAGCAGTTATTTTATCTAGCAGATTATAAATATGGTGGAAGTTTACCTGTACATGTCCATTTTGTGATGGATGAGTTCGCCAATGTAAGCTTACCAGATGACTTTGACAAGATTTTATCAGTAATGAGAAGTAGAGAGGTATCTGTTTCTATCATTCTGCAGAATTTAGCACAATTAAAAGCATTGTTTGAGAAGCAGTGGGAAAGCATTGTAGGAAATTGTGATGAATTTTTGTATTTAGGTGGAAATGAACAAAGCACACATAAATATGTATCAGAACTATTACGGAAAAGAAACAATTGATACAAATACATATGGTAGAAGCTATGGCTCACATGGTAGTTATTCAAAAAATGACCAGAATACAGGGAGAGAGCTTTTAACAGCAGATGAAGTAAGGTTGTTAGATAATAACTATGCTCTGCTATTCATAAGAGGAGAAAGACCTGTAAAAGATTTCAAATTTAATCTAAAGAAACATTTTAATAGTATATATACGCCTATTGGAAATAGAAGAATAAAACCATATATACATGGTGGAACAGAAAATGCAATAGGTACAATATCATTTAATATAGATGATATACAAATTGATACAAAAGATATTATAGATTTAGAAACAAAAGCAACTGATAAGGAATTATTATCAAATGAAGAAATAGAAAATATGTATAAAGAAGATATTGAAAATAAATAGCAATATCGAAAAGACCAGAGATTATTTTAAAAATAAAAACTCTGGTCTTTTTTTGTTTAAAGAAATGGAGGAAAAGGTTATGAAAAATCAAGAAATTAAAAAAGAAAGAAAAAGAATAAACAAAATGTTAAAGAGAGGAACAATAATAATTGGCTATGTAATAGCCCTAAATGTAATGCAACAATTACAAGTATTTGCAGCAGATGACCCAATAAGTATTGTAAATAATTTATCTAATTTTATATTTGGCTTAATAAGAGCAGTAGGTATGATTATACTAGGCTTTGGAGTAGTACAAGTAGGAATGAGTTTAAAATCACATGACCCTACACAAAGAGCTAATGGAGTAATGACACTTGCAGGTGGAATTGTAATAACATTTGCAAAAGAAATTTTAAATATAATCACAGGTGGTTAAAAAGAAAAGGAGGTACTTAAATTTGAATTGGATTGTAGGAAACTTGCAAAATGCACTAGATACATGGAATGGAAAATTATCTGAAATCTATGCAATAATAACACAAAGCCCAGCAGAATTTAAAGGTGGAACAATATGGAATATTATTTTAAATATCAATGGAGGCTTACAAGCAATAGGATTAGCATTGCTTGTTTTGTTTTTTGTAGTTGGAATTGTAAGAACATGTACAAATTTTTCAGAACTAAAAAGACCAGAACAGGCAGTAAGACTATTCTTAAGATTTGTAATAGCAAAAGGAATTGTAACTTATGGACTAGACCTTATGCTTGCCATATTTAGAATAATACAAGGAATTGTAGGAACTATTATGTCTAAAAGTTCATTTCAAGCAAGTGGAATGACTTTGCCACAGACAATAATAGATGCAATAAATAATTGTGGCTTTTTTGAGAGTATTCCATTGTGGGCAGTTACACTAATAGGTAGCTTATTAGTAACTATTCTATCGTTCATATTGATTTTAACTTGCTATGGTAGATTTTTTAAATTATATATGTACACAGCAATAGCTCCGATACCACTTTCCTCTTTTGCAGGAGAAACAACACAAAATATAGGAAAGAGTTTTTTAAAAAGTTATATAGCAGTATGTTTAGAAGGAGCAATAATAGTTCTTGCATGTGTAATATTTTCTGTATTTGCAACAAGTTCACCACCTATTGATACAAGTGTAGCTACTATTACTATGATATGGAAGTACATGGGCGAAACTATTTTTAACATGCTAGTATTAGTTGGAACAATAAGACTTTCAGACAGAATAGTAAGAGAAATGATGGGATTATAAAAGGAGGGAATAAGAAATTTGAGTTCAGAATTTATACATACAGAAGAAAATGGAATTAAATATTTAGTACATCCACCAGATAGCATATTTGTAGGGATAAAAATAAGAGAAAATCCTGAAGATGCATTTAAAAATGCAATAAAAAGAGGTATGAAAAATCCTGATGATTGGATATATATGTATTCAAATAATAATAAAGATTATTTTAAAAACTATTATTCAAGAAAATATAAATCATATTCTCAATTTGGAAAAATAGAAAAATTAAAAAAGAAATTATTAGAAAGGTAAGAGGTGATGCAAAAATGTCAAAAACAAGAAAAATAAATGATACATTTTATATTGTGGATTTAGGTTATAGAAATGAGCAACCTGTAGCTTTGGTTGAGAAAACATTTGCTGACAATTCTAAAGAATATATTATAGCTTTTGATTATAGTATCAAAGATGACAATATCGATTGGGGTTACGGCTATTATTATAATGAAAACATTGATAAAGCAAAAGAGGATTTTTCAAGAGTTTTAAAAGGCGATAATTTAGCTGATACTTTTTCTGAAAAGGAAACATCAGAAGATGAGTTTAATCTTTCTTTTTATTCTGAAGATGAAATAAAAGATTTAATAAAATCAAATGCAGAGCTTTATTATGTTGATGATGGGATAGATGAAGCAATAATAAAATTTGAAGATATACCTGATTTTATTGTTGAATACAACAGAAAATTAGGCATGCGAGATTTAAAATTTTTCAGAGTAGGTAAAGGTACTTTTGAACCTGATATAACTACTTTTGGAGAATTTTTAAATAAAATAAGCCCTGAATTAAGAGAAAGATTAATTGAAAGATTAGGTGCATTACAAACAAATGAAATAGAACCTAAAAAGTTCAAGATTATAGATGAGGAAATATATAGTTATGTAGAATCTAAATTAGAGCAACAACAAGAGAAGAAAGTAAAAGACAAGAAAAAGAATAAGGAGGCAAGATAATATGGAAGTAAAAATAAATAAAGATATAAGAGAATTTAGCGAAAATATAATATTGGGGCTGTCGTTAAGACAGTTCATTTTTTCGCTATTAGCATGTGTTATAGCAGTAATTTTATATTTTGTATTAAAGCCATACTTGGGAATTGAAACCTTAAGTTGGGTATGTATTTTAGGTGCAGCACCATTTGCAGTATTAGGATTTGTAAAATATAACGGAATGCCAGCAGAGAAGTTTATTATAGCATTTATTAAATCAGAAATTTTAATTCCGAAAAAATTAACATTTAAAGCTAAAAATATCTATATGGAAACATTAAGACCAGCAATAGATAAAAATTTAAAGAAAGGGATATTAAAACCACAGAAAAAGAAAAAAGAAAGAAAAATAAAGAAACCTAAAAAAATAAAAGGAGGTAAAAGATATGCTGAAAACCTTAAAAAAGATATTTAAACTAGATAAAGAGAAGTTTAAAATACCTAGATCTGTACAAGATATAATTCCTGTTAAAGCAATATGGGAAGATGGCATTTTTTTAGTTGGAAAAAACAAATACTCAAAATCGTATAAATTCCAAGATATAAACTACTCAATTGCAAGTAAAGAAGATAAAGAAGCAATGTTTTTAGATTATTCATCATTACTTAATTCATTAGATGTAGGAGCTACTACGAAAATTACTATAAATAATAGAAGAATAAATAAATTAGACTTTGAGAAAACAATACTATTAAAAGATATGCCAGATAATTTAGATAAGTACAGAAAAGAGTATAACCAAATGCTTATATCACATGCACAAAATGCAAATGAGATAGTACAAGATAAAATAATAACTATATCAGTGTATAAAAAATCAATAGAAGAAGCTAGAAACTATTTTGCAAGAGCAGGTGCAGATTTAATAAATCATTTTAATAGTTTAGGCTCAAAATGTATTGAATTAGATGCGGCAGAAAGATTAAGAATAGCACATGATTTTTATAGAACAGGAGAAGAAACAGCATTTCATTTTGATATACATGAAAATATGAGAAAAGGACATGATTTTAAAGATTTTATATGTCCAGACACTACAGAACTTAAAAGAGATTATTTTAGATTAGGAGATAGATATGGAAGGGTATTATTCTTAAAAGAATATGCAAGTTATATAAATGATGAAATGGTAGCAGAACTTACAGAATTAAATAGAAATATGATGCTTTCCATAGATATTATTCCAATACCTATGGATGAAGCAGTAAAAGAAGCAGAAAATAGAAAACTTGGAATAGAAACAAATATTGAAAAATGGCAAAGGAAACAAAATGCTAATAATAACTTAAATGCAGTTATACCTTATGATATGGAAAGGCAAAGAAAAGAAACAAAGGAATTTTTAGATGACTTGATATTAAGAGACCAGAGAATGTTTTTAGCAGTAGTAACTATTGTAATAACAGATGAAACAAAAGAAAAATTAGAAAGTGATACAGAGACCATACAAAAAATAGCAAGAGAAAATAATTGCCAGATAGGAGTTTTAAGATTTCAGCAATTAGATGGACTTAACACAGTATTACCATTTGGAGTAAGAAAGATAGATGCATTAAGAACATTAACTACAGAAAGTTTAGCATCTTTAATACCATTCAAAGTGCAAAATATTATGCACGAGGATGGTATTTATTATGGGCAAAATATAATAAACAAGAATATGATAATTGTAAACAGAAGAAAACTTTTAAATGGTAATTCATTTATACTTGGAGTATCTGGTAGTGGTAAATCATTTGCAGGAAAACAAGAAATATCATCAATAAGATTAAGAGATCCAAGTGCAGATATTTTAATAATAGACCCAGAGCGAGAATATACACCATTAGTAAAAGAATTAGGTGGAGAGGTAATACAAATATCAGCTACAAGTAATAACCATATAAATGCTATGGATATGAATAGTGAATATGGAGATGGAGCAAATCCTGTTATACTAAAGTCAGAGTTTATACTATCATTATGTGAGCAACTTATAGGAATTGGAAATCTCGGACCGAAACAAAAATCAATTATAGATAGATGTACAGCCAATGTATATAGAATATTTCAGCAAGGCAATTATCAAGGAATACCACCAACATTAAGAGATTTTAGAGAAGAATTATTAAGGCAACCAGAAGAAGAAGCAAAAGAAATAGCACTTGCAATAGAATTATTTACAAATGGTTCATTAAATACATTTGCAGTAAATACAAATGTAAATACTTCAAGTAGCTTAATTTGCTATGATATACTAGACTTAGGAAAACAACTTTTGCCAATAGGAATGCTAGTAGTTCTAGACTCTATTTTAAATAGAATAACAGCAAATAGGAAAAAGGGCAAAAATACATATATTTTCATAGATGAGATATATTTATTATTTCAATATGAATATTCTGCAAATTTCTTATTCACTCTTTGGAAACGAGTTAGAAAATATGGAGCATTCTGTACAGGAATAACACAAAATGTTGAAGATTTATTACAAAGCCATACAGCAAGAACAATGCTATCAAATTCTGAATTTATAATAATGTTTAATCAAGCAAGTACAGACAGAATAGAACTTGGAAAATTGCTTAACATTTCAGATTTGCAAATGGGCTTTATAACAAATGTAGAAGCTGGAGAGGGATTAATGAAAGTAGCATCTTCAATAGTTCCTTTTGAAAATAAATGTCCAAAGGATTCAGAATTATATAAACTGATGACAACAAAACCAGGAGAAACAAATGAACAAGAGATATAAAATCATTTTATTGCTACTAATAGTTATATTAGCTATTAGTAGCTGTTTTTTTATAAAAGAAATTGCAGAGAATAAGAAGGAAATAGAAATATATGAAGAATTACAAGAAATTGTGCAGGAAGAAGAAAATTTGACGCACGAGGATGACCATACAGGCATTTTAAAAAATGAGACAAGTAATAAGTCTAACGAAAAATCAAGCAATAACTATAATTTAGAGAATATTTCAAAAATAAATACAGATGTAATAGGGTGGATAAAAATAGAAGGAACAAATATAAATTACCCTGTTATGCAAAATGGTAACTATTATCTTCATAGGAATATATATAAAAGCTATTCAAAACATGGAACACCATATCTAGCAGAATATTGTGATTTTAGAAAGTCAGACAATTTAATCATATATGGACACAATATGAAAGATGGCTCAATGTTTTCAAAACTAACTAATTATGATAACTATAAGTTTTATCAAGAGCATAAGTATATAGATTTTTATACATTAGAAGCAGGAGAAACTATAAAGAATACTTATGAGATAGCAGTAGTATTAAAAACTACTGCTTATTCAGATAATAGCTTTAAATATTATAACTATATCAATTTTTCTAGTGCAGAAGAATTAAACGCATTTATAGAAAAAAGTAGAGAATTAGAGCTATATAATACAGGATTAAAAATTAGTTATGGAGATAAATTGCTCACATTATCTACTTGTGAATATTCACAAGAAAATGGAAGAATTGTAGTAATAGCAAAGAAAATATAAGAGTCTGGAGGTGGAATAAATGTCAGAGATAAAGGTTAAGCCAAAAGGAAGAATAAAGGAAATAAATAAAAAAATTGTACAAGCCCAGAAATTTAAAAATAATATTGAAACTACTAAACAAAAAGATAAAGAACAAAATAATAATGCTGAAGATTATGCAAGTGGTAAAGTACAAAATGATATTAGATATATTGCAAGAAAAGGCACAATAAAAGCAAATGATATAGGTAAGAAATCATTAAAAGGAACACAAGAAAATGTTATAAAGGGAAAGCAAAAAATAGAAACAATAAAAGTAAAAATAAAGGAAAAGAAAGTAAGTGGATTAAAAAATGTAATTGATAATAATAAGAAGACAATAAAAACAGGAAATAAACAAAATATAAAGACAAATAGAAATGGAATTACATTAGTTGAAAAAGAAATAAAAACACCAGAACAAGTAACTAAAAATAAGGAGATAACAGAAAAAATCAGTAACAGACTAAAAGCAAAAACTGCAAATATGGTAAAAAGAAATACACAAAAAGCTAGAAGAACAAGTAAAAGAACAGTAGAAACAACAAAAAAAGCAGTAAGAGGAATAATATCAGGCGTAAAAACTACAATGTTTGCAATAATAGGTATTGGCTGGGTAGCTGTTTTAATAATTCTAATAATAGTACTTATTGGAGGTTTTGTAGGTGCTATTTTTAATGGTAATTCAAATGAAGATTATAGCATATCACAAATGCCTAATATTGAAATTGTATTAGTAGCAAAAGCACAAATAGGAAATGAAGGAGGAGATAAATTCTGGCAATGGTATGGATTTAAAGAACATGTACATTGGTGTGCCTGTTATGTAAGCTGGTGTGCTAATGAGTGTGGTTACATAGATAAAGGAATAATACCAAAGTTTGCTGCATGTGTTGACGGAATAAATTGGTTTAAAGAAAGAAATGAATGGCACGATAGAGGAGAAAGTTATCACCCTATTATTGGAGATATAATATTTTTCGATTGGTATGATGAAAGTGGAAGTCAAGATGGAATAAGCGACCATGTAGGTATAGTTACAAGAACAGATATAGTAAATAGAACAATATATACAATAGAAGGCAATACAAATAACAAATGTGCAGAAAGAATTTACTCATTTGAAGATATGCAAGTAATGGGGTATGGTAGTCCAAAATATTAAAAAACTAAAAATACTATTTATTTTTAGTTTTGTTTATGATAAAATTTCATATATTAAGAAAAGAAAGAAGATGTCAAAATGAATTTACTAAATAAATGTACAAATAATGAAATAGAATTAATAAAACAAGCTGGAGTAAAAATAGAAAACAAAGAATATACAGCTGAAGAACTTAAAAGAATAGAAAGTAATATAACAGAATTTATAATGAATCATAGTACAAAAAACGGAGATATAACAAGACTACAAAATGAATATCAAGGAATATATAATATTATAGAAATAAATTAAAAGGGAACAATTTAATCATAAATAAAATGAGAAAAAAACATGAGAGATAATGAGGACAAATTAAATAAAAAAAGTTTACTAGCATTATATCCTGACATAGCAAAAGAATGGCAATATCGAGAAAATAGACATTTAAGACTAGAAAATGTTGCAGCATATAGCCATAAAAAAAGTATGGTGGAAATGTAATTATAATTTGTATAAAATTCTGTAAAAAGTATTGATATTTTATTTTTTTTATGATAGAGTTTTAAAAAATGATTAAATAAGAGCATAGTATGTGGCAGAAAGAAAAAAGAAAGAGGAGAAAAACATGAGTGAAGCAATAGCTGTAAGCCTTGCGGCAGTATATATATATATATATATAC
>JAFUGK010000004.1 GCA_017469445.1 Clostridia bacterium
CAGTAGGTTCTGGTATCGTTTCAGAAATAAAAGAATAATAAATAAATAAAAAAGAGTGGATTTCCACTCTTTTTTATTGCTTTAAAATTTTACTGTACTGGTAAATATCAAATGATGAAATTATTATTATAATTAAAAAACTAGGATATAAAAAGTGATGACTGCGAGTGCAATGATTAAAAGCATTGGAAAATAGTACCATAGAAAAACTGCTAAAGCAACAGTTATTCCTAAATAAAGAAATTCTCCAAACCGCATGATTTAATTTACCTCCTTATTGTGTTGTAGAGTGGTGTTAATCGGTCTCAATTGCAATGACTTTATAAAGGATCTAAAAAAGTAAATAAAACAAAAATAATAATAGCTAAAGTGATGAGCAATTGAGGGGAATAAGACCATATTAGATAAATAATTATAAAAAAACACAAAACAAATAAAATAATAAATAAATTTACATATTTGTCGTTTTTAGCATGCCAAATTAAACTCTCTTTTTCTCCTTTATCAAGAGAATCAGGATGTATTTCCTCAAGTTCTCTACATATGGGACATTCAGAGAAAAATTTCACATTTCCATTATCAATCTTGGCTAATTTCCGGAATTCACATTTTTTACTAAAATATAAACAATGCGGGCATTCTCTAGATTGATCTCCCCACCAACACATATTGTTATTTACCTCCTTATGTAAAATTTTTATTATAAATACACATATAATTATTATAGCACAAATAATGAGAGAATTCAACATTATGTAAAGTAAAAACCGAGAGTGGGATTCCCACTCTCGGTTGGTTTACTGAAATATTAACATTAGGGATAGTACAACAAAAATTGCAATAATTCCTATTCCAAAAAACACAGGCAACTTTAACAGCTTTATTTTGATTTTTTCTTCATCAATCCGTTTCTTTTCTGCCATAACTAAGCGATCTTTCAAATAGGTTGGTACGAAACAGGATGGATATTTACTGGCTTCACCACATCTGGGGCATGTGTAATAAAACTCATGCCACTCTTTTTCGGATTTATCAAGAACCACGAAAAAGTCATCATCATATAATGAAAGTTCTTTACCACAGTTTTTGCATTTCAATTTTGCAATTGGAAAATCCCGCATGATGTTTACCTCCTATTAATGTAGAAAATAAATAATTAAAAGAGCAATTAAACTTGGCAAAAATATGGCTGATACTATCCAGAGAAGTGAATCCGAAACTGGATTGTGCGTCGAAGCCATTTCCTCGTATTCCTCTGCTTTTTTTACCATTTTAGCATAAGAAATGCCTAATTCATTCTCAGGAACTTCAATTATAGAGTTGCAATCAGGACATCTAAAATAGAATGAGAATACTTTATTGCCATTAGGTCCCCTAACGAAATCATACTGCCAAAAACTTTCTACAAATAATTTAACTTCCCGGCCACATGATTTACAATTTGTTGCTTTTATAAATTGTTTGTCCATTTTGATGTCAGCCTCCTTATAGCTAATTTTTCAATAAACAATATATAATAACATTACATAATATTATAGCATAAATTAGCATTTTTTTCAAGAAAAGCCTTAAATTCAAAGAAAAGACGCTGCAAACTTATAATCAAAAATAAAAAACTAAACTAAATGGTCAAAAAGTATTGATTTTTTTAATAAAACACAATACAATATAAAAAGACTAATATGGAAGGAATGTTAAATAATGAATATTTTAGTTGATGCAATGGGTGGAGACAATGCACCAGATGCAGTAATAAAAGGCGCAGTAAAAGCAGCAAATGAAATAGATGGAGAAATAACATTAGTAGGAACAACAGAAATAATTAATTCAAAAGTTAAAGAATTTTATGGAAAAGATAGTATTGAAGAAGTAGCAAGCAATATAAAAATATATCACACAACAGAATGTATTGAAATGGAAGATATACCAACACATGCAATAAAAACAAAAAAAGATTCATCTATGGTAGTTGGATTTAAATTACTTAAAGAAGGAAAAGGAGATGCATTTGTATCTGCTGGAAATTCAGGAGCACTACTTACAGGTGCAACACTTTTAGTGGGAAGAATAAAGGGAATAGATAGACCAGCAATAGCCCCAATGCTTCCAGCGTATAAAAAGGGATTAATGTTAATAGATGCAGGTGCAAATACAAATTGTAAACCACTTAATTTATTACAGTTTGCACAAATGGCTAATTGTTACTTAAAAAATACATATGGTATAGAAAAACCAGCGATTGGACTATTAAACATAGGAACAGAAGAGACAAAAGGGAATGAACTTACAAAAGAGACATATAAATTATTAAAGGAAAAATCTAAAGAATTAGGTTTAAATTTTGTTGGAAATGTAGAAGGAAGAGATGCTTTTTCAGGTAAAATAGATGCGCTAGTTACAGATGGTTTTACAGGTAATGTGTTCTTAAAGACTGTTGAAGGAATGGGAAAACTAATAAAGAAAACTTTAACTGAAAGCTTAACACACAGTTTTTTAGCAAAATTAGGTGCAATTCCAGCATTGCCATCAATTAATAAATTCAAAAAAACAATGGATTATCGCGAATATGGTGGGGCACTATTTTTAGGAGTTAAAAAGCCAGTAGTAAAAGCACATGGAAGTAGTGATGAAATGCTATTTCATTATACAATAAAACAAGCAGCACAATTCGCTAAAAATGGTTCAGTTGATATGATGATAAAGGAATTTGAAAAATAGTATTCAATAAATTTTTTAGTGCTAAAGTAGCCAAACGTAGGTGATGCATTTTTCTTTCGAATGCTTGGAGAAAGAAAATATCCATCACCGGTTAAGATTTGGCGGATTTTATTACATAAAATTAAATATTTAAAAAATAGTTTTTAAAATTGCTTGACAATTTTGTCAATCTATATTATATATAAAACAAAGAGAAGAGAAATTTAAAAGGAGGTGTTTTAACAACATGGAAACAGAAGAAATATTTGAAAAAGTAAAAGGAATAATAGTAGAACAATTAGGTGTTGCAGAAGCAGCAATTAATATGGAAGCATCTTTTATAGATGACTTAGGAGCAGATTCATTAGATATAGTAGAATTAATAATGGCTTTAGAAGAAGAATTCGATTTAGAAATTCCAGATGAAGATGCAGAAAAAGTTGTGACTGTAGGAGATGTAGTTGAATACATAAAAGAAAATGTATAATAAAGATTAAAACAAATTTTAAGGGCGACCAATGGTCGTCCTTTGTTTTATCTAATATTACATTTGTGTTACAATCAACAAAATATATTGGCTAAGTGATATAATAAAAATGTATAATTATAGTGATTTGAAAGGGAGAGCTTAATGAAGAAAAATATACTGTTTGTAATTTGTATTATGCTTTGCTTTATACTAACTACAGTAAATACAATTTATGCTAGTAATTCAGATAGCATAATTAATTTTACAAGTGGATTATTAAAAGGAATTATAAATAATAATATAATACAGAAATCTTTAGGAGAGCCAGCATATAATAGTACTGAATATAAAAGACAAGCATTGATAGAGACGGCAAATGCATTTTTAAGCCACAGCAAAAATATTCAATATGATCAATTTAGAGAAAATAGATATGCTACACCTGAAGATGCAACAGAACAGCACAAAATATATTCAGTTTGCAGTTCTTTTGTATGGGAAATATATAATAATACTTTTAAAAGTGTTCCTTCAATGAGTTATGAATCTATAAAAAGACTAAATTGGGCAAAAAATTATTATAAAACAAATAATAATTATTATAATGAAGGAGCAGCAGATAATGTAAAAAGTGGTAAATATATATTAAAATATTATGAAACTAAAGACGAAATAGAAAATCTTTTCTTAAATCAATATAGCTCTATTCAAGCTTTGGTTAATAATTGGGTCCAATTTTTACAACCTGGAGATATTTTTGTCGTAGCCTACCAATATATAAATATGGGGCATACAATGATGGTGTTAGATGTAGACAAACAAAATAATAAGGTAACATTAATAGAAAACAGTGGTAAGGTATATGATGTAGAACAACATCAAGATGATTATGAAGTAGATAATACGGGATATGGTTCTATTAAAAAATTTGATTTATGTGAAAGAATACAAAGTTATATAAATAAAGATCAAAATACAAATAAACAAACAGCTTTAATTAAACAAATGGCATTTCTTAGATATATTAATGATGATAATAAGTATTTGGGAACAGGAGGAAGTGAATTAGAATTGCCTCAAGTATCAGATGCTTCAATATCAAGAATGGAATATAAAGGATTATATGTAGAAAAAACATCAAGAGTAATCGCATCAGACAATGCACAAAGAGGCTTTTATAGTGCAAACATTAATGATGAAACTGAATATACAATCAAAATAAAAAATAATAGCTCAAGCGCTTATTCTAATTTAAAAATCAAAGAAATAATTGATGAAAATGTAGTATTAAGTAGCTATGATGGGTGGAATTATGATAATCAAAAAAGAGAATTAAATCGAACCATTAGTTTGGCATCAGGAAAAGAAATAGTGTTAAAATACAAAATAAAAGTTACAGACTATGGATTAATAGGCAAAAAAATTCAATCAACAGGAAATGTTGCAGATACAATAAAAACTCCAACAATAACTCATTATATAGGAAAATCCTTAAGTAAAGAACAACAAGATACATTGAAACAGGCATATAACAATTTATTATCTACTAGTAAATATAATGAAGGGGCATTTATTGATGAAATTTATAAAAGCATTAATTTTAACAATTTAAATTTTTGGCGTATAGCAAACAATTTAGATTTAATAGAGTATAGTAATAGTGAAGAAATTGTGAACAAAACTAAAATTAAAGATACTTCTTATAAAAACTTATTTTTTGCTAACTTATATGGCCTAGAAATATGCGAAAACGACTCTACAGATAATAAAATTAATGCATTTATAGCTTGGAGAAGAAACATTGAAGGAGGTATAAATATTGATGAAGATACTTTAAAAGATGAGAACAATAGAGCTAGAACATTTTTAAAGGAAATGCTTGATATAGGAGATGTAATTTCTTTATATGAGAATAATACTAAAAAGGTATACATGTATTTAGATAATAAACTTATTCGAAAATATGGTTCATATTCAGCAGAGCAGTATGAAGAAATAACGGGAGATGAATTGGATACATTTTTAAGAAACATTATAGGGAAAAACTATATTGTTTTGAGACCAGCATATGCAAAGACTATAGAAAACATAGAAGTAACAACAAGTCCAAGCAAAACAACATATATACAAAACTATGAAACCTTAAATTTAGAAGGAGGAAAAATAACATTAACATATAATGATAAAAGCACAGAAGTAATAGATATGACAGCAAGTGGAGTAACAACAAGTGGATTTAGTAATAGTACAGTAGGAGAAAAGACGATAACAGTAACATATGGAGGGAAAAGCACAACATTTAAGGTAAATGTAGTAGCAAAAAGCTTATCAAGTATAAAGGTAAGTACAAATCCAACTAAAACAACATATATACAGAATTATGAAACATTAAATTTAACAGGAGGAAAAATAACATTAACATACAATGATAAAACTACAGAAGTAAAAGATATGACGGCAAGTGGAGTAACCACAAGTGGATTTAGCAATAGTACAGTAGGAGAAAAAACAATAACAGTAACATATGGAGGGAAAAGCACAACATTTAAGGTAAATGTAGTAGCAAAAAGTCTATCAAGTATAAAGGTAAGTACAAATCCAACAAAGACGAGTTATATACAAAATTATGAAACATTAAACTTAACAGGAGGAAAGATAACATTAACATATAATGATAAAAGCACAGAAGTAAAGGATATGACAGCAAGTGGAGTAACCACAAGTGGATTTAGTAATAGTACAGTAGGAGAAAAAACAATAACAGTAACATATGGAGGAAAAAGTGCAACATTTAAGGTAAATGTAGTGCTACAAATAGAGTCAGAAAAATATGAAATAAATGCAGAAAAGATAAAAGGATTAACACCAAAAACCACATTGGAAAAATTCTTAGAAAATATGACTATTAGAAGAAAAGATTATACAATAAAGAATGTAAGGGGAGAAGAAATAAAAGCAGAAGAATTAATAGGAACAGGGGCAAAATTAAAATTAAATGATGAAGAACTAACAATAGTAGTAAAAGCAGATGTGACAGGGGA
>JAFUGK010000005.1 GCA_017469445.1 Clostridia bacterium
CAATGTATGATACAAATATAAATCCAAAATACAAAGATAAAATGATTACACTTTCAACTTGTGAATATAGCCAAAGAAATGGAAGATTAGTTGTTATAGCAAAAGAAATATAGGAGGTGTATGTATTGGCAGATATAAAGTTAAGAGAAACAAAAAAAGGAACAATAAAAACATTAAATAAATCTGTAGTAGGTTTGCAAAAAATGAAAAGTGAATTAGTACAGGCAAAAGAAAAAATACAAGATATTGGAAAACAAGAAGATAATGTAAATGACTATGCAACAGGGCGAGTATCTAGTGGTATGCAAGAAACACCAAATGCTATGATAAGAACAAATAGAAAAATGATAAATAATTATAAAAATGCAAGACAGAATATACAAAAAACAAGAGCAAATATACAATATGCAAAAAAGAGAAGTCATGTAAAAAAAGTTACAAGAAATATTGTAAAAAATTCTAAAACAGCAGGGCAAAAAGGAAAAACAGCAATAAAAACAGCAGATAGAGTTGTAAAAAGTTCAGCAGAAACAACAAAAGCAACAAAAGCAACAAGTAAAGTTGCAAGTATAACATTACAAAGAGGAAAAGAACTAGCAACTAAAAGTGTAAAAAATGCAAAAGCAGTAGTAAAAGGAACAATATCATCTATAAAAGCACTTATTACAGGTATGAAAGCCTTAATAACTGGACTAATAGCAGGAGGATGGATAGTTTTAGTTCTTGTAATTGTTATATGTTTAATTGGAATGATTTTAAATTCTGTTTTTGGTATTTTCTTTTCAAGTGAAAAAACTTCTGGAACACAAAAAAGTATGAGTTCTGTTATATCAGAGATAAATACAGAATATATAAATAAAATTACAAAAATACAAAAAGATACAAGTTATGATGAATATGATATTGAATCTAATAGGGCAGATTGGAAAGATGTTTTGGCAGTTTATGCTACAAAAGTTAGTAATGGAAAAGATGAAACAGATGTATTAACACTTGACGATAAAAAAATTAAGACTTTAAAAGAAGTATTTTGGGACATGAATAAAATAACTTCTAGTACTGAAAAAGTTACAAAAGACATAAAAGACGAGAACGGAAATGTTACAGAGAAAGATAAAGAAGTTACTATACTGCATATTAAAATATCACATAAAAGCGTTGATGAAATGATGATAAAATATGAATTTGACTTAAAACAGAAAACTCAAATTAAAGAAATTTTGAGTCAAGAATATTCAAATATGTGGTCGCAAGTTATATATGGAAGTTCAGTTGGTAGTACAGATATAGTTGCTGTTGCAGAATCTCAACTAGGTAATGTTGGAGGAGAGCCTTATTGGTCTTGGTATGGTTTTAAGTCAAGAGTTGAATGGTGCGCAACTTTTGTATCTTGGTGTGCTAATGAATGTGGATATATAGAAGCGGGTATAATTCCAAAATTTGCAGGTTGTCAAGCCGAAGGTGTAGAATGGTTTAAAACTTGTGGGTTATGGAAAGATGGAGGATATACTCCTAGTCCACGGAGATATTATATTTTTTGACTGGAAAGATAAACATGACGGACACTCTGATCATGTTGGTATAGTACAAAAAGTTGAAAATGGGCGAGTTTATACCATAGAGGGAAATTCTAGTGATAGTTGCAGACAAAGAGATTATGATATAAATAGTTTTGAAATACAAGGATACGGAACACCTGCATATCAATAGAAATATAAAAAACTAGAATTCGTAAAAAAATACGAATTCTAGTTAATTATTATCTAATGTATATTTTATAGCCATATTTATAAGTTTATACAAAGAAATATCATATTCTTTTTTTAGACTATCAAGTTTATTCCACATTGATTCTCTTAATCTAATACTTCTTGCAATAGTTAATTCATCTTTTGGCTTTTTATAATAGACAATAGTATCGTTTTTTATTTCTAGATTTTCAACACAAGCATCAATCAATTTATTTATAGAGGCATCAAGTTCATTTTCAGAAATATTTTTTAATTCCGAATATAAACTATCTTCGACTTCTATATTTCTATTCATCCATTTTTCTTTTTTATAAAATCTATAAAAACCTTTATTCATTTTAATCGCCTCCGTTTTTAATAATATTATAGAAAAAAACGATAAAACATTTAACTGTTATAGCTTTATAAAATTACCTACCACATATAGTAGAAAAAAATAAAAATAAATTTAATTTTTTTGTGAAAATATCTTGCAAAAAAAATAAAATTGTGTCATAATGTCTAATGAAGAAATTTATTAAAAGTTTTTATTTAACTATTCCACAATATAGAATAATAAAATTTAAACTAATAAAAATGATAAATAATGAGAATTAAATAGATTTTACCAAAGAAGTAATGACCATAAATATATTAAATATAGTTTGAATTATGTTTGAAATATATTCGGGAGTATTAAAGGGAACTAAAGAAAGGGCGATGTTATGAATTTAAACACAAAATCCAGTAGAGGAATTACACTTATAGCACTTGTTGTAAGTATTATAGTATTATTGATATTAGCTGGTATATCAATTTCAATGTTATCTGGGGATAACTCAATTTTAACAAAAGCAGGGGATGCTGCAACCTTGACGGAGATATCTCGGATTAGAAGAACAAGCAAATTTAGCATATTTAAGTGGACTAACAAACAAATATGGTAATAATTCGAGCGATTCATCATTAGATGATATTGTAAATGAATTAAGAACACAGGGATATACAATAGAGTCTGTTGCTTCATCTGGAAGTACAATAACAGGAATATCACTTGATAATAGTACAATATCAATATCTGCTAATGGAACAGCAACAATAACAGTAAGTTATGATGGAGGAACAAGTGGAAATTCATATTATGCAGTAATAAAAGGAAAATACTACTTGATGGAATTAAATGATAATGGTGTAAAAGTTAGTAGAACAGCATCAGATATAAGTGCTTCATCTAGTTCTGATGAATTAACGGCAAGTTCATCAGATAGTTGTGTAACAATAGGTAGTATAAATGGAAATACAATAACTTTAAATGGTGGAGCAAGTGCTGGAAGTTCAACAATAACGATTAAGTATGGTAGTTATGAAAAGACTTGTACTGCATCTGTTGTAGTTACACCAACAGAAACAAGTGTAGCAGATGCATCTAAAACTTTTTCAACAGCATATGGAACAATAGATGTTATATGGTTGAATACAGATAATTCTGTAAGAACTACACCGAATCCGCCAGCGCTAACTTCAAACGGAGAGACAATGACACCAGTAAAATGGACAGAAACAACAGGAGGATGGGATGATACACCAGTTGAAACAACAAGTGGCGATTCAGATTGGTACAGATATAATGCAGTATCTACAAGAGAAGAATCGGGAGCAACAACAGATAATATTACGAGTCATTGGGCTAATGCAAAAACTTCAAATGGTGCGTTTTTTGTATGGATACCAAGATATGCATATAGAATAACATATTATTCAAGTGCTACTTCAACAGATCCAACAGGATATTATGATGGTTGGGGACTATGGAAAGCAGAAGATGGAAGTGTTAAACTTGCACTAGATAGTGGTGTTGAAACAGTAACATATAACGGAAATAAATATATAGTACACCCAGCATTTGAAACAAATTTAGATTTAGGTGGATGGAGTTCTGATTTAAGTGGATTTTGGTTTGCAAAATATGAAATGAGTGGAAGTTCTTATTCTGCTTTAACAAGTATTCCAAATACCGCAAGTAAAAGAAGTCAAAATATAGGTACACAATATTTGTGGGGAAGACAAGCAACTTATGGATTTACTGGAACATCAGAAACACTATCTTCAAATGGAACAAATTATACATATACAAGTTATATGAATAGTCATATGATGAAAAATAGTGAATGGGGAGCAGTTGCATATTTGACTCAAAGTCAATATGGAAGAAATGGAAACGAAATAGATTTAAACGGCAGTACAAGTTATATTACAGGAAATGGTGGTGGAGCAGTTGGAGGAACAGCACCAACTGCATCTGGAACTCAAAATGCTTATAATACAACACTTGGTGCGAAAGCAAGTACAACAGGAAATATCTATGGAATATATGATATGTCTGGAGGAGCTTGGGAAAGAGCTGCAGCGTATTATAGTGAAGGTTCAACTACTTACACAGAAGGCTCAAGTTATGGGTTATCGATGACACAAGAAGCAAAAGATAGTAGCGGAAATTATACAAGTACAAAATATATAACAAAGTATGGTGGTTCTTCATCAAGTTCTGGAAATGCGGTAGTTTATACTTATGGAAAAATAGGTGATTCAACAAAAGAAGTGAACTTAGGAGGACAGGATACAAATTCGGCTACAACCTATCGTGCGAACTGGTTTGGAGACTACTCTAACCTTGCCTACTCGTCTTATCCGTTTTTCGTTCGTGGTGGTTATTGCAGGGGTGGAGCTAGTGCAGGAGTGTTCTATTCCAATTATACTTATGGCTATAGCGATAGCAGCAGTTCGTTCCGTGCGGTGCTTTGTCCGTAGCACTTTGAAACTTTCCTTGGGGCTTTGCCCCTTTTCTTTTGCAGTAAGTCGAGAAATATTACTCGCTAGAATAAAGAAGTAGTGATTTTGATATATTTTAATATATTAGGGATTAAACTTATACTACTCTAACCTTGCCTACTCGTCTAATCCGTTTTTCAATCGTGGTGGTAATTACAGTAATGGAGCTAATGCAGGAGTGTTCTATTCCAATAATACTAATGGCAATAGCAATAGCAACAATTCGTTCCGTGCGGTGCTTTGTCCGTAGCACTTCGATACACAAAGAAACATAAAGGTTTCTATCCCAGATGGGTATTTCTTTACGGAGAATACCGAGAGTTATAACAAAAAGATAAAATACAACTGGATTGTATCAAAGAAGTTTAATTCCTTTGGTATAGGCAGTTTTTGAAAAATTAGAACTATTGGTCTGCACCTTAATCAAATGAAAAATATGTGTGTGGAGGATTAGATTCTATACCATAAACACATGAATAGTAA
>JAFUGK010000006.1 GCA_017469445.1 Clostridia bacterium
TTCGTTGTTCATCTTTCAATTCATCCCTTCTTGTAACCTCTATTTCTAAAGGTCTTTTTATAAAGTTTTCACAAGCTTTTTGTTGTGAATTTTCTATTTTATTACAAAAAGGATATTTCCCACAATTAATACATTTCATATATTTATTCCCCTAGTATTCTTCAATTTTTATATATATTTTAGGTGTTTCTGCATATTTCTTTTCTACTTCTAATTTTGTTACTTGTGTATCGTCTTTAAATGCAAATTTATTCATTGCATCAAGTACAATTTTTATAATATTATCTATGTCCGGTTTCTTTACCGGACTAATGTTATCTTTTAACATTTCCGCTTCTTTCTTTTTACTTGTACTTTTAGGTATATCAAAATATGCTATTATACTTACTTTTACCCTATTTTCTAATGGCTTAAAATAAGGATATTCCCTAATAAACCATTGTCTTAATGAATACTCATATAATTTAGTATTTGTAGGTGTATAGGCTCTACCTGTTCTTGTATTCATTCTTGGTCTTGCTTTTCCTACAATACTACCTATCATTTCAAATTCATACATCATTTGTTCCACCTCTATTTTTCTGGCATTTCATAAATAGGTATTGTACTATTTCCTATTGGTAAAATTTCAAAATTAGCATCGTCTATTATTAAATCTATCCCATTTATTCTTTCAAAATATTCCTTTGCTGATTCTGTAGTTTCTTGATCCACATTAACTTTTGGCTTTAATAAAAATTTCTGACTATTAATTTTTTTTATTATTTCTTTTAACACTTCTTCTGCTCTTTCTTCTGTTTCATATTCTGCTATTGGATATTGATTATCACTAATCGTTTCTATCAATATTGCAAATTTACCATTATTATTTTCTAAGGGATCTCCTATTCCGATAGCTTCTATATTTTCATAATTAAAAATCATTTTTTTATCTTGACTTACTAATATCATTTTCTTTTTCCTTTCTATATTTTTTTAATTCATCTTCCATCCAAATTGAATGTAATAAATCTAAAAACATATAAATTACTACAATTACTTTAAACATCTTTATCCTCCTATTTTTCTGGTAAATAATAAACTTTTGGCACATTATAAAACTTTGGTTGTCCTTTTTCTTTTCCTTCCACTCTAGCAACTGTTTTATAAGCATTTATTATTTCTGCCAATATTTCTTTTGCCCTGTCGAATGAATCATAACTTGCAATTACATCCCAGTCATCATCTGCATAATTAATTTCTATGTCATATTCATTTTCGCTAGGTTCTATTTTTATAAAATTTATTCTTTCAGAATTAACTATTAAATCGTTTTCTTGTCCTACTATTAGCATTTTTAATCCTCCTAAAAATTAATATTTTCCTGTATCATTTCCAAAACTCTTTTCAGTTTTTTCTATCCATTCTTTCATTGCTTTTACTATATCTTCCCTATTAGCATTTGCAACATACATTAATTCAGATGTATCTGGTTTAGCATTAAATCTAAAAGTCAATAATGCAAATCCAAATCCATTAGGCAATTCTTTATCAATATTCTTAGCAATACCTTGTAATTTTCCTTTTATGTATTCCTCTTCATTTTCCATTATTTCTTTTCCCCCTCTTCAAATATTTTAATAGCTGCTCTTAAGCATTTATTGTGTAATGCCAGTTCAATATCTCCCTTTTTAGTAACTAAATGTGAAAATCTTATTGTTCCTCCTGTCATTTCCTGCTTTTTGCTAAGTATTTTTATTTCTTCTCCGCAATAATCGCATTTGTAATAATCGTAGTCTTTTTCATTTTTATAATTTACTAATTGGCTGCCATCTGGTTTAGGTTTCATTTTCGTATATACTGGCACTTGTTTTCTACTAGATAATTCAAATAAATTACTCATCTATACCTCTTCCCGTTTTCAAATTCTTCCTGCAAGCACGCCATGAAATAATTAACAAAATCCTCTAGTGTATAATTTTCATTTTTAGTAATGTATTTTTCGGTTTTTAATAATTTCAGCCATAGTGTTTTTTCTTGCAAATCGTTTAAATAAATCTTATAAGGACTTAGTTTTATTTCTTTTATAGCCCATATTAGTATTTTTTCTCTTAAAGCTTGCTCTTGTGGCATCCATTCAAAAACACTTGGATCAGAAGAATATAAATTTAATCTTTCTAAATCCCTTATAAAACTATCTTTAAAATGTCTATTTTCTGGATCAATTCCAATTTCTGAGCCGTCCCCATCTTTATATATATAATTTAATAATAAGTTTAGTTTAGTTTGGTTATTTAGTTTAGTTATAATGTGTTCGGCTGCTTGTTCTTGCGGTTGTGCGTTCGGTCTTGCGTTCGGTTGTTCATCCGCTTGTTCAAAATACAATTTTATAATTGAATATGTGGAAGCATCGTTTTGATTTATTCCGCTTCTTATATAAAATATAGTTATTAGTTATCAATTCATTTCTTGCCCTTTGTAAAGCAGAAATACTTAGATTCTTAATTTTGCTCATTAGAATAGTATTTGTTACCTTAAACTCTTCTAGCCAACCTGTATTACTAGCTATTCTCAATAAAACTAAATATATTGCAATAGCATTTGAAGAGATAGGCTTGTAGTCTAATGTAGAATAAAATTCAGCGAGCTGTTTTTCTGTATCAATTATCCTTTTCTTATTCACACTTTTTGTTTCCACTCCTTCCTTTGTTAAATTCGACAAAATTTCTTGTTCCTTAATAAACAAATTTATTTTGGAGTGTTTGTATTTTTATTACAAAGTAATATTTTAGGTTCTTGCATATCTAAATTAGACGGATTATAAAGCCTTTCTCTAACCGCTTCTATCAACAAAAATAGCAAAGCAGTATTATTAATCGAATATGTTACATTAAAATATTGTTTTAAATCTATTGTTGCATAAGCATAACGCATTGCTCTTTCTGCTTTTGATGCAGTTGTTCTATGCTTTCTTGCTACCATATAGTATAATTCCATCATCTTTAATTCTGGTCTATTATTAAAATCTATATCTAAAGTAATATAGATAGCTGTTACCCAGTATTTAAAGCCTAAATGGTGTACTTTAATTCCCATATCTTTTAATATCTGTTTTGCTATTGTTTCTATTCTTATTTTTATATCTATTTCCGTTCTATCTACTAATTTGCTGTTTTCCATTTGTCTATTCCCCCTTATAAATAATTTAAAGGCATCTTTTGTACTATTATTTCCCTGTACTTCCAAAACCTCCTGTGCGTTCTCCTTCTGCTGTATCATCATCTGTTTTAGCGTACTTTACAAATATACCTTGTCCTAGCTTTTCTCCTGCTAATAATGTTACATCCTCTTCTAACATATTGTAGAATACGAAAGCCATCTCGCCTTCATTATCTGGATTATTATAATAATCACTATCCACAACTCCTACACCATTTAATATTATCAAGCCTTTTTTCTTAGGGTTGCTGCTTCTATTAAATAGTAATAATACCTCATCTTCTGGAAATTGTGCTTTAATTCCTGTTGGAATCATTGTTATTTCGTGAGATTTACATGTTATATTCTTAGGATTAAAAAAATCATATCCTGCACTATTTTTAGTGCTTCTTTCTGGTAACTTGTTACATTCATCACTTTTTTTATTTACAAATTCAAATTTTCTCATTTTAAAATTCCTCCTATTTTATTTTTTTATTTATTATGTTATAATTGCTACGAAAGGCGGTGTTTATTATGTCAAAAAGAGATTTAAGTAAAATAGCCATGGATCGCCATAATCGTTTGATTCGTTTAAATTTCTAATTCTTAATAAAATATCAGCTAAACTAAATTTAATGTCTTTAATTTCTCTATCTTTTGCTGCTACAGTTTCTTCTAATTGCTTTATTCTTTGTCCTTCATCCGTGTGTTTTCCTATCATCTTACTTTCCCTCCTAACTTTTTTAAATTTTCTTTCATAATTTTTAATGTATGTTTCATTTTATCTAGTCTTTCATAATCAACTTGTAAGTAACTACATTCTTCTAATAATTGTTCGTAATATTCCATCTACTTGTCCTCCACTAACAATATTTTTATAATTTGCCCTTCATATATTGTTGCAGAAGTCATATTGTTTAATTTTTCAACTTCATATATGTATTCTCTTGGATCTTGATTTTCTAATTTGTACTTTTCTGCAATTTTCCATAATGTATCGCCTTTGCAAACAACATATTCAATTTCCTTTGTTTCTACCGCTTCGTTGCTTGCTAAAACACTATTTATTGTCATAAATCCTAGTACAAATATAAATACTATTGTTAATATTGATTTAACAAACTTTTTCCTGTTTACAACCTTTAATTTCATTAGTAATCCCCCTTTTTTCTCTTTTTGCTGTACCATTGTCTTATTGCACTACCTAAAGCAACTTTTTCTTTTCCAAAATCTTCACTAGGAAAATCCTGCAAATTATAAATGCTTAATGCTGTTGGTACACTACAATTTCTTAACTTTGCAAATTCCGATGGAGAATAAAAAACATTATCTTTTAATTCCATTATTTGCCCTCCTTTTATTTTAGTGTTCTGCCGCATTTTCTTTTATACTTGAATTTAATTCAAGTTTTTCTTCAAAAAAATATTTTGGAATTTCCGTTTTAGAAATTTCTAATTTTTTGCATATCTTTTGTATCTCAATAGATGTAAAGTCTGTTTTTTGATTAAGTTTACTACTTAAAGATGCTGCTGACATATCAATTTTTGGTGCAAATTTTGTTTCAGAGCCTTCTTTTTCCCTAATCTTGCCTCTAAGTTTATCGTAATCAAACATCCAATTTCCTCCTTTCCAACTTGAATTTAATTCAAGTTTTCTATATATTATACTACCTTAAAAATTTTGTCAATACTTTTTTTGAATTTTTTTCAAGTTTTTTTTATAATTTTTATAAAAAACTTGATTTTTATTTAATTTTTCTTTATAATGTATGTATCGAAGTATATAGATGAGGAGGTTTTATATGGATAGTATATTAGAAAGTTTTGCAATACGATTAGATAAAGCAATGAAATTGAGAAATATAAAATCTGTAGAATTACACGAGAAAACCGGAATAAGCGAAAGTTTGATAAGCAAATATCTTTCCGGCAATGCTCTTGCTAGGCAGAAAAAAATATTTTTATTATCTAAAGTTTTAGATGTAAACCCTGCTTGGTTAATGGGTTATGATGTACCAATGACGGATTTAAAAGCTGTAAAAATACCTATTTTAATCAATATTTCGCCAAATATTGATTTATTTTCTCGAGAAAATATAAAAGACTATACTACATTTAAAATAAAAACATATTGGGATAGTAATATAGATAATTATTTTGCTATTGCCTCTCCAGATGATGATATGTTGCCTCTTTTGGGCAAAGGAGATTTAGCAATAATTCATATTCAAGATAAAATAGAAAGTGGCAATACAGCATTGGTATATTTAAAAGATAAAAGCATATATACGATTAAAAAAATAATAGAAACTAAAACAGCTGTAGAATTACACTCTATGAATCCTATCATAAAAGAAATACAAACAGATTATAATAATTTAATTATTATTGGTAGAGTTATTAAAGCAGATGTAGAAAGTGCTTTTGAATAAATATAAGGGGGTTATTATGGAAAAAGAGAATAAAAAAATCTATAAAAAATGGTGGTTTTGGTTAATCATTATATTTATAATTATTATTTTAGGAACTGGAAATAAAAATGTTTCAAACACTACACCAACTAATTCTAACAATACTAATAATATTATAGAAAATACCAATACTACAGCAGAAGAAAATAACAATATATCTAATGTTCCTTCTGAGGATAATTATAAGAAATATGTATATGAAGTTTTTGACAAACATTATAACGGAAATTACAATATTTCTGGAGATAAAGCAGACTGGAAAATTATTACTACTCTTACTAGAACAAAATTAGAAGGTATAGCAATAGTTAATAATAATAGATATGATTTTTATATTATTCTTGAATTTTCTGATGATACATTTTCAGACTATACAGTTAAATATTTTCAAGTTGGAGATGATAAAATTATAAATAATTAAAAAGTGGATAAGTGATCTATTTTGCGGCAGAACACTTATCCAAAGGTTGTAAACACTCCGAAGAATGAATACGCTATCATTATATCTAAATAGCTTTCATTTTTCAAGTGTTATTAAAAAATTATTTGAAAAAATGGAGGTTTTTTATTTATGGGAACTCATAAAAAGCGTGGAAACGGCGAAGGTACTATATTCAAAAGAGAAATAAACGGAAAAACAATGTGGGTTACAG
>JAFUGK010000007.1 GCA_017469445.1 Clostridia bacterium
AAAAATCTCAAAAATGCTCGTTCAAGCTAATTTTCGCAGACCTTCTAAAAGAATTTGATGGCACCCTTCCATTAGTAAATGAACGCTTTCCATAAAATTATTAAGAAGGTCTAGCTCAATTACTTTCAATGCGCTTTTTTCAATTTTTAATATATTTTACTACAAATAGAGAAAAGTCCGAAATTAATTATTTTAGTCAAGGAGGAGAGAATAATGGAGGATGGATTTAAAAAAGAAAAAAAGATTATAGATAGATCTGAGCAAGAAACTCAAGAAGAATTAGTAAAATCTATAATACAAGCAAAAAAACAACTAAATTTAGCAATAAAAAATTTTGAGTATGCAGATAATGAACTTATAGACTACTATGTATATCAAATAAAAGCTAATAGGGCAAAAATAGATTATTTAGTGAAAAAAGCTAAAACTAAAAGTATGCAAATAGACATGGTAAATGAATTAAAAATGAGATTAGATGAAAATAAGGCTATGTAGAATATTTGTCCAAGTTAAGTCATAGTATTGAAATAGAGGTGATTTAAATTGGAATCAAATATTTTGGTAGCATATTTTATAGGAATAATAGTTATTTTTTTTGTAGGAAGATTGTTTATAGTTCCACTTAAATATATATTTAAATTAATACTTAATTCTATATTTGGTGGAGTATTTATATTATTAATAAATTTAATAGGGGGAAATTTTGGATTTCATATTGGACTAAATTTAATAACTGCAATTTTTGTGGGGTTGCTTGGAATACCAGGTAGCATTGTGCTTATTTTGTTAAAACTAATGTTGGGCTAACGTATACTAAAGGACAAAAATCATTGACATTAATAAAAAGTATGTTATAATATATACAAATAAGCAAGGAGCCACAAAATGTGGTTGCCTGATAGGAAATAATTAACATCTCTAACCTGCAAGCAGAGATGTTAGTTTTTTATTTACTCTTAATTATGTATATAATTAAGGCAAATGTAATGACAGAAATCAAAAGTAAAGAAATTAATAATAAATATATAATATTTAATAGTACATCTATCATAATACCACCGCCTTCCATAAGAAATAGGTGGCAACCACATTCTGCTCTCCTCGCAAATGTATTATATCAGCATAATAGTCAAATAGTCAATATAAATCAACAAACTATTCTCACAGGCAAAATTTTCGACATAATTCTACATTTTGCTTGAAAAATAAACCATAAAATGGTATAATCATTATGTCAAGCTTTTATAATAATTTTGCTTTTACCTATTAATTAGGTAAAAGTCAGACAACAGGAGGATTAAACTTATGAAAAAAGAGTTTGTATTATCAACAGAGGCTGTACTTTCTGCAATAGGTATTACACAGCGGTTTGACAGCGACAATGATGTAACAATACCGATGGTGGTTTTAGAGGAGGTCTATAGTTATAATGGACTTCCCGAAAAGAAGTTAGTTGCATCGCGGTTTGTAGATTACATTGATGGTTTTAATCAGTCAGCATTGATTTCTGGAGGCGTTAAACAGGAGAATGGCAGTTTACTTAGAGTAGTAGATAACAATAAAATTTCTCCTACTTTAAACAATTTTACCACAACAGAAAGGCGTTTGATTCAAACCTGCTTGGACAGGAAGAAAAAAGCAACAAAGTCAGAGATTATTCTCATTCATCCTAATCCGGCAATTCGGATGAAGGCTGAAAAATGTGGTATCACATCTCAACCGTGGAAAGACGAGATATTCCCTGCACCGGAAAATCAGTATTCCGGAAGAGTGGAGGTTAGTGTTTCGCAAACTACGCTTGATTCATTCTACAAAGACAATGTAATATCTGTAAAAGATATTTACGAGTACAAAAAAGTAGATTGGAAAGAGAATATGTTTGTTGTACTTTCTTCGGAAACAGGGGCATCTGCAATTGGCAGGTATACCAGAAACAGTATTGTGCCATTGCTTTATTATAATGGCTCTGTTTGTAAAGCAGATAACGTCGAACAGAAGATGCTTTTGGAATGCCTTTTGGCTCCACCGGAGATTGCACCTTTAGTAATTTGTAAAGGCGCAGCGGGAACCGGAAAGACATTTTGTACATTATCTGCTGCATTAGAAAAAGTTGCAAAGTATGGACGTGAAGATGTGTATTCTCAAATACTGGTTGGCACGCCGGCTGTGACAATCGAAGAAGATATTGGCTTTTTACCTGGTGATATTGATGATAAGATGGGACCATATTTAGGAGGTATACGAGATAATCTCCGTATGATTTTTAAAACTAAAGCACCAGAAAAAGACAATTCACAGTTGGATACAGATGTAAACTTCATTTTCGAGAAAAGGTTTATACAAATTCAATCTATCGGCCATTTGCGTGGAAGATCAATTCCTTATACTATGTTTATTATAGATGAGGCGCAGAATATTAAGCCTGAAATTCTACTTGACATAGTTACAAGGGCAGCTAAGGGCACGAAAATAGTGCTGTTGGGAGATCCTACACAAGTAAACAGGCCTGGCCTTAACACTCGCCGTAATGGATTGGTTTATATCAGCGAGAAAATGAAAGGCAATTCTTGCTGTTGGCAAGTGGAACTCAATAAGAACAAATCTATTCGTAGTGAGTTAGCACAGCAAGCTCTGAAGATTTTAGTTTAATCAGACTAAGCAAGCCATTGATTGTATCAATGGCTTGTTCTTTAATAAAAATTTGAAAAACAATTGCGTTTTGGCGTCGTTAAACTGCATTCGAAAATCCTGCAACGTACAATCGTACGCCTCGGATTTTTCTCATTTGTTTGCCTAGCTAAAATCACAATTCTTTTCCAAATTTAGAATTATGAGAGAATAATTAACTTTTTGTATTAGAAAATCTCAAATGTGTTCAATATAAGAGTTGATTTTTCCTATATAATAATAGTATAATTTAAAATAATTATGCATTGAGGAATGAGAAATATGTTTAATATTAAAGAAGAGTTGAAAAAACTTCCTGAAAAGCCAGGAGTTTATATAATGAGAGATAAAGATGATAATATTTTGTATGTTGGAAAAGCAGTTGTATTAAAAAATAGAGTAAGACAATATTTTATGAAAACAAATAAAACAAACAGAATATTAAAGATGGTTTCATTAATAGATCATTTTGAATATATAGTAACAGATAGTGAAGCAGAAGCACTAATTTTAGAGTGTAACTTAATAAAACAAAATAGACCTAAATTTAATGTGCTTTTAAAAGATGATAAGACATATCCATATATAAAAATAGATGTAAAATCAGATTACCCAGGAATAATAACTACAAGGAAAATATTAAATGATGGAGCAAAATACTTTGGCCCATATGCAAACCCTGGTAGTGCAAAAGAAATGGTTAATTTTATAAGAGAAAAATTTAAAATAAGACAATGTAGAAATTTTAAATTTAATGATAGAGCTTGTTTAAATTATCATATAAAACGTTGCCCTGCACCATGCATGGGATATATAACCAAAGAAGAATATAAAAAACAAATAGATGAAATAATAATGCTTTTAGAAGGAAAAACAGATAAAATTATAAAAAGAATGGAACAAGAAATAAAAGTATTAGCAGATAAACAAGAATATGAAAAAGCAGCAGAGCTAAGAGATAGAAAAATAGCAATAGAAAGAATATCTCAAAAGCAAAAGGTTTCTAATATTTCAGAAAATGATATTGACGTAATTGGTTTATACAAAAATGAATTATCTGTATGTGTAGAAATATTTTTTGTAAGAAATAGCAAAATGGTCGGACGAGAACATTACTTTTTTAATGAATTAAAAGATTTAGAAAATAAAGAAATTCTATCAGGCTTTATAAAACAATACTACATGAATACTGATTCAATACCACATAAAATAATGTTGCGAGAAAAAATAGATGATGAAGAAGTTGTAGAAGAATGGCTAGGTAAAAAAGTAGGAAGAAAAGTTGAACTTAAAACACCTCAAAAGGGAGAAAAATTGAAGTTTGTTGAAATGGCTGAAAATAATGCAAAAATAACATTAAAAAACAAACAAAAGGATAAAACAGAAATATTGAGTGAACTTAAAGAAAAACTAAATTTAGATAAATATCCAGAAAGAATAGAATGTTTTGATATTTCAAATATTTCAGGAACCAATATGGTAGCTGGAATGTGTGTTATGGAAAATGGAGTTATAAAAAAGAATTTATCTAGAAGATTTAAAATAAAAACAGTATACAGCCAAGATGATGTACGATGTACAGAAGAAGTAATAACAAGAAGACTAAAACATTCAATAGATGAACCAAGCAAGGCATTTGGAAGATTGCCAGATGTAATTTTTGCAGATGGTGGTATAACACAGATTAGGGCAATAAAAAGAGCAGTAAAAAAATATAATTTGGATATACCGGTATTTGGAATGGTAAAGAATGATAAGCATAGAACAAGAGCATTAATAAAGGAAAATAGAGAAGAAATAGAAGTATCTGAAAATTTATTGAATTTAATTACAATGTTTCAAGATGAAGTACATAAGGTTGCTATTGAATATCATAAAAAATTAAGAGATAAGGAAATGACTAAATCTAAATTAGATGATATTGAAGGAATCGGAGAGAAAAAAAGACAAGAATTATTAAAGCATTTTGGTAGTGTTAAGAAGATACAAGAAGCGGAAATAGAAGAAATTGCAAAAGTAAAAGGAATAAATGAAAAACTTGCAGAAAAAATAAAGAACACCTTGAATAATTGACAAATAAAGGATTAAAACATATAATTATAAAAGAATTTGGCGTACGATTTTTAGAATAAATTACATTTTTCTTGAATATACATAGTTTCAAGGGGGAGTGTAATTTATGGAACTTGTAAAAGAAAATATTAGGTTTAAAAGAGAAAAGAAAGAAAAAAGCTTATTTAAATGGATGGCAGGTAATCAAATTTTTAGTATAATTATAACATTTACAATATTTTTTAGTGTACTAAATATTGCATTGATTATTAATTTCTTTAAATTGTTATCAAACTTTTGAAAAATTGACATACTTTTAGAAGGGAAGATATAAATAATGAAAGTAGCAAGTAATTGGAAAGATTATGAAATAATAGACATGGCAAATGGCGAAAAATTAGAAAGATGGGGAGGAATTACTTTAATTAGACCAGACCCACAAATAATTTGGAAGGAAAAAAGCTTTCCACAAAAATGGAAAGGTGCAAATGCAAGGTATATTAGAAGCAAAAGTGGAGGAGGCAACTGGGAATATAAATCTAAAATACCAGAAAAGTGGAGTATTAAATATAAAGATTTAATTTTTAATGTTAAGCCAATGGGGTTTAAACATACAGGTGTATTTCCAGAGCAAGCAGTTAATTGGGATTGGATGATGGAAAAAATAAAGGAAGCGGACAGAGAGATAAAGGTTTTAAATTTATTTGCATACACAGGTGGAGCAACTTTAGCTTGCCTTTCAGCAGGTGCTTCAGTATGCCATGTAGATAGTTCAAAAGGCATGGTACAGTGGGCAAAGGAAAATGTTAAATCTTCTAAATTAGAGGACAAGCCTGTACGTTATATTGTTGATGATGTAGTAAAATTTGTTGAAAGAGAAATAAGAAGAGAAAATACATATGATGCTATAATAATGGACCCACCCTCATATGGAAGAGGAACTAAAGGGGAAGTATGGCAATTTGAAGAGAATATATCAGAGCTAGTAAGTTTATGTACAAAAATATTATCAGATAATCCTTTGTTTTTTTTAATTAATTCATACACAACAGGAATATCACCAGAGGTATTGAGTAATATTTTAAAAATAAATGTAAAGTATAAAGGTACAATTTCATCTGGAGAGATAGGCTTACCAATGGAAAATTCAAGCCTTGTTTTGCCTTGTGGGATATATGGTCGTTGGGAAAAATAGATTTAAATTTTATCTTAAATATTCTATGCAATATATATACATAAAAAATTTTTCTTTAAAAGCACTCCATAGCAGGGAAATAGCTGACCAGACGTGGACCCTTCCGAGGAAGAATGTTCAAAGTCTGGCAGCGCTTCGCGGGTCTTCGGGAACTGTCGGCTTTATAAATCAAAATTTTTTATGTATATATATTGCATGTTTATTAAGAGAGAAAGGAATAGTATTTAATGCAGAAATTAAATGTATTATATGAAGATAATCATGTTATAGTTGTAGAAAAACCAGTTAATATTCCATCTCAGCAAGATAAAACAGGCGATGAGGATATGCTTACAATTATAAAAAAATATTTAAAAGAAAAATACAATAAGCCTGGTGATGCTTATTTGGGGTTAGTACATAGGTTAGATAGACCAACTGGTGGAGTAATGGTATTTGCAAAAACTTCAAAAGCTGCGTCAAGACTTAGTGAATGTGTTAGAAACAAAGAATTTAAGAAAACATATTTAGTAATTGCAGATGGAAAGTTTGAAAAAACAGAAGGAATTTTAGAAAATTACTTACAAAAAAATGAACGTACAAATACTAGTAAAATAGTAGAAGAAGCAAGCAAAAATTCTAAATATGCAAAACTTGAATATGAGGTTTTAAAATATAACGAAGAAACAAATTTAAGCTTAGTAAAAGTTAGACTTTATACAGGTAGACATCATCAAATAAGAGTGCAATTTGCAGGAATAGGGCATAGCTTGTATGGAGATCAAAAGTATGGTACAAGAGGTAGAGGAAAGCAAATATGCTTATGGGCATATGAACTTACATTTAAACATCCAATAACAAAAGAAGAATTAACATTTAATGTATTACCTAAAAAAGAAGGTAGTTGGATAATATTAGAAGACATAAAAACACCCAGATGATTACAAGTAATCTTCTGGGTGTTTCCTATCCAATTACAACTACATACCACAAAAAAATAATTATAAATTTAATAAAATTTTTACTCTACTTTCAAAATTCTTTTAAAAATTATAAATTGTAACAAAACAATAAATTGTGAAATCACGATCTACAATCTTTTAACCAGATTGCGTCAAATTTTACACCACGACATAGTCACAAAAGGATAGTATAGGCTGTTAGGTTCTTTCTCATTTAACTTGCTGAATAGCTTTGCAAGCACCTATAAGAGTTATATATTAAATTAAATATCTGCATCAAATTCAATAGAGTTTAACTTTGATATTTCAAAGTCTGTATCTTGAATTTGCTTAACTAAGTTGTTGTATTCTTTTTTCAATGTTTCAACATCATAGTTAACTGTTCTACACTCGAAGTATGAGTTGTTTACTTCTGTAATTCTTCTCTTGTTACTTTTTTGAGTAATCAAGTAGCCGTAAAGACTTTTCATCTTTCTTAAAGTATTGTTGTCTACAATAGCTTGTTGAATTGTTCTTCCATCTGGTAATTTGAAAGAGTTGTTTTTCTCGTAAAGTATAGATTTTATTTTAGAAATTTTAGCTTGAGATTTTTTGTAAGCCTCAAATTCTTTTTCAAAGTCTTCCTTGTAGTCTTCTATAATAGTTATTGTGCCATCAAGCTCTTGTGTAGAAGTACTATGTGTGTGCTCTTTTAATTGGTAATGATAATCCATAAAGCGCTTTTCCTCTTCTGCAGCAATGCTCATTAAATTAGATAAATTTGTTTTCATAACAAAAATCCTCCTTTAATAAAAAAATATATTAAATTTTTTGGGTTAACTATAATATTTAAAATACTTTGAAAAAATCGATTGAAAAATCTTTTGATAAATCTTGATAAAAATTCTTAGAAATTAAAATTGTATTTGTAAAACGTAATATTTATTATAATATGAATTTTAAAGAATGTCAACAAAAATTCTAAAAATTTTTCGAAATGAACAATGGGGACGTTCCTTTTGTTCAGAAATATTCAGTAATGATATAAAGATATTATGTTGACTTTAAAATAAATTTGATATATAATATCAAAAAATGGAAATATCCATTTTTAAATCATCTTAAATTAGAGTTAATTTAGGAGGGATGAAAAATGATTACAGCAGAAGAAGCACGGAAAAAAGTCGAAGAGTATAACAGCAGGTACCTTCAAAAAGACTTAGCAGAGACCAAAATTATGGAAGCTATCGCGCAAGGGAAAAAATCCTGCTGGCTTGGAATCCGGATAGGCGATAGAACGGTAAAATGGCTTGAATCATTAGGATACACAGTTAGAATTGAAAGAATTACTCGTTCTGAATCCGACGCAGACACTCGAGTTTTATGGTAAAGTGTTTTCATGTATGTGGTTTAATTTTTTAATACTGCCCTATAATTTGAATATTCTTCAAATTTAGGGTAGTATTTTTATTATGTTATTATACCTTAAATTGACATTTTATGTAAAGTAGTATATAATATATGTGTCGAATAGGTTTAATCCTATAAAATTATATATATGTTCCATTTATAGTGAACGTATAAATAATAAATTCTTAGAAAAACGAGGTAAGACAGCATGTTAATGGCAACTTTTAGTAATTTGATCTGGAAAAAAGGAGAAGTTCAGCTTATGCAAGGAGTACAAGGTAATCGGACTCCATATAATGCAATTTCAGGTGGAAATGGTAGCTTTATTGTAGTAACCGAGCCTGCAAAGGTAATTTTGGAACTCCAAAGTCCATATGGCTTTGAGGAATTTGACATTATTAATGACATTAAGTATGTTAAAAAAAGAAAGAGGATAAGTCAAAAATTGATTAATACTCTCAAAGAAGGGATGAAAGGAAAAGTCTTTTCCATTAATCAATATGGAGAGCTTACCAATATTCGGGCAATCCTTAAAAGCATCAAATTATAAAATAAGAAGGGCATCCTAATAGGGTGCTCTTCTTATTTTATAAAAGGACGTTCCTTAAAAGGTGATAATTTAGTAAGAGTATCAAGAGAAAAAGCACATTCGTTATTTTTGGCCATTTCCATTAATTCTTTTTTTGTAACATATTTACAATCGATTACTTCTCCATCATTAAAATGAAAATTTTCTAATGGAATATCTTTATTTAAAATATAAACATCTCTTATAAAATTTGAAGATTCTTCAATATACGTATTAAATAGTTTTAGTTCGTTAAGATTTACAGATATACCAATTTCTTCATTTAATTCTCGGATTATACCATCAATGCTTGTTTCACCAGATTGAATAAGTCCACTTGTACATTCCCATTTTATTTTTACATATGATTGACGTAGTAATAGTGAAGATGTATAATGATGTTGAAAATCATATTAATTTATGAAGATAAATAAATGTGGTAATAATAAAATGGGGGAGACAAAAGAAAAAATGAAAAATGGATATTATCTGTACAAAAAGAATATAAAGCATTTTTTGGGTATAATGATATTGTTGGCAATCATAGCATTATGGCATTCAAAATCATATGCTTTTACAATAAATGATTCTAATATTTCTATAAATGTTGATTCTACAGGAATATGTAAGATAGATGAAAAACTTTATGTTACTGCTATAGATGAATCATCAGCTTATACATGGGACTACTCACAATATCCATCCATACGAATAACTAGAGGAAAAATAGAAAAAGTATATGTTGATAATTTAGAACTATCAAATTATTATGAAAAATGGGGTTACAATACTAAGAATGAATACAATCCATCAATACCGAATAGCTATAGTGCTCCTGGTTATGTTAATCCATTTTCATATAATGCGAATAATGATATTGCATATATTGACAAAATTAATCTTTTTTATCCTAAAAAATCACGGAAAATATCAATATTCATTATCTTATACAAAGGAAACAAAAATAACTTCTTATAAAGATATGCAAGTACTAACTTTATCATTGAAGTTTGGAAATAATGAAACTAAAGCAGAAAATAGAACTTTAGAAATACATATAAATGATAAATATCCACTTGAGTTTTCAATAATTAATGCCTCATATAATATAGATTCTTTTGAAAAATCTAATGCAAAATTAAAAATAAATTCTATCAACCATACTGTTAATAGGATTGACTATAGTAATGATTATATTGTGAATTTGTATTTGAAATTTCCATTAAATACATTTGCCGTAAATGATGAAATAGTAGATTTAACTTTTGATGAGTATAATAAAGAAACAAATAATTATGGAATCGAATTTACATCATTATCAAAAATTGAAGAGAAAAACTTAAAGAAAGCAGAAAATGATAAAATCTTTCAAAAAATTCTAATTGTAATAGTAATTATATTTGCTTTTAAAAAGATAATAATTCCTATAATAAGTGCTGCTATAGAGTCAGTAGAGCAAGCCAGAGTAGATAGATATAATCTAATAACATCTTTAAGTAAAAAATGGGAAAGTATATATGATGATGCAATAAGCATAGAAAAAGAGTTTCCTAGAAGCTATATATTGAATGAAATGAATAGATATGCAGGATTAATAGATCAAATTTGTCAAAAATATAAGAAAGAATTAGAAAAAGTTTTAACATTGATGCAAGAAAATCTTAAACATAAAAATGTTTTTGATGCACTGGCCAAAAGAGCAGAAAAGCTACTTGAAGAAGCAAAAAATGAATTTAGTAATCTAAATAAATCAGAAAAACCGATTATAGAGAAATATAAACAAGAAGAATTAACGAAAATAGCTCAAATAGAATGTACATTAGAATATATAGATGATTTAAGAGACGGATATTTATTTGAAGATTATACAGCTAATTTACTTAAAAAAATGGGATATATAAACGTTGAAACAACACCGAAATCTGGAGATTTTGGAGTAGATGTTTTAGCAGAAAAGGATGGTATTACTTATGCTGTTCAGTGTAAATTATATTCTGGAGATGTTGGAGTAGATGCTGTTAAAGAAATATATGCGGGAAAAGATTATTATAAAGCCAATATACGGAGTAGTCATAACAAATAGCTTTTTTACACCACAAGCAATACAGTTGGCATCAGAAATTGGAGTTGTATTATGGGACAGAAATAGATTAAGGGAATTACTAAAAATGGGGATATAAAAATAAATGAACAATGGGGACGTTCCTTTTGTTCAGTTGATGTTGAAATAATTAAAAATAGCACTTTCTTTTTTAGAAAGTGCTATTTTGGTGCAGATGGCCGGAATCGAACCGGCACGGGAGGTTAGTCCCGCAGGATTTTAAGTCCTGTGCGTCTGCCAGTTTCGCCACATCTGCATTTAACTGACAAGTCATATTATACTACTCGATATTATTAATTGTCAATACCTTTTTGTTATTTTTCAAAATAATTTGCTAGGCCTATTCTTGACCGAATATACTAATTATGATAAGATAAAGGCATAAAATTTAGGAGGAAAATGTCAGTGGAAAAATTATTGGTTATAGATGGAAATAGCATAATCAACAGAGCTTTTTATGGAATAATGGGAAATAAAATGCTAATGACAGCAGATGGAACATATACTAATGCAGTTTATGGGTTTCTTGCAATTATGTTTAAAGCTTTGGAAGATATAAAACCAGAATATTTAGCAATTGCTTTTGATTTGAAAGCACCTACTAAAAGACATTTACTATATAAAGAATATAAAGGTACTAGAAAAGGTATGCCAGATGAACTAGCACAACAAATGCCAATTTTGAAAAATGTATTAAGGGCAATGAATATAACTATAATAGAAAAAGAAGGATATGAGGCAGACGATATTTTAGGAACTCTTTCTAATATGGCAGCTAAAGAGAATATTAATGCAATAATTTTATCTGGAGACAGAGATACATTTCAATTAATTAATAAAAAAATAAATGTAAGAATACCTCATACTAAAGCAGGAAAAACAGAAACAGAGGATTATACAGTAGAAAAAATTGCAGAAATATATGGACTAGAACCTAAAGAACTAATAGAAGTTAAAGGCTTAATGGGAGATGCCTCTGACAATATTCCAGGGGTGCCAGGAGTTGGAGAAAAAACAGCCATTAAGCTAATTAAAGAATACAAAAATATTGATGAATTGTACAATAAAATTGAAACAAAACAAGATGATTTAAGAGGTGCTTTAAGAGAAAAAATTGAGCAAAATAAAGACTTAGCAATACTATCTAGAACGCTTGGAACAATAGATACTAATGTGCCATTAGATATGGCAATAGAAGACATAAAAATAAAAGAATGGGATAACGAAAAAGTTTTAGAGATATTTACTGAACTTAAATTTAATAGATATATAGAAAGATTTGAATTAGGAAATAATAAAAAACAGGAAAAATTAGAAGAAATCAATTCAGAACTTTTAAAACTAACAGATATTTCAAGAATAGAAAAAATATTAGAAGAAATTAATAAAACTAAAAAGATATACTATTTATTAGAAAAAGAAAATTCAAATAATAAAGAACTAATAATAAATAAAACAATAAAGGCAATAAGTGTATATATACCAAGTGAAAATAAAGTTTATTACATATTAGTGAATAATAATATGGAAATGTTTAAAAATATTTTTGAAGATTTCACAATAGAAAAATATGGGTATGATTTAAAAGAAGATATTATTTTATTAAAACAAATAGGAATAAATGCGAATAGCATGAAATTTGACATAAAAATAGCAGGTTACATATTAAATTCTGTAACTAATCAATATGAAATAAAGAATTTGGCTGAAACGTATTTGAATTTGAATCTAGATGATTTTTCTGGTGAAGATACACAAAAACAAAAACAACAAATTAGCTTATTTGAAGAAACAGAAAAAGAAAAAATAAATGAGCTAGAAACTGCAAAAAGCTTTATGCTATATAAATTAAAGAATGCATTAGAAGAACAATTAAAACAAACAAATGCATTAGAATTATTTAACAATATAGAAATGCCACTTGTGCCAGTTTTAGCAAGTATGGAATATGAAGGAGTATATGTAGATAAACAAGAATTAATAGAATTTGGTAAAAAACTGCAAGAAAAAATAGAAGAACTAACAAATGAAATATATAAATTAGCAGGTCAAGAATTTAATATTAATTCAACAAAACAATTAGGAGAAGTGCTATTTGAAAAATTAGGCTTACCAGTTTATAAAAAAACTAAAACAGGATATTCAACAGATGTAGATATATTGGAAAAATTAAGACCAGAACATCCTGTAATTGAAAAAATACTTGAATATAGGCAAATAACTAAAATGAATTCAACATATGTAGAAGGTGTAATTCCATTTATAAATCCTAGAACACAAAGAATACATTCACATTTCCATCAAACTGTAACAGCAACAGGAAGAATAAGTAGTTCTGATCCTAATTTGCAAAATATTCCAACTAGAATGGAACTTGGAAAACAATTAAGAAAAGTATTTAAAGTACAAAATGAAAATCAGGTTTTAGTAGATGCAGATTATTCGCAAATAGAATTAAGAGTTTTTGCACATATGTCTGAAGATACAGAAATGATAAATGCTTTTAATAATGGAGAAGATATTCATAAACAAGCTGCAAGCAAAGTTTTTGGAATTCCACTAGAAGAAGTAACAAGTGAACAAAGGTCTAAAGCAAAAGCTGTTAATTTTGGTATAGTGTATGGAATAAGTGATTTTGGTTTGGCAGCACAAATAGGAGTAAGTAAAAAAGAAGCAAAACAATATATAGAACAATATCTTGAAAAATATAGTGGAATAAAAAAATATATGGATGAAACACCTGAAAAAGTAAAACAAAAAGGATATGTAGAAACCATATATAAAAGAAGAAGATATGTACCAGAAATAACATCAAAAAATTATATGGTTAGGCAATTTGGAATAAGAGCAGCAATGAATATGCCAATACAAGGTACAGCAGCAGATATAATAAAAATAGCTATGATTAATGTGTATAATGAACTTAAAAAACAAAATTTAAAATCTAAATTAATATTACAAGTTCATGATGAATTATTAATAGAAACATATAAAGAAGAACAAGAAGTTGTGAAAAATATATTGAAAAATTGTATGGAAAATGTTATAAAATTAAGTGTACCATTAAAAGTGGATATAAACGAAGGAATAAATTGGTATGAAGCCAAGTAGGTTTAAGGAGATAGAATTTTGAAGATTATTAAGAAATTAATTATATTACTACTAATAATAGTATTAATAATTAGTCTTATACGAGTGTTTAATTTAAAAGATATTATATTAAAAAATATATATCCAATTGCACAAGAAGAGTATGTAGAAAAATATGCAAAAGAATTCAATATAGATAAATATTATATTTATGCAATAATAAAAGCAGAAAGTGACTATAACGTAGAAGCAACATCAAATAAAGGCGCAAGAGGGCTAATGCAACTTATGGATGAAACAGCAGTAGATGTTGCAGAAAAATTGCAAATAGAATTAAATGAATATTCTTTATATAATCCAGAACAAAATATTATGCTTGGAACAAAATATTTTGCAGATTTATTACAAAGGTATAATAACGAATTACTTGCAATTGCAGCATATAATGCAGGACCAGGCAATGTTAATAGATGGATAAATGATGGAAACATAAATATAGATGGAACTAATATAGAGAATATACCATACAAAGAAACAAATATGTATGTAAGAAAAATAATAAACAATTATAAAATATATACAAATTTATATAACTAAAGAAAGGTGGAATGAAAATGGCAATATTAGTAACAGGGGGAGCAGGCTATATAGGAAGCCATATAGCTGTTGAATTATTAAACAAAGGGGAGAATGTTATTGTTTTAGACAATTTTTCTAATAGCAAACCAGAGGTACTAGATAGAATAAAAGAAATAACAGGAAAAGATTTTAAATTTTACGAAGTAGATATGACAGATAAAAAAGCATTAGACAAAGTATTTTTTAAAAATCATATAGATTCAGTTATTCATTTGGCAGGGTTAAAAGCAGTAGGGGAATCTGTAGAAAAACCTATAGAATATTATGCAAATAATTTAATATCAAATTTAAACTTATTAGAGTTAATGAAAAAATATAGATGTAAAAAACTTGTGTTTAGCTCATCTGCAACAGTATATGGAGCACCAAAAGAAGTTCCAATAAAAGAAGATGCAGAACTTTCAACAACAAACCCATATGGAGCAACTAAATTAATAATGGAAAATATATTAAAAGATGTAGCCAAAGCAGATGATTCTTTTAGAATAGTTTTATTAAGATATTTTAATCCAATTGGAGCCCATGAAAGTGGATTAATTGGAGAAGATCCAGAAGGAATACCAAATAATTTAATGCCATACATTACATCAGTAGCAGCAGGAAAATTAGAAGTGCTTAATGTATTTGGTAATGACTATCCAACCAAAGATGGAACAGGTGTAAGAGATTATATACATGTAGTAGATCTAGCAAAAGGACATTTAAAAGCATTAGAAATGATAGAAATGGAAAAAGGTTTATTCATATATAATTTAGGAACAGGAAAAGGTTATTCAGTATTAGAATTAATAGATACTTTTGAAAAAGTTAATAATGTAAAAGTGCCATATAAAATAGCCCCAAGAAGACCAGGAGATATAGCAGAATGCTATGCAGATCCAACTAAAGCAAAGAATGAATTGCATTGGGAAGCAACGAAAAATTTAGAAGATATGTGTAGAGATGCATGGAACTTTATACAAAAACAGAAATAATCAAATGAACCCTAAATACACTAATGAGAAAAAATTTAAACATAGGTAAAAGGGGAAAAATATGATTTTAGAAAGAATAATATTTAATGTATTAGCATTTACTTTATTTATATTAATGTTTGGAAGAATGATTAGAAAAAATGATTCTAATTATGTGCCAATAATAGTACTACAAGCAATAGGTATAGCAATAGGATTTTTAGAAACTGTATTTGGAAAAGAATTATGGATAGGAATTAAGCTATTAACATATCTTTTGTCTATAATAATTCCATTTGCAATATTCTATCTAGAAAATAAAAAAATAAATGTAGTAGAAAATATATATTTAATAATAGCAAAATTGATTTTTAATTTTGGAAATAGAAAAAAAGCAAAACAGATATTATTAAATATTGTCACAAAAAATCCTGAAAGCTATAAAGGACACAAATATTTAGCAGAAATATATGAAAAAGAAGGCGGAATGAGAAAGTCTATTGATGAATATGTAAAGGCAATAGATATAAAGAAAAATGATTATGATTCATATTATAAAATTGCAGAACTTTTAAATGGACTTACACAAAAAGAAGAATCTATATCTATGCTTACAAATTTATTAAGGATAAAACCAGATTATTATAAAGCATCTAATTTGTTAGGAAATTTATTAATAGAAAAAGAAAAGTATAAAGAGGCAACGAATGTATATTTAGAAGCTTTAAAATATAATCCAGCAGATTATGATTTGTATTATAATTTAGGTATTGCATATACCATGCTAAACGATTTTAAAGGTGCAGAAGAAGCATATAAAAAAGCCGCAGAAATAAATCATTTAAGCCATAACACAGATTATACAATAGCACAAATAGCATTAATATGTGACGAAATGGACAAAGCAGAAGAATATTTTAACAAAGCATTAGATAGTGAAGAATTCGAACCATATGCATATTATGAACTTGCTAAAATTGCCATAAAACAAGGAAAGAAAGATATAGCAATTGCTTATTTAAATAAAGCAATAGAACTAGAGCCAAAATTAGAAGAAAAAATGAAAAAAGAAGAATTGTTTATTACAATAAAAACATATATTGTAATAGATAAAGAAAATAAAAATGAACAAAGTAAAGAACTAACTGAACAAGAAAAAAAGATAAAAGAGCATTTAGAAGAAACTTTTGAGAAAGTAAAAAAACTTAATAATAGAACAGAAATGTATAAAGAAAGAATTAAAGTTGACAAAGCAGAAGAAAAAACTAAAACAAGTAGGCAATTTTAAAAAATGACATCAATAGTTAATATATAAAAGGAGAGAACCAAGTAAAATGAGTATTTTTCAAGCATTGGTACTAGGAATAGTACAAGGTTTAACAGAACTTTTACCAATATCAAGTTCTGCACATTTATTTTTAATACCATGGGTATTTAATTGGCCACCTATAGGAGATTTTGATGTGGCATTACATTTTGGAACATTACTTGCAATAGGACTATTTTTCTTTAAAGATTGGATAGAATTAATAAAAGGTGGATATAAGAAAGCCATAAAAAAAGAAGATAGCTTTGAAGGAAAAATGTTTTGGTATATAGTACTTGCAACAATACCTGGTGGAGCAATAGGATTTTTATTAGATCATTTTGCAGAAGATATACTTACAAATCAATTTATAATAGCAACTGCACTAATTGTAATGGGTATTGTTTTATACATAGTAGACAAAAAAGCAAAGTCTGAAATAGATTATAAAGATATGAACTTAAAACAAACATTTTTAATAGGTTTATCTCAAGCTTTAGCTTTTATTCCAGGTGTATCACGTTCAGGAATAACAATGACAACAGCAAGAGCAATGGGAATAAAAAGAGAATCTGCAGCAAAGTATTCTTTTATGCTATCAGCACCAATAGTATTAGCAGCTACACTATATAAAATAAAAGATTTTGCATTTGGAGAACTATCTTTTTATATTGGAGTATTAGCAAGTTTTATTGTTGGAATAGTAGTAATTAAATTTTTATTACAATACTTACAAAAAGGAAGTTTTAAAGTATTTGCTTTATATAGAGTTGTAATTGGAATTATTGTATTAATTATTGCATTTACTAGAATTTAAATTTGAATTGTATTGCATTTTATAAAATTTTAAATATAATTAGGTTAATAAAGAATTGTTATTAGGCTAGGCAAAATTTATTTAAAAGGCAATGGCGCATATGTGTATATGTAACCGCGTTTTAAATAAATTTTAACGACGCTTAATGGCAATTATTTATTAACCCACGGAGAAGAAATGAAAGAATTATTATTAAATGAAAATTTTTGGATATATATAATTGTAATAAATGTAATAGGTTTTTTTGCAATGGGGTTAGATAAATGGAAATCAAAAAAAGGTAGCTGGCGTATTCCAGAAAAGACATTATTTACAATTACACTACTTGGAGGAGGCTTTGGAACAATATTGGGAATGTATACTTTTAGGCATAAAACTAAAAAGTTATATTTTACAATAGGATTTCCGGTAATATTAATCTCAGAAATTTTGCTTATTGTTTATATATTTATCGGGAATTAATTATTTTTGTGAGAATTATTTAGAAAGAGCTATATATTAAAATTTATGAAATGACGAATGTGACCGGGAATGGTTGTAGACAATCTTAAAATTAAGTAACTGAGGAAGCACGATAGCGAGAGGCTCGGTTGCTTAATTTTTAGATTGTCTAGACCATGTATGGAAGCCGAGGAAATTGAATAAATTTAATATATAGCTCTTTTATAGTAAAACAAAACAAAAATTCTGGACACATAATTAACAATAAAACAAAATGTAAACTTTCCATAATATGATAACGAGGAATAATTGTGAACAAATGGTGAACACAGGATGCCCAATTATGAACTATCCACAGAGTTATCCACATTATCCACAGAAATTATGTGCAAATGTTTATAATTTATAATAAGTTACATAAAATGTAATAAAAGTGAAATATACCTGTAATATTTTTGAAATATAACAGTAAAAAAGACATAAAAAAGAAAAATAAATGTAATAAAGTCGCAAACCATTAAGACAGTATAATATGTGTCAATGGGTGTCAATGGGGACGGAGAAATTTGACAACAAAAAATTTAAGAAACAATACAAAATTCTGAGCATTTAGGGGACACTTACCTGAGTGTTCAACAATTTAAAAAGGCATAATGGAGATAAATTCTCTATTATGCTTTATTTTATGTTTAATTAAAACAATTAAAATGATTGTTTATTATATATTAAACATTTTTCTTCAAGTAGAATGAATTGACAACATCTAGACTTAATACTATCGTTTAAATGTCCTTTTCTATACATGTTTTGAAATAAATATATTTTTTTAAATAATTCTGCTTTATGGTTGTTTAAAAAAGTTAATTGTTCTTCTAACATCTTTTTATATTTCTTATCTTTTATAGTTGGCAATACTTCTGTTAATTCTTCAATAGGAGTAGGAATCATATTATTAATGTTAACAACACCTAATTCTCCATCTTTAATTTTAAATATATCAATTGCTTTAGGGTTAATTATTTTATGTTTTGGCTTTGGGGATGCTAATGGAGCAAAATAATTATAATTATTATATGTATATACTTATGGTCTTGTGGTATTTTTATTATATGCTACATTTTTATCAAATTGTCTTAAATAATTTATATAACCTTCATCAATATAGTAAATTTTTAGATTCTTCATTTAATACTCCTATTATTAAAAATTGTGGCTATCTTTTATGATAGCCACATACTATTTTAAGCTCCTACTATGGCAAGGATATTCCTACTTTTTTAAGTTCCTACTATGGCAAGGATATTCCTGCTTTTTTAAGTCCCTACTTTAGCAAGGGTATTCTAAACTTTTTAAGCTATTCAATAGCAATATTATTATATGTAATTAATATAAAATTATTGCTTAATATAAATATAACATATTTTTGCCAAATAATCAACATTTTTTAAAAACTTTTAAATAAAAGCATTTTGAATGGGCAATTGTACTAAGGGGACGTTTCTGAATGAGGAAAAAATCCTCATTTGGGAAATATCTTGTCGCAAACTTGATAGTGATATAGTATAACAAATAAAAAATGGGGGCTTATAAAATTATTTTATGAGCTCTCATTTTTATCATAGAAGGATATGAAATAGTGTCTTGAAAAATTATGTAAAGTATGATAGAATATGTAGCAATATAGCAAATAGCTAGATATTTTTTATTTATTTTTTTCATTAATTAGTGAAAGGAGAAATACAAATGAGAAAAGAAGTCGAAAGAATTTTATGCTGGCAAAATCTATATAAGGATTATATGCATTACCGTTCACTTTTACGTAAGACGGAACAAATGCTTTCAGATTTTCGGGATAATTGCAAACATGAGATTATAGTTATTACAGCAAATAGTAGTATTGATTATCGTTTAAGTCATGAATGTAAATGTTTATTTTGCGGAAAAGAAGAACAGCATTATGGAATTATAGGTAAAAGTCCAAGATTTATTCATAGTTCAAATAAATTTTGGTTATCACATCCATTTAGATTTGAAGTAGCAAAAAAATTATTTATTAAGATTGCTTTAGATAATCCTGATAAGAATATACTTGAAATTGCAGAGATTATGCATCAGGAAATAGATTCTGAAAGCGAAGACTTCATTAAATATTCTGAAGAAGTATATGCTGAGTTTTATAAAAAATAAAATGAGAAAAAGTCCATATCTTTATGGGCTTTTTTCTTGTTTTCCAACTTTTGGGGACACTCCCTAAAAGTTTGCAAATACACAGAAGTATTAAAAAAATAGGTAAAAAGGTAATATCAAATAAAAATGCTAAAGAAATAAAAGAATTGAATAATGGTGATATAAATAATCTCTAAAATATTGACTATTTTGGTTAAATGTAATATTATTTAAAGAACTAATAATTCAAGGAGATAATTTTGGAATATGACATTTATAGCTCATAAGGGAGGTGGATGCCATATTTTAAGATGCGTCCCCTTACAATATTAAGGAGGAATTATAATGGTAAAATCTATGGATACAATAGTATCATTATGCAAAAATAGAGGATTTGTATATCCTGGTTCAGAAATATATGGTGGTCTTTCAAACACATGGGACTATGGACCATTAGGAGTAGAATTAAAAAATAATGTTAAAAAAATATGGAGAAAAAAATTCATACAAGAAACTAAATATAATGTTGGATTAGATGCAGCAATTTTAATGAACCCACAAACTTGGGTTGCATCTGGACATGTTGGAGGTTTTTCAGATCCATTAATAGATTGCAAGGAATGTAAAACAAGACATAGAGCAGATAAATTAATAGAAGAATGGATGCATGAGCACAATTGTGAAGAAGTTGTTGATGGTTGGCCAGATGAAAAAATGTTAAAATACATGGCAGATAACCATATAGCTTGCCCTAATTGTGGTAAAGAAAATTTTACAGAAATACGTAAATTTAATTTAATGTTTAAAACTTTCCAAGGTGTAACAGAAGATGCAAAATCTGAAATATATTTAAGACCAGAAACAGCACAAGGTATATTTGTAAACTTCAAAAATGTAATGAGAACAACAAGAAGAAAGCTACCTATGGGTATAGCACAAATAGGAAAATCATTTAGAAATGAAATAACACCTGGAAACTTTACATTTAGAACAAGAGAATTTGAACAAATGGAACTTGAATTTTTCTGTAAGCCTGGAACAGATTTAGAATGGTATGAATACTGGAAAAAATTCTGTAAAGAATGGCTTTTAAATTTAGGAATGAAAGAAGAAAACTTACGTTTAAGAGAGCATAGTAAAGAAGAATTATCACATTATAGTGCTGGAACAACAGATATAGAATTTTTATTCCCATTTGGATGGGGAGAGCTTTGGGGTATTGCTGATAGAACAAACTTCGATTTAACACAACATCAAGAATATTCTAAAGAAGATTTTAATTACTTAGACCAAGAAACAGGAGAAAAATATATACCATATTGCATAGAACCATCACTTGGATGTGACAGAGTAACACTTGCATTCTTATGTAATGCATATGAGGAACAAGAAATAGCAGAAGGAGATACAAGAATAGTATTACATTTACACCCAGCGTTAGCACCATATAAAGTTGCAGTATTACCACTATCTAAAAAATTAAGTCCAAAAGCAGAAGAAGTATATGAGAAATTATCTAAAAAATTCATGTGCGATTATGATGAGGCAGGAAGCATAGGAAAACGTTATAGAAGAGAAGATGAAATAGGAACACCATATTGTGTAACAATAGACTTTGACACAGAAACAGATAATTCAGTAACAATAAGAGACAGAGATACAATGGAGCAAGTAAGAGTTAAAATTGATGAGTTAGAAGCATGGGTAGAAGAGAAGATTGTAATATAATAAGTTAAAAAACATACATAAAATAAACAATAATCATTGACAAATGTAACAAAACGTGGTAAAATTACCAATTGTAAGCCGCATAAGTCAAGGTACATAAACGTAGATTAAGTTCTACTACCTAAGAATTTAAGGTTAGCGAGTATACGAAAAGGGAGGTGTACATATAATGTACGCAATAATTGAAGCTTGTGGAAAGCAATACAAAGTAGCAGAAGGAGATGTAGTATTTTTCGAAAAACTAGATGTAGAAGAAGGAAAAAAAGTTACATTTGATAATGTAGTTTTAGTATCTGATGATGGAAAAGTACAAGTTGGAGCTCCTTATGTAAAAGGTGTAAAAGTAGAAGGAAAGGTAGTTGCACATGGTAAAGGCAAAAAAATAATTGTTTACAAAATGAAGCCTAAAAAGAACTATAGAAGAAAACAAGGACATAGACAACCATACACTAAAGTAGAAATTACTTCTATAAAAGTAGCTACAGCAAAAACTACAAAAACAGCTGAAGAAAAAGCTGAAGAAAAACCAGTAGCAAAAGCAGCAACTAAAACAGCAGCAAAAACTACAACAAAAAAAGCTACTACTACTAAAAAAGAAAAAGTAGAAGAATAATTATGATATTATAAAAATTTACGTCGAAGGGAGTGAATTTAAATGGCACATAAAAAAGGGCAAGGTAGTGTTAAGAACGGAAGAGACAGTGAGTCTAAACGCCTTGGAGTAAAAAGAGCAGATGGACAATTTGTTAAAGCTGGAAATATATTAATAAGACAAAGAGGAACACAAACACATCCTGGTAACAATGTTGGAATAGGTAGTGATGATACTCTTTATGCATTAGTAGACGGAAATGTTAAATTTGAAAGAAAAGGTAGAGATAAAAAACAAGTAAGTGTTTATCCAGCTCAAGCAAAATAAATTAATATATTTTGTTATATAAAAATCTAGACTAATTTTAAATTAGACTAGATTTTTTATTTTGTTTAATGTATAATAGCTTTTGTAAAATACATTAAAATTTGGAAGGAAAATTAAAATGAGAAAATATTTTGGTACAGATGGAATTAGAAAAGTTGCAAATACTGAATTAACACCAGAATTTGCATTAAAATTAGCAAAAGCTAGTGCGTATGTTTTAGCTAAAAATGAGGAACACATTCCTACAATATTGATAGGAAGAGATACAAGAATATCAGGAGAACTTCTAGAAACAGCTATGACAGCTGGATTTTTAAGCTACGGGGCAAATGTTAAAATTTTAGGAGAAATACCAACACCTGCAGTAGCATATTTAACAAGAAAATTAAATGCAGATGCAGGAGTAGTAATATCTGCATCACACAATAGCTTCGAATTCAATGGAATAAAGTACTTTAGTAATAAAGGCACGAAAATACCAGATAGTGTTGAAGAAGAAATAGAGGGAGTATTAGATTCAGAAAAAATAGATAATCTAACAGCAGAACATACTAAAATAGGTAGATATGAGATAAATCATGAGCTAGAAGATGAGTATGTAAAATTTTTTGAAAATTTATTTAAAGATAAATTAAATGCTAAAAACACTAGAGAATTCAAGGTTGGAATAGATGCTGCAAATGGAGCTACATATAAAGTTGCAGAAAAGGTATTTACAAATTTGGGAATTAAATATAAAATAATAAATAATAATCCAGACGGAATAAATATAAATGAAAATTGTGGCTCAACACATATTGAAAAATTAAAACAATTTGTATTGGAGAATAATTTAGATTTAGGTGTTGCTTATGATGGAGATGGAGATAGATGTTTAGCTATTGATGAAAAAGGAAATCTTATAGACGGAGATATGATACTAGCCATAATATCAGATAAGCTAAAAGAAGAAGGAAAGTTGCAGAATAATACTTTAGTTGCAACAATTATGAGCAATTTAGGATTAAACAAGTATTGCTTAGAAAATGGAATGAATATAAAACAAACTAAAGTTGGAGATAGATATGTTTTAGAGGAAATGCTAAACAACGGATATAATCTTGGTGGAGAACAATCTGGACATATAATATTTTTAGATTACAATCCAACAGGAGATGGCATATTAACATCACTTATGCTAATTGATGCAATACTATCTAAAAATACTTCAGCTTCAGAAGTTGCAAATATTATTACTATATATCCACAAGTTTTAGTAAATGCTAAAGTAGCATCAAATAAAAAAATGGATTATCAAAAAGATAAAGTAATAACAGAAGAAATAGAAAAATTAGAAAAACAAGAAGAAATAGGCAGAATAATAATAAGACCTTCAGGAACAGAACCACTTGTTAGAGTAATGATAGAAGGCAAAAACGAAAAGTATATTACACAAGAAGCTAATAGACTTGCTAAATTAATAGAAAGTAAATTAAGTTAGCTTATTGTAAATATAATAAAATAAAGAGGAGGTAATAAACCATGATTTTTAATACATCAGATCCGATTAATGTAGTATTAATCTTGGCTGCTACTGTACTTTTAGTTTACTTAGGAAAAGAAACAAAGAAAAGTAGAATTCCACAAATTACATTATTTGTTTTCTTAGCATTAATATTAATGCACACAGTACAATTTGTAACAATGGCTGGAACAGCTGCACCTGAAATTGTTAAAATATTAAGTACATCAATTGCAGTTGATTTTGGATTAGTAATGATAGCTTTCTTAGGATACCTATGGGTAGATGATATAGAAGCAAAAGTAAAACAAACCAAAGTGGTTAGCAATAGCTTAGATTGGTTTTGGAAAAAGGTATAAAATAATTACAAATGGCAAAAGAAGGGGAATATACATTATTCTCCTTTTTGTTAACTAAAAAGATAGTGTAAGGAATATATATGAAAAGGAGATTTTTATGAATAAATTTATGGAAGAAGCGAATAAATTAGCTGAAAAAGGCTTTAAAAGTGGAGATGGAGGACCATTTGGAGCTGTTATTGTTAAAAATGGAGAGATAATTGCAAGAGGCAATAACAAAGTTTTATGTAGCAATGATCCAACTGCACATGCAGAGGTTGTTGCTATAAGAGAAGCAAGTAAAAAGCTAAATACATATGATTTATCTGGATGCATTTTATATACATCTTGTGAACCTTGTCCAATGTGTTTATCTGCAATAATATGGGCAAACATAAAAGAAGTGTATTATGCATGCACTAGAGAAGATGCTGCATCTATTGGATTTAGAGATGAATTAATATATGAATTTTTAAAAGGAAACGCTAAAGAACTAATAAAACTAAGCAATATTGATAGGGAAGATTGCGTAAATAACTTTGAAGAATATCAAAAACAACATAAAACAATATACTAAAATTTGCAAAAAAAGCATAAAAATGGTATAATATAAGAGCATAATAAAAATGGCTAATAGCCAAGAGTTAACAGGAGGATATTTACAATGTTAAAACGGATTTTTGTTGTAATGGCGATGTTGTTGACATTAGTTCCTTCTGCACATGCAGAAGTATTACCGGAGGGGATTACTTATCGAAAAGAAGGATCTGAGGAGACATATACTGTAAAAGAGGAATCTATTGCATTATCCGAAAAAATTCTTGAACTAAGAAGAAAATTGATTCAAGAAGGTAGACTATTGCAAATGACGACTCAAATTGAAGAGTACTCAAATGGTACTCGAGATAAAAAAGTTATTTTATGTGCTTCAACTGAAAAAGTAGAAGTCAAACCTTTCGAGGTAATAATCTATACAACTGATAGCGAAGCTTTTGCGGATGAAACACAAAATGCACTTACACATGAAATAAAGAACAGGTTTTTCCTTATTAGCCGGTATCAAAAAGATGTTGATAGGTTTGTTGTTATATTGAACCGTCAGTTGGTAAATTAATTGTAAATACCAATCCCACTTTTAAGTTACTAAATAGTGCTTAATGGTGGGAATTTTTTTAAGCAAAACAAAAGCAGATGTCTCAAAATTACAAGACATCTGCTTGGGACTCTAACTTAAATCAATTAAAACCGAAAAGTGGCACTGGAGCCAATTTTCCAAAATACTCCCTGTTTAAGAGCCATCTTGGACTTTTGCTCATTGGCATACTTAGCACAACGGGCGTATTTTACTTCACGAATCTTTGGACTATCGTTACTTTTCTGAAGTGCACGATAGAGCTCATCAAGAGCTTTGTTGATTTTTTCGATAGCGAGCTTGGAAGAAAGGTAGAGATAAATTGAACCAGTGTCCTGATCCTTAATCTCAAGGTTCTTTCCAGTAAACGGGCTACCACAAATGATTTCGAAGCCTTCTGGAATTACAATCCGCGATTTTTTGGTTTTCGACATGCTATAGAGCCTCCTTATGAAATTATTAAAAACCATATATATTATACCTCAAAAATTAAAAAAAATCAAGTAAAAAGCTTGATTTTAGATAAATTATAGTGTATAATAAGTAAGCAATTAAAAAATACTAGAAGAGCAGGCACAAAGCCTGCTCTTAAATAATATATGAAAGGAATGCTATATGACAAAATTAGAAGAAAAAGTAGAAAATCTATTAAAACCTATAATAGAGAAACTTAATTATGAGTTATATGATGTTATATATGCAAAAGAAGCAAAAGATTATTACTTAAAAATTTTTATAGACAAAAAAGATGGAGTTAGCATTGATGATTGCGAAATAGTAAGTAATAGTATTTCAGACATTTTAGATGAAGCAGATTTAATAAAGGAACAGTATTTTTTAGAAGTTTCATCTGCAGGTGTAGAAAGAGTACTTAGAAATGATAAACATCTTAAAGATAATATAGGAAAAGAAGTTGAAGTAAAACTATTTACAAGTGTAAATAAAAGCAAAGTTTATGAGGGAATTTTAAAAGCTTTTGATGAAAATAGTTTAACAATTGAAAAAGACGATGGTGAAGTAAGACTTGAAAGAAAAAATATTTCAGTAATTAAAACAATATTTAAATGGTAGAAAGGAATGATTGAAAGATGAAAGCATCTGAATGCAAAGAATTATTAAAAGCAATGGACGAATTAGAAAAAGAGAAAGGTATTTCAAAAGAATATTTGTTAGAATCTTTAGAAACTTCTTTAGTAACAGCATATAAAAGAAATTATGATTCTGCAGATAATGTAAAGGTGACTATTAATGAAAAATCAGGTCAAATAGGAGTGTATGCTGTAAAAACAGTAGTTAAAGCAGCACAAGATAGTAAACTTGAAATATCTTTAGAAGATGCCAAGAAAATAAGTAAAAAAGTAAAATTAGGAGATACTGTTGATGTTGAAATAATACCTAAAAATTTTGGAAGAATTGCAGCACAAACAGCAAAACAAGTTGTAATACAAAAAATAAGAGAAGCAGAAAGAGAATTTGTATATTCAGAATTTACAGAAAGAAAAGGTGAAATTTTAACAGGAATCATACAAAAAGCAGATAGTAATGTGGTAGTTGTAGATTTGGGCAAATTAGAAGGCATAATGCCACAAAAAGAGCAAGTTCCAACAGAAAGCTATAAGGTAAACGATAAAATAAAAGCATATGTTGTAGATGTAACTAAAGGAATAAAAGGAAATCCTCAAGTAATAATTTCTAGAAGTCATCCAGATTTTGTTAGAAAATTATTTGAACTAGAAATACCTGAAATATATGAAGGTGTAATTGAAATAAAGAGTGTTTCAAGAGATGCTGGAAGTAGAAGTAAAGTAGCAGTATATTCACCAAACGAGAATATAGATCCAGTTGGATCATGTGTAGGTCAAAAAGGGTTAAGAATACAAAACATAATAACTGAATTGCATGGAGAAAAAATAGATGTTATAGAATGGAACGAAGATCCAGCAATATTCATATCTGCAGCTTTATTACCTGCACAAGTATTAGCTGTAGATGTAAAAGATGAAAAAGAAGCACAGGTTATAGTTCCAGACAATCAATTATCATTAGCAATAGGTAAATCAGGTCAAAATGCAAGATTAGCAGCAAGATTACTAGGAAATGGATGGAAAATAGATATTAAGAGTGAATCTCAATTTAGAAAACTATTAGAAGAAATGCAAAATAAGCAAGACGAGGAAGATGAAGAATAATGAAGAAAATACCTGAACGTACATGCATGGGATGTAATCAGAAAAAAGATAAAAGTAGTTTAATAAGAATTGTTAAAAACAAAGAAAAAGGAATTTTAATAGATAAAACCGGAAAATTGGAAGGCAGAGGAGCATATATTTGTAATAACATAAATTGTTTAGACAAAGCCATTAAGTCTAAACGAATTGATAGAAAATTGGAAACTAATATAAGTGAAGAAATTTACAATAAATTAAGAGGTGTAATTATTGATAAACAATAAGGCGTTAGGTTTAATTGGATTGTCCGCTAGAGCTGGTAAAGTAGATAGTGGAGCAGATGCAGTAGAAGAAATTATAAAAAAACGAAAGGCAAAATTAGTTATTGTGTCAGAAGATGCAGCAGAAAGAACTAAGAAAAATTTTGAATTTTTATGTGCAAAATTTAATATTCTTTATATTGTTTATGCAAGCAAAGATGAACTAAGTAAAGCAATAGGGAAAAGCAATAAAGCTGTGATAGGTATAAAGGAACAAAATTTAGCAGTAGAGATATATAAAGTAATTTGTGGGGGTGAAGCTATTGAGTAGTAATATAAAAATACATGAAATAGCAAAAGAATTAGGTTTAAATAGTAAAGAGGTATTAGAAAAAGCAAAAAGTATTGGAATAGAAGTAAAGAGCCATTTAAGTGCTGTTGATGAAGAAACTGCCAATAGAATAAAAAACAGCTTTAAAGCTAAAACAAGTAAAGAAGTTAAAGAAACTAAAAAAGCAAATAAAGCGGAAAATAAGGAAAATAAAAAAGACAACAAATCAGAAGGTCACGTTATAATAAGAAGAGAAGTTATTATAAGCGAAGAGAATAAAAAAACTGAAACAGAAAAAGGTAGCAAAAATAAAAATGTAGGTGTTGTAGAAAGAAATAGGAATAAAGACTATAATATTGTTTATAGGAATAAACAAACAAGGCCTATGACAGTAAGCGAATTATTTGGTATAAATAAAAAAGAAGAAAAAAAGGTAGAAACACCTAAAAAAGAAGTAGTTTCAGAAGAAAAACCAAAAGAAGCCCCTGTTAAAAAAGAAAATGTAAGGCCAAATAATAATAGAAACTTTGAAGAAAGAAGAAATAATAATCAATTTCAAAGAAATAATAGGCAACAAGATAATAGAGGACAAGGAAGACAACAAAATAATAATTTTAATAGAAATGGTAGACCAAACTTCAATAATCAAAGAAGACCTTTAGATGAAAAAGGTATTGAAAAGAATATTAAAAACATAATGAGCATAGAAATGCCTGAAAAAGAGAATGTAAGAGAATATGCTAATAAGGCTATAGATAAGCAAAAAAATAATAAAGCTGAAGATAGAGCAAAAAAACCACAGAGAAGTAAAAAGAATGGTCAAATGGATATTAACAAGGATAAGCTTAGAAATATAACAAAAGAAAGCAAATTATCTCATATGTTTAACGAAGGCAGTATGTATGATTATTATGATTTATCTTCAAGTAGAGTAAGAAAGAACAAAAAGAAAAATCAAAAGATTGCAGGGGATGAAGAAAGAAATAAGCAAAAAATATTTAAACTTACAGAAATAACAATACCTGAAACAATATCTGTAAAAGATTTAGCAACAGAATTAAAGAAAACTAGTTCAGAAGTTATAAAAAAATTACTAGGATATGGAATAATGGCAACAATAAATAATGAATTAGATTTTGATACAGCATTTTTGGTAGCTGGTGAATTTGGTGTAAATGCAATAAAGAAAGAAATAGTAAAAGAAGAAGATATATTATTTGATGAAAGTGAAGATAAGGCAGAGGAATTAATTTCAAGACCACCAGTAATAGTAGTTATGGGACACGTAGACCATGGAAAAACATCATTATTGGATGCAATAAGACAAACAAATGTAATAGAAGGAGAGGCAGGAGGAATTACACAACACATTGGTGCATATAAAGTAGATGTAAATGGAAGAGAAATAACATTCTTAGATACACCAGGACATGAAGCTTTTACAAGTATGAGAGCTAGAGGAGCACAAATAACAGATATTGCAATTTTAGTTGTTGCTGCAAATGATGGAGTTATGCCTCAAACAGTTGAAGCAATTAATCACGCAAAAGCAGCTGGAATACCTATAGTTGTTGCAGTAAATAAAATCGACCTAGAAGGTGCAAATGTTGAAAAAATAAAACAAGAATTAACAGAATATGGTCTTGTTCCAGAAGAATGGGGAGGAGATACAATATTTGTTCCAATATCTGCAAAGAAACGTCAAAACATAGATACATTATTAGAAATGGTACTACTTGTAGCAGATATGCTAGATTTAAAAGTTAACCCTAATAAACAAGCAAAAGGAACAATAATTGAAGCAAAACTAGATAAAGCAAAAGGTGTTATGGCAACAATGCTTGTACAAAGAGGTAAACTAGATACAGGTGATACAATAGTAGTTGGATCTGTAATAGGAAGAATTAGAGCCATGACAAATGATAAAGGACAAAAAGTTAAAACAGCAGGACCATCTACACCAGTTGAAATAACCGGATTATCAGAAGTACCATCTGTTGGAGAAACTTTCTATGAAGTTAAAGATGAGAAAATGGCAAAACACTTAATAGAAAGAAGAAAACGTCAACAAAGAGAAAAAGCATTAAATGCAACTTCTAAAGTTACATTAGATGATTTATTTAATCAAATAGAAAAAGGGAACTTAAAACAATTAAATATTATAGTAAAAGCAGATGTTCAAGGATCTGTAGAAGCGGTAAAACAATCATTAGAAAAATTATCTAATGACGAAGTACAAGTACATGTAATACATGCAAATGTTGGTGCTGTTACAGAATCAGATGTAATGCTTGCAAAAGTTTCAAATGCGATAATAATAGCATTTAATGTAAGACCAGATGCTACAGCAAGAAGTATTGCTGAAAAAGATGAGGTCGAAATAAAAACATATTCTGTAATATATAGTGCAATAGAAGATGTAGAACTTGCAATGAAAGGTATGAGAGACCCAGAATATAAAGAAGTTATTACAGGAAATGCAGAAGTAAGACAAACATTCAAAGTATCAAATGTTGGAACAATAGCTGGATGCTATGTAACAAGCGGAAAGATAACAAGAAATGGTATAGCAAGAGTTATAAGAGAAAATGTTGTGGTATTTGAAGGAAAAATCGCTTCATTAAAAAGATTTAAAGATGATGCAAAAGAAGTTGCATCAGGTTATGAATGTGGTATTCAAATAGAAGGATATAATGACTTAAAAGAAGGAGATATTATTGAGGCTCACATTATGGAAGAGATAAAGTAATTCATAAATAATTGCGTTTTGGCGTTGCTAAACTTCACTCGAAAATCCTGCGACGTACATAAGTACGTCTCGGATTCTTCTCGCTTGTTTGCCTAGCCAAAAACACAATTCTTTGCGAATTAAGCAATTGAAAAATAATTGGCGAATTTCGGCTGTTTGACTAGAAATTCATCCAATTCTTTTCCAATTTAAATAACGGCTTTACTATATTATATAATTAATTTTGATTTAAAATGCCGACAGTTCCCGAAGACCCGCGAAGCGCTGCCAGACTTTGAATTTTCTTCTTCGGGAAGGTCCCCGTCTGGTCAGCTATTACCCTGCTATGGAGTGCTTTTAAAGAAAAATTCATTATATAATATAGTAAAGTAAGAATAAATAAAAAGGAGAAGGAAATGGAAAAAGGGAACAATAGACTTTCACGAATTGAAGAGGAATTAAAAAAAGAAATTAGCAATATAATTAATTATGACCTTAGAAATTCAAATATAACAGGAATGGTAAGTGTAACTAAAGTAAAAGTTTCACCAGATTTAAGTAGAGCTAGAGTTTTTGTTACTATGTATAATTCAAACAAAAAAAATACACTTGCAGCCTTAAAAAGCTCTTCTGGCTACATTAGAAGAGAAATAGCACATAAAGTTAATTTAAGAGTAACACCAGAGCTTATATTTGAATTTGATGAATCAATAGAATATGGAGCAAAAATAGATAGTATATTAAAAGAAATAATAAAAGAACCTAAACCAAAAGAAGGGGAAGATGAATAATGACATTAGATGATATAAAAGTTCAAATACAAAACGGAAAAAAAATAGTAATATTAACACATGAAAATCCAGATGGAGATGCGATTGGTAGTTCACTTGCAATGTATGGAGCTTTGCAACAATTAAAAAAAGATGTAGATGTTATAATTCCAGAAGTTCCAAGATGCTTCAAATTTTTACCATTTGCAGATAAAATAAAAAAAGAAAGCAAAGAAAAATATGATTTAGCAATAGCAGTAGACTGCGCTAATGAAAAAAGGTTAAAAGGCTTTGAGGATTATTATGAAAATGCAAAAGTAAAAATTCAAATAGACCATCATGGCGTAAATACAATGTTTGCAGACTATAATTATGTAGATCCAGTAGAGCCAGCATGTGCACAAATATTAACAAAAGTATTACCATATTGGAATATAGACATTACAAAAGAAATTGGAACATGTCTTTTAACTGGAATTATTACAGATACAGGTGGATTTAGACATTCAGGTGTAACAGCTGAAACATTTGAATTTGCTGCATGGATTTTAAGAAAAGGTGTAAATGTATCTAATGTATATAGAAATGTTCTTCAAACTGTTTCAAAATCAAGCTTTGAATTAAATACAATTGCAAGAAGCAGAATGGAATTTTATGAAAATGGAAAAATTACTTTTACATATATAACTTACGAAGATGAGAAAAAGGTTAAGGCTGAAACTGGAGACCATGAAGGAATAGTAGATGTTGGAAGAGATATAGAAGGAGTAGAAGTATCTATTTTCTTGAGAGAATTAGAAAATGGTGGCTACAAAGTATCACTTCGTTCTAATGACTATGTTAATGTTTCAGATATATGCTTAATGTTTGGCGGTGGCGGACATGTTAAAGCTGCAGGTTGCACTATTACAAGCGGAACATTAGAGCAAGTAAAGGAAAAGCTAATTGCACAAACTAAATTATATTTAAAATAATTAGTAAATAATTGCGTTTTGGCGTTGTTAAACTTCACTCGAAAATCCTGCAACGTACCATCATACGCTTCGGATCCTTCTCGCTTGTTTGCCTAGCCAAAAGCACAATTCTTTGCGAATTAATAGGAGAAATTAATGATTACTGGAATATTAGTAGTAAATAAACCAAAAGGTTATACTTCTCATGATGTTGTAGCAAAAGTAAGAAGAAGTTTAAATATGCAAAAAGTAGGGCATACAGGAACCCTAGATCCATTGGCAACAGGTGTGTTGCCAATTTTGCTAGGAAATGGAACAAAATTATCACAATACATAATAAATCATGATAAAGAATATATTGCTACAATAAAATTAGGAGTAAAAACAGATACTGGTGATATTGAAGGAAATATAATTGAAGAAAAGGTAGTAAATAAATATTCAGATAAGCAAATAAAAGAGGTTCTAGATACATTTAAGGGAAAACAAAAACAAATACCACCTATGTATTCTGCAATAAAAGTAAAAGGTAAAAAACTTTATGAATATGCGAGAAAAGGTGAAAATATTGAAATAGAGCCTAGAGATATAGAAATATATAGTATTGAACTTATTGATAGTACTACAAATATAATTAAGATTAAAGTAAATTGCTCTAAAGGTACATATATAAGAGTTTTATGCGAAGATATAGCAGAAAAACTAGGAACAATTGGAACAATGCAAAATTTAGAAAGAACAAAAGTTGGAGATTTTTGCTTAGAAGATGCAATTCAAATAGAAGATATAGAAAATTTAGAATTAGTAAAACAAAAGCTAATAACACCAGAAAAAATATTTAAAGATTTAAAAGAAATAGAATTATCTAATAAGGAATTACAACAATTTCTAAATGGAGTAAAGCTAGAAAATAAAAATATCGACGGATTATATAAAATATATTGTGAAAATAAATTTATAGGAATAGGTAAAATATTTGAAAATAAACTAAAAAGAGAATATGTTGTAGGGGGTAGTAGTGATGAAAATACTTATAATATGTAGCAAAGTTTTTTATAAAGACATAGCAGAAATAAAAGGAAAACTAGAAGAATTAGGACATATTATAGAATTGCCCAATTCATATGATTACCCAAATGCAGAGAGTAAAAGCTGGGAATTAGGAGAAAAAGCACATGCAGAATTTAAAGCAAAAATGTTTAAATTAAGTGAAAAGAGAATACAAAATGTAGATGCAGTACTAGTATTAAATTTCGATAAAAATGGAAAGAAAAACTATATAGGCGGTGCTACTTTCATAGAGATTTACGAAGCATTTATGAAAGGCAAAAAGATTTTTCTATATAATGATATACCAGAAGGAATGCTATATGACGAAATACAAGGCTTTTCTCCAATAGTAATACACGGGGATTTAAGCTTGATAAAATAAACTTATGTGCTATGAAAAAAGATATGAATTAATATAAAAATTCATATCCTTTTTTTGTGTGTAAAAATCTCATTAAAAATTGTAACTAGATATTGAAAAATTTTTCCTTGTGTTATAAAATTATGTAGAAAACTATTATTAAATTAGATATTTAATAATTGGGCACAAAAGTCCGCCAATCTTAGCCGGTGATGGAGGATGTCGCATCACTTACGCCAGGGCTACTTAGTGCCTAGATATAATAAGGAGACAATTTTCAAATATGACATCACTAGCTCATAAGGGGAGGGGATGTATCTTAACCCTAAAGCTATGACTAAATTTTAAGATGCGTCCCCTTACATTAGAAGGAGGAAAAAATTAAAATGAAAAACACAAAAGCATTAAAGAAATTAGCAATTTTAATAATTGCAATAATGGCGGTAGGTATGCTAATAACACCGCAAACCTATGCAGCATCAAATTTACAATCAAACCCAACAACAGGAAGTGCATTGCAAGTAAAAACAGCACAAGATTGGGCAAAATTAATAAGAGCTATGGAACAAGGTTATTATGGAAGTGGAGAACAAATAGAAGAATTAAATGATGATTTAACACCAAAAACATCTAATAATATAGATGTGCATTTTATGAAGAACACAGAATATGGAGCTATAGCTATACTGTCTGCATCAGAATATGGCGTTGGAAAAGTAACAACAGCAAAGAAAGGTGATAATAGTGGAAGTACGACAGGAAATAGAACAGGAATAATAATAGACACAAAAGTTTGGGAAGCTACAGCATCATCTTCATCAGACCCATTTTATTTGGTGGGTACTAATAGAGGCGGCTGGGGAACACCTGCAGCAGAGAGATATTATGATAAATATACAACATCAAATGAATCAGCTAAAAGAGGAGATGTGTTGATAGAATGTATGAATTGGTATAGCTCTGATACTTTCCAATGGCCAACTGTTAGTAATAATTGCTTTAAAAGAGGGTATAACGGAATTTTTAATTATACGAATTATAGTTATTATAATTATAATAATGATGGAGCTAATAGCGGAGATAATAATTGTGGACGTGGTGTAGCCGTTTGCGGCGAAGGATTCTAGCAAAGGAGAAAAAATATGCTAAAGAATAAACATGGAATTACCTTACTTGCTTTAATTATTACAATAATTGTTTTACTTATACTTGCAGGTGTTGCATTAAACACTTTATTTGGTGCAAATGGAATTATAAGCAATGCAGATAATGCAAAAGAACAATATGTTATTTCTGCCGAAAAAGATGCTATAACACAAGCCTGGCAAGGATTAAAAATAAAACAATATATGCATGAAATAACAAATATTACTTCAGAGATTTTTGAAAATCAATTAAAAGCAGATGGAAATAAGGTTAAAGTAAGTGATTATGGAATAGATAATTATAAAGTAAAATTTTTAGATACAGGTCATACATATATAGTAGATAGCAATGGAGTTATACTAGATTCTGCATTAAAAGATGATAGTGTAGATACTACTTCTGTAAATGGTACATATAAAAAAGTTGGTAATGTATATGTAAATACACCAAAATTAGATGAGGGCTTTAAACCAGAAAGAACTAGATATATGTATTTAGAAGGCGATTACTTAGTACCAGGTGGATTTGCAACAACAGAACCAGATGTTGATAAATGGTATAATTATGCAGAGCAAAGATGGGCAAATATATTTACAGAAATGGGTGGATTTGAAATATATTATGTATGGATACCACGTTATTGCTATAAAGAACTAAAAAATGAAGACGGTACAAGCAAAGAATTAATGGATATAAAGTTCTTAAATATACAAGATGAATATATAGATGCAGATGGAAATAAAACTCCATTTGAATATGAAGAAGGAAAAGCAGTAGAAGGAAAGCCAGATTTAAAAACACAAGGCTACCAAATACCAGAAGCATTTAGCTTTAATAATACTCCACTTACAGGTTTTTGGGCAATGAAATATGTAGTTGGAGAAGATGATCAGAATAGAGCAATTATACAGTATCAATTAACATATGAGGATAATAAAATAAAAATAGTAAAAGTTGAATTAGGTAATACAACTGAAGTAGAAAAATACAATATATCTATAAATGGAAGCTTTTTTAAATCTGTAAGTACAAGTGAACTTCAAGCAGGAATAACAATAGATAAAAACTTAAATAGAAGAAATAATGTAGTAAATGTAACAGCATTAGATGAACATGGAGAAATAATAAAAAGCAAAACAAAGGATTTAGATGTAAGCGATTTAGTAATATATGAAGGTGTAAACGAACCACTATTTATAGGCTTTGATAGAGAAACTACATACTATGTAACATATGATAATAATGGAAATGAGCATAGCATGACACCAATAAGTAAAGAAACACCGGGTGATTGGTATAATTATTATGAAAAAAGATGGGCAAATATAGTAGTTAGAACTGAAAGTACAAATGATGGAAAAAAATATGCTACTAAAGAAACATATTATGTGTGGATACCAAGGTTTGAGTATAAATCTAAACAATATGAGCACGAGAATGTGGTAAGATTTTTAAAAGGAATAGCAGGAGTAACAGATATTACATATAAAATACCAGAAGCATTTACTTTTAATGGTAGACAATTAACAGGATATTGGGCAATGAAATATACACTAGGAGAAATAGCAACAGATCCTAAATTCTATGTTCAAATGGATGAAGTAGATGAATTATCTGGAGGAATAAGAATAAATAAAATTGAAGGAACAGGAGTAGCTTCAGGACAAGTATATAATTTCTATTTAGATAATGTATATAAGGGAAATACAACAAATGCATTAACAAGCTATACATTTAATAACTTAGAGAATAATAGAGAATACATAATAATGATAGAAATAAGAAATCAATCAACAGATGCTTTACTTGGAACAATAAAAATTAATAAGAAAATAGGAGAGAATAAACCTGCACCTAATGCACCAGTATTAACAGGCTTCCCAGAAAATGACACATACTATGTAACTTGGGATAACGATGGAAATGAGGATAGCTCTGTACCAATAAGCCAAGATCCACCATATGGATGGTATAATTATAGTGAAAAGAAATGGGCAAATATAGTAGTAAAACAAGATGGAAAAACAACATATTATGTATGGATACCAAGATACCAATATAAACTAAACCAAAGAACACAACAAAGTGATATAATATTCTTAAATGAAACAAGTACACAAACAGAAAATGGTTACAAAATACCAGAAGCATTTACATTTAATAACACACCATTAAAAGGCTACTGGGCAATGAAATATGTAGTAGGTGAATAATTGGGGACGTTTCTAAATTGGGAGTAGTTCCCAATTGGGGACACATCTTGTAATAAAAACAAAATAAGTTCTAATACAGACCCTCTTAGAATACAATGTTAAAAACAGCGTATTTTAAGGGGGTCTCTATGAGAGGATTATCAATAGAAGAGCGTGCGGTAAATTTAGCACATTATATTATAGATTCAAAAGATACTGTAAGAGGAGCTGCCAAGAAATTTGGAATTAGTAAAAGTACAGTACACATGGATGTTAGTAAGCGATTATTAAAAATAAATCATGCATTAGCATTAGAAGTTAGAAAAGTGCTTGAGGAAAATAAAGCTGAAAGGCATATACGAGGAGGAATGGCAACCAAATTAAAATATATAAACAAAAAAGATAAAGCAAGTTAAAAGAAGACGACCACCAAATAAAACTGGTGATCGTCTCTTTTTTAGCCACCGAATGCCGCAATAAAAGCAGCAAGACCTACCAATGCAATCCAGTCTTCACGGTGCATTGAGTAGTAGCGTCCATGGTACCAACCAGAATAGTAGCGCCGAGGATAATACCGATACCCATAATAATATGGAGTATAGTAATACCGCGGAGCCGGCCGGTAATGATACCGTGGCGGTGGAGGCGCATAGCGCCTTGGTGGTGGGGCATACCGCCTTTGTGGGGCTGCATACCGATGCCCACCGTTTACATGGCTTCTTACCATGTGATGTGGCGCGCTACGTGGAACGTGGCGTACCACTTGAGTCCGCCTAGGAGGCGGTGGTGCGTGGTGACCTGCTGCAAATGCTACTGTGGGCAGAAGCAAAGCTAATGCCAGAAGCAATGTAGCAAAAATCTTCCGGATGTCCATTTTGTACCTCCTTTGTGTCCACACGCCATAAAACATAAATACGACATCTATGTCAACAAGCTTTACGCTTGATATTAACATTATATCACATTATTATAATTAATTCAAGAAAAAACGGGCACCGTAAATTGGTACCCGTGAAAACGGAAATTATTCTACTATTATTCTACTACAACAGCAGAGTAACCAGCATCATTATACACGACAGGCTGCAAACGGTTAAAATAGATGTAGTTTTTAGTGCTATCATCTGTAAATCTTACTGTGCGTGTTCCAACAAACTTAAAATCTTTCGGTAATTTTTTGCACAGTTGTTTAATAAATTTAACGGTTGCTTCCTGTGTATAAGGTGTTTTATACTCGCCAGCAGGATAAGCCAACAATTTGTTACAAACATAGGATTCCCTGGAATTCAATTTTGCAACATATTTGTCTCGATACTCTACGTACGAGACCGGATCGCTTGGCGGCGTTTTACTTTTATTATTATTTACCAATGCCAGCAATCCTACTACTGCAGCAATACCTGCTAATGCAGCAGTGTCTTTTTTGGTCCACGAATCGTGGCGGTGGTGATGCCGATGATAGCCATAATACCCATAGTTATAATAATTATGATATGGGTAGTAAGCAAAAGCCGCTGTGGGCATAAGGGCAAACCAAACCATGACAGAAGCCAAAAAAGTACTTATGATTTTTGTAATCCGTTTTTCAAAGTTCAACATGATGTTTACCTCCTTGTTGTCTAGTATTTAGCTTTCGCCAAATCTTACCTATATTATACTATAATATGGTAAAAAAATCAAATTTGCTATATTTTTAAATATGTGGTAGAATAACAATTATCTAAAATAAACAATATAATAAAAGGGTGATTAATATGGAAAATACAATAGCAATAGTATTAGCAGCAGGAAAAGGAACAAGAATGAAATCTGAAAAATCAAAACAAGTACATAAGATATTAGGAAAAGAAATTGTTTTAAGGGCAGTAGAAAATGCAAAAAAAGCTGGAATAGAAGATATTATAGCTGTAGTAGGGTATAAAAAAGAACAAGTTCAAGCTGTTTTAAAAGATTCTGTAAAATATGCATATCAAGATGAGATGCTAGGAACTGGTCATGCAGTAATGCAAGCAAAAGAATATTTAAAAGGCAAAACAGGTAAAGTAGTAGTATTAAATGGAGATGTTCCAATATTAAGACCAGAAACAATAGAAAAATTAATAGAAAAAAGCAATAGTAATAAAGAATATGCAACATTATTATCTGCAATATATGATAATCCATATGGTTATGGAAGAATTATAAGAGATGATGGTGGAAATGTAGAGGCAATTGTGGAAGAAAAGGATGCAGATGAGCTTCAAAAAGAAATAAAAGAAATAAATGCAGGAATATATTGTTTTGATATACAAGAATTATTAAAGGCATTAGATGAAATTAATAATGATAATGCAAGTGGAGAGTATTATATTACTGATGTTATAAAAATAATGAATGATAAGGGCTTAAAAACAGGAGCAATGATAGTAGAAGATAATACAGAAATATTAGGTGTTAATGATAAAGTTCAGTTAGAAATATTAACCAAAATATTAAGACTTAGAATAAATGCAGAACATATGAAAAATGGAGTAGTTATAGAAGATACAAGTACTACATATATTTATGATGATGTAGAAATAGGAACAGATACAGTAATACATCCAAATACAACTATTAAATCAAATACAAAAATCGGAAGTAATTGTGAGATAGGGCCAAATGCATATATAAGAGAAAATTGTGAACTTGCAAATAATGTAAAAATTGGAAATTGTGTTGAAATAAAGAAAACAAAAATAGGAGAAGGTAGCAAAGTACCACATTTTATATATTTAGGAGACTGTGAAGTTGGAGAGCATTGTAATATAGGTTGTGGAACAATTACATGTAATTATGATGGATTCAATAAAAGTAGAACAGAAATTGGAAATAATGTTTTTGTTGGTTCTAATACTAATTTCGTAGCACCAGTAAAAATAGGTGATAATGCATTTATAGGAGCTGGATCAACAATAACAGAGGATGTACCAGAATATGCACTTGCAATAGCAAGACAAAGACAAATTAATAAAGAAAATTGGAATAAAAAAGATTAGATGACAAAATTTTGGGGACGTTGCTAAAAATTCAAGAGAATTTTTAGCAACGTCCCCAAAATTTTCTTTGTTTTCTTAATTGTTAAAAAACTACATTTTTGATTCACCAGGAATTATATAGTCTATTACGCCATAAATAAGAGCACCTATTATTGCTGCTATCCAAGAAATTGAGTATCCAGCAACAAAATATTGTGTAAGATAAAGTGTAACAGCAGCTAGAATAAATCCTACAAATCCTTTTCCAAATGGACTAGCGTGTAATCCTGTAAAACGTGTAATTAAGTAATCCATTGCAGTAAGAATAATTGCCGCTAAACCTAAAGACCATATATTATTTATACTAAATCCAGGTGTAAAAAATGCTGTAATGGCTAGAACAACTGCTGCAGCAATAAATCTACCAATTACTTGTCCAACTGCGCCTAAAGTGCTACCTGTATTTACTTGATTGTTATCCATAGTTAGACCTCCTTTGAAAAAATAAATTTTATGTTTGCAGTTATATTATTTACAAAAATAAATTTTCTATACAAGTATAGTTTGATAAAAAATGCAAAAAATATACTTGTATTTTTTATTTAGGAGGAAAAAATGTTAATAACTTTTATAAGAACAATAATATTATACATATTAGTTTTATTAGTGATGAGAATGATGGGAAAAAGAGAAATAGGTCAACTTCAGCCTTTTGAACTTGCTATAGCAATAATGATAGCAGACTTAGCAACAATACCAATGTCTGATGTAGGAATACCAATATTTAATGGAATTGTACCAATTCTTGCATTATTAGTTATGCATTTATTAATTTCAGTAACAAATTTAAGAAGTATAAAAGTAAGAAAAATAATTTGCGGAAAACCGCGAATATTAATATATAGAGGAAGAATTGATGAAAAAGCATTAAAAAAAGAAAAATTTACTATTAACGAATTGCAGGAAAGGCTAAGAGGAAATAATATTTTTAATATATCAGATGTTGAATATGCAATATTAGAAACAAGTGGCCAAATTACTGTTGTACCAAAACCAGATAAAAGAGGAACTATGCCAAGTGATTTTAATATAATGCCAGAATATGAAGGGATGTCATATGATTTAGTAGTAGATGGTAAGATTATGTATGAAAATTTAAAGGCTTTAGGAAAGGATTATAATTGGCTAGAAAAAGAAGCTAAAAAGTATAAGATAAATCCAAGTCAAGCTTTACTTATGACAATAGATGGGAAACAAGACATATTTTGCCAAGCAAAGGAGAAAAAGTAATGAAAGATTTTATAATAATAATGTTTATTTTAACATTTGTTTTGACTGGAAATATTATTATAAATAATATATTAGAAAAAGATAGTGGAAAAATTATAGATACATTGAAGCATTTAGAAGAAAATATAGGAGATGAAAGCATAGCAAATGAAAAAGCAGAAGAACTGTATAATTTATGGCAAGATACAGAAGAAAAGTGGTCTATAATTGTAGATCATCAAGAATTGGATGCTATAAAGGCAGCAATATTAACAGCTAAAGCTGCAATTAAAGTAGGAGATGCAAAAGTAGGATATGAGCAAATAGAGAATTCTATTTTTTTAGTTGGTCATATTAAAGACAAATTAACAGTAGAATGGAAAAATATATTTTAAAAATTTGCTAAATTATGTAAACAATGGTATAATATAATAGTACGAGCAAATAGATAAAATATAAAAGGAGATTTTCCTATGAATAATTTGTTAAAAAAAAGAAATTTAGAATTGGCAAAGATGTTATATAGTCAAAATAAATATGAAGAAGCAGAAAAAGTTTTAATGGAAACAATAGAAACGGCTAGTGCAAAGTTTTTGAAAGGAAAAATATGTGCAAGAACAGGAAGAACTGAAGAAGCAATAAACTGGTTTGAAGATGCAAAAATAGTAAGAAAAGACTGGGTAGCACCAAGAATGGAATTGGCAAAAATATATTATACAAAAGGTAATTGGGATGCAGCTAAACAAGGATTTGATGTATGTTTAAAAAGAGAGCCTAAAAATGCACTTATAAAAACTACAGTTGCCCATTACTATGCTTCTATGGGAGAAAAGAAAGAAGCAAAAAAACTTTTAGCTAAAGCGTTGAATATTGATAGTAGCAGTAAAGTTCAAAAAGAAGCGCTATTTGTTTATAACCAAATGGAAGAATATAAACACATGTATAATATTTGTGAAAAATTATTAGAGGGATATGAGGTTAAACCTAATGAATATAGGGTTATTGAATGTATGGCAAAAACATATTTTAATTTAGGAAAGTATGATAAAGTTTTAGATGTATTTCGAAGCAAAAAGGAAGACAAAATAACAAGAACTTTATTTGGTCTATTTAGGCAAAAAATATATTGTGAGTTAAATAAGGATAAAGAATTAGCCAAAATTTATCAAGAAATATTAGATAATATGGAAGCTGTATATGGTGAGGAAGGTAGGATAGCACACATTCAAAAACATACTAAGAATGATAAAACAAGAAAGATACACGGAGTTTTTACAATGGATTTAAAAGAAGTATTAGATAAAGTTAAAAATGCTAAAAAAATAAAACAGGAAGGTAATGGTTGCGATATTTATTGTATAAAAATGGATGGATGTGGATATGAAGGAGGCAGTGAAGGTGATGGACATATATTAAATTATGTTACATTAATTACATTCCCAGATACAGAAAAACCAATAACACTTTTCCCAAGTGATAAGGTTGTAATAAGGCAAAAACAATTTAATCCAGGAGGAGAAAATAGATAATACATAAAAACATGTCAATGGGGACGGAGAAATTTGACACAGATATGTCAAATTTCTCCGTCCCCATTGACACTTAATTTATTTATGATACAATACAAGTTAGGTGAAGATTATGGAAAGTATTGAAGATTTAAAGAATTATGCTAAAAGAATAAGAAAAGGTATTATACAAGCTGTGTATTATGCAAATTCTGGGCATCCAGGTGGTGCATTATCAGTAGCAGATATTTTAACTGTATTATATTTTAAAGAAATGAATATAAATCCCAAAGATCCTAATATGCCAAATAGAGATAGATTAGTTTTATCAAAAGGACATGCAAGTGCAGCTCTATATTCTACTTTAGCATATAGAGGATATTTCGAAGATGAAGAATTAACAACTTTTAGAAATATTAATAGTAATCTTCAGGGACATCCAGACAAAAATAAAGTTCCAGGCGTTGATATGACTACAGGTTCGTTAGGACAAGGATTATCTGCAGCAAATGGTATGGCAATTTCAGCAAAATTACACAATGAAAATTATAGAGTTTATTGTATTTTAGGAGATGGCGAAATAGAAGAGGGGCAAGTATGGGAAGCAGCAATGGCGGCAGCACATTACAAACTTGATAATTTATGTGTTATAGTAGATAATAATAATTTACAAATTGATGGAAAAATAAGTGATGTTATGAATTCTTATCCAATAGATAAAAAATTTGAAAGTTTTGGATTTGAAGTAATGAATATAGATGGCAACGATATAGAAGAGATAATCAAAGCTTTTGAAGTTGCAAGAAATATAAAAGGAAAGCCAACAGCTATTATTGCAAAAACTATTAAAGGCAAAGGTGTAAGTTTTATGGAAAATAAAGCTTCTTGGCATGGAAAGGCACCAAGTTTGGAAGAGTTTAACCAAGCTATTAATGAATTACAATAATTGCTGTTATGCGTTGATTTTAATTCTTAATATAGTTAAGTGAAATTCAATAAAGAGGATTGGAGGTAAATATGAATACAGAATTAAAAATTGCGACTCGCCAAAGCTATGGCGAAGAACTTGAAAAATTAGGAAAAGAAAATGAAAAAATAGTTGTGCTAGATGCAGATTTATCTTCTGCCACAAAAACAAATATATTTGCAAAAAGTTTTCCAGAAAGATTTTTTGATATGGGGATTGCAGAACAAAACATGATGTCAACTGCAGCTGGTATGGCGACTTGTGGAGATATACCATATGTAAGCACATTTGCAGTATTTGCTGCAGGAAGAGCATATGATCAAATACGAAATAGTATTTGCTATCCTAATTTAAATGTAAAAATATGTGCTACACACGCTGGAGTAACGGTTGGCGAAGATGGAGCAACACATCAAATGATAGAAGATATTTCACTTATGAGAACTTTACCTAATATGAAAGTAATGTGCACATCAGACGATATTCAAACTAGATGGGCTATAAGAGAAATTGCAAAGATTGATGGACCTGTTTATTTAAGATTGTGCAGATTAGCATCTCCTGTTATATATAATGAAAATCAAAAATTTGAAATTGGAAAAGCAATTCAAATAGGGGAAGGAACAGATGCTACAATATTTGCAACAGGGATAACAGTTAGTGAAGCATTAAAAGCAAAGGAATTATTAAAAAATGATGGAATAGATGTAAGAGTAGTGGATATACATACAATAAAGCCAATAGATAAAGAATTGATTATTAAATGTGCTAGAGAGACTAGAAAATTATTTTCTGTCGAAGATCACAATATAATAGGTGGATTGGGATCTGCAATAGCAGAAGTACTTACAGAAGAAGAACCTAAAAAATTAAAAAGAATAGGTATACCAGATACTTTTGGAAAGTCTGGAAAAGCAATGGAATTAATGCAATATTTTGGAATAAATGCTGAAAATATTGCTAAAACAATAAAAGAAGGATAAACTATAAAAATAGTGAAAAAATGAAATAAAAAGATAAAAAACGATATAAAAAGTTAAAATTATATCGTTTTTTTACTTGTAGGATATTGCAAAAAAATATATTTATTGATATTATATACAAGTGAAAGTTTATTTTTATTAAGGAGCAAAAATGATAGAGTTTAAAAATGTAAGTAAAGTTTATGATACAGGCACAGTTGCAGTTAAAAATGCCAATTTTAAAATAGAAAAAGGAGATTTCGCATTTTTAGTAGGTTCATCAGGTTCAGGAAAATCTACATTAATAAAAATGATTTTAAAAGAAGAGGAACCAACATCAGGTAATATTATTATAAATGGAAAAGATACTACTTTCTTAAAGCAAAGTAGAATTCCATATTTAAGAAGAAGTATGGGAATAGTGTTTCAAGACTTTAGATTATTACCAGACAAAACCGTATATGATAATGTTGCATTTGCAATGCATGTTGTAAGGGCAACCCCTAAACATATAAGAAGACAAGTACCTATGGTTTTAGCACTTGTAGGATTAAGTAATAAAGCAAAGGTATATCCACACGAACTATCAGGAGGAGAGCAACAAAGAGTAGCTTTAGCTAGAGCACTAGTAAATAACCCTTCTGTAATAATAGCAGATGAGCCTACAGGAAACTTAGATCCAGACACCGCATGGGATATTATCAATTTACTAAACGACATTAATATGAGAGGAACAACAGTAGTTGTTGCTACTCACGCAAAAGATATAGTTGATAAGATGAAGAAAAGAGTTATAGAAATACATCAAGGAGAAATTATAAGAGATATTAAAAAAGGTGGTTATGATAGTGAAATATAACATATTAGGTTATTTAATTGGAGAAGGATTTAGGAATGTATTTAAAAATAAGAAATCAACTATTTCTTGTTTAATTATAATGTGTGCTACAATGCTTATATTTGGAATATTTTTCTTAATTGGAGAAAATGTAAAAAACACAATGAGGGAAATAGAATCATCTCAAGGCTTTGATGTCTTTATAAAAAATGATGCAACAGAAGCAGAAATAGCAACATTAGGAGATGAAATAAAAGCAATAGAAGGTGTAAATACTATTCAATATAAATCAAAAGAAGATGCATTAACTTCTATGAAAGAAAGATTTAAAGAATATCAATATTTATTAGATGGTTTATACATATTTTCACCATCATATACTGTTAAACTAACAGATTTAGAGTTAAGTGAATCTGTTCAAAAACAAGTATTAGAGTTAGATAATGTTAAGAAAATAACAAGTAGCGATAAAACAATGAAATCACTTGTGGCTCTAGGAAAAGGAATAAATGTAATTACAATTATTATACTTGTACTTTTAATTTTAATATCTATATTTATAATTTCAAATACCATAAAATTAACTGTACATGCTAGAAGAAAAGAAATTTCTATTATGAAGTACATAGGAGCAACCAATAATTTTATAAGGTCGCCTTTTATAGTAGAAGGTATAATAATAGGAGTTGTCGCAGCAATGCTTTCAGTTTTACTTATAGGCTTATCATATAACTTTATTGCAGCTAAACTATTATCATCATCTATTTCAGATTATATTAACTTTAAATTACTAGGCTTTAACGACTTATTCGATTTAATAGTAATTGTATATTTAGCACTAGGAGTTGGAGTAGGTGTTGTAGGTAGTATAATTTCTATGAGAAAATATTTAAAAGTGTAAAGGAGTGTAATAGTGAAAAAATATATAGCTATAATTTTTATAACAATAGCTGTTATAATTTGTAGTATAGCTCCACCAATCAAAGCAAATGACGTAACATCAAATATAGTAGAAAATACAATTTCAAATACAATTGATAATACAGCAGAAAATACAGTTGAAAATTTGCAAGAAAGACATGAACAAATTTCCAGCCAAATAGATGAGAAGAAAGAAAGATTAGAGTATATTTCTTCTGTACTTCCTGAAGTTATGGTGCAATTGCAAGATATAAATGAAAAAATACTGGAATATGAAAAGCAAATAAATTCTTTAGCAGATGAGGCTAAAAACTTAGAAAGTTCAATAGCACAATTGGAAAGACAGCTAAAAGCAGCAGAAGAAAAATATGAAAATCAAAAAGAAAATTTTGAAAAAAGATTAATAGTAATGTATGAATCTGGAGAAACAACTTTCTTAGATGTTTTGCTTAGTTCAAATAGTTTACAAGAATTTATATCTACATATTTTATGATGTCTGAAATAGCAAGTTTAGATACTGAACTTTTAACAGAGGTAGAATTAGAGAAAAAAGGAATAGAAACAGCAAAACAAACTTTAGAGCAACAACAACAACAATATATAAAAGCAAAAGATAATAAAGAAAAAACAGCAATTGTTTTAGAAAATACAAGAATTATTAAAAATAATTATATGAATCAGCTTTCAGAAGAACAATTAGCACTTCAACAAGAGATTGATACATATTATAAAGAAATAAATGACATAGAATCAGAAATCGTAATGCTTACTACAGCAAGCATTGGAAGCGAATACATAGGAGGATCTATGGCATGGCCTGTTCCAGGATATTCAAGAGTAACTTCACCTTTTGGCATGAGAACACATCCATTTACAGGTGTATATAAGTTACACACACGGAACAGATATAGGAGCTCCAATTGGAACTAATTTCATTGCTGCAAACGATGGGATAGTTATAAAGGCAGGCTGGAATAATGCATATGGAAATATGGTAATAGTAGATCATGGCGGAGGTGTTTCTACACTTTATGCTCATGGATCAGAAATACTAGTAGAGATAGGACAAGAAGTACAAAAAGGGGAACCAGTTTTAAAAGTAGGTAGCACAGGTTATTCAACAGGTCCACATGCTCATTTTGAAATAAGAATAAATGGGGAATATGTTGACCCAATGAATTTTGTAAAACCTAATTAACGGAGGTAAAAATAGTGAAAAAAGTTGTAGGAAAATTTTTGGCAATACTAGTAATGTTAATTTTAATATCGAGTAATTTAGGAGTTGTTTATGCTCTTCCAAGCAAAGATACTGTAAATTCAGAGCTTAACAATACTGATGAAGACATAAATAAAACAAAAGACGAAATAGAAGAGAATAAAGTTGAAATGTCTGCAGCAAGAAAAGAAATAAACAAATTAAATGATCAAATAAATGGATATGAAAATGAATTGGAAAAACTAACAGATCAGTTGAAAGAACTAGAGGATTCTATAAAAGTTCAAGAGGAAAATTTAAAAGCAGAAGAAAAAAATTATGAGAAACAAGAAGAATTATTTAAACAAAGACTTATAGTTTTATATGAGTCTGGCGAAACTTCATATATAGATGTTTTACTAGGTGCAGATAATATAACAGAATTTTTATCATATTATTATATGATGTCTGAAATAGCAGAGGCTGATATGGAAATGCTAAAAGCAATAGAAGCTAAGAAGATAGAAATACAAGCAAATAAAGATTCTTTAGAAGCTAATAAAGAACAGGTAGAATCTAAAAAGAAAAGTAGAGAAGCAACAGTAAAAGCTTTAAATGCAGCTAAAAGTGTAAAAGATAAACAAATGTCAGAACTTTCTGCAAAAGATAAAGAATTACAAGAAGAATTAGAAATATTTGAAAAACATAAAAAAGAATTACAAGCAACTTTAAAGAAAATAGCTGAGGAAGAGGCAAAGAAAAATAAGGTAGATGTATCAGGAAATCCAAGTGCTGCAGGTTATATAAGCCCACTTGCAGGAAGAAGTAAATCTGATATAACAACAAGATTTGGTTCTGGAGCATATTCATGGGGAGGATACCATACAGGTGTTGACTTTGCAAGAAATTCTAAAGGTGCTGTTCAAGGAATGAATATTAGAGCAGTAAAAGCAGGAACTGTTGTAACATCAATGGCATATATGAAAAATGGAAGATATGTAAGTTATGGAGAATGTATTGTAATAAACCATCATGATGGAACTATGACACTATATGGCCATGGTGAGCCAGGCTCTAGAATGGTACACGTTGGAGACAAAGTATCACAAGGGCAAACTATCATGAAGGTTGGAACAACAGGAAATTCTACAGGTTATCATTTACATTTTGAAGTCAGGGTAAATGGACAATATGTAAATCCAGTACCATATTTACCATAAGAAATACATAATAAACATAAATTAGAATATGATATAGAAGAATTAATTATTGGGGGAACTTAAGAAAATGGAACAAGATAAAAGACAAAGAATATATAAAACAATAATGTTAATGATTTTAGTTGCTGTAATTACTTTTATAGCTACTACAGTGTTAATTTATAATAAAATTGGGGATTCAAACAAAACTAAATATGTAATAGTAGGTAATCAAGATGGAAAAGGCTCAATGGATGAAATTAGCGCAAATTTAACAAGATTAAAAGGCGTAATAGATAAGTATTATCTAAATGAATATGATGAAGAAGATTTAAATGAATGGGCAATAAAAGGTTATGTGGCAGGATTAGGCGATGAATACTCTGAATATATAACACCAAAAGAATATGAGGATTTTTCACAAGATATATATGGATCATTTATAGGAATTGGAATATATTTTGGAAAAGATGTTAATAACAATATGCTTATAGTTTCTACAATAGAAAATTCGGCAGCTGAAAAAGCTGGACTTAAAGGTGGAGACTTAATAAAAAAAGTAGATGATTATGTAGTTACAGAAGAATCAGAAACTTCTGAATTATCAAACAAAATAAAAGGTCAAGAAGGAACCACTGTAAAATTAGAAGTTTTAAGAGGGGAAGAAACATTAACATTTGAAATTGTTAGAGAAAATGTAAAATTACATTATATAAAATCAGAAGTATTAGAAAATAATATAGGATATATAAAAATAGTAAGTTTTGATGAAAATACAGCAAGCGAATTTAAAGTAAAACTAGAAGAATTATTATCAAAAAACATAAAAGGATTAATATTAGACTTAAGAAATAATGGTGGAGGAATAGTGCAAGAGGCAACTCAAATTGCAGATTATTTCTTAGATAAGGATAAGGTAATTATATCAACTAGAGATAAGAATGGAAAAGAAAATGTAACAAAAGCCGAAGAAAATAAACTTACAGATGTATCACTTGTATTACTAACTAATGGGTACACAGCAAGTTCTTCTGAAATATTAGCATCTGCATTAAAAGAAAATGATAGAGCAAAAATAATAGGTGAAAAAACATATGGAAAAGGTGTAATTCAAAATGTATATAGACTTCTAAATGGTGGTGCATTAAAATTAACTACACAAGAATATTACACAGCAGGAGGAAATAAGATTAATGAAATAGGTGTTGAACCAACAGAAGAAGTTAAACTTCCAGAAGATGCAAATGAATATAATGTGGAAAGAGAACAAGATACACAATTACAAAGGGCAATAGAAATTTTAAAATAAAAAATAGATTTTAAATGAGTGCAATATGCACTCATTTTTTGTAGAATAATGTCGAAAAATAATCGTTGCAATCGTAATGAACTAATGATATGATGTTAACAGTAGATAAATAAAGAAAGAAAGGAAGTTTTAAAGTAATCTAATTTTAATGGGGGTAATTGAATATGGTTAATGTTTTGATTGCAGATGATAATTTTGTATTTGCTAAAAAATTGATGGACTATATTAATACCAATGATAAAGTTAGAGTGATAGGAATTTCTGTTGACGGAGAAGAAGCTCTTAATAAATTAAATACAAATGATGATATAGATATTATTTTGTTAGATTTGAAAATGCCTAAATATAGTGGAATAGAAGTTTTAAAGAAAATTAACAAGGTAAAAAGAGAAAAATACAAAGATTGTTGTATTGTAATTAGTGGAGAAATGGATTTAATCAATCAGCTATGGAAGGATGAAATGATACATACTATATTACCTAAGGCATTAGGGTTTAATGAGATAAAAAATGAAATACTAAAACTTGTTAATCAAAAACAACATTCATATAACGAAGATAAAATAAAAAGCGAATTACTATATTTAGGTTATGACATTTCACATAAAGGAACAATATATTTATTAGAAGCAATACAATATATATCAAATTTGTCTGGGTATGAACTTGGGAATTTAAAGAAAGATATATATCCGTACATAGCAGAAATAAATAGGACAAGCATACACAATGTAAAGTGCAATATAGCAAGAGCAACAGAAAATATGTACTATAATTGTGATGCAAATAGACTAAAAGAGTACTTTAAGTTGCAAGAAGTAAAAAAGCCTAATATTAAAACAATAATACAAACAATACTATACAGAAAGTAAAACAAAAAATGTATCTTTTTGTATCTTTTCGTAATTTTCTATTTTTTTATTATATAATTGCTATGCAAGAAAAATGAAACGTGAAAATATTAGAAGAAGGGAGGAAAATTTAATAAAACTGCAAAGCAAAGACTTAAATTTTAGAGTATTATAATAGGAGGTTAAAATGAAGAAAAAAGTAATTTTATTAACGATTTTATTAGTTATCATTATTGGCTTAGGAGTTTTTGCAATGGCAAATAGTGAGAACAATGGTATTGCTAAAGTATGGGAGAATAGTAAAATAATAAAATACATAGATAGTGTTGTAAAAAAAGATGAGAGTATGATTAAGGATTTGAAAATAAATAGTAATGAATTAGCAATACAGGTCGCAAATGAATATTTAGATAAATATGATTTAGAAGGAAATACAGAAGATGCAAAAATACAATATCTTGATAATGTGAGAGAAAATGTTAAAACAATAGTAATAGATAATGAAAAATGTAAAATTACATTGAATGCCGAAGATGGAACATTAATATCATATGTCAACCACAAGAAAGATTTTCCTGACAATACACTAAAAGAAGATCAGATAAAAGAAAGAGCAATTGAATTAATGGATAAAATATGTAAAATAGAGAATGTAAAATATGAATTAGAATATATTGAAGAATTCGATGAGCAAATATGGAATGCAAAATTTGTAAAAATGTATGATGGATTAAAAAATGATGGCGAGAGAGTAAAGTTTTCATTTGCTCCAGAATCAAATGAAATGTATGTATTAAATATAAAAGGTATAAAATATGCAAATAATGAAGTTAAGATTTCAGAAGCAGATGCAAGGAAAATAGCAGAACTATATCTAAAAAAAAGTGTAGCAACTGATATGAAAATATATTTAGCTATAGTTGTTCCTAATGCTTATTATAACACTGAATTAAAAGTGGGTGAAACTTATACAAATCCTTCTGAAAGTAGAAAGGCATATATATGTGAATTCAATAATAAAGGTAATACATTAGTATATGTGGATGCGACAAATGGTGAAATACTGGGTGGAGATTCTATAAAAGGAGAGGAGTTTTAAGATGAAAAAATTAACAAGTTTTATACTATTATTATTAGTAATGTTTTTATTGCCTAATTTTTCTATGGCATCAACAGATCAATATAAAGCGTTTTTGTCAACAGATTTTAGTAGTGATTTTCATTCTATAAACGCAACAGGATTAGCTAGTGCTACTTTTATGAAACTTGGTTATACCAATGCATCTAGTTCGGATTATGAAGTTGCATATTCAAAATGGAATGTACTAAATTATATTTCAGGAATGGGAAATAATTATGGAATTGTAATAAATGCACATGGTAACTCTACAAATATAGGAATAGCTAATCAGTTGATTTCACCAAGCGATATAGTTGGAGTATGGCATCTTGTGGCTTTAGATTGCTGTGAATGTTTACAAACAAATTCTTTTGCTACTGCATTTAAAACTGTAGGGTATAGTAATAGGGCTACTTTAGGTTGGTATACAACGATTTGGAATAATGCTTCTCCAGAGTGGTGGGCAAATTTCTATGGATATGCAGGAACTGAATGTTTAAGAGATGCTGCACTAGATGCTGCAAATAACTGTGTAAATTCTACGCCCATAAGAATTTATGGAGATAAACTAAATTGGGACGGAACAGCATGGTAATATATTATATTCAATATAAAAATTCTATATTTTAATTTATATGAAAATATGTTAGTATATAATTAAAATAATGCAAGTAGAAAAGAGGATATATAATGAATAAGAAAGTCTTTATGAGGCTTTTAGTAATATTTATAATAATTGGAATAGTAATAGGCATATGTTATTTGATAAATACTTCTAAAAATGAACTTATAGATAATTCAACATTTGAAATAAAGTTTAATTATGAACCAGGAACTAAGGTAACGAAGGTTTTAGATAAGAATGAAACAGATAAATATGATTATAACATTTATACATATGAAGGAAGTGTAGATATCGTAATAAATGGAGAAATAATACCATTTAGGGAAGCTTTATTAGGTAATAAAATAACAATAGATGAAATTCTGGAAAAGGCAGAAAAGAATAAAACACCAATAGATTCATCAAATCCTGGAAAAGAAAATTGGGCTATGTGTAAAGATGGAGGAAGTATGGAGTATTATTATGATGATTATACTATTTTAAAATGTCAAAAATTAGATGGAAATAGAGATTTTTATATTGGTAGTCCCATTAGATTATTATTAGACCAAGTTTTATAGAATGGATAAATAAGTATTTTATTAAATGAGTGCAATAGCACTCATTTTTTTTTGTAGAATAATGTCGAAAAATAATTGTTGTAATTATAATGAACTAATGATATGATGTTAACAGTAGATAAAATTGGAGGTGCCTTATAATGTCGAAAATTAAAAAAATAATGATTGTTTTTACTATTTCCATTATACTTATAGTTGTAGGTGTATTAATATTTAACATTATACATAATAATACTAATATGCAATTAAGCGCTGAAAAAGTTGCAAAAATAAATGAAAATGTTGATATAATTCCTATGGCAGATATTAATGAAGAAGATGTGCAAATGAAAACAGGTGGAGAAGCTATGTATAGCACTAGTATATCTAATTATACCAAAAATGCAAATGAGGCAGAATTCATAATAATAGGAACAGTAGAATCTTTGGATGGAGTAGTAATTTATAATCCTGTGTATAAAGAATATGTGATGCCAAGAACTGTTGGAACAGTAAAAGTAAATAGAGTTATTAAAGGTAATTTGGAATATAGTGAAATACCTTTTATGAAATTAGGTGCAACTTTATCTCTTTTTGAATATGAAAAAGTATTATTCCCGGCTGAAGTTACCAAAATGGGATTAGATAAGCTTTCAGATGATGAAAAGAAAAACACATACGTAACAGATATGCTGAGTGATGATATACAAATAAAAGCTGGTAAGACTTACTTAATGTATGTAAATTATTATGAGGACTATGGTGTATATTCAATACAATATTTTAAATATGGATTAAGAGAGGTTGAAAGTGATAGAATAAGTGAAATTGTAGGAGAAAATGCTAAAAAATTAGATATTGATGAACTTAAAAGTATAAGAGTTAAAGATAATACAAATGGTGAATATGAGACTTTAGAAACAGTTATTCCAAGTAATATTTGGAATAATATGAAATGATATATAAATATAAAATGAGTGCAATATGCACTCATTTTTTTTATGCCCATGAATATACTTAAATTAAGTATGAATTAAAAAATCCGCCAAATCTTAGCCGGCATTGGATGTTTTCTTTCTCCAAGTATTCGAAAGAAAAATGCAATGCCTACGTTTGGCTACTTTTGATAAATAAAATAGGAGAGCATTTTGAAATATGACATTACTAGCTAATAAGAATGGGGATGTATCTTGTCCCTAAAGGAGTGACCATAGGAAAAGATGCGTCCCCTCACATTGATAAGGAGTTACAATGAGAAAAAAGAGAAAAGAAAGTAAATTAGAAAATTTTTTAGAATTACCCAAAGAGCTAACCACTACTCAACCTAAAATTACAATGCTTGGGTTTGAAGAAATGCTAATAGAAAACTATAAAGGAATATTAGAATATGAAGATTTTTACATAAGGCTTGCTACATATATAGGTATAATTAATATAAATGGGTTTAATTTAAATTTAAATCAAATGAAGGAAGATACAATTTTAGTAACAGGAAAAATAGACAGCATAGATTTAGAAAATGACATTGAGGAGTAGATAATGTTTTTAAGAATAATTCTAAATTACATATTAGGATATGTTAGCATTAAAGTTGAAGGATTTTATATTGAGAGATTTATAAATATCTGTATGTCGAAAAATATCTTTTTTTGGAATATGAAAAGAGAAAAATCTACATTGCTTTATGCTAATGTTGGTATAAAAGAATATAAAAAAATAAAGCCAATTGCTAAAAAATTAAATTGTAAATTTAGCATAGAAAAGAAAAAAGGGATACCATTTGTACTAAATAAATATAAAAAGAGAAAAATTTTTTTTGCATTTTTAATAATAGTACTTACAATAATTTTAATATGTTCAAATTATATTTGGAATATAGAAATAAATGGATTAGAAAAAATTAATTATGAAGAACTAAATAATCAGTTAGAAGAAAATGGACTAAAAATAGGAGAAGCAAAAAGTAAGATAGATTCTAAAAAAATTATTGAAAATATAAGATTAAATAGAAAAGATATAGCATGGATGGGAATTAGTATAGATGGAACTAATGCAAAAGTAGAAGTGGTAGAAGCAAAAGAAAAGCCAGAAATAATAAATGATGAAGATTTTTGCAATATAGTTGCAGATAAGGATTGCATAATAACAAAAATAAATGTACAAAATGGAACTGCAAAAGTAAAGGTAGGAGATATTGTAAAGAAGCGGAGATGTATTAGTAGAAGGCATTATTCAAGGAAAATATATGGATGCAATATATGTTAATTCTTCTGCTGAAATAGAGGGAAAAACATGGTATAGCAAAACAAAAGAAGAAAAATTTAAACAAGAGCTAGAAAATAAAACTGGAAATATAGAAAATAAATATGCAATAAAATTTAATAATTTTGAAATAAATTTATATAAAACCCTTTCAAAATTTAAAAATTATGATACAATAAGAGAGAAAAATAAATTAAGCTTTTTTTCTAATTTTTATCTACCAATAGAGTTAATAAAAATAACAAATTATGAAAAAAGGATAGACAATGTAGAATATCAGGAAAATGAATTAAAAACTAAAATGATAAAAGAGCTAGAGCAAGAATTAAATGCGGAGATTGGAGAAAACAAGAATATATCAAATAAATATGTTAATTACAAAAAGCTTGAAGATGGGTTAAAGCTTGAATTGGTATATGAAATATTAGAAAACATCGGAACTAAAGAGAAGATAAATGTTTAAGAAGAGGTGTTATATATGGAAGAGAGAAGTTTGCGTGTATTAAATGCAAATACTACATTTTTTTCTAAAATTTCAACAACAATAAGTAAATTATTGGTTCCTACAAAAGTAGGAATAAACGGAATGCTTATTTCACTTAAAAGAAATAATGTATTAAAATCATATGAAGTTTTACAAGAAAAAGGGGAAGCACTTGTAAAAGATAAAAAAGAAATTCTAACAAAAAAATATGAAGATACATATGCTTTATATTTAGAAGCAATAGATAAATATATAATGGATTCAGTATATACTAGGGTAAAAAACAATAATGCATCAGATTTTGAAAAAAATGCTTTATCTAAATATTATGAAATTACTAGTTTAAAAGAAAATGAATATATTGAATACAAACATAGAAAGCAAAAATATCTTTTAGAGTTGGATTTCGAAGGCATTAAGTTAAATGGAAAAGGTAAATTGTATAATAGATATGTACCTTTTTACTTATCAAAAGTAGATGTTTTATATAAAGCTATACTTAAAAATTATTCAGTAAAATTATCTGATACAATTAGTGCAAAAACAATTTCTAAAGATAAGTTGTATAATAAAGTATTTAAAACTTTAGAAGAATATGTAGATGAAATTATGCCAATAAAAATTGAATTTGATAAAGATAAATGTAAAGATGTGCTAGAAGAGTATGAAGAACTAGATAAATTTGAAGTAGGCAAATTAGATGAAATAAACTATATGGAAAAAAATATGCTGTTACTTGGAATAAGCAGAAAGTTATTTACACATAGTTTGCCTCTTGTGGTTGCAGAACAGTGCTATATTGAGTTGCTAAAAAGGACAAGGAACCTAATTGTAAATGCAAAATCACAAGATAAAAGAGATGAAACATACGAATTATTTGTTAAATTGGTAGAAGATTATAATGTAAAATTATTATCAACAAAAATATATTGGGAAAGACCTCAAGAAAGAACTGAATATAAAGAATTTTGGGACAAGTATAAAGCAATTAAAGATGAAAGACAAAAAGAAATATTATTTATTAAAGAAGATTTAAAGAGATTAAATAGAAGTACAAACGACTATATGAGTATAATTAAATTACATAAGGAAAGATTGGTTTCAATGGGAGCTATGAGAGAATTAAAAAATAGTTCTAAAACTATGTCAGGAAGGTATGCAAAAAAATGTGTGAAGTGCTAGAAGTAGAATATTTAGATGTGCCAGAAGATAAAAAATTAGAAGAAATAATTGAAAAAGTACTATTAAAATGTTACGAAGTCGAGCATTTAGATTCTAATTATTTATATGTTAATGTGATTTTAACTAACCCAGAGAATATCCAGAAATTAAACAAGCAATATAGAAACATAGATAAAGCAACAGATGTACTTTCTTTTCCTATGTTTGAAAAAGAAGAACTAGTAAATTTTAAATCAAATGTAAAAGAAGTTTTAGGAGATATTGTAATATCTTTGGCTAAAGTTGAAGAACAAGCTAAAGAATATGGGCATAGCTTTGAAAGAGAATTTGCATATATGGTAGTACACGGATTTTACCACATAATAGGGTATGATCATATTAAAGAAGAAGATAAAAAGGAAATGAGGGCAAAAGAGGAAATAATATTAAAAGCATTAAATATAGAAAGATAAAATTTATATTGCACAAGAATCCGCCAAATCTTAATCGGCATTGGATGTTTTCTTTCTCCAAGTAATCGAAAGAAAAATGCAATGCCTGCGTTTGGCTACTTTGTGGCGACTATTTATCATTTGAAGAAAGGAATAAATTTTTAAATGAAGCAAGAAAAAGAAGAAAATAAAAAACTACATAATAGCAATTTTTTTGAAGCATGTAAAAATGCAGTTAATGGAATTATTTATGGAACAACAACACAGTCTAATGTAAAGAAACAGCTTGTTATAATAGCTTTTGTAATGTTAATTAGTTTATTTTTTAATCTTTCAAAAGTTGAGTTTATATGTTTAATATTTGCATGTGTGCTAATAATATTTGCAGAAATGGTTAATACTGCAGTTGAAACAGTTGTAGATTTATATGTAGATGTTTATCATCCAAAGGCTAAAATTGCAAAAGATGTTGCAGCAGGAGCAGTTGTAATTACTGCAATAAATGCTGTTATTATAGCATATTTCTTATTTTTCGATAAAATAGGTGAAATAGGTAATAGTATATATCAGACAGTAATTAATTCACCAACATATTTAGCATTTGTAGTTGTAATACTTATAGTAATAGTTGCAGTGGCATTAAAGGCAGCTAAAATAAGAGGTAAAAGAAATAATAAAGAATTAATAATAAGTTGCCAATCAATGCTTGCATCTGCAGCAGTAGTAGCAACATGGATAGTAACGGAAAATCTAGTTGCTCTATCATTTGCTACTATTTTAGCAATAATGATATGCATGAATAGAGTAGAGAGCAAAGAAAGAACAGTAGTAGAAGTTGTTTTGGGCGTAATTCTAGGAATATTAATAACAATACTAATGTATGGATTGACACTATTTAGATAATTTAAAAAGGAGATGCTTTTGAAATATGACATTACTAGCTCACAAGTAGGGAATGTACACATTGACCGTGGGACATTTCTTAACACAATAGAAGCGACTATAGAGAAAGAAGTGTCCCAGGATGACCATATTTTAAGATGCGTCCCCTTACCAAGAAATGAGGTAATTGGTATGAAAAAATTTATAATTTTCTTTTTATTAATTTGTATGATAGGTGCAGGAGGCTATTTAGGTTATAAGTATTATGAAACAATGCAAACTATTGAAACAGACTCGCCTGATCCACAGCAAGAAGAAATTGCTGATGATCCAGTTGTGGTTGAGTTAGAACCAGAACCTGTAAAAACTGTGGAAATTTTTAAAGGAACAGAGAGACCAATTGCTGTTATGATAGATAATAATAAAAATGCATGGCCACAATCAGGTTTAAATGATGCATATTTAGTTTATGAAATAATAGTAGAAGGTGGAGAAACCAGATTAATGGCATGCTTTAAAGGAGCAAATTTAGAAAAAATAGGACCTATTAGAAGTTCAAGACATTATTTCTTAGATTATGCAATGGAAAATGATGCAATATATGTCCATTTTGGATGGAGCCCACAAGCTGAGTCAGATATTGCATCATATGGTATAAATAATGTTAATGGATTAATAGAAAGTAGCAAAACTTTTTGGAGAGTAAAAGATAAATCTGCACCACATAATGCAGTAACAAATACAGAAAAAATATTAGAAGTTGCTGCAAAAAGAAAATATAGGACTGAGTCAGATTTTACAAGTGTACTTAATTATGTTGTAGATGAAGTAGAGCTTACAGGTGGAATTATGGCAAATGAAGTTACAATACCATATTCTACGTCAAATAAGGTTAAATATGAATATAATCCTGAAACAAAAATGTATACAAGATATTCAAAAGGAAAGAAGCAAACAGATTGGATTACCAAAGAAGATGTTACAACAAAAAATATAATTATTACAAAGGCAGATAATTATACTTTGACAGATAAAGAAAATAAAGGTAGACAAGGAATAAAAAATATTGGAACATTAGATGGATATTACATAACAAACGGAATGGCAATTCCAATAACTTGTACAAAAAATAGTAGGACAAGCAAAACAGAGTATAAAGATTTAGAAGGAAATATTATAGAAGTAAATGACGGAAGAACATTTATACAAATTTGTCCGCTTGATTCAAATATTTTAATTGAGCCAGGAGATTCGACAAATTCTGTAGAAGAGTAATAGTATAATAATTTAAATGGAGGAATAAATGGCAAACTTTAAATCTGGTTTTGTATCAATAATAGGAAAAACAAATGTAGGAAAATCTACAATGCTAAACTCTATAATTGGAACTCAAGTTGCAATTACAACTTCAAAACCACAAACAACAAGAACAACAATTAAAGGAATAATCAACAGGCAAAATTCACAAATTATTTTTATTGATACACCAGGAATACACAAAACTAAAAACAAATATGGAGAAGCAATAACTAATACTGCATATGAATCCCTTGGAGATGGAGATGTTATATTATTTTTGATAGAAGCTACTTATAAAAAAATAGGTACTGCTGATAAAATAATATTAGAAAAATTGAAGGAAAAGCATAAAAAAGTAATATTAGTTATTAATAAAATAGATTTAGCTCCAAAAGAAAATTTACTTAATTTAATGAAAATATACAGTAAAGAATACAATTTTGAGGCAATAATACCAATATCTGCTTTAAAAAATAAAGAAATAAATACATTATTAGATAAAATAGAAGAACTTTTACCAGAAGGACCAGCATATTATAATTTAGATGAATATACAGATCAAACAGAAAGGCAAATAGTAGAAGAAGTAGTAAGAGAAAAATGCCTAAAACTTTTAAATGATGAAATACCTCATGGAATATATGTAGAAGTAGACAAAATGAAATTTAGAGAAACAACAAAAGGAAAGAATATATATGATGTAGATATTACAATATATTGTGCCAAAAATTCTCATAAAGGTATAATTATTGGAAAAAATGGCGAAATGTTAAAAAAGATTGCATCATATTCTAGGCAAAAGCTTGAAAAAATGCTAAATATAAAATTAAATATGAATATTTGGGTAAAAGTTCAAGAAGATTGGCAAAATAAAGAAAATATAATAAAAAAATTAAGTAAATAATATTGTATTTATTTTTAAAAAATACACAAGATAAATTAAAGGTAAACTATAAAGGAGATGATTGTATGATAAAACAAATTGCATGGAATACCTTTAAAAATACAGGAAATATAAATACCTATTTGGAATTAACAGAAATGAAGAAATTAGAAGATGATATAATATTAGGTGAAAAATATGGGAACAATCAAAACCAAAGGAATAATAATAGCAGAAAATAATATGGACGATTTTGATAAAATGTTAACAATGATTACTCCAGGTATGGGTAAAATTTCATGTGCCGCTAAAGGAGCTAGAAGACCTAAGAGCTTGCTCCTTGGTGGTACACAATTTTTATGCTTTGGAGACTATGTTTTATATAAAGGCGGAGAAACATATAACATAAATTCATGTGAGCCAATAGAAATTTTTTATAATATAAGAACAGATTTGGATAAATTAAAGTATGCAGTACATATTACGAAAATAATAAATGATGTTGTACAAGAAAACCAAAACTGCTATAAGATATTGCAATTATTTTTAAATACATTATATGTGATTTCTGAAAAAGAAAAAGATTTAGATTTAGTTTTAGCAATTTTTAAATTAAAACTTTTAGCTATAATAGGTTACATGCCAAATGTAAGAACATGTAGTAATTGTGGAAAAACAGAAAATATTGATAGCTTTAGCTTTAAAAATAATGGATTTTTATGTGGTGATTGCAGTAAACAAGATACAAGTAGTGTACATATTTCGGAAAACACTAAAGCATCAATTCAATATATAATAATGAGTGAGTCTAAAAAGATATATTCGTTTGATATGCCAGAAAATGATTTAAAAGAGCTTAGACTTGTTGCTAAAATTTATTTTGATGAAAAATTAGAAAAAGAGTATAAAATGGAAGAGTTATTTTAGAAATTTTTCCCCATGACAATCAAATCGAAAAAAAGCTTTACAATATTAAATTTTAATAATATAATAAGGGTGTAATACAAAATGAAAGGAGAATTACTATGAATATAAAAATAGTAGGAAAAGATTTAAAAGCAACAGATGCAATAAAAGATTATACAGCAAAAAAACTAGAAAGAGTAGAAAAATATTTTGATGGAGATGTAGAATGTTTAGTAACAATAAAGGTTGAGAAAAATGTTCAAATAGCTGAAATGCATGTTACAGCAAAAGGATATACATATAGAGCAGTTACAGAACATGCAGACCTATATGCATCTATAGATAAAGATATAGACATATTAGAAGGACAAATTAGAAAAGTTAAAACTAAAAAAGAAAGATTAAATAAAGATGATTCTTTAAAACAAATGAATATGGAAGTTGCAGCACATAAGGAAGAAAAAATTGAAGATGAAATATTAAAAGTTTCATATTATGAAATAAAACCAATGACTCCTGAAGATGCAAAATTAAAATTACAAGAAAGAAGAGACAGATTTATGCCTTTTGTAAATGTAGATACAGGAAAAGTTAATGTTATATTTAAGTTAAAAGATGATTCTAACTTTGGTTTATTAGAACCAGAAGCATAAGAAAAATTTATATTATAATAATTAAAAATAATATATCGTTTTTTATTTTAAATAATTTTTTAATTAAAAAATGAAAAAATTTCTAGTTTAAAAAACTCCTAATTGCACATTATATATACTGAAAAGACATAGAAAAGTTTTTTCAATATATATAAATAGCAAAATCCTAGGAGGTGAATTAGAAATGGCAAACAGAAATAGTAACAGAAAATTAGTTCCAGAAGCTATGGATTCTTTAGACAAATTCAAATATGAAGTAGCTAGTGAAGTTGGAGTTAACTTAAAAAATGGTTACAATGGAGATATATCTGCAAGAGACGCTGGTAAAATAGGTGGAAACATGGTAAGAAAATTAATTCAACAGGCTGAAAACCAAATGATTGGTAGATAGTTTTTGCAGAATTTAAAAAAGAACAATGGGGACGTTCCTTTTGTTCAGTTTTAACTGAACAAAAGGAATGTTCTTTTTTAACAAATTTCTACAAAAAAATTGACATTGTATTTAGCAATGATATAATTAAAAAGTATTTTTTAGAAAGTAGGAAATAATATGTATAAACTTATAGCAATAGATTTGGACGGAACTTTGTTAAATTCAAAAGGAGAGCTGTCTGCAGAAAACAAAGAAGCCATAAGAAAAGCAAAAGAAAATGGAATGAAAATAGTAATTTGTTCTGGTAGAATTATGCCTTCAATAAAAAGCATATGCTTAAAAAATGGAATTGGAGATTATTTAATATCTGGAAATGGATCACAAATTTATGATGTCCAAAAGGATAAGATTATATTTGAAAATTGTATAAATAAAAAAATGGTTCTAGAAATAATCAAGTTTTGTGAAACAAATAGCGTATATTATAGCATATTTGCTGAAAACTCAATTATTACATCATCGCTTTCATATAATATTCTAGCATATAATAACGAAAATTTTAGAAAAAGTGAAGAAGATAAGACTAAAATAAATATAACCCCAAATATCTATGAATACATAAAAAATTATGAAGGAGATAAATTCATTAAAATCACAATATGTGATAGTAGTAAAACTATTTTGGATAAAGTGGCAAAAAAATTAGAAAAAATAAATGGAATTGATGTAATTAAATTTGCACATATGTCAACAAAGACAATACAAAATGGAAACGAAAATTTTGGAATTCAGTACTACTATGTAGAAATAATTAACAAAAATGCAAATAAGTGGGAAGCTACAAGGCATTTAGCAAATGAATTACAAATAGATAGCAAGGAAATGGTAAGCTTTGGAGACAATATTAATGATATAGAAATAATTAAAAATTCCGGACTTGGAATTGCTATGGAAAATGCCTCTGATTTAGTTAAAAGTGTTGCAAATGAAATAACTTTAAAAAATGATGAAAATGGTGTGGCTGAAGGAATATACAGAATACTGAGATGAATTGAAAAATCTAAAAAGTGAACTTATATTACACGAATATTACATTTGTATGACATTTGTAATATTTGTTGTTTATATAAAAAAATTGTTGTATAATTAAATAAAAAATTGTTATTTATCGAAAAAGATAAAGACTAAGGAGGAATATAAAATGGCGGTTAACCCAATGCAAAGAAAAGCAAGACAATCTTTTTTACTAGGAATGCTACTAATGTTAGTAATAGCAGGTATAGTGGTAGGAATATTAATTATGCAAATAATGCAATTTAAACAGGCAGAAGAACAAACAAAATTGGCATCAAGAACAGTACTTGTTTTGAAAAAGGATATACAATCTGGAAATGAAATTTCAGCAGGAGATTATGAAAGCAAAAGTATTGTAACAAATATGGAATCTAAAGATGTTCCAATAGATGTTGTAGGTAAAATGGCAAAAATAGAACTAAAAAAAGGAACAATATTAACGAGTTCTATGTTAATGGATTCTAATGAAAGCTTGGAAGCATCTCAAAGAGTAGAAGAATTTAATATGATTACATTGCCAACAGATTTGGTAACTGGAGATTATATTGATATAAGATTTGTACTACCTAATGGACAAGATTATATTGTGATTTCTAAGAAAAGAATACTTAAATCAAGCGAAAATACAATATTTGTTAAATTATCAGAAGCTGAAATTCTTACAATGAGCAATGCCATAGTTGAAGCATATATAACAGAAGGAAGCATGCTTAGAGCAATTAAATATGTTGATCCAGGAATACAAGAGGCATCAACACCTACATATGTTGCAAGTGCTGATGTAATAGAATTAATAGATAAAGATTCAAACATAGAAGCTACTGCGAAAAATGCATTATATGAAAGATATAATAGAACATCTAGCCTAAGAACACAAATTAATAATGCTTTAGCACCAAATATGGATGATGCTTCAGGAAGAGTAGCAGATGGATTTAGTACACAGATAACAAAATCACAAGCTGAAAGAAATAGATATATAGAAAACCTTGGTCAAGTTGATTATTAATACTTAGGAGGAAAAAATGAAAAAAATAGCTTTAGTAGGAGCGTACGATAAAACGGATTTTATATTATACATAGGAAAAATATTAAGTATACTTGGAAAAAGCGTATTAGTAATAGATACAACAATTACTCAAAAAGCTAAATATGTAGTTCCTGTAATTAATCCAACAAGAGCATACCTTACAGAATATGAAACTATAGATGTCGCAGTTGGGTTTAAGAGCATGGAAGATATGAAAGGCTATCTAGGATTACAGGATGAAGAAGAATTAAAATATGATTACGCTCTAATAGATGTGGATTCACCAGAAGAATATGAGGCATTTAAGATGAATGAGGCAGCTACAAGCTTTTTTGTGACATCATTTGATTTATATTCTTTAAAAAGAGGATTAGAAGTATTAAGTGGTCTTACAGAAAATGTGAAGATGACTAAAGTACTTTTCTCAAAAAACATGTTAAAAGCAGAAGACGAATATTTAGATTTTCTATCTAGCAATTATAAAGTGGAATGGGAAAAAGAAAAAATATTTCTTCCTTTTGAACAAGGAGATCAAAGTATAATAATAGAAAATCAAAGAGCAGCTAAAATAAAATTAAGAAATTTAAGTACGGCATATAAAGAGGGGATTGTATCTATGGTAACACATATTATGCCAGAAACTAGTTATTCAGAAGCAAAAAAAGCATTGAGAGTTGCGGAAAAAGGAGTGTAATAAATGGCAATTGTAACATTTTGGAGCAATGGAAAAGAAGAAACTGCAAAAACATTATCTATAGCAGCTATTGCTACTAATATGGCAATAGACCATAATTATAGAATATTATTATTATCAACCAATTATAATGATGATACATTAGAAGGATGCTTTTGGGAAAAGGCAAAACCAAAAAAAGTGTTAACAGGACTTGAAATGCCTGGTGCAATTGTAGAATTTGACAATGGAATTGAGGGCTTGGCAAAAACAATAAAAAGCAATAAGGCAACTCCGGAATTAATAAGTAATTATACAAAAATTGTGTTTAAAGACAGATTAGATGTCTTACTATCAATAAAGAGTAGTTCATATGATGAGTACCAAAGGCTAAGAGATATTTATCCTGAAATCTTAGATGCTGCTAATCAATATTATGATTTGGTATTTGTTGATGTAAACAAAGGATTAGATAGTGAATTTATTCGAGACATATTAAAAAAATCTGATTTAGTAATAACAAATTTAACCCAAAGAATAAAAATAATTGATGATTTTATGGCAATAAGAGAAAAAGAAAAAATGTTCTTAAGAAAAAATAATATGATTTTAATTGGAAGATATGATAGATTTTCAAAATATACAGCTAAAAATATTGCAAGATATATGAATTTAAAGGAAGAAATAAATGTAATACCATATTCAACACTTTTCTTTGAAGCTTGCAATGAAGGACAAGTTGCAGATTTCTTTTTAAGATATAGAACAGTTGATGAATCTGATAGAAATGCAGCTTTTATAAAAGAAGTAAAAAAAGTAACAGAAAGAATAGATTATAAGCTACAAGAGTTAAAAATGCAGATGTAACTGAAATATAGGAAGGAGAAAGACCTATGAGTGCTACTAATATAGTCCTAATGATAGGGGTATTAATACTTGGAATAGGAGCAGTTATTTATTTTTTGAAAAATAAAAAAGCAAAAGAAGCCGAAGAAGAAGGCGAAGTTGATGTAGATGATAAAACATATACTATTGAAAAAATGATTGCTTTTGTTAAAAAAAGATTAGATGAAATCACAAAAATAAATTTATATGATATAGGACTATCAGAAGAAGAATTAAAAAGAAGAAAAGCAAAGAAATATGAATTAAAGAAAGCTTTAAAAGGTTGTACATATGGAGATGTTAACGATAAAAAGTATGTAAAAGAGTTAATATATGATTTGCTTTCAAAAGAATATGGTGTAGATGAAACTAATATATCTAGAGCAATTCATTTTGATGTTCCATCACTTTTAACACCACAAGACAAATTTGATATATTAATATATATGTACAAAAAAGAATTTGGATATGAAGCGTTAAGTGAGTTAATAAAAAAATATGATTTAGATTCTTTAAAATATATAGCTGGAGAAACAAAACCATCATATGTAATAACAAATGATGAAATAAACCAAATATATGAACAAGAAAAATTAGTATTATCTTTTTCAGATAAATTAAATGTATTATGCCAAAGAATATATCAACATTACAAAGGATTTAGTAGTATAGACGAAATAAGAGATATGAATATAGATGGTGTTTCAGGTGGTGTATCAGGTCTTCCTGAATCTTTCTTAAGCCAAGTTGCACAAGCAGATGGGGATTACTTAGATCAAATTATGGAGCACAAAGTACCACGTGCATGTGATAGTATTTGGATAATGTTCCATGGTAAATCTATACGTTTAGCATTTTTATCATTTGGAACAGAAGCTGAATTAAAAAGAGTATGTCAAAATATATATAAATATAACAATCCAGGACAATTATCAGATACAAATGGATATAAGATAAATGAAATGAAAGATGGTTCCCGTGTTGTTGTTGTTAGACCAAGTATGTCTGAAACATGGGCATTCTTCGTAAGAAAATTCGACGTTCAACGTGCTACGCTAGAACAAATAATTCGTTTCCCAGGAAAAGACGAAGCAATAGATTTATTAAAATATTTAGTAAAAGGTGCAAGAATTATATCACTTACTGGTGAGCAAGGTTGCCGGAAAAACAACAATGCTTATGGCAATGATTGAAAATATATACGAAACAATGAACCTTCGTATCACTGAAACTGCATTCGAGTTGCACTTAAGAAAAATATATCCAACAAGAAACATATTGTCAATGCGTGAAACTGAAACAGTTTCTGGACAAGACTGTTTGGATGTTCAGAAAAAGACAGATGGTTCTGTAAACATTATACGGAGAGGTTGCAACAGACCCCGTAGCATCTTGGATGATTCAATCTGCACAGGTTGCATCTAAGTTTACATTGTTTACTCACCACGCTAAGACATTCCCAGATTTAGTTACAGCGCTTCGTAACTCAATGTTAAGAGCTGGAGTGTTCAAAGATGAAAAAACAGCAGAAGAACAGGTTGTGCAAGTATTAAACTTTGATATACACTTAGTAAAAGACTTTAGAGGTAGAAGATATATAGAAAGAGTTACAGAATGTATACCAGTTGAACAAAAAAATGAATATACATTTGATCATAGACAAGAGAAAACATTAGAAGGAAAAATAGATAAATTCATGGATAATGCAACATATTACTTTACAAAATCAACAAACCGTGAATTATATAGATATCAAAACATATTAGAATACCACGATGGTACATATGTTTTAACAAATAAAATATCTGATAGAAATATAGCAGAAATGAGAAACAATATGGATGAATCAGATCTAGAAGCTTTTGATAAATTTATCGAAGATAACTGGGGAGTAAAAATTCCAAGTATGTCAGATGAAAGAAAAAGTACAAGAGGTAGAAGACCAAAGGCAGAATAATACTAAGACAAGGAGGTAGCAAAACACATGGATGACATGATAAAATATTTGTTGATGGTTGTTTGTGGCTTATTAGTGTTAGTAGCAATTGCATATGCAATTATCTATAAGAAAAATAACACTAAAGAAATGAAACAACTACGACAATTAAGACAAGGAACCAAAGAGAAAACTTTCTCAATGGAAATCATGTATCAAAAATTGTATTTAATATATATAAAAGTTCCATTCTTAAAACGTTATGTAATTAAGCTTAGAAGAAGATTGGAAATAATAAATATAGAAGATGAATATTCTACAAGAAAGCAAACATCTAAAAGCATAACTAGAGCATTAGCAATTGCGTTACCTTTTACAGTTTTAGTTATAGTGTTTACTCACGAAAATACATTACTTATGTCAATATTATTAATATTTGAATTATTCCTTATCGAAACAGTAATGGGAGGAATGGTAGATAAGATTGATAATAAATTATTAAAGCAGCAAATAGATTTTTTTGGCGAAATTAGACATGCTTATCATGAGTATAACATGGTAGAAGAAGCAATTTATCAAGTTGCACAGGATGATGAAGTAGAAATATCAAGACAAGCAGAAAAAATATATGAAATATTAATTTCAGATGATCCAGAATCTGAACTTGAAAAGTATTATGATGTTGCCCCAAATAGTTATTTAAAAGAATTTGCTGGAGTATCATACCTAACAAAAGAATTCGGAGATAGAAAAGTAGATAAAGCATCATTATATTTAAAAAACTTAAATAATATTACACAAGAAATGCAACTAGAAATATTAAAAAGAGATAAATTGGATTATGTATTCCAAAGCTTATCTGTAATTTCTGCAATACCAATATTGGGATTAGAGCCATTAAAAAGCTGGGCAGTAAGCAATTTCTCATTTACAGATTCATTTTATAGTGGAAAATGGGGAATGATTGCTCAAATAGTTATAATTATATTAACATTTGTATGTTATATATTAATTAGAAAAGTTAAAGATTCAGGAAGTAATTCAAATGTTGCAAAGAACTTTGAAAATCCAATACAAGCAAGATTATATAAAAATAAAATCATAAAGAAGATAGTAGATTTATTTTTACCTAAATCTGGTTCAGCAGAGCATAGAAAAATGGTGCGCTTATTAAAAGAGTCAGCATCAAAAACAAAAATAGAGTGGTTATACTTAAACAGAATATTACTTGCAATAGGTGGCTTTATAATAACATTATTCTTGTGCTTTGAATTACATGCTATAACTATACATTATGTTTATACAGAACCAGTATCTGAAAATAATATTTTAGGTGAAATGTCTGAATATGATAAGAAAAAGGGAATGCAAAAAACAGAACAAGATAATAAAATATTAGAAAAATTAGCAAAAATGCAAGAAAAAGAAGTTACAAGATCTGTTGTGGAAAAACAAGTTAAATTTTCAGGATATTATGATGATGCAACAGAAGAACAACTAAAAACGGCTACAGATAGAATTATGCAAAAATATAAAACAGTGCATAGTGAACAATTACAATGGTTTGAATTGCTTCTTGCAATGATAGTTGCAGTAATATCTTATTTTGGGCCAATATTTATTTTACGTTTCCAAAAGCAAATGCGACAAATGGAAATGGAAGACGAAGTTATGCAGTTCCAAACTATTATATTAATGCTTATGAAAATAGAGAGGGTTAATGTAGAAATTATACTAGAATGGCTAGAGAGATATTCTAATATATTTAGAGAACCAATTTCTAAATGTGTTAATAACTACGAAAGTGGTGCATGGGAAGCATTAGAAGAACTAAAGAACGAGTTAGTGTATATGCCATTAATAAGAATTGTGGAAAGCTTACAAGCAGCTGTTGAAAAAATACCAATTGAAGATGCTTTTGATGAGCTAGACACAGAAAGGGCATATTACCAAGAAAAAAGAAAAGATGCAAACGAAAGATTAATTGCTAAAAAAGGAAGAATAGGAAAAATAATAGGATTTGCTCCAATGATTGCATTATTTGTAGGATATTTAATTGTTCCACTTGTTGTAATAGGACTTCTAAACATGACAAACTCTTTCTCAACTATGGCAACAATGATGTAATAGGAGGTAAACATGGAAAATGCAACAAAAGCATTGACAATGGCAGGAGGAATACTAATTGCTATAATGGTTATAGCTCTAGTTTATTTGCTAGTTGATAATATTTCAAATTCAAGACAAACAGATAGAGAGTTAGAAAAAGCAAAGCAAGTAGCTGAATTTAATAAAGACTTTGAATCATATAACAAAAAATTACTACGTGGTACAGATTTAATTACTGTTATAAATAAAGCTATAGCAAATAATGAAAAATATTTAGATCAAGATAAAATATATGATATAGATATACATTTCATGTTAAAAACGGCTGTATCTAGAGTAACAGTAACTATGAATGGCGAAAATAGAAAAACAGATTTGACAAAAACAAAGGAAGTTGTAGAATTTGCACCAAATACAATGTATAAATTAATTGATTATAAGCAAAATGATAGAATTAATGCCAAATTAAAAGATTTTATGTCATTAGGTGCAAAACAAAAGGATTCAGATGATGGAATATATACTGAATACATAGATGAGCATCATTTTACGAAAGTATATGATAATTTTAAAGTTTTTAAAAGAAAAATATTTAAATGTACAAAAATGGAATACAGTTCTGAGGGTAGAGTTAATTTAATGGTGTTTGAAGAGTTAGAAAAAATTGATGAAATGGAAGATTTTGTATAAGATAATGAAAGGATAAGATTATGGAAAATGCATCAAATGCTTTATTAATGGCGGCAGGAGTATTAGTAGGGATATTATTAGTTACTACAATTGTTGTTTCGTTTAGTGGTGCATCAGAACTTGCAAAAACATACGATTCTAGAATATTCCAAGATTCCTTGCAGGTTTTTAATAGTAATTTTGAAAAATATACAATGTCTAATGTAAAATTACAGGACATAATGACACTTGCACATTTTGCAATAAATTTCAATACCAAAAACGAATTTGAAACAACAAATTCTGAATATATTCATGTAGAATGTAACAAACAAAAGTTAGATGAAATGACAGAACAAGATTTAATAAAGTATATGACGACACTTGGAAATAATTTTAAATTAGACGCTGATGGAAAAAAAGAAGATGTAACAAAATATCAAGAATATAAATGTAAAACTATAGAGTATAATGAAACAACAGGATTAGTAAATAAAATAGTATTTGAAAAAGTAAAATAAATATTGCAAAATTCGGCAAAAAATATTATAATAATTATTAGGAGTGTTTTTAATTGAAAAAACAAACTATATTGATAATTATATTACTGATAGTAGTTATTTTAATAGTAGCTTTTTTAGTAGCACAAAATGTACAAAAATCAAGGATACTTGCAAATTATAATAACCAATATGAAGTTTGCAAAACTAAAAATGTGTATGGTACAGATATTGCTACATTAATAAATATGGCTATTGATAATAACGAAAAAAATAATATACCAAAAGATGATAAGGATTATTATATTCCAGATGATGAAAATTCTGTAAAAATATATCTAAAATTGCAAGAAGAAGGGGAAAACTTTCCTATGGAGAGAATTTTTAAGTTAGGAATTATAGAATTTGTAAAAAATTTTAATTTGGAAACTTTTAAATGTACTAAAATTAATTATCACTTAAAAACTGGTAAAGTAAGCGAAGTATATTTTGAGTATATACAAAATTAGTTATTAATGTTTTAGTTTAAAAACTAAAAATAAAATATATATTTAATTATTCTAAGGAGGAAATTTTATGGAGAACGCAACAAAAGCTTTAATGATAGCAGGTGCAGTATTAATTGCTATAATGATAATAGGAGTAGGAATGATGATATTCAACAGTGGAAATAAGACAATAACAGATTCTATAGGTAAATTAAACCAAATAGAAATACAAACATTCAATAGTGAATTTGATGGATATGAAGGAAATCAAAAAGGAACAGTTGTAAAAGAATTGCTTTCAAAAATAATTGCATTAAATGCTAGCAATGATGAAGTACATGATGAAAAATTAGTACATGTTAAAGTATCTGGTAAAGGAATGACTGCAACAGGAGATACTTCAGCATCAGATACTACAAAAGCTGATACGACTTCAACATACCTAACAAGCATTAGAACGCAAATTACAAATGGAAAGACATACAACATACAATTTGGATATACTGCAGGTTTAATAACAGAAATTACAATTGCAAGTAATGATAAATAAGAATAAAGTGCATATAAAGGAATGATGTATAATGGATAATGCAATAGATGCTTTAAAAATAGCATTTGCTGTTTTAATATTTGTAATAGCATTATCAGTTACAATGAATGCTTTTTCACAAGCAAAAACAGTTTCAGATTATGTATTTTACATGGCAGATAAAACCAATTTTTATGAGTATATTTCTGAAAATAGGAATGCTGATTATAGAGTTGTTTCAGGGGAAACCATTATTCCAACATTGTATCGCTATTATAAAGAAAATTTTAATGTAATAATAAAAGATGCAAATGACAAAGTACTTGTTGAATTTAATTTGGAAGATGAAATAAAAGCATATAACAAGGACTATAAATCTGCACCATGGCTTGGAAATGCTAATATAGATACAAAATTAAGGGTAGATGTAGAGGTAAGTGGTAAGGAAAAAACAATAAATGGAGTAGAATGGAAGCCTAAAGTGGCAGGTGGAATTTTAGCATATGTAAAAGGTAAGAAATTTGAAGAAACTTTTAGGGAATATAGGTACAGTGGAAAAGAAATAACAGTAGTTAAAGATGAAAAAACAGGAAAAGAAAAAATTGATTATGTGGATAATGTAAATGAAGACACTAATGAATATACGCAAGTATATGATAGATCTGAAGAAACTTTAGAATTAGTAAAAGGAAATACAAAAATAGAAATAATCTATAAAGAAATACCAACGGTATAAAACTATTGATTAAAATGAGGTGAATAAAACAATGGGAGATTCTTTAATAACAATTATTGCCATATTTTTAGCTGCAATACTAATGTTTGTTTTTCCGCTAATGTCAATTTCGGAAAGAAATGATGATATTGCACAATTAGGAATACAAACTGCAACTGTTGAATTTGTGGATAATGTAGCAAGTACTGGGAAAATAACACTAGATGATTATAGTAAATTTATGCAACAATTAGGAGCAACAGGAAATAGCTATGATGTTGATTTAGAAGTTAAAGTCCTAGATGAGAACCCTGGTAAAAAAACTACATGGGCAGTAACAGATAAAATAGGTGAGAACGTTTATTATTCTGTGTATACATCACAAATTGAAAAAGAATTAGGATTTGGAATTGATGGTAAAGATAATGGTACATACCCTTTAAAAGAGGGAGATATTTTTACAGTTAGTGTAAAAAATACCAATACTACAATATCTCAAATGCTTAGAAACTTTTTCTATACAGTAACCGGAAAAGATACATACCAAGTAGCGGCAAAACATGCTGCAATGGTAAGAAGTAATGGAAATTAGTATAATAGGGGACGTAATAAATAGGTTATGTATTACGCCTCTTTTCCATATCAAAGGGAATTAAATAATAATTCCTTTTAATATGGAAAAGAATTAAATGCAAAAGAAACAGTAGGTGAAGAAATGAATTTACAAACATTATCTATCATTTTAATAATAATAATACTGCCAATAACTTTAATTTTATCGGCATATACCAAAACACAAATAGATACATTAGCACTTCAAACCAGAATGAGAACACAACTAAAAAATGCAACATATGATGGTGTAGTTGCATTTCAGTTAAACACAGTACAAAATGAGTATTCAACAGTGTCAGATTCTATGAGAAGAGATGTATCGGCAGCCATACAAACATTTATGACAAATTTGGCAGGGAATATGGGTATGAGTGGTGCAACAGAGAATGCCTTAAAGCCATATATACCTGCAATAGTATTTACAATGTATGATGGATACTATATTTATGCACCATCTAAAAGTACAATAGTAGATAATAATGGACAAACTAAAACATCATATGAGCATGTGCTTAAACCATATATTTATTATACAGTAAGGTATGTTAATAAAGATAAAACTATTGATGTTGTAGTAAATTATTCACTAGATAATTATATAGTTGTAACAGGTACAATAAAAGGAAAATATGTTACAAGAGCAGGTTATTTAGAAGTAATTACAAATAACAAATCAAATAACAGAATAGAGTATTGGGAAGATAATGAATCAAATCTTGAAAAAAATTTACCAGTAACTACAGTTGTGTTTAAAGATAATGTTAATAATAGAAGTTCTGTTAATAATATAGGAAAATTTGAAACAGAAATAGCAAAAGTTAATATAACTAATTTATATAATAAATATAAAGATGTAGATGTAACAGATAGATTATCAAATGGTATATTAATAAATGATGAAGGAATATTTAAAAAGGCATCACAATTAACACTTAATAGATTGGCAGAGAATAGAGAAATTTCATTAAATAATGGAAAAATTTTATTAAATCAGTCTATTATACGAAGAAGTGCAGGTTTAATGTCTGATAGAAACTATCATAAAACTAATTATACTGCTGTGGGAGGAGCTTTTTTCGAGAACTGGTACCCTGATGAAGAAGAATATAATGTTGGATTTTATATAGATCCATCAACAAATGTATATTATGTACCAGCAGATAGTGCAAAACAGTATTATGATGAAGCTGAAGAATTTACAAATTGGGTAAAAGAAAATTTAGGAAGTTTAACACCTAACGATGCTGTTAAAGCTGATGGAACAAAATACAAAGAATTTGAAAATAAAAATCATAAAATATTTGATATTAGTGAGAGTAATAACCCAGAAGATGAATCATCACTATTTAATGACCATAGAGAAGAAGTTATAAAAGCGTCTATAAGGGATAATTTAGGACAAGCAATAGCAAGTTATAGCGAAAATTCAGAAAAACTTGGACCAACTTCTAGCTTTCAGTTACCAGTTTTAAATGATATTGAATGGCATCAGATTTTAACAAATGTATGTTTTATAACATTTATGCAAGGAGTACAGGTTGGTACAAAAATGTTTAATGAATATTGTATTGTTACAAGTACAAGAAATAAAGAATATGTATCTCCAGATTCTATATATTATATAAATGAAGGCGGGGATGGATATTATCATAAATTAGGTTGTAAACATTTAACAACAGACAAACCAATAGTAGGATATAGAAATAGTGAATTTGATAGAAAATCATATGAAATAAAAATTGCAAAAACAAAAACAGAAAAAAATAAAGTAACAGGAAAAGATGAAGTTAAAACAACATACGATGACCAAACAAAGTATTATTTTATGCATTCATATAATGGTAAAGATGGACAAGAACATGTATATGAAGCATGTTATTACTGTATGGTAACTAAGGCAGATAATAGCTTTGAAGATTGGAGACAATCTGAAGTTAAAACAAAAGCATACTATACAGCAATGGCAAGAGAGAAATTTAATTTCTATAAAACAAATTCATACTTTAGAACAGAAATGACCGAATAGGGATAAAACCTATTCGGTTTTGTTTATTTTCTTCATAAATGGTTATCCTATTTTTAAAGGAGAATCAAATGAAAAGAATAAAACAAATTTTGCTCATAATTTTTTTAAGTATATTATTAGCATATGTAACTAATATAGATACAATACCTGAAAATATAATTTTATTTGAAGGTGAAAAATTAAATATATCCACACTATTTGGAGTAAGAATAGAAAAACAAGATGAATTACCAATTTCAAGTTCTGTAAATAGTAAGCAAGTAAACTATGTAAAAAAAGAAAATTATGAAGTAAGTATTTTAGATAGATTTAAAGTTAAAACAGTAGAAGCAAATATTATTCCAAATACTAAGGTTATACCAATAGGTGAAACAATAGGACTAAAGCTACACACAAAAGGGGTTTTAGTAGTTGGAATGTCTGAAGTGAAAAATATAAATAACGAGAAGGTTAAAGCGTATGTTAATTCTAACATAGAAGAAGGAGATATGATTATTGAAGCTAATGGAGTTCCAATAGCAAGTACAGCAGATCTTGTTCAAACAGTAAATTCTTCAAATGGTGAAGATATAAATATAAAGTATATAAGAGATAATAATGAATTTGAAGAAAGTTTTACACCAATACAAATATCCAATAGTGAATATAAATTAGGATTATGGGTAAGAGATACAGAGGCAGGAATTGGAACTATTTCGTTTTATGAACCATCAACTAAAAGCTTTGCAGCACTTGGACATGGAATTTTAGATATAGATACAAAAAGTTTAATTTCAATAGCAAATGGAGAAATAACCACTGCAAATATCTTATCTATTGCAAAAGGAGAAAGGGGAATACCAGGAGAAATACGAGGAAGTTTAATTGGGCAAACAGCAATTGGAACGATAGCTAAAAATACTTCTATAGGTATATATGGAGTTTTAAATAATTTGGGATATTTTAACTTAAAGAATGGTGAAGTTGATATAGCTATGCGTGATGAAATAAAAATAGGAAAAGCAACAATGATTTGTAGTTTAGAGAATAATCAAAAAAAAGAATATGAAGTAGAAATACAGAAAATATATATAAATAATAATTCTGATAATAAAAGTATGGTAATAAAAATAACAGATAAAGAATTACTTGAAAAAACAGGAGGGATAATACAAGGCATGAGTGGAAGTCCTATTTTACAAAATGGAAAATTAATAGGTGCTTTGACACATGTACTTGTTTCAGATCCAAGCAAAGGCTATGCTATTTTTGCAGATATGATGATAAAACAAATGAGGGAGACTTAACAATACGAAAGAAGATGCGAAAGGGGACACCTACCAAAAACAGCTTGAAAAGCCAAGCTGTTTTTGGTAGGTGTCCCCTTTCGCATCTTCTTTCGTAGATTAATTACAAATCATTCTGCCAAGTTTTGTTATTGTTCCAGCTCCTATTGTGAAAACAATATCTTTCTCTTCGGCATTTTCCTTAATATATTTTGCTATGTCTTCAAACTTTTCTATATAAATTGCGTTTTTTCCAGAAGATACTAGCTTATCTACTAAATCTTGTGGCTTTATTCCAGATTGATTAGTTTCACGGGCTGCATATATTTCTGTAATAATTATATTATCAAAATTAGATAATGCCTTTGCAAAATCTTCTAAAAGAAGTTTTGTTCTACTATATGTGTGAGATTGAAATATTGCCCAAGACTTATTATGAGCAATGTTTTTACAGGCATTTGCTACGCTCATTATTTCTGTAGGGTGATGTGCATAATCATCATATACAGTAAAACCATTATAGCTTCCTACATATTCAAATCTTCTATCTGCACCAGAAAATTTAAATAATCCATTTTTAATAGAGTCAACATTTAATGAATATGCATCACATAATGCAATACATGCAAGTGCATTTAAAATATTGTGAACACCAGGAATGCTAAGTTTGAAAATATCATAAAACAATCCATCTTTATATACATCAAATTGGTAACAACCTCTATTATCACAAACTAAATTTTTGGCAAGGAAATTAACATCTTTATTATTAATTCCATATGTCAACGTTTTGGCTGAGGTATATTTAGCCAAGTCTAAACAATTATCATCATCAGCATTTAACACTAATAGACCATCTTCTGGTAATAATTTTACATATTTAATAAATGCATTTTTTATATTTTCAAAAGTTTTAAAATAATCCAAATGGTCATTATCCATATTAAGAATAATTTCAGATTTAGGGAAAAATTTTAGAAAACTTTCTACATATTCACAAGCTTCTATAATTAAATAATCTTTATTACCAACTCTATAATTTCCATTTATAGGCTTTAGTATAGCTCCTACCTGAATTGTAGGATCTTTTTCTGCTTCAAGGAAACAAAGCGAAACCATAGATGTAGTAGTAGTTTTACCGTGTGTTCCTGAAATACAAATAGTGTCTTTATATAGTTTAGTAATTTGCCCTAAGAAATCTCCTCTTTCTATAGTTGGAATATTAAATTTATGTGCTTCAACAAGTTCAGGGTCATCTTGTTTAATTGCTGCACTGTATACAACTAAATTAGCTTTTCTTAAATTTACAAAGTCATGCCCTATAGAAACAGTAATTCCATTTTGTATTAGTTTATCTGTAATATCGCTTTGAGAGGCATCTGAACCAGTAACAGTAAAACCAGAATTAACTAATATTTCAGCAATTCCACTCATGCTAATGCCACCAATTCCAATCATATGTATATGTTTATAATTATATATATTAAAATTTTCCATTTAGTATAAACACCCCTTAAAAAACAATTAATATAATTATACATTGAAAAGTGAATAAATTCAATACTTTTGCACATATTAAGTATTAAATTAAACTATTAATATACTATTCATAAAAATAAAAAATGTGATTTATTAAAAAAATAGAAGGAAAAAGATTTTTTTTGGCGAATAATATACATGTACATATAAAAATGTACAAAAATATTTTTAAAACATTGGAAGGCGGTGCACAAATGCAAATAACAGACGTACGTTTAAGAAAAGTAAATTCAGAAAACAGAATGAAAGCTGTTGCTTCTGTAACATTCGATAACGAATTTGTAGTACATGACATAAAAGTTATCGAAGGACCAAACGGATTATTTATAGCTATGCCTAGCAGAAAAACTCCAAACGGAGAATTCAAAGATATAGCTCATCCAATCAATGGTGAAACAAGGGAGAAAATTCAAAAAGCTATATTAGATGCTTACAATGCTCCTGAAGCTGAAACAGCAGAATAATAAGAATTTATAAAGCATTGCTATAAAAGGCAATGCTTTTTTCATGGACAAGAATAGAGAACAGTGGGGACGTTCCTTTAGTTCATCTAAAGGAACGTCCCCACCCATTGACAAAAACATATTATTATCATATAATTTAAAAGCATAACAAAGCAAGATCCTACAGAAGGGTGTGAATATGGTGCAAGATACGAAAAAAAATAGGGGGAAAATTATGCAATTCTTATTAATAGGATTATATTTAGTATTAACAGTAGCAGGTTTAGTATTTATGAAATTGGGCGGAAACCCTGGTACATTTTCAGCTGAAAATGGAACACTAACATTTGGAATAAATTGGATAAGTGCAATTGGGTTTGTTTGCTATTTGTTTAGCTTTTTACTTTTTACAAGAGTTGTAGTAATGTTTGATTTAAGTTATATATATCCTATAATAACAGGAATAGTACAAATATTAACACTTATAGCATCTGCTATAGTATTTAAAGAAAATATGAGTATACAATCAATTATTGGAGCTTCATTAATAATAATAGGAATAATAGTAATGAACTTCAAAAAAGCATAGGAGGATATAAATATGAGTAGAATGAAAACATTTCTAAAATATCTAATAATATTTATAGCTTTTTATATATTTACAGATGTGCTAACAAGTATTGCTTTAAGTAATAATTATAAGCCAATGCAGTATGCTGAAACATCAAATTCTGGAAGCTATATTGTTGAAACTAAAACTGCAAAATCAACATCTGTAAGTGGATATGTTGAAGGTAGTATTAAATTAAAAGATGAATATGAAAATCCAGAGAAATTTTTGGAATTTGATTTTTATAGTAAATATGGAAATTTATTAGGAAGAAAATATTTAGACTTAAGTAATGTTGATTTAACTACAGAACAACAATTTAAAGTAAATTTTGACTATGACGATATTGCAAAATATGAAATAAAAGCAACAAATGATTTAGAAAAAATTTCTGAAGTACAAAGAAGTATGATAAACAAAGGTTATATGGCGCTTACAGTGGTTGGAGCATTGATTATACTATATTATGTGTTGTAATAAAAATGTTGTTGGAACGAGGAAAACTTTTTGGGACACTCCCACAAAGCATGTTGATTTGCTTTTGGGGAGTGTCCCAAAAAGTTTTCTCCGTCTCCATGACAATCTCATTAATTCTAAAAAACGCATTGCTATTTTTACGTTTTTGTAATATAATTGTAACAAAATTGAAATAATATATTGCAAAAGGAGTAGATTTCATGTTTCATTTCGGTCAAGATATAGGAATAGATTTAGGAACTGCAACAGTTATAGCGTATGCAAAAGGAAAAGGTATAGTGTTAAGAGAACCATCTGTAGTAGCTGTAAACAGTGCTACAGGAGAAGTTGTGGCAGTTGGAGAAGAAGCCAGAAAAATGCTTGGTAGAACACCAGGAAGTATTGTTGCAACAAGGCCATTAAGAGATGGTGTTATTTCTAATTATACAGTTACAGAAAAAATGCTTAAAAATTTTATTAATAAAATATGTGGAAGATTTATATTTGCGCCAAGAATAATGATATGTATACCATCACAAGTAACAGAAGTAGAGAAAAAAGCTGTAATAGATGCAGCTTCACAAGCAGGTGCAAGAAAAGTATATTTAATAGAAGAACCAATAGCAGCTGCAATAGGTGCAGGAATAGATATATCTAAGCCATGTGGAAACATGATAGTAGATATAGGAGGAGGAACAACAGATATAGCAGTAATATCATTAGGAGGATCTGTTGTTAGTACTTCACTTAAAGTAGCAGGAGATAAATTTGATGAATATATAATAAAATATATTAAGAAAAAGCATAACATTATAATTGGAGAAAGAACAGCTGAAGAGTTAAAAATAAATATAGGTTGCGTGTATCCTAGAATTCAAGATGTAGAAATGGATGTAAGAGGAAGAGATTTGAGAGATGGATTACCTAAAACAATAACAATACACTCTAGTGAAATGATGGAAGCATTAGAAGAACCTGGAAGACTTATAGTAGATGCTGTGCATTCAGTACTTGAAAAAACACCACCAGAACTTGCAGCAGATATAAGTGATAAAGGTATATATATGACTGGTGGAGGAGCTCTTTTAAATGGATTAGATCAATTATTAAAAGAAAAAACAGGTATAAATGTTATGATTGCACAAGATGCTGAATCATGTGTAGCACTTGGAACAGGAAAAGCACTTGATAATTTAGATGTGTTGGATGGAAGAAAAAAATAATGTGGTTGTTGAGGTGTTACGGGGACGGGGAATATTGGTAAAGCATTGCCAATATTCCCCGTCCCCATGACACATGACAACCAAAGATTGAGGTAATATATGGAAAATAAAAAAAGAGTAGCTTTTTACACATTGCGGATGTAAAGTAAATCAATACGAAACAAATGCGATGATTCAAAAATTTAAAGAAGCAGGATACAAAATTGTTGAATTTGAAGAAATAGCAGATATATATATTATAAATACATGTACAGTTACAAATATTTCAGACAAAAAATCAAGACAAATACTAAGAAGGGCAAAACACTTAAATAAAGATGCTTTAGTTGTGGCTGTAGGATGCTATGTTCAAGTTGCTAAAGAAAATTTAGAGAAAATAGAGGAAATAGATTTAGCATTAGGAACAAGCGAAAAAAATGAAATTGTTAGTAATATAGAAAAATATATAGCAAATAACACTGAAAAATCAAGAGTTTCGGATGTTATGCATCAAAATAATTTCTTAGATTTTGGGGCAGTTACATATACAGAAAAAACAAGGGCTGTCATAAAAGTTCAAGACGGATGTGATAGATTTTGTTCATATTGTATAATACCATATGCTAGAGGGAGAGTAAGAAGTAGAAAAATTGAAAGTATTATACAAGAGATAGAACAAATTGTGCAAAAAGGGATAAAAGAGGTAGTTATAACAGGAATACATATTGCGTCATATGGAAAAGACTTTAAAGATGGTACATCACTTATAAATTTGTTAGAAGAGATAAATAAAATAGAAGGACTAAAAAGAATAAGATTGGGTTCAATTGAACCAACATTAATAACAGATGAATTTATAAAAAGATTAACTAAATTAGACAAAATTTGTAATCATTTTCATTTATCTTTGCAAAGTGGATGTGATGAAACACTTAAAAGAATGAGTAGAAGGTATACAACACAGGAATTTGAAGGATGTGTAAATATATTAAGAAAAGCATATACAGATGTAGCATTAACAACAGATGTTATAGTAGGCTTTCCAGGGGAAACAGAAAAGGAATTTAATACAACATATGAATTCTTAAATAAAATAAAATTCTATCAAATGCATGTGTTTAAGTATTCTCCAAGAATGGGAACCAAAGCTGCAGTAATGGGAAACCAAGTTCCTGGAGAAGAAAAAGAAAAAAGAAGTAAGATGTTATTAGAACTATCTAGCAAAAATGAGGAAGAGTATAAAGAAAAATTTATAGGAAAAACTGTTGAAGTACTATTTGAAGAAAAAGAAAATAACAAATTAGTTGGTCACACTAGTAATTATTTAAAAGTTGGAGTAGATTTTAAAGAAAATTTAGAAAATGAAATTAAGCAAGTTTTAATTAAAGATTTAGATGAAGAAATGCTTTTAGGTGAGATTAATTGAAATTGTCATAGGGACGAGGAAATTGCCCAATTTCCCGTCCCTATGACAATTTCAGAAATATGAATATTTAATAAAAAAATTGGAATAATAAAAATAGTAGTGAAAATGAATTTGCACATAAAATCCGCCCAATCTTAGCCGGTGTTGGATCTTTTCTTTCTCCAAGTATTCGAAAGAAAAATGCAACACCTACGTTGGGCTACTTAAGTAGTAAATGTAAATATCTAGAACAATATTACAAGAATATTACAAATTTGTAACAAAAAAATAATAATATAATTTGCAAAAAATACTTGCCAAATTATAACAGATGTAGTATAAATATATTAAATTAAAAAATAAAAACACTGAGGAGGAAAAATAAATGCAAGAATATCAAATACCTGTTCAAGAAAATAATGGAGGAGAATTAGCTGAGGTTAGTGTATGGTCTAGAATAAAATCATTTTTATTCCAAGAAATAAAAGTTGAATTAACACCAGCACAACAAGGATTTGAAGATAAATTAAATAATGTATTAGGACAAGAAGTTACATTCAAATCTTTCAAAGATTTCTTATTTCAAGAGATTAAATTTTAGTAGACTGTAGTAATTTGCAAATACATAAATATTTAGCTAACAATTTGTTGCAAATTGGTAGGTGTATTTAATTTGCCTTATTGTAATCGAATATTTAGTAGGAAAATCCTACAAAAGAAAAAAGAATTACTACATATATAGTATTCTTTTTTTAATTTGATACAAAAAGTATCAATAGCCCAAAATTATAAAATAAGTAGTGGCAAGCAATGCTTGCCCAGAATGGAGGAAATTATGTCAGTAAAAGTGGCAATTAATGGGTTTGGACGCATAGGACGACTTGCGTTTAGACAAATGTTTGGAGCAGAAGGATATGAAATCGTTGCAATAAACGATTTAACAAGTCCTGAAATGTTAGCTCATTTATTAAAATATGATTCAGCACAAAAGGTTTATGAAAAGTCAAACACAATATCTGCAGGAGAAGATTCAATTACAGTAGATGGAAAAACAATAAAAATATATGCAGAAAAAGATGCTAAAGACTTACCATGGGGAGAAATAGGTGTAGATGTTGTACTAGAATGTACAGGATTCTATACATCTAAAGAAAAAGCACAAGCACATATAGATGCAGGAGCTAAAAAAGTTGTAATATCAGCTCCAGCAGGAAATGATTTACCAACAATAGTTTATGGAGTTAATGAAGGAATATTAACAAGCGAGGATAAAATAATTTCAGCAGCATCATGCACAACAAACTGTTTAGCACCAATGGCAAAAGCATTAAATGATTATGCTCCTATTCAATCTGGTATAATGACAACAGTTCATGCATATACAGGAGATCAAATGCTTTTAGATGGACCACACAGAAAAGGAGACTTAAGAAGAGCAAGAGCAGCTGCTATAAATATAGTACCAAATTCTACAGGTGCTGCAAAAGCAATTGGATTAGTTATTCCAGAATTACAAGGTAAATTAATTGGATCTGCACAAAGAGTTCCTGTACCAACAGGTTCTACAACAATATTAGTTGCTGTAGTAAAAGGAGAAAATGTAACAGAAGAAGCAATAAACGAAGTTATGAGAAATGCTTCTAGCGAATCTTATGGATATACAGAAGAATATATAGTTTCTTCTGATGTTATAGGAATGAGATATGGATCATTATTTGATGCTACTCAAACAATGGTAACAAAAATAGAAGATGGACTATATCAAGTACAAGTTGTAGCTTGGTATGATAATGAAAATTCATATACAAGCCAAATGGTAAGAACAATAAAATATTTTGCTGAATTAGGATAATAATTGTCATAGGGCGGAATATTTGGCAAACATTCCCAAATATTCCGCCCTTAAAACTATTAAATAATGAAAAAACTTTGAAATATGACATCACTAGCTTATAAGGAGAGGGGACATATCTTATCCTTACAGAAATGACGGGAGGAAAAGATGTGTCCCATTACATTATATAAAAAAGGATTTAAAAGAAAAAAAGGAGATAATCATGAATAAAAAAACTGTAGAAGACATAAATGTTGAAGGAAAAAGGGTATTAGTAAGATGCGATTTTAATGTGCCACAAGATGAAAATGGAAATATTACAGATAATAGAAGAATAGTATCTGCTTTGCCTACAATAAAATATTTGTTGGATAAAAATGCAAAGGTAATATTATGCTCACATCTAGGAAGACCAAAGGGAGAATTTAACGAGAAATATTCGTTAAAGCCAGTTGCAGACGAACTTAGCAAATTATTAGGAAAAGAAGTAAAACTTGCAAAAGATGTAATTGGAGAAGATGCAAAAAGATTAGTAAGTGAATTAAATAATGGCGAGGCGATTCTTTTAGAAAATGTAAGATTTCATAAAGAAGAAGAAGAAAATAATCCAGAATTTGCAAAAGAATTAGCAAGTTTTGCAGAAATATTTGTAAATGATGCATTTGGAACAGCACATAGGGCACATGCATCAACTGCAGGTGTTGCAGACTATTTACCAGCAGTATCAGGATTTTTAATAAAAAAAGAATTAGATTTTATGGGAAATGCATTAGAAAATCCAGCAAGACCATTTGTTGCAATATTGGGAGGAGCAAAAGTATCTGACAAAATAGGTGTAATAGAGAATTTGCTAGAAAAAGTAGATACACTAATTATAGGTGGAGCTATGGCATATACATTTTTAAAAGCAGAAGGAAAGCAAATAGGAAATTCACTTTGTGAAGAAGATAAATTAGATTTGGCAAGAGAATTATTGCAAAAAGCTAATAGTAAAAATGTAAAACTAATGTTACCTGAAGATAATGTGGAGGCATTATCGCCAGATGCAGTAGAAAGTGTAAAAGTATGTGATGAAGTAGAAGAAGGATATATGGGATTTGACATAGGACCTAAAACAATTGAAAGTTATGAAAAAGAATTAGATATTGCAAAAACAGTAGTATGGAACGGACCAGTGGGAATGTTTGAAAAGCAAGAATTTGCAAATGGAACAATGAGCATAGCAAAGAAACTTGCAAGCATAGATGCTATAACAATAGTTGGTGGAGGAGATTCGGCAGCTGCAATAGAAAAAGCAGGACTTGCAGATAAAATTTCACATGTTTCAACAGGTGGAGGCGCATCATTAGAATTTCTTGAAGGAAAGGTACTTCCAGGAATTGACTGCTTACAAGAGGTTGAATAATAATTGCTTTTAAATTTAAACAAAAAAATTTGCTTTTCACTATATTATAAAATTAATTTTTCTTTAAAAGCACTCCATAGCAGGGCAATAGCTGGCCAGACGAGGACCCTACCGAAGAAGAAAGTTCAAAGTCTGGCAGCGCTTCGAGGGCCTTCGGGAACTGTCGGCTTTGTAAATCAAAATTAATTTTATAATATAGTGAAGCAAATATATTAAGAAAAATTTTGTGCAAAAGTAGCCAAACGTAGGCATTGCATTTTTCTTTCGAATACTTGGAGAAAGAAAACATCCAATGCCGGCTAAGATTTGGCGGATTTTATAGCACTAATATAACTTACAAGAAAAGGAGATTGTTATGAGAAAAAAAGTAATAGCAGGAAATTGGAAAATGAATAAATTGCCTAATGAAGCAATAAGCTTTATAGAACAACTAGAGCCACTAGTAAAAGACTGTGAAAACGAAGTAGTATTATGCGTTCCATATATAGATTTATTCTATAGTTTACTATATGCACAAAAAACAAATATAAAAATAGGCGCACAAAATATGCACTGGGAAGAAAATGGTGCATATACAGGAGAAGTATCTGCAGAAATGTTAAAAGCAATAGGAGTAGAATATGTTATAATTGGACATTCTGAGAGAAGAGCATATTTTGCTGAAACAGATGAAACAGTAAATAAAAAAGTAAAAAAAGCACATTTAGTAGGATTAAACCCAATAGTTTGTGTTGGAGAAACATTAGAACAAAGAGAACAAGGAAAGACAATAGAAATAATTACAAATCAAACTTCAAAAGCTTTAGAAGGATTAACAGAAGAACAAGTTGCATCTACAATAATTGCATATGAACCAATATGGGCTATAGGTACAGGAAAAACAGCAACTGCAGAAGATGCAAATTCTGCAATACATGAAATAAGAAATGAAATTTCAAAAAAATATGGACAAAACATAGCAGAAAGAGTTATAATTCAGTATGGCGGAAGTGTGAAATCAACAAATTCACAAGAACTATTTTCTATGCCAGACATAGATGGTGGATTAGTTGGTGGAGCAAGCCTAAATGCAGAAGAATTTAGCAAAATAGCTAATTCATAATAGAAAGGACATTTATGAGTAAAAAAATAACAATGCTTATGATTTTGGACGGATTTGGAATAAATGAAAATGAAAAAGCAAATGCTGTTAAAATAGCACAAATGCCAAATTTAGAAAAAATACTAAAGCAAAATCCAAATACTACATTAAAAACAAGTGGGTTAGATGTTGGGCTTCCAGAAGGGCAAATGGGAAATTCTGAAGTTGGGCACACAAATATAGGAGCTGGAAGAGTTATATATCAAGATTTAACAAGAATAACAAAATCAATAGAAGAGGGCGATTTTTTTGCAGTTCCTGAATTTACAGAAGCAATAGAAAATTGCAAAAAGAACAAAACAAAACTGCATATAATGGGATTATTATCAGATGGTGGTGTACATAGCCATACAAGACATTTATATGCACTTTTAGAACTTGCCAAAAGAAAAGATTTTGAAGATGTTTATATACATTGCTTTTTAGATGGAAGAGATACTCCACCTGCATCAGCTGAAGGATATATTATAGAATTAGAAAACAAGATTAAAGAAAAAGGCGTTGGAAAAATTGCAAGTATATGTGGAAGATTTTATGCTATGGATAGAGACAAAAGGTATGAAAGAATACAAATAGCATATAATGCATTAGTTAAAGGAGAAGGTGAAAAAAGCAATTCTGCAATAAAAGCAATAGAGGATGAATACCAAAAAGGTGTATTTGACGAATTTGTTAAACCAGTATTGATAACTAATAGTGAAAATGATGTGACAACAATAGGAAAAAAAGATTCAGTAATTTTCTTTAATTATAGAGCAGATAGGGCAAGAGAATTAACCAGAGCTTTAGTGGATAGGAATTTTGATGGATTTGAAACAAAAAAATTAAATTTATATTATGTATGTTTTACAGAGTATGATGCAAGTATGCCTAATGTGCATGTAGCATACAAGCCAGAAATAATAAGAAATACATTTGGAGAATATATAAGTGAAAAAGGTCTTTCACAGCTTAGAATAGCAGAAACAGAAAAATATGCACATGTAACCTTCTTTATAAATGCAGGAAGAGAAGAACCATATGAAAATGAAGATAGAATATTAATTCCATCTCCAAAGGTAGAAACATATGATTTAAAACCTGAAATGAGTGCTATAGAAGTTACTGAAAAAGTAATTGAAGCTATTAAATCAGAAAAATATGATACAATAATACTAAACTATGCAAATCCAGACATGGTAGGGCATACTGGAAACCTGGAAGCAACAGTACAAGCTTTAGAAATTATAGATAATTGTGTAGGAAAAGTTGCAGAAGAAATAGAAAATAAAAATGGATATTTAATAATAACTGCAGACCATGGAAATGCGGAACAAATGGTGGACTATAAAACAGGAGAACCACATACAGCACATACTACAAATGATGTACCAATTGTTGTAATGGGAAAAGAAAATATAAAACTAAATCCGGGTAGGTTATGTGATATAGCTCCAACGATGTTAGAACTTATGAAATTAGAAAAGCCAAAAGAAATGACAGGAGTAAGCTTAATAGAAAAGGTGTGATAAAGTTATGGTAGATACAGATGAAATTAAAGCAATATATAAGGAAATACAAAAAAAACTATATTATATGATTCCAGAAAAATGGACAAAACTTTATCTATATGCTTCAATAACAGAAAAAGCATATGCAGTACCTGTTGGAGAAATGTATTTTTACTATTTTCCTAAAGGGATACTTAAGAAAAATCCAGTAAATGTATATGAGATACCAACAAAATTTAATTTAGATGAAGATCAATATTTAAAGTTAGTAAAAAATTTATATTCATCAATAGTAAAATTAAGAAAAATATATAAACGAGAAAAGCAAAAATTATGGACAAACATAACAATATCAATAGAAAACTTTAAATTTAATATAGAATATAATTATGAAGCATTAGACAACAGGGAAGAATCTAATTATGAAAGACATATTTTATGGAGATATGAAAGACTAGGATTAGATATTAATTCATTTAGTAAAAAGGATAAAAAAATAATTGAAAAGCATTTAGTTGAAAATAACTTTAATACAGAAAAAGTGGAAAAATATTCAGAACCACTATATCAAAAACCAGTTAAAAACTCATTTGATTATCAAAAACCAATATTTGAAAGCATACAAAATGCTGACATTATGCATGATTTGGAATCAGAAGAGTATAATATAAGCAATCAAATTTTAGCAAATATAAAAAAACAATAATACGAAAGGAAAGATGAAAATGAAAGATTACTTAGGAATAGCGAGTGTAAAAGCACTAGAAGTATTGGATTCAAGAGGAAATCCAACAGTGCAAGTAGAGGTGGTAACAGAAGCTGGATTTTCAGGAACTGCAATAGTACCGTCAGGAGCATCTACAGGAAGCTTTGAGGCGGTTGAGTTAAGAGATAATGATGATGAAAGATACTTAGGAAAAGGAGTAGAAACAGCAGTAAATAATGTAAATAAAAAAATAGCTAAGGCTTTAGAGGGAATGAATATTTATGATCAAGCAGAAATAGATAAAACATTAATAGAATTAGATGGAACAGCAAATAAAGCAAAACTTGGAGCAAATGCAACACTTGGAGTATCATTAGCTGTTGCAAAAGCTGCTGCAAATTCATTAGGAATGAGCCTATATAAATATATAGGTGGTGTAAATGCAAAAGAATTACCAGTTCCAATGATGAATATTTTAAATGGTGGAAAACATGCTGAAAACAATGTAAATGTTCAAGAATTTATGATAATGCCAGTTGGAGCAAAATCATTTAAAGAGTGTTTACGTATGGGCGCAGAAGTATATCATAATTTAAAGAAAGTGTTAAAATCAAAAGGATATGCAGTAGGCGTTGGAGATGAAGGTGGATTTGCACCTAACTTATCTAGCGAAGAAGAAGCAATAGAAGTTATACTAGAAGCTGTAGAGAAAGCTGGTTTCAAGCCAGGAAAAGATATAGTATTAGCATTAGATGTTGCATCAACAGAAATGTATGAAGAAGCAAAGAAAATAGGAAAAGAAGGTTCATATTACTTCTGGAAAACTGATAAATTATTATCACAAGAAGAAATGATAGAATATATAGAAGGTTTAGCAAACAAATACCCAATAGCATCAATAGAAGATGGATTAGCAGAAGAAGATTGGGAAGCATGGGTTAAACTTACGGAAAAATTAGGAAACAAAGTACAATTAGTTGGAGACGATTTATTTGTTACAAATATAAAAAGATTACAAAAAGGACTTGACAAGAAGGTAGCAAATAGTATATTAATAAAACCAAATCAAATAGGAACACTAACAGAAACATTAGATGCAATTGAACTTGCAAAAAGAAATGGATATACTGCAGTTGTATCACATAGATCTGGTGAAACAGAAGATACAACAATAGCAGATATTGCAGTTGCAACAAATGCAGGACAAATAAAAACAGGAGCACCATGTAGAACAGATAGAGTTGCAAAATATAATAGATTATTGAATATAGAAGCTGAATTAGAAGATTTAGCAATATTTTCAGGAAGAAAATCATTGAAACAATAAAAATATAAAAAGCTTCACTATATTATATAATTAATTTTGAAATTTAGCATAGAAGTCCGCCCAATCTTAGTCGGCGTTGGATATTTTCTTTCTCCAAGCATTCGAAAGAAAAATGCAACGCCTACGTTGGGCTACTATAACTATTCACTATTAATTACATTGGGGTATAGCCAAGCGGTAAGGCACCTGACTCTGACTCAGGCATTTCCTAGGTTCGAATCCTAGTACCCCAGCCAATTTAAGAAGACCAGCTTAGCTGGTCTTTATTAATTATATATTTTCATAATGAGTCCACATTCTTAAAATCTTTATTGTTTTTTCTTTTTCTAAAACTTGGTAAACTAATCTATGTTGAAAATTTATTCTTCTAGAATAAGCTCCAGTTAAATCGCCAATTAATTTTTCATAGGGTGGAGGATTTTGAAATGGATTTTCTTTAATTATATCAATTAATTTTTTTGCTTTGTTTTCTAAATTACTTGCTTTGATTTTTTCTAAATCTTTTAAAGCTTGTTTTCTATATACAATTCTATACATTACCAATCTACCTCATTTTCATCTATACAATCTTCAATATCTTCTTTTAATCCTTTTTTAATATCTTCTTTTAGTTCTGGTATAGATGATATATATAAGGTTTCAACTAAACTGTTATAGTCTTCTTCTGACATAATAACTGCATTTCCTTTTTTGGTTGATACATTAATTGTTTCATTATATTCTACTGCATTTTCTAATAATTTATATATGTTTTTTCTAAAATTTGTTATATTTGTATTGGTCATCTTTTTCACCTCTTATACTCATTATAGCATACGCTATAACGTACGTCAATATTATTATATTATTTTTTGTAAAATATAGTGATTTTATTCATCCTTTTTTTCGTGTAGAAAAACAGACCAGCTTTTCTGGTCTGTTATGTATTTCTAAACTATTCTTTTTTCTTTCCGCTGTCCATTGCTAAAAATTATCATTGAAGTCTTATTAAAACTACTTGAAGCATCTTAAATCTTATGCTAAACTATAGAAAATGAATTAATTTTACAAAAGATATGGGGGATTTTTTTGAAAACAGTTTTAAAGTATATCATAACATATGCAATATTAATTATATTTTTTGTTATTTCATTAACCATAGTATCAATCATTCCTTCTAGTTATATATATGAAAATGTAAAAGAATCTGCAGAAACTTTATACTCAGAAGGAAACAGGAAGATTGTAAATATACCATACAGAAATTGTGATATGCAATTTGATAATTATACTGATGCTTTGATGATTAATACTGCATATTCAATAGATAATAGCAATCCAGTAGAATCAGTATTTTTGGCAAGAAAAAATTATATAAAAGAAAAAACTAAAATAATCGAGCAAGATAATGTAGGAGAGCTTAAATCTGCATCAAAATATGAGAAACATAATGAAGTTGGAGAACTAGTAGATTTGGTAAACAGCGATATAGATGAAAGCTTTGAATATGCAAGATATTGGCATGGATATTTAATTTTATTAAGACCAATGCTTGTTCTATTTAATATAAATGAAATAAGAACAATAATTTTTATAATTATATTTATATTGCTTTTAATCTTCTTTTACTTATTGCAAAAAAATACAAATGTTATTATAGGATTATTGTTTACAATAGGATTATTCTGTGTAGAGTATTTTTATTTAGGCTATACACTGCAAGGAATTTCGGTATTTCTAATAGCAATAATTTCATCAATAATAATATTAATGAAAAACAAAAAAATTAATAATACTTTACTTTTTTTTATAATTGGAATGCTAACAAATTTCTTTGATTTTTTTACAGTACCAATTATTACTCTAGGAATTCCTTTGTTAGTAGTGTTACTTTTAAAAGAAGGTGAATATTCATTTAAAAAAAGTATAATAGAATTTGTTAAACATGTGTTAGCATGGATAGCAGGATATACAATAACATGGTTTACTAAATGGCTACTTGTTGATATTATTTTTAGAAGAGATTTAATAAAAATTGCATTTGAGCAAATAGGCTTTAGATCTACTGCAACTAAATATACTATACTTGATGCCATTGGTCAAAACCTTAAATATGAGGATAAATTTATAATAATATCAATTATATTAAATATGATAATGTCAGTAATTTATTTGTTTATTAAAGGAAGTAAAGAAAATAAATATACTGCTTTAGAGATAATACCTTATATGTTGATTGCAATTGCACCATACGTATGGTATGCAGTAATTAAAAATCATTCTATTGAACATGCTTTTTTTACATATAGAAACCAGGTAATATCAATTATAGGATTAAATATAATTATACATAAACTAATAATGAACGCTAAAATTGGGGAACGTTTCCAAATAAGAAAAAATTCCTAATTTGAGATACACCTTAAAAAGATAATGCTTTAAAAATCAAGCATTATCTTTTTTTGCCTAAAATTAATAAAATATGAGAATTTTTGAAACAATAAGAATAATATATATTAATACTTTTTTAGAATAGAGGTAAGATAAAGTGGATAATATAAAATATTTTGATCATGCAGCTACAACAGCTGTTAGTAAAGAAGTTTTAGAAGCAATGCTACCATATTTTAGCACTGAATACGGTAATGCATCTTCAATGTATAGTATTTCAAGACGAGCTAGGAAGGCTATAGAAGTAGCAAGACAAAAAGTTGCACAAGCTATAAATGCTAAACCAAATGAAATATATTTTACAAGTGGAGGAAGCGAGAGTGATAATTTAGCGATAAAAGGAATAGCTTATGCAAATAAAAATAAAGGAAATCATATTATTACAAGTAAAATAGAGCATCATGCAGTTTTAGAAACATGTGAAAATCTAGAAGAAGAAGGATTTGAAGTAACATATTTAGATGTTGATGATAAAGGATTTGTACATTTAGATGAATTAAAAAAAGCAATAAAACCAAATACAATTTTAATAACAATAATGTTTGCTAATAATGAAATAGGAACAATAGAACCAATAAAAGAAATAGGAAAAATAGCAAGAGATAACAATATATATTTCCATACAGATTGTGTTCAAGCTATTGGAAATGTAAAAATAGATGTACAAGATATGAATATAGATTCTTTGTCTATGTCTGGACACAAACTATATGGACCAAAGGGAATTGGAGTATTATATGTAAAAGATGGAATAGAATTTAAAAAACTACAAAACGGTGGACATCAAGAAAATAATAAAAGAGCAGGAACAGAAAATGTGCCAGGAATTGTTGGAATGGGAAAAGCAATAGAAATAGCATATAGAGATTTTGAAAAAAATGAAAGACATTTAAAACAATTAAGAGATTTCTTTTTTAGTGAAATTGAAAAAAGAGTACCAAATATAAAAATAAATGGAGATAGGCAAAAAAGATTACCAGGAAATTGTAATGTATCTTTTGCTAAAGTAGATGCAGAAGAATTGCTTATGAAACTAGACAAAAAAGGAATTTGTGCATCAGCAGGATCTGCTTGCTCGACAGGAACTACAGAAATATCACATGTGCTTAAGGCAATTGGACTTTTAGATAAAACAGCATTAGGAACTTTACGTTTAACATTTGGAAAAGAAAATACAATAGAAGATGTTGAATTTCTAGTAAAAGCAATTGAAGAAATTGTTAAATTGATACGAAATAAATAGGAATTATTTATGAAAATAGGCATATATATAATTATAAGGAAGGAAAGAATATGCCTATTTTTAATTTATTTAAGTATTTTTCAAATAATGTTCAAACAATATTGGACAAGTTTTTAACAGAGAATATGTCAAGCAAGTATATACTTTTAGAGGAAATAAGGTTAAGAAGCGGAAGGCCAATTATACTAAAATTAGCCAATGGTGAAAAAATTTTAGATTATTTAGTAACAATAGATGATATACTTGAAACTTTAACAAATATTTGTGAAAATTCAATTTATTCATATCAAAATCAAATATGCAATGGATTTATAACAGTAAGAGGGGGACATAGAGTTGGAATTTCTGGAAATGTAATAATAGAAAAAAATAAAATTATAAATATAAATAATATATCTAGTTTAAATTTTAGAATAGCAAGACAAATAAAGGGATGTAGCAATAAAGTTATAAGATATATAATTGATATAGATAATAATAATATATATAATACAATAATTGTATCTCCACCAGGAGCTGGGAAGACCACGATTTTAAGGGATTTAGTAAGGCAAGTAAGCAATGGAATAGAGGGTATACGTTTTAAAGGAAAAAATGTTGGATTAATAGATGAAAGAGGTGAACTTGCAGCAATGTATAAGGGAATAGCACAAAATGATGTAGGAATGAGGACAGATGTACTTTCTAACATACCAAAAGCAATTGGAATGAAAATGCTTATTAGATCTATGACACCACAAATAATTGTAGCAGATGAAATTGGCTCGTATGAAGATATTGAAGCAATAAACCAAGCTGTATGCTCTGGAATTAAGGGTATATTTACAGCACATGGAGGTTCTATTGAAGATATAATGTTAAATCCAGCATTAAAGGAATTATTAAAAACCCATATATTTGAAAGAATAATTTTTCTAAGTACAAAGATAGAAAAAGGTGAGATCGAGAAAGTGTATGGGCTAGATAAGGCTAGTAAAGAATATATAATTTATTAAACAAATTTATACTAGCTAATATAAACAAATGTAAAGGGTAGAAAACATATAGCAATTTGCCAGTTTTTCTGCCCAATTTTCCGTTGTACAAAAGTATTGGAACAATAGCTAAAAATGTTCCAATGAATAGTTCAACATAAAAAATAGGGTAATTAAATTGAATTAATAAAGGAATATATTTTAAAGCAACAATTCCTAAGTATCCGAAAGTTAATAATACTTTATTTTTCTTAAATACAAAGAATGAAAATACAAGTAAAACTCCCCAATAACCATAATCTACATTTATTAATTCACCTAATGCAACTAATCCACATACTACAATAATCCCAATAAATTTACTTGGGATTTTATCATATGCATAAATTGCACAAAGCCCTAAAAATAAAGTAAAGAAAATATTAAGTGTATAAGGAAAACCTATGGCATATTCGTAAAAATTATAAGGAATCTGTGAAATTAATGCAAATAAAAAAAGTCTCCAAAAATAATTTTTTAAGTTGTGTGTATGAGTATAACCTTCAGAAATTTGAAATGCAAAAATAGGGAAGGCAATTCTTCCAATTACATTGCACCACGAAAGGTGACTGTTAAATATGATATATCCAATATGGTCAAAACACATTGTAATAACTGCAATTATTTTTAATCCAAATGCTGTTAACACTAATATCACTCCTTTGTAAATGATAATATAGCATAAATTATAAAAAAAGTAAAATAATTATTTATTTTAAGTTTATTTTAAGTATGATATAATAAAACATAAACAAAGGATAATTTGAAAGGAGTATTTTAAAATGGAAGAAAAAAAGAAAGGAAAACAAATAATATTTGCAGTATTAGGGGTAATGTTTGTAATAGCAGTTATAATTTGCTTTGTAATTGCATCACAACATACAAATACTAATACTAAAACATCAAATATTAGTTCAACAAGCGAATCTGCAATAAGTATAAGTTCAGAATATGAAAATATTGATTATGGAACATCAACAGATGTACAAGATACAAATACAGTAAAAATAACAACAGGAGGAAGTTATAATTTATCTGGAACATATGAAAGCATTTATGTAAATACTACAGAAAATGTGGAATTAAATTTAAATGGAGTAGAAATAACTTGCACAAGTGGACCAGCTATTTATGTCGAAAATGCTAAAAGTGTTAGTATAGTACTTACTGGAACAAATACTATTACAGCAACCACAACTGAAGAATTAGATGGCGCAATTTATTCAAAAGATGATTTAGTATTTTCTGGAACAGGAAGTTTAGAATTTAAATCAAACTACGATGGTATTGTATCAAATGATACATTAGTAATAAATAGTGGAACATATACCATTAATGCAGATGACGATGGAATTAGAGGTAAAGATAGTGTAGCAATAGTAAATGGAACATTTACTATAACTGCAGGTGGAGATGGAATAAAATCTACTAATGATGAAGACACAACAAAGGGATATATTACTATAGATGGAGGAACTTTCAATATTACAAGCTATAATGATGGAATTCAGGCAGAAACAGAAGTTGCAATTTCAGGAGGAACATTTACTATAAAAACAACAGATACATCTAGTTTAGATTCTGCTAAAGGCATAAAAGCAGTAACATTAATACAAATTTCAGGAGGTACATTTAATATAAATTCTGTTGATGATGGAATTCATTCTAATGGAAATATTGAGATAAATAATGGAGAGTTTACTATTACAAGTAAAGACGATGCAATTCATGCAGATGGTTTAGTAGAAATAAATGCTGGAACATTTACAATATCAGCAGCAGAAGGAATAGAAGCAACATATATTAGAATTAATGATGGAACTATAAATATTAGTGCTTCTGATGATGGAATAAATGCAGGAAATAAATCAACTAGTTATTCAGTAACAGTAGAAATAAATGGAGGATATATAACAATAAAGATGGGAAGCGGAGACACAGATGGAATTGATGCTAATGGTAACATATATATAAATGGAGGTACAATAGATATAACAGGAAATTCACCATTTGATTATGATGGAAATGCTGAATATAATGGTGGAACAATAATTGTAAACGGAACGAAGACCAATACTATTACAAACCAAATGATGGGTGGCGGAATGATGAATAATGGTGGCATGATGAACGGCGGTGGAAAACAAAAAGGTCAAAATCATGGAGGACCAGGAGGAATGAATTTTTAAGAAAGGGGGGCAATAACATAAAAGTATATCGTAATGAATGGAAATATAATTTAAGTAATCAAGAGTTAACTTTACTAAAATCTAGAATATCTAAAGTTATGGAATTAGATCCGCATACTCCAACAGAAGGCAGATATTTAATTCATTCATTATATTTTGACGATTATAAAGATACATCTGTTTATACTACAAACTCTGGTTTATCTAAAAGATATAAGTGGAGAATTAGATATTATGGACATGACTTGAGTTATATTGTATTAGAAAAGAAAGAAAAACTAGAAGGTAGATGTCATAAAAAATCTTGTAAGCTAACTGTAGAAGAATATAATAATATTGTTTCAGGAGATATTACAGATATGTTTTTTGACACTGATAAAAAACTAATTAAAGAATTAATTGTAGACATGATGACTCGTGACTATCGCCCTAAAGTCATTGTTGATTATGAAAGAATTGCATATGTCGAAGAAATAACTAATGTTAGGGTAACATTTGATATGAAGATATCTGCTTCATATCAATTAGAAAATTTTTTGGATGGGGATTATCAAAGTTTTTATATTTTGCCAAGTGGTATTAATGTGTTAGAAGTAAAATTTGATGAGATATTGCCATCATATATAAGAAATATTGTAGAATCATATGGCTTTAAACAAATGTCTTTCTCAAAATATTATTATGGAAGAAAGATTATAAATTCTTATATAATATGATAAAAAATTAAAATAATTATTTTAGAATTGAAAGGATTGAAAGAAATGATAGAAGTATTTGAAAGCATAATAAATTCTTACTCAAACGAAAGTATTACAACTGTAGCAATAGTAGCAGTATTACTAATGGTAACAATACTATCTATATATGAGTTTTTCGTATATAGGTTTGTATCTCATAGATCTTTTTACAACAAATCTTTTAATATTACTATAGCAATTTTGCCATTTTTTATAGCAACAATAATAATGTGTTTACAATCAAACATAATTATTACATTGGGTACAATAGGTGCATTGGCAATTATAAGGTTTAGAACAGCAGTAAAAGATCCAGTAGATATGTTATATTTACTATGGAGTGTGTTTATAGGAATAATTTGTGGATGCCAATTATTTGAGGCAGGTGTTTTAACATCAGTTGTAGTAACAATTGTATTAATAATATTAGAACATATAAACTTTGGACGTAAATCATTTGTTTTAATTGTAAGAAGTAATGAAGATGTAGAAAATGATTTGGCAAATCTATTTAAATCAAAGAAGATAAGCCATAGGTTCAAATCTAGAAATTATAGTTCAAAAGGATTTGATTATGCAATTGAACTTACATACAAAAACATTAAAGAATTAAATGAAGAATTATCAAAAAATGAAAGGATAAGCAAGTATTCTATTATAGAATATGATGCTGATGATATAGTTTAATATGAGTAGAAATAAAATATTGATACCAATAATTATTTTGACAGCTATAATTATATTAATAATAATTATTCTAAATCCTAGTACTAGGTTTAATAAGATTTCAATTAGTGAAACCAAATGGAATAATATAATAAGTTCAAGAACGGAAAATAAAAATTTAATATTAAGAGATCTTGAATTTAATGATTATAACTTAGTTATAGATGAAAAAAATAATACAGTATACTATTCATTAATAAATGATAATAAAACTAAGTATAATCCAATTGTAAGTTTTAAGTCAAAAAACCAAAACATAAAAATAGCTATTTTATCAGATGAAATAACTGATAATAAAGTTCAAAATAATTATAAATTTAAAATAATGATTTATAATGATAAGGAATATCATATATATAACCTTGTTTGCACAGAACTTCCGATAGTTAATATTAGGTATAAAGAAAAAGTAGGCATTAAGCAAAAAAATATTCCAATGGAAATATATGTGTTTAATAATTTAAGTAATACGCCTAATAGAATAGCAATATCAAATGGAAAAATAAAAATAGATGAGAACAACTACATATTTTCTCTTAATATGACTACTCCGGGTAAGAATATAAGAGAAAATAGGATATCGATTTTAAATATGAAACCAAACAGTGAATATATTTTAAAACCAGTAGATAGTCAAGAAGAAAATGTAGCAGGTCAACCTAAAAATCATAGGGTAGAGCTATTTATAAATAATGAATATCAGGGAGTATATTCACTTGAATATATAGAAAGGGAGTTTGGAAAATAATTGTACTTTACAAGATTATGCAAAAAAAGAAAGGAAAATAAAAAGTAAAATATGAATAATTTTAAAGGTGCTATAGCTCTTGTAATAGTAATGATTGTTGTACTAGTTGGAATTTATACATTCAAAAGTCAACAAAAAGAATATAATTTTAAAATATATTTCTTTAATGCAGGTAAAGCTGATTGTATTTTAATTTCAAATAATGATAAATATATTATGATAGATACGGGAGAAGAAGAATTAAGTAGTGAAATATTGCAATATTTAAAAAATAATAATATTACTAAATTAGATTATTTAATAATTACCCATTTCGATAAAGACCATGTTGGAAGTGCTTCTAGCATAATAGATAATATAGAAATAGATAATGTACTTCAAAGTAATTGCCCAAAAGAAAGCGAATATTATGATAATTATATAAACTCATTAAATGCAAAAGGTATAACTACACAAACAATATCAGGAGATATTTCTTTTACACTAGGAGATATGAATATTGTAGTAAATGGACCAGAAACATTATATGATAATAATGAAAGTAATAATTCATCATTAATAATATCACTAAATTATGGAAATACAAATTACTTATTTACAGGTGATGCTCAAAATGATAGAATCACTGATTATTTAAGTACCCATAACAGTACATATGATTTTATAAAAGTACCATATCATGGGCATTATCAAAAGAAATTACAGAAATTATTGGAAACAACAAAACCAAATTATGGAGTAATTACTTGTTCAAATGAAGAACCAGAAGATGAAGAAACAATTTCAATATTAAACGATTTAAACATAAAATACTATTTAACTAGAAATGGCAGCATTACTGTATTATCTGATGGCAATGAAATAAAAATAAAACAATAGTAGAAATTAAATGGAGGAATTTATGAAAGTTTTAATAGTTGAAGATGATAAAATACTATCTAAAACAATAATGCAATGTATTGAAAAAGATTTTAGTGTAGAGCAAGCTTTTGATGGAGAAGAAGGTGTTCTATATGCTAAACAAGATATTTATGATGCCATAATTTTAGATTTAATGATGCCTATAATGAGTGGATATGAGGTTCTTGAAGAACTAAGAAAAGCAAAAATAAATACACCAGTTTTAATACTTACTGCTAAAGATGGATTAGATGATAAATTAAAAGGTTTTAATCTAGGTGCAGATGATTATTTGGTTAAACCATTTGAAAGAGAAGAACTTATAGCAAGATTAAAAGCGATTATTAGAAGAACAAGTGGTACATATAATGAGGATACTTTGATCTTTGATGATTTATGCCTTAATCTTCAAAATAGACAAGCTACAGTAGGAGATAAAAAACTTAATTTACAAGGAAAACAATTTGATATTTTAGAATATTTACTTAATTATAAAAATACAATAATCACTAAAAATCAAATATTTGATAAAATTTGGGGATTCGATTCTGAAACAACTACAAACGTAGTTGAAGTTTATGCTAGCACACTTAGGAAAGAATTAAAAAAGGTAGGATATGAAAAATATTTAAAAACTGTTAGAAATGTAGGATATATTTGGAGTTCAGAGGAGTGATAACATGAACGAGAAAAAACTTATAAACGAGCAATTGTTAAAAGGAGTATTATTAAACTTTATTGCTTTTACTGTGATTTTTACAATATTTGCAATTACAATTTTTACAACACTAAAAGTATACATATATAGTTCATCTAATAATGAATTGCTTAAAGAAAAAGAAAGATATTTGATGATGGATAGTTTCCCTCCAAAAACAATAAAAGCAAAAGAAGATATTGGAAAACCTGACATTAAAACAGATAATATTCGCCAAATGCAGAGTCCTAGAATTATTCAAATAGAATGGAGCACAGATGGTAAAATAGTTACTGAGGAAGCAATGGGGGAATTTTACAAAAACTACACAAGTGAAATAACTTTAAATAAAAATAATCTAAATACAATTTATGAAATAACTTTAAATAACCAGTATAAATATAGAACAATTACATTTGAAACTACAACTTCTGAAGGAGAAACAAGATATATCCAATTATTAATAAATGTCGATTCAGAAAGCGAAATATTAAATAATTTTTTAAGCATATTAAGTATAGGAACAATACTTACCATACTACTTTCAATAATAGCAAGTTATCTTTTATCTAAGATGGCTATGAAACCAGTAGTTAGAAGTATGGAAAAACAAACAGAATTTGTGCAAAATGCATCACATGAGCTTAGGACACCACTTACAATAATTCAAGCAAAACAGGAACTATTATTACAAGAGCCAGATGCAAAAATTGTGGATAAAGCTGAAGAAATTATGCTTACTTTAAATGAAACCAAAAGACTTACAAAAATGACTAAAGATTTGATGTTACTTGCTCGCTCAGATTCAAATACTATGAATATACAAAAAGAAAAAACAGATATTGATGAAATGATAAAAGAAATAACAAAACCATATTCCGAAATTGCTGAAATGGAAGATAAAAAATTAATATTAAATCTAAATTACAAAGAAAAAATAAATATCGATTCTAACAAGATTCATCAAGTATTAATAATATTACTAGATAATGCATTAAAATACACAGAAAAAAAAGATATAATAGAAGTGATAACAGAAAATAAAGAAGGAAAATGTATAATATATGTAAAAGATACAGGTATTGGAATTAAGGATGAGGCTATAAATCATGTATTTGAAAGATTTTATAGAGAAGATAAGGCACGTCAAAGGGAAAGTGGTGGAAGCGGATTAGGCTTAGCAATAGCAAATTGTATAGTACAGGCACATAATGGTGTAATTAAAGCTACACATAATACACCTAAAGGAACAATATTTAGCATAAAGCTTCCAAAATGATATTTCACTAGATAGGATTCACATGTACAATTACATGTGAAATTCTATCTAGTTTTTTTATTTCATTTTCTAAATTGTCTGCTATATTATGGCTCTCAAATGTGGATAAATTTCCATCTAAGGCAATGGTAACAACAACTATATACTTGTGACCAGAAGCGGTAGAATATATTGAATCTACTCTTTTTATCTTATCGTAATTTTTAGTTATTTCTATTATTTTTTTGTTTGTATCTTCATCTAAGGAAACATCCATTAAAACATTATAACTTTCAATAAATATTTTTATTCCAGTATACAAAATCCAAATTGCAATTATACTTCCAATTGTTCCATCAATCCAGAATACATTATAAAGAGCTCCAATAGAAGCAGCTAATGTTCCAATAGTAACTAAGCAATCGTTTCTGTGATCTTTGTAGTTTGCTTCTAAAAGAATATTATTATGTATTTTAGCAGCAGATTTTGTATAAATATATAAGAAAAATTTTGTTACAATTGTAATAATACATACAATAATAAGGCCCCAAGAAAATGTGAAGGTATGATTATGTACTAAAGAACTTATAGAATCTACTAATAGTTTAACAGAAAGAAGGATCATAACAATACTAATAAAAAGTGAGAATAAATATTCTGCTTTTCCATGACCAAAATTATGATCTTCATCGTTTGGTGCACTTGCAATTCTATTTCCAATAAAAGTCATAAGTGAAGCAAAAATATCTGATGCACTATTAATGCTATCTGCAATCATTGCTTGACTTCCAGTAATAAAACCAATAAATGCTTTTATAATTAATAAAATAATATTTCCTGCAATCCCTAAAATACTAGCTTTTTTAGTCGATTCAAATCTATCTTCCATACAAAACTCCTTAAATATATTATTAGAATTATAGCATAATTGATGATATTTTTAAATAATAAATTGCCATTTTTTTATAATTATGGTATAATTTATATAATTTAACAAAAGAGGTGTTATAAATGACATTGCTTGCAATAATATACATTTTAGTGCTTCTAATATTTTTCTTAATTGCTTTTGCAGTAATGCAGATAAAATTGGCTGGGTTAAATGTAAAAGATTTTTTTACTTTTATAGAGGCAAATGAAATGTTAGATAAATTATATAAATTTGCAATAAAATATGAAAGATTAACTCCAATGGAACAATTAATATTCTTAAAAGAAGCAGAAAAAGTTTTCACAGCATATGAAAAGGTTCCAGAAGTTTTATGGGAAGATGAATATCAAAAATATTTACAAGTATTAAATACATATAAAGATATAAAAGTATTAAGATGGGTAAGCTAAGAACAAAAAGTTCTTAGCTTTTTATATTGAAAAAAGATATATATATTGTTATAATAGGAAGCAAAAAGGAGGAAGTAATGGAAGAAAACTTAGTAATCCCAAATCTAATAGATAGTGAAGAAGAAAGAGTGGAAAACTCTTTAAGACCCAAAACATTAGATGAATATGTTGGTCAAACTAAAATAAAGGAAAGTTTAAAAATATATATCGAGGCTGCTAAAAAAAGAGGAGAGCCTTTAGACCATGTGTTGCTTTATGGACCTCCAGGACTTGGTAAAACAACACTTTCCAACATTATAGCAACAGAGATGAATTCAAATATTAGAATTACTTCTGGACCAGCAATAGAAAAACCAGGAGATTTAGCAGCATTACTTACAAATTTATCTGAAAATGATGTATTATTTATAGATGAAATTCATAGAATGCATAGAAGTATAGAAGAAATATTATATCCTGCTTTAGAAGATTATAGTTTAGATATAATAATTGGAAAAGGACCTAGTGCAAGGTCAATAAGACTAGATTTACCTAAGTTTACGCTTATAGGTGCAACAACTAAAGCTGGTTCGCTTTCAACACCACTAAGAGATAGATTTGGAATTGTGAATAGATTGGAACTTTATTCAAAAGAAGAATTAGAAACAATTGTTAAACGTTCAGCCAAGATAATGAATATTACAATAGATGAAGATGGGGCTAAGGAAATTGCGTCAAGATCTAGAGGAACTCCAAGAATAGCAAATAGACTTTTAAAAAGAGTAAGAGATTATGCTTTAGTTTTAGCAGATGGAAATATTAATTTAGAATTAGCCAAAATGGCACTCAAAAAGCTAGAAATAGACGAACTAGGTTTAGATAATGTAGATAGAAGATTATTAGAAACAATTATAATAAAATATGCAGGTGGGCCTGTTGGAATAGAAACATTATCAGCAACAATAGGAGAAGAAACAGATACAATAGAAGATGTTTATGAGCCATACTTAATGCAAATAGGCTATATTGCAAGAACTCCGAGAGGAAGAATAGCAACTCCACTAGCTTATGAACATATAGGTGTAGAATATAATAAATAGGAGAATTTATGGAAATCAATATAAAGAAAAACTGGAAATTTTGGTTAGGATTATTAATTTCAATAGCAATAATATGGTTGATTTCTTTGTATAATATAAAAACAAGCAATTTATGGTATATTGCTAGTTTTAGCCCTTCGGCATATGAGAATGAATACAATAAGGAATGTGAATTACAAGATGTAAATAACGAAATAGTACAAAGCTTTGTGGCAAAATATGATAATCTAAGTAAAATATATGTTAAATTTGCAAATTTAAAGGTTGAAGGTAGAGTACTAATGTCTGGAGGAAAAGGCATATTAGGCTTAAGAGATGAATTAGGAAATATTATTGCAAATAAAGAAATAGATTCAAAAGAACTAATATCTAATGTGGATTATGAATTTGAATTTAATCCTGTAGCGGATTCAAAAAATAAAACGTATTATTTGTTTTTTAAATGCGCAGAAACCAATAATTATGGCGAGTTTTATAAGATAGTTTATTCTGAAAAAGATATTTTAGCAGATGGACAATTATTTATAAATGGTGAAGAAATAGATGGCGAAATCTATTTTCAAGAAATGTATTCAAGTACGGCTAAAGTGTTGCCATTATTAATATATATGGCAGTTATAACATTAATATTATCACTAATTATAATATACATATATTATTCTAAAAATATAACAGTAGAAAAATTATTTTGGGTAATTATACCACCAATTTTTATATTATTTATGCTTGTAATGCCAGCATTCAAAAGTCATGATGAAGCATTTCAATGGTTTAGAATGCAAGATATTATACAAGGAAAAATGTTAGTAAACATAGAAGAAAATGAACCTGTTGCAGAACTTAGAGGTGATATTTTTGATGTTACAACCTTAGAGCCTGCAAATATTAATTACAGATATATACAAGAAAAATTAAAAAAATATGATGTTGAAAATATAGAAAAAGCGAAAGTTAGCATTCCAACTACATCGTTATATAGTCCTGTACAATTTATGCCTCAAATTTGTGGAATAGTAATTTCAAAAATAATATATGATAATGCAATGTTTATGGCTTATGCAGGAAGAATTGCTAATATGGTATTTGCGATTCTATTATTATATCTTGCACTTAAAAAAATGCCATTTGGAAAACTAGGATTATTGGTAAGTATGCTTTTCCCTATAGCAGTTGAAGATTTTACATCATTATCTGCAGATGCTATAACAATATCTGTAGCATATTTATTTATAGCATACATACTTAATATAGTATTTGATGAAAATAGAAGAGTAAATAAAAAAGATACAGTAATAATGCTTATATTGTCGGTGGTTTTAGCACTTTGTAAAATAGTATATCTTCCAATAGTAGGACTTTTACTATTACTAAACAAAGAAAAATTCAAATCAAAAAAATCATGTGCAATAACAATTATTTGTATATTGCTATTGGCTACATTTTTTAATTTGCTATGGCTACATACAGCTAATACATATTTAGAATTATATAAAGATGGAAGAGCAACATCACAACTAACTATTTTATTGCAAGACCCAATAAGATTTATACAAAAAGTTTTATTTACTGCAAATTATTATATAGGTAACTATACGCAATCTTTATTTGGAGATGAGCTGGGATGGAATGAATTTGCTAAGATGGGTTATATATTACCAATAGCTATTTCAATTTTATTCTTGTTTATAAACACAGCAGATAAAACTTTAAAGGTAAAGCTAAATAAATATCAAAATATAATAATTGCATTAATAGTTCTTGCTATTATAGGATTAATATTTACTAGTCTATACTTACAATGGACTGATAGTAAAGACTTTGCAATAAAAGGAATACAAGGAAGATATTTTATCCCAATTATTCCGTTAATAACAATTTTAATTTTTTCAAAAATAAAATTAAAGTCAGAATATAGGCAAGAAGAATTAATTAAAATTACTGGAATTACAATATGTATATTATATATTTATACATTAATAAAATTGTTAATTGTAAATATATAATAAATATGGAGAAAAGTATGAAAAAAAATTTAGAATTAATAGCTGTGCTTATGCTATGTATAATTATAATAATATTGGTTTTAACATATGTATATGGAAAAATAAATATTGGAATTACTTTAATAGTATTTGCTATTACTGCAGGAATTTCATTTTTAATATATTTAGATAAAAACATTACAGAAGAGAAAGTCTTTTTATATATAGTACCAGTTATACTCATTATGTTTATTTTTGGAATCCCAATAGTAAAAAATGCAGATGAAATAGTACATTGGCACAAAGTATATGATATATCACAGGGAAATATTATAACAAAAAAATCAAATGGAGTTGGAGTAGGTTGGGTCCCAGAATCTGTAAGTATATTTATACCACAAAATGAAATTAATTATGCGAAATTAGCTGAATTATATGAAAGAAAAATGGATAAAAATGAAAAAATTGTAGGAGTAGATTTAGCTACAGATGCAATATATCATCCATTAACATATGCACCACAGGTCTTAGGTGTGCTTACAGCAAAAATATTTACAAATAGACCTATAATAATGATGTATATGGCAAGGATATTTAATAGTATATGTTCGTTTGTACTATTATATTTAGCAATAAAAATTATTCCATATGGAAAAAGAATATTATTGTTTTTAACATGTATACCAGTTTGCGCAAATTCCTTAGCATCAATGTCTACAGATGCATTAACAATTTCTGTAGCTTATTTGCTAATTGCATATGTACTAAAATTGATTAATGAAAAGCAGAAAAAAATAGAACTTAAAGAAAAAATTATTTTGCGGAATTTTATCAATTGTAATGGCTTTATGTAAGATTGTATACTTGCCATTAGTAGGATTGATATTACTTTTACCAAAAGAAAAATATAAAACTAAAAAAGAACAAGTAATTACTAATATAACTATTATAGGCATTTCTTTAATAGCAAATTTAACATGGCTTGGAATAGCAAGTTCATATTTAGTAGCATATAAAGATGGTGCACCAAGTGTTAAATTAGTTAATTTATTCTCAAATCCAATAGAATTCATAGAAAGACTATTTGCAAGTATTAATATATATTTAAGAGAATATATAGGGCAATTATTTGGAAAAGGGGTAGGAGCTGATTTACATATACAATTATATTCAGTAATTCCAATAGTAATGTTTATATTGTTTTTATTTGAAGCTGTTTCAGATAATAAAATTAAAGAAAAACTTACGATATACCAAAAAATAATTATATTACTTATAGTATTAGCAATTTCAGGCTTAATCTTTACAAGTTTGTATATACAATGGTCACCAATAAATTTTCCATATATACTCGGAGTACAAGGAAGATATTTCTTACCAATACTTCCACTGATAGGATTGTTAATAGGAAATAGTAATAAGATTAAAAGTGAGTATGATGAAAATAAACATAACAAGTTTTTGCGGAATAGCATTAATGATGATATATATGTATATAATTTTAGTTGTTGTAACAGATAACATATAGGAGGAAATATGAAAATAGCAATAGTAGGAATAGGATATGTTGGATTATCTATGGCATGTTTATTAGCACAGAAAAACGAAGTCGTTGCAATGGACGTAGTAAAAGGAAAAGTAGATATGATAAATAATAAAAAATCTCCGATACGAGATAAAGAAATTGAAGATTTTTTAGAAAATAAAAAACTAAATTTAAAAGCCACATTAGATTATAGAGAAACTTTTGAAGAAGCTAAATATGTAGTTATTTGTACGCCAACAGATTACGATGAAGAAACAAACTATTTTGATACATCAAGTGTTGAAAGTATAATAGAAAAAATAATTGAACTAAAAATAGATACAACAATAGTAATAAAATCAACAATACCAGTAGGATATGTGGATTTTATAAGAAAAAAATATGGAATAAATAATGTGTTTTTTAGCCCTGAATTTTTAAGGGAAGGAAAGGCATTATATGACAATTTATATCCGTCAAGAATAATAATAGGAGAAAAATCTGAAAAAGCAATTGAGTTTGCAAAAGTATTACAGGATGGCGCAATAAAAAAAGAGATAGAAGTAAAGTATATGAATTCAAAAGAAGCTGAAGCGGTAAAATTATTTGCAAATACATATTTAGCATTAAGAGTATCATATTTTAATGAACTAGATACATATGCAGAATTAAAAGGATTAAATACTAAAGATATAATAGAAGGAGTGTGCTTAGATCCAAGAATAGGAATGCATTATAATAATCCTTCATTTGGATATGGAGGATATTGCTTGCCTAAAGATACAAAGCAGTTATTATCAAATTTTGAAAATGTACCACAAAATATAGTAAGAGCTATAGTTAATGCAAATGAAACGAGAAAAATACATATAGCTAATATGATAATAAAGAAAAAGCCTAAAGTAGTAGGAATTTATAGATTGACAATGAAAGCAGAGTCAGATAATTTTAGATTTAGTGCAATAAAAGGCGTAATAAGAGAATTAAAGAAATACGATGTAAAAATACTTATATATGAGCCTAATCTAAAAAAAGAAGTATTTGAAGGATGCTTAGCGATTCAAGATTTTGATGAATTTTCAAAAAAAGCCGATATAATAATAGCAAATAGGTATGAAGATAGATTAGTCAAAGTAAAAGAAAAAGTATATACAAGAGATTTATATAATAGAGATGATTAAGATAATAATTATATAAAAATAAGAATGGGGAATTTTATGAATTTAGAAGTAATGCTTTCTATAATGAATTTAAAGAAAAAACAATTAGACTCTATGAATATAACAAGTAAATGTACTGTTATAAACCAATGTGGAAGAAATGGTATAGAAAAATATAAAAATTTTAATATATACTCTTATGATGAATTAGGTACAGCAAATAGTAGAAATAGAGGATTAGAACATGTAACCGGAGATATTATTCTATTATGTGATGATGATGTGGTTTATACCGAAAATTATGAGAAAATAGTAATAGAAGAATTTGAAAATAATAAAGAAGCAGATGTTATAGTATTTAATGTAGAAAATCCATACAGGAAAAAGAAAAAAATAACAGAAGAAAAAAGATTGCATATATATAATAGTTTAAAATATGCTTCATATAATATTGCTTTTAGAAGAAAAAAGATAAAGAATAAAAACATAAAATTTAATACTAGATTTGGACCTAATGCTAATTATAAAAGTGGCGGAGATGATACTATATTCATAGTTGATTGTTTAAAAAACAAATTAAAAATATATTCAAGCCCTAAAAATATAGGAAAAATATGTGGAAATGAATCAACTTGGTTCAAAGGATATGACGAAAAATATTTTTTTGATAGAGGAGCTTTGTTTACTGAAATAAGTATAAGATACAGAAAGTTATTAATATTACAACATTTATTAAGGCATAAAGAGTTTTTGCAAGATGTTAAATTTTTTACTGCACTAAAAAATATGTTAAAAGGTTCAAATGATTATATTAATAAATATAAAAAAGGAAAAAAGGTTTTATGAAGAAAGTTTTACAAGTAACAATTGGAGATACATTTAGAGGCACTGAAAAAATAGAATTGGATTGGTTTAGAATTATAAACAAAGAAGTAAAATTTGATTTTTTAGTAGTAGATGATAAGGTCTTTAATTTGTATAAAGATGAAATTAATAAATTAGGTGGAAATATTTATAATATAAATGTAAAATATACTAGTTTGAAAAATAAAATTATATATTTTTATCGATTATATAAATTTTTAAGAAATAATCAATATGATGCAATACATATAAATTCTTCAGCTTTCTTTTATTCTTTTATTGTAGCTATAATATCTAAATTAAAAAAAATACCTAAAATAATTATTCATAGCCACAGTTTACCACTTATAAATAAAACCAAAAAAAGTATAATTAAACTTTTGAATCCAGTATATAGAGTATTTTTTGATGAATATTTAGCATGCTCCAAAAAAGCTGCAAATGCGTTATTTACTAATAATTTCATAAAGAAAGATGGAGTTAAAATATTAAAAAATGGGATTGATATAGAAAAATTTAAATTTAATGAAAACTTAAGAAAAGAATACAGAAAGAAGTTTAATATATCTAATGAAATTGTATTGGGTAATGTTGGGGTATTAGAAAATCAAAAAAATCACATGTATTTGATAGATATTTTCTATGAAATACAAAAAATAAATACAAATACAATTCTTTTACTAATAGGAGAAGGAAAAGATAAAGAAAAAATTCAAGAAAAAGTAAAAAAACTGAAAATTGAAGAAAAAGTAAAATTTTTAGGATTTAGGGATGATGTAAGTAATATATTAAACTGTATGGATATTTTTATATTTCCAAGTTTGTCTGAAGAACTTGGAATAGCAGCAATAGAAGCGCAAACAAATGGATTAATAACGTATTGCTCAACAAAAGTACCAGAAGAAGCAAAGATTTCTAATAATTTTAGATTTTTTAACTTGGATGAAAAGCCATATGAAATTGCAAGAAAAATTTATAATGAGAATATAAATATAGAAAATAGGTATATTGCATTTGAATATACATTGAAATGTGGATATGACATAAAAGATGTTAGTTATGAATTATTAAAAATATATTTAAATTGAATACATATAGGAGAATTATAATGTTTGATTATTTAATAGTTGGTTCGGGATTATTTGGCTCAACTTTTGCATTTGAAATGTCTAAGAAATAAAAAATGCTTAGTTATAGATAAAAGAAACCATATAGGAGGAAATACTTATTGCCAAAGAATTAATGGTATAAATATACATAAATATGGACCACATATATTTCATACAAATAACAAAAGAATTTGGGATTATATTAATCAATTTACAGAGTTTAATAATTTTATATGCTCACCAATTGCAAATTATAAAGGTGAGATATACAATTTACCATTTAATATGAATACTTTTGCAAAGATGTGGAATATAGAAAGACCTAGTCAAGCAAAAGAAAAAATTGAAAAGCAAAAAAGAGAATACAATATTTCAAATCCTAAAAATTTAGAAGAACAGGCAATATCTCTTGTGGGAAAAGAAATATACGAGAAATTAATTAAAGAATATACAGAAAAACAGTGGAGAAAAGAATGTAAAGATTTACCAGCTTCTATTATAAATAGATTACCTGTTAGATATATATATATGATAATAATTATTATAATGATCGATACCAAGGAATACCAATTGACGGGTATAATGTGATTATAGAAGAAATGTTGAAAAATGTAGAAACTAAAACAGGAATAGATTATTTAGAACACAGGGAAGAACTAAAGAGTATTGCTAAAAGAATAGTTTATACAGGTATGATAGATGAATATTTTGAATATAAACTAGGAGAACTAGAATGGCGTTCATTAAAGTTTGAAGATGTAATTTTAGAAAATGTGGATAATTTTCAAGGAAATGCAATAGTAAATTATACAAGCAAAGAAGAAAAATATACAAGAATAATAGAACATAAGCACTTTGAGTTTAATAAATGCACGGGAACAGTAATAACAAAAGAATATCCAATTAAGTGGAAAAGAGGTATAGAGGCGTATTATCCGATAAATGATAATAAGAATAATCTTTTGCTTTCAAGGTATAAAGAATTAGCCCAAAAAGAAAAAAATGTTATTTTTGGAGGAAGATTAGGAGAGTATAGCTATTATGATATGGATAAAGTTATAGAAAAAGCATTAGAATGTGTTGAGAATGAAATATAAAGGAGTTATTTAGCAAAAATATGAGAGGAAAAAATGCAATATTAAATATAATTTCATCATTTGGATTACAAATTATCACAATAACATGTGGATTTATAATTCCTAAAATGATAATTGTGAACTATGGCTCTAATGTTAATGGATTAATAACATCAATTACTCAGTTCTTAAAATATATAGTATTACTAGAAGTTGGATTTGGACCAGTAGTAAAATCTATACTATATAAGCCAATAGCAAACCAAGATAAATATAAAATACAAGAAATATTAAAGGCATCAGAAAAGTTTTTTAGAATAATTGCATATATATTTATGGCTTATATAGTTGTTTTATGCATAATATTGCCAATGATAGTATTAAATGAATTTGATACTTTATTTACAATATCATTAATAATTATCATTGCAATAAGCACTTTTGCAGAGTATTTTTTAGGAATGACATATAAATTATATATACAGGCAGAACAGAAAACATATATAATATCAAATATTCAGCTTATAACCTTAATACTAAATACAATATGTACAATAGCTTTAATTTATTCTGGAATGAATATTCAAATAGTAAAACTAGCTACAGCCTTCATATTTGTATTAAGGCCAATCTTACAAATGATATATGTAAAGAAAAAGTATAACATAGATTTAAAAAATGTTAAAGACGATTATAATATAAAGCAAAAATGGTATGGATTAGCACAGCACATAGCATATATTGTTTATAATAATACAGATGTAGTAATACTAACAGTATTTACAAATATAGTGGAAGTCTCAGTATATTCAATTTATATGTTAGTAGTAAGTAGCATAAAAAATATAGTTATGTCTTTCTCATCTGGAATAGATGCAATATTTGGTAATATGATAGCAAAACGGAGAACAAGAGAATTTAAATAAAAATTTTAAGACATACGAAGAATTTTACTTTTCAGTAGCTACAATTTTATTTGCATCTACACTTGTGCTGATAATACCATTTATAAGTATATATACAAAAGATATAACAGATGCAAACTATATAAGACCAATATTTGCATATTTACTGGTTTTAGCAGAATTTATGTGGATGATAAGAAAACCATATCATGATATGGTAAAAACAGTGGGGCATTTTAAACAAACTCAAATAGGGGCATGGGTAGAAGCTATAGTTAATATTGTGTTATCAATTATACTTGTATTAAAATTTGGAATAGTAGGAGTAGCAATAGGGACATTAATTGCTACACTAATAAGAACAATAGAGCTTATGTATTATACTTCAAAAAACATATTAAAAAGAAGTGTAGGGTATACATTTAAACGACTTTTAGTAATAGCAATAGAAATCGTATTAATAGTTTTGATAATAAATGTAATGCCATCAATAGAAATAACAAATTACTTAACTTGGGCTATTTATTCTTTGGGAGTTTTTGCAATCTCTAGTTTAATAGTATTTGTAATTGATTGGTTGGTATATAAAGAAAACATAAAAACATTGATTGAAAGAATAAAAAACATGAAAAGGACTGAAAAATATGAATAAATATTTAGTTACAGGAGGAGCTGGATTTATAGGCTCTTCATTGTGTAAAGAATTGTTAAAACAGGGAAAACAAGTGGTGGTTATAGATAATTTTTGTGATTTCTATGTCCCTCGAATTAAAGAAAACAATATAAAAGAATTTGAAGGAAATCCAAATTTTAAAATATATAAAAAAGATATAAGAGATAGAAAATCTATTAGGCAAGTGTTTGAGAAAAATGACATAGAGATAGTTATACATTTGGCAGCAATGGCAGGGGTAAGACCATCAATAGAGAATCCAATTCTGTATCAAGAGGTAAATTGTATAGGGACACAAAATATATTAGAAGAAATGAAAGAGCAGGGCATTAAAAATTTAGTTTTAGCATCGTCTAGTAGTGTATATGGTAATTGCAAGCAAACACCATTTAAAGAAGATATGAATGTGGATTTTGCAATAAGTCCGTATGCAGCAACTAAAAAAGCAAATGAAGTAATGGCACATGTTTACCATAAACTATATGGTATGAATGTAATGGTGTTAAGGTTTTTTACAGTATATGGACCAAAGCAAAGACCAGATTTAGCAATAAATAAGTTTACAAGATTAATGCTAGAAAATAAAGAAATTCCAATGTATGGAGATGGAAGCACAGCTAGAGATTATACATATATAGATGATATTGTAGATGGAATAATTAAGTCATGTGAGTATATACAAAAAAATGATAATGTTTATGAAATAATAAATTTGGGGAATTCAAGACCAATACCATTAAAACAAATGATAAATACAATAGAAAATGCACTAGGAGTATACGCAAAAATAAAGCAATTACCAATGCAGCCCGGTGATGTAAATATAACTTATGCAGATATTTCTAAAGCAAAAGAATTAATTGGATATGAACCAAAAACACCATTTGAAGAAGGAATAAAAAAATTTGTAAATTGGTATAAAAAGTATTGACAAATTTGATTAAGTTATGATATGAATATAAAAACAAGGAGATAATTTTTAGATAAGTCTCATCACATAAAAACGAAAGGATGAAGAAATTTATGAAAATGACAAAAGATCAAAAAGCTATAACATTAATAGCATTAGTAATTACAATAATAGTATTATTAATACTAGCAGGAGTAGCATTAGCCACATTAACAGGAAATACAAGCATAATAGACAATGCAAATTATGCAGTAACAGAATATAATAAATCTGCAAATGGAGACCAAAATGTATTAAACCAAGTAGAAGAATTATTTGCAAGATATATGGGAAATGGAAATAATGAGCAAACAGCAGCTATTCAAGCACAATATGGAGATTTAGTAGACCCATCTAAAGACAAAATAAATCAAGAATTATTTACTTATGAAACATATGAACCTGGGGAAACAATAGGTTTAGTAAGGCATGTGTCAGGAGAAAATAAAACAGGAGGAATGGTATCTAGAGGAGATACACCTAGTGCCCAGGAAAAAGGGTCAGCCAAAATAACAGGAATAAATTGGGAATATTTTTCAGATGAATATTTTGACGAAGGTGACTCAGTGGTGTCAGGATCTTCAGGATTGTATGAACGTGATTTAACGGTAACAAGTGCGGAAAAAAAGCAACAAGTAGAACAGGCTTTAAAAAAATTGATAATACCGGCCGAGATAGAGAAAAATGGCAAAAAATATGTTGTGAAAGAAGTAGAATTAACTGAGACATTAAAATTTAGCTCATACGACGGTGAAGAAGGAGATTATATGCCATTTTTAGCAACTACAGATTTTTATGCCGAGGCTGGAGCAACATCAAGTAATGCTACTTATTTAATAATTCCGGCTTGTGTTGAAAAGATAGATAATTGCATATATCTTCCAAGGGATTATGTGCTTTTTGCTCCAAATAGTAAGGTAAAAGAAGTTTCATTTCACGGAAATGAATTCATACAAGGCGTTTCTTTACCAGAGAATTTAACAGGAGAAAATGTAATATATTTTAGTGGATGTAAAAATCTGAAATCAATAAAAATTCCTAATGGTATTACAAGATTGGGATATCAAACTTTTGCTTCATGTAGTAGTTTAGAAACTGTAGAAATGGGAGCAGGTATAGTAGAAATTGATACTTTTGTATTTGCAGCATGTGATTCGTTAAAAAATATAGTTTTAAATGATAATCTAAAGAATGTAAATGAAAACGCTTTTACAGGGTGTAATGGGTTAAAAACCATGACAATTCCAGGAGGTATTAGATCATTAGGAGCGGAACTTTTTGAATATTGTGATGAGTTGGAAATGGAATCAATAACATATAACAATGTAGTATATACAAAAATAGCAGATTTAATAGCAGCCCTAAAGGCAAATAATGTTACATTTGTTGAAACAGAGCAAACTACTTTGCCTTATGATAAGCCAACCTTTCAAGGTGTGCTTCTTTCAGGTGATAGATAATAATGAATAATTATAGCAAAAAAGTGGCATTGCCACTTTTTTGTTGTAATCGCATAAAAATATGTGTATAATAGAAAAAAACATATGAGGTAATATATGAAAAAAATTGGAATTGCATTATTAGAATTAGTAATATTAATATTTAATTTCATAATAGGTGCAAATGAAAAAGGATTAAGAGTTTTACCAATTAGTATATTAATGAGTTTAATAATTATATACTTAATAATAAAAAAGATTAAAGAACCTGATAAAAATATATTTTTTAAATCCAAAACTGATTATTTAGTATTACTTTTCATGCTTACAACAACTTTACCGTTTATATTTGGCACATACTGCTCATACACTAACACTGTAGAATTCATTATAAAATATTTCTTTATTTATTCGGTTTATGTTTTGGCAAGAAATGTAATAACAGACAAAAAAGATTTAAATCAAATAATTACTGCAACACTAATTTGCTCATTAATACCTATAATTTTGGGGATTGATAACATAAAAGGGAAATACCTATATTGGTTATGTGAAAAACTGGATTTGTTATATAGTGGCTCTGGGTCTTTTTCGGCAACTTTTGGATATGCAAATGCAGTGGCAATTTATATGTCTCTATGCTTGTTTTTATCTTTGTATAAAATCAAAAATAGCGAAAATAAAAATGAAAAGATAATAACATTAATATATATTATATTTATATCTTATGTGATTTGGATGACAAACTCTAAAGCTGTAGTTGCCATACTTGTAGCAACTTTACTAATGTTTTTTATAATGGACAACAAGAAAAAAATTTGTGAAAATTGGAAGAAGGTTCTACTAGTATTATTAGCTGTAATAGCTCTTGGAGCACCTATAATAATATATGCTATGGGAGTATCAACATCTGTATATATAGATGGAGATGAATATGAAGAAAAAATAAAGTATAGTTTTTTGCCAAACAAAGAGTATAAATTAGAATTAGATTTAGAATCGAGTGTAAAAGCTAAGCAAGTTAAAGATATGGCTTTTGAACTTCAAATAATACAGGAAAACCAATATTTTAAAGATAAAAAAATTGCAAAAAAAAGATTTGGAATTGAGAATGGTATAATAGATATAGTATTTACACCTGAAGAGGATTGTAGTCGAATAAGATTAAAAATAACAAATGATTTTTATGGAAAAATAAATATTAGAAAATGTTATATAAATGGAGAAGAGTATATTCTTAAATATAAGTATTTACCTAAAGAAATAGGAAGAATATTTGTAGAATATAGGCTTGATCAAAAAAGCATTAAAGAAAGAATGTATATATATAGTGATTGCATAGAGATTGCTAAAAATAATTACATTATAGGTCAAGGTGGAAATACTTGGAGAGTATTATCGCCAGTGTTTCATGATTATATGACTCTACTTAAAGAAACTCATAGTTATTTTTTTGAATTACTCATAAGCTATGGAATAGTGGGAGTGATAGCATTTTTGACATTTATAGTATCTCTATTTGTAAAAACCTTAAAAAAATTAAAGAATAACAAAGAAAAAGCATTAATATTTTTAGGAGTATTTTTGGTATTAATACATAGCTTTGTGTTTGATTTTAGTATGTCATTTATGCTTATACAGATAATAGTATACATTTATATAGCGGGATTACTAGATGACGAGCAGAATAATGAAAAAATTCCAAAGGCCCTTGACTATATATTAATACTATTTTTGATATTCATTTTGAGCGTATATATAAGAACAGATATAGCGGAGTATATAGTAAAAGATGCTAATGATAAACAAAGTATTGCTTCATATTCAAGAGAATATTGCTATAAAAAAATAGAGGCAGAAATAGAGAATAAAGAAGATAAAACCAAAATTTTAAATAATATTCAAGAACTAATGAATAAAGAGCCATATTATAATCAAACAGAATTACAAAAAAAGTATTTTAATCTAGTATGCGATAATATAGGAGAAATGTCAGATGAGGATTTAGAAAACTATTTGACATTTGTAACAGAAAAGCTAAAAACAGTAAAATTTAGGACTCCATTATTCATAGAAACAATATTAACCAGAACAAAGGCAATTAAAGGTGCAATAAATAAATTACAGGAATACGCAAATGGATTATCTGAAGATTCTAAAACAAAAGAAATTATAGTAAATGCAGTAAAAGAATTAGAATGGGTATTAGATGGTGAATATGAAAGAAATGTTAGCAATATAGAATCAATAGATAAGACAGGCTATACAGAAAAGGATGCAAACTCAATAAAGAAAGAATATTTAGAAATCTTAAATAAGTAGAATAGCTAAAAGGAAGAAATATAAAATGGATGAACTAATAACAGTAATTATAAATGTGTATAATAGAGAAGATTTAATACAGAAGTGCTTGGAAAGTGTAATTAATCAAACATACAAAAATCTTGAAATATTAATAATAAATGATGGATCAACGGACAATACACTTAAAATTTGCGAGAGCTATAAGGATAGCAGAATAAGAATTATAACTACAGAAAATATGGGGCTTTCCATGTCAAGAAATGTGGGAATTGAGAATAGCAAAGGAGAGTATTTGTATTTTGTTGATAGTGATGACTTCATAGAAGACGATACTATAGAGTATTTATATGGTTTATGCAAAAAAAACGATGTAAAATTATCAACATGCATGAGTAATACAATAAATAATTACAATTTTACAAAAAAGGAAAGCAAAGAAAAAGTAAAAATAATTGATAGCTATGAAATGCTAAAAAAAGTTGTAATTGCAAAAGATACTGCAGGAACTACATGGAATAAATTATATAAAAAAGAATTGTTTGATAATATAAGATTTGAAAAAAGAATTGTAAATGATATTGTTGTTACATATAAGGTAGTTATTGAGGCTAAAAAAATTGCATATAGTAATTTGAAAAAGTATTATTATTTAAAGCACAAGGACGCAATAACCATAAAAAATAGGAACCACTCTGATAGAGCAATGGATTTATATAATGCAGCATATGAAAGGTATAATTATTTAAAAAAAATATATCCTAATTTTTTAGAAAATGATATTGGGATGATTAGAAATATCATAAAAGTGTATCTTACAAGCAATAGTGAAGTGGAAAAATTTTTAAAAGAACAAGAAGCGTTTAAGCTGTTTAAAGAATTATTTTCACCTAGAATTTTAACTAGTAGAATAGGATTTAAATTAAAATCAGTTATTGTATTATTTGATATAAATCCTAAATTGTGTAAAAAAATATGGGGAATTTATGATAAAAGGAAATAAAAGTTTGTGATTGACAATAACATATGTTTATGGTATAAAAAGTTAAGAAATTAAAGGTGAAAAGGAGAAAAATTATGAAAATAACAAAAGAACAAAAAGGTATAACCTTAATAGCATTAGTAATAACAATAATAGTGCTATTAATATTAGCTGGAGTGGCATTAGCTACATTAATAGGAAACACAAGCATCATAGATAACGCAAATTATGCAGTAACAGAATATAATAAATCGGCAGGTAACGACCAAAATGTATTAAATCAAGTAGAGAACTTATTTGCAAAATATATGGGAAATGGAAATAATGAACAAACAGCAGCTATTCAAGAACAATATGGAGATTTGGTGGATCCTTCTAAAGATGCAATAAATCAAGATGTATTTACATATGAATTAACTGAGCCTAGCACGTCTAGAGTGAGAACTAATGCTAATCAAGATGGAGAAAAAGGAATAGTGTCAAGAGGAGACACACCTAGTGCAGAACAAAAAAAAGGTACAGCTAAAATTACAGGAATAAATTGGGATTATTTTGCTGGCGATGGGTTTGAAATAACCACTACAGATGCTATTGAAGCGGGTGGATCTGAATTAAAACGATATATATTTGATATAACAAATTTAGAAAAGAAACAACAAATAGAAAATATATTTAAAAAACTAATAATACCATACGAAATAAACAAAAATGGTAAAGCATATACTGTTACAGAAGTTGAGGTAAGAGAAGAAATAAACTATGAGAATGTGAATTGGAGAATGAGCGATGTAGAAGTAGAAGAAAATTTTGTGCCTTTTCTTTCAGTAACAGGTTCATATGTAGATGCTGGAGCTACAGCTGAAAATGCAACATGTGTTATTGTACCAGTATGCGTTGAAAGTTTTGTGTTTGAGTTTCCTAATGATCATACATTATATGCAGAGGGAAGCCCACTTAACAATTAGAAGATTAGTTTGTTTATAAATTAAAACTTAATTAATGAATAAAAAAGCAGGTAGTTAATAATAAAATATACTTAACTACTTGCTTTTTGTTGCAACAAATTACAAATATGTGTATAATAAGATAGAATAAAAAAATAGAAAAAGTGATGATATGAAAAAAGTAAGTGTAGTTATACCAATGCATAACAGCTCTAAGCATATTGAAGAATGCATAGATAGTGTTATAAATCAAACATACAAAAATATAGAAATAATTGTTGTTGATGATAAAAGTAGCGACAATAGTATTTCTATTGTAAAAAACAAGAATGATGACAGAATAAAACTTATTGAGCTAAAAGAAAATGTGGGAGCAGCAAAAGCAAGAAATAAAGGAATAGAAAATGCTCCAGGAGATTATATATGTTTTTTAGATTCGGATGATTATTGGAAAGAAGATAAATTAGAAAAACAAGTAAAATTCATGGAGGGTAATGATTATACATTTGTATATGGAGGATATGCATACTTAAAGAAAGGAAGAATGCGTACAGCACATGTTCCAAAATCTATGAATTATAAGCAATTATTAAAGAATCATGCAATATTTACATCAACAGTAATGTTAAATATGGAGCATTTGAAAAAAGAGCAAATATATATGCCGGATATTAAAAGAGGACAAGATATGGCAACATGGTGGCATATCTTAAAAAATGGAATTACAGCATATGGTATAGCAGAAGTTATATCCATATATAGAGTTGGAGAAAAATCTTTATCTTCAAATAAATTCAAAGCTGTAAGAAGAACTTGGAATCTTTTCAAAACAGAAGATATAAATATTTTTAAAAGGATATATCTATTTTTTTGCTATATATTTAATGCAATAAAAAGAAGAATGAGCTTATAATTAGGAGGGAAAATGAAAATATTATTACATACATGCTGTGCACCATGTAGTGTGTACTGCATAGATAGATTAAAACAAATGAATATAGATATGGATGTATATTGGTTTAATCCAAACATACATCCATATATAGAATACAAAGCAAGAAGAGATACATTAAAAGAATATACAAAAATGATAGGTGTAAATGCAATATTTGAAGAAGATTATGGATTAAGAGAATTTTGCAAAAATGTAATAGGTGACTTAGAAAATAGATGCATGAATTATTGCTATAGAGTAAGATTAGAAAAGACTGCAAAATTTGCCAAAGAAAACGGATATGATGCTTTTTCTACTACCTTATTAATAAGTCCATATCAGAATCATGAAGGATTAAAACAAGTAGGAGAGGAGATGTCTAAAAAATATGATATACCATTCTTCTATGAAGACTTTAGACCAGGATTTAGAGAAGGACAAGCAAAAGCAAGAAAATTAGGATTGTATATGCAAAAATATTGTGGCTGTGTGTTTTCAGAGGAAGAGAGATATCAAAAACAAATAGAAAATGATAAATTAAAGGAGGAATAATGGAAGAAGTAAAATATGACTATACAAAAACACATTTAGAATATCAATTAACAGAATATGATTGTGGAACAGTTACTCTTCTAAATGCTATTCGATATTTATTTAAAAGAAGTGAGATAAATCCTGAAATATATAAATTTATAATGCAATATACTCTAGATAAGACAAATGAATTAGGAGAAATAGGAAAAGGTCGGAACTAGCGTATATGCTATGAAATTTTTGTGTAATTGGTTAAATGAAAATTCTAGCCAAAAGGGTATGAATATAAAGTGTACAGAGTTAAATAAGAATGAAATATCTATATATAATAAACAATTAACGGAAAAAATAAATAATGGGGCAGTGGCAATATTAAGAGTTAATCAACTTACAGAGCATTATTGCTTACTTACAAAATTAGATGATGAGTATGCCTATATATTTGATCCATATTATTTAAACATTACTTATTATGATAATGATGAGGATGTAGAAATAATAAAAGATAGACCTTTTGAATTTAACAGAAAAGTAAAAAACTCCAGAATAGAAGAAGGCGAAAACAAGGATTTTTCACTAGTTAGAGGAGAAAATAGTGAAATTATAATAATAGAAAAATATTAATATAAAATCTAAAAAAGTTAATAAAAATGACAACCATCTGGTTGTCATTTATTAGGTTAAATCATATTCTAGCAACATCCTCTATTATTTCCACAGCAGCAGAATAATAATATAAAAATTAATATAATCCAAATGCAGTTATCATCACCAAAGCCTAAACCACCACAACCTCTATTTTCTGGCATTATTATATTCCCTCCTTTCAAATCTTAAGTATGCACATAAGTACTTTTGCTACTTTTAATTAATCTTGACGATAGCCTTTGTTACCACATCCACAGAAAAGTAGCAAAAATAGAATAATGAACCAAAGTATTTCATCATTATAGTAATCTCTTCCCATAGTGCAAATACCTCCTTAATAAGATTTTCTTGTAATTCCTTAGTATGTTATATAATATTCTTAGGTAAAAAAAGTGTTACAATAATTGTGAGGATGTTTCCAAATGAGGAAAAATTTCTTACTAGGATAGATTTTGAAAATTAATTATTGCATTTATATTTTTCTTATGATATAAATTGGACAAATGAAACTATAGGAGGAAAAATATTATGAAAAATACAAAAGAGATGAGACGGAATAACATTAATAGCACTTGTAATAACAATAATAGTGTTATTAATACTAGCAGGAGTAGCACTAGCTACACTTAATGGAAACACAAGTATAATAGACAATGCGAATTATGCAGTGGAGGAATACAATAAATCTGCAAATTCAGATCAAAATGTATTAAATCAAGTAAAAGACCTATTTGAAAAATATATGGGAGAAAGCAAGCCACCATTAGAACCAGTACCAGTAGTAGCAACAAATGGAGCAACAATAACGTATAATGCAAATGGTGGAACAGGAAACATTGAAGATGGTTTTGTAGCACCATTAGGAAATGGCTTTAAAGGATGGAATACACAGCCTGATGGAAGTGGAACAAGTTATGCGCCAGGAGCAGAAGTAAGCCAAGATTTAACACTTTATGCAATATGGGGAGGAACATACAGATTAGGACAAGAAGTATCAATACAAGTAGCAAAAGGAACAGAAACAGTTACAGAGAGCTTTTATGTAATAGAAGATAAAGGAACAAGTGATGCAAACGTAACATTACTTGCAAAATATAACTTGGATAAAAATGTAGATGAAACAACAGGAAAATATTATCAAAAGCCAAATGCTACATTTGCTGATACAGCATGCGCGTTTTCAAGTACAAACTATTGGGCAACAAAATGGGAAGCAGTAGATATAGGGGAAAATGGAGAAAATATAACAGCAAGAAGATTTGACTTAAATAATGAAGCAGAATATGGGGAAGTAGCAGAAGGAGATGCGATTGATAGAGCAAAAAATTATGCAAAAAATACATTAGATTTAACAAGAAGCGCAGGAAGATTATTAACATATGAGGAAGCAATAAGACTTGAAAATTATTATAATTATATATTATTTGGAGATTTGATTGAAGGATATTTACATTATTGGCTTTCTTCTACATTTGAAGAAAATTATATTGAAGGTGGTATTTGGTGGATTCATGGCGATGAAGAAGTGGAAAGAGGTTATGTGTATAGCGGGGATGAATACGCCGATTTTGGTGTTCGCCCAGTAGTAACTGTTCCAAAAACAGCAATAAATCACTAGTCAGAAGTATGGAAAATAGATGAAAAAAGGCAATTAAAACGATTTGTTTTAATTGCTTTTTTTTGGACGAGCAATGCTCGCCCCTACATATTATTATTAAATATGTTTCTTGTTTTTTATTGCTTAAATTATTAAAAAATGATACAATAAATGTCGCATAAAGGTGGTGAGATAAGTTGGTAGTAGGAGTTATTGTAAATAGTACAGCTAAAGTTTTGAATAGAGTTTTCGACTATATTGTGCCTAAAGATTTAGAAGAAAAAATTAAAATTGGAGACAGAGTTAGCATTCCTTTTGGAAATTCAAAAAAGCTACAAGAAGGATTTATTTATGAAATAAAACAAGAATCTGAATTTGCTGTTAAAGAAATAGTTAGTATAGAAAAAGATGGATTAAATGAAGAAGGAATGAAGCTTGCAAAACTAATGTCTAGAATGTACTTTTGCAATATTTTTGATTGCATAAAACTAATGCTACCACCTGGAACTTCAACTAAAATTGTAGAAAATAGGATTAAAGATAAAAAAGGAAATTTTGTATATTTAAATAAAGACATAGAAGAAATTGAACAAGAAATAGCTGATGGAGTTATTAAAAGCCCTAAACAAATTCGAGTTTTAGAATTTTTAAAAGATAATGAAGGAGTATATATTTCGGACTTAGAAATGTATACTGACACAAGTAAGGCAATAATAAAAACACTTGAAAAAAATGAGTATATTCAAATTGTAGAAGAAAATATAGATAGGAATCCTTTTATTTTAAAGGATGTACCAAGAGATAAAAAATTACCATTAAATGAAGAGCAATTTAAAGCTTTTGAAGAAGTAAATAAAAGCATTGAAGACAAAGAGTTTAAAGAATTTTTACTGTATGGTGTAACAGGATCTGGAAAAACAGAAGTATATTTACAGTTAATAGAAAAAGTTTTAGAAAAAGGTAAAACTGCTATAATGCTTGTGCCTGAAATTTCACTTACACCACAAATGGTAAATAGATTTTTAGCAAGGTTTGGAAATTGCATTGCTGTACTTCATAGTAAACTTTCCATAGGAGAAAGATATGATGCTTACAAAAAAATTAAAAATGGAGAAATTAAAATTGTAATTGGTGCAAGGTCTGCAATTTTTGCACCTGTAAAAAATATTGGAATTTTAATTATAGATGAGGAACACGATTCATCATATAAATCTGAAATGAATCCAAGATATAATGCAAAAGATATAGCAAGATACATATGTAAAAGTAATAATGCACCATTACTACTTGGAAGTGCAACTCCGGATTTAAATACTTTTTACAATGCAAAAAATGAAAAAATAGAATTACTTACGCTTACCAAAAGAGCAAATAGCTCTAACTTACCTGATGTAGAAATTGTAGATTTGCGTGAAGAACTTGCAAAAGGCAATAAATCTATGATTAGCGAAAAATTGAAAACATATGTAGAGGAAAATTTGAAAAATAAAAAGCAAACTATACTGTTTTTGAACAGAAGAGGCTTTTCAACTTTTGTAATGTGCAGAAATTGTGGATTTACAGCTAAATGCAAGAATTGTAATATAACATTAACATACCACAAAAATACAAATAAGTTAAAATGTCATTATTGTGGATTTGAAACTAAAAATATTACAGTATGCCCAATATGCGGTAGTAAAAATGTAAGATACTTTGGCGCAGGAACGCAAAAACTAGAAGAAGAAGTGCATAAAATGTTTCCAGAATGTAACACTATAAGAATGGATGTAGATACTGTTACAAAGAAAAATTCACATGAAGAAATACTAGAGAAATTTAAAAATGAAAATATAGATATTTTAATTGGCACGCAAATGGTAGTAAAAGGACACCACTTTCCTAATGTGACTTTAGTTGGCGTAATAGCTGCAGATTCAAGCCTTAATATAGAAGATTTTAGAGCTGGTGAAAGAACTTTTCAAATTTTAACACAGGTTGCCGGAAGGGCAGGAAGGGAGCAACTGCCAGGAAAAGTAGTTGTTCAAACATATAATAAAGATAATTATAGTATTGAATTTGCAAAAGAGCAAAATTATGATTTGTTTTATAATGCTGAGATTATGATGCGAAAAAGCTTGAATTATCCGCCATTTTGCGATATAATACAATTTAGTATTAATTCCAAAAGTGATTTAGATGTAAAAAAAGTCGCTAAGTACATATATAATGAACTGAAAAAAGAATTTAATATTATAAAAAACAATATTTTAATTTTTGAACCAGTACCTGCCCCTATTGATAAAATTAAAAATAATTATAGGTGGAGAATATTGGTTAAATGTAGGTTTAATAATAGGGTTATAGATTTGATTAATAATGTACTTGAAAGATATTATAAGAAAAATTTTAAAAATACTAGACTTATTATTGATGTTAATCCTAATAACATGATGTAAAATTGTGGGTTAACACAGAAATCCGCCCAATCTTAGCCGGTGTTGGATGTTTTCTTTCTCCAAGTATTCGAAAGAAAAATGCAACACCTACGTTGGGCTAATTTGGAGCAAAAAAACTGAATTTTTGAAATATGATAAATTATCTGTTGGAAAAGAATTGAGGTTATTTAAATTATTTTCTAACTTAGAAAGGAAAAAGAAAAATGGCAATAAGAACAATAAGAGAAGAAGATGATGAAATATTAAGAAAAAAATCAAGAGAAGTAGAAGTTATTGATGAAAAGATTAAAACATTAGTTGACGATATGGTAGAAACTATGCATAAGTTTGATGGACTAGGGCTAGCTGCTGTTCAAGTTGGCGTACTAAAAAGAATTGTAGTTATAGACTTATATGATGACAAAGGTGTGATAGTTTTAATTAATCCAGTAATAACAAAGGAAAAAGGAAAACAAATAGTAGAAGAAGGTTGTTTAAGCTTTCCAAATAAATTTGCTAAAGTAGAACGCCCAGAACAGGTTACTGTTGAAGCTTTAAATATTAATGGCGAAAAGATAAAATTAACAGGAAAAGGGCTTCTAGCACAAGCCATAGCACATGAAGTAGATCATTTAAATGGAGAGGTATTTATAGATAAAATAATGCCAGGGACTTTAGAAATTGTAACTCCAGAATCTCAAGAAAAATAGGGGGTGTATGTATGCCAAAAATTATTTTTATGGGGACACCAGATTTTGCAGAAGAGTCGCTTAAGGCTTTATATGAAGCACAATTTGATATAGTGGCAGTTGTAACTAATCCGGATAGACCAAAGGGTAGAGGTATGAAATTAGTTGCTTCACCAGTTAAAGAGTATGCATTAAGTAAAAATATACCTGTAATTCAACCAGAAAAAATAAAAAACAATACAGAATTTATCGACACAATAAAAGCTTATGAACCAGAATATATTTGTGTTGTGGCATATGGGAAAATTTTGCCAAAAGAATTGTTAGAAATACCATCAAAAGGATGTATTAATGTACATGGTTCATTACTCCCTAAATATAGGGGGGCAGCACCTATACAATGGGCAGTTTTAAATGGAGATAAACAAACGGGAATTACTACAATGTATATGGATGAAGGTATGGATACAGGGGATATGATTTTAAAAGAAAAAGTTGAAATAGGGAAATACGAAACAACAGGCGAATTGTGGCAAAGACTATCTAAAATTGGAGGAAAGCTACTTGTAGATACTATACAACAAATAGAACAAGGCGTTGCACCAAGAGAAAAACAGATAGGAGAATGTTCTATGGCACCAATGCTTACAAAGGAAATGGCTAAAATAAATTGGGATGAGCAAAACACAGAAAAAATAATAAACCTAATAAGAGGTCTAAATCCTATTATGGGGGCATATACAATTATAAATAATAAAAAAGTGAAAATATGGAAAGCTGAGATTGTAGAAAAAATATTAGATTTTCTACCAGATTATTCAAAATTTAAACCTGGAGAAATAGTATATGCAAGTGATAAATTAGGCTTGTTTATTAAAACTATGGATGGAATCATTAGCATTTTAGAGGTGCAACCTGAAAATAGCAAAAAAATGAGTGCAGGAGATTTTATTAGAGGAAATAAATTGTAAAAATAATGTGAAAATTTTGAAAAAATAGTTGTAAAAATTGTCATATATTGATATACTAATAAATATGATAAAGATAATAATTTTAAGGAGGAAAATATTATGGAAAACGAGAATGTAAATGAAAATGTAGAATTACATGAGGAAGTAAAGGAAGAAAACAGCATCAGAATAGCTGATGATGTTGTAGCTGTTATAGCAGGTGTAGCAGTTTCAGAAGTTCCTGGAGTTTATAGCATGGCAGGTGGATTTGCTGGAGGAATAACAGAGGTATTAAGCGGAAAGAAAAACATGTCAAAAGGAATAAAGGTTGAAGTTGGAGAAAAGGAAGCAAAAGTAGATGTTAACATCATAGTTGAATATGGTACAAGAATACCAGATGTTGCTTTTGAAATTCAAAACAGAGTAAAAAAAGCTGTTGAAACAATGACAGGATTAAAAGTAGTAGAAGTAAATGTACATGTTCAAGGTGTTAATACAGAAAATGATGGCGTAGTAGAAACAAACAATGAAGAAAAAAATGATTAAACCTTAATAAAGGGGTATGGAAAATGAAAATAGTAGAAAAAATAAGTCTAATAATATTTGCATATTTATTACTAATAATATCTATAATAGCATGTTTACTTGTATTTAATTGGGTAAGCTTACAATTTGTTCATGAAGTTGTAATTGCAGCATTAAATAATACAACAGTATCAAATATAATATTAGGAGTATCAGCAGTTATTATATTGCTTGCAATAAAATGTATATTCTTTAGTGGCTCAGACAAAGAAAAGGATAGACAAAAGGATGGAATTCTTTTAGAAAATGATGAAGGTAAATTATTAATTTCAAAGGAAACTTTAGAAAACTTAATAAGTTCTGTAGCTAAAGGATTTGAGGGCGCAGAAAATGTTAATACTAAAGTTGCACTAGATAAAGAAAATAATTTAGTTGTATATATTAATTTACTAGTTCATCCTGATGCTGTTATTAAAGATTTATCAAGTAATTTACAAACAAAAGTAAAAGAAGCAATAAAGACAACTTCTGGATTGGATGTAAAAGAAGTTAATATAAGAGTGAAGAATATTGCTCCTGAGAAATCAAATATTGAAGAATAAGAGGTAAATTTGTTATGGAAAATATGAAACAGTTTTGGGAACAATACAAAGGTGCTATAGTAGGAGGATTAATAGGACTACTTATACTATGTACAAATTTATATAGACTTGTAATAGGAATAATACTTATAGCAATAGGAATATACATAGGTAACTATGTTCAATATAATAAAAGCAGTGTAAAAGAAAGACTAAAAAAACTTATAGATAAAATGTAAAAAAGAGGGACGGAGAAGAGTACTTCGTCCCTAATTTACAATATATCAACTATAAAATAATTTGCAAATTTTGTCGTTAAACTGCACTCGAAAATCCTGAGACATACCTATGTACGCCTCGGATTCTTCTCGCTTGTTTGCCTAGAAATTTACTAAATTCTTTTATAGTTTTGAATAACTAATAATTTTACTTGGAAATTAGGATTAAAAAGAGAGAGGATTTAAAAATGAAAAGGACAGAAGCTAGAGAAATGCTTTTTAAGGTTCTGTATGAAACAGAAATACAAAAAGACTTTTCGGAAGAACATATAGATTTATTTATAAAAAATAATGAAATTGAAGATGCAGAAACAGTTGAATATATAAAGAAATCAGTAAATGGAATTAATGAGCATTGTGAAGGAATTGAAAAACTAATTTCAAAAAATTTAAAGAAGGATTGGACACTAGATAGAATTTCAAAAACAAGTATAGCAATATTAAAACTTGCTATATATGAAATAAAATACGCAAATATACCATTTAAAGTTGCAATAAATGAAGCTGTTGATTTGGCTAAAAAATATTCAGAGGATGCAGCTCCTGCTTTTGTAAATGGTATACTAGCTAGTGTTGTAGCAGAATAAAGAGGTGAATAAATGAGTCCAGAGCCAATGTCGGTTACTACTCTTAATAAGTATATAAAAGATAAGATTGCTCAAGATGAGTTCTTAAATAATGTATATGTTAAGGGAGAAATTTCTAATTTTAAACACCATTATACAGGACATATGTATTTTACACTAAAAGATGGAACAAGCTTGATAAAATGCATTATGTTTAAAACAGCTAATGCAAATTTAAATTTTGTACCAAAAGATGGAATGAAGGTACTTATATTAGGTACTGTTGCTGTTTTTGAAAGAGATGGAGTATATCAAATTTATTGTAAAGCAATGAAAGAGGATGGAATTGGTAGTTTATATCAGGCATATGAAGAATTAAAAAGGAAGCTGGAGCAAGAAGGATATTTTGATCAAACTCACAAAAAGAAGATTCCATTTATGCCACAAACCATAGGAGTTCTTACATCTCAAACAGGTGCGGTAATTAGAGATATTATAAATGTCTCTACAAGAAGAAATCCTAACGTACATATAAAATTATATCCAGTGCCAGTACAAGGTGAAGGTGCTGGAGAAAAAATTGCAGAAGCAATAAAATTTATGAATAATAGAAAAATTGCTGATGTATTAATTTTAGCAAGAGGTGGAGGATCTTTAGAAGATTTATGGCCTTTTAATGAGAGAGTAGTAGCAGATGCAATTTATAATTCTGAAATACCAATAATATCTGCAGTAGGACATGAAACAGATTTTACAATTTCAGATTTTGTAGCAGATTTAAGGGCACCTACACCATCTGCTGCTGCAGAACTTGCGGTTGCAGATATAAATGAAATTAAGGAAAAAATTAGTTCATATAATAGTAGAGCAAAGTTAGCTCTAAAAAAGAAAATTGAATACATGAAATTACTATTAGATAAAACTAGTCAATCACCAGTTTTTACAAATCCTACTCAAAAAATAAATGAATATTATATTATGCTTGATAATATAAGTAAAAACCTTGAAAATTTAGTAAACATAAAGTTAAGAGATGCAAAAATTAAAGGCGCAGAATTAATTGCAAAATTAGATGCATTAAGTCCTTTAAAAACATTAACTAGAGGATATTGCTTAACGGAAAAAGATGGAAGTTTAATAGTAAGTAGTAAACAATTAAAAAAAGGTGACAATATCACATTAAGATTTACTGATGGCACGAATAACGCTCAAATATTGTAAGGGGGAAAAGTCAATGAAAAAATATATTAAGATAATTATTGGGATAATAATAGTTATATTAGTAGTTGTTGGATTATTTTTTTTGAAGAATGAAGATGTAAAAGAAACTGTTAATAATAGTATTGTACAGAGTAAAGAAGTAAAAGATGCATTTAATACTATAAAGAAGGAAGCAAATAATATTATAAATAATACAGTAGATAATACAATTTCAGAAGAAGTTAAAAATGAAGCAGAAAATCAAAATGATGAAGTGCCAGCTATTAGCAATCCAGAAAACGTTACTACAAACGAGCAAAACAATGATGAAAAAGCAATAAACATGGTAAAGCAAGATTGGGGAGAAGACAATAATGTTACATTTAAAATAGATGAAAAAAATGAAAATGGCAAATATGTAATTGGAGTAGTTGATAAAAACACTACAAGAGTTTTAGTTTGGTATGAAGTAGATATAAGGAATAATACATTACAAGAAAAATATTAAAATTAAAAAATTGTGTTTAGTGTATAAAGTTGCATAGAAATAGTTGAAAGGATGATTATAAGATGGCAAATGAGAATAATATGTCTTTTGAAGATACAATGAAAAATTTACAAGAAATTGTTCAAGAATTAGAAAAAGGTACATTAAATTTAGAAGATTCTGTAAAAAAATTTGAAGAAGGAATAGAACTTTCTAAAAAGTGTAATGAAATATTAGAAAATGCCGAAAAGAAAATAAATATATTGATTCGTAAAGATGAAGAAATAATTGAAAAACCATTCACTCCAACTGAGGAATAAAGATAAATAAAAGGGGATAATAAAGATGCAAGAATTTCAAGAATTGTTACATAATAAATATATAATTGTTCCAATGTTTGTATGGCTTGGAATACAAGTATTTAAAACACTATGGGATTTATTTAAAGAAAAAAAATTTAATTTTAAAAGAATATTAGGAGCAGGTGGAATGCCTAGCTCTCATTCTGCTGTTGTATGTTGCTTGAGTACTTTAATAGGTAGAGATTTAGGGTTTGACTCTGCAATTTTTGGACTATCTGTTATAATGTCTTTAGTAGTAATGTATGATGCAGCTGGCGTTAGAAGAGCAGCAGGAAAGCAAGCTAAAATATTAAATAAAATTGTAAATACACCAGGATTAGCAATAGAAACTGTTCAAGAAAAGTTACAAGAAGTTCTAGGGCACACACCAGTTGAAGTCTTTGTAGGGGCATTACTTGGTGTTATTGTTGGATTCCTAGTTTAATTAAGAAAAAGGTAAATATATTTTTTAAAGTAATAAAGTAAAAATGAGGTGCTAAAATGAAAGACATAGAGATTTCGAGAAAAGCTAATATAAAGAATATTAGTGAAATTGCTGAAAATTTAAATATTGATTCAGAGTATATAGAACAATATGGAAAATATAAAGCAAAAATATCTAACAAAATAATGTCTAAATTAAATAATAAGCCAAATGGAAAATTAGTTCTAATGACATCTATTAACCCTACACCACTTGGAGAAGGCAAGACTACAATGGCAATTGGATTAGCTGATGGCTTGAGACAGATTGGAGAAAAATCAATATTAGCATTAAGAGAACCATCTCAAGGTCCGGTATTTGGAATAAAAGGAGGGGCAACAGGTGGTGGATATTCTCAAGTTGTTCCAATGGATGAAATAAATTTACATTTTACTGGAGATATACATGCAATAACTGCTGCAAATAATCTACTTGCAGCTATGATAGATAATCATATTTATTTTGGAAATAAGCTTAAAATAAAAAATGTTGTATGGAAAAGATGCGTAGATTTAAATGATAGATCATTAAGAAAAGTAGAAATTAATTTAAATCAAGAAAAGAATATGATTCCAAGAGAAGATGGATTCGACATTTCTGTTGCTTCTGAAATAATGGCAATATTTTGCTTAGCGGAAGACTTAAATGATTTACAAAAAAGGCTTGGAAATATAATTATAGGATATAATGACAAGGAAGAACCTATAAGAGCAAGAGATTTGAAGGCAGAAGGTGCAATGACAGCACTTCTAAAGGATGCATTAAATCCAAATTTGGTTCAAACATTGGAAAATACACCTGCAATAATACATGGTGGACCATTTGCTAATATAGCACATGGATGTAATAGTGTTGTAGCAACAAAAATGGCATTAAAATTAAGTGATTATGTTATAACAGAAGCTGGCTTTGGAGCAGATTTGGGAGCAGAAAAATTTTTTAATATAAAGTGTAGAACTTCTGGAATAAATCCTAATTTAGCTGTATGTGTTGCAACTATAAAAGCATTAAAATATCATGGTGGAGCTACAAAAGAAAGCTTAGAAGAAGAAAATATAGAGGCATTAAAAAGAGGAATTCCAAACTTATTAAAGCATATAGATAATATTAAAAATAAATTTAATGTGCCTGTAATTGTAGGAATAAATAAATATAACCAGGATACAGAATTAGAAATCGAAACATTAAAAACAGCATTAGATGAAGTAGGAGTAGAATTAAGTTTAATAGAGTCATGGGAAAAAGGTGGAAAAGGAGCAATAGATTTAGCACAAAAAGTTGTTAAACTTTCAAATAATAACAATAAGTTGAAATTTGTATACAATATAGAAGATGGAATAAAAGAAAAGATAGATAAAATAGCTAAGGAGATATATGGAGCTTCTGGAGTAGAGTATAGTGAAGAGAGCATAAAAACTATTGAAAAAATAGAAAAAATGGGATATGGAAATTTACCAATTTGCATTGCAAAAACTCAATATTCTTTATCAGATGATCCTAAAAAATTAGAAATAAATGAAGAATTTAAAATCACAATTAGAGATATAAATTTACGTGCTGGAGCCGGATTTATAGTAGCATTAGCAGGTAAAATATATACAATGCCAGGATTACCTGAAAAGCCAGCAGCAGAAAATATAGGAGTAGATGAGTTAGGCAATATATATGGCATTTTCTAAACAGGAGGTATAATGAATATACTGGAAGATTTGAAATCTATTTTAAAATCAAGTGATATTTTAAAAGATGAACCTATGAGTAAACATACTTCTTTTAAAACAGGTGGACTAGCAGATTTTTTTATAAAAATATATGATGAAGAAGATTTAAAAGTACTACTTAAGTATGCAAGTGCAAATAAAATACCTGTAACTATTGTCGGAAATGGAACCAACTTGATAGTAAGGGATAAAGGAATACGAGGAATAGTAGTATGCTTAAAAATGAATAAAATAAATGTAAAACTTGAAGATAATATTGGAATAATAGAAGCTCAAGCTGGTGTATCTGTTATTAAATTATCACAAATAGCAAAAGAAAATAATTTAAAAGGTTTAGAGTTTGCAGTTGGTATACCAGGAACACTAGGTGGGGCAATTAGAATGAATGCAGGCGCTTATGGCTCTGAGATTGGCAGCTTTATTCAAAAGACAGAATATATTACTTTTGATGGAAATATTCAAACAATAAAAAATGCAGAGCATGAGTTTACATATAGAAATAGTATTTTTTCAAAGATGAATGTTATTATTTTAAAAACTTATATAAAACTTGAAAAAGGTAATTTAGAAGAAATAGAATCTAAAATGAAAGAAAATCAGCAAGCGAGGATCGAAAGACAGCCATTAGATAAACCTAATGCAGGAAGTACATTTAAAAGAGGAGATGGCTTTATCACAGCAAAACTCATAGATGAGTGTGGACTAAAAGGCTATAAAATAGGTGGAGCTGAAGTATCTACTAAACATGCAGGTTTTATAATAAATACAGGAAATGCAACATCACAAGATATTTTAGATTTAATTGAGCATGTAAAAAAAGAAGTTTACAAGAAATTTAAAGTTAATATAGAAACCGAAGTGGAAATTATTGGAGAGGAGAAATAAAATGAAAGGCTTTTTTGGCTGGTTCAAAGGCAGTACAAAGATAAAAAGATGGATGTTTTTAATATTAGTAGGAATAGTTTTAGTGTGCTATGGAATTGCTGAAATATTAGTATTAAACGAAGCTTCTATACAAGAAATAATAAAAATAGTAGCATCATTTGTAGTAGGATTTACATTTGTTATATTAGGAATAGTATACATACAAAAAAGAACTTTAGAATTAGTTGTAGAGGCAAATGCTAATAATGAGCTAGATGATGATGTTACAAAAAAAGCACAAGTAAATATACAATCATTAATATTTAACAAAAAAGTATATGAAGAGGGACCTAAAGTAGTTGTAATAGGTGGAGGAGAAGGTATAAATACAATAATAAGTGGCTTAAAAAAATATACTAGTAATATTACAGCGATTGTAACTGTTTCAGATTATGGAAATAAACCTACAGATTCAAGAATTGCATTAAATTTATTACCTTTTGAAGATGTAAAAGGAGCAATAGCTTCACTTGCAAAAGATTCAGAAGTAATGGATTATATGATGAAATATAAATTTAAAAATGATAGATTAAAAAATCTTTCTTTTGGAGATGTGTATTTATCTGCAATGAATGAGGTTTTTAATGACATAACAGATAGTATTTCAAACTCAAATAGAGTACTTAATATTGAAGGAAAAGTACTACCAGTAACAGCTGATGAAATTACAATATGTGCTGAATTAGACGATGGGACAGTTGTAAAAGAAAAGGATAAAATACCAGAAGTAGCATATGAGAGAGTTTCTAAAATTAATAGAATATATATAACACCATCTAACTGTAGACCTGCACCAGGTGTACTAGAGGCTATCTCAGAAGCTGATGCAATTGTAATAGGACCAGGAAGTTTATACACAAATGTTATACCAAATTTATTAGTTAAAAATGTGGCAAAAACAATTAAAGAAAGCAAAGCATATAAAATATATGTAAGTAATATTATGACAGAACCTGGACAAACAGATAATTATTCAATTTCAGAGCATTTGCAAGCTATTACAGATCATGCAGGAGGAAAAATAATAGATTATTGTATATGTGATACAGGGGAAGTTGTACCAGAGTATATTAGAAGATACAATATGCAAGGTTCTGAATTAGTAGAAATTGATTTAAATAAAGTATCTAGTATGGGTGTTAATGTAATACATAAGCATATGTCAAAAATAGAAGGAGATAAAATTAGGCATGATGCAGACACTGTTGCAGTTGCAATTATGGAACTAATTCGTACAGATCTAAAATTTAAGGACAAGCAATATGATACACAATATATATTGTTAAATTCAAAATTGAAAGGCCAAAAGAAAAAAGAAAAGAAAAAAGAAAATATTCAAAAAATAAATAAAAAAGCACAAAAAAGAATAGAGAACAAATATAAGCCAAAAATGAAGAGTAAATTTGCAAGTAAATATCAAGAAAGAATTAGAGATATAAAAGCAAGTAATGAAACAAGATTAGAGAATATAAAATTATATGAACAAACAGGTTCATTGTATAATGTGAAAAAAATAAAGGAAGAAGAAGGAAAACACGAAACAGCAAGGAAAAAAGAAAAGGTAAAAACACCAAAAGCACCAAAGAAACAAGCTAGAAGAGCTAAGCATTAAACAAATGATGGAGGGAACAATAGATGAAATATTTAGATAAGGAATTATCTTTAAAAGACGCGCTAGAAAAAGAATGGTTAATTACAAATGGAATAGGTGGTTATGCATCTTCAACAGTAATTGGAGCAAATACAAGGAAATACCATGGATTACTTATTGCAGCATTAACACCTCCAGCAAGAAGACATTTGATTCTTTCTAAATTAGATGAGAGCATAGAAATAAATGGTAAGAGCCATGTGTTATATACAAATATATGTAAAAACTATATTTCAGAGGGCTTCAAGTTACAAAAAAACTTTGAAAAAGCATATATTCCAATATTTACATATGAAGTAAATGGAATAATAATTAAAAAAATTATTTGTATGAAATATAGGGAAAATACAGTTTGCATTCTTTATAAAATTACAACAAAAGATGAAGATGCAAAATTAAATATCACACCTGTAATAAATTTTAGGGATTTTCATTGCATGAATACAGGTAAATATTATGATTTAAAACAAGAAGTAAAAGACCAAAAAGTGAAAATAATTGTTGATAATATGGGAATGAATCCAATTTATATTTATGCATCAGAAGGAAATTATAATCAGCATTATAATGATACTTTTAATAATATGTATTATCTAGAAGAAGAGAAAAGAGGCTTTTTCCCTGAAGAAAATCATGCAGTGCCTGGGACATTTACAGTGGAAATTCCAGCAAATGAAGAAAAGGAGATTTCTATAATATGCTCTTTAGAAAGTAATATCGAGGAAATAAACATAAAAGATGTAATAAATGAACAAATAAAAAGACTAGAAAACATGGTATATGAAAGTAATTTAGTATGGGAGAATAAAAAAGATACACAAGAACAAATAGAGGAAAAGAAATTTATTAAAGATTTAGTAATGAGTACAGATGATTTTATAGTATATAGGCCGACATTTGGATTACATACTGTTATTGCAGGCTATCATTGGTTCCTAGATTGGGGAAGAGATGCATTAATTGCATATGAAGGCTTACTTTTAAAAACTAGAAGATTTGAAATTGCAAAACAAGTATTATTAACTTTTACGCGAAATATAAAATTTGGTTTAGTACCAAATGGATATTCAGGATATGATAATAGACCATTATATAATAGTGTAGATAGTTCTTTATTATTATTTGAACAAATAAAAAAATACCTTATCTATACAGGGGATTATGTCTTTGTAAAGAGGGAATTATATGAAATTTTAAAAAAGATAATAGAGTCATATAAGGTAGGAATAGATCTAGATGATAATAATATTTACTTAGATGAAGATAATTTAATTGTAAGTGGAACAGACCATACTCAAAATACTTGGATGGATGCAAAATATGGCGATTTTGCAGTAACTCCAAGAAATGGAAAAGCAGTTGAAATAAATGCTCTTTGGTATAATGCATTAAATATAATGGCAGAATTATGTACAAAGTATGGAGAAAAGGCAGATGCAGAAATATATTTACAAATGGCAAGCAAAACTAAAAAATCTTTTGAAGAAAAATTTTATAACTCAAAAAGAAAATGTTTATATGATGTATTAGGAGATAGTAAAATAAGACCAAATCAATTATTTTCATTTTCATTAACATACCCAGTTATAGATCCAAATGGGGAAATAGCTCAAAATGTTTTAAAAGTTGTAGAATCAAAATTACTTAACAAATATGGATTAAAAACATTAGCAAAAGGTGAAAAAGGTTATGTAGATATATATGAAGGAAATGGATTTAAAAGAGATATGAGTTATCATCAAGGTATTACATGGCCTTGGCTTTTAGGATTATATAATAATTGTTTATTAAATCAATTAAAAGCGCAAAAGGATAAAAAGGAAAAATCAGAATTAATAGAAAAATATTTAGAATTTGCAAATGAAACAGAAAAGACATTCAAAAAAGAATTTTACTATAATGGTGGAATATATAGTATTTCTGAAATATACGATTCTAAAACGCCATTTCTTCCAAAGGGAACTATAGCACAAGCTTGGAGTGTAGCAGAAATATTAAGAATTATTCTAAATAAAAAGGAAGTAGAAAATGAGAATTTTAGGAATTGATCCAGGATTTGCAATAACAGGATATAGCATAGTAGATTACATAGGAAATAAATTCAAACTAATAACATCTGGAGCAGTAAAAACCGAAGCACGGAGTTTCATTTCCTTTAAGATTAGAGAAAATATATAAAGATTTAGAAGAAATAATAAATGAGTATAAACCAGATGCAATGTCTGTTGAAGAGCTATTTTTTAATAATAATGCAAAAACAGCGATAAATGTTGCACAAGCAAGAGGGGTAGTTTTAGTAGTTGCAAGAATTCACGGGATACCAACATATGAATATACTCCTTTGCAAGTAAAACAAGCAGTAGTAGGTTATGGTAGAGCAGATAAAATGCAAGTGCAAAGAATGGTAAAAATGATATTAAATGAAGAAAAATTACCTAAATTGGATGATATAACTGATAGTATGGCAATTGCAATATGCCATGCACATTCTGCAAAATTTTCTCAAAAATTATAAGGAGTATTAAATGGGTGGATTAGAGTTATTATATGGCGAAAATACATATTTAATAGAAAAAGAAATAAAGACTATTAAGAAAAAATTTGGCCAAATAGTTCAAGGAATAAACTATGTTGCAGTAGAACAAGAAAATTTAGAGAACATCATATCAGAACTCCAAACACCAGCATTTGGATATAGCCAAAAATTAATATTAGTAAAGAATTGTGATCTGTTAAAAAAAGAAACAAAAACTAAAAAAAATAAGAATAGTGAATTAATTTCAAAACTAGTAGATTATATTGAAGAAAATGCAAACCACATATTTGAAAATGTAATATTATTAATTGTAGAAGAATCAGTAGATAAATCTAGTAGTTTATATAAAACAATAGAAAAACATGGGAAAATATTAGAATTAGCTGAGCTAAAACCATTACAACTAATTACAAAGTTAAAACAGATATGCACAGCTTACAAAGTAGATATAGATGAAGATACACTAAAATATTTAATAGAAAAATGTGGAACATCATTTCAAGAACTAATAAACGAAATACGAAAATTAATTGAGTATGCAGGAGAAGGCGGAAAGATTACTAAAAAAGAAGTGGATCTTTTGGCAATCCCCAAAATAGAAGCTGTAATATTTGATTTGACAGATAGTTTAGGTGTGAAAAATATTAAGCAAGCAATGGAAGTATTAAATAATTTAATTTATAACAAAGAGCCTGTGCAAAAGATATTAATAACTTTATATAATCATTTTAAAAAATTATATCTTGTAAAGCTGGCCTTACGAGAAAATATAAGTTTAGAAGAAATATTAAATTTAAAGCCTAATCAAACTTTTCTAATAACAAAGTATAAAAGGCAAGCACAATATTTTGAAGAAGAAAAGTTAAGAAATATTTTAGAGGAATTGATTAATTTGGATTCTAATAGCAAGGTTGGATTGATTGATTTAAATATTGGACTAGAAGCAATACTTTGCAATGTGTAATAGCAAAAAACGAGTTCGTGATGAACTCGTTTTTTGTAGCTTATTGCCTTAACCATATGGCTAAAGCAATGAGGAGCATTGCTCCAACTACAGCAATAATGCCTTTCAGCCCGGCAAGAAGCATGCTTGGCACATAGTGTTGTTTTCTTTCATTTTCAATGCTGTTTTTCATTTCTTTTACCTCCTGCAGATATTTATATTGAATATATTAAATAAAAAACAAATGAAAACAAAATTTAATAAATGTTTATACATATATATTATACCACAAATTTTGGAAAAAATGAATAAGATTATGCTAAATTAGGGAAAATAAAGATGATATTTATAAAATATTCGCAATATATCTAATAATTTTTTCATTTAAAAGCACTCCATAGCAGGGCAATAGCTGACCAGACGGGGACCCTAGCGAGGAAGAAAGTTCAAAGTCTGGCAGAGCTTTGTGGGTCTTCGGGAACTGTCGGCTTTATAAATTAAAAAATTATTAGATATATTGCGAATAGACGATAAAAATTGTGAAGGGACGTGTAATAATGGATTTTAGAACTGATTTGGCCTTAGAGAGAAGAGATTTGTATAGAAAAGCAAATAATATGAAAGAGGAGATTCCTGGTATTGAAACTAATGAAGAAGAAAAGAATGGAACAAAAGTTACTAGAGTTAAAATAACTAATGAAGAGGGTGCAAGTGCAATTGGAAAGCCTATTGGAAATTATATTACTATAGATATTAAAAATGTAAAATTAGCTACTGAAGATGAAATACAAAATTCAGCAGAAATATTAGCAGAAGAATTAAGAAAATTATATGATATTCATTTAAATGGAAAAGAAGATATTTTAGTAGTTGGACTTGGAAATATGGGAGTAACACCAGATGCATTAGGACCTAGTGTAGTAAAGGATATAGATATAACAAGGCATTTATTAAAATATGCACCACAGTATTTAGAAGAAGGTGCAAGACCAGTTAGTGCATTAGCACCTGGAGTTCTTGGGACTACTGGAATAGAAACACAAGAAATTTTAAAAGGTATAGTAGATAATGTAAAACCAAAACTTTTAATTGTTATAGATAGTTTAGCATCAAAGAGTATAGAAAGAATTAGTTCGACAGTACAAATAGCAGATACAGGAATAGTACCAGGAGCAGGAGTTGGAAATGCAAGAAAAGAGATATCTAAAGATACATTAGGAATACCAGTTATAGCATTAGGAATCCCAACAGTGGTAGAAGCAGCAACAATAGCAGCAGATTCAATAGAATTATTTATAGAAAAACTACAACAGGATGCAAAATCAAATGAGTATTTAAATGAACTACAAAATGAAGATAAATATGAAATGATAAAAGAAGTATTAGTTCCAAATGACTTTAACTTTATAGTAACACCAAAAGAAATAGATGGCTTAATAGAAAATATGAGCTCCATAGTAGCAAGAGGAATAAATATAAGTTTGTAGTTGTGTAGTTGGGGACGTTTCCTTTTTGGGAATAGTTCCCAAAAAGGAAACGTCCCCAGTTGGGAATTATTCCCAACTGGGGACACTGCTTTACTTTATTTTTTATTTATGATAATATGTAGCAAAAGGATAGTGATTTTTGTGGAATATCTATTATTATTTTTAGAAGGTATTGCAACATTTGTATCACCTTGTTTATTGCCAATGTTACCGATTTACATATTGTATTTAGTTGGTAAAAATGCAGATAATAAAAAACTGATATTTAATAGCTTAGCTTTTGTATTAGGTTTTACACTTGTGTTTATTGCTTTAGGTACTATTTTTTCTGCTATAGGAGTTTATCTAAATGATTTTACAAACATAATAAATATTATATTTGGAGTTATAATTATAATATTTGGACTTGATTTTGCAGGAGTGCTAAAAATACCATTTTTAAACAGAAATACAAAAATTAAGAAAAAAGAAGATAGTAAAGGAATATTGTCTGCTTTCTTATTTGGAATTGCTTTTGGAATAGCATGGACACCATGTGTTGGAGCATTTCTAAGTTCTGCACTTCTTATGGTTGCAACAACAGGAAATATAATAAAGGGTATAGCAATGCTTAGCATGTATTGTTTAGGACTTGGTATACCATTTATATTGAGTGCTGTTTTAATGGAACAACTTAAAAATGCATTTGAATTTATAAAGAGAAACTATAAAATATTTAATATAATTTCAGCAGTATTCTTAATAGGAATAGGTATATATATGATTGTTAAGGGGGTTATTGGAATATGAATTCTAAATTAAAACTGCTTCTAACGATTATTTTATTTGTTTTAGTTTTAGGAGGAGGATTATTCTTATATAATAAAACATCTAATATTGATTTTAAATTTGATAATAGGAATACTGGGCAGAGTAAAAAAGCAATGCCAGAAACTATAATTTATACAGAAAATGATGAAGAATTAAATTTATCTAGTTTAAAGGGAAAGCCAATTGTAATTAATTTTTGGACAACATGGTGTACATATTGTAGACAAGAGATGCAAACACTCGAAAAAGTATATAATGAATACAAGGATAAAGTTGAATTTGTTTTAATTGATGTGCTTGATAGTTCGGAAGAAACAAAAGAGAATGGAATTAAATTCAAAGAAGAACAAGGGTTAACAATGCCGATATATTTTGATAGAAATCACATTGCAATTAGTAAATTTGGGGCACCAGGATTTCCTACAACATATTTTATAGATAAAGATGGAAATATTAATAAAATAAGAGCATCTATGCTAACTGAAGAATTTCTAGTTCAAAATATAGAAGAAATATTGTAATAGAATATTTACTTATTTAGTTTATAAATATATAATAATTTAGAGTAACAAAAGCAAAAAAGGAGGGAATACAAATGGCAAAAAAACAAGTAAAAATAACTTTAGGAACATTTACAATATTAGTAATATCAATAATACTATTAGTATTGGCTATTTTATTATGTGCTTATTTTATGTGGAATAAAAACATATTTAGCATAGGAGAAGAACCTATTAGTATCGCCAAAATTAAAAATATAGAACCAACTAAAATGAATAATGGAATAATTGATAACACAACTGAATTTATAATAACTTCAGAAGAAAAGGTTAATCTAGATGATGTAAGAAAAGCGATATATGTAGAACCTGCACTTGAATATAGCATTGCTAAAACTGGCAATGAAAATGAATATAAACTAACATTTAAACAGAACATACCAGACAATACTATAGTAAAATTGCAATATATAAAAAATAAAATAGCAGAAGATAGTTGGGCATATCAGACCAAAAATCAATTAAGTGTTGTTAGCACATATCCATATCAAAATGAATGGATTAGTGAAAATAGTGCTATTGAAATAGAGTTTTCATATGTAAATGTTGAAAATGCAGAAAATTATTTTGAAATGCTACCAAATGTTGAAGGAAGATGGGAACATAATAGAAAGATTTGGAGATTTATTCCAAACGAAGAATGGAAAACTGGAGATTATACATTAACAATAAAAAAAGGACTAACAGCAGGAGATCAAAAACTAGAAGAAGATTATGTTTTTAAATTTAGGGTAAGTGGACAAACAGAGAGTACATATTCTAGAGAAAGTATAACAGTAGACAAAATAAATACATATAAACCAGATGAAGCAATAAGAATATATGGAACATTAGAAAAAGGAAATGTTGGAAAGATTAATATATATAAATTTGCCAGTAAAGATGAGTTTATAAAATATTTAGAAGATAGAAACTATAACAATGCTCAAAATTTGGGAGAGTATAATTTCACCAAAACAGAAGCATATATACAACTGGAAAAAACTTTAGAAAATGGATATTATGCAGCAGTAATTAGATCTTCAAAAGGTTATGTTGTAGATAATATACCAATACAAATTAACGAATTATCGGCATATGCTTTAGAAACAGAAAGAGATGTACTTGTATGGGTAGCAAAAGGAAATGATTTAGCAAAAGATATAAGTATAGAATATTTAGGAAAAACGGCAAAAACAGATTCACAAGGTGTTGCAAAATTTGAGAATATAACAGATAATTCTAAAGAGGTAAAATATCTAACTATTGATAATAAATTAATTGTGGGAATATTAAATAGTAATTTAGATGTATATAATGCTGCATATTTATATACAGATAGACCATTATATAAAAATACAGATACCATTAAAGTGTGGGGATTTGTTCCCAAAAAATTATTCTATGATAAGGTAGATGAAAATGAATTTTACATAGAATTTGGAGAAGAAGGAAAGAAAAAAGTATCAGTAGATGATGATGGAATTTTAAATTACGAATACAAAATACAAAATCATGTGGATGGATATTTATCTGCAACACTATATTATAAGAATAGCTCAATAGCATATAGACCAATAGAAATAGAAAAGTATGAACTTCAAAATTATACATTTGAAACTTCACACAAAAAAGATTATGTGTTTGATGGTGAAAAATTTGATTTTGACGTTAAAGTTAAACATATAACAGGATTAAATGTAACAAATAAGAAAGTAACAGCAGTATTCGAAGGAGAAAATTATTCAGCTATAACAGGAGCAGATGGTGTGGCACATTTTTCATTACCAATAAAAATACCAGTTGGTAATAGAGACAATACGACAAATTTAAAAGGATTTTCTATAAATATATATAGTGGAGATGCAATAGAATATTCAAATAATGAAAATAGTATATACGTAAATGTTATAAACCGAAAAGCCTATACAGATTTTAAAGAAGAAAAAGATAAATATAAAATAACACTTTATAAATTAAGTGATAACGATCGTAAAACAGTAGAATATGATTTGAAGGAACTATATGATGGAACATACAAAAATGCAAGTGTTATAATAGATTTAGTAGAATATAAATATACTAGATATGTTAGTGGACAAAGATATAATGAATACACAAAAGAAACAGAACCAGAGTATTCATATAAAACAGATAAAGATATACAAACTATAATTGCAGGGCAAACAGATGAAAACGGAGTAATAGAAGTAAATAAAGATAGCCTAAAACTAAAAAAGGATTCAGATGGAATATCATATAGTTATGAATTAAGAGTATCATATGTAGATAGTGATGGAAAAACAGTTGAGGATTGTAATTATATAAGTAGATTTGATGAAGATGAAAATATAAAGCTTGGACATGTAAGATTCAATTGGAGTGATTTTGATAGTTCACAAATTAATTATTCGAAGTATGCTATATATAGATATTTCCTTAAATTTGATGAATATAAAAAATATAAAATAGGGGATACAATAGAGTTTAAATTAGGTGAAAGCACTGAAGCGGGAGAAAAAGAGATTGACAATGAAGGTAAACTATTACAAGTTGCCTTTAAAGAAGGAATACACTCTCAAAAAATTATTAGTGATAATAATATAAGTTATAAATTTGAGAATAAAGATTTTCCAGGAACAAAATTAACATCAGCATATTTCCTAAATGGTAAATTCTATAGAATGCCAACATATTACTTAGATTTTGACGAAGAAGATAGAAAGGTTGATGTAGAGATTACATCAGATAAAACTGTATATAAACCAGGAGATGAAGTTACATTAAACATTAAAACAACTAACAAAGGAAAAGGTGTAAAAACTTCAGTTAATGTTAGTGTAGTAAATAAAGCTATTTTCGAATTAGAACATGACAACACAGATTTATTAGAAAGAATATATGAGAATAAAGAATACTTTGCATACACATATTCTACCTATAGAGACTATATAGAAACACAAGTTGGTGATGGATATGGTGGAGGAGACGATGATAGGGACGATTTTGAAGATACAGCATATTTTGATACTGTAAAAACTAATAATGATGGAAACGCAACAGTTAAATTTAAGCTACCAGACAATGTAACAACATATACAGCAACAGTTCATAGCGCAAACAAGGACTTATACTTAGGTGTAAATAAATTAGAAATAGTTTCAAAACCAGATTTCTTTATACAAATTGTAGAACCAAGAGGTGTAAAAACAACAGATGATTTAGTATTAAATGCAACAAGTATTTCAGATGAAAATTATCAGGTTGAATATGAATTCACAATAAAAGAATTAAATAAAACAATGAAAGCAACAGGAAATACAAATAATTTAGTAACAGTAAATTTTGGTAAATTACCATATGGTACATATACAGCAGTAATAAGAGGAAAAGGCAATAATAAAGAAGATGGAATAGAATACAAATTTAGTGTGGTTGAATCTGTGCAAGAAGTATCTGCAAAAGCGGATTTAAATATAGTAGAAAAACCAGAATTTAAACCAATAAAAATGCCAGTAACATTGGAAATATATAATAATGAAGTACAACAATATTTAAAATATATTGAATTTGTACAAACAAGGGTAAATAACAGATTAGATACACAAATTGCGAATAGAGAAGTGCAAAAATTAAAAAATGAATTTTATGGAACAGATGATACAATATCTACAGTACCTGCCAGTGAATATAATTGGTATGGAGGATATTCAAATTTAAAAAATGCAAGTAAAGATTTACTGCTTACTGCATTAATTAGTTATTATGCAGAAGAATATGCATTAAAACCAAATTGGACAGAAAATGATGACAATATATTTGAACTATATTTATTAGCATCAGCCAATAAAGAGCCTGTGCTTACAGATGTATTATATTTGAAAGAAGAACAGGATATAGATAATTATAATAAATTGTTAGTAACACTATCACTTGAATTTTTAGGAGACTATAAAAATGCTAAAGAGTTATATGGAAAAATAGATTTAACACAAGAAGAAAAAGAAGAATATGCCTCTATAATTGCAATAATAGATACATTTATTAACAAAAAACAAGCAGTAGAAGAAATAAATAAATTGATAGAAGAAAAACCAGCAGATAATTACTTAAGATTTGCTATATTATCATTCTTTAGAAATAATTCACAAGAATTTGCAAAAGAAGAAACAGTAAAAATAATAACAGCAAATTCAAGTGAGATAATAAAGCTAAAAGGAATGGAAATAAAAAAATATACTATTTATGAGGAAAATTTAGAAAACATAAAATTTGAGACAGATAGTAAAGATCTAAGAGTTACATATTATTATGAAGGAGATTTTGCTAATTTGAATGCAGAAGAATCAATACAAATTAGTGTGGATCCAATAGAAGGCAATGAGCTAAACTTACATATTCAATTTCCTAATGATTATGAAGGTAATGTAAGAATTGCTCTTCCAAATTCATTAAGATTAGCTAGAAATTACAGAGCTTCATATTCTTCAGACAATAGGTATTATTTAAAAGACAATAAAATACATTATATAACATTTTATAAAGGATCAAATTGTTATAGCATGGATATACCACTAATTATAACATGCTATGGAAATTACAAATTTGAACCAATTATATTAACAGCAGAAGGAAGATATTATATATCAAATTCATTGGATTTAAATATAGGAGAGTAGAATGAATAAAGAATTAAGAGAAGAAATAAGAGAAGAAATGAAGAAAGAAAACATAAAAAGAAAAAGATTGATTATATGTTTTCTAATACTTGTATTAATTACTATAATTGTAACAATAATAATTTCTAATAAAAATACTGAAAATTATATATCAAAGGAAGAGTTTGAACAATATAAAAATGAATTACCTATAACTACAGATAATTGGAAAGATTATATTGAATTAGAATATGAAAAAAAAGAATATAAAGATACCTTTGGAGATGTAATAAAGAGTGAAAAAGTACCATGTTTAAAGTTTAAGAAGGATAATATAATTGGATATATGGTTTTGAAGTTTATAATAAATAAAGATGTGATAGATTCACGTTTTAGCAATGAAATTACGATTTCGGTTAATGGTAATAAACAAGAAATAAGTCCACAAATATTAGAAGGCAAAGAACTAACAATAAATGACATGGAATGCATTCAATTAAAAGGCAAATTATATGAAATCAACATTCCTGAAGATAAATGGGAAGAGTTTAAAACAACTAGAATAACTAATAAATTTGTAGAAGGAGAAAATGTAACCATTGAAGAAAGAAAATATATTGATGTTGGCACAAAACAGGATTATTCTAGATATTGGGAATATACATATCTTGATGAATTACGCATTAAAGAAACTGATAAATACTTAAAAGGAAACAATAATTAAGACAAAAATACTTCTTTATGAAAAAGCATAAAGAAGTATTTTTGTGTTTTTACAAATTTATTTCACTTTTTTATCAAAAACAGTTGACTTTACCAACCAATCCGTAGTATAATATTCAAGCGTATGGATTTGCGGTGAAGCAGAATGTGGCTACACTATTTATAGTGGAGGGAACTTCTGTGGAGTATGTCTTGGCTTAGACCGGGCGAAAGTTTGATAAAAGCACTTTTACCTAAGTTCATTATGCCTTAGGTTTTAAAAATGGTATAAAAAGAAACACCAGGGTGCGTTGATAACTTGCCGGAAACATTTTTAAATAAGGAGGGAAATTATGGCAACATCAAACAAAGTAGTAGGAAGTGACAAAATAAGAATAAGATTAAAAGCTTATGACTATGTAGTTTTAGATCAGTCTGCTGAAAAAATAGTAGATACTGCTAAAAGAACAGGAGCACAAGTTTCAGGTCCAATTCCACTTCCAACAAAAAAGGAAGTTATAACAATTTTACGTTCTCCACACAAACATAAAGATGCTAGAGAGCAATTTGAAATGAGAACACATAAAAGAGTTATAGATATTCTATATCCAACACAAAAAACTGTTGATAGTTTAATGAAATTAGACTTACCAGCAGGTGTAGACATTGAAATTAAATTGTAAAACCATGCTGATATAATCAGCCAATAGTTAGGAGGAAGAAAATGAACAAAGCGTTAATAGGCAAAAAACTAGGAATGACTCAAATATTCGATGAAAACGGAGCAGTTATTCCAGTAACAGTTATTGAAGCTGGACCATGTACAGTAGTACAAGTTAAAACTGTTGAAACTGATGGATACAATGCAGTTCAATTAGGATTTGGTTCAGTTAAAGAAAGTAAATTAAACAAACCAGAAAAAGGAAGCTTTAAAAAAGCTAATATAGAACCAAAGAAATATTTAAGAGAATTTAGAGTAGATTCTACTGAAAATATAACAGTAGGTTCAGAAGTTAAGGCAGATGTTTTTACTGCCGGAGAAAAAGTAGACATTCAAGGCGTAACAAAAGGAAAAGGATTCCAAGGCGTTATTAAACGTCATGGACAACACAGAGGACCAATGGGACATGGTTCTATGTATCATAGAAGACCAGGTTCAATGGGACCAACTTCAACACCAGGAAGAGTTTTCAAAGGTAAAAAACTTCCAGGACATATGGGAATTGATACTGTTACAATTCAAAACTTAGAAGTTGTAAGAGTAGATTTAGACAAAAATGTAATTTTAGTAAAAGGTAGTGTTCCAGGAAATAAAGGAGCAATACTAAAAATAAAAGAAACAGTGAAAGTAACAAAATAGGAAGGAGGAAAAACAATGCCTAAGATAGATGTATATGATATGAAAGGTAAGAAGGTTAGCGATTTAGAATTAAAAGAAGAAATATTTGGAATTGAGCCAAATGAAGCTGTTGTACACAGTGTGTTAGTAAATTATATGGCTAACCAAAGACAAGGTACACAAAGCACAAAAACTAGAAGCGAAGTTTCTGGTGGCGGAAGAAAACCTTGGAGACAAAAAGGAACAGGTAGAGCTAGACAAGGAAGTATAAGGGCACCACAATGGATAAAAGGTGGTATAGCATTAGGACCAAAACCTAGAAGCTATAAATATACAGTAAACAAGAAAGAAAAGAGATTAGCAATAAAATCTTTACTAAGCTCAAAAGTTCTAGAAAACTCATTAGTAGTTGTAGATAAATTAGAATTAAAAGAAATAAAAACAAAGAATATGGTAAATGCATTAGCTAGTTTAAAAGTAACAGAACCAGCATTAATTCTTTTACCAGAAAAGAATGAAACAGTACAAAGATCTGCAAGAAATATTGAAAATGTAAAAACAAGTCTTGTAAATACAATTAATGTGTATGATTTGTTAAAATACAATAAACTTGTAGTTACAGTAGATACTGTTAAGAAAATTGAGGAGGTGTACGCATAATGAGACCAGAAGATATTATAGTAAGACCAGTTATAACAGAAAAAAGTAACATGGCAATACAAGAAGGAAAGTATACCTTTGAAGTAGCTAAAAAAGCGACAAAAATTCAAATAGCACAAGCTGTTGAAAAATTATTCAATGTTAAAGTTTTAAAAGTAAATACAATGAACATTGATGGAAAACAAAAAAGAGTTGGAGTTCATCAAGGAAAAACTTCTGATTGGAAGAAAGCAATAGTAACAATAGATACAAATCCACAAGATGGAAAATATATGGCAAAAGGTGGAAAAGAAGTTAAAGTTGCTAATAAGTATAAAGATGCAATTGATGAATTCACAGGGGTTTAATTATGGATGAACCAAAAAACAAATTAAATAATGTAAGTGTTGGACAAATGGGTGTTGATGAAGAAGAAAATTTTTACTTTGGTTTACATCCAATGATGCCAAGAAAATATAATGCAGTTCAAAGAGCTAAATTAAGAGAGTTTGAACGAGAATTACTTACAGACTCAAAAGATAAAAATGTTAAAGTAAAAATTAACCTAGAAGAAGATATCGAGAGATAACTCGGATAATAAATAATAGCTGCAGTGGAGCAGGAAAACAAACCACAAATATGTAAAAGGAGAGAATTAATATGGGTATAAAACATTACAAACCAACAACACCATCAACAAGAAATATGACTTCATTATCATATGAAGAAATTACAAAAAAGACACCTGAAAAATCTTTGTTAGCTAAAAAGAAGAAAAATGCAGGTAGAAACTCATATGGAAGAATAACAGTAAGACATCAAGGTGGTGGAAACAGACAAAAATACAGAATAATAGATTTTAAACGTCAAAAAGATGATGTAGTTGCAACTGTAATAGGAATAGAATATGATCCTAACAGAAGTGCAAACATTGCATTAATAGAATATGAAGATGGAGTAAAAAGTTATATTTTAGCTCCAATAGGATTAAAAGATGGAGATAAGGTAGTATCAGGAGTAAACGTAGATATAAAACCTGGAAATTGCCTTCCAATAGAAAATATACCTGTAGGTACTATGATTCATAATATAGAATTAAACCCAGGTCAAGGAGGAAAATTAGTTAGAGCTGCAGGACAAGAAGCTCAACTTATGGCAAAAGAAGGAAAATATGCTCACGTAAGACTTCCATCTGGAGAAATGAGACTTATAATGGCTAGATGCAGAGCAACAATTGGAACAATTGGTAACTCTGATTATGAAAATGTCAAATTAGGAAAAGCAGGAAGAAAAGTTCATTTAGGAATTAGACCTACAGTTAGAGGTTCTGCAATGAACCCTAATGATCACCCTCATGGTGGTGGTGAAGGTAAAGCACCAGTTGGTAGACCAGGACCATTAACTCCTTGGGGTAAACCAGCATTAGGATACAAAACAAGAAAGAGAAATAAACAATCTAATAAGTTTATAGTTAAGAGAAGAAAGTAAGATAAGGAGGTAAATCCGTAATGTCAAGATCAAGCAAAAAGAAACCATTTGTAGCACCAGAATTATTAAAGAGAATCGAAGCTATGAATGAAACTGGTAAAAAAGATGTTTTAAAGACATGGTCAAGAGCATCTACAATATATCCTCAAATGGTAGGACATACAATAGCTGTTCATGATGGAAGAAAACATGTACCTATTTATATTTCAGAAGAAATGATAGGTCATAAATTAGGTGAATTTGCACCAACAAGAACTTTCAAAGGCCATTCAGGAGAAAAAACAACTGAAGTTAAATAAAAAATAAAAGGTGACCATATAAAAGATGTGTCCCCTTACAAAGAAGCAAGGAGGGAAATATCGTGGCAGAAATGCAAGAAAAAGAAGTAAAAGTAGAAGCAAGAGCAGAATTAAAGTATGCTAGAATTTCAAACAGAAAAGTTAAAATTGTAGCAGATTTAATTAGAGGAAAAAATGCTCAAGAAGCTTTAGCAATAGTTAAATTTACACCAAAAGCATCTTCAGAAATTATAGAAAAATTGTTAAAATCAGCTATGGCAAATGCTGAAAATAACCATAAAATGGACGTAAATAAGTTATATGTTGCTGAAATATATGCAAACCAAGGCCCTACATTAAAAAGAATTAGACCAGCTGCAAAAGGTTCAGCAGTAAGAATTAGAAAGAGAACAAGTCATATAACAATAGTTTTAAGAGAAAAAGAAGATTAATAAGAAGGAGGAATCTTAAAAAATGGGACAAAAAATGCATCCACATGGATTAAGAGTAGGTGTTATTAAAGATTGGAACTCAAAATGGTATGCAGATTCTAAAAACTTTAGTGATTATCTAATAGAAGATTATAAAATCCGTGAATTACTTAAAAAGAAACTATTTGCTGCAGGAATTTCTAAAATAGAAATCGAAAGAACAGCAAAATTAGTTAAAATTAATGTTTATACTGCTAAACCAGGATTAGTAATTGGTAAAGGCGGAAATCTAGCAGAAACAACAAAGCTAGAAGTGCAAAAAATGATAGGAAAAGAAGTTAGCCTAAATATAGTAGAGGTTAAGAATGTAGATTTAGATGCACAATTAGTTGCAGAAAATATTTGTGCTCAACTTGAAAAGAGAATATCTTTTAGAAGAGCAATGAAACAAGCAATGCAAAAAACAATGAAAGCAGGAGCTCTAGGAATTAAAACATCAGTATCTGGAAGATTAGGCGGAGCTGATATGGCAAGAACAGAGTTCTATAAAGAAGGTACAATTCCTTTACAAACTTTAAGAGCTGATATAGATTATGGATTCTATGAAGCTGATACAACTTATGGAAAAATAGGTGTTAAGGTTTGGATATATAAAGGTGAAGTACTAGGTAAGAAAAAAGTAGAAACAGAGGGAGGCGAAGCATAATGCCAGTAATGCCAAAAAGAAGTAAATATAGAAAAATGCAAAAAGGTAGAAATAGAGGAAAAGCAACAAGAGGTACAAAAGTATCTGATGGAGAATATGGCTTACAAGCTTTAGAAGCTGGCTGGATCACTTCAAATCAAATAGAAGCAGCCCGTGTAGCTATGACTCGTTTCATAAAAAGAGGTGGAAAAGTTTGGATAAAAGTTTTCCCAGATAAGCCAATAACAAAGAAACCAGCTGAAACTCGTATGGGTAAAGGTAAAGGTGCTCCAGAATATTGGGTAGCAGTTGTAAAACCAGGAAGAGTAATGTTTGAAATAGCAGGAGTTACAGAAGAAACTGCTAGAGAAGCTCTAAGGTTAGCAATGCATAAACTACCTGTAAAAGCTAAATTTGTTAGCAAAGAAAATGAAGTAGGTGGTGATAGTGATGAAGATAAATAAAATAAGAGAAATGTCTTCACCAGAGCTAGAAAAGGAACTAGAAGAATTAAAATCTGAATTATTTAAATTAAGATTTAGTCTAGCAACAAGTGGATTAGATAATCCTATGAAAATAAAAGAAGTAAGAAAAGACATTGCTAAAATAAAGACAATTTTAAGACAAAGAGAATTAGAAGAGCAAAAAGCATAGATAATCTTATTTCTAAAAGAAAGGAGAAATTTCAATGGCAGAGAGAAATCTTCGTAAAGTTATGATAGGAACAGTTACATCTGATAAAATGGATAAAACAGTAGTTGTATCAGTTGAAACTAATGTAAAACATAAATTATACGGAAAAATAGTAAAAAGAACATATAAATTAAAAGCTCATGACGAAGAAAATGCATGCAAAGTTGGAGATAAAGTTAAAGTTATGGAAACAAGACCTCTTTCTAAAGATAAAAGATGGAGAGTTGTTGAAATAATGGAAAAGGCAGATGTAAAATAAAAATATAAAAAGGAGGACTATAGCATGATACAGCAACAATCAAAATTAAAAGTAGCTGACAACACTGGCGCAAGAGAAATTATGTGCATTAGATGTTTAGGCGGATCATATAGAAAATATGCTGAAATTGGTGATGTAATTATAGCTTCTGTTAAAGATGCTACACCAGGTGGCGTTGTTAAAAAAGGTGAAGTTGTAAAAGCAGTAGTAGTAAGAACAAAAAAAGGTGCTAGAAGAGCTGATGGTTCTTATATAAAATTTGATGAAAATGCAGCTGTAATTATAAAAGATGATGGAAATCCAAGAGGAACTCGTATATTTGGACCAGTTGCAAGAGAATTAAGAGATAAGAACTATATGAAGATATTATCATTAGCACCAGAAGTATTATAGAGGCTAATGAAAAACGGCATCTTACGTCGTTAGAATTATAAATGAAAAGGAGGAGAATCCTGAAATGAGAATAAAAAAAGGCGATACAGTTCAAGTTTTATCTGGAAATGATAAAGGAAAAACTGGAGAAGTTTTAGAAGTATTACCAAAAGCTGAAAAAGTAATAGCAAAAGGTATTAATGTTAGAAAAAAACATGTAAAACCTAGAAAACAAGGTGAAGAAGGCGGAATACTTAGCGTAGAATCTGCTATACATGCAAGTAAATTAGCAGTAGTATGCCCAAAATGTAATAAGCCAACTAGAATAGGTATTGTAATAGAAAATGGTGAAAAATCACGTGTTTGCAAAAAATGCGGAGCTAAATTAAAATAGGAAGGAGGCTATTGAAAAATAATGGAAAAACTAAGAGAACAATATGAAAAAGAAGTTGTACCTGCATTAATGAAAAAATTTAATTATAAGTCTGTTATGCAAGTACCAAAATTAGAAAAGATCATAATAAATATAGGGTTAGGAGATATAAAAGATAATCCTAAAGCATTAGATAATGCTATGAATGATTTAAGCTTAATAACAGGACAACAACCTGTTGTAACAAAAGCTAAAAAATCAATAGCAGCATTTAAATTAAGAGAAGGAGCAAAAGTTGGATGTAAAGTAACTTTAAGAAGTGGAAAAATGTATGATTTTGCATATAAATTATTCAATGTAGCACTTCCAAGAGTTAGAGATTTTAGAGGAGTATCAGCAAATTCTTTTGATGGTAGAGGAAACTATTCAATGGGCGTAAAAGAACAATTAATATTCCCAGAAATTGAATATGATAAAATAGATAAAATAAGAGGTATGGATATTATATTCGTAACAACTGCTAAATCTGATGAAGAAGCAAAAGAATTATTAGCTCTTCTTGGAATGCCATTTAGAGTTTAAAAATATCTAAACCTTAAAAAAGGAGGAATTAAAGCAAATGGCTAAAAAATCAATGATTATAAAACAACAAAGAGACCCAAAATTCAAAACAAGATATTATAATAGATGTAAAATCTGTGGTAGACCACATGCTTATATAAGAAAATTTGGAATTTGCCGTATATGCTTTAGAGAATTAGCACATAAAGGCGAAATTCCAGGCGTAAAAAAAGCAAGTTGGTAAAATAAAAATTTAAGAAGGAGGTAAGCACAAGAATGAATATTACTGACCCAATTGCAGATATGTTAACTAGAATTAGAAATGCAAGTACATCTAAATTCAAAACAGTTGATATACCAGCATCAAAAATGAAAAAATCAATAGCACAAATATTACTTGATGAAGGATACATAAAAGCTTTTGAAGAAATAGAAAATGAAACACAAGGAATTATTAGAATAACACTAAAATATGATGAAAAAGGAAAAAGAGTAATAGCAGGTTTAAAGAGAATAAGTAAACCAGGACTTAGAATATATGCAGCAAAAGATGAGTTACCAAAAGTTTTAAATGGTTTAGGAATTGCTATAATCTCAACATCTCAAGGTGTTATGACAGATAGAGAAGCTAGAGCAAAAGGAATTGGCGGAGAAGTATTAGCTTATATTTGGTAGAATATAAAAAGAATGGAGGAAAATTCAAGATGTCAAGAATAGGAAACAAGGCAATAGAAATTCCAGCTGGAGTAGAAGTTACTATAGATGGAAACACTGTTACAGTAAAAGGTCCTAAAGGTTCAATGACAAAAGAATTTCATAAAAATATTGAAATTAAGAAAGAAGAAAATACAATAAAGTTAACAAGATGTGATGATGAACCAGAAAATAGAAGTTTACATGGACTAACAAGAACTTTAATTAATAATATGATTCTTGGTACAACACAAGAATTTACTAGAGAATTACAAATTAATGGTGTTGGTTATAGAGCACAAAAAAGTGGTACAAAATTAGTACTTACACTAGGTTATTCACATCCAGTGGAGATGGAAGCACCTGCTGGTATTACTTTTGAAGTTCCAAACCCAAATACAGTAATTGTTAGAGGAATAGATAAAGAATTAGTTGGTCAAACAGCAGCTGTAATTAGAACAAAGAGACCACCAGAAGTATATAGAGGCAAAGGTATTAAATATGCTGAAGAAGTTATTAGACGTAAAGAAGGAAAAGCCGGCAAGAAATAGAATAAGGAGGTAAGTAAATGATTACAAAAATAGATAGAAAAGCTGAAAGACAAAGAAGACATACAAGAGTTAGAACAAAAATATCTGGAACAGCAGAATGTCCAAGACTTTGTGTTTATAGAAGCAATAATAATCTATATGTCCAAATAATAGATGACGATAAAGCTCAAACATTAGTTAGTGCATCTACCTTAGAAAAAGAAATAAAAACAAAACACAGCAATAAAGAAGCTGCTAAAGAATTAGGAGCGCTAATTGCAAAAAAAGCTTTAGAAAAAAATATAAAAACAGTAGTTTTTGACAGAGGCGGATATATATATCATGGAGTAGTAAAAGAATTAGCAGATGCCGCAAGAGAAGGCGGACTTGAATTTTAATAGAAAAAAGGAGAGAATCTTGAAAAATGACATCATTAGCTCATAAGAATGGGGATTACATTGACCATGGGACATTTCTTAACAACAAAGAAATGACCATAGGGAAAGAAGTGTCCTAGGCTAAGTCATAAGTAAAGATGCGTCCCCTTACACTAGAAAAAAAGGAGGATAACATGGAAGATAATTCAGTAGAATTAAAAGAAAAAGTTGTTGCCATAAACAGAGTTGCTAAAGTTGTTAAGGGTGGTAGAACTTTTAGATTTAGTGCACTAGTTGTAGTTGGAGATGAAAATGGTAATGTTGGTGTTGGAAATGGAAAAGCAGCAGAAGTTCCAGATGCTATAAAGAAAGCAATCGAAGAAGCTAAAAAGAACTTAATTCAAGTTCCAATAGTAGGAACAACAATACCACATGAATATGTTGGAAAATTTGGAAGTGCTAGTGTTTTATTAAAACCAGGAGAAAAAGGTAGTGGACTTATTGCTGGTGGTAGCGTAAGACCAGTACTAGAACTTGCTGGATATAGAGATATAAAAACAAAGGTTATTGGAACAAATAATCCAAGAAATGTTGTATATGCTACAATGAATGCTCTTGAAAACATGAAGACAGCAGAAGAAATTGCAAAGAAAAGAGGAAAAAAAGTAGAAGAAATACTTTAATTTTAAGTATTTGCTTAAGAGATAAATAGGAGGTGCAAACGTAAATGAAATTAGGAGAATTAAAGCCAGCAGTAAAAAAAGAAACAAGAAAAAGAGTAGGACGTGGAGTTGGTTCAGGACTTGGAAAAACTTCTGGTAAAGGACATAAAGGTCAAAAAGCAAGATCAGGTGGCGGAGTAAGACGTGGTTTTGAAGGAGGCCAAACACCTTTATATAGAAGATTACCAAAAAGAGGATTTACAAATATACATGCTAAAACTTATACAGAAGTAACTTTAACAATGCTTAATAAAGCAACAACAGAAGAAGTTACAGCAGAAAGTTTATTAGCAGATGGAATAATAACAAAAATAAATGACGGAATTGTTGTACTTGCAACAGGAAATTTAGAGAAAAAACTTACTGTTAAAGCAAAAAGATTTACTAAATCTGCACAAGAGAAAATAGAAGCTCTTGGTGGAAAGACAGAGGTGATTTAGTTGTTTAAAACGATAAAAAATGCACTTAAAACTCCTGATGTTAGAAAGAGATTATTATATGTATTATTATTAATAGTTATTTTTAGATTAGGATGTTATATAGCAGTACCAGGAGTTGATACTATATCTTTAAATGAGCAGATGAATTCATCTGCAAATGGAATTGCAGGATTAATAGATATAATTTCTGGTGGAGCTTTTTCTAGATTATCAATATTTGCAATGTCAATAACACCATATATTACAGCATCAATAGTAATTCAATTACTAGGAATGATAATACCTTCATTGGAGAAAATGATGAAGGAAGGTGGAGAAGCTGGAAGAGCAAAAGTTAATAAATACACAAAAGCTCTTACAATAGTATTATCTACTGTTGAAGCAGCTGGTATTTATATATCATATCAAAGTACTGGAATATTTATAAATCCAGGATTTATGACAGGGCTTACTGTAGTATTAAGTTTAGTAGCAGGAACATCTATACTTATGTGGTTAGGTGAACAAATTACTGAAAAAGGAATAGGAAATGGAATATCAACACTAATTTTCGTTGGTATTATAGCTGGATTACCTAGCTTCATAATAACATTATTTAGAATGGTATTTACAAGTGCAGGGCTTGATACAGCTGGTTTAATTACAGCCCTTGGATTACTAGTTGGAGCTATAATATTGATAGCAGGTGTTGTATTTGTTCAACAATCAGAAAGAAGAGTACCAGTGCAATATGCTAAAAAAGTAGTGGGAAGAAAAATGTATGGTGGACAAAGTACACATATTCCTTTAAAACTTGCTATGGCAGGTGTTATGCCTATAATATTTGCTTCAGCATTTATGACATTCCCAGCAATGTTTTTACAAATATTTGTAAAAGATATTGCTACTCAAACAGGATTTTGGAATGGGGTGTATAAGTTCTCAATAGCAACTTCTACATCACAAGGAATTCCTATTGGATATTCAATAGCTAATGCTATAGTATATTTATTACTTATTGTAGGATTTACATTTTTCTATACATATGCTACATTTAATCCAGCAGAAGTGTCTAGTAATATTAAGAAAAATGGTGGATTTATACCAGGAATAAGAGCTGGAAAACCAACAACAGATTATTTATCATCAATAATATCTAAATTAACATGGTTTGGAGCAGTGTTCTTAGCAATAATTGCTATATTACCTATGTTAATTAGATTTACAAATTTAAATATCGCATTTGGTGGAACATCTATACTTATCGTGGTAGGAGTTGCACTAGAAATAGTTCAACAATTAGAATCACAATTAGTAATGAGACATTACAAGGGATTCTTAGAATAATGAAGAAAAATATCATAGGGCAAATATTAAAATATGTTTGCCCTGTATGATTTTTTCAAAACATATTTTTTCAATGTGCTTTGAAAAAATATGTTTTGAAAAAATCATACAGGTAGGAGGAAGAATTATGATATTAATAATGCTTGGTGCACCTGGTGCAGGTAAAGGAACATTAGGAAAGAAATTATCGAGAATGATTGGAGCTAGGTATATAGCTAGCGGAGATGTATTTAGAAAAATTATGGAGAAAGATACACCTCAAGGAAATGAAATAAAAAAATATATGGAAAAGGGAAAACTTGTACCAGATGATCTTGCAATAGAAATATTCATGTCAAAAATTTTACCAAAAGACTTAACAAGAGATATCCTTTTAGATGGATATCCACGTACAAAGAAACAAGCAGAACATTTAGATAAAATCCTTGAAGAAAGAAAAGCTAAAGTTACAGCAGTAGTATCATTAGATGTATCTAATGAGTTAATTATAGATAGATTAATAAACAGAAGAATATGCCCAGAATGTGGTGAAATATACAATTTGAAATATGGTAAAAGACCTAAACAAGAAGGAATATGTGATAGCTGTGGAACTAAATTGGTACAAAGAATTGATGATAATGAAGAAACTATAAAAGATAGATTAACAACATATGAAATTACAACAAAACCACTTATTACATACTATAAAAAGCAAGGCAAACTAAAACATATTGAAGCATTTGCTGATACATCAGTAGAAGAACTAGTGCAAAAAACATTACTAGAATTAGCAAAGTAAATTTGAAAACTGACATTACTAGTTCATAAGCAAGGGGACATATCTTGTCCATATAGGAATGACCATAGGTAAAGATGTGCCCCCTTACAAATAAAGAAAGGAATAAAAATGGTATATATAAATTCTAAAAAAGAAATTGAATTGATGCGTGAAGCATGTAGACTTACATATTTAACTCATAAAGAAATAGAAAAAAATATAAAACCAGGAATAACAACATGGGAGTTAGATAAAATAGCAGAAAAATTCATAAAAGACTGTAAGGCTATTCCTGCACAAAAAGGTTATCCAAGTGGTGTAAGAGGAATACCAGATTTTCCAGCTACACTATGTATATCTATAAATGATGAAGTAATACATGGTATACCATCTAAAAAGGTACAATTAAAGGATGGAGATGTTGTTAGTATAGATTTAGTAGTATTAAAGGATGGATTCCATGGCGATGCGGCTAGAACATATATCGTTGGAACACCAACAAAAGAAAAACAAAGATTATTAGATGTTACAAAACAAGCATTTTTTGAAGGAATTAAACAAGCAGTTCCAGGGAATAGAATTGGCGATGTATCACATGCGATTGGAGAATATGTAAAAAAGAATGGATATTCAGTAGTAAGAGAATTTCAAGGCCACGGAATTGGTAGAGAAATGCATCAAGACCCAGGTATTCCTAATTATGGAAAGGCAGGAAAAGGTGTAAGACTAGAACCTGGAATGACATTAGCAATAGAACCAATGGTAATACAAGGAAAACCAGATATTTTGGAATTAGAAGATGGATGGACAATTGTAACAGAAGATGGTAGTCTATCTGCACATTATGAAAATACAATTTTAATAACAGAAAATGAGCCAGAAATATTGACAATCTTATAATTTTATTATATACTATATTAGCTATATGCAAAAAAATGGATAAATCTTTTCAAGGAGGGGAAAAGACTTGGCAAAAGAGGATGTTATAGAAGTTGAAGGTACTGTTGTAGAAGCATTACCAAATACTAATTTTAAAGTAAAACTAGAAAATGGTCATGAAGTTTTGGCACATATTTCTGGTAAATTAAGAATGAATTATATAAAAATACTTCCAGGTGATAAAGTAAAACTTGAATTGTCACCATATGATTTAACAAGAGGACGTATTACTTGGAGAGATAAATAATATATAATTGTTAGAAGAGATTTGAATTAACCCGCCTGTCTCTTATACTAACTTCTAGAATTTTTAGGAGGTGTAATAAATGAAGGTAAGACCATCAGTTAAAAAGATGTGTGAAAAATGTAAAGTAATCAAAAGAAAAGGTGTCATAAGAGTTATTTGTGAAAATCCAAAGCATAAGCAAAGACAAGGATAATTTGGTATTAACATAAATTAGTAGCGGCTGATAATTCTAATTTATGTTTATATATAGTCTAATCTTTTTTATAACTATTTTTCTATACAACAGATTATAGTTTCCTTTAATTTGTTGTATAGAAAAATACATTTCAAATAAAAAAGAGATGACAAATAAAAATATTTTACGGAGGTGCTAAAAATATGGCTCGTATAGCAGGAGTAGATTTGCCTAGAGAAAAAAGAGTTGAGATAGGACTAACATATATTTATGGAATAGGACTAACAAGTTCTCAAAAAATCCTTAAAGAAGCTGGAATAGATCCAGACACAAGAGTAAAAGATTTAACAGACGATCAAATTAATAGTATAAGAAAAGCTATGGAAGGATACAAAACAGAAGGTGACTTAAGAAGAGAAGTAGCTTTAAATATTAAAAGATTAACAGAAATCGGATGCTATAGAGGAATTAGACATAGAAGAGGATTACCAGTTAGAGGTCAAAGAACAAAAACAAATGCTAGAACTAGAAAAGGTCCTAGAAAATTAATAAGTAAAAGTAAATAAAAATAAGGAGGAAACCAAATGGCTGTAAAAGGTTCAGTTAAGAAAACAACAACTAGAAGAAGAGACAGAAAAAACATCGATAAAGGTGCTGCTCATATTCATTCTAGTTTCAATAATACAATAGTAACTATATCAGATGTTCAAGGTAATGTTATAGCATGGGCTAGTGCTGGTGAATTAGGATTTAAAGGTTCTAGAAAAAGCACTCCATTCGCAGCAGGACAAGCGGCAGAAACAGCTGCAAAAGCTGCAATGGAACATGGACTAAAAACAGTTGAAGTATATGTAAAGGGTCCAGGTTCAGGACGTGAAGCAGCTATAAGATCACTTCAAACAGCTGGATTAGAAATAAGTATGATTAAAGATGTAACACCAATACCACACAATGGATGTAGACCACCAAAAAGAAGAAGAGTATAAAAAAGGAGGAGAATAAATTGGCAAGATATAAAGATGAACAATGTCGTATATGCCGTAGAGAAGGTCAAAAGTTATTCTTAAAAGGTGCAAGATGCTATACAGATAAATGCAGTATAACAAGAAGAAACTATGGACCAGGTCAACATGGTCAAAAGAAGAAAAAACTTTCTGAATACGGTACACAATTAAGAGAAAAGCAAAAAACAAAGGCTTATTACGGAGTAGGAGAAAAACAATTTAGAAAATACTTCGAAATAGCAGAAAATAAAAAAGGAATCACAGGTGAATTATTATTACAAATATTAGAAAGCAGATTAGATAATGTAGTTTACAGATTAGGATATGGAAGTTCTAGAGCTCAAGCTAGACAATTAGTAAACCATGGTCAATTTGATGTAAATGGTAAAAAAGTAGATATACCATCTTACTTAGTAAAACCAGGTGATGTAATTTCAGTTAGAGAAATAAAGAAAGATAATAAAACAATAAAAGCAAATGCAGAAGAAAACGCATCTAGACCAGTTCCAGAATGGTTAGAGAAAGATAATAAAACATTAAGTGGAAAAGTAATAAGATTAGCTGCAAGAGAAGATATAGATATTCCAGTTGCAGAACACTTAATAGTTGAATTATACTCTAAATAAAATCTATAAATTAATAATTGTAATAAAATATTTAATAATATATTTTAAGTTACAAGATAGGAGATAAGTGATGATTGAATTCGAAAAACCAAATATTGAGTGCTTAGAAGTTGATAACGTAAATAACTATGCAAGATTTGAATGTCAACCATTAGAGAGAGGTTACGGAATGACAATAGGAAATTCTTTAAGAAGAATACTATTATCATCTTTACCAGGTACTGCAATAACAAGTGTAAAAATTGATGGGGTAGTTCATGAATTTGCAACAGTACCAGATGTTGTGGAAGATGTTCCAGAATTGATAGTTAATTTAAAAAGTGTAAGACTAAAATCATTTGATAATGAAGAAAAATTCTTAAAAATTGATTTCAAAGGTCCAGGAGAAGTTACAGCAAAAGACATAATTACAGATGGAACTGTTGAAGTATTAAATGGAGACTTACATATAGCAACTGTTGAAGAAGGCGGACACCTTGTAATGGAGATGACTGCTGGAAGAGGAAGAGGATACAATACAGCTGATAAGAATAAAAAAGACAACCAAGCTATAAATGTTCTTCCAATAGATTCAATATTTACTCCGGTTAAAAAGGTAAATTATACAGTAGAAAATACAAGGGTTGGGCAAATGGTAGATTATGATAAATTAACAATAGATGTATGGACAGATGGAAGCCTTAAACCATATGAAGCATTAAGCTTAGCTGCTAAAGTAATGGTTGGACATTTAGAATTATTTATAGATTTATCAGAAACAGCAAAAAACACACAAGTAATGGTAGAAAAAGAAGAATCAAAGAGGGAGAAAATCTTAGAAATGCCAATAGAAGAATTGGAATTATCTGTAAGATCATATAATTGCTTAAAAAGAGCTGGAATTACAACTGTTCAAGATTTAGCAAATAAATCTGAATCAGAAATGATGAAAGTTAGAAATTTAGGTAAAAAATCATTAGATGAAGTAGTAAATAAATTACATTCATTAGGTTTAGAATTTGCACAAGAAGAAGATTAAAATATATAACAAAAAGGGAAGGTGAACAAATTGGCTAAAAATAGAAAACTTGGTAGAACAACTGACCAAAGACTAGCAATGTTAAAAGGATTAACAACAGATTTAATACTATATGGAAAAATCGAAACAACAGAAGCTAGAGCTAAAGAAGTAAAAGCAATAGCAGATAGCTTAATAGCATTAGCAATAAAGGAAAAAGATAATTATGATATGGTAGATGTTAAAGTTGTAAAAGCTAAGCTAGATAGCAACGGAAAGAAAGTAACAGAGCTTACAAAAAGCAAAAATGGAAAAGAATATTTAAAAGTTGTAAAAGAAGAAACAACAGAATCAAGACAAAAAGATAAACCATCTAGATTAAATGCTAGAAGAAAAATAATGAGAAATATAAATAAAGTAAAAGATGCAGATGGAAAGAATATAGATTTACCAGCTAAACTATTCGGAGAAATAGCAGAAAAATATTCAGATAGAGTTGGTGGATATACAAGAATATTAAGATTAGGTCAAAGAAAAGGTGACGCAGCAGAGGTTGTTATTTTACAATTAGTTTAAGAATTAATTATGGGGGCGAATTTAAATACTCGCTCCTTTTGTTTTTGTGTTAATAACAAAATATTGGGCAAAATAATATAATAATATTGACATACGTAATACAATGTAGTACAATATTTAAAAGGAGTTGATAAAAATGACTATTTCTGTAAGATTAAACGAAGAAGATACAGAACTTATAAAAGCATACGCAGAAATTAAAAATATATCTTTATCAGATTTAATAAGGGAAGCTGTTTTGGAAAAAATAGAAGATGAATTAGATTTAAAGGCATATGAAGAAGCAATGAAAGAATATAAGAAAAATCCAAAAACCTATACACTTGAAGAAGTAAAAAAGGAGTTAGGAATATGAAAAAATACAAAGTAGTATTTACAGATAAAGCAAAAAAACAATTTAAAAAATTAGATAAGCATATTGAACTATTATTAATGGGTTGGATTGAAAAAAATCTAGAAGGATGTTCTAATCCAAGATTACATGGAAAAGCATTAATTGCAGATAAAACAGGTAAATGGAGATATAGGATTGGAAATTATAGATTAATTGCCCAAATAGAGGATGATAAAATTATAATACTAATATTGAATGTTGGGCATAGAAGAGAAATATATAAGAAAGATTAAACTAGTAAATAAAATAAAAAGTTTACTGGTTTTTTTATTGCAAATTTTATTTCGTTATGATATAAATATTTTATAAAATATTTATGGGTAGAATATTGCTCATATGTGAAAGGATGAATTTTATGAAAAAAACTAAAGAGATTCGAGGTATTACATTAATAGCATTAGTAATAACAATAATAGTATTACTAATACTAGCAGGAGTAGCACTTGCTACACTTACAGGGAATAGTAGTATAATAGATAATGCAAATTATGCAGTAGAGGAATACAATAAATCTGCCAATTCAGATCAAAATGTATTAAATCAGGTAGAAGATTTATTTGCTAAATATATGGGAACAGAAACTAAATACACAATAACATATAATGCAAATGGTGGAACAGGAACAATGGAAGTAGAGCAATCTTCAAGGACAGGTATAAATAAGTTTGTACCACCAGAAGGAAAAGTGTTTAAACATTGGAATGTATCAGCAGATGGAAGTGGGACAAGTTATAGAGAAGGAGCACAAGTTTCATCTGATGTGACATTATATGCTATATGGGCAACAAAAATAGAACAACAATATGGTAATCTAGTAAATGAACAAAATGAAACAGTAACACCAGAATTATTTGAATGGGAGCCAATAACAGAACCAGGAGTGGCAGTAATAAGACATAATTCAAATGCAAATGGAGTAGATGGAATAGTATCAAGAGGAGATACACCTACTGCAACAACACTAAAAGGAACAGCAAAAATAACGGGAATAAATTGGGAGTATTTTGCAAGTGGCGATGATTCAAGTATTTTTGAAGTAAAAGAAAATGATAAAAAAGGATCTACATGGTCTGAGGAATATGCGGGTATTGTTACTAATTATGAAGCTTTTGGATCTACAGGATATACAATAAGTGTAAAAACAAACCAAAAGATGAATGAAATTAAGAACAAAATGAAAAAATTGATAATACCATATGAAGTAACAAAAGAAGTTGATGGGGTCACAAAAACATATACAGTTACAGATATAGATGCAAAATATATGTATAACGATGTTGAATTTAAAATCTTAGAAGATACAGACGTAGATATGGGAAGCTACAGTGAAGTGGAAAGTGGAAGTATATCATTTTATGAATTCTTTTATGGAACAATTGACGAAAATGAATCATCATACTTGATTATTCCAAGCTGTATAGAACATATAGGAAATATAAATATTTTCCCATGTGAATATATAGTGTTTGCAGAAGATAGTAATCTTACGGGATTTGGCGTTGAAAAAGCGCCAAAAGAGCCTTTAACAAATATATATACTAAATCTATCATATTACCAAATGATATTCAAAAAGTAGGGAAAAAGGCATTTTCAAACTTTACTGCACTAGAGAGTATTATAATACCAGATAGTGTAACAGAAATAGGAGAATCAGCATTTGAAGGATGTTCAAGTCTTAAAAATGTAACAACGCCAAGAAATTTAAAAATTATAGGACCTTCTGCATTCAAAGATTGTGATAAATTAGAAAACATAACAATACCAAGTGGGGTTACTTATATTGGGGGTTCAGCATTCTCGGGTTGTAGAGAACTAACAAATGTAGTATTACCGAATGGTATTAAAAGAATAGACTTTGCAGCGTTTAATGGTTGCGCAAAAATAACAAGCATGGAGATACCAGATAGTGTAATTGAATTAGGAACTAGGGCATTTTCTGGTTGCAAATTAACAAGCTTAACGATACCAAATAGTGTGACAAAATTAGGGAGCTCTATAGTTGAAAACTGTACTACTTTAACAAGTATAGTATTTCCAGAAAATATGACAGAAATGCCATATAAAATATGTTCTGGATGTACCGGATTAGAAAGTATTACTATTCCAGATGGAGTTACTAATTTTGGAATAGGATGTTTCTATAACTGTACAGGGCTTAAAACTATAAATTATAAAGGTGTTGAGTATAGAAAAATTTCAGATTTTAAAAATGCATTGACAGCAAATGGAATTAAATTAAATACAACAGGTGAGCCTTCATTTGGAAATGTAAGCTTAATAGATGACTAAATAGAGAATGAAGATTCCAAATAAATATATTAGAATTTGTATATAAAAAACAATGTAAATAATTTAATTTACATTGTTTTTTATTGCAAATATTGTTATGTTATGATATAAATCTATCAAGAGAATATTATAAGGAAATATAAATGGTGCAGAAGATGAAAAAGTTTATTAGTAAAAATTGGTTAATACTAGTATTAATATTAATAACAATTTTAAGAATTGTGCTAACATTTAATTTGCCTAGTTTTTATATAAATAATTTGCGATATGATGATAAATTGATGATAAGCCAATTAAGTGCTATGGAAAGAGACAAATACTTAGGTAAGTATAATGATGTTACAATGGTTAAAGGTATAGCATATCCAATATTTCTATATTTAATAAGATTAACTAATATGAGTTATGGCTTTATAATAACAATAATATATATATCAGCATGTATATTCTTTGTTAATGCATTAAGAAAAATAATAAAAGATAAATCAGTTTTAGCAATAATATATATCTTTTTGCTTTTTAATCCTATTAGTTATTCAAGCGAGTTATTTCAAAGATTATATAGAAATGGGCTAACAATAATTGAGCTACTATATTTCTTAGGAATTATAGTAAATATTATTACTTCTAAAAAGAATTCATTTATTAATTATATATTTTTAGGGTTAATAATGTCTTTTATGCTTTTAACACGAGAAGATAATATATGGATAATCATTGTGTTTGCAGTTTTAGTAATATATAAATTGTATAAGGAATTTAAAATAAAAAACGTTTTAAAATTTTCAAGTGCAGTATTGGTAGCTTTTATAGGACTAAACATAGTATCATATATTAACTATAAGAACTATGATATATATACATACAATGAATTAACAGATTCAAATTTCAAGGATGCATATATTAAAATACTTCAAATAAAGGATGAAAAAAAAGAAAATCAAGTAGCAATTACTAAAGAAACATTATATAAACTTTCAGAGAAATCTGAAATGTTTAATATTCCTAAAGGATTTATTGATTTAAAGTATCAAAAATTGGCAGATGAAAATGGAGAAATATATAATGGTAATATAGTTTGGTATATAAGAGCTTGGGTATATCAAGTAAATGGCTTTAAAAATGGTAAAGAGGCAAATGAGTATTGGGGAAAGTTAAGTAATGAAATAGAAGAGTTATTTGAAAAAGGTGAATTAGAAAGAGAATTTGTTATTCCATCTGTAAAACTCAATACACCGACAATTGATGAAATAGCAGAATTACCTAAGAATTTTATAGATGCAATTATATATACTACAACATATAAAAATGTTAAAAGCTTTACAAAAAAAGATATGGAAGATAGATACTTTGTATTTGATGAAAAATTTGATGCATATTATACAACATTTAGAGATTATCATGATGCAGAGAACATTATAGATAATAACCCAATTGGATTTGAAATGATAAGAATTGTATATATGTGCTTCACAGTAGTATTTAGTATTATAGCATTAGTTATTTATGTGAAAAATATTAAAATTAGAGATAAGCTAAACTTATTAACACATATTACTTTACTTGTTTATTTAATAATATTAGCAGGAATAGCATATACACATACAACAGCTTTTTCATCAATCAGATATTGTTACTTAGGAAATGTTTATATATTACAAAATTTATTTATATTATTAAATGCGGCAAGAGTGTATGATAAGAAAAGAGGAAATAAGAATGATATCAGTAATAATACCAGCATACAATGAGGAAGAAGCAATAGAAAAAACAATAGATGAAGTAAAAGAAGTTATGAAAAGTAACAAGCTAAATGATGGATTGGAAATAATAGTAGTAAATGATGGCTCAACAGATAAAACAAGTAAAAAAGCTGAAGCAAAAGGCGTAACAGTAATAAATAATCCTCAAAATATGGGATATGGTTATTCGCTAAAAAAAGGAATAAAAGCTGCTAAAAATGAAACCATTGTAATAACAGACGCAGATTTAACATATCCGTTTTCATCTGTACCAGAAATGTTAAAAATGAAGGAAAAAGGATTTGACCTTGTGGTAGGAGCAAGAAGCGGAAAGTACTATAAACAATCAATTTTTAAAAACATGCTAAGAAAAATATTAAAAGGTTTTGTAGAGTTTATTTCTGGCAAAAAAGTAAAAGATGTAAACTCTGGCTTAAGAGTATTTGACAAATCTACAGTAATTAAGTTTTTTCCAAGATTATGCAACACATTTAGCTTTACAACTTCGCAAATGCTTGCATACGCAATGAATGACTTGACAATATATTATGTGGATATTCCATATAATAAAAGAACAGGAAAAACAAAAGTAAAACTTTTAAAAGATTCAATAAAATCGATGAGATATATTCTTGAGGCTGGGATATACTATAATCCACTTAAAATATTCGTTTTGTTGACACTGATATGTATAGCGCTATCTGTTATTGGATTTTTATGTTCTCATTTCCTAAAAATAAACGCAGGATATGTTTTAGGAATTGGTGGACTTTTAGTATCAATTATAGTATTTGCATTAGGAATACTATCAGCATTATTAAAACAAATAATGGATAAATAAATTTATTGAAATTTATATTTTGTTATGATATAAATATTTTAGAAAATATATGTAGGTAAACAGAAAGGATGAATTCTATGAAAAGAACAAAAGAACAAGGTATTACATTAATAGCATTAGTAATAACAATAATAGTGCTATTAATATTAGCAGGAGTGGTATTAGCCACATTAACAGGAAATAGTAGCATAATAGATAATGCAAATTATGCAGTTGGAGAGTATAGTAAATCTGCAAATGCAGACCAAAATGTATTGAATAAAGTAGAAGATTTATTTGCTAAATATATGGGAACAGAAACTAAATACACAATAACATATAATGCAAATGGTGGAACAGGAACAATGGAAGAAGAGGAAGCATCAAGAACAGCAACAAGTACATTTATACCACCAGAAGGAAAACAATTTAAAGAATGGAATACAGCGGCAGATGGAAGTGGGACAAGTTATGCAGCAGGAGCACAAATCCCATCAAATGTGGATTTATATGCAATATGGTATGACCCATTAAGCGCACATGTAAGTGTAGGAGATTATATAGAATATAATCCAACATTAGGAGTTACAAATCAGAGTTTAATTAATTATACAAGTTCAGTGGGAACAATTAAGGTAAAAAGTGGAAATGATTATGTTTTAAATGAAGATGGTACAAATACGGAATCGTTTGTATATAATGGAGCATATAATTTAATAAATCAGAATGGAGAAATAGTAACAGAAGGGTATACAGTGGAAAGTGACATACCAGGAAATGGATATGGTAATCAAGAATTTGAAGCATCATCAACAAATAACCTATGGCTAGTTCTTGGTATAGATGAAGAAACTGGAATGATAAAAATTGTTCCTGATTCTGCAATTTTAACGAAAACAAGCCAATTATTTACGTTAAAAGGATTAAGAGGATATAAAAATGGAGAAACAGAATTAGATAATATAAGTAGAATATTTGGCTATGGACAAGGTGCAGATTCTTCTAAAACTAGAAGTATAAGATTAGACGAAATAAATGTATTAACACATTATAGCCCAAGTTCTAGAAGTTATACGATAGAAGGTATAAATAAAACATTTAATGATAACTCATGTTATTATACAGATGATGATGATGGGTATGGTCATGATATTTATACATGTGATAATGATAAAATAAATAATCTAATATATATAGGAAAAAATAATTGGATTGCAAATAAGGTGGTTGTTTGTGAAGAGCATTATGGAGAAGCAGTTGGATTTTCTGTTAGCTGTGCATGTGAAGGTTATTTTGCTAATGCTATAAGATATGGATATGATTTATTCGAAGTAAATGATGAACGGAGATGAATTATGTGCTAGTGATAGTTATGGAGTTTTACCAGTAGTATTTCTAAATCCAAGTGTTGCTGGAATAAGTGGAAATGGAACTGAATCACAACCATGGAAATTTCAATATGGAGGAGATAGCCGGAGTACAAAAACATATAGTAGCTTATGATAACAATGGCGGTACAGGTGTAATGTCAAGAAGATTAGCATATGAAACGGCAACGAATGAGTTTGAAGCACCATTAGACAATGGATTTATAGAATGGAATACTCAACCAGACAGAAGTGGAACAAGTTATGCACCAGGTGCAATAGTAAATGAAGATTTAACTCTATATGCAATATGGGGAGGAACATATTATTTAGGACAAGAAGTAACAATAAATGTAACAAAAGGAGCACAAACAGTTGCAGAAAGCTTTTATGTAATAGAAGATGAAGGACCAAGTGCAACAAATGTAACATTACTTGCAAAATATAATCTAGATAAAAATCAAAGCTCAAGTAAGTATTATCAATTACCAAATGCAAACCTAGATGCTACAGGATGTGCTTACACAAGTTCAGATTATTGGAGCGATAATTTTGGAGGAGAAGCAATAATATTAGATTTGAATGATGAAGCAACTTATGGAAATGTGCAGAGTGGTTCAGCTATAGATAGAGCAAAAAAATATGCTGAGGACACATTAGGATTAACACGTGCAGCAGGAAGATTATTATCATATGAAGAAGTAAATGTATTAAAAGTTGGTTATGGTGATATGATAAGAGGAACAGCAAATCTATTTGGACAGAATGCATACTTATCTTATTGGCTTTCTTCAGTATATGCAAAATATAGAGAACGTGTTTACTATGTCTATGGATACTTCCAAGCAGGCGCGACAATGGATGCAAACAAAAAAATGTCCAGCACGAATACAGGGGTTAGACCAGTTATAACTGTTAATAAATCTGTACTTCAAAATAACGATTAATATGTATAATTGAGAAATATATAAAGGAGAAATGGTTATGGAAAGAACAAAAGAACAAGGTATTACATTAATAGCACTAGTAATAACAATAATAGTGTTACTAATACTAGCAGGAGTAGCACTTGCTACATTAACAGGGAATAGTAGCATAATAGATAATGCAAATTATGCAGTAACAGAGTACAATAAATCTGCAAACTCAGATCAAAATGTATTAAATCAAGTAGAGAATTTATTTGCTAAATATATGGGAGAAGAAACAAAATATACAATAACATATAATGCAAATGGTGGAACGGGGACAATGGAAGAAGAGGAGGCATCAAGGACAGCAACAAGTACATTTACACCACCAGAAGGAAAACAATTTAAAGAATGGAATACAGCAGCAGATGGAAGTGGAACAAGTTATCCGGCAGGAGCAACCGTGCCATCAGATGTAACTCTATATGCAATATGGTATGCCCCATTAAGTGCGCATGTACAAGTAGGAGATTATATAACATATGATCCAACATTAGGAGTAACAGATTCTAGTTTATTAACTTATACAAGCCCAAGGGGAAGCTTGAAAATTAAAAACGGGGATGAATATGTAGTTAATGAAGAGGCAAGTAGTTCATGGGATTATATTTATAATGGAGTACATAATTTATTAAATGAATATGGAGAGTTTGTAATACCAACAGGATATACAGTAGAAAGCAATGACCATGGAAATGGAGTTTTTCCTCAAACTTTTACTGCAACATCAAGTAATAATTTATGGAGGGTACTAGATGTAAATGCAACAACAGGAGTAATAAAAATTGTGCCAGAGACAACAATAAAAACAACGGATTCATATACTTTTTATATTGTAGGATTAACGGGATATAAAAATATGAATACTGAATTAAATAATATAAGTGAAGTATTTGGATATGGACAAGGAGCAAATGGAGCAAGGAGCATAACTGTAGAAGACGTAAACAGATTAACAGGATATGAACCAGAAGATTCAGAGCTTGTAGAAGTAACTGAGATCAATAAAACATGGTATAATAATGATTATTATTATAACGGTGATAGTTATCCAGGAGCAAATGAGAATATAACGAGTATGATATATAAACCTGATTACTCAAGTTATTGGCTGGCATCTCGCTTTATAAATGTTTCAAGTTCAGACGCAAAATTTAATATCCCGAGTATAAATCTTGGATTGTATACGCAAGTGGCACGGAGCAGGAAATTTATTTTATATAGCAACTTACACAGATGCAGGAAGTAATGAGCAAGACGATAATGTCCTTCCAGTAGTTACATTAAAATATGATGTGGAGAACTTAGGTGGAGACGGAACATCAGAACATCCATGGATATTCCAAGTAACAGAATAAAGGAGGAGAAATTATGAAAAACACCAAAGAAAGTGGAATTACATTAATAGCATTAGTAATAACAATAATAGTGTTACTAATATTAGCAGGAGTAGCACTAGCTACACTTACAGGAAATAGTAGTATAATTGATAATGCAAATTATGCAGTAACAGAGTACAACAAATCTGCAACTGCAGATCAAAATGTACTAGATAAAGTAGAAAATCTATTTGTAAAATATATGGGAGAAGATAGCAATAATGGAGGTAATAATACACCAGCACAAACATATACAATAACATATAATGCAAATGGTGGAACAGGAACAATGAATACAGAAACAGCATCAACAACGGCAACAAGCACATTTACACCACCAGAAGGAAAACAATTTAAAGAATGGAATACAGCAGCAGATGGAAGTGGAACAAGTTATCCGGCAGGAGCAACCGTGCCATCAGATGTAACTCTATATGCAATATGGTATGCCCCATTAAGTGCGCATGTACAAGTAGGAGATTATATAACATATAATCCAACACTTGGAGTAACAGATGCAAGTTTATTAAGCTATACAAGTCCTGTAGGAGAATTGAAAGTAAAGAAAACTCAAAATGGTACAGAATACATAGTAGATGAAACAGGGACAGAAACACAGGAATATCACGAAGCACATAAGTTAATAAATGAGAACGGAGAATTTGAAATACCAGAAAATTCTGGTTATTACATAGAAAGCGATATATCTGGAAATGGATATGGGGAGCAAATCTTTACAGCAACATCAAATAACATTTTGTGGAGAGTATTAAGTGTAGATACAGCAACAGGTATAGTAAAAATTTTACCAGAAGTACCGATAAAGACAATATACTCTGATGGATTAATTTTAAAAGCATTAAGAGGATATAAAAATGCAATAAGGGAATTAAATAACATAAGCAGGATATTTGGATATGGACAAGGAGCAAATGAAGCAAAAAGCTTGACAATAGAAGAAGTAAACGCATTGACCGGATATACTACAACAACACCAGAATTAATTACAATAGCAGATTATAGTTGGTATAATACAACTTATAAATATGCAAAAAATGATAATTTGGAAGAAAATATAAAAAGTATGATTTTTAAAGAAAACTCATGGCTAGCTTCTTGTTGTGTTCATCCTTACTTTTCTGAAACAACAGGTGGCTATACAGATTTGGAAGTGCGCCTTGTGAAAAATGATAAAGTTAGTGCTGGAGTATTATTAAAAATAAAGTATGAAATACAAGATAATGATTTTTGGGCCAATGACTATTCGGGATTGGGATATGATGGTCGTGATACTAGTCCATACAATATTTTGCCAGTAGTTACATTAAAAACTGATGTTGAAAACCTTGGAGGAGATGGCTCACAAGCAACACCATGGATATTCCAGAAAACAGAATAAAATATAAATAAAACCATTGAAAATTATCTCCTATTTTTGCTATAATATCTATATAGTGAAAATAGGAGATTTTTTATGGAAAAGAGTAAAAAGAAAGCTAAAAGAGCAAAAAATTCAAATTTTTCTAAAATTGTTTTAGGAATAATAGTGTTAATAGCAATAATTGTTGGAATAGATGCAGCAATGAATGGCAATAAAATAAGTAATAATAATACTGAGCAAGCAAGTGCTTTATATGAAGAAAATACTGAGGCAAATTTAATTGGAGATGAATTAGTAGAGGTAGATGAAACTGTTATTCTAGATGAAGAAACAGAGGATGAAATAATAGAGGAAGAGCCACCTGTGGCAAGTGAAAAAGAAAATACAAATAAAACTACAAGTACAACAAAGACTAGCTCAAGTCAAAAAGACATTCCATACTATATTAAAGTAAATTATGGACAAAACGTAGTAACAATATACAAAAAAGATGATAATGGAAACTATTCTATACCAATTAAAGCAATGGTATGCTCATCTGGTGTGGCTACACCTAAAAGTGGAGTATACCCAATCAGCCAGAAGATGACTTGGGGGTCATTAAAAGGTGGAGTCGCAGGACAATATTGTACTAGAATAATAAAAAGTATTTTATTCCATTCTGTTCCATATACAAAAATATATGATAAAAGCTCACTAGAGTATTGGGAATATGATAAGCTAGGAACAAAAGCATCTGCAGGATGTATAAGACTAACTGTTCAAGATGCACAATGGATATTTAACAATTGTGTTGCTGGTACAAAAGTAGAGTTTTATTCAGACTCAAATCCAGGACCATTAGGAAAACCATCTGCTAGAAAAATATCTGATGAGGTAGAAGTAAGAGGATGGGATCCAACAGATCCAGCTCCCGAAAATCCTTGGAAAAATTATAAAAAGGATGATACGAAAGTAGATAATAATACTACTGCACAACCTGAAAAGCCAAAGGAAAATGTTGAAAATAAAGTAGAAAATAAGATACAAAATATAGTAACTAATGAAGTAAAAAATGAGAATACGATAAATAATAAAGTAGATAATAAAATAGAAAATACTATAAATAATAAAGTTGAAAATACAGTAGAGAATAAAGTTACAAATAAGGTTAATAATACAGTAAATAGTGTAGAGGATAAAGAGAATACAACAAATACAATAGAAAACATAGTAGAAAATAAGGTTGAAAATACAATTAAAGAAAATAAAAATGAAGTATCAAATGTAGTTGAAAAAGTAAAAAACGAAGTCATAAATAATACAGTGGAATAATTTTACACAAAATGTTGAAATTCATTTTAAATAGTGATATATTATTACTAATTGATTATTTTTAGGAGGAATTTAAATTGGGCAAAATTTTTAAAAGTTACAGTGAAAAAGAAGTAAAAAGAACAAAACATACAATAGAAAAAATAAATGCTTTAGAGCCAGAAATGGAAAAATTAACAGATAAAGAATTAACAGCAAAAACAGCAGAGTTTAAACAAAGATTATTAAATGGAGAAACTCTTGATGATATATTACCAGAAGCTTTTGCAGTTGTAAGAGAAGCATCAAAAAGAGTTTTAGGAATGAGACATTTTGATGTGCAATTAATAGGTGGTATTATATTACACCAAGGTAGAATTGCAGAAATGAAAACAGGTGAAGGAAAAACTTTAGTTGCAACATTACCAGTATATTTAAATGCTTTAACAGGTGAAGGAGTTCACGTAGTTACAGTAAACGATTACCTAGCTAAAAGAGATAGTGAATGGATGGGTAAACTATATAGATTTTTAGGCTTAAGTGTTGGCCTTGCAATTAGTGGAATGGAGCCAGCAGAAAAGAAAAAAGCATATGCAGCAGATATAACATATGGAACAAATAATGAATTCGGATTTGATTATTTAAGAGATAACATGGTTATATATAAAGAAGATATGGTTCAAAGAGCTCTTCATTATGCTATAGTTGATGAGATTGATAGTATTTTAATTGATGAAGCACGTACACCACTTATTATATCTGGTTCTTCAAATGAATCTTCAGATTTATATAGAAGAGCAAATGATTTTGTAAAAGGCTTAACACCAAAAATATTAGTAGAAGAAGACGTTAAAGATCAAGCACAACTAGAAGATAACGAAAAATATGATTATATAGTAGATTTAAAAGCAAAATCTGCATCACTTACACAAAAAGGTATAAAAAAAGCAGAAGAATATTTTAAATTAGAAAACTTTAACGATTTAGATAATTCTAGTGTAGTACACCATGTAAACCAAGCTTTAAGAGCACATGGTATAATGAAAAAAGATATAGACTATATAGTAAAAGATGGAGAAGTACTAATTGTAGATGAATTTACAGGAAGAATTATGTATGGAAGAAGATATAACAATGGACTTCACCAAGCAATTGAAGCAAAAGAACACGTAAAAATTGCAAATGAATCTAAAACACTTGCAACAATTACATTCCAGAACTATTTTAGAATGTATACTAAATTATCTGGTATGACAGGTACAGCAATGACAGAGGAAGATGAATTCAATGAAATATATAACTTGGATGTTGTTGAAATACCTACAAATAGACCATTAATTAGAGAAGATCATGATGATATTATTTATAAAAATGAAAATGCTAAATTTAGGGCAGTTGTTGAAGACATTAAAGAGAGTCATAGTAAAGGTCAACCAGTTCTAGTTGGTACAGTATCTATTGAAAAATCTGAAAAATTAAGTAATATACTTAAAAAAGAAGGAATTCCTCACCAAGTATTAAATGCTAAACAACACGAAAAAGAAGCTCAAATAATAGCTCAAGCAGGTAAATATGGTTCAGTAACTATTGCAACAAATATGGCTGGTCGTGGTACTGATATTATGCTTGGAGGAAATAGTGAATATTTAGCAAGACAAGAAATGCGTAAAGAAGGCATGTCTGAAGAATTAATTAATTTAGCAACAGCTTTTAATGAAACTGAAAATCAAGAAATATTAGATGCTAGACAAAAATTTAAAGATTTAGTAAAGAAACATGAAGATATAATAAAAGATGAAAAAGAAAAAGTAGTTGCTGCTGGCGGATTAAAAATAATTGGTACAGAAAGACATGAATCAAGAAGAATTGATAATCAGTTACGTGGACGTAGTGGTCGTCAAGGAGACCCAGGTGAATCTAGATTCTACATTGCATTAGATGATGATTTAATGAAAATATTCGGTGGAGACATGGTAACTAGTGTTTACAATAGGTTAGGAGCAGACGAAAATTTACCACTTCAAATGAGAATATTAACAAATGCAGTTGAAACAGCTCAAAAGAAAGTAGAAGGAAGAAACTTCTCTATAAGAAAGAATGTACTTCAATATGATGATGTTATGAATGCACAAAGAACTATAATATATAATCAAAGAAGACAAGTTTTAGATGGAGAAGACATAAAATATAGCATTTTAAATATGTTAGATGCATCTGTAGATATGATAATAGATACACACACAGCTGGACTTGAAAATATGAAACATTTCAATAAGGAAGCTGCTTTAGCAGATATTAGATCTAATTTAAATATTGGTGCTGTAGATGCTCTTCAAGATGCAGTTGTTGATGTAGACAAATTAAGAGCAGAACTAATAGAAAAAACACATAATATGTATGAGCAAAAAGAAAAAGATATAAGTTCATCTGAGTTAAGAGAACTTGAAAGAGTAGTAATGCTTAAGGTTGTAGACAATAAGTGGATGGACCACATTGATAACATGGAAGAACTAAAAAATGGTATAGGACTTCGTGCATATGGTCAAAAAGATCCTGTTGTACAATATAGAATTGAAGGATTTGATATGTTTGATCAAATGATAGCAGATATAAAATTAGATGTTGCTAAAATAATGCTTCATATTCAAAAGAAAGAAAATGCAAGAAGACAACAAACTGTAACAATTACTTCTGAAGGACTAGAAGGAACAGGAATAGATGAAAGAGAAATGCCAAGACAAACAAGTATAGTAAGAGATCCAGTAGTAAATGATGGACCAAAGGTTGGAAGAAACGAGCCTTGCCCATGTGGCAGTGGTAAAAAGTATAAAAATTGTTGTGGTAAGAATGCTTAAAATATAGCAAAATAGCGTTTTTCAAAAATAGCAAAATAATCAAAAAATAACAAATGTTGACAAAATTGTCCACATGACCACATTTGGTCCACATAATAAAAAATATAATATTCCAAGAAAAAAAAGTAATAGAAATTCAAAAATTCTATTGCTTTTTTTATTTTAACAAAGTATAATAAGTATGAAAAGTATAACAAGTACAAATTAAGGAGCGTGATAGAAATGGATAAAGAAAAGTTTGTAGGAATAAGCAAAGTTGGAGAAAAAGGTCAAATTGTAATACCAAAAGAAGCAAGGGATATGTTTGATATAAAATCAGGAGATTCTGTTATTGTTCTTTGTGATAAACAAAGAGGAATAGCTTTACTAAAAGCAGATGCAATCGAAGATTTAACAGATAAAGTATTTCCAAAAGGGGGAATGTAAAAATGTTAGCAATAGAAACTAATAAATTAACTAAAAAGTTTAAAGAGAAAACAGCAGTTAATGAAATAAATTTAAAAATCAACGAAGGAGAATTATTTGCTTTACTTGGTACAAATGGTGCAGGAAAAACAACAACCATCAAAATGCTTTCAACATTAATATTACCAACAGAAGGAGAAATCAAAATATTAGGATTAGACATAGTAAAAGATAGACAAAAAATAAAAGAAATCTTAAATGTATCTCCACAAGAAACTGCTATTGCACCAAATCTTTCTGTAAAAGAAAATTTGGAATTTATGGCAGGAGTATATCAAATACCTAATAAAGAAGAGAAAATAGACGAACTTGTAAAATTATTTAAATTAGAAGAAGTTTTAAAACAAAAAGCAAAAACTTTATCTGGTGGATGGCAAAGAAAAGTATCTATTGCAATAGCTCTAATAAATGAGCCTAAAATATTATTTTTGGATGAGCCAACTTTAGGACTTGATGTAATTGCAAGAAAAGAATTATGGAATGTAATAGAAAAGCTAAAAGGAAAAATTACAATAATTCTAACTACTCATTATATGGAAGAGGCAGAAAGTTTATCAGATAGAATAGGAATTATGGCAAAAGGAAATTTAGTAGATGTTGGAACTGCTGAAGAACTTATAAAAAAAGCAGGAACTAAAGATTTTGAAGATGCCTTTGTAAAAATAGCAACAGGGGGTGAGTTATAATGAGAATAATAAATTTTGCAAAAAGAAATTATAAGGAAATCATAAGAGATCCATTAAGTATAATATTTTCTGTATTGCTACCATTAGTTTTATTATTTATATTTAAACAAATAAACATTCCAAACGAAAGTTATGAGTTACACAATTTTACTCCAGGAATTGTAGTTTTTGGATTTTCATTTATAACTTTATTTACTGCAATGCTTGTAAGCAAAGATAGAACATCATCATTACTTATTAGATTGGGTATAAGTCCAATGAAACCAATAGAGTATATATTAGGCTATATGTTATCAATTATTCCACTTATACTAATTCAAAATGTGTTGTTTTTTATACTTGCAATTGTTTTAGGATTAAGTTTTAGTATTAATATTATTTGGGCTATACTTATTTCAATAGTTGTTGCTATTCTTTTTATAGCAATAGGTATAATAATTGGAAGTTTATTTTCAGAAAAAGCGTCATCAGGAATATCAAGCATAGTAGTACAACTTGTTTGTTTTACAAGTGGAATGTATTTTCCAAGAGAGTTGTTAGGAGATGGATTTTCAAAGATATGTGAATACTTACCATTTGAGTCTTGCGTAACAATAATAAAAGGTATAATGAATAATAATTTAGAAAGCATAACAATAAGAAATATAATAGTATTTTTAGTTTATATAATTATTATGTTTACAATTTCAATTATTGTTTTTAGAAAGAAAATGATAAGTGATAATAAATAACAAAACGAAATATACAGATGTACATAAATATTTTGACATTGTGAGCAAGTTAAATTACAATATCTCGGATAGATAAAAAATATTTGTACAATTGTTATTTATAGATAAGTATAGTAGAATGTCAATAGTGAACGGATGTGGACAATGTCCACAATTTGTCCACGGATAATAAATATTTATAATATAAATTAGTACAAATAATACAGATAATATGGATGTTACCTAGTCCCAAAAATGCTGAAATATCAATAATATTATAAATACAAATAATACAATAAATACTAGAGGTTTGACTTCATGTGGAAGCGGAAAGAAATACAAAAATTGCTGCGGTAGAAACCAATAAGACGTTTAAAGCCCTTAAATCAAGGGCTTTTTATTATAACATTTACAAGATTATTTTTTACATACGTTATTACATACGTTGTGAGAGCGTATATAAAACGTATGTAAATTGTTTTTTTAAATTTAAAAGCCAGTATTTTCAATAATTACAGAATATATGTACCACTGCCACTGTGGTATGGGTGAATATATACAAATTAAAATAATAGTGATATAATACATATTAATCTAAGGAGGTAAAATATGAGTTCTGTAACTGCTAGAATAAAAGAAATAAAACAGCCACGAGGTGGATATTTAAAAATTTCAGAGTTTAATACTAAAGTTTTAGACGATGATAGAGTTTTAAATGAAAATGAAAATATACATGCTTCTGTTATTGGAATGGTAGTAGACTATATGACGAGATTTGTGATGGGAGCGGATTTAACAGAAGCATTTAAAATATCAATTATGGGGGCAACTCTTGCAGAGAGGCTTGGACCTAAAAATTCGTTGAAAGAAATTAATACATACTTAAAAGAAATAAAAGGATTAGATGATGAATCAATTATAAATGCATGTAAAGCTGTGACTTTTGATGTGTGGTATAGAAATCCTATTGCTGCAATGATGGCCAAAAACGCGAAAGATACTAATCCAGATGCTAAAACTATAGAAAACATTAAAATATTAATTGAAAGAAGTTTAAAGTTTTGGGAAAACTATGGGCCAATAAAAGTTGATGGATTTACCTTTGAGAATGATGGTTATACTGATACAGTTAATACAGGTGATGGGGATTTTTTAACAGATGATACTTTATGGGATTTTAAAGTTTCAAAAGCAGAACCAAAAACAGATCATACTTTACAATTGTTAATGTATTATATAATGGGTATTCATTCAGGCAAAGAAGAATTTAAAAATATAAAGAAAATTGGAATATATAATCCAAGACTTAACAAAGTATATCAGTATGAAATGAGTAATCTACCAAGTGATATAATTAAAGATATAGAAGAAAATGTAATTTGTTATAGGTAATTTTACATACGTTTTTACATACGTTCTGCTAGTAGTGCCGAGTGAATTTGAGTGTTCTCAAGTGCAAAAATATGCAAAATAATGGGTAAAAATGCTCAGCAGTGTAGTAGAATATAGGCAGAATAAAAGCCATGTGGTTCGGGCAAGAAATACAAGAACTGTTGCGGAAAACAGTAATACCAACGGCTTGCAGGAATTAACACAAGGAAGGAAAAGGAAGTTTAAGGAATTAGATACCTTTTAGATACCCTGAAAATGAAATTTGAAAAGATTATCCCAAAGTATTCAGGGATAGTCTTTCATCTTTTAAAAATGTGTTCTATAATGAAACTTAAAGAAAATATTAAATTGTTGTGATGATAAGAATATAAGTAATATTCTGAACAAGTAAGAAAAGGAAAATAGCAGATTAACATTTAAGTTAGTCTGCTATTTTGACATTAAATCTACTAATTTTTCGGCAACTTGTTGAGGTGTTTCCTTGCAACCATTGATTAGCCAAAAATAATAAACATTAAATATTCCACCTGCTAAAAAGTAAGATTTATAGTTGCTATATTCTTTTTTATGAAGCTTTATAAGGTTGTTATCGAATTCATTTTTTAATAAGTTAAATAAGTTAGCATTATAAATTAACATAGCTTCTGTTTTATACTTTTCTAAATGAGTAAATAATTTAGTAAAGTAATCTAATGTACTATCTTTTTGGTAACTAATATCAGATATAGATAAAAAGTTTTGAGTAGTAAATTTTATCCATTTATCTATAATATCTTCTTTTGAGGTGAAATTTCTATAAAATGAAACTCTATTAACTTTTGCTTTATCAGTAATTTCAGTAATGGATATATCATTATATGGTTTAGCTTTCATAAGTTCAAATAAACTATTTGTTATATATTGTGCAACAGATAATTCTCTTTTATTATTCATATATGCAACAAAACCTCCTAAAATGTTTCAAATTAGGTAAAATTATTGTAAACGTTTTAAAGAAATGATACAATTGTTGCATACATTATATAGGATAAATCCATAAAAAGCAACTGATTTTTTACAACAAAAAAGGAGGAAAATATGAAGAAATTTATGATGATATTAGGAATAATCATTTTAGTATTAGGGGGAATTGTATTTATTATACTAAAAAATACAATTTTTATTAGTCATCCAGAATTAAAGGGAAATCCTGAAATAAATAAATGGTATAGAATTACACCAAAAGATTCTAAATCATCTGATGGTAGTGAGTGGCATGGAATATTTAAATTGGGAAAAGATAAAAATAAAGTAATAGTTTATTTCTTTGGTGGAGGTGTTAGTATCACTCCAAAAACATCAGAAGGTGGAAAAGAATTTTATGCAACAAATATGATGGCACAAGATTTTGTTGCTTTAGGTGGAATTGGAAGTGATGCAGAAGAAAATCCATTTAAAGATTGGACAAAAATAGTTGTTCCATATGCTTCAGGAGATTTTCATTCAGGAACTGGAGAATATCATTATAAAGACTCTAACAGAAAAGAAAAAATTGTTTATCATAATGGATATAATAACTATTCTCTATTAATGAAAAAAGTGCAAGAATATGTAGACTTTGATAAAGTCGATACTTTGCTTGTAACAGGATTTAGTGCAGGAGGATTTGCAACATCATTATTATCTGATGATGTAATAAA
>JAFUGK010000024.1 GCA_017469445.1 Clostridia bacterium
AGCTTTCATTTTTCAAGTGTTATTAAAAAATTATTTGAAAAAATGGAGGTTTTTTATTTATGGGAACTCATAAAAAGCGTGGAAACGGCGAAGGTACTATATTCAAAAGAGAAATAAACGGAAAAACAATGTGGGTTACAGAATACACTATTGCAATGTATGATGAAAAAACTGGAAAAAGAAAGCGTAAAACTATATATGGAAAAACTAGACAAGAAGTAAAAACAAAGTTAGAAAAAGTCATAACAGAATTAAATACAGATACTTATGTAGATAAATCAAAAGTAAAATTCAAGGACATAGCAAAAGAATTTATAGATACTGGATATAAATTAAACAAATTAAAAGATTCATCTTATAGAAGGAAGCTATTAACACTAAAAGAAATAGAAACGCATTATATAGCAAATATGGAACTTCAAAAAATAACAGAAAATGATTTAAAGGACTTCTTTATTTATATTACTAAATACTCTAATTCTGTTATTGCTAAAATATATGGTATAGTAAATCAAACATTTAAAATAGCAGTTAGAAGAAATATATTAAGATTTAACTTTTTAGACGATCAAATAGAATTTTCAATACCTTATTCCAATATTAAAGATAAAAAAATAACTGCATTTACAATAGAAGAGCAGCAACAATTTATAGAAGCTGTTAGTCAAGATGAAAAATACAGATATAGATTTCAATTTTTATTAAGTTTATTTACAGGTATGAGAATGGGAGAAATTAACGCATTAGATATTAACGATATTGACTTTAAAAACAAAATAATTCATATAAGAAGAACAATTACTCGTGGACTTGATGAAAGGGCTAAAATTGGATCCTACACTAAAACAGTAAGCGGTGTGAGAGATATTATAATGGATAAACAAGTAGAACATATATTAAAACAATATTTATCTACATTATATGTAGATAATGATTTACATTTGTTATTTTGCAACTCTAAAAAACAATGTATAAGTACAGATACAACTAATATGATGTTTAAATATATTTGTGAACAATATCATATAGGAAAAGGTTTTGAATTACACCAACACATGCTAAGACATACATTTGCTACAAGGTGTATTGAATCTGGTATGCCCGCTTCCGTTTTAGCTAAAATTATGGGGCATGCTAATGTATCAACTACTTTAAATGTATATTGTGAAGTTTTCGACAAATTTAAGCAAACACATATAGATATGTCTTACGAATACTTAAAGAAAAACAAATTAACAATAAATTTTAAATAATATTTTATACAGCCACCGTTACAGCCTTGCATAAAAATTTTAAAATATTTCATATTTATTTTAAAATATATTGAAAATTGAAAATGTAGTAATATGTAGGGTTTAAACTATTTTGAAATAAACTCAATATATGTTTAAACCCTCGATTTTAGGCTGTTTTTGCCATCCATTGAACCCTTTTCCGTCATATTCTATTGTTAATTTTATATTTCTCAATTCTTACTCTCCGTTCGTTTTTATGGTTTTTTCATAAATAAATTATTTGTTATTTATTTTATTTACTACAGCCTTATTACAGCCTTGTAAATAATTTTAATAAATTTCATGCGGATAGTATGTAAAAAAATATCTATCCGCAAATTATTATACAGCATTTTTTCTTTTTTGTCTATATTAGCAATGCCAGTCAAAACCTTTTTTGGCTCCTTTTGTATAAATTCTGTATGTATAATCTTTAAGTATATAAATTAAGATTTTATCTTTTAGTGAGGCTTGGCTTGATAGCTGCTTTAAAATAAAAATTTTTCCATTTTTCATTTCTACTTTTCCTCCATACTTTTTATATATATTTTACCATTTTATGTTAAGCATTTTAACTATACCAGACAATAGGTATAGTCTGTTGTACCTTTTGTATTATCAATGTTTTCCGCTTCCATTTTTCGACCTTTTTCGACACGAACTTAATTGTTATGTTATATCTACTTTCTAGTTAAGGTACTTATAGTTAAGTCAAGCCCCGCATAGTTAAAATATAGATTAGTATGTTCTACAATAGCTAATAGAAAGGTAGGTGTTTTTATGGTATATCTAAGAGTGAATGAAATGTTAAAAGAAAAAAAGAAAAGTAAGTATTGGTTCGTAAAAAAAATGGAACGGTGGCTATCAAGCATTGTCTAATTTAATGAATAATGAAACATCTAGTATTCATTTTTCTACAATAGAAAGACTATGCACAATATTTGAATGTACACCCGGCGACATAATAGTTTTGAAAAAAGGGAAAAAAAGAGGTGGAAACAATAAATGAGTAAATTATTAAAACAATATGAATCTCTTAAAAAAATAGATCCATCTTACATATATATTTTTAGAGTTGGCATTTTTTATAATATATTGAATGAAGATGCAAAAATCATAAACGAAAAACTAAATTTAAAAATTACAAATTTAAGTCCAGAAATTTTTAAATGTGGTTTTCCTGTGTCTACATTAGATAAATATAAAAAGATTCTAAATGAAAAAGGAATAAAATATAAAATAATTGATAATCTACCAAATAACATGAATACTGCTGACTATATGAATAATGTAGAAATTAAACATATAATCAGTAAAATAAAGAATTTAGATATGAACAATACTACTTTTCAACAAGCTTTTAACATTTTATTGGATATTCAAAACAAATTAAAAAACATACAATAGAGGGAGGCTGTCCCTCTATTATATTATCTAAATGCGTTTACTTTACAATAAGCGTATCTACCTGTTTTTGGCACATATATATAATCTACTGTACTTGAATAATGAGAAATTACTTTTATTTGTGTTTTTGCAAGGTAATAATAGGTTGTTCCACCTAACGAACCTTTACTATATAATGTAGTATTATATTTTAATCTATAATAACTGCCAACGCTTGTATTATAATTTGTAGATGTGGTATTTGAAGTTTTTATATATGTAGCACATACCCATAAATTAGTTCCTATTCTATACCAACCATTTCTACTTTCATAAATATATACACTATTTCCATTATATAAGCTTTTTACATATCTATAATTAGTTCCCGGACCTGTTCTTGCATTTAGTGAAGTTCTTACCTGTACAGTTCCAGAACTTGGCATACCAGACGTTGTAGTTGTTGTTATCGCTCCTGTTGGAGATGTGCTTGATAAATAGCTTGTACTTACCCATCCATTTACTGGGCTTGTTATTCTGCTCCATGCTCCGTCAGTTTCTACTACATTTACAGCAGTTCCTTTTGCTAAAGATGTTATTATTGTTCCTCCTGCTGTAGCCCTTACATTCAAATTTGAACTTTGTGTCGCAACATATCTTGTATAATTAACAGTAGTTGTATTGTTAGTATTCTTATTTGCGTTTCCGCTTCCTTTATCATTTGAAAAAATCCAAAAATATCTATAATTTGCATAGTTTTTAAATGCACTTTCACTAACAAAAGCACTATTTCCACTTACAACTACGCCCGCATTTCGTCTTGAAGCTGTATTGAATTTTCCAGAATATAAATAAGGATCATATACGGTTATTGTTCCCCCATTGTCTGCTACTAAAGCAATATAATGTCCTCCGGATGTAAATAAACCACTTGCACACGAACATACTATATAATAATCTGCGTTTCCGTCTTTGTCTGCATCTGTTCTTAAATATCCCATTGCAGTATCAAAGCTTGATGTTGTATAAAATTCGTTAAAATCAAAATAATCTGCTACAAATGGAAAGTATGCCCATGCAGTACCATTATTTGAAGTTCTATAACCATTTGAAACAGCTATACTTGCCATTGTTGTTGGCAATATTGCACCTTTAGAACTACTTACTACTATTGCAGCAGAAGTTGGACCGCATGCACTAGACTTCATTGTTTGGCTTGAATCGCCTATACTAGAATACATTACATTTGCCCATCTGCTATCAGCTTGTGAATAATAAGTTAATCCTTGATATGCACCTAATAGAGATAGCCCATCGCCTGTGCTATCTCCATTATAACTAATATTTTCTTGTTCTATTACGGCATCTGTTTCTAATGCTCCTTCGTCCGTAATTTCTGTTTCCTCTTCTTCGGATCCTTCTATTAATTCTGTAGTAGATATATCCTTACCGTTTTCTGTAGCTTCTATTGTTTCTTCTACAGTTTCTTTTGTTTCATTAGAAATAACAACATCATTTTTATTTTCTTGTATTTCTGTTTCTTCTACTACAATATTTTCTACAACTTTGTTTTCTTTTTTGACATTATTATTGCTTAAATTAATGCCTAAAAAAATACCTGCTACTATAACTAAACAGGTAATTAGTATTAATATTTTTTTATTTTTCATTTTAAAAATTTCCCCTCCTTATAAAATGAATTTTTGTATTGCTTCTTTGACTTTGTCATATCCCACTTGACTTGTTATGCTAACAGCTAGTCCCATTAATACAGCATAAATAATATTATTTGTAGAAAAATCTATAACTGATAATTTATAATATATTAATGAGCCTACTAATCCTACTATAATAGAAACTATAAATGCAGTAATA
>JAFUGK010000025.1 GCA_017469445.1 Clostridia bacterium
AATCTTACAGGATATGATTTTGCTATTTTATCTTCTAAGTCATAAATTTGGCTTAAATGATTTTGTTTTAGCAATTTCAATATAGAAACTTCCGTATCAAGTTGTGTTTTTCTTAATATTTCTGGATTTCCTGTTGCTAATGCCTTTATTTCTCCATAAGATAATGCTTTTTCATCTACATCTTCTGCAGAACGAACTGGCATTTTAGAAGTCATTATTTGTGATATGAATTTTTGCTTTGTTTCAACTATTTGGAATAAATAAGCATCGAAGGTCTTTTCTGTAACATAAGTATAAATGTGTACTTTTTTATTTTTGTTTCCCTGTCTTATACCTCTACCATTTCGCTGTGTAAGGTCTGCAGGTCGCCACGGACAATCTAAATGGTGCAATGCTATTATTTTATCTTGCACATTTGTTCCTGCACCCATTTTACTTGTACTACCTATTAAAACTCTTATTTCGCCTTTTCTTACTTTACTAAATAATTCTTTTTTCTTTGTTTCACTATCAGCCTCGTGTATAAAAGCAATTTCTTCTTTTGGTATTCCTTTTAGTATAAGTTTTCTTCTTAAATCGTTATAAGCATCAGTAAATACATAATTTCCGTCATCATCTATTGTTGGCTCAAATTGTTTAGGCGTTGACATATCACAAAAAACTAATTGTGTTAATTTTTCTTCTTTATTTTCTTCCCATATTTTATAAATATTTTCACTTGCCACATTTAATTTACTACCCTCAAAGTCTTGAAGTTTATCATTTATGAGTCTTTGGTCTAATGCAAGTTTTCTTCCTTCGTTAGTAATTTTAAGCATATTATCTTCACTAGGATCAACATTTCCACTTCTAATTGCCTCTGCTCTTTCTCCTAATGCCTCAACCATTTCTAGTTGCATTTCACTAGGTTTTACAACAACATTATGGCTTACAACTTCTGGTGTTGGTAAATTCAATGTATCTGCTGTTTGAATATCTGCGACTTCTTTAAATATAGACATTAACTCTGGTAAATTATGAAATTTTGCAAACCTTGTTTTTGCTCTATATCCTGTTCCTTCTGGTGCAAGTTCTATGGCTGTTGTTGTCTCTCCAAACACACTTGCCCAATCATCAAAATTGTCCAATCCTGCTTTTACTAAACTATCATATTGTAAATATCTTTGCATTGTATAAAGTTCTACCATACTATTTGAAACTGGTGTTCCTGTTGCAAATACAATGCCTTTGCCTCCTGTTATTTCATCCATATAGCGACATTTTATAAATAAATCACTACTTTTTTGAGCCTCTGTTTGTGCTATTCCACCTACATTATTCATTTTAGTATATAGGAATAAATTTTTAAAATTGTGTGCTTCATCAACAAATAATTTATCTACTCCTAGTTGCTCAAAATTTACAACATCATCTTTTCTATCTCTATTATTTAATTTATTTAATCTATCTTCAAGTTTTCTTTTAGTTCTTTCCATTTGCTTAATTGTAAAGTTTTCTGCCTTATCTCTTTTAGCCTCTTCCATCGCATCTATAATATCACTTATCTGACTTTCAATTATATCTTGTTGTCTTTCTATTGACATTGGTATTTTTTCAAATTGGCTATGACCTATGATTATAGCATCGAACTCACCTGTTGCAATTCTTGAACAGAACTTTTTTCTATTTGCTGTTGCAAAATCTTTTTTAGTTGCAACCATAATATTAGCCGATGGATATAGTTGTAAATATTCACTTGCAAATTGTTCGATTATATGGTTTGGAACAACAAATAAAGACTTGTTGCATATTCCAAGTCTTTTACTTTCCATTGCTATTGCTATCATTTCAAAAGTTTTTCCTGCACCAACTTCGTGTGCTAGTAAAACATTTCCTCCGTATAATCCGTGTGCTACAGCATTGTTTTGATGAACTCTTAAAGAAATTTCTGGATTCATACCAACAAAGTTAAGATGACTTCCATCATATTCTCTTGGTCTTATACTATTGAATTTATCATTATAAATTCTTACAAGTCTATTTCTTCTTTCCTGGTCTTTCCATATCCAATTTTCAAATTCTTGCTTTATTTGCTCCTGTTTTGCTTGGACTATTGCTGTTTCTTTCGGATTAAACTCTCTTGTTTCTTTTCCGTCTATTTTTACTGTGTCAAAAATTTTTATATCCTTTAAATTTAATGTTCTTTCGATAATTTCATAAGCATTTAATCTATTTGTACCATAAGTTTTATTTGCTTTGACATTGCTATAATCATATCTTTTATTTCTTATATACCATTGCGAATTTGCCTTATTAAACCTACTTTGTATGCTATCTCTTAAATTATCAGATGTATTTAATAAATCATACATAAATTGGTCAATATCTTCTGGTGGTATCCATGTTGCACCTAATTTTACTCCAATTTCCGTTGCTGTTAAATCTTTGGGCTGTACTTCTTTTAATGCTTTTACATTTACTTCAAATTCTGGATGCGTTTCTAATAAAGATTCTGCAAGTTTTAATTTTTCTCTAACATTTCCACTTAAATATTCATCTGCAGTTACATATTTATCATTTTCTAATGGAACTTTAAATATAATCCCCTCTAATTCCCTTATTATTTCTTCTTTTGGCTTATCTGCTAATTTAGACATATATTCTAAATTGACTTCTGCTTTTTCTGACAAAGATACAATAAGTGCCTCATTTGCCGTATCAACTCTTGTGATTTCTTTATATGCTTTTATTGTTCTTTTTGAGAACATATCTGCTTTTCTTAAAAATTTCCCATCACTATCTAATACTTCTAACGAGCATAATAAATAATAACTACTATCTTCTGAAAATGCTAGATTATTTCCTCTACTATTTATTAGCCCATATTTTTTTACAAAACTATCATATAGTCTATTCAATTTATTTTGAGCCAACTTAATGTTTTCTTCTGGAAAATCATCAGTTTGCAAGTCTATCAATTCTCTTACACAATCTCTTAACTCTATCATTCCTTTTATTCTACTTGTTGTTGTAACTGGTAGGTTTTGTTCTATCATTACACTATTTTCTCTAAAATAAACTTTTCCATCTACAAGAGTATAAGAAAAGTTTTTTACATTAGGATCTGCTTGTATTGTATTTTCTTCTTTTTCTTCAATATCTCCAAACTCATAATCTTCAATTTCTGCATTTATATGCTCTATTGCCTCATTTAATAATGTGCTTAATTCTATTCCATCATAAGCCGTACAAGTAGAATCTTCTCTACCATATTGCATTTTAGCCATTTCCATTTTGCCCAATACCATCTCTGGATTATCAACAAAATACTTATTCATAACTATTCCGTTTTTATCTGTATCTAAATTAACCCAGTCTGGCATTATATCTGTCATACTATCTCTCTTTTTTAAGAATAGTATATCAGATGTTGCTTTTGTTCCTGCATTTTTCAAAAAAGTATTATTTGGTAATCTTATAGCACCTATTAAATCTGCTCTTTGTGCAATATATTTTCTAACCTCTGAATTCTTTTTATCCATTGTTCCTTTTGAGGTAATAAAAGCAATTACTCCTCCGTGGTCTAACTTTATCTAGTGTTTTTGCAAAAAAATAGTCGTGGATTAAGAATTTATACTTATCATATCTCTTATCCGCGACTTTAAAATCGTTAAATGGTACATTTCCAACTGCTACATCAAAAAAACTATCTGGTAAATCAACTTTCTCATATCCTCTAACTGCTATAGTTGATTTTTGATATAATTGTTGTGCTATTCTTCCAGAAATTGAGTCTATTTCTACTCCATACATTTTGCAATTTTCTAGTTCATTTGGTAACATTCCTAAAAAGTTTCCTACACCGACAAGATGGCTCTAAAATATTTGCCTCTTTTAGTCCCATATTTTGTAGGGCTTGATAAATAGCATTTATTACTATTGGAGGTGTATAAAAAGCCGTTAATACTGACCCTCTTGCTTGTTCATATTCTTCGTCATTTAATAAACTTTTAAGTTCTTCGTATTCTTTTGACCAACTTGTATCATCTTTATTAAATGCCTGTTGCAAACCTCCCCATCCTACATATTGAGATAAAATTTCTTGCTCCTCTGGTGTTGCGTATCTATTCTCTTGCTCACACTTTTTTAGAGTTTTTATTGCCTCTATATTTCTTGCATATTTTTCTTTTGGTGTTCCTACTCCTAAATCATTATTTGTAATTTTATAATTATTTCTATTTATTTCTGCTACTTCTGGATGTAATATAAAATCTTGTATTCTATTTGAAGTTCTTTTAATATTAGGCTCTATTTTTTCTTTTAGTGGAGTTATATCATTATTTTCAATTTGTTCTGTTTTATTTTCAATTTCTACATTTGTGTTATCCTGTATTTCTTCATCTTGTTGTAATTCTTTTGATTTGTCTTGTTCTTTTACAATTAAATGCTCATTTGCATTGTTTTCTTGTACTTTTCTTTCAAATTCATCAAAAGGCATTTGTTTACTAAACAATGGATAATTTGCATCATTTAAAGTTACAATTCCACTATCAATAGAACTTATATAATATTCATCTGCACCAATAAATACATTGTCTCCTAAATGATATTCATA
>JAFUGK010000008.1 GCA_017469445.1 Clostridia bacterium
TATATTGATTTCCTGTATTTTTAAAGGTTATTACAAAATTTCCGTTTTCTCCATCTTCTACTTCTACATTATTTCCGCCTTCGTTTAATTGTTGTTCTACTAATTCTGCTGTTATTGCTGTTATGCTATCATCTGTATATAGTTTTATTTTTAACTCTGCAAATGCTTTTGTTATTGCATCTTTTTCTGCTGATCTAATATACTCTTCTTGTGCATATTTTGAATTTGATATTATTCCATTACTTCCAAACAGTGTATTTAATGCTACTCCTGCAAGTATCAATAACACTATTATTGTTATTATTAATGCTAGTAATGTAATACCTTTTGATTCTTTAGTACTTTTCATAAAAATTCCTCCTATTATATTACATTTTAATACAAAAAATTTCCTATATCAATTATATTTGTAAAATGTAATACAATTGTAATATAAAAAATCACTTTAATTATAAATTCTTTTTCAATCTCTGTCCCCAGTTGGGAATGATTCCCAATTTGGAAACGTCCCCAATTACCGAAACGTCCCCAATTACCAATTAAATTTTTCTAATCTTTGCTACAAAAAAGCCTTCGTATTGGTTGGTTGGGCATACTGTTATTGTTCCTTTTATTGTTGATGGTAATAATGGTAATTTAGCTGTAATTTTTTCATTTAATGGCACTACTTCTACTTTGCCTGTTTTTAATATTTTATTTAAGTTTTCTTCATTTTCGTTTTTTAATATAGAGCATGTTGAATAAATCATTTCATGTCCTGGTTTTAGTATTTTTATTGCTTTACTTAATAATTCAAATTGTGTTTTTTCTGCCCTTTTTACCAATTCTATAGTAAAATTCTTATCTAAATTTTCATCTTCTAAACTAATAGTTCCGCTTCCACTACAAGGTGCATCTAATAATATTTTATCGAATGAAAAGAAATCATCCAATTTTCGTGCATCTTCTCTCATTATATTTATTCTTTTAGCACCTTGCTTTTCAATGTTATACATTAACCTATCTGCTCTTATTTTATTTTTCTCACATGCTGTAATCAATGCTAAATTTTCAGTTAAAGCAGATATTTGAGTTGTCTTTCCTCCTGGCGCTGCTGCCATATCTAATATGTTTTCATTTGCTTTAGGTTCTAACAATATTGCAGGTAACATTGAAGACAAACTTTGCAAATATATTTTTCCATCTTCATAAATACTTAATTGTCGTATATCTACTTCATTTGCATTTTCCAATATTATTGCATTATTGTACCAGTCTACTCTACTAAAATTTATTCCATTTTTGCTTAATTCGTTTTCTATTTCTTCATTGCTTGACTTTAATGTATTTACCCTCAATGTAGTTGCTCTTTTAGAAGAATAACCTTCTACTATTCTTTTCACATCTTCTTTACTGTATTGTTCTTCCAAAATTTCAGATAAAAATTGTGGTAATTCTTTTTTCATTTACATCATTCTTTCTTTTTAATTCTGCTTATGAAATACCATAAAACAAGTCAATTGTCAAATCAATTTTATGCCTTAATAATAAAAGCAAATAATATTAAAATTTATGAAATGACGAATGTGCCGTGGAATGTTGGTGCAAATTCTTAGGATATATCAAGGGAGGAAGCAGAAGTGAGAGGCTCGCTTGATATATCTTTAGAATTTGCAAAACATGTAGCAAGCCGAGGAAATTGAATAAATTTTAATATTATTTGCTATATTACTTTTTTGCATAAACTTATGACAATTTTTTTCAAATTTTTTGCGATTTTTTCTTTACAAATTGTGAATACTAATATAAAATTAGCATGTAAAAATATATTTTGTAAAAGTAGGTGAATTTATGTTTAAATTTGTATCACATTCAGAAAATGAAACTATTGATTTTGCATGTAAACTTGCAAGTAAATTAAAAAACGGAGATTTAATAGTTTTATCTGGCAATTTAGGATCTGGAAAAACTAGATTCACACAAGGTATTTTAAAAAATTTTGGACTAGAAGATGATATATCTAGCCCTACTTTTACTATTGTAAATGAACATCATTCTGGTAATACTAACATTTATCACTTTGATGTGTATAGATTACAGGATGAAGATGAATTCTATGCTATTGGTGGAGAAGAATATTTAAGCAATGGAATTTGCATAATTGAATGGGGCGAAATTATAGAATCTATTTTACCTAAAGATTACATTAAGGTCATTTTTGAAAGAGACCCTGAAAATGAAAATAACAGAATTTTAAATTTTGAAGTACATGGAGATAGATTACTTCCAATTATTAAGGAGGTTTTTGAAAGTGAAAATACTTAGTATTACAACATCAAGTAGTGTTTGCTCTGTATGTCTTTTGAATGATACTACTATTGTTAAAGAATTAAGCTTAAATAATGAAAAAACTCATTCAGAAAACCTTATGCCTCTTGTATCAAAAATATTTGAAGAAACCGGACTTTTCCTAAACGATATAGATTATATAGCATGTGACATTGGCCCTGGTTCTTTTACTGGTATTAGAATTGGAATTGCTTCTGTTAAAGCTATGGCAGAAACCCATAATATAAAAATAATTCCAGTAAGCTCTCTAGAAGCTTTGGCATATAACGTAGAAAATTCAGATAAATACATTTGTAGTTTAATAGATGCTAGAAATAGTAATGCTTATTCTGCATTATTTGATGAAAAACACAATATGATTTCCACATTTACTGCAGACACTGTTGATACAATTTTAAATAATCTGCCTCAAAAACCAATATGCTTTGTTGGAAATGCTGCAGAAATTTATACAGATAAAATAACAGATATATTTAAAGAAAATGCAAATTTTGCTGAATGTAATTTATTATCATCTGCAAAACTTGGCATTTGTGCATACAGTAAAGCATTAAAAGATGAATATGTTACAGCAGATACCCTACTACCTTTATACTTAAGGAAATCTCAAGCTGAAAGGATGTTAGAAAATGGATAATTTTACAGTCGATTTTATGACTTTAAAAGATTTAAATTCTATATTCCCTATTCTTTCTACAGATTTTGATGATTTTTGGAATTATAACACTTTAAAATCTGAACTTGATAAACCAGATTCTTTTGTACTTGTAGCAAAAGAAGATTCAAAAATTGTAGGATTTGCAGATATTTGGAAAGCTGTAGATATTATGCATTTAATGGATATTGTAGTTGCAAAAGATTATAGACAAAAGCACATTGGTAGCCTTTTAATGAAAAAAGTTATTAATTTATGTACAGAAAAAAACATTTATGAATTAACTTTGGAAGTAAGGCAAAATAATATACCTGCCATTAATCTTTATAAAAAATTTGGATTTAAAGAAATTGGCATAAGAAAAAACTATTATGGAGCTAATAATAATGCTATTATTATGACTCTTTACATAGATAAAAATTTTAAGGAGGAACTTTTAAGTGAAAAAAACTAATGAATTAGATTACAAACAATTAAAAGAGGTTTGCGATCCTAAAATGTTTAAATTTAAAACTACAGAAGAATTGGAAGGAACTAAAGAAGTTGTATATGGCCAAGAAAGAGGAATTCGAGCTCTAAAATTTGGTGTTCAAGTAGATGCCAAAGGATATAACATTTTTGTAGAAGGTCCTTCAGGTGTTGGTAAAACTATATATACAAGAAATTATCTAAAAAAGATTTCAAAAAAGAAAAAAATTCCACACGATTGGTGCTATATATATAATTTTGATAATCCAAATGAGCCTATAGCTGTATCTTTCCCTGCTGGACAAGGTAAAGTTTTTGAAAAAGATATGGCAGACTTTGTTAAGGATATAAAGCTAGATATTAAAAGAACTTTTGACAATGAAGATTTTGAAAAAGAAAAACAATTAATTAAGCAAGAATATGAAGAAAAAAGGACAAAGCTTCTTGAAAAATTGAATGAACAATCTATTAAATATGGTTTCCAAGTTAAATCTGCTCAAAATGGTATTTATATGATGCCTGTTTTAAATGGGAAAACAATTGCAGAAGAAGAATTCGATAAACTAGACGAGGCTACTAAAAAGGAATTTGAAGATAAATCTAATATTGTTCAAGAGCAAATTTTTGCTGCTATTAGTGAAATTAAAGCTATAGAAAAAGAAGCAGATAAAAAAATAGATGAATGGCAATCTAATGTTGCCCTACTTACTATCAATTTACACATAAACGCATTAAAGAGCAAGTATAAAAGAAACAAAAAATTAAACAAATATTTTGATAATATAAAAACAGATATCTTAAAGAATATATCTCGTTTTACTGAAAAAGGAAAACAAGATTCAAAACAACCACAAGGTCCACAAATAATGCAAAAGCCTGAACAAATTAAGCCTTGGTTAAATTATAGAGTTAATCTATTCATTGATAACAGTGAATTAGAAGGTGCCCCAGTTGTTATGGATACTAATTATTCATATCAAAACATATTTGGAAGGCTTGAATATGAAAATCAATTTGGAGCATTAAAAACAGATTTTACAATGGTAAAGCCAGGGTTACTACATCAAGCAAATGGGGGTTATATAATATTCCAAGCAAAAGATTTAATATCTAATCCTGTTTGCTATGAAGAACTAAAAAAGGCCTTAACTGTTAAAGAATTAAATATAGAAAATGCTGTAGACCAGCGTACATCAATGGTTCTTGTTTCACTAAAACCAGAATCTATTCCATTAGATGTAAAAGTAATTTTAATAGGGGATTCAAATATTTACTATACCCTACTTTCACTAGATGAAGACTTTAGAAAATTATTCAAAATAAAAGTAGAATTCGAAGAGGATGCCCCTAGAACAGAAGAAAATATTATGATGCTTGCAGAATTTATTAGTGGTTTTTGCAAACGTGAAGAAATATTAGATTTAGACAGAGAAGCAATGGCAAAAATAGTAGAATTCTCTTCTAGCCTTGCTGATGATAAAAACAAAATATCTACACAATTTAATGCTATGAGTCAAATAGTTGCAGAGGCTTCTGCATGGGCTGTAATGGATAAGAAAAAAATTGTGACAAAAGAATATATTCAAAAAGCACTAGATGAACGTATTGACAGAATTAAAAAATATGACTCTAAGTATGTAGAAATGATTAAAGAAAATACTCTTTTAATTTCAACAGATGGTAGCGAAGTTGGACAAATAAATGGTCTTACTGTTATGACTATTGGAGACTATTCTTTTGGTAAACCTTCTAAAATAACAGTTAACACTTATTTGGGCAAAAATGGACTTATAGATATACAACGTGAAATTGAACAATCTGGTTCTTCACACTCTAAAGGTGTATTAATACTAGAAGGATATTTAGGACAAACTTTTGCACAAGAATTTCCACTTTCACTAAATGCTAGTATTTGTTTCGAACAATTATATGGTGGAGTTGATGGAGATAGTGCTTCAAGTACAGAGCTATATGCCCTACTTTCTAGCTTGTCTGGTATACCAATAAATCAATCTATTGCAGTTACTGGTTCTGTAAACCAAAAAGGCGAAATTCAGCCAATTGGTGGAATTAACGAAAAAATAACTGGATTCTATCAAATCTGCAAAATGCGCGGATTTAATAAGAAGCATGGTGTAATAATGCCAGTTCAAAATGTTAGAAACTTACACTTATCAGATGAAATTATAGAAGATGTAAAACAAGGTAACTTCCACATTTATGCAATAAATTCAATAGATGAAGGAATTGAAATTTTAACAGGTGTACCTGCCGGAAAGAAAAACAAAGATGGAAAATTCCCTGCTGGAAGTATAAATTACTTAGTATACGAAAAATTAAAAAAATATGCAGATTTAAGTAAAAAACAAGAGAAATAAAAAAGAGCCATTGGCTCTTTTTTATTTCTCTTTAAAGAATTCCAGGATAATCTGTTTCATCTATTTCTTCTATTTTTTCTTTTTTATCCTTTGGATTCTTAAATTTATTATCGTACCTTTCTATAAATCTTTCTTTTTCTTCATCGGTCATTTCATCTACACCATATTTTTTGTAGAATTTTACAAAAACTTTATCTTTTGAATACTCTTCTCCAAATTCTTTTTGAATATCTAATTCTATTGGTCCCAGTTGTTCCATAGCTTCTTCAGCATTAGTTTTTTCTGAGGCCACTTGTGCTTGTTTAGCAATAGGTATTATATCTTGTTTATTTATCATTTTCCCTTGATTATTTTTTTCATCTTGATTCGGATTACTTTTTAATGATTCTTCTCGGTACTCTTTATATATTCCTTTTATTACTTTAGTATATTTATCAACAATTGTTGAATTTATTTCACCATTTTCTAATTTTTGAGATAATTTTGCATATATAGTTTTTTCTTCACTATCCAAAGTATTTATATCTTTTATAATTTCATCATCATCATCTATGGTATCATCTATTTGTATTCCTGTATAATTCTTTATATCTTTGGTTACGATATTTTTTATTCTCCTATCAATAAGATTTACTATGTCTTTATTGTTTAATCTTTTAAATGTACTTCCCAATTTTTCATAATTATTTATATTTATATATTTACTTATAATACTATGAATTTCGCTCTTATATGCCTTCATTAATTCCGGTGTATCTGCTAAAAAATTTTGTAACTTTACCATGCTTCTATCTTCGTTTAAACAGTATTCTAAAAACAACATAGGATCTGTTCGAATTATTGTCCCATAAATCTCAATTATATGGTTGTTGTTACTCCTTTTCTCTTCCTTAAAATCAGATAATGAATCTCTTCTTGTTGTTGGTTCTTGATTATTATTTGCTGATATTGCTTTTTGTCTATCTTCTACAATTTGCTTATAATCTTTAAATGTTCCATCTTCATTACATATTAGCTTTAATAATGGATATACTTTTATGTCCTCTTTTATTATATTTTGTTTTAAAGTTCTATCTGCTTCATATACTACAGGTAAGATCCTTTCTTCTGCTTTTTTAAATTCTAATTTCTCAAGATATCCATAGCCAATATTTTTACCATAATTACGTCTTTCCCATGGATTATATTCGTTAGGGGCTTGAAGCATTTTTTCTTTTAATTCTGGCATATATTTATCAACAAACTCTTTTAAATATTCATATGCACATACATTTGCATCATTCTCCATTATAAAATTCTTATGATTTTTTTTATACAATTCTGGTTTGTAACTTACAATATATTGTTCTTTTAGCATTACTATGCTCAATGGATCAATATCTAAAATTTGCGATGGTTCTTTTCGAAATTGACTAAACTGGATTGCATGTCTATTTTCATGCATTGTTTGAAATATTTTTCTAAATGAACTTTGAGTAGTAGTAATAAAGCTTAATGCATACTTTATACTATTATTACTTGGATTATAATGACTATTCATTATTGTCTGAGTTGTATCAAACTCTGCTTCTACATTATTTTTAAACTCTTTGCATATATACTTGTGACCTAATATTGTTAAAAATTGATGTTCTCTAATAGGAATTCCACTTTTATCTTTTGTCAAATTTCTACTATCAAAATCTTTTATCACTTCTTTTGTGAATTCTTTAAATTTTTCCATATCAAATTCATTAATTGGGGTATTTCGTAGTTTTTTAATGTATTCATCTAATTCTTTTTTGGTTATTTCTTCTTTCATTTATCTTTCTCCTCTTTGTCTAATGTACTAGTCATCTTTTTCTGTATTTCCAACATTTAAATCTTTGTCTCCAAAAAATGTACAATTTATAATATTTCCATACTTGTTTTCCCAATTATTTAGTATTTTTTCCTTTTCCTCATCTGTATATCCATCTTCTAATTCATCAAGTATTCCATATAATTCAGTTTGCTCCAACATGTCAAATAAGATTCTATTTCCCTCCATGCCTATTCCCATTTTTTCATATTCTTGTATAGCACTATTCATCAATTTTTTTATCTTTATCTCTATTCATAAATCTATTTAATAATCCCATCACTATTTCCTTCACGCCTTGTTTTTCCCTCGCAACCTTTTCGTTTTGGGCTACTTTTTTAACTTCTGCTGAAGTTAATTCTACTTGCTTATTTTCTCTTCTTCTATTATTAGTATCTATTAATTTTTCTATGCTATCTATTGTTAGCTCAATTCCTAATGATTGTGATTTTTCAATTAATAACTTATTAACATTTATCCCTGTTTCTCCATTTATATATCTTAATCTTCCTGTTTTAATTTCTTCTTTTGCAACTTGTATCGCTTTTTCAATGCTACCACTATTTCTTATCTTTCTTGCTTCCCCTGTATGCTTCACATCACACAAGACTTGATAATTATTAATAAGTTCTGTTATATCAGATATTTCTTCTACACTTCTTACTTGTTCTGAATTATTTATATCAATTTCTTGTTCAGAAACCCATTCTTCTGAAAATTCAAAACCCATTTTCCTATTTTCATGTTCTTTTAATGTAACCACAGGCGTAAAATTTTCTGGGTTTAATATATATGCATAATTAGGTTCTTTTAATATAACTCTTTTATTTCCATTTTCACTCTCTATTACTTTAAAATTATCTCCGCCATATACATAAGTATCTTTATTTAATAATATCATTCCTTCCCCCTGTTTCCTAGCCATATATGCATTTTTCCCATCAAGAGGAGTTGATGATGCAAATACCCAGTCTCCACTCTCTTCTTCATAATTGTTTGCTCTATTTTTAGAAGGAGTTATTTTCCCATTTCTTATATTTTCTGGAGCAATATTTCTAATGTGTATTATACTTTCTTCCCTATTAATAAATAGTTCTTTTATTTCTTGCCTATATTGTTCCATTAGCTCAAAAATAATTCTTGTTTCTGGATCTAGTTTATTTATATCTATTTTTACATTTTTATCATTATATAAATGAACTTTTTCTTTATTCTCTTTCAATATGTTTAAAGCATTTTTGATTACTTCTGGATTTTGCTCTAATAATAATTCATTATACTTATTTTGGATTTGGCTCAATAGATTTGTCAATTCTTTTGTTTCCATCTTTATACTAGAAGCATCATCAATTCCACTTTTACCTTCTGATACTTCCTTAGCTTTATCCATTTCTATCATTTCTAATAATTTTTCTAATTCTATTTCTTCTAATTCATATTCTCCATTAGTGTAGTCTAGCATTCTTGAATCTTTTAACATTTCTTCATAGTATCTCTCAATATATTGCTTAAAAGAAAATTCTGTTTTTGCATAACCTTCTATATTCATAAAAGGTCTATCTGTTTTTTCAATTTTACTTAATATATCATTTATATTTGTTTTACTTATTGCGTATCTAACAATGGATTCTCTATCATGCTTTATTTCTCCTGTTTTAGTGTTTTTAACAACAACACCTTTTACTTTATCTAAACTTACAGAAGATTTTGTTTTTGGATCAGATATATCTCTTTTTGCATTTTCTTTGCGAATTTCTTCTGTTTCATCAAAAGATAAATATACTCTTGAATTTAGGTTTTCGTCTTCTTGCTGTTTAACATCTTGTTCAAACATATCATCTAGTGATATTTCTTTATCTTCTTCATTCTCTAATAATTCATATTGATACCTGGCTTTAAAAAATGCATTAGTTACAATTACTCCTTCCAATCCTAAAGAATATGATAATCCTAAGTTTTTAATATCATTTACTCTTTCAGAGCTTTTTCCTATCTTTGGTTTTAATGCTTTATCTTCATCATTCATTATTGCTTTTAAATCTGGCGTCATATGATAGCACTTTTGTTTCTCCATATTTATATCCTTTCATTTTATATCATATTTGCAATTACTAAGAATAATCCGCAAAGCACTACTGCAAAAATTCCAGATAAAATTACTTTTGTTGTTCCACTTAATTTTTCATTTTTCTCCAATACTAACATTCCTATTGTAAATAATATTGGTAATAAGATCAGACTAATTAAAAATGCATTACTAGAATATTTTAAACTTCCCATAATACTATACCTCCATTTTTTTATTAAATAAATTTTTAAACCATTTTTTTATTTTAGTAAAAATACTTTCTTTGTATTCTACCATTTGCGTTTCTGTTACAATTTTCTCTTGTTTTATTTTTTCTTCATTATCTTTGTTTTTAAATATATTATCCGTATTGTATTTTTTTCTTTTTTCTTCTTCTATTTTATTTAAGCAAAATTTATCGTACTTTTCCCATAGCTCTTTTTCTTCTTCTGGTGCTAAATATCTTTCGTATATTTCTACTAATAGTGCTTTAGTTTCAATCATTAAATTTTGCTCAAAAATTCCTTTTGTATTGTCATATTTAAATTCATAACTTGTATCCATATTTTTTACAAGATTTTCTTTAAATACTTCCGGAATTTTATCTTTTTGCTCATCAGATAATACTTTTAATATTTCATTTAGCTCTACATAAGCTTTTTGATATTGCATTGTCTTTTCTTTTGTCATATTATAATTCCTCCTATTTGTATTTTTAGAGCTTGTACAAAATCTATCTATCCAATTAAATTATATACTACTGCAACTTAAACTACAATTAATTTACGCAAATGTCATATAAATGTAATATTTCAGTAAAATTTAAATGAATATTTAAAAATCTTTTGACATAAAATAAAAAATGTAGTATATTATATGTAACTTAAGTTAATCTGATGGAGTTATATTAACAACTGAACTAAATGTGTGGTAGCATTTAGTTCTTTTTTACACAAAAAAAGTGAGGAGTGGTAGTTCCTCACTTTTATGACTATTTCTAGTCTTGCTCTTTGGATTTTGATTTTGCTTCTTTTTCTTTCAATATTTTATTGTATCTTTTTCATTTCTTCATGTCTTTTTACTTTTTGTGTTGTTGTTTTTATTAATGGTTCTGTTGTTATTGTTATTTTCTTTATATGCTTAAATATAGGTAAACTTTGGTTTATTTTCTTTACATCTTCCCATATAGCTTTTTTATATTCTTCTTCTGTTTTTTCTCCAAACATTTCTTTTACAATTGTTTCATCATATACTATTTTTGCACAAAGTAGTGTATCTGTTGTGTCTTGTTCTCTTGCATATACCATTACTTCTGATACATAAGGTATTTTATTAATTAAGAATTCTATTTCTTGTGGATACACGTTTTTTCCATTTTTTAATACTATTATGTCTTTCTTTCTTCCTGTAATGTATAAGAATCCATCTTTATCAAAGTATCCAAAATCTCCTGTTCTAAACCATCCATCTTGTAATACTCTATTTGTTTCTTCTTCATTTTTGTAATACCCTAACATTATGCTTGGACCTTTTGCAAGTATTTCTCCTACTCCCTCTTCATTAGGATCATCAATTTTTACCTCTAAATTATCTAGTGGAAATCCTATTGAACCAGGTTTTGCTCTTTCTTCAGATTCTGCTGTAATTACTGGAGATGTTTCTGTTAAACCATAGCCCTGAATTGTTTTTATTCCAAAGTTATTTAATCCTTCTGTTGTTTCCTTACTCATTGGTGCTCCACCATATAGTATAATTCTTAAATTTCCTCCAAAATTATCTAGCACTTGCTTAAATAATTTTTTTCTAACATCTATATGTAATTTTAACAATGTGTTTGATATTTTTGTTGCCGTTCCTATTAGTTTTGTTTTTCCCTGATCATTAATTGCTTTCAATATTTTTTTATACATTGTTTCCAATACCAATGGAACTGCTACAAATATATTTACTTTATATTCTTTTAAGTTCTTTTGAATATATTTTAATCCATCGCAAAATGCTACTTTTGCTCCGCTGTAGAACCCATATATAAATGTTATTGTACATTCAAATGTGTGATGAATTGGTAAAAATGAAAGCATTGTATCTGTTGATAACATATCAAAATGATTTGGTAAATTGCATACATTTGCACATATATTTTGTTGTGACAACATTACTGCTTTTGGAGCATTTGTTGTTCCAGATGTAAATAGCATTATAGACATTTTATCTTTATCTATTTCTATTTCATCATATTGTTTGTTTCCTTCATCTCTTAATTTTTGCCCTTTTTTAACTAAATCGCTAAATTTTTGTACCTGCTCTACGTCTACATCATCCATGCAAATTAAAAATTTTACACTATTATCAGATTTTTGTCTTATATTTGTCATAACATCCATATATTTCTCATCAAATATTACAACCTCTGCTTCACTTCTTCTAACTAATGTTTCTATTTCGTTATTTGGAAGTGCTTTATCTAATGGTACAATAACCATATCTCCACTAGTTACTGCTAAATAGCTAACACACCACTCATATCTATTTTTTCCAATTAAAACTACTTTTTTACCTCTTAATCCCATATTTAATAATGTAGTAGAAAATGCTCTTATATCTTTTATGGTTTGGGCAAATGTTTTTTCTATATATTCAGGCTCTTTTGCTGTATAATCTTTCTTATATACATATGCAATATTATCTGAATACAATTTTTCAGTATTTTCAATCATTTCTCTGTAATTATTTACAATTTTTCTATCTTTACTCATCTTTTTCTCTCCTTTTTAATGTAAGGGGACCATCTTAAAAAATTTATATCTGCGGGCGATTACTAATCGCCCCTACGCACCATATTTCAAAATCATCTCCCTTTTAGTGTTTTTATTTTATAATAAATATGTACCTTTTTCAACATTCTTGACCATGTATTCTAAATAATAAAACATACAATTAATAATACAACTCTAAGTAATAATAACATTTTAAAGTGACGCGCAGTTTGGGAGGACTCCAATTCATGCAGATTATCTAGATTAACTTTTCTATTTATGAAAACTTTTTAAGTTACTTATATGATTAGTCCGACCAGTAAGGAACGCTAAAATGTTATTATTACTTAGAGTTAGTCAAATAAACTATTAATTACATTATTCTATCTAAAAAATTCTTCAAATTCTTCTGCAGAAATTATCTCTTTTTCCATTAATCTTTGTGCAACTAAATGCAAGGTCTCCATATTGTTGATAAGAATTGTTTGTGCTCTTTCATATGCTGTATCTATTAATTTTCTTATTTCTTCTCCAACAGCATCTCCTATATCTTCTCCAAATATTTGCAATTCATATGGTTCATCTACTTTTAAAGAAATTGGTCCTAATCTATCATTCATTCCATAAATTGTTATCATATCTTTTGCTATTCCTGTTGCTACTTCTAAATCGTTACTAGCACCAGTTGATATATCATCTAATGCAACTTTTTCTGCCGCTCTTCCGCCTAGTAATGCTACTAATTTTTCCTCCATTTCAGTTTTAGAAATATAGTATTTATCTTCATTTGTTTTATACATTGTGTATCCACCAGCTACACCTCTAGGTATTATAGATATTTCTTTTACATCTGTTTGGGTTCCTAAATATTTGCTAACTATTGCATGTCCTGCCTCATGGTATGCTGTTAATCTTTTATCTTTGTCAGACATTACTCTACTATGTTTTTCTATTCCTACTGTTACTTTCTTTACAGCATCTTCTAAATCTTGTTTTGTTATAACTTCATGTTTATGTCTTGTTGCTATTATTGCAGATTCATTTAGTACATTTGCAAGTTCTGCTCCTGTAAATCCTGCTGTATCTCCAGCAATATCTGCCATATCTATATCTTCTGCAAATTTTTTATTTGCAGCGTGTATTTTAAGTATTGCTTCTCTTCCTTTTAAATCTGGTGGTGCAATTGTTATTTGTCTATCAAATCTTCCTGGTCTTAATAGTGCCTTATCTAACATTTCTGGTCTGTTTGTTGCAGCAAGTACTATAACTGTTTCATCAGATTCAAATCCATCCATTTCGACTAATAATTGATTTAATGTTTGATTGTTTTCTGTTTCTGCACCTACTCCATTTGTTCTTCTTTCGCCAATTGCATCTATTTCATCTATAAATACTATACAAGGAGATATTTTCTTTGCCTTTTCAAATAATTTTCTAACTCTTGATGCTCCAAGGCCTGCAAACATCTCTATGAATTCAGATCCACTCATAGATATAAATGGTACACTTGCTTCCCCTGCTATTGCCTTTGCTATTAATGTTTTTCCTGTTCCTGGTTTTCCAAATAATAATATTCCTCTTGGAATTTTTGCACCCATTTTTTTATATTTTTCAGGATTTTTTAGAAAATCTACTATTTCTAGCATTTCATTTTTTTCTTCATCTAGACCTGCAACATCATCAAATGTCACATCTGTTTTATTGCTTTCGTCTACGCCATATACTTTTCCCTTTTCGCCTAATCCTTGCATTTTAAATAGCATAATAAATAATGCAACTATTAAAAGTGTAGGAATTAAAGACATAAATGTACTAAAAATTGTTTTAATTACAGGAGGTTCTTTTTGTTCTAAGTTTATTTCTACACCGCTTTCTACTTTATTTTGTACTAGCTCCATAAATGCTTGTATGCTTGGTACTATAGCTTTCTTTTCTTTTTCTTCATCAACTAATTTTACTTTTAAATTTGGACTTCCTGTTGTCATTTCTATTTTTTCAATTGTACCATCATCTAACATTTTTATTAATTCTGTATATGCTATTTCTGGTTTGTTTTCTTCTTCGTTTTCAACCTTAGGTTTATTTATAATAAGCCACATCATAATTGCCAAGGCTAATGCTAAAACTATTGCTATTCCAACTAAAATCCTTTGTTTTTGTAATCTTTTCTTTTCTTTATCATTTTCTTGCATTTTTATCCTCCCTTATGCTTCAGAGCCTTCTGGCTCTCCACCTTGATTTTCATTTTTGTCTTTTTCTTCTTTTTTATCTTTTTTCTTTTCTTGCTCTTCTTTTTTCTCTTCTCTTTTTCTTTCTTCTATTTCATTTTTTACTTCTTCTTGTACTTTCTTTATTTTACCTATTTCAATTTGTTGTTTTACCAAGTCTGTTCTAATCATTAATATTGCTGTAATTATATATACATATGGTATTAACGTATACATTACACTAAAGTATTCCATATTAAATCCTGTTAACAATCTAATTGGTGTATATAATGCATTTAGTAATACTGATAATGTCATTGAATATACTGCTAAGCTATATACTTGACTTGCTTTCATATTAATCTTTACTATTTTACTTGTTAAATATCCTATTATTCCAACAAATACTACATCTAATATTGTTGTTATTAAATATATAATATACATATAAAATAGAACTGCTATGAAAACTGATATATACATTGCTGTAATGTTTGTATTATTTAATGTTTCTACTAATTTTTGTTTCGTTAATTCCTTAGTTCCTGTCAAATCTAAATCCTTATAGTTGTACATAACTTGCCCTGATAGTCCTTCTACTGAAAATACTACTTTATCTTTTAAGAAAATAGCACCATTTGGATATTTGCTTATCTCAGTAATATATTTATTAACTGTTTCTTCTGTGCTTTCGGAATTTGTATCTACAATTAAACTTATTTTTTCTGTTCTATTTTCTTTTACCTTGTTAATTGTTTCTTCTGCTACTAATATATTATTAGAAAAAGTAAATTCTGGAAAATCATTTTTTAAAGTATCCATGAAGAAACTTGCTAAGTTTCCAAATTTATATGCAGAAAATATTGCTACTATTACACTTAAAAGCAATATTAGTTTCAAGAAATACTTTATAGCTACACTAAATTTTTCTTGTGTAAAATCTTGATATTTTTCAATATTGAATACTGATACTTTTAACCTTTGAATAAAATTCATTTATACAAACTCCCTTCTAATACTACTATCAACATATAATGGGTTTATGTCTAAATATATTTCATCACCTTGTTTTATTTTATCATTTCCTGTTATATCAATTACCATATGATACATTCCAATTTTTCCAAGTAGTCTATACTTTTTATTATCTATTTTTATTTTTAATTTTTTATCTTTAAACAAGTCCTTTATTGCATTATATAAGTACCTTATCTTATCTATTGTTCTATATGAATCCGGATAATTTCTAACATTATATCCATCATAGTACCCCACTGGAACAATTGCAACTTTAGTTGTTCTCTTGGTCTTAAATGCATTTGAGTAACCTATGTTATATCCCTTTGGAAGCAGCTTTAATTCTGATATTTGAGTTTTTAATATTCCTATTTTCTTTAGTCCTATATTATTTTGAACTATTATTCTTCCTAAAAAAGCTGATCCAATCCTTACTGCATTTAAATGCATATTAGGATATCTTAAAAAAGCTGACGAATTGCAAATATGTACTATTCCTGGATTTATTTTATTATTTTCTAAATACGAAACTGCTGCAATAAATCTATCAAATTGAATCTTTGTCCATTTTTCGTTTTTAGCATATGCTTGTGAAAAATGTGAAAAAGTTCCTTCTATTTTTATATTAGTTGTTTCTTTAAGTGCATCTATTAATTTTTCTAAACTATTATATAAAAATCCATATCTTCCAAAACCTGTATCTATTTTTAAGTGTGCTCTTATATTTACGCTAAATTTTCTAGCAATATCATCTGCTATTTTTACTGCTAATTCTGAACCTAATGTAATTATTATATTGTTTTCAATTAATACTTTAACATCTTCCTCAATACATGTTGAAGACATCATTAAAATATCTGCTTTTATTCCCGCTTCTCTCAATTTTACTGCATCTTCAACTGTAGAAACTGCAAGCATTTCTATTCCATTGTCTATTAAAAATTTTGAATATTCTACAATTCCAAGCCCATAGCCATTGCCTTTTACTACTGCTATTATTTTTGTTTCTGTTCTTTTAGCTTTTTCTTTTATAACATCTATATTATGCTTTAAATCCTCTTTATTTATTTGTAGTACTTTCAATATTACACCTCTTATTGTTTCAATATTTTTCTTTTTAATCCTCTTAGTTTTCTAAATGTTTTTTCTGAAAATTTATAAATTTTATACCACAAAGGTCTAAAATCTAAGTATACTTCTCCAATAAATTCTGTAAATTCTGCGCCAAATCCTTTTTTAAATCTATACAATCCATATTGTGGGTGATTTTCATCTACAACTCCTGATACTCCCCTAAAATCATACATATCGCATCCATTTTGTATTGCTTCTTTTATCATTGTCCATTGTAACAAATAGTTTGGCATTAAATTTCTATGTTCATTACTACTTGCTCCATATAAATACCATGTTTTATTTCCATACATAATTGGTATTATTCCTGCAATTGGCTTGTCTTCGTAATATGCCATAAGTAATTTCATGTGCTTTGGTGCTAAGTTATCATACATTTTTTCAAAATATGAAAGTGGGCGAATAATGAAATTATCCCTTTGACCTGTTGTTACCATTATTTTATGGAAATCTTTTAAATCTTCTCGTGTTCCTTCTCTTACCTCTACACCTTTTTTGGTTGCTAGCCTAATATTATATCTTGTTTTTTGATGTAAATCTGCAAAAACTTGATCTTCTGTTTTACCTTTTAAATCTAGCCTAAATACATAACGCGGTTGTATTTCTTCCCTAAAATCTTTTGCATCATCTTTTATTTTATATCCTATTTTTTTTATAATTTTTCTAAATTCTTCGTCACTACTTTTTATATCTGGTTCCATTTTAAAAACAAATGCTTTATATTTTTTTGCAATTTCTTTTATTCCTTCTGTTAATTGACTCAATACTTCTTCATTATATATATCACAAACAGGTCCTCTAGATGAATACATTAAATAGCCAAATATAGGGATTTTTCTAACAAGTATACTTACTGAGCCTATTATTTCGCTATCCTTCCCTTCTGCTAGAACAATTTCATTTTTCCATGCATCTTTAACCTTTCCCCATTCTAATGATTGTTGAAAATTGCATCTATCATGCTTTTCTAAAAATGCAGTATATAATTCTTTATCTTTTTCTTCTAAAATCCTCATTATAATCTCCAAATTAAAATATTCTTCGTTTCATATTTTACACTAAAATTAAAGATATTACAATAGTATTACATCAATTATGTGCAAAAAAACTGGTGCTATTTTGCACCAGTTTTTATTGTATTATATTATTATTTTCCAGCCATTCTATCTTTTATATATTGAACTTCTTCTTCCATATTAAGTCTCATAAATAAAGGCTCACCTTTTTCAATAACTTTTGTGTTTTCAGGAATATTTTCATATTCATAAATACTATCCCATGAAATTTCATTTATTCCTATCTGTTTTAGCATGTTTTCAGCTGTATCTGGCATAAATGGCCTTAGCATAACTGCCACTTTTCTTAAGTTTTCAACTAAATGATACATTACTGATGCTAACTTTTCTGTTTGTTCTTCTTTTGCTAATATCCATGGTGCTGTTTCATCTATATATTTATTTGTTCTTGAAATTAGTCCCCATATTTCTACTAAACTGTTACTAAATTGCATTTTTTCTAAATATGCTTCTGCTTTTTCCACTTGCTCTTTTGCAAATTTTTCTATTTCATCATCAACTTCATTTACTTTCCCTATATATGTTGGAACTGTTCCATTAAAGTATTTGTTTACCATTGATACTGTTCTATTTAGTAAATTTCCTAAATCATTACATAAGTCAAAATTAAATCTTTCTACAAAGCTTTCAGGTGAAAATACGCCATCTTGGCCAAATGGTAATTCTCTTAATAAGAAATATCTTGTTGCATCTAATCCATATCTATCTACTAGCATATCTGGATATACTACATTTCCTTTTGATTTAGACATTTTCCCATCTTTCATCATAATAAAACCATGTGCAAATATTTTCTTTGGTAATGGTAAATTTAATGCCATTAAGAATATTGGCCAATATATTGCATGAAATCTTACTATATCTTTGCCCACAACATGAACATCTGCTGGCCAGTATTTTTTGAATAATTCATCATTGTCAGACATATATCCAAGTGCAGTAATATAATTTGTTAATGCATCTAGCCAAACATATACAACATGTTTTGGATCTTTTGAAACCTTAACTCCCCAATCAAATGTAGTTCTACTTACACATAAATCTTCTAGTCCTGGTTTTATAAAGTTATTTATCATTTCGTTTTTTCTAGATTCTGGTTCTATAAATTCTGGATTTTCTTCATAAAATTTTAGTAATCTATCTGCATATTTTTTCATATTAAAGAAATATGCTTCTTCACTCATTTCTTTTACTTCTCTGCCACAATCTGGGCACTTACCATCAATTAGTTGGCTTTCAGTGAAATAAGATTCACAAGGCATACAATACATTCCTTTGTATTCACCTTTGTATATATCTCCTGTTTCCATGAATTTATCAAATATTTTAGCAACTACTTCCTCATGCCTTTTTTCTGTTGTTCTTATAAAATCGTCATAATTAATATTCATTTTTTTCCATAAATTTTTAGCATATTCTGCAACTCCATCTACATATTCTTGCGGTGTTTGATTATGCTCTTTTGCAACAGTTTCAATTTTTTGTCCATGTTCATCTAGCCCTGTTAGCATCCTAACATCAAAGCCTCTTAAGCGTTTATATCTTGCCATTGTATCTGTTGCAACTTCTGTATATGCAGTACCTATATGAAATTTTCCACTTGGATAATATATTGGTGTTGTTATATAAAATGTTTTACTCATCTATACTTCATCTCCTTTATCATGCCCTATATTAAACCATATTTTGGCTTTATTGTAAAGATTTATGCATAAATTTAATGTTAAATCCAATGTTAATCAGATAAGAATTATAATAAAAAAATAAACTTCGGACGCTCTGCTATTTTTAATATTTGCTAAAGCAAAATTAAAAACACCTCGTTTATTTTTTTATTATAATTCTTATCTGATTACATTTTTATATAATATTGTTAAAGGACAGTAGATTTATAAAATCATACTGTCCTTGAAACAATTAAACATCAAAATTTTTCGTACTGTAAAATCTGATAATACAATCCATTTTCATATCCGCTATTAAGCATCTTTATTTCCCACTTTTCATAATCAAATTCAGGGAAAAACGCATCTGCTTTTTTTGTATCATAAACTTCTGTAATTATCATTTTCTTACAATATGGTAAAAAGTATTTGTAGATTTCTGCACCGCCGCAAATAAATACTTCTTCTTCGGAATTTTTGTATGTTTCAACAAATTTTCCCAAGTTAGTTACAGCATGTGCATTTTCTCCGTATGCCTTATTTTCATCCCTAGTTGCCACATAAATTTCTCTTCCAGGCAATTTTCCAGGTAATGATTCATACGTTTTTCTCCCCATAAGAATTTTCTTTCCCATGGTAGTGCTTTTAAAATGCTTCATGTCAGCTTTAAGTTTCCAAAGCAATTTATCTTTGTAACCAAGCTCACTTTTTTTACCCATTGCGGCAATGATTATAAACATACTTACCTCCTACACAGAAACTGGCATAGAGATTTTTCCAAGATGCTCATAATTTACCAGTTTAATGTCTTTTAATTCTTTGGAATTATCAAACTTGTAAAAATCTTTAATCTCTGGATTTACCCAAAGTTTAGGTGCTGGTTTTGCATCTTTTCTTCTTGCAAGCTGTGTTTTGATACCATCAATCTGGTTTTCGTAGATATGTGCACTGCCAATGTTCCAGTACATCTTACCTACTTTATACCCAGTAACCTGAGCCACAAGATTTGCAAGTACTGCATACTGGCTAACATTAAACGGAAATCCCAATGGCACATCGCATGAACGCTGATAAACAAGTATATCTAACTTGTCCTCATTTACCAGCCACTGATGCATGTATACACATGGTGGAAGCGTACCGCTATCCAAGTAATCATACTGGAAAAGATTTATTACATTACGCCTATCAGTTGGATTTTCTTTTATGGTTTTTATTGCTCTTCTCATCAAATCGAATTTGTTAACAATATAACCATAAGCCGTACCAATAGTTCCTGCAAATTCTTTTCCATAGTTCTTACCCATGTACATACCATTGTCATCAATTTGCCATTCATCCCAAATGGTAATTCCTCTTTCATGCAGCCATTTTACATCATTGCTTGCTGCTTGGTAAATCCAAAGCAGTTCCAATGTAGCATGTTTGAATGCCACAAATTTGGTAGTTAGAATTGGAAATTCTTCACTCAAATCAAATTCCAGGTGCTTACCATGTACATTATACGTTGGTGTACCTGTACGATTTTGTGAATACACTCCCTTTTCCAAAATTTCTTGACATAAATCGAGATACTTTTCGTCAAATTTTGACATTTCACTACCTCCTTATACTGTAAAGAAAATATGTGTAATCTAGCTTGATTAGCTATCGACATACATTATACCAAATTTTTCTATTCATTTCAATATTTATCACAAAATACAAAAAGCAGTACTGTTATAAGTACCGCTTTTTGTGGGACATTCATGACCAAGAATCATCCTTGAAAATCGACCCATTTTCATTCGTAGCAGAAAAATATGCTATCGTAATTACTGCAAGAATCAATATACCAATAATCATCTCTCCAGTCATTTTTTATCCCTCCCTATTAAAATTTATAAAGGATGTTTATTATTTTATCACATTTTACATAATTATGCAATTTTGTCCTTTTCGATTCCACTTTTTTATTCGTACCACATATCAAAAACCGGTACTTTGTACCGGCTTTGCTATGGTGGTCCGAGGTGGAATCGACAAGCCGCGACCAAAACGGGGATTTTCAGTACCCTGCTCTACCAACTGAGCTATCGAACCATTATATTTTTAGTAAAAAAAATGGCGACCTGGAACGGGCTCGAACCGTCGACCTCTAGCGTGACAGGCTAGCGTTCTAACCAACTGAACTACCAGGCCACAAAAAAAATGGTGGGCGCAATAGGGCTCGAACCTATGACCTCCTGCTTGTAAGGCAGATGCTCTCCCAGCTGAGCTATGCGCCCATTTCTTTTGACAATGTCTAGTATACTAAATTTTTAGTTATATGTCAAGACATTTTGATAAAATTTTACAATTTAATTTATATGCAATTCACAATCTTTCATTTGAAAGGTTGTGAATTGCATATAATTTACTCATCTATTTTAGTATTTTTCCCATATCTTTTAATTTTCTTTGTTGTTGTTTTTTCTAATTCTTCATCTACTATTTTAAAATCTTTTATATGCTTATAATTAGGTATTTTAGAATTTATCTTTTGAATAGCATCATTTATTATTTTTCTTATTTGCTCTTTTGTTGGCTCTACATTTAACATTTTTTTGATTGCTTCCATATCCGGAAAAATTTTAGCTTTTACTATTGTGTCGTGTTTCTTCTTATCTTCTACTCCTAACACTATTGCCTCTGCTATTGTATCTTCTTCGTTTAAGTAATATTCTAGTTCCTCAGGATATATGTTTTTTCCATTTGTTGTTACTATTACACTCTTACTTCTACCTGTTATATACAAATATCCATTTTCATCTATTTTTCCTAAATCACCTGTATAAAACCATCCATCTCGTAATGCCTCTTTTGTTGCTGCTTCATTCTTATAGTATCCAAGCATTACATTAGGTCCTTTTACTATTATTTCTCCTACTCCTTCATCATTTGGATTATTTATTTTAAATTCCACATTTGGTATTGGTAAACCTGCTGAATCATCTTTATTATAGAAATCATTATTACCTGCAACAAGCGGAGAACACTCTGTTAGTCCATACCCTTGTAGCACTCTCATTCCAAATTTTTCTATTGAATATGATACTTCTGGATTCATTGCAGCTGCTCCAACTATAAAGGTATATAGCTTTCCTCCAAATGTTTTCTTTATTTTATTTTTAACTATTCCTCTCATAAATACAGGTAAAGCATCAATTATATTTTTATCTTTTCTAAAATATTTTGCAGGTAAAGAACTTTTTAATGTTTTCATTATTTTTTTATACATATTATCTAAAAGTAGTGGCACACACAATATTAGTGTAGGCTTGTACTCTTTCATATTTTGAAGTATATATCTTAATCCTTCACAATGAGCTATGCATCCCCCTGAATATATTACTAGCAAAAAGCCTAATGTACACTCATATGTATGATGTATTGGAAGTATTGATAATACTTTTGTTTTAGGGCTTACTTTTACAATACCTGCAACTGATCTAATATTTTCACATATATTTTTGTGTGATAACATAACAGCTTTTGAGCTTCCTGTTGTTCCAGAAGTGAATAACAAAATTTTCATTTCATCTGGATTAATAGTAATTTTCATAAATTCTTCATCATTGTTATCGATTAATTCTTTTCCTGTTTGCATCATATTATCCATACTATTTTTAGCTTTTCCCATGTTTACTAGTAATACTTTTTTGTTATTTAACTTGTCTATGTTTTTTTGCAATTCTTTTAGATACTTATCATCTCCAAATATTGCTTCACTTTCTGATATATTTATAAAGTTAATTATATCATCAATGTGTAACTCTTTATCTAATGGAACTACTACACCAACTATAGTTGAAGCCATATATGCTACAGACCATTTATAGCTATTTTTACCTACAACTGCTATTTTTTTATCCTTCAAGCCTGCTTTTATCATTGCTGTTCCTACTGCTTTTACATCTTCTAAAAATTGTTTGTATGATATTTTTTGTATTTTTCCATTTTCATCTTTAACTTTAAATGCAGGTTTATTCGAAAACTTATCAGTTGCTTTTAATAGCATATCCTTTAAATCTGTAATTTCATAAGTTTTCATATATTTACTTTCTAATTTTTGTACAAGCTCTGGTTTTGTATTCATATTCTACTCACATCCTCAATTACTATTTCTAAATTTTACCATATATAACTTTTAAAAACAAGGCTACTTGAATACTTTCTTTAAAAATGCTAAAATATATCTATTGAAAAGGAGCGATAATTTTGGCATTTGATGGAATTGTTACAAAAACTATTATTAATGAATTAAATAAAAATATTATAGGTGCTAAAATAAATAAAGTATTTGAACCTACAAAATCAGATATTATTTTAGGCCTTTATTGCAATGGGAAAAATTATGCTTTAAACATATGCATAAATCCAGATAATTGCAGGCTACACCTAACTACACATTCTAAAGCTAATCCACAAATTGCCCCTAATTTTTGCATGCTTTTAAGGAAACATCTAATTGGCAGTAGAATTTTAGCTATCTCTAGCTATGATTTAGAAAGAACTATTGAGTTTACTCTTGAAACTTACAATGAAATTAATGATAAAATCACAAAAAAATTAATTATTGAAATTATGGGCCACTTTAGTAATGTTATTTTAGTTAATGAAAAAGGTTTTATCATTGACTGTTTAAGGCATTTTGAAAATCCACGTGAGCTTATGCCCACTAGATTCTACGAGCCTGTTTCTTCTAATAAAATCTCTTTTGCAAATGTTTCTTTAGAAAAGTTTTTGCAAATAATAAAATTAGGCATTCCCCTAGATACTCAACTTTCTGATTTATTTATAGGAATATCTAAATCTTTTGTGCAAAATTTATGTATCTTATTAAATATAGAGTTAAATAATTTTTCTAGTTCTGATTTAGAAAAATTATTTGCCACTATTTCAAATATTATTTCTGATTTAAATAGCAACATTTGCACATATTCACTTAATAAGGATGATTACTTTATTGTTTCTGATTCTAATAAAGAAAATTTACAAGTAAACTTCTTTATTGATGATTTTTATTATAAAAAAGAACAACAAGAGCTATTTGTTAATACTAGAAACCGTATTTTAAAAATTGTTTTAGGTGAACTAAAAAAGTATCAGAAACGATTAGAAAATATTAATACAAAACTTTCAGATTGCAAAAACATGGATAAGTATGCTTTATATGGGGAACTTTTAACTTCTAACTTGTATAAACTTAAAGGAAATGAATCTGAAGTAACTGTTCTTAATTACTATAATAATGAAACTATTACAATAATACTTGATGAAAAGCTTTCACCTAGCAAAAACGTAGAAAAATTTTTTAAAAAATATAACAAATTAAAAAATGCTTTAATAGCAGTTTCAAAGCAAAAAAAAGAAACAGAAATTGAACTTGAATATATAGAAAGCCTAATCTACTCTATTAACGAAGCAACATCCATTTCAACTTTAGAAGAAATTCAACTTGAAATTGAAGAAAATTTTAATTTGCAAATTAAAAATATTCCAAATGCTAAGAATAAAGAAGTTAAAAACATGCCTTTAAAATATAACATAAATGGTTTTGATGTATTTGTTGGCAAAAATAATAAACAAAATGATAGTTTGACTAAGGGAGCCTCTAAAGAAGATTTATGGTTCCATACCCAAGATATTCACGGAAGCCATGTTATATTAAAATCTACTGGAAAAATGGTTGATGAAGATACATTATATAAATGTGCCAAACTTGCAGCTAACCATAGTAAAGCTAAACATTCTTTTAATATTCCTGTTGATTATTGCTATATAAAGTATGTAAAAAAGCCTTCTTATGCAAAGCCTGGAATGGTTACTTATACTAATTATAAAACCATATTTGTTAAATAAAAAATTTTTGGGGACGTTTCTAAAAAATATCTTGAGTCTAAGATAATTTTTAGAAACGTCCCCAAAAATTTTATTCATATATCCCTATTTTTCTCATATAATTAATATATCCTGTATCTATATTATTCCATATTTCAATTTCTTTATCTAAAATTTCATAATCTAATTTTGAATTTGAAAATTGCTCATATGAGCTAATTATTTCATTTTTAAAATCTTCTGGCAATCTTCCTATTATTCTAGAAATGTCAAAATACTTATTTCCAAAACCAGCGAAGCCAAAGTCTATAATTGCAGAAATATGATTATTTTCATCTACTATTATATTACCTGGATTTAAATCGCCATGTACTAAACAGTTATTATCTTTATTTTTAAATTCTTTATACTTCCAGAAAACTTTGTCTTCTGGATTTAAATGTTTTTCAATTAATTCATCTAAAAAATCTACTAGATTAAGTCCTATATTATTTGCTTTAAATATTTCACTTTTATCATATTTAATATTATGCAATTCCACCATAAATTCTGCAATTTCCTTAGATACTTGCTTTATTTCTTCTGGTGACATTGAATTCATTTTTTCTGTTAATGCTTGTCCCTTAATTTTTTTATGTATGCTAAATGCTCTTTCTTTATCAGAAGATTGTTTTAATAGCACTGTATTAAAATGAGTTTTCCCTTGAATATAATTTGAAAATTCGCAATCTTTAACTATTGTTCTTATCCAAAAATCATCTCTTGGAAATCTAAAAAAATAATTTCCATCATTTGTTCCTACTTCAAAAACTATATTGGTCCAACCTGTTGATATTTGATTTATTGAATTTATTTTTTTATTATTTAATGAATTCTCTATTATTCTATTATAGTCTTCATCTAATGAAAAATACTTTTGCATATTTTATTTTCATTCCTCTCTACATCATTTTCTTTATCAAGTTTATTATATTTTCTTCTGATTCTTTATCATAGTTGTTGTACAATACATAGTCAAACATAGACATTAATTTTTTATCTGTAGTTATCCTATTATAGTGTTCATCTATTTCTTTTAATCTAGCTTGTTCTACTTTTGAATCAAGATTTCTTTCAAGCACTTTTCCTTTTGCAACTTTCAAATCATTTGGTAGTAAATATATAGTTTTTATATGAGGACAAATACGCTTAAAATCAGCCACTGTAGTATAATGCATTTCAAATACAGTATTTTTACTAGAGAAAAGAGATTCCTTTGTATATGCATATATATTACCTAGCATTTCAAACTGATATGCTATTTCCCCGTTATTTACCATTTTTTCTAATTCATCTTTACTAATAAATATCTTATCTTCATTTTTAACTTCTGTTTTTCTAGGAGCACGTGTTGTTATTATTCTTATTTTTTCAAATCCTAATTTTTCACACACTTTATCCTTGTAATATGATTTTCCTATTCCAGTTATTCCTGCAAATGCTAGTAAAATTTTTATCACCTCTTATTTATCTTCTAATCCTGGTATTCCTATTTTATATTCAAAATCACTCATATAGTCAAAAAGTTCTTTTACTCTTTTTAATGTAAGAATAGACATCTTTGGATGAGGACTTTTTTCATCTCTATTTATTAATTCTTGCTTATAACAATTTTTGGTTAATTTATACATTAAATATCTTTTATCCATATATGTATAGTATATTTCCAATCCATTGTCTAGGTCTTTCCAGAAGTGGTTGAATGTGTATTCTTTACTTTTCATTTTGAATTATACATTCCTTTCTTAAATGTTGGAAAAGAATTGAGCAAAGTTCTAGGCAAACAAACGAGAAGAATCCGAGGCGTACGAGGGTACGTCGCAAGATTTTCGAGTGAAGTTTAACGACGAAATTTGCCAATTGTTTTTCAACTTATCTCTTTTAATATTTTAAAATTTTCTCCTATTCTTGGGCAATCATATTTTTAAATTGCTCTTCATTAATAATAGTAACTCCAAGCTCTTGTGCCTTTGTAAGCTTACTGCCTGCTTCTTCTCCTGCTAGCACATAAGTCGTTTTTTTAGATACAGATCCAGAAACTTTTCCTTCAAAGCTCTCTATTATTTGTTTTGCCTGATCTCTTGAATAATTTTCTAATGTTCCTGTTAATACAAATACTTGTCCTGCAAATCTATCATCAATAGAATTTTGCTTTGGCTCTTCCATATTAACTCCTGCCTGTTTTAGTTTTTCTATTAAATCCTTAGTTTGCTCTTGCATGAAAAACTCTGAAACACTTTCTGCAGTTATATCTCCTACGTCTTCTGTTTCGCGTAGACTTTCAAGTGAGGCTTCCATTAATTTATCAATATTTCCGTATCTTTTTGCTAAAATCTTGGCAGATTTTGTTCCTATGTGGCGTATTCCTAGTGCATTTACTAGTTTACTTAATTCATTTTTCTTACTTTCTTCTATTGAATCCATTAAATTTTGAGCAAATTTATCTCCATTCTTCTTTAATGATGCAAAATCTTCTTTTTTTAATGAATATATATCTGCAATATTACTTATAAGTCCTCTGTTAATCAATTCTTCTATAATTGCATATCCTAAACCTTTAATGTTCATTCCCTCTTTTGATGCGAAGTGAACAATACTTCTTAATAATTTAGCTGGACACTCTATTCCTATACATCTTGCAATTGCTTCTCCTTCTTCTCTTACAACTGCTGCTCCGCAAACAGGGCATTTTGTTGGCATTTCAAAAGGTACTTCGTTTCCTGTTCTATCTGCTTTTTTTACATCTACTACTTCAGGAATAACATCTCCTGCTTTTTGTATTATAACAGTATCTCCAACTCGTAAATCTTTTTCTTTAATAAAATCTTCATTGTGAAGTGTTGTTTTAGATATTGTAGAACCTGCGACTTTAACTGGTTCTAGTATTGCCATTGGTGTTACTGCACCTGTTCTTCCAACTTGAAACACTATGTCTTTAAGAAGAGTAGCTTTTTGTTCAGGTGGATACTTATAAGCTATTGCCCATTTAGGCACTTTAAAAGTTGTTCCAATCTGCTCTCTTAATTGCAAATTATCTACCTTTATAACTGCTCCATCTATTCCAAAGCTTAAATCTTCTCTGTTTTCCCCTATTTTTTCTATTTCTTTTATTGCCTCTTGGACTGTTTTACATCTTTTTCTAACAGGGTTTACATTAAACCCTAATTTTGATAAATATTCTAAAGAATCATAATGTGATGTTAGTTCTCTATCAGATTTTTGTACATTAAAGCAATACATATCTAGTGGTCTTCTTGCAGCTTCAGCACTATCCAATTGTCTTAGTGAACCTGCTGCAGCATTCCTTGCATTAGCAAATAAAGGCTCATCTAAAATTTCTCTTTCTTCATTTAATTTGTCAAAATCTGCTTTAGATATAAATACTTCACCTCTAACTGTTATATTTACTGGTTCAATTAGTTTATGTGGAATAGTTTTTACTGTTTTTAAATTATCTGTAACATCTTCTCCAATTAAACCATTTCCTCTTGTTGCTCCACGAAAAAATTCTCCATTTTTATATTCAAGGCTTACAGATAATCCATCTATTTTAGTTTCTACAACATATTCAAGTGGCTTTCCAAATTCTTTTGCTGCCTTTTTCATTCTTTCATCAAAACTATATATTTCATCATAACTAAATACATCTTGTAAACTTTGAAGTGGTACTTCATGTTCAACCTTTTCAAATCCCTCTTTTACTGTTCCACCAACTTTTTGAGTTAGTGAATCTGCTGTTATAAACTCTGGGAATTGTCTTTCCAAATTTTTTAGTTCATTCATCATCATATCATACTCAAAGTCTGATATTTCCGGGCTATCTTCATCATAATACTTTCTCGCATGATATTCCAATGTGGCTCTTAATTCTATTATTCTTTTTTGTGCTTGTAATTTATTCATTATATAAACTCCTATTATAAGCCATAATATATTAAATTTATTCAATTTCCTCGGCTTGCTACGTGTTTTACAAATTCTAAAGATACATCAAGCGAGCCTCTCACTCCTCCGTGCTTCCTCCCTTGCCATATTTTAAGAATTTGTACAAACACTCCACGGCACATTCGTCATTTCATAAATTTGATATATTATGGCTTACTTAATCAAAATTTTAATCTTTAAGTAAGTCTTTGCCGTCTTTTAAATAATTCCAACCAGAAAATATAGTCGCAATTACTGAAATAAGCATCATTACAGACCAGAAAATATTAATTAATAAGCTTAAGCCTGTAAGATTTCCATTTGCAAATGAGAAAAATTCATTTGTATCTAAAAATGCTGCTATAATTGCAATCATTTGTGTAACTGTTTTTAGTTTGCCCCAAATATTTGCAGCTATAACCTTTCCTCCTTTTTCTACAGCAATTAATCTATATCCAGATACAACAAATTCTCTTGCTAGTACAATTATTGGAATCCATGCTGGAAGTCTAGTTTGTTCTACTAACATTATTAATGCTGCTAAAACAAGAATTTTGTCTGCTAATGGATCTGCAAATTTTCCAAATGAAGTTACTTGATTAGTTTTCCTCGCAATTTGCCCATCTAACTTATCTGTAATTGATGCAATTACAAATATTATATTAATAATCCAATATTCTATTGGTACAATAAAAAAATCTCCCTGTATTCTTAAAAATGGAATAATAACCATTATTGGTACTAGCACTATTCTAAATATTGTAAGTTTATTAGGTAAATTCATAACTCTTCTCCTTATTTTTTAGTATATCTATTTTACCATTTAAAAGCATTTATATCAATATTCATATTGTAAATTTTATTCAAGATCTGTCCCAAGTTGGGAATCATTCCCAATTTAGAAACGTCCCCAAGCAAGTTGAGTATATGTAAACTTCTGTTACTTTTTTGTTGGTAGCTTGCTCTAATGCTTTTTTGTAAATTTCAAGTTGAACATGGTATTTTTGTATTAACTCTTTCCCTTCTTGTACGTAATCTGTTTTATAATCTATTAATACTAAATTTCCATTTTCATCTTCATAATACAAGTCTATTATTCCTTGTACTAATATATTTTCATCAGTTCCTTCTTCATATATTTCTTTTGCTGGAATATTTATATAAAATGGTTCTTCTTTATATACTTTTTTTGCTTTTCTTATTTTTTCTGCAAGTTTACTTTGCGTAAAATTATACAACACATCTGCATCTATCTGTTTTGCCTCATTTTCATTTATTATTTCTTTTTTAACCATTTCTTCTATCATTTCTATAATCTGCTCTTTTGTATTTATTTTATTTAAATCCATCTTCTGTAAACACAAGTGAATTAGTGTTCCTTTCTCCGCTCCTGTTAGTTTTGAAGTTTTAGTTAAAAATTTAGGCTTTGGAATTATAAATTCTGTGTTCTGATTTTTCTGCTTTATTTGCTTAATTTTACTTACGGATGTTTTACTTTCAAGGGTTGTAGAAAATTGATTTTTATAGCTCCAATTAAGTAAATTATTTATTTTTTCAGCTATGCTTTTATCTTTAGGTATCCATTTATTAATAATATCTTGTTTATCTATATTTTCTTCATTTTCACTTTTATTAATTATGTCTTTTTTATTATATACATAAACATCCATTAATTCTTTCATTATTTTTTCATTTTTCAAATAAACCAATTCCAGCCATGCCAAATAAGATTTATATTGCTTTATCAAGCTAGAATTGATGTTTCCGTAAGCTTCTAATTCTTTTGTTTTATCAGAAATTGATTTCTTATAGTTTTTTTCTACTCCTGTTATTATTAATTTTTCTCTTGCCCTTGTCAATGCAACATACAAAACTCTCATTTCTTCTGCTATAGCTTCTTGCCTTGCTTTTATTCTTATTGCATCACGTGAAATGGTATTATATGATACTTTTATATCTGTATCTATATACTTTACACCAAATCCAATGTCTTGATGTAAAACAATACTATCATTTAAATCTCTCAAATTAAATTGCTTTGCTGTATCTGACAAAAACACAATTGGAAATTCAAGTCCTTTACTTTTATGTATACTCATTATTCTAACTACATTTTCATTCTCTCCAATCAGCTTAGCAGCACCTGTATCTGAATTGCTTAATTTTAGTTTATTCATAAAGTTAATAAAATTAAATAATCCTTTATATGCAGTACTTTCAAATTTTTTTGCTTTCTCAAATAACATTTTTAAATTTGCAACTCTTACATTTCCATCTGGCATTAAACTTACATAATTGTAATATCCTGTTTCTAAGTATATAGTCCAAATTAATTCATCTATTCTAATATATTCTGATTTTACTCTCCATTCTTCTATTTTGTTTAAAAACTCCTCTATTTTTTGCCTTAGTTCCATATTTTCTTCTTCGCTTTTTGCTTTTTCTAAAGCCTCATAATAGTATCCATTTTGCTTATGTAATCTTATTTTTAGCAAATCATTATCTGAAAAATTTCCTATACTACTCCTCATTACAGCTACAAGTGGAATATCTTGCAAAGGATTATCTATTACTTTTAATACAGACATTATTGTTTGTATTTCTATAGTATCTAAATAATCTTCTCCTGTATCTGTAAATACTGGTATTTGCTCTTCTATTAATGCTTTTTCGTATATTGGTGCCAAATTTGTTGTTGCTCTAAGTAAAATAACTATATCTCTAAATTCTATTGGTCTATACTTTCTCTGTTTTTTATCAAATACATAATATTTTTCTTCTTTTAATTTTTTTATGCTATTTACAACAAATTTTGCTTCTATTTCTGTTTTTTCAGTATGTGCTTGTTCATCATCATCTTCTTCTTCATCTATCTTGGCCATATCTATAATATGCAATTCAGCTTTTCCTGCATAATTTATATCTTTTTCAGGCTTATCATAATCTTTATCTTGTTTCAAAAATTCTTCATCAGTATAATCTATATCTCCTAGTTTTTTACTCATTATATTTTCAAAAATTATATTTGTTAAATCTAATATGTTTTTTCTACTTCTAAAATTTTTAAAAAGCTGAATTTTTAAATCATCATTTTCCCTAAGTTCTTGTTTTAATTTATATTTTTCATATTTTTCCAAAAACAATTCCGGTCTAGCTTGTCTAAATTTATATATACTTTGCTTGACATCTCCTACCATAAACATATTTTTACCATTTGATACTGATGTTAATATTTGCTCTTGCACCATATTACTATCTTGATATTCATCTACAGCAATTTCTGTAAATTGTTTCATATATTTTTTTGCTGTTTCCGTTTTTTCATAATTTCCTTTCTCATCTTGTTTTAGTAAAATTTCTAATGCAAAATGCTCTATATTATTAAAGTCTATAACATTTTTTTCACTTTTCTTTTTTTCATATAATTCAGAAAAAGAAATAATAATTTCCTTTATGCTTTTTAATATGTTATACATAAATTTTGCATCTGATTTGATTTGTGATGAATCATATGCAAAATATGTCTCTCTATCTTTCACAAATTTCTTTTTAATTGTATCTCTTAATTCTTTTGCTTTATCCTTTATATCTAAAGTAATTTTACTATCTTTCTTCCACGAAATATATTCTACACTATATGCTTTTTGCATCATTTCATCCCAAGTTTTAGCATTGTAAATAATGTTATTATATTCATTAATATCTGCTCTTAATATATCTGCATATTTTTTTGTTTCTGAGTATAAATCTAAATTTTTAGCCATTCTTTCTAATTTTTTAATTGAATTTTCTATATTTCCCTTAAATTCATCTACTATTATTTTTCCCCATATTGTATTTAATATTTCCGTATTCTCATCTATGTTAAATTCCTCTACTTTTTCAGATAACCATTTTTCTGGAAATGGATTACTTTGTATAAAATTATATATTTTAAGTATAATACTCTTTAAAGTATCATCATTTCTATATCCTTCATAAGTATCTAATAATTTTATAAATCCTTTATTCTCTTCTTCATACAATTTTTCGAATATTTCTTCTATTGTTTCTTGTTTTATAAGTTCTATTTCAGCTGTATCTCCTATTCTAAAATTTGGAGATACTTCTATTTGATAAAAATTGTTTTTTATTACATCTAAACAAAATGAGTGAATTGTAGATATATTCGCCTTTCCTAGTAATACTATTTGTTTTTGTAAATGCTCATCTTCTGGCGTTTCATCTAACTTTTTATATATTGCTTCTAATATTCTTTCTCTCATTTCTGCTGCTGCTGCATTTGTAAATGTAACCACCAATATTTTATCAATATCTATTTTTTCATTTATTATTTTTTGTATAATTCTTTCAACAAGTACAGCTGTTTTTCCACTTCCTGCACCTGCCGCAACAAGTATGTTTTCTCCTTTTTCTTTTATTGCTTGTAATTGTTCATCTGTCCATTTCACATCACTCATACTATTTACCTCTATTACAATATTCTTGAATAAAGTATAATAATTATGCTCATTTCTGTCAAGTTTCAAATTGCCTATCGTTTTTATTTTTAACATCATTATTTTCCAACATAAAACTTCTTACTTTTGAAATACTATAATTATATAATTTGTTATTCTATTTTTATTATGTAGGAAATTTATATAATTTATAATTCTAAGTAATAATAATATTTTTTTGCTCCTTACTGGTCGGACTAATCATATAAATAACTTATAAAATTTTCAAAATCAGAAAAGTTAATCTATCTAATCTGTATGAATACGAGTCCTCCCAAACTGCGCGTCGCTACAAAAATATTATTATTACTTAGAATTCAGAAAATACTAACAAATATTTCTATTATAAAAGGAGGTTAATTAATATGGAAGATGAAAATGTTGAAATATTAAACAAAATTCATAAAGGAATAGTAATGGGAATGGAATCTATTTCTGTTATTGAGCCTAAAGTTGGAGATAGAAATTTTAGAGATGATTTAAATTACCAATATAACGAATATGGAAAAATTTTAGACAAAATTAATTCTACTGCAGAAACTTCTAATATTCAGCTAGAAGATACAACTACAGGTGAAAAAGTTATGGGTTGGGCTACACTCCAAATGAATACAATTATGGATAAAAGTAATTCTCAAATTTCTGAAATATTAATTAGAGGAAATACTATGGGAATTATTGAAGGAAGAAAATTGTTAAACCAAAATCCAGATGCAACACAAGAAGTTAAGAATATATTAAATGAATTTGTAAAAATTCAAGAAAATAACATCGAAAAACTAAAAACATATCTATAATTTGATGGAAAAGTAGCTTATTTGCAAATATCTTATTTATATAATCATTTTAGTATAAAATTAGTCTGTGAGGTGAATTTTATGCTAAATTTCAATATTAATGAACTATTGAAAAAGAGGAACAAAAGCAAATATTGGTTATGTCAAAATATGAATATTACAAGCAGAAATTTAAACAGAGTAATAAATGGCGAAACTTCTTCTATTTCCTTTAGATATATTGAAGAATTTTGCAAATACCTAGATTGTACACCTTCAGAACTAATTGAAATAACAGAAAACAAGAAAAAAGAAGCATAAACTAAAACCCCTTTCTAAATTATAGAAAGGGGTTTTCTTTATTGTTTTAAATATATACTTGGGTCTAAATATTCATTATCCTTTAGTATTTCAAAATGAAGATGTGGTTCATCTAAAATTTCAAATGTAGCAGTATTTCCAACAGTTCCAATGGTTTGTCCACTTTCTACGGTTTCACCTTCTGTAACAAATTCTGCAGTTAATAAATTTGCATAAACTGTTTTAAAGCCATTATCATGCAATATTGTTACTGTTAATCCATATCTTGGATCATTTTTTATTGTACTTACCTTTCCATTAGCAGATGCTTTAACAACAGTAGTTTTTTCTGCTTTTATATCTATTCCATTATGTGAAACCCATTCCTCTAATGTTTCTGAATATACAAGTTTATCATTTGCAAATTCCCTTATTATTTCACCTTGTACAGGAACAGTAAATACAGGGTCTTTTGCTTCTTCAGTACTTGCTACTGTCTCCAGGTTATCATTTTCTACAATTGCATTTTCAGTTTCTTGGCTTACAGTTTGAACAGTGTCTTCTTCAATTTCTTCCTGCTCTTGCACTTGAAATATTGTTTCTTTTTTTTCTAGTTCTACATTTTCTTCTTGCTCATTTTTTAATTCAGCTACTGTTTTTCCTATTTCAGTACTAGCATCTTGTACTATATTTTCAGTAGTTATTGTATTTGGCACTAAACTAGATATTTTGCTTGTACTGTACTCTCCTTCTAAAGCATCATTTTTAAGCTTATTGCTAAATAACATCATTCCAACCACAAATGCGATAATCGCAACTACAATTACACCACCTGCTGCATATATCAAGGTTCTGTTGTTATCAATTTCATGTTTCCTTGTTTCTCTTCTCATTTTATCCTCCTAAAAATATTTTTTCTATTAGAATTATTTCCTATTTTTTGGAGTTTATACTTTATTTTAGTAATTAATTATTTCCACACCTTGATAAAAATGTTTTATTATTTCCTCATAATTTTTACCTTGTTTGGCTAAGCTATCACTTCCTGTTTGGCTAAGCCCTACACCATGTCCATATCCTTTTACTGAGAAAACTACTTTTTCTCCATCCATTTCTGCTCCAAAATTAGCAGATTTCAATCCAAATATGCTTCTAGCCTCTACTCCAGACAAATTAATATTTCCTACTCTAATGGTTCTTACTCTTCCAGAATCAGTGTATTCTAATATTTTTATTGGCTCGTCTACTGTCCAATCAATCTCCGCTTCGTCATGCTTTTCTTTCAGTTTGCTTAGCACTTCTTCTTTTGTTAGCTCTACTGTAGATAAATATTGAGAATAATTTTCTTCTCCAGATGTTGCAACTACTTGCAAATATGGATATCCGCTTCCTCCCCACACATTTATTGGAACTTCTGTAGTACCTCCACTATTCGAATGAAAAAATGCATTTATAGGTTCACCACTATATGTTACTATTTTACCTTTGGTATCATTTACTGCTTCTTCAATTTTTGCCCAATTAGTTTCTTTTTCACTTTCTTCCCATCTATTTAATCTATCCTCCTTAGATATCCATGCTTGGCAACAGTTTGAATTATCGCAAATATCTGCTCTTTCGTGCTTAGTTCCATTATGCATTATTGTGTATATAGTATAAGTTCTTGCAACTACAGCCTGTGCTTTTAATGCTTCTATATCATAGCTTGCAGGCATTTCAGCAGACACAACTCCTAATAAATACTCATCCAAATTTAATTCTTCTATCTCTCCTGTAGAATTATGTAATAATTTTATAGTATTATATTTTGAATATTCATACTGTGCTTCTTCATTATTTTCCTCTATATTACTTACTTGTTCTATCTGATTAGTTTTTGTGAAAATTATGGGAATTACAAAAGTAAATATTATAATTGAAAAAAAATATATAACTATCTTTCTCATACGCACCTCTTTTAAGCTATGAGCTTGTTTCTCATAGATGATAATATCTTTTTTTCTATTCTAGATACTTGCACTTGTGTAATTCCCAATATTTTTGCCACTTCAGTTTGTGTTTTTTCTTTATAATATCGAAGTACTATTATCTCTTTTTCTCTTGAATTTAAACTATCTATTAATTCTTTTAAAAATATTTTATCTGTAATCATACTAGCTTCATCTATTCCTGTTTCTATTATTTCTATTTTACTAGGTCCATCGTCTTTGTTAGTATCATCATTAATAGATTCAATAGTTCTACTAGAGTCTATTGCAACTGCTATTTCTTCTTTTGTTACATTTAGCTTTTCTGCCAGCAAATTTATACTTATTTCTTTTCCTTCTTTTTTTATATACTCTTGTTGTAATTCGTTTATTTTCATGCTAAGTTCTTTTATACTTCTACTTACTTTTATTAGTCCATCATCTCTTATGAATCTTTTTATTTCTCCTAATATGTATGGTACTGCATATGTAGATATTTTCACATCAAAACTTGTATCAAAGCGTTTTATTGCCTTTATAAATCCCATACAACCTATTTGATACAAATCTTCTACTTCATAACCTCTGCCAATAAATCTTTTAACAATACTCCATGTGAGTCCATTATTGCCTTTTAATATTTCTTCCATTTTTTCTTCATTACCATTTTGTGCTGCAATAATGTCCTCTCTCTTTGTCTCATACATAATAGCCCCTTTCTTTTGTAATTTATATGTACTAGTTTAAAATTTCGCTCTGATTCATTAAAGCATCTTTATGAATTACTTTTTTCATTGTAACTTTTGTTCCAAGACCTACAATAGACTCTATTTTTACATCATCCATAAAGCTTTCCATTATTGTAAATCCCATGCCAGACCTTTCTAAATTTGGTTTTGAAGTATATAATGGTTCTCGTGCTACCTCTATATTTTCTATTCCTTTACCTGTATCAGATATTTCAATTTGAATACTACCAGCATACATTTTACATTCAATTTTTATTATTCCTTCTCTGTCTTCGTATCCGTGAATTATTGCATTTGTAACAGCCTCTGAAACTGCTGTTTTTATATCTGCTAACTCTTCTATACTTGGATCCAGTTGTGCAGCAAATGCAGCAACTGTTATTCTTGCAAAAGCCTCATTATTTGATTTACTTAAAAATTCTAGTTTCATCTCATTTTCATAGATATCACTCATTTATTTTTCTCCTTTCTTTCTAATGACAGGGGATACTTCTTTAGCTTTAGCCATTCCTTTGTTGCTAAGAAATGTCCCCTACCCTTGTGGGCTGGTGATGTCAGTTTTCAATATATCACTCTTTTTTATAGGAATTATTTTAGATACACCCGACATTTCGAATACTTTTTCTAAACTAGGTTTAACATTAGCTAATTCCAAACTTCCTCCGAGCATTGACATAAGCTTATATCTTCCAACTACCATTCCTATTCCTGAACTGTCCATAAAAGTAACGTTATTAAAATCAAATAAAGTTTTTTTAGGCATATATCTTTGAATCTCATAATCTGCCCTCCTTCTTATTTTTTCTGCTACATGATGATCTATTTCTTCTGTAATTTCCATAACCAATAACTTGTCCTCTTTTTGGTAATATACATTCAAGCTATTCGCCTCCTTTAGTATATTATTTTATATTCTATTTTTTCCAATTTTTTCCTTTGATGAAATATAGGAAGTTTTGTCGGAAAATAAAAATGAGACACTATCCAAAAATTTTCTAAATTTTTTTGATAGTGTCTCATTTTTATTCTAGTTTCCTTTTAAATATTAAACTCAATCGTTGGTTCTGCAGTTGTTTGCTGTGGTTGTTCTCCTTGATTTATTTCTGTATTTTCTTGCACTGTTTCTTGTGTTACATCTGCTTGATTTTGTGTTTGTTCTACTGTTTGTCCTTCTTGTGTTGTTGATTCCGCTGTTTCTGTTTGTTCTGTTGTTTGCCCAGTTGATTGTTGACTTAGTTTTAAATAATCATTTAATTCTATTGTTTGTTCACCATATGTTAAGTAGAATGTATCTTTTCCAGACATTGTTATAGAATAAATTTTATCAAATGCATATGGTGCTAGCAATTTTCCTGTTGAATTTATCATTCCATATTTTCCATCTTTGCATACTACAATTCCTTCTATTTCTGGAATAATAAGTAAATTATTTTCTGAAGATCCTCTACTTGTTTTTGATATATATCCTAAACTGTCATATTCTAATGGTAAAATTTGATTTCCATTTATATCTATAATACCCCATTTTTCATTTCTTAAAACTGGAATACAATTATCAAATAATAACATATTATTTGTTATATTATTGCTTGGATAAAGTGATGAATTAATTCCAATTTGATTATATTCTATGTATACTATTCTTTGCCCATTTCTATCTAAAACACCACTCACATTTCCATTTCTAACATAATACAATCTTAATTCATTATCTAATACTTTTATTTCATCATAATTCAAGTCAATTTTTTGTGCTCCATCATCTGATAATATTCCAACTTTTTTATTACTTGTCACAAAAAATTCTTGTGTCTTTTCTTCGAAAGTAATTGCATCATATTTTGCACCTATAATATTTTTATTATCTAATGTTACTACCCCATATTTTGTAGATGTTACTCTTCCGTTTGTGTCAGTCTCTGTTTGAGATATAACTAACATACCATATAATATTGCTTTTGAATTAGCAAAACTTGTATCAATTCCTGCATAATTATAATTATTAACTGCTATTTGTTGATAATATGATACCAATCTATCTAATGTTGTTATTTGTATCCTATTTTTCTCTTGATTATATGTAAATTGTAAATTGCATGCTTTTTCTATTGCATCCTCTAAACAATATAGTTTGCCATTTAGAGATTTTACTGATTCTTGTACTTCGTACCATTCATAGTTAGCTGATGTGTCATTTGGATTAATCTTATAAATTCTATTTGAACCTAGCTCGAATCCTGTTACTTCATTTCTAGATTGTATATAGCATTTAGAATTATCCTCAGTATGTTTGTTATATTCACCTTGAAAATATCTATAACCTACAAGTGGTGCAAAATCATTAATAGATATATATGTTTTTCCACTTTCATCATCAAACACAAATAATTCCTTTGACATTGCTACTTGCTTATTATCTATAAGCATTTTTAAAGTTTGTGAATCTTTGTAAAAAACATACATATAAATTCCTAAAACTATAAAGAGTGCCACAACCGCAACTATTATAGAAATTATAATAATTTTCTTTATTTTATTATCCTTGGGCTGAATACTTTGTCCTCCTAAATTCATATAAATCCTCCTATTCCTTTGTATAACCATATTTTAAATAAAATTCATTTCTAAAATTCAATAAATTATCATTCTCTATTTCTATTCTAACTCTTTCCATAAGTTTAGTCAAGAATCTTAAGTTATGAATTGATAATAATCTTACTCCTAATATTTCTTGTGTTTTTACTAAATGCCTTATATATGCTCTAGTATAATTCTTGCACGTATAACAATCACATTCATCATCTATTGGTGAGAAATCTCTTTCATATTCCGCATTTCTTACAACTAATTTCCCTTTTGATGTCATTGCTGTTCCATGTCTTGCAATTCTTGTTGGAAGTACACAATCTGCCATGTCAATTCCAGCAAGTGCTGCTTCTATTAAGTAATCTGGTGTTCCAACCCCCATTAAATATCTTGGCTTGTTTTCAGGCATTAAAGGCGTTGTATAGTTTAGTATTCTTAAAAATTCTTCTTTAGGTTCTCCTACACTTATTCCACCTATTGCATAACCTGGTAAATCTAATTCAATTAAGTCTTCTACACTCTTTTTTCTTAAATCTTCATAAAATCCACCTTGTATTATTCCAAATAATGCTTGATTTTCTGTTTGATGTGCTTCTTTACACCTTTTTGTCCATCTTGTTGTTCTTTCCATTGATGCTTTAGTATATTCATAAGTTGATGGATAAGGACAACATTCATCAAATGTCATTATTATATCTGCGCCTAAATCTTCCTCTGTTTTCATTACACTCTCTGGTGAAAAGAATAATCGTTTTCCATCTAAATGAGATTTAAATTCTACACCTTCTTCATTTATTGTTCTTAAATCTCCTAAACTAAATACTTGAAATCCTCCACTATCTGTAAGAATTGGCCTATCCCAATTCATAAACTTATGTAGTCCACCTGCTTCTTTTACTAAATCTTGTCCAGGTCTTATATATAAATGATATGTATTTGATAGAATTATTTGTGCATTTATTTCTTTTAGTTCTTCTGGTGTCATAGATTTTACAGTGGCCTGTGTTCCAACTGGCATAAACACAGGTGTTTCTATTGTTCCATGTGGAGTATGTATTCGTCCACGCCTCGCCCCAGAATTTTTATCAATATGCAATAATTCGTACCATACTGCTGGTTTATTCATGATTAATATCCTTTCTTATCCATTAAAAATATAGGTACAAAGTAGCCCAACGTAGGTGATGCATTTTTCTTTCGAATACTTGGAGAAAGAAAATATCCATCACCGGTTAAGATTGGGCGGATCTCTGTGCAATTAATATTAAATTATCAGCATTGCATCTCCAAAGCTAAAAAACATATATTTTTCTTCAACAGCTATTTTATATGCTTCCATTATAAAATCTCTTCCAGCTAAAGCTGAAACAAGCATTACCAAAGTTGATTTTGGTAAATGGAAATTGGTAATCAAAGCATCTAGACATTTAAATTTATATCCTGGATAAATAAATATACTAGTATCTCTTTCAGTTTCTTTTACAAATCCATTTTCATCTGCAACTGTCTCAATAACTCTGCATGAAGTTGTCCCACATGCAATTACTTTATGTCCGCTTCTTTTTGCACTATTAATTTTATCTACATCTTCTTGCTTTATATAAAAATGTTCTGAATGCATTTCATGCTCTTCTATGTTTTCTACTTTTACAGGTCTAAATGTTCCAATTCCTACATGGAGTGTGACTTTTGCTATTTGTATACCTTTTTCTTCTATCTTTTCTAATAGTTCTTCAGTAAAATGTAACCCTGCTGTTGGTGCTGCAGCTGAACCATCATATTTTGCATATACTGTTTGATATCTATCTTTTTCTTTTAAGCTTTCTGTAATATATGGTGGAAGTGGCATTAATCCAATTTTATCTAATATTTCATTAAAAATTCCATTATAACTAAATTCTACTTTTCTATTTCCATTTGGCATTACTTCTAATATTTTACCTTTAAGTAGACCATCTCCAAAAATTACTTCTGCTCCTTCTTTTAATCTTCTACCTGGTTTTACCATAACTTCCCACATATCATTTTCTATTCTTTTTAGTAATAGAAATTCTACATTTATACCTGTGTCTGTTTTTTCCCCAAGTAGCCTTGCTGGTAGCACTTTAGTGTTATTTATAACTAAACAATCTCCTGGCTCTAAATAATCTATAATATCTTTAAAAATTTTGTGTTCAATACTATGATATTTTCTATTTAATACCAATAATCTTGCTTCATCTCTTTTATCACTTGGATGTTGTGCAATTAATTCTTTTGGTAATTCATAATCAAATTCTGCTATATTCATTACGTTTCTCCTTGCTCGTTAATATAATTTAATTTTACTTTTTGAAATAATCTTATAAAGTTTTTAACTAAATCTCTTATTTCTTCTATTATGTTTTGTGGTTCATGTTCTATATCTATGCTAGTAAAAAATGAAAAGTCACTCTCTTGTACTGGCTTTAAAGTATATACAACTGGGTCTAATCCATATGTATTGCCATTTGAATCTTTTATTGTATGATTCATATAATCTATATACCACTGCTTTAATCCAGTTACTTTTTGATTTTTATATCCATATTTCTCATTATCATGTAATTCTGGTCTCTCATAACCAAATTCTTTGGAATTTCTTTCAAATGTATGTAAAAACTCATGCACAAAAACTTCTTCAGGAAATTCATTTACTCTAGGTGCATAACGATATACATAACTTTTATTATTATTAGGAAGTCTTATGTTTGAAAAACCTAATCCTTTATATTCCATACCTCCAAGTCCTATCCAATCATTTACAGGTATTTCTATTTTTTCAGATAAATCTCCCAATTTTACACCTATAAATATATGGTCATATTCTTTCATAGATAAATACTTATCTAGCACTAAATGTATATCTTCTGGGCTTACATAGTATGCATTTTTTTCGTCATATGATAAAGATGTTATTGGCTCATATATTTGTATAATATCATAATTAATTTGAATTTTTCCTGCTGAAAATTCTTCAAATGAGCTCTTAAATCTAGCCATATTTTCCATCAATTCTTGAATTTCATCATTTCCCATAGATATCCTATATTCCTTCATAATCCCATCTTGATTTAATGTTACATTAAGATTATTAAATATTAAAAAAATATAATTCCATTCATTTGATGTATCTGTAACACCTCTTTTTACACTTATATTATCAAACCATGCAGTTCCTGTGCATACATCATCATATCCACCTAATCTAAATCCTATATTTACCTTTGTTTGATTCTTGGAATTAAAGTATAGGGTAAGTTCTGTCCAATCATTAGTCCCTGTAATATAGTTTGATCTTGCCACAGTTCCCTCTATGCTTATTTGAGCTCCTCCACCTTTATTAGGTGTTTTAGCTACAACATTTTCTGTTTTTACCAAACAACTTACTTTATAAGAAGTATTTGGGGTAACTTCCATTTCTTTAAATATCATTGCATCATTATATGTTGGTGATTCAATCTTATAGCTTGCCTTTTCTCCATATTTAACATTAAAATCTCTAGAAAATTTAGATGAATACAAATTTTGTTCAGCTCTTACAAAATCATTCAAATTTTTTTCTTTATAAATTCCATACACCTGTATAAATATGTATATTACTATTATTAGCATTATAAATGATAATATTTTTCTAAAAGGATTTCTTTTTTCCATAAATTACTCCTTATTTTATCATATGTATATATTATATCTTATTATAAAAAGCAATTCAATAAATTTGTTTTATTTTGATATGAAAAATTTTTAATATTTTTAGTTAGTAATTATTAAGAAATTTCTTTTAATAAAACAAAATAGGAGGAAAGCAAACTTCACTCTCCTCCTAATTTTGTTTGTACTACTTACTTAATACTGAATTCCCCCTTTCGGGAAAATCCGGATTTTGTCCTTCTTAAAAATCACAGCATCTTCACCGTTTTTAATCCAAAACGCAAGTTTTTCAGGATCCAAATCCTTTAGCCGGTACTGAACATAATCTTTTTTATTTTCTTTACCGGTAAGCTCAAATACAGGGGTAATTTCAATAATCTGTTTAATGTGCATAGTACGTAGTACCTCCTCTAAAATTGATATACATATATTATACTATTTTTTATGCAATTTGTCAAAAATTATTCTCGCCTACCTTCACACATACACATTATAATTTTTATAATTGCTAAAATAAATAGTACTATAGCTAATACTATTAATGCAGCTAAAGCTCCTAATATTGTTTCTGAAACAGCTGCACCTATTATTAAACCTAGTGTTAAAGCAAAAAGAGTAATTAAAATTGTTAAAACTATAAATCCACAGCTTGCTCTGCATCCTCTACATCTACATTTTCTTCTGTTATTATTTTCGTTACATGTTATACTAATTTGTGGTTCCACATATTCCACCTCCATTCGAAAATGGCTATATAGTATAATATGTTTTAAAAATATTTTAGTTACATTTTATATTTTTTCTATTATTTATTTCAAATTTGTATTAACATTTTACATTTTTTGTGATATTATGTAGAAAAAGATTTTGATTATTGAATGGAGGTATTTTTATGAATGATTTTATAAAAAAATACAGTAAAGATTCTTTACTTGTTTCAGCAGTTTTAATTATACTAGCATTATTTTTAATATTTAAACCTGGTCTTTCTATAAATATAGTGATGACAGCTGTTGGTATTGTTCTTGCATTTTATGGAGTAGTTCAAACATATTCATATTTTTCACACAGTAAAGAAATAGAATTTTTCAATTTTCAATTAGTATTTGGTTTACTTGGAATCTTAGCAGGACTTGTATTTATATTTAACCCAACATTTATTTATGGAATTTTACCTTTAGCTATCGGACTTTGGATAGTTGTAAAAAGCGTTACTTCATTACAGTTAGCTCTAAACATTAAAAACTCTGGTGGAGATAATTGGCAGCTTATGCTTATACTTTCTCTCTTAACATTGGTACTTGGAATTGTAATTGTTGTAAATCCTTTTGAAGCTTTGGAAGCAGCAGTTTCTATATGTGGTGGATTCTTATTAGTTTCTGAACTAATTAACCTATTTGAAACTGTTTATATGTTAAGAATGATGAAATAAAATTCTGTAAAAATTAAAACCAAAAAAGATACGATTATATATTAAATTGAAATTTAATATATAATCGTATCTTGATTTATATATATACATATTTAAAATCTTTTAATGTTTAGCACTTAATTTTATAATTAAATCCATATTATCATCTTTTGCAGCTTTATTTTTTCTAATCTTTCCACACTTTTTACACTTAAATATTATAACATATCCCTTTTTCCCGTCTATCTCAAGTCCTATTGGTTCTAAGTCTCCATGACATTCTTCTGCCCTATCTCCAGGATTTTTATCTACATGCATTGAATGCAAACAAAAAGGGCAATGATTTCTACAAGAATAGCCTAGTTTTTCTACGTGTTTTCCACAATTATTGCACACAAATTCTTCATCAATTTCAGTAAAATTTCTTTCCATCTCAAAGACTCCTTTAAGCTCCAAATATACTTTCCCCAATAAATTCCCTAAGCAAAGACTGATTTGGAATATATTTTGGATCAATTGGTTCAAAATATCTAAGCATTCGATATAATCGTTTTGCTTCTGAATATTCTCTGTGTGTGTTATCTATTTCAGCAAGTAATGGCATTGCATAATTTCTAAGAACTCCTAATTCATATACTAGTGATGTATTAAACATTGCATCTGCAGTTTCTTGAAATGGAAATATATTTGCATTTTCTCCTCTTGTTACAGAAGGCCACATTTCAAGTGTATGTAGTGCGCTATATCCTCTGTAATTATAGTCTCTTACTATTCTTCTAATTAATCTTGTATCTGTTGTAGAAATTCTATTAAAATAATCTATGTTAAGTACAGTAAGTGCACTTATGTATATCTTGTATTTTACTTCTTTTGGTATATATGCTGTTAATTTATCATTTAAGCAGTGAATTCCTTCAATTACAAGAATTTCATCTGATTTCATTCTTTTCTTATTTCCATTAAATTTCTTGCTGCCTGTTATAAAATCAAATGTTGGTAGTTCTACTTCTTCTCCATTTATAAGTCCTTTTAAATTACTATTAAAAAGCTCTAAATCAATTGCATTTATAGATTCAAAATCGTATTTTCCATTTTTGTCTCTTGGTGTTTGTTCTCTTTCTACAAAATAATTATCTACAGATAAAGTAAATGGTTTTATACCATTTACTCTCAGCTGAATTCCTAGTCTTTGTGCAAATGTAGTTTTTCCAGATGATGATGGGCCTGCAATTAAGATTACTTTTACATTTTTTCTTGATACTATATCATCTGCAATATTGGCAATTTTTTTCTCATGAAGAGCTTCGTCTACTAAAATTGTGGTTTTTATTTCATCATCTTTTACTTTTTTATTTAATTTATATACTGTACTAACATCTAATACCCTATGCAAATCCGCATATTCATCTAATGTTTTTAACATTTTAGGTTTTTCTACAAATGGTCCTAATTTATGCGGATTCTGCCTACTTGGATATCTTAATATTATTCCTCTTCCATATTTTAAAATATCAAATATCTTTATATATCCTGTAGAAATTGGCATAACTCCATAAAAATAATTATAATAATCTTCACAGTAATATAGCATTACTTCTGGTTTTTCCTCATTATCTAGTTGCAATCTACCTCTTAATGTTTTTTCTTTTTTATAAAAAACCTCTGCATCTTCTTTTGACATCATAACTTTTGTGATTTTTAAGTCTTTATCTACTATTTCTTGCATTCTTTTCTTTACATTTTCTACCATTTCATCTGTTATTTCCATATTATCTATTTCGCATAATATAGAATTAGATATTTGATAGTTTACTGTTATAAGTGCTTCTTTATATAATTCTGCAAAAGCTTTAGACATAATATATGCTAATCCTCTTGTATAAATTCGTTTTCCATCTTTATTGGTTCCATCTATTAATTCAATAACTCCATCTTTATTTATTTCATAATCTAAAGATTTTACTTCATTATTAAATCTGCACCCTATAATATCCCTATCTGATTGTTCAATTTCATTTTTAAAAATATCTATTACTTTTGTTCCCTTTTCTATTTCTAATAATTTGCCATTGTATTCTATTTTCATATATTCCTCCAACTATGCAATATATTTATCTAGGATTTTTTATTGCTGCTTGTGCTGCTGCAAGTCTTGCTATTGGTACTCTATATGGTGAGCAAGACACATAAGTTAAACCTACATTGTGGCAAAATTCTACAGATGATGGTTCTCCTCCATGCTCTCCGCAAATTCCAAGTTTTATATCTGGTCTTGTTTGTTTTCCCAAATCAACAGCCATTTTAACTAATTTTCCAATTCCTTTTTGATCTATTTTAGCAAATGGATCAAATTCATATATGTTTTTCTGATAATAATCTGATAAGAATTTTCCTGCATCATCTCGGCTAAATCCAAATCCCATTTGTGTTAAATCATTTGTTCCAAAAGAGAAAAATTCTGCCTCTTCTGCAATTTCATCTGCTGTTAAGCATGCTCTTGGTATTTCTATCATAGTTCCAACATGATATCTTAAATTTATTCCTGAAGTTTTTATTAATTCATCTGCCTCTTTTGTTACTATATCTTTAACATACTTTAATTCTTTAACTTCCCCAACTAATGGAATCATTATTTCTGGTGATATTGGTAATCCCTCTTTGTTTACATTTATTGCGGCTTCTATTATTGCCCTTGTTTGCATTTTTGCAATTTCTGGATATGTTACTGCAAGTCTACATCCACGGTGTCCCATCATTGGGTTAAACTCATGCAAGCTTGTTACAACATTTTTTAAATCTTCAAAACTCATTTGCATATCCTTTGCAAGTTCTGCAATTTCTTCATCTGTATGTGGTAAGAATTCATGTAATGGTGGATCTAATAATCTAATTGTAACAGGATATCCTTTCATTTCTCTATATAATCCTTCAAAGTCACTTCTTTGCATTGGTAACAATTTTGCTAATGCATTTTCTCTTTGCTCTGTAGTTTTTGAAACTATCATTTCTCTCATTGCTTTAATTCTATCTGCTTCGAAAAACATATGCTCTGTCCTGCAAAGTCCTATTCCTTCTGCTCCAAATTCATATGCTTGTTTTGCATCTCGTGGATTGTCAGCATTTGCTCTTACCCCAATTTGTCTATAATTGTCTGCCCATCCCATAAATGTAGCTAAATTTCCAACAACTTCAGCAGGTACTGTTTCTATTCTTTCCCCGTAAACATTTCCTGTACTACCATCTAAAGATATATAATCTCCTTCAAAATATTTTTTACCTGTTGCATCTTGTAAGTATTTTTCTTCTTCATTTACAACTAATTCTCCGCATCCAGAAACGCAACAAGTTCCCATTCCACGTGCTACAACTGCTGCATGTGATGTCATTCCACCTCTTACTGTAAGTACACCATTGCATACATTCATTCCTTCAATATCTTCTGGTGAAGTTTCTAATCTTACAAGAATTAAATCTTTTTCTCCAGCTTGATGTTTTTCTACTGCTTCTTCTGCAGTAAATACTATTTTACCAGTAGCAGCTCCTGGAGAGGCTGCTAACCCTGTAGTTATTGGAGTTGCAGCTTTTAATTTTTCAGCATTAAAGTTTGGATGCAATAATTGGTCTAATTGCTTTGGTTCAACTCTTAAAAGAGCTTCTTTTTCGCTAATCATTCCTTCTTTAACAAGCTCTACTGCGACTCTTATTGCAGCTTCTGCTGTTCTTTTACCATTTCTTGTTTGAAGTATATATAGTTTTCCTTTTTCTATTGTGAATTCTAAGTCTTGCATATCTCTAAAATATTTTTCTAGTTTATTTGCATAAATTACAAAATCATTGTATGCAGATTCATTTACCTCTTTTAATGTATCTATTGGTTGTGGTGTTCTTATTCCTGCAACAACATCTTCGCCTTGAGCATTCATTAGGTATTCACCAAATAGCTTATTTTCTCCAGTTGCAGGGTTTCTTGTAAATGCTACTCCTGTTCCACAATCATCGCCCATATTTCCAAATACCATTTCTTGAACATTAACAGCTGTTCCCCAATCAGATGGTATATCATTTAATCGTCTATATGTTATTGCTCTTGGGTTATTCCATGACCTAAATACTGCTTTTACTGCTTCTAATAATTGGTATCTTGGATCTTGTGGAAAATCTTCTTTCCTATTATTTTTATAAATCTTTTTAAATATTTCTATTAATTCTTTTAAATCTTCAGCATTTAATTCAGTATCTAATTTAACACCTTTTTTATACTTTAATTGATCAATTTCAAATTCAAATAATCCTTTTGGTATTTCATATACAACATCACTAAACATCTGAATAAATCTTCTATAGCTATCATATGCAAATCTTTCATTTTTCTTTGCAAGAGCTAAAACAACATTATCGTTTAATCCTAAATTTAATATTGTATCCATCATTCCTGGCATAGAAGCCCTTGCTCCTGACCTTACAGATACAAGTAATGGATTATTTAAATCTCCTAATTTTTTTCCTGTATTTTTTTCTAATTTTTGCACAGCTTCAAATAACTCTTCTCCTATATCTTGAGCTATTATTTCTCCATCTGTATAATATCTTGTACATGCCTCTGTTGTAACCGTAAATCCTTTTGGAATAGGTAAGCCTAAATTAGTCATTTCTGCTAAATTTGCTCCTTTTCCTCCTAGTAATTCTCTCATGTCTTTATTGCCTTCGCTAAATAAATAGACATATTTTTTGTTTGCCATAGTATACCTCCTAAAAATTTCTTTTGTCATATTCTTTTGATATTATACCACAATAATTTAAAAAGCAAACAAAATTTGAAATTTTTTTGCTAAATTAAATAAATAAAGGTTATATATTAAAATTTATTTAAATTCATCTAAGCTTTTAAATTCATATCCCATATTTTTAATTTCTTTTATACAAAAATCTAATATTTCACTATTATCTTTTGAAGTAGCATGTAGCAAAATTACTGCACCTGGATGAATATTATCTAATATTTTCTGTTTACCATATTCTTCACGTCCCTGCTTATTTTCATCCCAATCATCATAAGCAAGTGACCACATAACTGTTGTATACCCTAAATTCTTACATATACTAAGTACTCTCTCACTATATTCTCCTTTAGGTGGTCTTACATATTTCATTTCATACCCTGTTTTCTCTACTAATGCTGTATGTAAATTCATTATTTCTTCTTTTATTTTCGTGTCAGAAACATCCGGAAGAGATGGATGATTAACTGTATGATTTCCTATAATATGTCCTTCGTCAATCATCCTTTTTACCAATTCCGGCTCAGAATTTAAATAATGCGCTGTTATAAAAAAAGTAGCTGTTACATTATTTTCTTTTAAAACATCTAATATTTTAGATGTATATCCCGCTTCATAGCCATTATCAAATGTTAAATACACATTTTTATCATTTTCTTTTCCAATTGCAATTCCATTATATTTTTCTATAAGAGCTTTATTTTTTGTCCCTAAATCTGGTTGCTTATGATCTTTTGCCCTTTTTATTCCCCACCCTATCTTTTCATTACTTAAACTTGTTTTTACAGGTTCTGCTGAAGTATGTATTACCTTCTCGTTTGTTCTAATTACACTAATTCCAAACACTAGCATGCACACAGTTGCTATTCCTAAAAAAATATATTCAAATTTAAATTTCATAAACTCCTCCTATATTTTTATTTTATGAAATTTAAGCATATTTATTACTATCTTTCTTTTTCGTATATTACGTATAAGTTACCCATTGACAATAAAACTTTTTTGAATTATTATGTATGCACAGTTGGAAATTTAAGGTAATTTGTCGTTTTTTTTAGACGGTTACTACAAAAGACAAGAAAAGGTGATAATATGTTAAATTTTGTCGTTTGTGATGATAATATTGCTGTTCTTAATAAACTTTGTAAAATGTTGGAAACTATTTTTATAAATAATTCTCTTGATGCTAACATTGTTTTGCAAGAATCGTCTGGCAACAATGTTATTAATTTCATCAAACATAATCATGTTGATGTTCTTGTATTAGATATAGATTTAAAAGATAATACTTCAGGTTTGAAAATAGCCGAAGAATTACGTAAAATAAATAAAAATGCGTATATAATCTTTGCAACAGGTCATATAGAATATGTAATTATGGCTTATAAATATAAGACTTTTGATTATTTACCTAAACCTATTACATTAGAAAGACTTCAGGAAACTATCTTACGCCTATTTAGCGATATGGAAAATTCTATAAATACCAAATATATAAAAATTGGTAATAGCCAAAATATTGTAAGAGAAAATGATATTGAATATATAAAACGTGATGGAATGAAATTAGTTTATCACACTGCTAGTAAAGAATATGAAGCTTATTCTTCTTTTAATAAGATACAACATAATCTACCAAATAATTTTGTAAGATGTCATAAATCATTTATTGTAAATGTTAATAAAATAGCAGATGTAGAAATAGCTTCAAATAAAATATCTTTTGAAAACAATAATCACTGTTTAATTGGTCCGAAATACAAAAATAATTTTATGGAGGTTTTTAATAACTATGGAAATTTTTAATACAATTTTTGAAACTCTAACAACTCCAAATGAATGGATTTCAAATATTATTTGTAGTCCGCTTATTGTTGTAGAATCAATGATTGCTATGCTTTTATTTACTACTTTATTAGACATAAAAGCAACTAGGAAACAAAATATATATTACGTTTTATTAATATCTTTTGGCTGTTTATGTTCCAAATTTATTGTTCCATCACCTTATGGAACTTTATTAAACATAATCTTATATCCAGTTATTATATACTTAACCTATAGAGCTGGCTTATTGAAAAGTATTATTGGACAAATTATACCTTTTATAATTACAGTGTTAATAGAGCCAATTATAATAAAGCTATATTACATTATGTTTAATGTAACTTATGAAGTTGTGGCAATCACTCCTATTTATAGAATATCTGCAATGTTAATAATATATTTTACTATGTATATTATCTATTTAATATGCAAAAGATTTAATTTAAATATATCCTCTCTAGATGTACTAGATAAATCTTCCAAAAAATTGTTACTAATAAATACAATATTAGGAATTCTAGCTATTGCAATGCAATATTATTTAGTAAATTTTTATAGTGATAATTTACCATTACTTATAACAATTTTTAGTACTTTAACACTTTTAATTTACTTTATTTTAAGTTTTTACAATATTACCAGAACTACTAAATTAGAACTTACAAAACAAGATTTAGAAGAAATAAAATTATATAATAAAACTTTAAATATTTTGTATGATAATATTCGTGGCTTTAAGCACGATTTTAACAATATAATTCAAGCAATTGGTGGATATATTCAATCTGAAGATATGGATGGATTAAAAAAATATTATGCACAAATACTAGAAGATTGTAATAAGCAAAAAAATTTAGCAGTTTTAAACCCAGAAGTTATAAATAACCCTGCAATTTACAGCATTTTAGCTTCTAAATATTATTTAGCAGATTCTAAAGGAATTACAATTCATTTTGATACATTTATGGATTTAAATACTTTAAAAATGAAAATATATGAATTTACTAGAATACTGGGTATACTTTTAGATAATGCAATTGAAGCAAGTTCAGAATGTGAAGAAAAATTAATTAATATAACAATTAGAAACGAAGAAAATAAGCATAGACAAATTTTATATATAGAAAATACATATAATAATAAAGATATAGATACAGAAAAAATATATGAAAAATCATATTCTACAAAGCCTAATAATACAGGGCTTGGTCTATGGGAAGTTAGACAAATATTAAAGCATAATAATAATTTAAATTTATTTACAAGTAAAAATGATAAATTTTTCTCTCAACAATTAGAAATATATTAAATAAAAGGTGGTTTTTATTTAACCACCTTTTATTTTGTCGAATTTTGTAATTTAAGGAATTTGAAAATTAATCTTTTTTAATTAAAGATGCTGGCATTTTTGGTTGATGTAATAATCCAAATATCCAGCATGTAGTATTAGTTGATTTTGCATATTTTTCTGCTACTTTAGCTAAAAATTTTACCATAATAAATAGCCTCCTTTATTACTATATATAATTCAAAATACTTTGCCGGCATAAAGCACTTTGTATTACCAATTTTATTGCATACCATATAATTCATAGCCATATTTATTTTTAGTTATATTGTATGCAAATCTACTTATAGAAATACTTTGCATTATCATTCCTATAATAATTATATTTGAAATTATATTATATGGTATAAACACTGCTATAATTAAACTTATAGTTAATGTTATATATGATAATTTTCTTTTTTTATTTCTTTCAGTTTTACTTATTATTGGAACATTTTCAGTATCTGCTGGTGCATATTTTTTGCACATCATCATACCAAATATCCATGTAACAAAAATTAGTACATACTTTATCCATATTGGTTCTAAAACCAAATTTTTACTTATAAATACATTTCCACAATAAAATAATGTTGTTCCTATAATACATCCTATATGCGTTTTTAAATGAAAACCTCCAGAATATGTTTTGTATGGTAATATTAATATAAATGCAAGAAGAGTTAAAGGCCCTATTCCAAGTAAAAACGCTATTCCTATAAGTATAATTATTTTAGGCACTTCTCCTACAATTAACTGTAATCCAAAATTTGCAACCTCTAATTCTTCTTCACTTATGTTTGGGTTTTTCTGCTTGAGTATTTTCATTAAATATATACAAATTTTATCAATCATGTATTACCTCTTTTTTCTTTTCAAATTTTATATTATCTTTTTTACATATTTTTAAAAATTATACTTAAGGTATACAATCTTACATATAAATTTGTATTTCGATTTTTATATACGTTTTTCTGCATTTTATAAAATTAACATAAATTGCTTTCAAAAAAGCAAAAAAAATATAGACCTATTCGGTCTATATTTTTAATATGAATTCATACTAAGTATATCAATTCCTATTTTTTATTTACTAAATCTTTTAATGCTTTACCAGCTTTGAATACTGGAGCTTTAGATGCAGGTATTCTTATTTCTTCCTTAGTTTGTGGGTTTCTACCTTTTCTAGCTGCTCTTTTTCTAACTTCAAAAGATCCAAATCCAACTAATTGAACTTTTTCTCCTTTTACTAGTGCTTTTGTTACAACATCTACAAATGCATTAACAGAAGCCTCTGCACTTTTCTTTGTGTCATTTGTTTTAGCAGCTATTGCTGCGATAAGTTCAGCTTTGTTCATTTAAACTACCTCCTAAAAATTTTGTTATATAGATTTTTCTCTATATATTACAATTTATTCGCCAAATTAAGATAAAATCCTTCTTTATTTTTAAAAATATTTTTTTCAATCTGTTTTCTCCGTAAGGTTTTAGATTAAAATCCATTAATTTTATTTTTTATTAAATATCTTGTATTTCACTTGTTTCAGCGTTTTTCAGTCTTTCTATTCCTTGAAAGCATGTAAATTTCTTCCTTTGATAAAATTTTTAAAATTAATAAAAAAATTAAATAAATTATAACACCTATTCCTATCGAAATTATTGTTGCCATTTGTTCTTGAAATATACCATTCAAAAAATTATATATACAAAATGATATAACTGCCATCATGATTGTTGCAATTGTTGGCTTTACTAAAAATTTATTAAATTCTAAATTTAAACCTACATGCCTTTTTAAAACTATTATTTCTATAAAAAACACTATCATATTGCAAATTACCGAACCTATTGCAGCACCATAAACACCAAAATTGGGTATTGGTATTAAAATTATATTTATTATTAATTTTGCAATTACTCCAAATACTAAAGAAATTGCAGGTACCATAGTTTTCCCAAATCCATGTAATGCACCATTTATTGTTTGAGTAAGAAGTGTAAATACTAATGTTAATGAACTAATTTGAAGTAGCAATTCTCCTCTATTTGCATTTGGAAAGAGCAAATTTAATATTGGTTTTGCAAATATAAACATTCCAACTGTACATGGTAAGGCTATTAACATTGTAATTAATAAAGAATATTCTATTTTTTCTTTTGCTTTACCTATATTCCCTTGTGCCATTGCAGAAGATATTGATGGTACTAAAGCAGTTGCAAATGCTATATTAAATGCAAGTGGTAGAGCTATTAATGTATCCACTTTTCCAGAAAGTATTCCATACTGTGCTTTAGCAAGTTCATCTGACATAAAATTTTTTAGTCCAGATACTACTGTTACCGCATCTATATTCTTTGTTATAACTGTCATAAGTGAACTTAGTGATATTGGAATTGAAGCTGATAATATTTTATAACCTATTTCTTTTATTCTAATTTTTTTATGATGTGTAGTAAATTTTATATCTGCTGCTATTTCATTTTTTCTATTTGCATAGTACAAATATAAATAAGAAAAGCTAAAAAATGTTGAAAATGTAGTTGCCAAGTTTGCACCAGCAGCCATTAATATAGTGTTTGATGAAGATATTTTTGCAATAAATGCTACTATTGCTATTGTTAATGCTGTTTTAAAAAGCTGTTCTATTGTTTGTGAATTGGCTGTTGCTTTAAGATTTTGCCTTCCATTAAAATATCCCCTTATTACTGATGAAATTGAGACAAAAAATATAGATGGAGAAAGTGCTATTAATGTATATTCTGCTTCAGGAATTTGCAACATTGTATTTGATATATATTTAGCATTATAAAATAATATTAATGTCCCTATTCCTCCTATAAAAGAAAATATTACAAATGCCACTTTAAAAATTCTATGTGCACCTTTTGCATCTCCTATTGCCAATCTTTCTGATACCAATTTAGAAATTGCATTTGGAACTCCTACGGAAGATAGTGTTAACAGCAATGCATATATTTGAAATCCACTACTATATATTGCGTTTCCACTATCTCCAAACCCTTCTTTATTTGTTAAATATAATTTATATACTAATCCTAATATCTTTATTAGTACTTGGGACATCATTATCGCAAATACTCCTTGCATAAAACTTTCTTTTTTTAAAACTTTCTTGCTCATACTTTTCCTTTCATATTTCTTTTAATTTATAATATGAGAAAATTTTTAATATTAGAAATTCTTTTACAATATTTTATATAGTAGTTGCAGGTAAAAAACTAAAATAAAATTTTTCATAAAATTCAAGAAAAGTCTTGTTTTTTTGCCCATTTTGTAGGATAATATAAGTGTACGGATATTTATATTTGAAGATAATTTGAAAGTGGTGAATATTTTGAAAATATTTGATAAATTTCTAAAATTTTTAGGCACAGATAGAAACACTTTTTTAACATATATATTAACATTAGTAACTATTTATCTAGTAATCGATAGATTTGTAGAATTGCTATTTTTATGTTTTACTGGTATTTCTAATTCATATTGGGGGCCTATTACATACACATTAGCATTTGCGTGCCCTGTATTTGCATTTTTGTTTTCAGGTGCATCAAAATTTGCTAATTCCCCACCAACAAAAGTAGCATTTTTCAATTTATATTGTATAGCTTTATATATATTAGTACTTTCAATGCTTGTAAGTTTTGCAAATAAATTTGCTTGGCTATTATTTATGTTAGTTCCAAACTATGCTGAAATAGTAACAGATTTTCCAGAACTAGTTGGTCCTGCTTTTACAGCTCTTGCAATTTACTTACCTCTTACAACATTCTATCCTTTCTTTAAGAAGATATATACTTGGATAAATGATACTAAGGATATAAGAGATTCCATTGACGATTATGGTGGTATAGATTTATCTCCTGTTTCAGATGCTGTCGGTCCTTACACATGTGAAATTGAACTTTGTAGAGATAAAGATACTAATAAAATAGTAAAAATTCCAGAAGCAAAAAGATTTGATTCTACATTAGTTGTTGGTATTTCTGGTATGGGTAAGACTGCACTTGTTTTTGACCCAATGATGGCACAAGATTTGGAGAAAAAATTCTTCTTTAAAGAGACTGGAAAAGAAATGGGATTTACTGCTTTAAAAACTGGAATTGCAAATTTAAATTGCCCATATGATAATGATTATATAAACAAGAACTTTTCTTTAGGTATGTTAACACCTACTGAAGGAAAAGAAAAACTATATAAAGCATATATGCGTAAAATGTTAAATAATGAGTCTGGTGAGCTTATATATAAAGATTTAGGTCTAACATATGTTGCACCAGATGCAGAAGAAGCAAAAATAATTGTAGATGTGGCAAATAATTTTAATATTCCAGTTAACTATATCGATCCTGCTAATTTAACATCAATTGGATTAAATCCTTTTGTATATGATGATCCTGTTAAAGTAGCATTGATAGTATCTTCTATATTAAGAAGTATGTCTAATATATCTGCTTATGATGTTGTAGAAGATACAAGGGCTGAAAATATAACATCACAAATTGTAGAGAATTTATCTATTTTACTTAAAGAATACTATCCACATAAAAAAGATGGTGTGTTACCTAATTTAGAAGATTTATATAAGTTAATGAATAATTTTGATTTAATCGAAAATATGTGTGAAGAAATAAAAGCTATTCCAGAGCTTGCAGAAAAATATAATATTCAACTTGCATTTCTAAAAAGGAACTTCTATGCTAGTTCTTCTGCAAGAGATGATATGGCAAAAAGCTTAGCTTCTGCCATAAGCCAATTAGATAGTTTATTAAGACATCCTGGTGTAAAAAGCATATTATGTAATAGAACAAATAACATTAATTTTGATAATGCTTTAAGAAATGGTGAAGTAACTATAGTATGCACAAGACGTGGTGATTTAGGAGCTAGAGTTCATAAAGCATTTGGATTATTCTTCTTAATGTTAATGCAACATTCAGTTCTTACAAGACCTGGAAATGACAAAACAAGAATACCTCATTATTTATATATTGATGATTTTTACAATTTTATATGTTCTTCAACAGAACCTATATTTACAGTATATAGAAAATACAAAGTTGCGACAATATTATCTGCACAAAACTTAACTCAACTTGAAGGAGACAGTAAAAACGAAAATTATAAGAAAACTATCCTTACAAACTGTGCAAATAAAATTGTATTTGGAGATGGTGATCCTAAAGATAATGAATGGTGGGAAGATGAATTCGGTCAAAAAAGAGAATGGCAATGGAGTAGTAACTATAATCTTGAGGATGGAAAAGTTGGTTATGATCCAAAACTAAACGGAATAAAATATGCTTGGACAGCTAATGTAAATAAAGGAAAACTAAAATCTATTAAATTTAAGAATTGTGCTTACAAAATAAAGCAAATGAATGGTAGATTTATAGCAAATGAAGGTAAACTAGATTTCTTACAATCTAAGTATAAAGAACCTCACAATGGTAAAACATTTAATTTTTCAAAATTTACACCTGGTATGCATGAAAGCGAAAAAGATAAAAATAAGAAACTTAAATTTAATTACAAATCTGTAGATTTTGATTCTGATTTAGAAGTTGATCCTATTCAAACAGATACTTCTGATTTAGACCATTTATTTGATAACGAAAATGCAATAACATTTAATATTAAGAATAATTCTAATGGATAAGTTAATAGAAGGAGCTGCTTTAAGGGACACCTACCAAAAACATCTTAGATTTTTAAGATGTTTTTGGTAGGTGTCCCTTAAAGCAGCTCCTTTTCATTATTCTTTTTATCCCAATAATTTTACTTCTCCTGTTTCCATTTTATACTTTCCAGTCTTTTCATCTAGTTTAAATTCTGTTAATGATGTTGATAGAGATTCATTATTTTGTTTTAAATCTGTTGAAAAATATAATTTTATTTTTGGTATTTCTAATTTATTTGTTACTATTTCTTTAAATGTTTCTACCATGTGCTTATCATCTTCACATATAAATATTAATTGAGGTATTCTTTCAAATCCTGAATCCATTGCTACAAAGTTTTCATAGAAATCCTTATATAATTTCATTTTTTCTACTAATCTATCTTTCCAATCTTCTTCTCTTCTAACTACCTCAAATAAGAAATCTATTGTTTTATTATTCTTTCCTAGTTTTATGCTACCACCTGTTGCTTTAAAAGTTTTTCCTGCTTGTTTTGCCTTCAAATATGGTTTTACAGTATAAGATTCAAATGCACTTACTTTTCTTAAATATGCAATCAAAACTTGATTACCTGCAAGTCTTTTCTTTATTAGTGAAACTGGTTTTGCATTATCTGTTGGTTGCCACTTTGTTTCGATTCCTCTTGAATTTAATAAGTATTTTCCCATCTTTTCTAAGCAATATACTCTATAAATACAATTTCCTTCTTCAGATGTAAAATAATATCTTGTTAATATTTTACATTTTACAAGTTGATCCAATTTATTATTTAGCTTATCTTGTGATGCAACTTCTATTTTTAAAGTTTCTAACATTTGATATAACTGCCTTGATGTTATAAATTCAAATTCATTTACTAATTCCAATATTTTAAAATGTAAATCATTTATATGTCCTATATTTATTCTATGCATAATTTGATTCATTGAAACATATTTATCGTTCCCATCAAATTTTTTTAGTTCCCCTTCTCTTACTGCAAATGGTGACACATTAGCTTTTATTTCTATATCTTCAACCATTATTATTCCTCCTTGCTTAAATAATTATATTTAAACTCTTATAATATTTATATTTTATCACAATTATATTATTTTGTCTATTCATTAATATAGTGTTATTCTTATTAAAGTTTTGCAGACTTTATTTGCAATAATTGATAAATTTCATCTTTTTTTAAATATCTCCATGTGCCTAATTTTAAATCTTTTACACCTATATTTCCTATCTTACTTCTGTGTAATGCTATTACATTTTTCCCTATTGCCTCAAACATTTTTCTAACTTGCCTATTTCTTCCTTCATGTATTATAACCTCTATTCTTGTTATGTTCTTCTCTTCTTCTCTTTTTAAGAATCTTAATTTTGCCTTACTTGTTAATTTTCCATCTATTTCTACCCCATTTGCAATCTTATCTAATTCTTCTTTAGTAATAGTTCCTCTAATTGTTACATTATATGTTTTTTCAATTTCATGTTTTGGATGTGTAACTTTATACACAAATTCTCCATCATTTGTCAATATCAAAGCTCCAGATGTATACATATCTAATCTTCCAACAGGCACTATCCTTTCATGAACTTTAACTAAATCTAAAACTGTATCTCTTGAAAATTGATCTCTTGCCGTTGTTACATAACCTATTGGTTTATTTAGTAAAATATATACCTTTTCTTCTTCTTCATGAATTTCTTTTCCATTGTATTCTACTTTATCTTTAGCTGGATTTATCTTTGTTCCAAGCTCCACTACTTGAATTCCATTTACATATATTTTTCCTTCAAGTATTAGTTCTTCTGCTTTTCGTCTAGATGCAATTCCACACATTGCTAAATACTTTTGTAATCTAATTTCTTCCATTATATCTCCTCTGTATTTTTTAATAATTATTTTCTAAGCTCTTTTATAACATTCTCAAAATACTCTGGCAAAGGCGCTTCTAAAGTCATTTTTTTATTTGTAGTTGGATGATTAAATTCCAATTTTTTTGCATGAAGGCATTGACCTACTATTCCAAATGGGTTTTTACCATTTGAATATACATAATCTCCAACAACTGGATAACCAATTTCAGCTAAATGTACTCTTATTTGATGAGTTCTTCCTGTATCAATTTTTATTTCTAATAAGCTAAAACCTTCACTATATCTTTCTAGTACTTTAAAATGAGTAATTGCTTCTTTTCCATTTCTTACTACTGCCATTTTTATTCTGTCTTTTGGGCTTCTAGCTATTGGCATATTAATCGTTGCTTCGTTTTCCTTAACAATTCCTCTTACTAATGCAATATATGTCTTTTTAACCTCTCTATTTTTTATCTGATTACTTAAATTAATATGTGCTAAATCATTTTTAGCAACTATTATTATTCCAGAAGTATCTTTGTCTAATCTATGCACTATTCCTGGTCTGATTTCTCCCCCTATACCAGAAAGGCTTCCTTTACATTTTGCCATAACTGCATTTGCTAAAGTTCCGTCAGGATTGCCATTTCCTGGATGTACTATCATACCTTTAGGTTTATTTATTACAATAATATCATTATCTTCATATATAACATTTAGTGGTATTTCTTGTGCTTTAATTTTCTCATCTTTAGGCTCTTCTTCTTCAATTTCGATTACATCCCCACTTTGTATTTTATATGAAGTTTTTACACTATTATTATTTACATTTATTTTTTTTTCTTCTAAAAGTCTTTGCACTGCAGTTCTAGAAACAACTACTCCTATCTCATTTAAGTATTTATCTATTCTATTTCCCTCTTCTGCTTTATTTACTATTATTTTCTTCAATTTTACCATCCACTTTTTCATTTTTTAATTTTATAGTAGAAACACTAATTAATGCTACAAACCAAATCCAACCTACTATTATTAATAAATCTGCTAAATTAAATACTGGAAATTTAAATATAGGTGATATATCTATATAATCCACTACATAGCCTCTAAATATCCTATCTAACAAATTGCTTATTCCACCACCTAGTATTAATGTAAGTGCTACAAGTGTTGCAACTCCTATTCTATCTTTTTGTGTTATTATGAATCTTACTATTATTCCTATTACCATAGCATTAACTAATATAAATGTAAATAAATCATTTTGTCCTATTCCAAATGCACCACCTGTATTTTCTACATATGTTATATTTATAGCATTCTCTATAAGACTTATACTTCCTATTTCTTTATAATTATCCATTATATAAATTTTTAACACTTGCTCTATTATTACAATTAGTACTATTGCAATAATTAGAATTATATATCTGAAATTTTCCTTTTTCATCTCTACCTCTTTTGCTAAAGTTAATCAATTGCATATACGCCAATTATTTTTCAAGCAATTTCTCGTATATTCTAAAGTAATTATCTTCATACAATAAATTATAATTAGAATCCCTTGATACCATCATATCCAATCTGCAATTCTTATATATAAATAAATGTGTTATTTCCGGGTATTTAGATAATGTATCTTCATACCAATGTCCCATGGTTGTCAAGCTCATGAAGTCTGAAAATATATCTCTTTTTTTAACGGTATCAAACTGAGGTGTGTACAAATCAGCTCTAGAATCTACAAATACCGGTATATTTCTAAAAATTAAGTAACTTCCAAAATTATATTCATTATATAATTTTAAATTTTCTAAATCTAAATTTTCTATTATATAATCACATGCTGCAACAGGATATTCTGTTTCGTCTATAAATCTATTATTAATTTTTTCTTTAATAAAAGGTATGCACATTACAAGTACTAATAATAACATTGCTAATATTCCTAGTGGCTTTTGACATTTCTGTATAAATTTTTCACAACCATCTTTATCATATTTATTAGCCAAATAAACAATGAAGCTATTTAGTGTGATTAATCCAATTAGCATAAACATAGATAATTGTCTTCTTTGCATTAATGATAGTAATAAAAGTCCTCCAAGCATAAATAAATCTTTTAGTCTTATTTTAACATCTGTGAATATTAAAATTGCAAAAAATAGTGTAATTGTAATTAGTTGTGGCTTTGCAGCTATTAATACTAGTGGTAAATGTTCGTTTATACTTTGAGTTGTATTTCCTTGCATTGTTTTTACTAAGTACGTATATGGTGTATCTCCAAGTGGTGTCATAAAACCTGTCAATACACAAATTAGCATTATTATAATAAGCCATTTAACATTTTTATTTTTCTCTACTTCTAATTTGTGTATTTTGTTTTTGCCTTTTTCTCTTTTAACATCCGCATTTTTAATAGTTGTTTGTAGCTTTTCTAATTTCAATTCTAATTTATATTTTTTCTTTTCAGTTATTTTTTTATTTTCTAAACTTTTACTAATTCTTTTAACTTTCAATTTTCGCAAAAATGCTATCGTGTCTGGTATGAGTGAAATTATATATTCTCCTATATATGGCATAAATAGGACAAAATAAAATGGAAATACTGCAGAATGTATGTTAGCTATAATTATTGGAAGTATGATCAAACCTATTGCAAATCTTTTCTTTTTAGTTTGTAAAAATCTTTCTATAAAAAATACTTCTAATAAAAATATTGTAAACGTAACAAGTTGAGCTCTAGCTGCTATATATGGTGCCATTAAATATATAAACGCTAACGTTAATATAAATGAAGTTAATTTGTTTTTATTTAGCTTACAATTTACTAGAAACCATGTAATTGATAAAATTATTGTAAATATAGCAGTTGAAACATATATTCCAAATAATCCACCTATATTATATATATTTGCCATTAACACATCATAAGCCCAATGTGGAAATGTATATGGTAATTCTTCATGCCATGAAAATGGATCATATTGCCCTATTCCATTTTCCATAATGTATTGCCCTATTTTAATTGTATAAAAAGTATCATTCTGTAACGTAATTGGTGTCATTGCTACAGCAAATATTATAATGCAAATTATTGCCATGATCATAAATACTATTTCTTTATTTTTTTTCATTTTTTGTGCTCCCTTAAGTTAAATTTCTTTTTAAATACTATCATAATTTTACAAAGTATGCAACATAAAATTTATGGTTTTTGCACCTTCGAAATTATATCCAAGTTGGACTCACCAAGCCGCGTCGGTAAAACAGCCCACTGGACTGTTTTAGCCTTCGTCTAGAATTTGCTCTGCAAATTCTACACTCGGCAACCTCCTTTTCGAGTCCTCCTATTTTAAAATCAAATAAAAAGAACTCATTTAAAAATGAGTTCTTTTTATTTGGCTCGTTTAGCACTTCCGTGTGCGAAAAATACAAGCTCTTATTTATAATTATATTTTATGTTTGATTCTATGGTTATAATTTAACATAACTTTAATTAATTTGCAATAGTTTTTTTAGGAATAATTTCATTTTCCCATATTTTTAACTCTTTAATATAATCTTCACCATCAAGATAGGCTTTCAAATGGGTATTATCCAATATATTAAGTAGTATTAAAATACTTCTAGCTGTCTTTATTTTTTCATCACGAGAAATAAAATCATAGAAATCCAAACTTCTTGTTTCATCAAATGTATGACTCTCATTATTTAAAATTAGTCTATACATAAAATTCTCAAAATACTGCTTAATATCTTCGTTTTCAACTTTCTCTAAAATATTTTTATTCCTTGTAACTTCTTCTATTCCTTTATTATAATTGAAAGTAGAATATGCTTCTAGTAATTTTCTCATTGTATTGCCTATCGTATCGTCTAACTCATTTTCTATTTTATCATCCTCTATTTTTGCATATTTATATATATCTTCTAACATCTTTTTATAATCGTTTCTTCTTTTATATGCAAAATCTTCTAATTTAGAATTTTTTAATTCTAAAAGGCAATATGTTATATTAAGATTTATTTTTATATCAGAACATATTTTTTCAAGATTAAACATTGTTTCTAAACTATGGGTAAAACTTATTATCTTACTTCCTTCATTATTATTCATGATTTTATTAAACATCATTCTAAGAAAAGTAAAAAGCCCAACTTTGTTTTCCATATCAAAACTAGATATAGGATCATCTAATACAATAAATATTTCTTCTTTAAATTCATTTATTTCACTGGTATTTTCCAATATTTTCACAAAGAAATAACATAATGCAATAATATTTCTCTCTCCTGTTGATAAATCTTTAGGTCTTATATCCTTATTATGTGATTTAACTAAATATATTTTTTTATTTACATCATATTCAATTCTTAATCTATTTTTTGACATAAAAATATATTCCAAAAAAATATTAATCTTATCATTTGCTATTTTTACATTTTGCTTCTCACTCTCTAATTTAGTAATCTCTTCTTTAGTTTCTTTTATTTTTTCATAATTTTGCTTTGAATCAACTTTAATCTGTTCAAATTGCTTTTCTTGTATTTCGTACAATTTATAATTATCTTCAATATCACACCATGAAATCTGCAAATTTAGCTTATTTAATAATATATTATTTTTTTCTTTATCATCAATTGCCAAATTAAACTCTCTTCTTTTGTTTTCCAATACATCTATAAGTGTATTATATTCTTTTTCTAAATCTAAAATATTATTATTCTTATATTCACTTGGAGTATATACATTATTTATTTTATAATCTAGTGCTGATTGGATTTCTTTAACTTGATTATTAATTTTAGTTTGTAAATTATTCATTTCTAAAAATAACTTCTCATCTAAGATTTTGAAATCATCATCTAATTCTGGTAATATCATATATTTTTGCTTTATTATTTCCAACTCCTCTTTATGTTGCTCAACATCTTTATTTAAAACCTTATTTATACTTGCTACTATTTCATCTTTTATATTAGAGATACTTTGAAAACAATATGGACATATATTAACTTCATCTTTCTTAAATTCCTCTCTAACTGCCTCATAAAATTTTTGTTCTCCATCTTCTATTTTTTCTAATATAATTTTTTCTCTTTCTGTAAATTCAGGAATTTCAACTTTTTTCTTTAATAGTTTATTAGTAGATTCATAGTTTTCAGAAAAGAATGTTATTTTATCTAATGATTTTACTAATTTGCTAGTTCCTGTAGTAACTTTTTGGTGTGTATTTAACAATTTATAATATTCTTCTAACAATTCTTTTTTATTGTTGTTTTCGCCTTTTACCTTATTTATCCTTCCGATTAGTTCATTATACTGAAAAGATGAATTTCTTTTATTACCTTTAATTTCTTTGTCTCTAACAGCCCATCCATCTTTTAATTTTTGCTCTATTAAATTTTTAAAATACAAAGGACTAATATTGTTATTAGAATTCTGGAATTTTTCGACTTCAGATTTTAGTTTTGTTTCTTTTTTCTTTAAATCATCTCTTTCTTCTTTAAGTTTTATAATCTTATCGTCTAATTCTTTTTGTTCTCCAAGCATAATAACTGTTTTTATTCCATCTTCAGATGTTTTTACATTAGTATCTATAAATTCTTCATCATAAACATATATCTTTTCTCGTGTATCACAGATAATTTCGTTGTTTTCAGAATCTATAAACTTTATATTTAATTTTTCTAAAGAATTACCTTTTATAGCTTTTGAAATTGTAGTTTTCCCACTTCCATTTTTACCATAAATATTAGATATTCTACAGGTCACATTTTTTTGAATAGGGAATACTTGCAATTCGCTATTTTGAAAAATATTGCCATCTACTTGTATTTTATTAATATTACCAAAATTCATTATACATTCCTACTTTCCATTGCTAATAATTCGTTATTAATACTTCTTTGGTAATCTGATTTTTATCTTTCAAATGATAATTTGAGTTGCTATAGTTATAATTCAAGTTATGTATGTTATATTGATTTTCTATAGCCCAATCAATTAATATCTCATTCTTTAGTCCTTTATGTTCTGTAACATTTGAAAGTGCAAATTTTATCCCATGTTTATTTACTTTGTTTAAATACTCCAATAATTCTTTTTCTTTATTTTCGTTCCAACCATCATTCTCATTATAACTTGCATCTCCTAAATAATATGGTGGATCAAAATAGCAGAAATCATTGCTTGTTAAAGACTCCAACTCAAACTTTTTATAATCTGTATTAACAAAAGAAATATTTTTAACAACAAGTTTTCTACAAAATTCTAATAAGTTTTTTCTAATAGAACTATTAAAATCCCTCTTTCCAACAGGCATATTATATTCGCCATTACTATTAAATCTAATTTGATGATTAAATGCATAAATTACTAAGGTTAAAAACATAAAATCTCTTTCAGTAGAGTCTTTCATATTATTGTAGTCTTTTCTCAATTTCAAATAGTATTGTTTATTATATTTTCCTAGTCCTGAGGAACTATCTTCTCCATAAAACTCATAGCCATTTTTATATGTATTACTTAGATTATATTTTTCTATAATAGAATCTAATTTATTTACAATCTCCATATAATCGTAACTCTTGAATAACTCTAGTATTCTAATTAAGTTAGTTTCTTTATCTATTGCAATTATTTTTTTTGCATTACTATTAACAGCAACATTGGCTCCTCCACAAAAGAAATCAACAAAAGTATCAATTTCTTTTGGAAATATACTATCAAACTGAGGTAATAGTTTAAATTTCCCACCTGTATAATTTAAAGGGGATTTAGCAAAACTGTTAGTATCTTTTAATTCAATTTGACTTTCTTCACAAACTTCTGCTGTTTCGCATAGGAATAATCTTTCCTTATGGTCAACGGATACACTTTTTCCTGTTGTAAAATTATTAAATGCCTGTTCAAATACTTGAACTTTGCCTTTCTTTTCTAATATTTGCTTAATTTGCAAATCTGATATTTTTGCATTACTACGACTATTAGATTTATCTCCTGTATTATTATAAGAAACTAAAATGTATTTGCAATTACAATTTTTTATTAATTCATCAAACGCTTCAACAGCTTTATTGGTGCAATATCTGCTTTTCAATTTTGATCTATCCATTTTTTTTGCAACACCATAAACTTTGGGTTTATTCCACACGGCAACATTTTCTAATAAATGATATGCATCACAATATTGTCTTGAATTATATGGTGGATCTATATATACTAAATCAGCTTTTACACTTTTAATAAATTCATTTGCATCTAAATTACTAATATGTGATTTTTTTTCACCTTTTTCGGAAACATCAAGCATATACATAAAAAATTTGTCTTCAATGTTTTTTATTTTTCGATATGCATCATAATGTCCAACAGTATTCGCTACTCTATCCATTGAATATATAAGACTAGCAATCAATATACATTTTTCTCTTTCATTGATTTCTTGCTTTTTGAATTTTACTTCAATATTTTCTCTAATATATCCAATTTTCTTACAATCCTTACTACTAAAATATGTATCGCTAAAATTTTCTGAAAAATAATTTTCCTCAGTTATTTCAATATCATTATAGCTATTAATTATTTTTTCAAGCTTTTTTATATCAACCTTTGTAGGCTCATAAAAAGCTTTGTAACTATAACAATTTGATTTCAAATAGTCATTAAAGTAAACCTCTTTACCATTTTTTAAGAATAGGCTACCTACCACACCTGTTCCAGCAAAGACATCTACTACTGATTTTACATCTTTACAATGCTCATTTACTGTATCTTCTATAAAATTTAATAATTTATACTTACTACCTAAAAATCTTCTATTATTTATCTCTAGTTTTTTCATTTTATATCATTTCCTTTCAAGGCATCTAATGCACACTGAAATTATAACAATAAAAAAAGAGTTTTTCAACTCTTTTTCTATAAATTATTAACTTTATTTTTTATCAGTTTTTCATACCACTCTAAATCGTTGATTTCTGTATCTTTATAAGCATTTTCAAATATTCCATACAACTTTGAGTATTGTACTTTTACATTAATTAGTTTTATTATATCTTGAATAGAAAGAGAAATTATCTTTAATCCTGTCTTTACAGAGCTTTTACCTCTAAATTGATAATTCTTTCTTGACCTAAAATCACTTAGTACTTCTTCTTGTAATATATTAGCTACGAAAACTGCATATGTATCATCATTATCATTTTCTTGAATTTCTCTCATTAAATGTCTAGATACAGGTTCCATTTCATTTTTTCTTTGAGATGTTGATTCTGTTAATGTTGCTTCTAATAAAACTTTATGCTCTGGATATTCGTCACTTCTATTATATTCATATACAATATCAGCAGTTCCTCCAGCAGCATGAGTCTTTGGTAGTAAATTTGCATCTAAACTTAGTTTCATGTATTCTAAAATATTACCGCTTCTATTACTAAATCTATACCATGTTATTCCTAAAATATATTCAAAAATTGTTGGTATATCAGAATTCCAATCAGCATATTCGTTAATTGCTGTTCTATCATTTCTTTCAATATCATTAAACAATTTAATAAGTTGATTTTCGCTAAATTTAGTATCAATTAGTTCATTAAATCTTCTTAGTTTTTCATCTTCAATAAATGTCTTAATACTATCTCTACTTACGACTTTATCTGGATAATCAACTTGGATTTGAGTTATAACATCATCAACATTTATATCAAGACAATCATATATCTTGTTAAATTCTATATCTTCTAGAATAAAATTATTATATTCTTCTTTACTTAGAATTGGTGTATTTACTATTTCTTTTGATATATTTAAAAAGAAATATTTAGGAAATACATCTAATTCAATCTTATCATCATCAAAAATAACAATATCAGATAATGAAATATATCTTTTATTCAAATCTGCATAATCTTCCAATGTAGCTTTCCATTTTGCAGTATGCATTACCTTAAAAAATTCTACTGCATATTGCTTCTTATCATTAAAATTGAACAAAGGTATTTCTTTAATTTCTTCTAAATATTCTTCTGTTAGCATTCTTGGAGAATATCTAAGGTAGTCTTTCCAGTATTTAGCTACCTTTGAATTTTTCTTTGTTTGTTCTCTTATAAATGCCATAATAGTATCTAATGCATTTTCATCAAATTCTCTTTGTGATATTTCATATAAATCATTAAAGAATTTATACATTGGCTCTACATACTTTGTTCCTTTTCTTCCCATATCTATAATAGAAAATTCTTCAATACTATTTATTCCATTTTCTTTTATAAATTGAACAGCAGACTTATAATTAGTCATATTATTCATCTTATCTTGAATAATATCTTCTATCGTTTTCTTATTATCTCTATGCATTTTTATATTTTCTAACATTAACTCTGTATATTCTTGATTAGTGGCTAAAGGTAATATATAAGTAAATTCATCTTTTGATAGATGTTTTAATTCTGCTAAGAAATATAATAATACTGCAAATGGTTTTACATTAATTCCATTATCAGTAACTTGAAGCTTTAATAATTGTTTTAAATAAATATAACTATCCTTATTTATATTGAATATATTATCTCCCTTAAAATCATCTTGTTCTACAATATCAATAATTTTTTGTCCAATATTAGATATATGCCTATTATCATCTATTACACCTATTTGTACTAATCCAGATGTTTTTTGTCTAGCATCCTTAGGTTTATTATTAGCTTCTCCTGTAATAAACTCTTTTTGCAACATCTTATTATAATATTCTTCTTGAATAGAATCATTACCATTCCAATTTATTTCAGGATTTTCATCCCATAATTCTTTTAATATTTGAAGTTGTCTTTCAATTTTAAAATTTAAGTCTTTTACTCTAAAGCTAGTAGTACCTAAACTCCAACAATAACTTTGAAATTTAATATCTTCTAACATAAAGCAATCACTCCTTATATTTAACGTTCTTCATTCGCTATTATATCAAAATATTGGCTAATTTACAACAATTTTACAACATCATTTTTCATTCTTCTATCTAATTATAATAATTATGCAAAAAAAGTAGAGATTTCTCTCTACGCTTTTAAAATATAATTTGTTTACAATACCAAAATCTTGTTAACAAGATGAGGTTTATATATGTAATTTAGTCTAACCTTAATTGTCCATAATTTTTATCTGTATATCTATGTATTTTTTGTTTTCTTGTTTTTTGTACTCCTCTAGCATATTTTATCTCTGGATAACCAAATCCAACTATTAACTTTGTATAA
>JAFUGK010000009.1 GCA_017469445.1 Clostridia bacterium
TAAAATATTTAACTTTAAACTTGTTGCCACTGTTAGTTTTGTTATGTATCAACTATCTAATAAAGTTCCTCCAGAAAGAATCTTAAAAAATGTAAAACAATTTAGAAAAAACTACGATAGATATGTTGATAACCCTGAATTAGTACAAAGAGAATTAAAAACAATGGAATATATGGATATAGGCTTAGAGAAAATTGAAGAAAGTGAACAAATAGATTTAAGAAAAGAAGAATTGTCAAAAGATGAATACGGACCAGAACTATAAATAAGTAGGGCATTTCGCCCTACTTATAACTTGTAATTTATATTACTTCTTATCGTTGTTGTTTCCATTATCTTTATCTTTATTTAAGTAAACACTACCCAAGCATAAATTACTTGAACCTAAACATAAAAATAAAACTGCCATACTATTATTATCTCCATTGATAAAATTTATTATTGCAGCAATATAGAAACACAATGATGCAAAATAATATATTCCAGCAATTTTTTTGTTTGAATTTTTTTCATTATTCTTCATAAACTACCTCCTCTAAAAATTACTATTTATCTGTTTCTTTATTACCTTTATTCCAAAATTGCCACCAATGTCTTTTGTTATCTTCTGCAGTTCCCAAAAGATAAGTTTGATATTGTGCATTTGTCCTTATTCTTTCGCTTTTTTCTTCTTCATATAAATTTTTAAAGTATTCAACTTGTTTCTTCTGCTCATTTATTTGATTTTCATAGCTTTGCTTAATTTCTTCTAATCTAGTTTCATAAAAGTTTATTAAAGTTTCATTTAAACTATTATTTTCTTCTTTTCCTTGTAAATCAATACTTTTTATATCATTTTCTTTTAAACTAATATTATTTCGTTTAAACCTGTTTATTTGTTTTTCTTTCAAATAATTATAACCATCGCTTGTTATTTCCCAGTCATTTGACGAATTTTTTATCATATAGCCTTTACTTTGTAATTCTTCTTTTTGCTTATATATTGCCTGTGGTGTTATACCTAAATCATTTGATACTTGCTTAATTAAAAACATATCTATTCCCCTTTCAATTAGTTTAATTAAGTATAAAACAACTTTAAAAAACTTTAATAAAATTAAGTTGTTTTTAGTTTACTATACTTTATTTTAATTGTCAAATATAATTGATTTTACTTGAAATAACTACACTTTAAACTAATTTTAAACTAATTTCAATATTGCACAAAATATAAATTTTTTGCAATTAGCACTTATTTTTATCAATTTTTTAATTAAACTACATTTTAAACCAATTTAATAACAATACCAGAGGGAGAAAGGGAGTGAAATAGGCAAAGTAATCCCATATATTTAAAATTACTTTGCTTAAAACAATACCGTCGGTCGATCGGTCGTTCATTGTTAGTAAAGTTCAAACATTTCAGTTTGATACAACATAGTCTAATTTAGACAACACAAGTTAATCCATGTCATAAGTTGTAAATCCTCTTTAACTTTCCACCCCAAATTCTTTATATATTGCAGGTTTTCGATTTGTATGAGTTCCTGCTGACGCACAACTTATACTACTAACATATAAGCAATACGAGGCGACTCTCTGCATGGGCTCGTCCACACCCTATAACCTTATTTTTTAGGTGTCAGTTACTTTGCATTTTTTCCACCCACTTAAACTTCAATTTAAGTCATATTTAATTGTAATTGAATAAAAAAATAGAGAGTACAATTCTATGTACTCTCTATGCAAAATTCTCTTTAATACTTTATAGTTCAGTTCAATTCTTTTAAATTCTTTTAAGTTTTTTTAAGTTATGTATTGACAATTCTACAAAAATTGGTTAAACTATATATATCGAAGGTATGTTTTTGAAGAGTTATACCTTCAGAATATTGCCTTTCGAGTACCGGTCGAAAGGTTTATTTTTTTTATCTCTTATTCAATTGAGATAATAATATATTAAATATAAAAAAATGTCAACGCTTTTTACTGACATTTTTCTTTTTGTTTTCCACAGATTTTTTATTTCCCTACAAAAAACTACATTTTGAGTAAATAACTTTTTTCTTATATTCATTAAGGACGATTATATTTTTCTGCAGCAATAAATGATCTACCGCATTAAAGCAAGATATATATATAAATGTATTGCTATCGCTTATATGGTCTAGCTTTTAAGAACATTTACTAGGGGACACCCCTCCTTCGCTCGTACCTCGCTCACCCCCGTTTTGTTTGAAATAGATATAAAGTTATATACCTTATTGCAAAAAATGCCTTAAAAACGATTTTCAAGCGAATAAAATTGTATTTTTCATATCTGCAGGACAAAATCTAAAAAAGAATAGAAAAATAAAATTTGACATATAATAAAAAAGATGTTATAATAACATCAGCTAGCAAATCATAGGAAGTCAAATTGGTTTGCACCGAGATATGTTCCCGCATATCTCATTTTTTTGTCCAAAAAAGAAAAGAGCAGGTTTCCCGCCCTGCTCTCAAAGATTATTCTTTGTTTCTGTCTTGGTCTTGATTGTTATTATTACTAAAAAGTAATAATACAATTAGTCTCCAAATTAACTCATAGGAAGTCATTTAGTTTACACCCCCTTTCTACAAGGGATTCGTCCAAAAGGACATACACATTATATACTAAATTTTATTGTTTGTCTATTTTATAAGCACTTTTGCTAGAAATTTATTACTACATTTATTGCATATCAATTTATTTTCAAAAGTAATTAAATCTTTTTTTGAGCCACAAAATAAGCAACTATCTTCAACTTTTGTCATTGTCAATATTTGATCTTCCATATTTATATTTATTGTATCATTTTCTTTTATCTGCAGTTTATCACGATATGTTTTTGGTATAACTACTCGTCCTAGATTATCAACCTTTCTAGTTATTCCTGTTTTATTCATACAAATCCCCCTTTTTTAAATTTTATAATACTAGATATTATATACTACCATTTAACATCTGTCTACCACTTTTTACCAGTAGCCAATATAATGTCATATAGGGGTGTATTATGGTAAATATAACAATAAAAGACTTGATGTCTAAAAAGAATATTAGCAGATACAAGTTACAACAACTTACAAATTGGAATTATAAAAGAATCAATGCTTTGTATTTTAGTAGAGTAAAATATATAACACTTGAAGAAATAGAAAAGTTAAGTAATATTTTAGACTGCGACATACAAGATATTGTATCAATAGATAGATAAATAAACCAAACGGAATTGCTAATTTTATATTAGCAATGTAGTGCGGTAGCTCTAGGGTAGAAAATACAAGGTATTTTCGTAGGGGCGAGAGTAGCCCCTGCAATACCTATGCTTTAGTATAGGTATTGTTCTGCAGAATAAAAAAATATACATACCGTTTTGGTATGTTTTTTTATTTCTGCAGGAGGGGTCAAGGGGATCACCCTTGCAAGTTTACCAATAATTTTTTCGTTAGAAAAATATTTTGGTATAACTTGCTACACCAAAAATTTTGTGTTATAATATAGTTGGTCGCTGGAGGTGGTAAAATGAATTGTGAAAAATTTACTAGGAATCAGTCTACTAACATTTTGGTACATTGTAATAGAAGTGATCCAAACAGAACTTATAAAAATCAAAAAATAGACCACTCAAAAACTCACTTAAATTATAATCTTGCACCAGAACATAAAGATATGACTGATTATGAATATATGAAAAAAAGATGTGAAGAATTTAAAATACTAAAAAGAAAAGATGTTAATTGGCTTGTTTCGTGGGTTATTACTATGCCAACAGACTACACAGGAAGTAAAGCACTATTTTTCAGAGAAGCATATAATTTTATGGAAAACAAATATGGGAAAGAAAATGTTGTTTCTGCCTATGTTCATTTAGACGAAACAAGTCCACACATGCACTTTTGCTTTGTTCCTGTTGTATTTGATAAAAAGAAACAAGAATACAAAGTTAATGCCAAACAATGTATAAATAAAACCGAATTAAAACAAATACATCCTCAAATGCAAGAATATTTAGAAACCAAACTACAAACTAAAGTCAATATTTTAAACGGAGCAACTGCAGAAGGAAACAAGACCGTTGAACAACTGAAAAATGAAGAAAAAATAAAGGAAAAAGCTATACTTGAACTTATACAAAATCCTACTGATGAAATTAAAAAATCTGTTATAGAACAACTCCCAGAGGAACAAAAAGAAAATATCATAGAAGAAGAAATTGAAATAATAAAAGACGATTTAAAGAAAGATCCTGAATTTATACAAATGTGTCAAAATAGAGCAATAGCAGACAATGCAGAACTCGAAGAACTTGAGATGGAAATAGAAAACTTAAAAGGTAAAAAAGACTATATGGAAGAAAGTATTGCAGAATTAGAAATACATCACAAAAAGCAAAGAAAACAACTCGCAGAAGAGTTTGAGAGAGAAAAACAAAGAAACACTGCTCGAATCATTGAAATGCAAAATACAACTATTGAGCAAGAAAAAGATAAGCCTTCTTTTTGGAACAAAATAGCAGATAAAATATTTAACTTTAAACTTG
>JAFUGK010000026.1 GCA_017469445.1 Clostridia bacterium
AAGATATAAAGGAATTAGTTAGACTTGCAAATGAATATGGTGCTAAATTTATTCAGACTTATATGGGAATGACATTAAGAGAAAATCAAAGAGATTATTATTTTGATAGATTAGAAGAGAATTTTGAAGGATTAAAAGATAGATATATTAAAATTTATGGAGAGAAATATAATTGTGTAGTTCCAAACTATAAATATTTATTTAAAGTATTTGCTGAAGAATGTAATAAGTATGGAATACTTTATAAAATGGAAGACATTATAAAAGCATACAAAAAAGATAATGCAAATAGTGAACAAATATCTTTCTTCTAATGTTAACAAGATTTTTGTATTATACGCAAATCAAAACTTAACTTTGAGTAGGCAAATTAGATTACTCATTTTTTATTAAAATTTGTTGTTTATTTTTAAATGTTATTATAAAATAAGAATAAATTTAATAAGGAGGAAAATTAAAATGGGATTATTTGGAGAAAAGAAAGAAGATTATAAAAATAAGAAAAGCATAATTATATATTTTTCAAGAGCAGATGAAAATTATTTTGGAGGAGCAATGAAATATATAGAGAAAGGAAATACAGAAGTAATTGCAGAGTATATTAGAGATATAACAGGTAGTGATATGTTCAAAGTAGAACCACTTGAACCTTATTCAGCAAATTATATGCAATGTATTGAGGAAGCTAAGGATAGAACAAGAAGCCATAATGCACCTATAAAGGCAAATGTACCAGATTTATCTTCTTATGAGCTAATATATTTAGGCTCTCCAGTATATTGGGGAGGTATGCCAGAAGAATTATTTACAGCATTAAAGGGATTAGATTATACTGGAAAAACGATCAGACCTTTTGTTACACACGAAGGTTCAGGACTTTCTAGTATTCCAAATCAATTGAAAGACATTTGTATTGGTGGGACAGTAATAGATGGTTTAGCAATATTAGGTTCGACTGTAAATTCTGCTAAAAACAAAGTAGAAAATTGGATATAAGAAAGTAATTTTGGACATTTGCTGATTTTTGTTTTATAATAGATTTACAATAATATTATAGATAGTATAATATTATTGTAATTATTTTAAATAAATTAAAAAATGGGGGAATTTATATGAGAAAAAATATTAAAACAACAGAGGCAATATTTCCAATGCCTGTTTTAATGATTGCAACATATAATGAAGATGGAAGTGTTGATGTAATGAATGCAGCATGGGGAACTATGCTATCAAGAAATCAAGTTATTTTAAATTTAACAGAGACACATAAGACTGTTAAAAATATTAAGGAAAGAAAAGCATTTACAGTTAGCATTGCAGATAGTAAACACGTATTGGAAGCTGATTATTTTGGAATAGTATCAGGAAATACTACTCCAAACAAATTTGAAAATAGCGGTTTAACTGCAACAAAATCTGAAAATGTGGATGCACCAATAATAAATGAATTTCCAATATGTATCGAATGTGAATTTATTGAATACCAAAATGATGAATATGGTGCTGGAGTCATTGGAAAAGTTATAAATGTAACTGCTGATGAAAAAGTAATGAATGGAGAAAATGTTGATATAAATTTAATCAATGCTATTTGTTTTGATCCATATACACATGGATATTATAAAGTAAGTGAAAGAGTTGGCGAAGCATTTAAAGATGGATTAAAATTAAAAAATAAATAGCGATTTATAATATAAGGAGTGAGAAGATGGTAGATTTAGAACAGAATAGATTGACTTTAAGAGATTTAAAAGAAAAAATAGAAAAGATAGGTGTTTCTCTTTGACATACCTAAGATCGATGAAGAATTAGAGAAATTACATACAGAAACTTTAAAAGAAGATTTTTGGATGGATAATAAAAGCTCAGGTGAAGTGCTTTCTAAAATAAAAAGCTTAGAGAACAAAAAGGAGAATTTATATAAAATAAAAGAAGAACTGGAAAACAATATTGAAATAAATGAAATGTTGATTACAGATAATGATGAAGAACTAGCAGACGAACTTGAGAAGAATACAATTAAATTAGGAAAAGCCATTGAAAAAATGGAATTAGAGCAAATGTTTACAGGTAAGTATGATAAAAATAATGCTATTATAACTCTCCACCCAGGAGCTGGAGGAACAGAGTCACAAGATTGGGTGGAAATGTTATATAGAATGTATACTAAATGGGCTATTTCAAATGGCTATACAGTAAAAGAACTAGATTATTTAGAAGGTGATGAAGCGGGAATAAAAAGTGTTACAGCTCTAATTTCAGGAGAAAATGCTTATGGATATTTAAAAGCAGAAATGGGTGTGCACAGACTAGTAAGAATATCTCCATTTGATAGTGGAGGAAGAAGACATACATCATTTGCTTCATTAGAAGTTTTACCAGAAATACCTGAAAACATTGAAATAGATATAAATCCTGATGATTTAAGAGTGGATACATATAGGGCTTCTGGAGCAGGTGGACAGCATGTTAATAAAACGTCATCTGCAGTAAGGATAACTCATATTCCTACAAATATAGTTGTAACATGTCAATCAGAACGTTCGCAAATTCAAAATAGGGAAACTGCAATGAAAATGCTTAAATCCAAATTGTTAGATTTAAAGGAAAAAGAAAACAAGGAAAAAATAGAAGATTTAAAAGGTATTCAAAAAGATATTGCGTGGGGTAGCCAAATTCGTTCATATGTATTTCATCCATATAGTATGGTAAAAGACCATAGAACAGGATATGAGACAGGAAATACTGAAAAAGTAATGAATGGAGACTTAAATGAATTTATGAAAGCATATTTAATGAATAATTAATTTGAAAGAAATAAAGCATTTATGCTTTATTTCTTTTTACAACAATTGAATATTATGTAAATTTGTGATATAATTATATCACAATAAAAATTTTACAGGAGGTGCTATTATGTTTCGGTGGACACAGAGCATATTGATTCTTTTGTTTTTTCAGTTTTTGTTTATGCTTATGGGATTTAATGTATTGTATTATCCTTCTAAAATCCAGCTTATAGGGTTGGTAGTGATGTTTTCTGTTGTGTACGTAGTTACAAGCAAATTATACAAACACCATGTTAATGAAGAGGATTACAAATTCTTGTTATTCATTTTTGTTTTAGGTTCTTTATTTATGGGAATTGGATTGCTTGGAGTGAATTGTATTTATGATGGAGCTGTAGATAGCTTTTTTAAAATGTATGTTGATACTACAACATTAAACTACATTTCTATTATTACAGTTGGTATTTTTGGATATTTAACTGGATTAACAGAAATAGTTGCAGATGATCCGGCAGATGATAAGTGGAAATAAATTAGGAGGAATAATGATACATGATAATCAAGTTACAGGACTGATGATTTGGGCATCTATTCCTAGCTTAATGATTGCAAATGACTTACGGCTTGGAGTAGACATTTTGAAATTGATTATAGTACTTTTAGTTCTATTAATTTCGTTCTTTGGAATGAAGGCAATAAACACAGAGTATGAAGAAATCCAGGATATTTGGATTGGTCAATTTTGGTATATTTGCTTTGTAATGGTAATATGTATTATATTGTCAGAAACTGTATTGTGGCTTTGTAATAAAGATTTTTTAATCTTATTTGAAACTATTGCAGAATCTGAATGGTGGAATAAAATAGAAATACCATTCATAGCAGCATACTCAACTTTAGCAGCATATGTTTTAGAATTAAAACCGAAATATTAGTAGTAAAAAAAGAGTTGCACATTGTGCAACTCTTTTCAAATATTTATATTACATAGTGATTACTGGTGTTGTATAATCTAAATTGCTTTTTGATTCATATTCATATCCAAGAGTATATATATTAGTAGCTAGAATATCTTTAGCCAATAAGCTTTTTGCAATTTTATTATTAGAGTTATCCATAAATCTTTTTGGGGATGTTATAATATTTAATTTTTTCTTTGCAACAATTTCAGAAAGCATATGTTTACCATTTTCTGTCATACCCAAAACTCTAATATAAGGGATTCCTTTTTTAGAATTTTCTATATCTTGTTTTGTTATACCAAGTAGAGCATATAGCAAAATTCTTTGAATCCTAGTTTGAGTATATCGTTTAGATTTAACTAAAGTTATTAAATCTAAAACATTATTACAAGAATCAGAAGCATTTTTTATTGAATTCTCAAGGCCTTCAGATACATCAGGCAAATTTGCAATTTCTTGAAGAGACATGGTACGCAATCTGTATAATATTTCTTTTTCGAAACTTTGAATTCCATTTACAATTTGACCATGTTTAACTTTATCTGTTAGAATAGACAAAGTATCTTCAGGAACAAATTTACTTAACGTAGCAGGCTTCCTTACAATTTTTCTTATAGCAGTAGAGCTAGCAAATCCATTTGATGTAATTTTACCATTATGCTCAGCTCCTTTTCTTTTTATAGTCATAGGAGTTAAAGTACTGTTTAATTTTATTAATGCTTTTAAATATTCTATTCCTAAAATATTGTTAGAGCCAGATAGAACATTTGCATATTTTCTAAGATCGTTTAAATACATTAAAAGAGCTTTTTCACGTGCTTTAGGGTATGAAATTCCTCTAGATAATTCATGATTCAATAATGAAACATATTCTTTAGGTTCTTCACAAAGTATTTTGGAAATAGGATAAAGAATATCTAAGTCACCACATTCACTTCCAAATGAGACATAATCAACAATTCCAATTTTATCAAGAATGTTTATACTTCCATATGCAAAATTTTCTGCACTTGAAATACTATAAACAAGAGGTAGTTCAATTACTAAATCTATGCCATTTCTAATAGCCATTTCTGCACGAGACCATTTATCAACTAATGCTGCTTCTCCGCGTTCTGTAAAATTTCCGCTCATAATGCAAACAGAGTAATCAGAATTTGTAATCCTTTTGGATTCGTTTAGATGATATAAGTGCCCATTATGAAATGGATTGTATTCTGCAACAATACCTACTACACTCATTTTGAAGCTCCTTTCAAATATTTATTTGTATTCTCTATAATTTATGATATAATATCACAAAATAATATAATTTACAACATTTTTTTAAAAATAGAAATGGAGAAAAGAATATGGAAAAAATAGTAATTTATACAGATGGCGCTTGTTCTGGAAATCCAGGACCTGGCGGCTGGGGAGCAATATTAATGTATAAAGATCATAAAAAAGAAATATCAGGAGGAAATAAAGAAACTACAAATAATATAATGGAAATAACAGCTGTTATTGAAGCACTAAAATTAGTAAAAGAAAATTTTGAAGCAAAAATTGAAATATATAGTGATAGTGCATATGTGGTAAATGCCTTTAATAATGGTTGGATTTATAATTGGAGAAAGAATAACTGGAAAACTGCATCTAAAGAACCAGTAAAAAATAAAGAATTATGGGAAGAATTATATGATTTTACTAAAAAGTTTAAAATAGAATTCATAAAAGTAAAAGGGCATAGTGATAATGAATTTAATAATAGGTGTGACGAATTAGCTAGGTCTGAGATTAAAAAAATATAATTTTTATATATTACAAATATTACAATAATTTTACATTTTTGTAATATTATTGAAAAACATATAATTTTGAATTATAATTAAGGAAATAAAATCTGTAATGGAGGGGAAAAATGGAGACATTTGCAGAATATATTTTAAATGAAAAGGATTATATGAAAAAACTAGGGATAATGTATTTTTTAGAAAAAAAAGCAGATATCTTCTTTAATAATTCGGTGGTTTTTAAATCTTGCTTAGCAAAATTATTTATCGAAAAAGAAAATCTAGATGTTGATGAAAATCTAGTAGTCACAGCTTGTATGCTTATGCGGATGTAAAAAAACAGATAATCCTCAAGATTTATCAAAGGTAAAGCTGTATGCAAAAGAAAGTGCAGAATATTTAGAAACACTTGGATTTTCAAAAAAATTTTGCAAAATATGTGAAGAACACAATAGATACAGCGGAAGCGAGCCAAGAGAAAAAGAGAGTGATATATTAGAATTAGTAGATCAATTTGGAGGAATGCTTTTACATAGACCAGAAAGAATGGGGTTTGATGTAGATGAGGCACTAGTATTATTGGAGTATAGAAATTTAAAAGGAAAAGAAAATAGATATTTAGAACAATTTAAAGATTTTGTAAGAAAGATGGAGGAAATAAAGATATGAAAGAAAAAAGTAATGGTGCATTATCAACAATTGCAAGTAGAATAAACACTTTGCTTCCAGAGGATTTAAAATATGGAATCCAAGAAGTAGGAAGAAGCTTAGAAGAAATAAAAAAAGAGGAAAGAAGACAAGAATTAGAATCAAAGGCTAAAATTATTGACGGAAATCGTGTTAAAGCTATTGATGATGGAGGCGCTAAAATAGCTGAACAAATAAACGAAGAAATGAAAGATGAAAAAGAAATGGCTGAATTAAATATGTAAGAGCTTTTTAGCTCTTATTTTTTTTGAGATTACATATTGAAATAATTTCCAATGTGTAATAAAATAAATACAAATCTTAAACAAACGAGAAAGGAATGAATTAATAATGTCAAATATTAAAGTCTTTTTAGAAAACACTGGTATTAAAAATGAAGAGATAGTAGAGTTTAGTCCTAAAGTAGAACAAATACATAACCAAATGAATGAAATTGCAGATAGTCCAGATGAATTTTTAGGATGGCTTAATCTGCCAGAAAACTATGATAGAGCAGAGGTTATAAGAATAAAAAAAGCTGCAGAAAGAATTAAAGAAAATTCAGATATATTAATTGTAATAGGAATAGGTGGATCATATTTAGGAGCAAGAGCAGTAATAGAAAGTTTAACTAGCTCTTTTAGTGCTTTACAAAACAAGGAAAGACGAAAAACACCTTTAGTATTATATGCAGGAAACAGCATAAGTCCAAACTATGTAAATGACTTAATTGAAATATTAGAGAATAAAGATTTTTCTATTAATGTTATTTCAAAATCTGGTACTACTACTGAACCAGCTATTGCTTTTAGAATTTTTAGGGAAATACTAGAGAATAAATATGGAGTTGAAGAAGCAAGGAAAAGAATTTTTGTAACTACAGATAAAGATAAAGGTGCACTTAAAAAATTATCTGATGAAGAGGGATATGAAAATTTTGTTATACCTGACAACATTGGTGGAAGATATTCTGTTTTAACACCTGTTGGTTTGCTTCCAATTGCAGTGGCTGGAATCAATATAGATAAATTAATGTTAGGGGCACAAATTGCACGCGAGAAATACATGGATAGTAATGTGAAATATAACGATTGCTATAAATATGCTGTTGCAAGGAATATATTGTATGAAACAGGAAAAAATATAGAAATATTAGTTAATTACGAGCCTAAAATGCACTATTTAACAGAATGGTGGAAACAATTATTTGGCGAAAGTGAAGGAAAAGATGGAAAAGGATTGTTCCCGGCAGGTGTTGATTTTACGACTGATTTACATTCTATGGGACAATATATACAAGAGGGAAAGCGAAGAATTTTTGAAACTGTTGTTGCAGTAAAGGAAAGTAATACTGATATTGAGTTAAAAGCGGAAGAAGATAATTTGGATGGATTAAATTATTTAGCTGGAAAAACAATGGACTATGTTAACAAGAAAGCAATGGAAGGTACTATAGAAGCACATGTTAGTGGTAATTGTCCAAATATTAAAATTGAAGTTGATAAATTAGATGAAGAAACAATTGGGCATTTAATATATTTCTTTGAAAAAGCTTGTGCGATGTCTGGCTATATTTTAGGTATTAATCCTTTTAATCAACCTGGTGTTGAAGAGTATAAGAAGAATATGTTTAGATTATTAGAAAAACCAGGATATTAACATTATACAGGTAAGATATTATTATTTTGACACGATGCGCGGTTTGGGAGGACACATATTTGTATAGAACAGCTAGATTAACTTTTCTAATTTTGAAAAGCTTATTATTTGCTTATATGCCTCGTCCGACCAGTAAGGAGTGAAAAATAATAATATCTTACCGGCTTTTAATTAATATATATTTGCTTATTTTTGATATTTGTGATAATATATTTAAAATTTAAACAGATGATGGCCTATATGGCATGAAAGGAATGAAGGATAAATGATTAAGAGAGTGGCAATTTTAGCAAATGGTGGAGATGTTTCAGGATTTAATGCTGTTATAAGAGCAATTGTTAAAACAGCGGCAAATAATGGCGTTGAATGTTATGGAATTATTGATGGATACAGAGGTTTATTAAATAAGAATTTTGTTAAATTAACATTTAATCCATTAGCAACTGGAATTTTGCAAACAGGAGGATCTATAATAGGATCTTCAACAAATGCAAATGTTTTTAATTATAAAGTAGAAGAAGATGGAGAAATAGTATATAAAGATTTATCTGATGTTTGTGTTCAAAATATTAAAGATGCAGAGTTTGATTGTGTTTTTACTTTAGGTGGAGATGGAACACAAAAATCAGCAAGAGATTTTTCTTTAAAGGGTGTTAATGTAATTGGTGTACCTAAAACAATAGATAATGATGTGGCATGTACGGAAATTACTTTTGGATATAATACAGCAGTTTCTGTAGCAATGGAAGCATTAGATAGACTTCATACAACAGGTGCTACGCATCACAGAATTATGGTTTTAGAAGTAATGGGAAGATATGCAGGATGGATAGCATTAGAATCTGCAATAGCAGGTGGCGCAGACGTTGCATTAATTCCTGAAATACCATATGATATAAATAGTGTTATAAGGAAAATTGAAAATAGAAAAAAAGTTGGAAAGCCATTTAGTGTAGTTGTAGTTTCAGAAGGAGCTATGCCAATTGGAGGAGAACTAACAGTATTAAACAAAAGGGATAATGGAAAAGGTGTAGATAACACACAATTAGGTGGAATAGGTCCTAAACTTGCTAAACAATTAGAAGAATTAACAGGATTAGAAGCAAGAAATACAACATTAGGGTATGTTCAAAGGGGTGGAAGTCCAACAGCTTTTGATAGGGTACTTTCTACTAAATATGGTGTAATGGCAATGAATTTAGCTCTAGAAGAAAAATTTGGAAGATTAGTTGTTATAAAAAATGGAAAATTAGATTCTGTATCACTAGAAGATGTTGTAGGAAATAATACAGAAATAGGTGCAGTATCTGGAAATACAGCAAATAGTAATTTAAGAAAAGTTACTATGGATCATGAGTTGGTTAAAACAGCAAGAAGTATTGGAATTTGTTTGGGAGATTACTAAGAATCGAGGTAAAAAATGAAAAAAATAAGTATCATAATACCAGCGTACAATGAAGAAGAAGCATTACCTTATTTATTCGAAAGATTATATAAGATAATGGAAGAAAACCCAAAATATGAATTTGAAATTTTATTTATAAATGATGGAAGTAAAGATAAAACATTAGAATTAATAAAAAATCAAAGAGAAAAAGATACAAGAATAAGCTATGTTAATTTTTCAAGAAATTTTGGAAAAGAAATAGCAATGATTGCAGGATTAGATTATGCAAAAGGCGACGCTGTGATATTTATGGATGCAGATTTGCAGGATCCACCTGAATTAATTCCAGAATTAATTAAACATTGGGAAGAAGGCTATGATGATGTATATGCTAGAAGAAAATCTAGAGCTGGAGAGACCTTCTTTAAAAAATTTACTTCAAAAATGTATTATAAGATACTTCAAAAAATGTCTAGAGTGGAAATACAAGTAGATACAGGAGATTTTAGATTATTAGATAGAAGATGTGTAAATGCACTTAGAAAACTTAGAGAATCTCAAAGAAATACCAAGAGTATGTTTAGCTGGATTGGATATAATAAAAAAGAAGTATTATATGATAGAGAAGCTAGAGTTGCTGGTAAAACCAAATGGAATTATAAAAAACTAGTAGATTTAGCAATAGATGGAATTACATCATTTACAACTTCACCACTTAGACTTTCTACATATATTGCAATACCAACATTTATAACATTAGGTGCATATTTTATTTATTGTATAATAAAATCCTTTGTTGTGAATGAACCAATACAAGCTTATCAAGCAATTATATTATTAATATTATTTTTCTCTGGAATTCAAATATTATTATTTGGAATTATTGGAGAATATCTTGGAAGAATTTTCAATGAAACAAAAAATAGACCACTATATCTTGTGGATGAGTATAATGGCGAAAAAGAGAGGAATGAAATATAGACAATGAAAATAGGAATAGTAGGATTACCAAATGTAGGTAAAAGTACAATGTTTAATGCAATTACAAATGCTGGAGCAGAATGTGCCAATTATCCTTTTTGCACAATAGAGCCTAATGTTGGAGTTGTTCCAGTGCCAGATAATCGATTAGATGAACTTGCAAAAATATATAATCCAGAAAAAGTTACACATGCAATAATTGAATTTGTAGATATAGCTGGTTTAGTAAAAGGGGCAAGTAAAGGAGAAGGATTAGGAAATAAGTTCTTATCACATATAAGAGAAGTAGATAGTATAGTTGAAGTAGTAAGATGCTTTGAAGATTCAAATATAGTACATGTTGACGGTTCAATAAATCCAACAAGAGATATAGAAACAATTAATTTAGAATTAATATTTGCAGATTTGGAGACAATAGAAAAGAGAATAGAAAAAACCAAAAAGTTATTAAAGGCAGATAAAAAATATGAACAAGATTTGCAAACTTTAGAAAAAATAAAAGCACATTTGGAAGAAGGTAAACCAGCAAGGTCAATAGATTTTAAAGATGAAGAAGTTGAACTTGTAAACACAACTATGCTTTTAACAATGAAACCTATTTTGTATATTGCAAATGTATCTGAAGAGCAATTAGTTGATGTTGAAAATGATAAAAATGTTAATGAAGTAAAAAAATATGCAGAAATGGAAAATGCAGAAGTAATTCCATTATGTGTTAAAATCGAAGAAGAACTTACAGTGCTAGATGAAAATGACAAAAAAGAAATGCTAAATGCACTTGGATTAAATGAGTCTGGATTAGATAAAGTTATAAAGGCAAGTTATGATTTATTAGGACTAATGTCATTTTTAACAGCAGGAGAGCCAGAAGTAAGGGCTTGGACAATAAAGAAGGGTACAAAAGCACCAGAGGCAGCAGGAAAAATTCATAGCGATATACAAAGGGGATTTATAAAAGCAGAAATTGTATCATATAATGATTTAATGAAAGAGGGCTCAATGCAAGCTGCAAAAGAAAAAGGACTAGTTAGGTCAGAAGGCAAAGATTACATAATGCAAGATGGAGATATAGTACTTTTTAAATTTAATGTATAAATTTTAAAAAAACTATTGCAATTTGTAAAAATTTGTAGTATAAATAATGTTAGAATATTTATACTAATAAAAAAGTTATTTTAGATAAAAAGGAGCAAGAACAAATGTTAAAAGTAAAAAGTGTGAAAAAATTATTAATTGTAACAGTAATAGCTGTTATGCTAGTAGCTTTAATGGGAGTAAGTGTAAAGGCAACTTCAGTGCCAACACCAACTGTAGTAAATAATTCTGGAACTACAGGTAGTACAACATCATTACAACAAATACCAATAACAAGTTCATCAGGAACAACAACAGGAACAACAACTTCAACACCATCAGTAACACAAACACCATCAGTAACACAAACTCCATCAACTACAACTTCAACACCTAGTACAAGTACACCATCTACATCTACGTCAACATCAACAAGTACAACATCAACAAGCACATATGCAAATTCTAATTTACCAAAAACAGGTTTAGATTATTCTTTACTAATTGTTTTAGCAGTATGTGTAATATCTGGTGTATATGCATACATTAAAGTTAGAGGATATAATAGCATAAAATATTAATATTTAGAAATAAATTTTAAGTCTAAGAGAAATCTTAGGCTTATTTTTTTGCTTTAAAATATTAAAATATGTTCTAAAGTTGTCCTAATAAGAATATATATTATTATAAGGTGGTGAAAATTGATTTGCTAATTATTAAATCTATTTTATTTTTTTTCATATTTTTATCATCTACATATATTGGAATATTAATATCTAATAAATATAAAAACAGAGTAAAAGATTTAAAAGAATTTAAAAGTTTTATAAATATTATAAACACAAAAATAAGATATACATATGAGCCTATTGGCGAAATTTGTGAAGATTTATCTAAAATGAGTGATAGCAATATAGGAAAACTATTTTATAAATTCGGTTTTTTAATTAAAGATAAATCAATTACAAAATCATGGGAAGAAGCAATTGATGAATATGGCGAAAATTTTTCTAAAGAAGATAAAACTATAATTAAAACTTTAGGAAGAATGTTAGGTAAAACGGATGTTGAAGGACAAGCAAGTGAGCTAGAACAATTTCAAGAGTTTTTAAAAATGCAAATAGAAAAAGCTGAAAAAGATAAGCAAAAGAATGAAAAATTATATAAATCTCTAGGAATGGTTATTGGACTGGCAATTATTATTATTTTAATATAGAGTGAAAGGAATGTTATACAAAATGGATGTAAATTTATTATTTAAAATTGCTGCAATAGGAATATTGGTTGCTGTATTACATCAAGTTCTAGTCAGAGCTGGAAGAGAAGATCAAGCGATGATGACAACTTTAGCAGGTGTTGTAATTGTACTTAGCATTGTTATAAAAGAAATAAGTAATTTGTTTACTAGTGTTAGAACTATATTTAATTTATGAGATGTATCTAAGTTACAAGAAAGACAATTAATATATAAAATTTATGAAATGACGAATGTGCCGTGGAGTGTTCGTATCAAATTCTTAAGATATGGCAAGGGAGGAAGCGCGGAGGAGCGAGAGGCTCGCTTGATATATCTTTAGAATTTGTAGAACACGTAGCAAGCCGAGGAAATTGAATAAATTTTATATATTAATTGTCATATAATAAAGAATAGAAGGGAAATTTTTTTAAAATTGGATATAATAAAAATAATAGGAGTTGGCTTGATAGCACTAATTATAATAATTATATTAAAACAATATAAGCCAGAATTTGTAATATATGTCTCGATAATTGCAGGTGCAATTATACTATTTCTAGTTATGGACAAGTTAACAGGAATCATAGGTATACTTAGTAATCTTTCTAATAAAGCTGGAATTAATAGTGAATTTTTAGGAATTTTACTAAAAATTACAGGAATTGCATTTCTAACGGAGTTTGCTGTTAGTATATGCAATGATTCTGGGGAAACTGCAATAGCTAATAAAATTGATTTAGGAGGGAAAATAATCATAATTGCAATATCTATACCAATTATTTCAAGTCTTTTAGAACTTATGATAAAAATATTACCATGACAAGAGTGGTGAAAAAATGAAAAAAATAATTTTAGTTTTTATTTTAGCTTTTTTATTTGTACCAAAAACATATGCTATAAGTGATTCTATTATAGAATCACAAAAAACATCACTAAACATTTCAGGCTTTTTAGAGGAATCGAAAAAATATACAGAAAAAATATTTCCTGATATAGACTTAAACACATTATTAGGTTCTGCTATTACTGGAAATATAGATAATAAAACAATATTAAATGGAATAATAAATTTATTTGGTAAAGAGTTAAAAGATACGCTAAAAATACTTGCCAGTATACTTATAATAGTTATAATACATAGTATTTTTAAAAGCATTAGTGATAATCTAGAAAACACAGGAATAACACAAATTACATATTATGTTCAATACATATTAATAGTTACAATAATAATGTCAAATTTTGTAGAGATTACCAATATGGCAGTATCTGCAATAAATAACTTAGTAAGTTTTATGTATATGTTAACACCGATATTAATAACTCTTTTAGTAACAACAGGAAGTATTGCTTCTGCAAATATTGTACAACCAATGATTTTATTTGTAATAACATTTATAGGGAATATAGTATCTAATATTATAATGCCAATTATACTAGTATCAACAGTATTTAGTGTAATATCTAATATATCTAGTAAAATTCAAATAGATAAGCTGTCTAGCTTTTTTAAATCTGGTATAGTTTGGGGATTAGGAATAATGCTTACAATATTTGTAGGATTATTATCGCTAGAAGGTACACTTGGAAGTAGTATAGATGGATTAACTGCTAAAACTGCCAAGGCTGCTGTATCAAATTTTATACCTGTTGTAGGTAAAGTTTTAGGTGATTCTATAGATACGGTATTAGGTTGTGCATCAATATTGAAAAATGCTGTTGGAGTAGTTGGAGTAATAATAATTGTTGGAATTTGCATAACACCAATAATAAAGCTTGCTTCATTAACTATAATTTATCATTTGGCTTCAGCAATTTGTCAGCCAATAGCTGATGAAAAGATAGTAAAATTATTAGAACAAATAGGGGGAACTTTTAAGGTACTATTGGCAATAATGTGTTCTATATCTGTAATGCTTATGATAGGGACTACATTAGTTGTTAAGATTTCCAATAGTGGTCTAATGTACAGATAAATTCTTTTTGTGCTTAATGATGAAAAGAAGGTGATTTAAATAATGAAATGGCTAAACTCTTGGACAAGTGGAATAATTATAGCTGTGATACTTGCAACAATTATAGAAATGATAATTCCAGAAGGGAAAAATAAAAAATACATAAAAACAATAATAGGAATGTTTATACTATTTTCAATAATCTCTCCTGTAATATCAAAATTTTCCAATGAAAGTATAAGTTTTAATGAGAATTTGTTTGATAATTACAATAATACTTATCAAAGCTATAATTCAATAGATCAAAATAGAGAAATAATAGAAGTATATAAAAATAACTTAGCAAAGGAAATAACAGTAGTGCTAAACGAAATGGGATTTGACGTAACTAAAATAGAACTAAATATAAGTAGCATGGAAAGTAATTTTGGAGATATTAATACCATTAAGCTAGAAATAGAAAAGAAAAAAGAATTAGGAAATGTAGAAAGCGTTAATAAAATAGAAGTAAATATAGGCGAAAATAAAGAAAGAATAGAAAACTCTGAAAATGTTGAACAAGTAAAAGAATATTTGTCTGAAACTTATAGAATAGACAAGCAAAAGATATTGATAAACTAACAAAGGGATGATTTGAAATATGACATCACTAAATCATACGTAGGGGACATTTCTTAGCAAGTGAGAAATGTCTATGGGAAAAGAAGTGTCCCCTTACAAAAAAGGAGGAAAAATGTTTAAAGAAAAATTGCTTACAATAATAAAACCAGAAGAAGGTAAATCAAAAAGAAATATAGAAAATGCTATTGCATTTATCATTTTACTTATTGCAACTATAATCATAATTAATATTATTTGGAAAGATGAAAAAACAATTGATGAAGATTCTGTTAAAAGTAAGGATATTAAATTAGTTAATGTAGAAGCGGATGAAATAACAACAAATGGAAGTGTAGAAAAAAGCATAAGGCAAATATTAAGTAAGATAAATGGAGTTGGAAGAGTAGAAGTTTTAATAACATATTCTGAAAGTAGTCAAACAGTAGCTATGTATAATGAAAAATACAAAGAAAGTACAACAGAAGAAGAAGATACAAATGGAGGAACAAGAACAATAGGAGAATATAATAAAGAAAAAGAAATAATATATAAAGAAGAAAATGGAAACAGAGTACCAATAACAGAAAAAGTAATTATGCCAAAAATGGAAGGTGCATTAGTTGTAGCAGAAGGAGGAGGTAATGCAGAAGTAAAAACCAATATTATACAAGCAATGGAGGCATTAACAGGACTTTCTGCACATAAGATACAAGTATTAGAATTTAAGAAAGAAGTGTGAGAAAATGTTTATTAAGAAAAATCAAATTATTATTTTTATATTAGCTTTATTGCTTATAACAGTTGGATACCTAGAGATAGGAAAAGAATTTAAAGATGAAACAATAGAAATTGCTACAGATAATGTATTGCAAGAAGATGAAAACGAAAATTTAGGAGATGCAACTCTTGTAAATAGTGCTGCTCTAGTTCCAAATGATGAGATAGAGAAAAATACAACTGAAACAACTCCAACAAGCTCAAAAGTGGATGATGATTATTTTGCAAATTTAAAATTACAAAGAGAAACAATGTATTCTCAAACATTAGAAAGTTATCAAAAAATAATAGATTCAAGTGAAATTAGTTCTGAACAAAAGTCTATTGCACAAAATGAGATAATAAAAATAAATAATGAAAAAAATTCTATTTTAATAACCGAAAACCTAATATTAACCAAAGGATTTAGCAATGTGGTTATATTTGTGAATAATGAAAATGTAAGCGTTATAGTTAAAACTGAAAAATTAAATACAGAAGATGTTGCAAAAATACAAAATATAGTTTCAAGAGAACTAAATACGCAAATAAGTAATATCCATATTTCTAATAAATAATTTTAGTATTTACATAAAGGTGAATTATTACTTTTACAGCGACGCGCAGTTTGGGAGTACTCATATTCATACAGATTAGCCAGATTAACTTTTCGATTTTTGAAAAGCCATTAACTTATTTATATGATTAGTACGACCAGTAAGGAGCGAAAAAAGTAATAATTCACCTTATAATATTACTATTATTTCCTATTCTCTCTAAGTATTTGGCACGGATTTTTTGTTCATCGGATGGAAGCCATTTGTGACAGGAGCATACAAATTCACCATATTTAGTTGTATCTTCTTTTAATTTTAAATGAATAATTTTTTTCATAACAAAACCTCTTAAAAAAGTTATGTGCAAATTTGAATTTTTTATTCGTAATTTGTTGACAATATTAATTAATAAATATAAAATATTATTGAAATTTTTTATAAGGGGGATTCTAAATTGGATAGCCAGAAGAAGAAAATAATATTAATTGGAGGAATTGCAGCAGCAGTTCTAGTTTTATTAATTATAGTTTTTATTATAATTGCAAATAGCAGTACACCTAAACAACCAACTACACCAGCTCCAGAACCAGAAGTTGAAGAAGTAGAGGTTAGTTTAGAAGAAACTCAAACTATTAAAGATTATTTAAAAAGATATGCTTATGTGGCAATATTAGCAAGGGATACTACAAAACCTAATATAACACATGAAACCATGTCTAGTGATCTTGCAATGATATATATGTCAACTCAAAATGTAGAGAAAAGTACTCAAGAAAGTGTACAAGCTTCTAATGATCAAACTGCATTAAATGCTGAAGAAGGCGATAATAGACTTTCTATGGAAATAGATAATACTGATACAACTAATACAGTAACAGATTTTCCTACAGCACAAACAGAAACCAATGTATTTGGATTACCAGCAGAAGAAATTCAAAATGCTGTATTTGAGATGTTTGGAAATAATATAGATAATTTAACACAAATTTTAATGACAGAGACTAAAGCAAAAGAACTTTCTGAAGTATATATAAAAGATATACAAGATATAACCAATACTAATGGAGTATATAATATTAAATTTGATGCTTGCTTGCAAACACCGCAAGAAAAAAAAGCTGGAATAAATGTATATGGACTAGAGTCATATACAATTCAAGTAAAGTTAGAAAAAAATGAAAATCCTAAATACAATGAATATAAAATGACAACAGTTGATGTTGTTTCAGAATTAACTCCAATGGCATATCATATATCTTATTCAGATGGAAAATATGGAGTAATAGACAATAATGGCAATGTCATAATAGATAACACATATGCAAATGTAATTATACCAAATAACTATGTAGGACTATTTATTTGTTATACTGATGCTAATAGTGTTCCTTTATTCTTAAATGAAAGAGGAGTACAACAGTTTAAAGAATATGACAGTGTAGAAATGATAACAGCTAATGGAAGTGAAGGTATTAAGTGGAATGAAAATAATATAATTTTAGTAGAAAAAGATGGATATTATGGAGCTGTTAACTATATGGGAAATACTATTTTTGATGTAGAATACGAAGAAATTGTTCCGCTTGGATATTTTCCAGAGTATTGAGTATTAACAAAAAGCGGAAGTAAAGCTTTAGCAGATACACAAGGAAATATGTTATCAGATTTTGCATATTCAAAAATAGGAATTGGTGGAATAGATATGGATGCTAATGCATTGTTAACACCAGCAAAAACACAAGAAGAAGCAACAAAATTATTAGCAGAAAATGACTATATAATAGGGCTTTCAACATCTGGAATATATACAATAGTTAAAACAATGCCAAAAGAACCACATATGATAATGAGCCCATATGCAAAAGAATATAATATGACAATTGGAACAAGTTGGCAATTAGCACTAGGGGCAGATGGAGTAACACCAGTATATATGAGAACACAACCACAAACAGAGTTACAACAACCAGTTCAAACTCAAACAGAAACACAAGATGTGGCTCAATAACAATGGGGACGTTTCCAAATGAGTAAAAATTACTCACTGGGGAAACATCTTATAAATAAAAGTATTGAAAGAGGTAACAATTTGTTACCTCTTTTAGAATTTTATAATATAGAAAATTTCTCTGAAATGAAGATTAGCTACCTATGTAAAATATTACATTTATGTTACATTTTTTAAAAAATATTGATAAAAAATATCTGCTATATTAAAATAATATCTAGGATAAAAATGAAAACAAAAGAGGGGAAATAAACTATGGTACAAAAAATATTAAAAAAGCAATCAGGAATAACACTATTAGCATTAATAATAACAATAATAGTGTTATTGATACTTGCAGGAGTAGCATTAAATACACTATTTGGAAGCAATGGAATAATATCAAATTCAAAATATGCACAAGAAGAGTATATAAAATCAGCAGAAAAAGATGCAATAACAAAAGCATTTGCAGAATTAAAAATAAAACTATATACAGATGATAGTATAACAGCGATAACAGCAGAATTAGTAGAACAACAATTAAACGAAGGCGGAAATAATGTAGAAGTAGAAGATGGAGAAAACGGAAATTTTGTAATAACCTTTAAAAATACAGGAAATCAATATACAGTAAACTCAAATGGAGCAATATTG
>JAFUGK010000010.1 GCA_017469445.1 Clostridia bacterium
AAGAATTAATAGGAACAGGGGCAAAATTAAAATTAAATGATGAAGAACTAACAATAGTAGTAAAAGCAGATGTGACAGGGGATGGAACACTAGATGTAGTAGATTTATCACAATTAGTATTACATATAGTAGAAAAAGACAGGCTAGAAGGAGTACGACTAGAAGCGGCAGACATAGACGAAGATGGAGATGTAGACATAATAGACTTATCACAAATGGTATTAGTATTAGTAGATAAAATGAAGTTAGAAGAATAATTTTTTTTGTAAGGGGCGACCATTGATCGTCCTTTGCTTTACCATAAATTCTTTTTTAAAATTATGTTGAAAATAGCTAAAAATTACTATATAATATTTTGCAGGAGGAATGGTAGAAAATGAAAAATAAAAAATTATATGTAATTATAATTACCTTATCAATTTTATTAGTCCTTCCAAGTATGGTAATAGCAGAAGATGAAGAATTTATTTCTGAAATAGTTTCAGGTTTGCTATATGCAAATAGATTTATAATATCACCAGAAGAAAATTTACCAAGTGTTGCTATTACGCATGATCAAAATGATAATAGAAAAATTACTATAGTAGCAAAGAGTAAGAATGATATAATAGAACAAATAAAATATGCTAAAAAAATAGTAAAAGAAGAAATGATAGATTTTTCTGTTTCTGGAACAGAATTGAATTTTACACGCGGAAATAAAGTAACAATTACACATACATTTGAAGAAGATGGTATTTATGATGTTTTTGTAAAGGATTCAAATGATAACCAAATGACATATACAGTAATAGCATACAAAGACTATCCTGTTTCGATAGGAGAAGTATCAAGAGGGGATAAACAAATATCATTTGTTGTAAAAAGTACATTAGCAAATATAACACAAGTTAAAGTTGTAGATTCAAATTCATTTGAAGATGTTGTTGAATTATCACCTGCAAGGGAAATACAAATAAATTGTAATAAAGATTATGGAACATATAAAATATATGCAGAAGATGCTTTAGGATATAAAAAAGAGACAAGCTTTACTTTAGTAGACGAGAATGATCCACCTAATGTAACAATAAATAAAGAGGATGGAAACAATAGAAGTATAAAAATAGTAGCAGAAAGTAAAACAAATACTATTCAATTAATTAAATATGCAAAAAAAGCAAACAAAGATGAAAGAATAGATTTTGCTACAAATGGAACAGAAATACCAATAACACCTGATAAAAAAGTTAATGTAAGTCATTTGTTTGAAGAAGATGGAATATATGCAATATATGTAAAAGATGCATATGGTAAAGCAAATATTTATACAGTGTATGCATATAAAGATTTTCCAATAACTATTCAAAAAATTAGAGAAAATAAGAAAACAATAAAATATGAGATTATAAGTAACTTATCAAAAATTGTAGAAGTAAAAATTAGAAATCTTGCGACACTACACGAAGAACCAATTTCAATTAACCAGGGAATGGATGTAGTAATAGAATATACAGTTCCAGATTATGGCTCATATATAATCCAAGCACAAGATGAACTAGGATTTATAAATGAAGAAATGTTTAGCATAACAGATGATATAAAAATAGTAACAAGTATAATGGTAAATACAATGCCATCTAAAACAAAATATAAACAAAATAGCGAAAGGCTAAATCTAGAAGGTGGAAAGATAGTTGTTGTATATGATGACTATTCAACAGACATAATAGAAATGACAGATAAAGCAATAAGAGCAACAGGATTTGACAATAGCAAAGTGGGAGAAAACACAATTACAATAGAATATGGAGGAAAAACAACTAAATTTAATGTAAATATAGAGCAAAATATTTAATTTGGGACACATGTATGAAATATATGAATAATTGATAAAAAGGAGAATACTTTGAAAATTGACATTACCAGATCATAAGAACGGGGACACACATTGACCGAGGGACATTTCTTAACATTATAGAAGTGCTCCTTGGTAAAGAAGTGTCCCAGACTGGTGCCAATAGCTAAAGAAGTGTCCCCTTACAATAACAGGAGGTGATAAAATGGATTATAGTAAATTAGAGCAAGAACTAGGATATACTTTTAATAATAAGCTTCTACTTTCACAAGCATTAACACATACATCTTATGCTTATGAAAACAAGGTAGAAAGTAATGAAAAACTAGAGTTTTTAGGAGATGCTATATTAGAAGTAATAATTAGTAAATACTTATATAAAAACTATAAAAATTTAAGAGAGGGAGAAATGACTAAAGTTAGAGCTACAGTTGTATGTGAAGACAGTTTATATGTAATAGCTAAAAAGCATAATTTTAGTGATTTCTTAAAACTTGGAAGAAGTGAAATTGTAAACAATGGTAAAGAAAGACCAGCAATACTTGCAGATAGTGTAGAAGCAATAATAGCTGCGATATATTTAGATTCTAATATAAAAAATGCAGAAACGTTTATATTGAATAATTTGAAAGAAGCAGTTGAAACTGCTAGTAAACATGTTGGAATGAAGGATTACAAAACAGTATTACAAGAAAAACTTCAAACAAATGGAACTGTACACATTGAGTATATTACTATAGATGAGCAAGGACCTGATCATGCGAAAGTATTTACAGTAGAACTAAAAGTAAATGGTAAAGTAATCACACATGGAAGTGGAAAATCTAAAAAAGAAGCAGAAATGCATGCAGCACAAAAAGCATTAGAAATGAGGTAAAAGCAAATGAAAGAAGAAAAGGTTGAAATGCTTAGAGTAGAACTATTGCCTACATCTGTTACGAAAGAAAAAATAAAAGAATTAAAAAAAGGAAAAGTGAAAGCTATAGATTTAGTAGCAATATCTAGTAATAATTACATTTTAAGCCATTCAAAAAAAGGCTATACTTTCGAAGATGTAAAAAAAGCAGCAAAATTAGTTAAAAAAAATAGATTAGAATTAGGACTAAATATTGAAGTTGGGCTTCCAGATAGTACAAGAATAGATGAATTAAATACAGCTAAAGATTTTATAAAATTAAAGCCTAAACAAATAGTAATTTCTCCAACGATTATTACGAAAGGAACAAGATATGAAGAACTATATAAAGAAAAAATTTATGAACCAATAACATTAGAACAAGCTATTGAAAGATGTAAAGAATTATATTATTTCTTTGAAGAAAAACATATAGAAGTAATAAAAATAAAAAATGAAGAAAATATAGAAAAAGAATTAGTCGCAGGACCATATCATGAGGCTTTTGAACAATTAGTAGAGTCTAGAATATGGTATGATAGTATAGTAAACAAAATTAAGCAAGTAAATGTAAAGGTAAAAGAAGTTGAAATAGAGTTAAACCCAAGAGATGTAAAACATGTTGTGGGGCATAAAGGGGAAAATATAACAAAACTAAAAGAACTTTATGAAGTAGATGTAAAAATTGTGGAAAACGAAAAGAAAATGCCAGGGAAATTTGATATTAAAATTTTAAAAACGTTTTCAGATTTTTATGAGGAAAAGTAAAAGAATAAAATGGTAAAAATTAACCATACTAAAAGTATGGTTAATTTTTTTAAGAAACATTTTATAGCATGGATTTATTTAATATTAGGCTGTGCATTAATGGCTTTTTCGACAAATCAGTTTTTACTTCCAAATCAACTTTCTACAGGTGGATTTTCAGGATTAGCAACAATTTTATATTATTTATTTAAAATAGATATGGGAGTTAGTACAATTGTATTAAATATACCATTTTTAGTATTTGCATATATAAAAATAGGAAAAAAATTTATAATAAAGGCAATATCAGGAACATTATTTTTATCTCTATTTTTAAGCTTATTTCAAAGATTTGAAAGTTTAACAACAGATAGGTTTTTAGCATGTATATATGGATCCATAGTAATGGGAATTGGTAGCGCACTGGTTTTTAAAGCAGAAGCTTCAACAGGTGGAAGCGACTTGATAACAAGCATAGTAAGGTCATATAGACCAGAAATAAAATCAAGCACAGTAGTTGTAATGATAGATACGATAATAGTTGTATTAAATGTTTTATTCTTTAAAACAATTGAAGTTGGATTATATTCAGCAATAGCAATATATATAATGGGAAAAGTAATAGATATAGTATTTGAAGGTATAAATTTTGCTAAGATTATGTTTATAGTTTCGGATAAATATGAAGAAATTTCGCATGTTATAAGTAAGGAAGGAAAACGAGGAGTGACAGCACTGTATGGTAAAGGAATGTATACTGGAATTGAAAAAAACATTTTGCTGTGTGTAACATCTAGAGGAGAGGTTGCAAGAATAAGAAAAATAGTAGAAAAAATAGATCCACATGTATTCTTAATAATTTCCAATGCAAGAGAAGTATTTGGAAAGGGATTTAAAGAAAAATGAAATCAACACAACCTATTAAGGTTGTGTTGATTGAGTCTTATGAACATTTATCTTTCCTCAAATTCAATTGCCTTGTGTGCCATTTGCATAGCACCATCTAAACTTTTTGCAGTTGCAATAAACCGCGCTGGGTGGCAGAAATTTGCCATCTCTACACCACTGGCCTTTACTAAGTCAGAACCACTTAAGCCTGCCCACTTTTCAGGAAGATACTTTTTAAGGTATCTTGATCCAACTCTGATGGGGACACCCATTATGTTGTAGCCGTCGATTCTGTTTGATGGACAGACAACGAATTGAATGTCTTTTGCTTTGGGGTTGTTAGAGTTCAATAGCCAATCTTTCCATGGCAAAAATTGGTCAAGAAGCAGTACATTATGAGAACTATACTTAATAGCTCGTTCAATACTCGATTTCGCTTCTAATTTTGCAACAGCCTTTGTAACCACATTATCAAAAATTCTGCTTGCAAAATATAGTGCTTCTAAAAATGCATCATCTTCAGATTCAGCACTATTCCAAGATGGATAGAAAGATGAAATCATAGAGGGAATTCCCATAACGGGGAAGCCACATCCAAGTCGAATAATTTGGTTATTGTCCGAAGCATCAATAGCCTGGACAAATTCAAAATCAATTGTTTCATATAAGATGTTTGCATCTTTAGCAGAACAATGATATCTTTCTTCCAATACTCTTCGACCAAATGCCCTCCAGATTAAGCCAAAGCTGGAATACTTAATAGTATTCTCACGTTGGCCGTTTCCGCCAGGTTGATGATGATCAAAAGGCCCACCACCAATATCATAAATGATAGGGTATTGTGGCAAATTTTGTTTTAATTCATCTAAGTCAACCCGTGCAAGAATAACTTCTTCCAAAATTGACATGAGCACCACGGTTGCAAAAATCTCATCAGCGTGAAAACACCCACGATGAGTTATCGCATTTGCTAACCGCAAATTTTTTGTGATTTTAATGTTCATTTTTTTCTCCCCCTTATAGATGTTGTATTAAATTTTTGTTTATACAAAAGGATAAAGCATATATGAATATTATAACACAATTTACATAATATTGCAAAATTTATTAACTATATAAAGGATATTTTAGGCATAGGTTGTTAACAATTTGTTTATATTCTGTGAATTTTTCTTCTGGAATTTTACACTTAAAGTGGATAACTTCTGAGATAATTTTAGAAATTTGTCTAACATCTTCTTGTAAAAAACCACGAGTTGTAATAGCAGGTGTACCTAACCTTAATCCAGAAGTTACTGATTTATTTGTGGTATCAAATGGAACGGCATTTTTATTTGCGGTAATTCCTATGTTATCCAAACAGTCTGCAAGTTCAGCTCCAGTGATTCCATCTTTCCTTAAATCTAAAAGTACAAGGTGGTTATCTGTTCCGCCTGTTACCAAATTTATGCCATTTTCAATTAAAGAATCTGCAAGTATTTTAGCATTTTTTATTACTTGCTTCTGATATTCTTTAAATTCTTCGGTTAATGCTTCCTTAAAGCAAACTGCTTTTCCTGCAATTATATGTTCTAGAGGACCACCTTGCATTCTAGGGAAAACAGCAGAATCTATTTTTTGTGCCCATTCTTTTTTACATAGAATCGCTCCACCGCGAGGACCACGCATCGTTTTATGTGTTGTAAATGTAACAAAATCTGCATAAGGCACAGGAGATTGATGAAGCCCTGCTGCAACTAAACCTGCAATGTGTGCCATATCCACCATAAGTAATGCTCCAACTTTATCCGCAATTTCTCTAAATTTTTTAAAATCTATTGCTCTTGGATATGCAGAAGCTCCAGTAATTATTAGTTTGGGCTTGCATTCCATGGCTATTTTTAGAATATTATCATAATCTATTAAATAAGTTTCAGGGTCTACGTCATAATAGAATGAATTATATATTCTAGATTGTGCACTTGCTTTTGACATATGAGAAATATGACCACCAGAATTAAGAGACATTGATAATACATTATCTCCTTTTTCTAAGCAAGCAATATAAACAGCTTCATTTGCTTGGCTACCTGAATGAGGTTGAACATTTGCATGCTCTGCACCAAATAGTTTGCAAAGCCTTTGCCTTGCTAAATCCTCAACTGTATCTACATTTACGCATCCACAATAATATCTATTGTTAGGGTATCCTTCTGCATATTTATTTGTCAAAAAACTTCCCATTGCTTCCATTACAGCTAAACTTGTAAAATTTTCAGAAGCAATCATTTCAATACAAGAATTTTGCCTTTCTTTTTCTTTTTTTATAGCATTATAAATATCAAGGTCTTCAGCCTTTAGTTCATCAAAATTTAACATATTATCACCTCGGTAAAATTATATAATTATTTAATAAGAAAGTAAATGAAATATAGAATTTTTTGTCGTATTATGATAAAATTATTTTGAATATTTAGAATATAAGCAAGTAATATATAAAATTTATGAAATGACGAATGTGCCGTGGAGTGTTTGTGCAAATTCTTAAGATATGGCAAGGGAGGAAGCGCGGAGGAGTGAGAGGCTCGCTTGATGTATCTTTAGAATTTGCAAAACACGTAGCAAGCCGAGGAAATTGAATAAATTTTATATATTACTTGTTAAAGGGATTAAATTAGCATAACTTATTACTAAAATGTATTAAAAATCTCAAAAATGCTCGTTCAAGCTAATTATCGCAGACCTTCTAAAAGAATTTGATGGCACCCTTCCATTAGCAAATGAACGCTTTCCATAAAATTATTAAGAAGGTCTAGCTCAATTACTTTCAATGCACTGTTTTCGATTTTTAATATATTTTAGTTAAGGGTATATAATAGTAAAGGAATAATTATGAAAGAACAAATTTTAGAATTGGAATTAAAAAATTCATTTGAACTACCTCACATATTCGACTGTGGCCAATGTTTTAGATGGAATAAACAAGAAGATGGAAGTTATACTGGTGTATTTAAAGATAACGTATTAAATGTAAAAAAGCAGGAGAATATAGTTACTTTTAAAGGGATATGTAATGGGGATATTAAAGAAATTTGCAGAGAGTATTTTGATTTGGATACAGATTATGAGCAAATTAAAAAAGTATTATCAAAAGTAGATGACAATTTAAAAGAGAGTATAAAATATGGGGAAGGTATCAGAATATTAAGACAAGATTTATGGGAAACAATTATTTCTTTCATAATTTCAGCAAATAACAATATACCTAGAATAAAAAAAATAATAGAAAGAATATCTAAAGAATATGGAAAGAAAATAATTTGGAATGGCAATGAATATTATACATTTCCTACAGCCCAAAGCTTAAGTAAAGCCTCAGTAGAAGATTTAAGGACACTTGGACTAGGCTTTAGGGATAAAAGAGTATATGAAACTACAAGATTAATTTTGAGTAAAGAAATAGATTTAGAAAAATTGCAACAAATACAAAATTCAAATGAATTAAGAGAAGAACTAAATAAATTACCTGGGGTTGGAGATAAAGTTGCAGATTGCATAATGCTATTTTCTATGAGAAGATTTGATGTATTCCCAGTTGATGTATGGGTAAGACGTGTAATGAACGAGTTATATATAAAAAATGAAGATGAAAGCAAAGTAGATAAAAAACAAATTAGAAATTTAGCAGAAGAAAAATATGGAAATTTAGCAGGTATTGCACAGCAATATTTGTTTTACTGGAAAAGAGAAGAAAATAAAACTGCATAAAGGAGTATTTATGGGACTTAGATTTATATGTGGAACGGCAGGCACGGGGAAGACCACCTACTGCTTTAATGAGATAAAACAAAAAATAAATGGTAATAGTAAAATATTTATAATAACTCCAGAACAATTTTCTTTTACGGCAGAGAAAAAACTTTTGGAAATGTTAGCTTCAAATTCAGTCATAAACGCAGAAGTTTTAACATTTAACAGAATGGCCTATAGGGTAATGCTAGAAGTTGGAGGAGCAAGTAAAACTATTCTTAGCGAATGTGGGAATGCCATTTTGTTAAATGATATATTAGATTCTAATAAACCAAATTTAAAATTTTTAGGTAAATCTGAAAAAAACATAGAAATTGTAAGTAGAATGTTAACAGAATTGAAGAAACATAATGTATCTATAGATGATTTAAAACGAATTATAGATAGCACAGAAGATATGTATTTAAAAACAAAGTTAAATGATATATTTGTTATATATAAAGAATACGAGGATAAAATATCTAAAAACTTTATAGATACAAATGATGTTTTAAAAATACTTTCAGAAGAATTAGAAGAAAGTACAATGTTTGATAATTCAATAATTTACATAGATGAATTTGCAGGATTTACAACTCAAGAGTATGAAATAATTAGAAAACTAATAAAAAAAGCAAACCAAGTAAACATCACAGTATCAGCAGACTGGCTAGAAAATAATAAAACTCAAGAAACAGACATATTTTATCAAAATAAATTAACAGTAGAAAAAATATTAAAATTAATAGAGGATACAGATGTAGAAGAACCAGTAATATTAAAAGAAAAACATAGATTTAAAAATAAAGAGTTAAAGTTTCTAGAAGAAAACCTATATAATAATAAAAAACCGAATTATAATAGTGAAGTGAAAAATATTAGCTTGTCTTTAGCATTAAATCCGTATTCAGAAATAGAATATGTTGCAAAAGAAATAATAAAACTAGTAAGAGATAATAATTATAAATTTAGCGATATTGCTATAATTGCAAAACAGATAGAAACATATTCAGGAATAACAAAAGCAATTTTTAGTAAATACAAAATTCCAGTGTTTATAGATGAAAAGAAAGACTTAAGCCAAAATGGATTAGTAAATTATGTATTAGCAATATTTGATGCATTATCTAAAAATTTTAGCTATGAATCAATGTTTAATTATATAAAATCAGGATTTTTAGATATAAATCAGCAAGATATATTTTTACTAGAAAATTATTGTATAAAGTGGGAAATAAAGGGAAATAAGTGGTATAAACAAGATTGGACATATGGAAATTTAGACAGTAATGAACTTGAAAAACTTAATGAATTGAGGAATAAAGCTATCACTCCTTTGTTAGATTTAAAAGAAAAAATAGGAAAAGAAAAAACAGTAGAAAGTATCACAACAGATTTATATGATTTCTTACAGACAAATGAAATATTAGAAAAACTATCACAAAAGATAAATAAATTAGAAAATATTAATGAAATAGAACTTGCCAATGAATACAAAACAAGTATTGGAGTTATCATACAGGTTTTAGATGAATTAGTAATGATATTCAAGAATAAAAAAGTAAGTTTTGAAAAATACAAGGAATACATAAAAATAGGACTACAAACTAAAGATTTAGGTGCAATTCCTGCAACACAAGATCAAGTAATATTTGGAGATATAGATAGATCTAGAAGCCATAATGTTAAGGCAGTATTCATTATAGGACTAAATGATGGGATATTCCCAAGTATTAGTAAGGATGAAGGATTTTTAAACGATGAAGACAGAGAAAAATTAAAAGAAGATGGAATTGAACTTGCTAAAACAACTAAAGATAGATTATATGAGGAACAATATAACATTTATAAAGCATTAACAATAGCAGAAGAAAAGCTATATTTATCATATACATCTACTGATTCTGAAGGAAAAGCAGTAAGACCATCTATATTAATAACCAAAATAAAGAAGATGTTTGAAAAAATAAAGGAAAAAAGTGATGTTACACAAAAAGAGGAATTTATAGGGCTACCAGAAGAAACTTTTGATGAATTAATAGAAAACTTATATAAATTATCAAATGGAGAAGAAGTGAGTCCGGTTTGGAAAGATGTATACAATTGGTATTTACAAAATGAAGAATGGGAGCCTAAGTTAAGGAGAGCAATAAAAGGAATAAACTATTCAAATTTATCTGAAAAAATCGACGAAAATACAATAAATAAGCTATATGGCAATAAAATGCAAACAAGTATATCTAAATTAGAACAATATAGAACCTGCCCATTTTCTTTTCACTTAACATATGGATTAAAATTGAAAGAACAAGAAAGCTTTGAATTAAGACCAATAGATACAGGATCTTTTATGCATGAAGTGATAGATGATTTTTTTGAAAAAGTAAAAAATAATAATGTTAGTATATGTGAGCTAGAAAATAAAAATATAGAAGAATTAGTAAAACAGATAATAGATGAAAAACTTGCACTTGCTAGAAATGCAATTTTTGTAGGCTCTGCAAAATTTAGAATATTACTTAAAAAATTAGAAAGAGTACTTATAGAGTCAATAAAATATATATTGTATAGTTTATTAGACAGTAAGTTTGAAATTTTAGGAAATGAAGTAGAGTTTAAAACTGGGGGAGAATATTCTCCTATAGAAATAACTTTGGAAAATGGGAAAAAGGTAATACTGACAGGAAAAATTGACAGAGTAGATATAGCTAAAGATGAAAATGAAAATTATGTAAGAATAATTGATTATAAATCTAGTTCAAAAAATATTGAACTTAATGAAGTAATGTTTGGAATACAATTACAGCTTATTACGTATTTGGATGAAATAGTTTCTAAAACAAAATTATCACCTGCGGGAATATTATATTTTAATTTGATAGAACCTATAGCTAATGATGTAAACAAAAAGGACATTGAGAGTATAGAAAAAAGTTTAAAGAAAAAATTTAAAATGAAGGGCCTTGTTTTAGAAGATGCAAATGTAGTAAAAATGATGGATACAAAATTGCTGCAAGGTTATTCAGAAAAAATACCTGTATTTATAGATACTGAAGGAAATATAAGTAAAGGACGATCTAGTACAGTAAAAAAAGAAGATTTTGCAAATTTGCAGAAAAAAGTAAGGAATATAATAAAACAAATATCAAATGAAATATATAGCGGGGATATAAGTATTAAGCCATATTATAATAAAGAAAAGAAAACACCTTGTGAAAGATGCCCATATAAAACGATTTGCAATTTTAATACAAAATTTAAAGGGAATGATTATAATTACATAAAGTATATAGACAAAGAAGAAATATTAGAGAAAATAAAGGAAGAAGAAAATGTATAGTAGTTGGGAAGAGTTAGAAAATGCTTGTAAAACATGTAAAAAATGTAAGCTTTGCGGAAGTAGAACAAATGTGGTTATAGGGACTGGAAACAAAGAAGCAGATTTAATGTTTATAGGTGAAGGCCCAGGAGCAGATGAAGATGCAAGTGGAAATCCGTTTGTTGGACGAGCAGGAAAACTTATGAACATGGCATTTCAAGCATTAGGAATAAATAGAGATGAAGTGTATATTGCAAATGTAGTAAAATGCAGACCACCTAATAATAGAAATCCAGAAGAAGATGAAGTTAATTCTTGCTTAGATTATTTAAGATGCCAAGTTATGCTTGTAAAACCAAAAGTAATAGTTTTGCTTGGAAATGTCGCATTAAAAAATATTCTTGGAAAAGATTACGGAATAACAAATTCGAGAGGAAAATGGATAGAAAAGAATGGAATATTTTATATGCCAACATTTCATCCAGCAGCACTACTTAGAGATGAAAGTAAGAAAATTTTGTTTTGGAAAGATTTAAAGGAAGTAAAACAAAAAATGAACAATTTTTAAAATTGTTCATTTTTTGTTTGAAAGGACTTGATTGCTTAAGGTTTTTTACGTCTTGTAACAATTTTGTTACAAAAATGTAATGAAAATTTAATACAACTGAAACACGATATATATATTAATATTGTATAATAAAATCAATAATAATATATAAATCCAATGATAAAGCTTTGCAAAATAAGCAGAAGGGACAAAAAATAAATGAGTGTAAAGTCTGTATTAAAAAGAGAAGGAATAGAAAACGCAAAAAAGATAGATACTTTAACGATTAATAAAATTGCTAAAAGGATTGCAACAAAATTGTCAGCAACTTTTCCAAAACATAATTTAACAGAAAATAATTTATTTATAGAACTATCAAGATTACCAATGTATACAGCAGATATGCCAAACGATTTGTCTGGAGCAAAATTTATGGTTATGAATAATTCTATTTATTTTAAGCGAGGAGTAGATTTCGATAAGATAGAAGAATTTGCAACACATGAATGTTTACATTATTTACAACAGCAAACAGATGGAAGAGGAAATGTGCTTTCACTAGGTTTATATAATTTTTCTGATGGTGGAAATAAAGGAATGGCTATAAATGAGGCAGCTGTACAACTTATGGCAGCAAAGGCAAATAATAGCGCATTAGATAGAGTAAAATATTATGAAATATCATTAGAAACAATAAGCCCTAATTATTATCCATTAGAGTGTACATTATTAAATGAGGTCGCATATTTTACAGGAGAATATGCATTAGAGCATAGTACATTATATGGGGATAAGGTTTTTCATGATTCTGTAGAGACAAAATTTGGAAAAAAATCTTATAAAATAATAAGGGATGCATTTGATATATTAATGCATAAAGAAGATGAATTAAATAATTTAACAAATGAATTACAAGAAGTAAATGTTAAAACAAAAGCAGAAAAAATATCAAAACAAATAGATAATAGCAAAGCTGGAATTACAGATTTATTTTTAAAAATACAAAATTATATAATACAAAATGGATTTGAAAAGAGTTTTAAAGAAGTAAGAAATTTAGAGGAATTACAAGCTTTTAAAGATAAATTATATGGATTTAAAGACTTACTAGGATGTACAGAAAATTATAGTTTTTATAATGATTACTATATAAAAACAATGGCAGAGTTTGAAAGAAAGAAAGAATATATAGAACAATACGGAGAAATTGTTGATGGCAATATAGATAAACCAAGATTAGATATAGCAGTTGTTGATGAAAAGCCATCATTGATTAAAAGAATAATGATAAAACTTGGAATTTTATCAAAGCCTCAAACAGAGTATACGCACGAAGAAAAATAATAAAAGGAGTGAACTTAATTGAAAAAAGCACTGAAAATTTTCGCTATGATGATTATAGCAATATTGGTGTTAACAACTAGTGTATTTGCTGCTAGTTTCATAATTAGTGCAAATGTTCAAAAAAATGAAAAAGAATATACAGTAACTTTGATGTTAGATAAAATAATTGCAGATGTTCAAGGAATTAATGTATTTTCTACTAATTTTGAATATGATAAAGAAATATTTGAAGAAATAAAAAAAGCTGATATTACAAGTAAAAATGACTGGAATGATGTGACTTATAATGAAGAAACTGGAAAAATGCTACTGTTTAGAAGCGATTTTACAAATGAAAGTAATAAGCCAATAATAGAGATAAAGTTAAAGCAAAAGGAAAATGTGAGCAAAAACAAAACAGAAATAAAATTTTTAAAAACTCAAGCTACTGATTCTAAAGCGGATTTAAGAGCAGATGATATTACAGTAAATATTAATTTAAATTCAGATAATACACTAATAAAGAACATTATAATATATATTGTAGTAGCACTAATACTTTTACTTTTATTAAGAATAATAATTAAAACTTTTACCAAAAGGAGGAAAGTAAGATAATGAAAATAAAAAAGTTAATTACTAAAATTTCATGTATGGCATTAGCAGGAACAATGCTTTTTACAGGACAAGCTATTGCTAGAGAAGTTGAAATTCCACAAATTTCTTTAACAGCATCTGCAGTAGATAAAGCATTAGGATATTCGTCTAATTATGATTTGCGAAATTTTCAATATTTAGTAATGAATAGTTCTAATGGAATAGTACAACTTTTAAATTTAAACAGAGGAATTCAATATTCAGGAAGTAATATTTCCTCAAATGTATTAAGGGGACTAGGATATCTTACAAGTAGAACTGGCTTGCTTGATGTTCAAGGCAGCATAAATGGAAAAATAGACAGTTATAGACTATTTCCTAGTATGTATAAAGTATCTTTTGATTTAGGAGACCAAATTACAGAACAAAATACACAAATTGGAAGAGTTACATATGCAGCTGCAGGAACATATATTTATCAAGTAGATAATAATAATAATATGCAAAACATAAGTGCATACAAGAAAATGAATATGTATACAGGCGGAGAAATAGAAGCAAATAGAGAAGCAATAAAAGAGCACATAGTAAAATATGGAGCAGTAGGAGCAAAAATATATAGAAATGGAGAAAGCTATTTTAAATGGGCATCAGGAGGAGAAACTGTGAGAAACACTGATACAAGAGGATCTGGCGAACATGACTGGGATTATACATATTACACAAAAGATTATAAACCACTTCCTGAACTGCAATATTATTGCAATGGAGGAAATTTAACACCAAATCATGATGTGACTATTATAGGATGGGATGATGACCTACAAGTGTTGGGAGCTCCAGCCAAAGGAGCATATCTAGTAATGGATAATACAAAATTTAGAAAGTCATATTATAAACATCATTATAGCTACGAAGAAGGACGTTATAAGTATGGATATGGAATATATAGAATTAAAGGAGATTGGGTACAACAAGGAGGAAGATGGTGGTATGTAAGTGAGCCAGAATTATGCTTAACAAACTTTTATTATGTATCTTATTATGATTATTATATAGAGTCTAATGTTTATGGAATAAAAGAAATTAATAATGCAGCAGCATCAAAAACTCCATATCAATGGGATACATATGGAATGTCTACAGTTATAGACGGAAATTTTGGAGCAAATGTGTTTGTAAGAAATACAAAAGAAGCAGAAGCTTTGAATTCTATAAGCATAGCAAATATGTATGATATGAAATATGAAGTATATGTAAATCCACTAAATGGCACATTAAAAACAGAAAATCTAATTAAAGTTGCTGAAACAGGTGTGCTAGAAGGTGGATATAATACAATAACATTAGATAAACCTCAAATGTTAACAGGTAAAAAGTTTGCAGTTGTAGTTAGATATATTTCACCAGATACTAATACAAGTGCTAAAATAGGAGTACAGTCTCCAACAGAAAAATCATACAATGTTACTGGAAATAATGTTTCTACTACAACAAAAGCTATTTCAGGATTTAGTGGAGTAACGTCTGCACAAGGACGTAGCTTTATAGGCACTTCATTAGATAGATGGACAGACTTATATTCACAAAATGATACTAAAAATATGTATATATGCATAAAAGCATTTACAGCAGAAGTCCCTGGTTACAAAATACCTGTAGATAGTTTGCAAATACAAAAAAAATTGGATAATGGCAAATTTGAGAATGTAGAAGATCGTGCTATAGTAATAAAGGGAGATAATTTACAATTAAAAGTAGCAGTAACTCCTAGCGATTGTGATCCTTCATATAAGGAAATGTCATGGCAATCTGATAATAGAAATGTGGCAACAGTTGATACAAATGGAGTAGTAACAGCAGTAGGAGCTGGAAAAGCGACGATTACAGCTAGAGTAAAAGGATTAGAAACTGTATACACAAAATGTGTAATAGATGTACGAGTCCCTGTAGAAAGCCTTAAATTAAACCATAGTAGTGTTAAATTATTAGCAGGGGAAACAAATATACTTGCACCAATAATAGGACCAGAAGATGCAACAATATCTAAAGTGGAATGGGCAAGCGGAAATAAAAATATAGTAATAGTTACAGATGAGGGACTTTTAATTGGACTAAAAAAGGGAAAAACAACTGTAACCGCAATACTAAGAGATCCAGATGGTAATGTAATAAAGGGTAGTGATGGAAAGACAATTGTAGCATATTGTAATGTAGAAGTACCAGAGTCTTTACTAGTAGATGTAACAGGAATAACTTTAAATAAAGCAAACTTATCATTACAACAAGATGCAACGGAAAACTTAAAAGCAACACTTATACCAGCTGATGCAACAAATACATCTGTTATATGGTCAAGTAGTAATACTAATGTTGCAGTAGTAAATGCCAATGGACTAGTAAGAGCAATTGCACCAGGTACAGCAACTATAACAGCAGCTACATCAATTGGAGAAAAAACGGCTAGATGTAATGTAACAGTTACAGAAAAGATAGATAATTCGGTAAAATCAATTAGTTTAAATCAAACTAGTATGTCATTAGAAAAAGATGGAGTGTCTCAATTAGTAGCAACAATTACTCCAACTAATGCAGAAGATAAAACAATAATATGGAGTAGCTCAAACTATATGGTGGCAGATGTTGATAATAATGGTAGAGTAACAGCAATTGATGCTGGAACAGCAACTATTACAGTGGAAACTGCTAATGGAAAAACAGCATCATGTGTAGTATCAGTTACATCAAAAGAACAAGTACAAGATTTAAAAGTACAAGATATAAAACTTGATGTAACAGGAATAACACTAGAAAAAGATGATGAACAAAAAATTAATGTATCTTTTGAACCAGAAGATGCAGAAAATCAAAATGTAACATGGAGTTCAAGCAATCCATCAGTTGCAAAAGTTGACCAAAATGGACTAATAACTGCTGTTAATTATGGAACAGCAACAATAACCGTAAAGACAGAAGATGGAAAGATTGAAAAAACTTGTGTTGTAGAAGTTCCACAAAACATAGCAGTAACAGGAATTAGACTAAGTAAAACATCAGCTGAAGTAATAGTGGGTAGAAGTACAGAAATAGATGCTATAGTATTACCAGAAAATGCTACAAACCAAAATGTTAATATGGAAATTTCTGATGAAAAAATAATCACAATGTCAACAGCTGGAATTAAAGGACTAAAGGTTGGAACAGCGACAGTAACGTTTACAACTGAAGATGGAAATTTCTCAAAAACATGTACAGTAACTGTAAAAGCTGTGCCAACAAACCAAGTATATATAGATAGTCCTGTATACGGAATAAATGATAATGATAAAGAAGTAACTGGCGTAGGAGATGAAACAACAGGAAAAGAACTAAAGGAGAATATAAAAACTAATGAAGGAACAGTAGTAACTGTAAAAGACAAAGATGGAAATCCTATAGAAGATACAGGTAAAGTTGGAACAGGAGCAACAATAGAAGTTAAAAATACAAGTGGTGGAACTACAACTACAGAAACATTTACTGTAATAGTAAATGGAGACATAAGTGGAGATGGACAAATAGGTACAACTGATTTGTCTTTATTAAGAAAATACTTAATGGGTAATTTGGAAACAGGTACATACTTTAACCAAAAAGCAGCTGATTTAAATGGAGATGGACAAATAACAATAACAGATTTTACAATTTTAAAAGATATGTTTATGAATGGAGGTAATGAGTAGTGAAAAAATTATTAGGAACAACATTGTTAATTTTAATATTACTCATGATGTTAACTATTCCGACATATGCTATGAGCTTTAATGTAAAACTTACACCCACAAAAAGAACTATAACACCAGGAAGTGAAGTAACAGTAACAGTTTCAACTAGTAATTTGAATATAGGTGGAAATGGAATGAATTCATTTATGTGTACACTCCAGTATGATACAAATGTATTCGAAATAGTTAGAGATACAGATATAACAGGAGTAGACGGTTGGAGCATTCTATACAATAGTGCAAATAATAAAATATTAGCAGACTTAAATGAAACAACAACAGGCGGTTTTATACAGCAAGATTCAAATTTGTTTAAAATAAAGTTTAAAGTAAAAGCAAATGCAACAGCAGAAAAAGGAGATATACAATTATTAGATCCTACAACATCAAATGGAAGAATGGACGTAGTAGGAACATCAGAAAAATTAACAATATATTTAAAATCATTATCATCAGACAAATATTTAATAGAGGAAGATAACACTATACTAAATGTTTTACCAAAAACGGAAATAGCAACATTTAAAGCTAATATAACAGGAGGAAATAATATTACAATTAAGGATGCCAATGGAACAACCGTAACAACTGGATATGTAAAAACTGGATGCAAAGCAATAGCTCCATCTGGTGAAGAATATACAGTAGTAGTTAAAGGTGATGTAAATGGTGATGGAATATTTGATGTTGTAGATCTTTCACAAGTTGTTTATCATATTATAGAAAAAATTAAACTACAGGGAGTTTATGAAAAAGCAGGAGATTTAGATTCTGGCGGAAAATTAGATATAATAGATTTATCTAATTTAGTATTAATTCTTGTGGATAAGGCCACTTGGTAACAAAAATGTAACAAAAATGTAATAAAAATGTAATAAAGCAAGAATAAACCTTTAAACCATTGATTTACCTTGAACTTTTAAAAAGTTAATTCTACAAAAGAAAAAAAGAGATTGATTTTAAAGCAAAAGTATTATAATATAATTAGTATGAAAGGAGCAAAAATGAATAGGTTTACGAAAGCTAATTTAATGCTAATTGTATGTCTATTAGTTAGTGTTTTATTTGCTCCTACATCATATGCAGATTTAGAGCTTGTAAAAGATATTCCTAAAGCAGAAATAAAACTCTATAAGACTCATAATTTACTAGTAGAAAAAAAATTATTAGCAAATACAAAGTTCGATTTAAGAGATGTTATAACAGTTAATGTTAGAAATCAACAATCTACACAACATTGCTGGACTTTTGCAAGCAATACAGTTTTAGAAACAAATCTTTTACTTAGAAATAACCAAGAATATGATTTTTCTGAAAGACATATTGCATATGCAACAGCTAGAAATTTTACAGATGGAACTAATGAAATGGGACATAATAGAGAGGCAAGAGAAGGAGGAAATGAATTTGTTGCAATGTCATATTATACAAGTGGAAGAGGACCAATATTAGAAGAAGAAATGCCATTTAGCACAAATGTAGGTAGAATATCACTTTCAGAAATAGAAGGGAAAACAGCCCAAAAGAAAATTACAGATTATATAGAATTTCCGGCTATTTCGAAACAAAAAAATAGTAGTGGTGATATTATATATAAAAACCCAAATACTGATGAAACATATTCGCAAGTAGAAGTACAAGATATAAGGGCAAGCATTAAGAATCATATAATGAATTATGGGGCAGTATTTGCAACAACGGTTTCAGGGGGAAGTTATAGTAAATATTATAATTATGAATTAGATGAACCTGCACTTTATTGTAATAGCGATATTGAACCAAATCACCAAATTGCAATTATAGGTTGGGATGATACATATCCAATAGAAAATTTTAATGAAGATATAAGGCCATCATCACCAGGAGCATATTTAGCACTAAACTCATATGGAAAAAACGAACAATTCAAAACGGGGTGTTTCTATATTTCATATGAAGATGCTATTGTAGAAAAATATGGAATGCTTGGAATAATTAATGCGGAAGATATTGACTATGACAAAATATACCAATATGATCCATTGGGATATTCTAGAAGTATTAGAGGAGAAGGTATATCAACATTATATGGCGCAAATGTATTTAAAAAAGATAAAACAACAATAGAAACAATTAATGAAATTTCAATAGCATCTTTAGTAGAACAACAATTTGAATTATATGTTAATCCTTTAGATGGAGAACTGAATTTAAACAAATTACAAAAAATAGAAACTGAGCAAACAGTATTAAGAACTGGATATACAACAGTAAAATTGAAAACACCAATAGAAGTGGCAGGAGAAGAATTTGCTGTTGCAATTAAATACAAGGGAATTAACACCGATGCTTGCATAGGTGTTGAAACTCCAAATGAAGGATATTGGTTAACTGCAACAAGTAACTCAAAAGAAAGTTATTATTCTGAAAATGGCGTACAATGGTTGGATTTAAGCGAGTCTTCGCTAAAGAATACTAACATATGCATAAAAGCATTTACAACAATAAAAAGTAGTAATATTACATCCGATTCTTATAAAATAGAAAAGGATTTAATATATAAAGTATCACCAAATACAACAGTTAAAACTTTTAAAGACAATATTCAAGTTGATGAAACTTTAAAAATATTCAAAAATAACATAGAATTGGCAGATAGTGAAATAATAACAACAGGAACAATATTGAATATTGATAATGGACGAAGTTATACAATTGCTGTTAATGGAGATATTACACAAAATGGACAGATAACATTAGAAGATATAACACAAATAAAACTATACTTAGTAGGAAGACGTAATTTGACAGAGCTAGAGCAAAAAGCAGCAGATGTAAATACAACAGGAGATGTTACAGTAACAGATTTGACACAAATGAAAGCGGCCAGACTAGGGCTAATAAATTTATAGGAGAGATAAAAATGAAAAAAACGATTGTTACTTTATTAATTATGGTAATTTTAATGATGTTGATGGTAATACCATCTAAAGCTGATAGCTTTGATGTAAAAATGACTCCATCGGTACAAACTGTAAAAAAAGGAGAAACAGTAAAATTAATAGTTGCAATAGAAAATGCTAATATTGGAAATGACGGATATGTATCATTTAAGGGAACACTAGAATATGATAAAAATGTATTTGAAGGGATAACTAAAAAGAAAATAGAACCTATTGTTGAATGGGATTCTGTTTATCAATATAATGAAGCTAACGGGATGCTTGCATTAGTTGGAGAACAAGAAGTAAAAGCAAATACAGATATTTTTTCAATAGAATTTACAGTTAGTTCTTCAGCACCAGCAGGAAATACAACAATAACCTTAAAAGATATGGAATTCGGATCAAAAAATACTAAGGTTGAACCTACAAATGCATCAACAACAATAAGCATAACAGATGGAAGTACAACACCTACGCCAACTCCTTCTACATCTGATACAACAGCACCAACATTAGATGTAAAATACGCAGATGTAACAGGAGGAAAACAGGTAACAATAACATCTAATGAGCCAGTACAAGCAGTATCAGGTTGGACATTATCTGCAGATAAAAAAACATTAACAAAAACATATTCAGCAAACTTTAATGGAAAAATATCAGTTTTGGATGAGGCAGGAAATAAAGCAGAAGCAACAGTAAATGTAGAATTAAGCAATGGTGGAACTGTAAATATAGTAGATGTTACTAAACCAACAGGAAAGGTAACATATGCAAAAGATTCAAGAGGTGTTACAGTAACAATAGCAGCGAGTGAAGCTGTTCAACCAATTTCAGGCTGGACATTGTCAGCAGATAAAAAAGTTTTAACAAGATTATATTCAGCAAATACTAGAGAAAATATAACTTTAGTAGATTTAGCAGGAAATAGAAGCGAAGTAATTACAGTTAATGTAGATACAACTACAACAACAGGTGGTGGAGCATCAGCAAATGATGGAACAAGTAGATCTTCAGGAAGTACAACAAGAAGTGATACAGCAAACAGCTCTTTACCAAAAGCAGGATTAGAAACATATTTATTACCATTAATAGCTATAGTAGCAATTGGCGGAGTAGTAACATTCTTTAAATATAGAGATATGAAATATTAATAAAAAGTAATATAAAAAGCAAGTAATTATTTAAATTACTTGCTTTTTTCTTTTTTAATTTGAACCATAATATGATATATCTTCTTTATTAAATGTTTTAGTATCACTTCCAAGTCCTGTAAAATCCACAACACGTACAGTTATAGTTGAACTACCATCTTCCATCATTCTTTTTAATGTATCATAAGATTCTTCTAAATATAATCTTCCTTGGTATTTTACATCTATATATGAATTAGAAAAAATAAAATCAAACATTTATATCACTCCCTTTTATTGCTAATCAATATTATACTATAACTAATATAAATTGCAATATAAGAAAAGTAATACAGTAGCAAAAAATTAGAGAATAATTAATAATGAAAAATGAATAGTGAATAATACAAATGTGTTCTTTTATGTTTAACACGAAATTATTCACTATTCATTCTTAACTATTCATTGCGATGTAATCATCGCACATTTGGTAGAGGTGACAGGGATCGAACCTGCGGCCTCATGGTCCCAAACCACGCGCGCTACCAACTGCGCCACACCTCTATATATTTAACTGACTAATATAATATAACATATTTTTTGTATAAATTCAAGTGTTTTGGCTTAAATTTTTATTAAAAACTTAAAATGTGTTTTATATAGGAATATGGTTCGTTGACTTTAGGATGTAGATATGCTAATATAAAAACATTAAAATATTTTTCAACATAAAAAGAAAAGGTGGGGTAAATCATGACAAATAAAAAAAGAGAAAATTATTTAAAATGGGATGAATATTTTATGGCAATAGCAAAACTTTCTGCTATGAGAAGTAAGGACCCATCAACACAAGTGGGAGCATGTATTGTAAGTGAGGATAATAGAATTTTATCAATTGGATATAATGGGGCCCCAAATGGATTTGATGATGAAAAGTTCCCTTGGGGAAGAGAAGGGGAAAATTTAGATACAAAATATCCATATGTTTGCCATGCTGAAATGAATGCAATATTAAATTACAGGGGAAGTAAAAAAGATTTAGAGAATTCTAAAATATATGTTGATTTATTTCCATGTAATGAATGTGCAAAAATTATAATTCAATCTGGAATAAAACATGTAATATATTTAAGCGATAAATATGCAAATTCAGATAATAATATTGCTTCTAGAAGATTATCTGATGAGTGCGGAGTAAAATACGAAAAAATTAGTTTAGATGCAGAAAAAACAATAGAAATAAAGCTTTAAGTATTTATTTTTTGTAAAAAATATTGTATAATATATAAATCTTAAAATAGGAGTGATAAATAAATGGCATATAATTTTAAAGAAATAGAAAAAAAGTGGCAAGATAAATGGTATAAAGAAGGTACATTTAATGCAAGTACAGATTATACAAATCCAAAGAAATGGTATGGATTAATAGAGTTCCCATATCCATCTGGACAAGGTTTGCATGTTGGACATCCAAGAAGTTATACTGCATTAGATATTATAGCTAGAAAAAGAAGAATGCAAGGATATAATGTTTTATTTCCAATAGGATTTGATGCATTCGGATTACCAGCAGAAAATTTTGCTATAAAAAACCACATACACCCTAGAATAACAACAGAGAAAAATATAGCTCATTTTACAGAACAATTAAAATCTATAGGATTTTCATTTGATTGGTCAAGAGAAATTAATACAACAGACCCCAATTATTATAAGTGGACACAATGGATATTTATACAATTGTTTAAACATGGATTAGCATACAAGGCAACAATGCCAATCAACTTCTGTACAGGCTGTAAAGTAGGTTTGGCTAATGAGGAAGTTGTAAATGGCGTTTGTGAAAGATGTGGAAGCCCTGTAATACAAAAAGAAAAATCTGAATGGATGTTAAAAATTACAGAGTATGCACAAAGACTAATTGATGATTTAGATGATATAGATTTCTTAGAAAAGATAAAAATACAACAAAGGAATTGGATTGGAAGAAGTGAAGGAGCGGAAGTTAAATTCCAAATAACAGGAACTTCTGATAATCTTGAAGTTTATACAACAAGACCAGATACTTTATTTGGCGCTACATATATGGTTATTGCACCAGAGCATAAATTAATAGAAAAATATGCGGATAGAATAACAAATATGCCTGAAATTGAAGAATATAAAAGACAGGCAAGCTTAAAATCTGATTTTGAAAGAGCTGAAATAAATAAAGACAAGACAGGTGTTGAGATAAAAGGAATTACAGCAATAAATCCATTAACTAAAAAAGAAATACCAGTATGGATTTCAGATTATGTACTTTCTACATATGGAACAGGAGCTATTATGGCAGTTCCTGCACATGATGAAAGAGATTACGAATTTGCACAAAAATTTAATTTACCTATAGTGCAAGTTTTAGATGATGGACAAAGTTTGGTAAAAGACGGAGCAATGGTAGGAGATGGAATACACATAAATTCTGGATTCCTAGATGGCTTGAATAAAGAGGATGCAATTGATAAAGTAAATAAGTATTTAGAAGATAATAATATAGGGAAGAAAAAAGTAAATTACAAACTTCGTGACTGGGTATTTTCAAGGCAAAGATATTGGGGAGAACCAATACCAATGGTATATTGCGAGCATTGTGGATGGCAACCAATACCTGAAGAAGAATTGCCACTAAAATTACCAGAAGTGGAAGACTTTGAACCAGGAGAAAATGGGGAATCTCCACTTGCAAAAATGGAAGATTGGATAAAAACTACATGCCCTGTTTGTGGTAAAGAAGCAAGAAGGGAAACAGATACTATGCCACAATGGGCTGGATCTTCTTGGTATTTCTTAAGATATATGGATCCACATAATAATAATGCATTAGCTTCAAAACAAGCTCTAGAATATTGGTCACCAGTAGATTGGTATAACGGCGGAATGGAGCATACAACACTTCACTTACTATATTCAAGATTTTGGCATAAATTCTTATACGATATAGGAGTTGTACCAACTAAAGAACCATATCAAAAACGTACATCACATGGTATGATATTAGGTGATAATGGCGAAAAAATGAGTAAATCTAAAGGTAATGTTATAAACCCAGATGATATAGTAAATGAATTTGGAGCAGATACATTTAGAGTTTATGAAATGTTTATGGGACCATTTGATCAATCTGCAGCATGGTCTATGGATAGCATTAGAGGATGTTTGAAATTTTTAGATAGAGTATGGAATATGCAAACAATGTTAGTAGAAGGGGATACATATTCTAAAGAAACAGAATCTATGATGCATAAGGCAATTAAGAAAGTAACAAATGATATTGAAGAAATGAAATTCAATACATGTGTATCTACATTTATGACAATGGTAAATGAATTTTATAAATTAAAAAGAATAAATAAAGCTGAATTTAAAACATTTTTAACATTGCTAAACCCATTTGCACCACATATTACAGAAGAATTAAATAAATTAGCAGGATTTGAAAATGATATATCTACATATAATTGGCCAAAATATGATGAAGCAAAAACAATTGATGATACAATAGAAATTCCTGTACAAGTAAATGGAAAATTAAAAGCAACTATAAATGTTTTAAGAGATACAGATGAAAGTTCTGTAAAAATAGCTGTATACGACAATACTTCTGTTCAAAATGCAGTAAAAGATAAACAAATTGTTAAAGAAATATATGTTAAGAACAAAATATATAACATAGTTGTGAAATAATTTTGTAACATAAATGTAAAGAAAAAAGATGTGAAATTTATTTACATCTTTTTTCTTTATGATATAATATAAACAAGTATAATTATAAAAACGGGGGGAATACTTATGCCAAAAGAAAAATTTGGTGCTATATTTGTAAATGGAAGAATGATAGATATAGATAAAGCATCATTATTAGAATTAAAAGATTTATCAGATAGATTAAGAGAACAAGAAAATTCAGTTAGAAATCAAATAGAAAAAATATTGAAAAAGTAGGAGAATAATATGGAAAATACACAAGAGAATAAAAGCATATATGATTTATTAAGAGAACTAGCAGATATACAATTTAATAGAGCTAAAGTTGAAGCTGCGACATTTACTAAAAAAGGTAAAAAGCTAGTTTCAAGTAAAGTAAATGATATGCGTGAATGTATTTTGGAAAGTGCTGATGAATATAATCAAAAAATTGAATTTGTAGAAGGGACAAAAACAATTAAAAATGAAATAGAAGCAAATATATTAAGAAATTATGAATTATCTTTAAGTACTGCAAAAAGAGAATTTGAAGCGATGTACAATGGAATTGCAAAAGAAAAAGGAAATTTGGAAATAATAGAGAATACAGCTATTATGAGACAAGACTACTATGGAAAACTATTAGAAGAAGAAAAAAAGAAACCAGAATATATAAGGGGAGAACAATTAAAAAAACAAATAAAAGATGCATTAGATAATGGAGAAGACATTGAAAAAGTAAAAGTTCTAGTTGAAGAATTGGAAATTACAAGTAAGGCTCATAAGGTTAAAGAATATGAAAAGGAATACAATGAAAACTTATTAACTAGAAAAAGGGTTGAAGAGCAGAGAATAAAATGGGATAAAATATTAGATGGACTACAAGATGAAGAGAGAAAAGCAATAGAAATTGTAACAGGTAAAAAAGAAGAACTTTTAAAGGCATCAAATGAAAAATACTTAACAGTTATAGCTCAAAACCAAAGCTGGTTAAAAAGAGCATTTGGGAAATTAGCTAATATTTTTATGGCAAACAAGAGATATTCTGACAATGTAACAAAAGTACTTTCAGATAAAGTTGAGAATCTTAGTGAAAAAATAATACCTGATTTAAATGAACATACAAAAAAGAAAGCAGAAGAATTAAGAGAAAATCATGAAAAATTAATAAAAAATTTTGAACTTGATGAGAAAAAATATATTGAAGATAATTCTCAAAATAAATTGGCAAAAGATACATCTGGAAGAAGTGCAAAGATGTATGATATAACTAGAGAAGAAGAAAGTAAAAAGAATATTAGAGGTACGAGATCAAAAGCAAAAGAAAAAGCAGAAAAGCAGAAAAAGTTCAAGGAGGATAATAAAGAAACTGTATTAGAAAAGCCTCAAGAGCAGAAGAAACAGGAAGAAAAGCAAGAGGAAAAGATAGAACAAACTAAAGTAGAGCCAAAAGAAGTGCAAAAAACTGAAAAAAAGATAGAATTTAAGACAAATGAAAGAATTAATCCATGGAAAGTAGTTGGAATGGGAAAAACAGTTGGATGGCGAGGCGTAGGAAAAGGAAAAAAGCTAAGTATAGATAAGAAAAAAGCAGGATTAGAAAAAGATGATGGCGAAAGATAATATACTCCAAGACAAGTACCATTGACATTACATGAAAATGTGTTATAATGAATATAGGAAATGACAAACCACAAACGTGGTTGCCATTATAAATGTGTTAGCACACATCTAAACGGGCAGTTACAGATGTGTGTTATTTTTATCTGCTTTAATTATAGTAGCAATAATTAAAACAAATATACAGATAGGTTCGGTAATTAAACCAAATAAAAGTAAATATACTATTTCTAATAATGTACTTTCTATCATATGTATCACCTCCAATCTCGTAATAAAATTACGAAGTTAAAAGTGACAACCACATCTGCTTATTATCATTTCCTATAAAAGGAAGTATAGCACAAATATTTACAAAAAGTCAACAAAAACCAAAAAACTAATCTCATAGACAAATTATGTATTGTAATTACTAGTAAAATCGTGTATAATATTTATTATGAAATAAATAAGGAGAGTTACTTATGTTTGAAAAATTAGAAGATGTAGAAAAAAGATATGAAGAGTTAAATCAAAAGATTAGTGACCCTGAAGTTATTGCTAGACAAAATGAGTGGAAAGAACTTATGAAAGAACATAGTGAAATTTCAGAGATTGTAGCCAAATATAGAGAATATAAAAAAGTACAAAAAGATTTAGAAGAAGCAAAGGAAATGCTTAATGATAAGGAATTAAAAGAACTTGCTGAAATGGAAATGGTAGAGGCAAAAGAAAAGCTTCCTAAAATAGAAGAAGAACTAAAAACGCTTTTAATTCCAAAGGATCCAAATGATGATAAAAATGTTATTTGCGAAATAAGAGCAGGAGCGGGAGGAGAAGAAGCTGCTTTATTTGCTGGAACTTTATTTAGAATGTATTCAATGTATGCTGAAAGGAAACATTGGAAAGTAGAAATTTTAAATGAAAATGAAACAGGCCTTGGTGGATATAAAGAAATAACATTTATGATACAAGGAAAGGGTGCATACAGTAGATTAAAATTCGAAAGTGGAGTTCATAGAGTTCAAAGAGTACCAGATACTGAATCTAGTGGAAGAATACATACATCAACTGCAACAGTTGCAGTTCTACCAGAAATGGAAGATGTAGAAATTGAATTAAATCCAGCAGATATAAGAATGGAAGTGTTTAGGTCATCTGGCGCAGGAGGACAACATGTTAATAAAACATCATCTGCAGTAAGATTAATACATGAACCAACAGGAATAGTTGTAGAATGCCAAAATGAAAGGTCACAGCTTCAAAACAGAGAATTTGCAATGAGTATGCTTAAATCTAAATTGTATGAAATGAAGCAAAAAGAACAAGATGAAGAACTTGCTAAAAATAGAAAAAGTCAAGTTGGTACAGGAGATAGAAGTGAGAAGATAAGGACATATAATTACCCACAAGGAAGAATAACAGACCACAGAATTGGACTTAGCATATATCAAGTTGAAGATTTTTTAAATGGAAACTTAGATGAAATGATAGAAAGCTTAATTGCTACAGATAGAGCAGAAAGATTAAAAGGTGAGGAAGAATAAAAATATAACCTCCTAAATAAACATATATAGTAGTTTATTTAGGAGGTTATTAATTTGAATGAAATTATAAAAACTACTTTACTTGGTTTGTTTTTTGGTACATTTGGTACAACTATTGGTGGAATAATAGGGGTAATGTTTAAAAATCCAAGTAAAAGAATGTTAAGCTTTATTCTGCAGTTTTCAGCTGGATTAATGAGTGCAATAATATGTTTTGACTTAATACCAGAAGCATTAGAAATATCCAATATGTCTAGCTTACTTGTAGGAATAATAATTGGAATTGCTGTAATGATTTTTTGTGAAAGTGCAGTTAGGAAAAATGAGAGAATAACATCAAATAATAATTCTTTATTGAAAACTGGGATAATAGTAGGAATAGGCCTAGCAATACATAATTTTCCAGAGGGATTAGCTATAGGTTCTGGATTTGGTGCATCTTTAAAGCTGGGATATTCTCTTGCATTAGCAATAGCATTTCATGATATACCTGAAGGAATTTCTATGTCTTTTCCAATGAAGAATGGTGGAATGTCTAAAACAAAGGCAGTTTTTTTAACTCTTTTGTCTGGGCTTACAACAGGAATAGGAGCACTTTTTGGAGCATTAGTTGGTGGAATTTCAAAATCTGTAATAGGAATTTGCTTAGCTTTTGCAGCAGGAGCAATGTTATATATTGTTTCAGGAGAATTAATACCAGAATCTAATAAAATTTATAAAGGCAGAATAGGTGTAATTGGAAATATAATAGGTTTTGTTATAGGAATGATTGTAATAGATGCTTTCTAAAATTGGAATAATTGTCATGGTGATGGGAAATTATAAGCACAGGTTATGTGAAATATTATTAAATTTTACTTTACTTATTTTACAAAAAGTGGTATAATATTTATGTTAACCTTAAAGAAAGGAATGAGAAAAATGGTTATGCCATATGATAAATTTAATCAATCAATTTATCCAATGAGTGAAATTGCTGAATATACAGAGACTATAAATGATAGATATAAAATTTTTAGAACAATGACCAATATAGTTAATAATTGTCCAGATGATGCTAATATTATGAATGAAATAATATATCCATAGGAGGGAGATATTTATGACAAATGAATTTAAAAAATCTATTACAGAAGTATTAGATATTTTACATCATATGGATATAAAAGAGCAAAATAAAGTTCCAGATAGATTTAAATTTTTCTTAGAAAACAATAAAATGATTGGTTATAAACCTAATATTGACCATTCTAAAAAATTAAGCGATATAGAGCTGTGCCCAGATACAAAAAATATTTTAGGAATGATGTATTATAAATATTGGTGTGATGATAATCAAAGAATAGACTTTATGAATAAAATAAAAGCAAATGAAATTGAATATCAAAAGGAATTAAGAGAAAAATATAATCCAGATGATGTATTTAAGAAAAAAGCATAAAAAGAATGATATGTGAAAATAGTATCATTCTTTTTTGTTCATTTAAAATTAACGATATTAATTAAGATTGGATATAATACATTATTTTGAAGTTCAACTTCGGACGCTCTGCTATTTTTAATATTTGCTAAAGCAAATTTAAAAACACCTCGTTTCACTTCAAAATAATGTATTACATCCAATCTTTTTATTATACTAGTTTATATTTTTAATTTTAACAAAATATATCAAATTTTATTGCAAAGTACTTATAAAAATTGATATAATAAGTAGCACGTGAGGGGTGAATTAAATGCGAAAGATAATGTTTGTATGTACTGGAAATATATGCAGAAGTGCAATGGCAGAGAAGATGTTAAAGAAAAGAGTAGAAGAAGAAAAATTGGATATAGAAGTATATTCTTGTGGAGTAAGTGCACAAGATGGGGATTGGCCTACATTTACTTCTATAGAAGTATGCAAAGATTATGATGTTGATTTATCTACACATAGAGCTACTAATATTTTAAATAGTAATATAGAGGAAATGGATTTAGTTTTATGTGCAACAGAGGCTCATAAAGATGCTGTAATAGATATATATCCTGATTTAGTAGGAAAGGTTTTTACAATGAAGGAATATGTTGGAAACACAGAAAATGGCTTAAATATAAGTGATCCATGGGGATATGATGCTGATGTATATAGGAAGTGTGCAAGGGAAATAGAAGATATAATAGAAAAGATAATAAAAAAAGAAAGGGAACAAAAATGATAGATATATTAGAAGGACTAAATGATAAACAAAATGAAGCTGTGGTAAATACTGAAGGCCCATGCCTTGTTATAGCGGGTGCCGGAAGCGGAAAAACTAAAGTGTTAACACACAAAATTGCAAATCTAATAAGAAATGGTGTAATGCCATGGAATATACTTGCAATAACTTTTACAAATAAAGCTGCAAATGAGATGAAAGCAAGAGTAGAAAAACTAATAGGTGAAGATACATCAAAAGATATGTGGATTGGAACATTTCATTCTATTTGTGTAAGAATTTTAAGAAGGAATATAGATAAAATAGGTTTTGATAAATCATTTGTAATATTTGATACATCAGACCAAAGGTCTTTAGTAAAAAGTTGTTTAAAAGAATTAGATATAGATGATAAAATGTTCTCAGATAGAAGTGTTTTAGCTGAAATAAGTAATGCTAAAAATGAAATGCTAGAGCCTTCTACATATGCAAGAAAATATGAAAATGATTTTAGAAAAAGCAAAATAGCAGAAATATATGCTTTATACCAGAAGAAACTTAAAACAAACAATGCAATAGACTTTGATGATATTATAAATTACACAATAAAAGTATTATCAGAAAATCCAGAGGAATTAGAGTATTATTCAGACAAATTTCACTATGTTTTAGTAGATGAGTATCAAGATACGAACAAAGCACAATTTACACTTGTAACAATGCTTGCCGCTAAATATGGAAACATAACTGTAGTTGGCGATAATGATCAGGGAATTTATAGTTTTAGAGGGGCAGATATAAGCAATATTTTAAATTTTGAAAAAGATTTTCCTGGTACAAAAATAATAAAGCTTGAGCAAAACTATAGATGCACACAAAATATATTAGATGTTGCAAATGCAGTAATAAAGAATAATGAAACCAAATATGAGAAAAAATTATGGACTAATAATGATAAAGGCCAAATGGTGCAAATGCATAAAGCAGATAATGAATATGATGAGGCATCATTTATAGTAGAAAAAATAAATGAATTAAAAAGGCAAGAATATTATAAAAACTCAGATTTTGCTATTTTATATAGAATGAATACACAATCTCGTAGTATAGAAGATATTTTAAGGAGAGAAGATATTCCATATAAAATAGTTGGAGGACTTAAGTTCTATGAAAGAAAAGAAATTAAAGATGCTATAGCGTATTTAAGATTAATTCAAAATACTTCAGATAATTTAAGTTTAACAAGAATAATAAATGAACCAAAGCGTGGAATAGGAAAAGCAAGTTTAGAAACAGTTGAAGAATTATCTATGCAAAATGGAATTTCAATGTATGAGGTAATAAAAAGAGCAAATGAGTTTGAATTAAATAGATTATACGCAAACTCTAGAGAATTTGTAGAAGTAATAGAAGATTTAGCTAAACGAAAAGATGAATTAAGTATATCTGAATTAATTACAGAAACAATGAAGAAAACAGGATATCTTAAGGCACTAGAAGATGAAGATACATTCGAAGCAGAAAACAGAATAGAGAATTTAAATGAGTTACTTACTGTAGCTATAGAATTTGAGGAAGAAAATGCTGAAAATGGATTATCTGAATTTCTAGAAGGAATAACATTATCTAGTGATATTGATAATTTAGAAGAAACAGATGATACAGTTACGTTAATGACCTTACATAGTGCTAAAGGACTAGAGTTTCCAGTTGTATTCTTAGTAGGAATGGAAGAAGGAATTTTCCCAGGATATAAATCTATCGGGGAAGAAAAAGAATTAGAAGAAGAAAGAAGATTATGCTATGTTGGGATAACTAGAGCAAAAGAGTATTTGTATTTAACATGTGCAAAAAGAAGAACTGTATTTGGATCTACAAGTTGTAATGCAGTATCTAGATTTTTAAAAGAAATTCCTGCAAACATTGTAGAAGGTTATACCGAAACTGTTGAAGGAAATAATCATAACGATTTTGAGGACACAGAAAACAATTGGACATATGGAAATAGAAATGTTGTTAAATCATATCAAATATCGCCAAATACTGTTCAAAAATCTCCAAGTTTTGCTTTTAGAACAGCAGATAGCTTTTTAAATAGTTTAAATAAACAAACAGCATCTAACACAGTGGATTTATCTATATATGAGGCAGGAAAAAGAGTTTATCACAAGAAATTTGGAGAGGGCATAATAAACTATGTAGAGCAAGAAGGAAATGATTTAAAAGTAGATATAACTTTCGAAAAAGCTGGACATAAACGTTTAATGGCAAAATATGCGGGATTAGAAATATTGTAATTAAAAAGGAAAAAACTTTCTGGGATACTCCCAGAAAGTTTTTGGCTTAAACATTTTTCTTAACATTTTCTATTTCTGGTTGTGTAGCTTTATCTGCTGGCGCATAAAATCCTTTTGCTTGAGCCATTTTAAATAATTCATATTGAAAAGATTCTGAACCGTTTCTCATTTGTTGTAATGTTTGCCTAAGTCCCATATTTTCAGTTTCATTTATAGCACCTTGCATAGTTGTTAAATCTCCTTTTATTCCCTCTAAAACATCGTTTACCATATACTTATCTTCCATTTATATTACCTCCTAATTTAAAAATGTTAATAATTTTTGCTTTCCATTCAAAGCATCTTGTGCTGCTTTTGTAAACATTTGCTTAACTTGCGCATCTTGGCAAGTATTTGCATAATTTGTTAGTTTTTGGTATGAAACTTCATGTGCTCCAATTAAATGCCTTAAATTTTGTAGTTCTACTTGATTTAAATCAGCCATTTTCATCATCCTTTCTATTATTCTTAAAAATATACTTTCCAAAATTGTGGAAAGTATTCATAAATTACTAAAAAATTCTTTTTAAAATATTGTATAATTTACTGAAAAAAAGAGAAAACAACAAGAATTATAAGTATAATATGAAAAACAAAAGAAATTTTACTAAAAAAGGTATTGTTAAAATTAAAAAAGTATTGTAAAATAAATAAAAACAAACAAAGGATGTGTTCAAAATAAATATACTAAAAAGGATAACAACAAGATTTAGAACTTATTTAAAGCTTATTTCACTAATAGGAATTGCATGTGCACTAATTTTAGCTGCAATATTTCTTGTATACAAGCCAATATATAGTGTGACGCTAAATGGCGAATTTGTAGGGTATATAGAAGATAAAACTGGTTTACAAAAAAAGATTAATGAATATATAAAATATGGAACTGATAATAATGTTGCTTTTGTAGAATTAGAAGAATTGCCAGAATACCATTTTTGCTTACATAAGAAAGATGTTGAGACTTCAGATGAAGAAATATTTAATATGATAAAAGAAAAAGGAACAACATACTATAGATATTATGCAGTACTACTAGCAACAGAACCTAAAGCATATGTGCCAACATATGAGGATGCGGAACAAATAGTAGAAGGACTTAAAAATAAGGGAAGCGCTAATCAAGAAAAATTAACATATGTAGAAGTGCATGATACAGAATTAAAAGATTTTACAACAGTTGATACTGCCATTTCAGACTTATATGAAAAACCAGTAGAAAAAGTAGTAAAGAAGGTAACAACTGCAAAGGTATATACTTCGCAAAAAATTTCTAACGAAAAAAAAGAACTTGGTATTTCGTTTGCAAAACCAATTTCAGGAACGATAACTTCAAGGTTTGCTACTAAAAGCCGTGTAAGAAGTGGTATACATACAGGCTTAGATATAGCAGCACCAAAAGGTACACCTATAAAGGCTGCAGCTGGTGGAACAGTAACACATGCTGGATGGAAAGGGTCACTTGGAAATCTAGTAATAGTATCACATGGAAATGGTATTCAAACATATTATGGACATTGTAGCGAAATTTGTGTATCTGTTGGAGATAAGGTATCACAAGGAGACATAGTTGCAAAAGTAGGTTCAACAGGTAATTCAACTGGTAATCATTTACACTTAGAAATAAGATTAAATGGGGTAGCATTAAACCCACAAAATTATTTATATTAAAAATAAAACGCACAAGTTATTGTGCGTTAAATTTATTTATACAATTTATAATTGCATTTTTCTTTAAAATGATTTTTCCGTGTTCAAGAATTTTGTTTTTATATGTATTTGAGTTAGAAACAAACTTTGCAAATTCTAAAATTGAGGAATAAAAAGCTTTTATAAGCTTAGAATTTTCAGGTAATTCATCAATAATAAAATAATATTTATTTTCATATAGACATAATTTAGAGCTTTTTATACTAGAATCACAGATTTTTTTTAATAAAGAAGAAGTTATTGATAATCCATAATCATAAAAATCATCAAATGTAGTAAATTCAAATATAGCACAAGAATTGGATTTAATATCTTGTAATTTTTTTCGAACTTTAACTTTTTTCTTTGGTATATTTGAAGGAGCTTCAAAATTAGAAGTAACTCTAGTTACTGTTAGAACAAATGTACCTGAAGAAGTAGCTAAAGCTTCTATCATTACTTTACAATCTTTAGTTACAAAGCCAAATTCTTTCTCAGCTTGATCTAGCATATCTAAGAACAAAGATTGAGAATCAATTGGGTTTGACATGAATTCATGAAAATCAATATTTTTTTCTGCTAAATCTTCTATATTTAATGTTATCCTTATTTTATTTTCTGTAAGTTTTTCAATTTTCATTAAGTAGCCTCCTTAAGAATTTAGTATATAAATATATTATACTATGAATATATGAAAATTTAAATAATCAATTTTTGGTAATATTGTTATAGTATATTAATAAAAATTTAAAAGTGTACTATAAATATAGCATAAATGATAGAAAAAATAAAGGAAAATGTAATAAAAATGTAATAAAAATTTAATGAATTTGAAATAGAACACCAAATTAGCTGATATGAATAAATGGGATTAATGGAAAAATATGCTAAGAAGTTAAGTATATTGATTTTGTGTATAAAAAAGTTTATTATATATAATAAGGGTAAGTATATTTACTGGAGAGTGGTAAAATGAAAAGAAAACTAAGTAAAATAATTATAATGTTAATATTAATGTTATCATTGATATTGGGAACAACATATGCATATACGCAAAGCGGATTAGCTTTAGGAATAAAAGCGGCTTTAAAATTAGGCGAAGGGGAAAGTGAACAAACAGAATTAAATTATGCTATAACAATTGGAAAAATCACTTTGGAGTATGCTAACTTGCCAGAAAATATTATGCAAAAAGTCACAATACCAGTTACTACAGAAAATATACCAGCTAATACTGTAATAAATGTAAAATTAGTAAAAGAAGGATTAGATATAGATACAGAGGAATACACTATAGAAGGAAATACAATTAATAATAATAGTGCTACTATTATATTAAATTTAGGAAATGAATTAGAAGCAGGAGAATACTATGTTGAATTAAGCTATGTTGAGAAAGTAATAGATGAAACAACAGGAGAAATAGTAAGTGCTGTACAAAAAGCAAGTAGTAATACAACTTTTACTATATCACAACTAGAAGTGAAATCTATTCATATAGAAGATGAAATCTTCTATATGAATAAAGGAGAATCTCAACAACTTACTTACACAGTTGTTCCAAAAGGAATAAAAGATAGTGATTTATTATTTGAAAGTGAAAATGAGAATGTAGCTATTATAGAAGAAGGAGGAGCAGTAAGAGCAACAGGAAGAGGTATAACGAGTGTGAAAATATTATCTAAAGACAGAAAAATAGTAGATACTTGTCAGGTAAGTGTTACTGAAAAAGCAATAGAAATAACAGAATTTAAAACAATTCCAGAAGTTTTAGTTCAAGGCGAAGAACAAGAAATAAATGTTAAGGTTACATTAGAAGATTATGAAATTGGAAGTGTTTTAGATGTTTTTATATTAAAAAATGGTGAATATGTTACAAATTTGTTTGAAATATATGGAAACGAAGTAAATTCAGATAACCTTGACATAATTATAAAACCGATAGATATTCATACAATTTCATCAGGTACATATACTATTCAAATAACATATAATGAAGAACCTATTGAAGAAGAAAATACTGAAAAACAAACTCGAACATTTAATGTTACGTCTAAGTATCCCGTTACAGGAATAGTCGGAGAAGAAAATGTAATATATATGACACCAAATAGTCAAAGAACGCTACAATTATCTATAGTCCCAGAGAATGCAAGTAATGTAAATTTAGTATATAATGTTGAAAAAAGCGAAATAGCAGAAATAGATTCACTGGGAAGAATAACTTCTAAAAACATGGGAATAACACAGGTTAATGTGTATTCTGAAGAAAATCCACAGATATCAAGAATTATAGAATTAAGAGTAATTGATCTAGTGGAATCTGAGGAATATACTGTAGATTTAGAAAAAGGAATAATTAAAGATATACCTGTTAATACAAATATGGAAGATTTTTTAAGTAATATACAAGTGGCAGGGGACTATGAAATATATACAGCAGAAGAATTTTCTAAAATGCAAGAACAAGAAAATTATAATAGCACTGAAAATGAGAATAGCAACAGGATAGAAGATGAAGAAGTTGAGGTGTTAGTAAAAACAGGAATGGTTTTACTAGTAAATGGTAACAAAATAGAATTAGTAGTAAGAGGAGATACTAATGGAGATGGTATATTTGATATAGTAGATTTGTCAAGAACAGTATTACATATAGTTGAAAAGAGTAAGCTGGAAGGAACATATAAGATGGCCGCAGATGTTAGAGTTGATGAAGAACTTAAAGAAGGTGAAGATGAAATTGATATTATGGATTTAGCACAAATGGTTTTAGCACTTGTTGGAAAACAAAATTTATAATATTGATAGAGTTGTAAATTGAATAAACAAGTAGAAAAGTACAAATATTAATATAATATTTGTACTTTTCATTTGCTTTAAAAAACTTATGATAAGCACTTGAAAAAATCCTTAAATCCTTATATAATAAATAGGATAAATTCATAAGAAGAAATGGAGAAAAAAATGAGTGTTAGGGATAAAAGTATATGGATATTAATAGTATTTATTTTATCAGGACTAGTAATAGGAGGATTACTTGGAGATTTAGCAAGTAGAACAAATGGGTTGGATTGGCTAGCATATGGCCAAAGCTTTGGATTAGAGAGCCCGCTTGTATTAAACTTAAGTATAATAAAAGTAACATTTGGGTTAATGTTACATATTAATATTGCTAGTATTATAGGTATGGCGATAGGAATATTTATATATAGAAAGATCTAAATTAAATATGGGGGCTAGAAAGGTTGGGATTATGAGAATAAAAGATGTACCAATTTTAGAAAGGCCCTATGAAAAACTAGAATTGTATGGAGCAGAGAAGTTATCTAATTCTGAATTATTGGCAATAATAATAAAAACAGGTAATAAGGAAGAAAGTGTAGTAAGCCTTTCACAAAAGGTATTAACACTGATTGAAAGACATGCTAATCTTAGAGCTTTACAGGATATATCAATTGAAGAATTTATGACAATAAAAGGAATTGGTAAGGTCAAAGCAATACAATTAAAAGCAGTATGTGAATTAGCTAAAAGAATGGGACAGCCATTGAATTCAAATAAAATAATTATAAAGTCTCCACAAGATGTTGCAAATTTACTAATGGAAGAATTAAGATATCAAAAAACAGAAGAGGCAAGAGTTATTATTTTAAATACAAAAAATGTAGTACTAAAGATAGTAAAAATTTCGCAAGGTGGAACAAATTTTGCTATGATAGAACCAAAAGAAGTTCTTGTAGATGCTATAAAAATAGGAGCACCAAAAATAATATTACTTCATAATCATCCAAGTGGAGATTCCACTCCAAGTGAATCTGATTTTGAAGTAACAGATAGAATATATGAAAGTGCAGAGATAATGGGAATAGAACTATTAGATCATATAGTAATAGGAGATGGAAAATTTGATAGTATTTTCCAAAATAGGAATTACAAAAGATAGCTTCTAAAATTGTTAAATTGAAAGGAATGAATTTGGTAGTGAAATTATTTGGATTAAATAAAGATATAGGGATTGATTTAGGGACAGCCAATATTTTAGTGACTGTAAAAGGAAAAGGGATTGTTTTAAATGAGCCATCTGTTGTTGCAATAGATGCAGTTACTAATGAAATTTTAGCTACAGGTTATGAAGCAAAAGAAATGCTAGGAAGAACACCAGAAACAATAAAGGCAATTAGACCTTTAAAAGATGGTGTAATTGCAGATTTTTCAGCAACTCAATTAATGTTAAAAAATATCATAAAAAAAGTGTGCAAAAGATATAATGTTGGGAAACCAAGAGTAGTTGTTGGAGTACCTTCTGGAATAACAGAAGTAGAAGAAAGAGCAGTTCAGGAATCTATATTACAGGCTGGAGCAAAAGAAGTATATTTAATAGAAGAACCAATGGCGGCAGCAATAGGAGCAGGACTTGACGTAGCAGAGCCAACTGGAAATATTATTGTGGACATTGGAGGAGGAACAACTGAAGTTGCAATAATTTCATTAGGTGGAATAGTAATAAGCCATTCATTAAAAATAGCTGGTGATGAGCTAGATGAAGATATTATAGAATATTTTAGAAAAGAGCTAGGCGTTGTTATTGGAGAAACAACAGCTGAACAAGTAAAACTTAATATTGGTTGTGCAATGCCACTTATGACAGATACTCCAATGGAAGTAAGAGGCAGAGATATAGTAACAGGACTTCCAATAAATATAACAGTAACATCCTCACAAATCCAAGAAGCAATACAAAATTCTATTTCTGAAATAGTAGAAGTTGTAAAATTAACACTAGAGAAAACTCCACCAGAACTTGCATCTGATATAGTGGAAAAAGGAATTTTTATTGCAGGTGGTGGAGCATTAATAAAAAATATAGATAAATTATTAAGCCAAAAAACAGGGATTCCAGTTTTTGTTGCACAAAATCCATTAGACTGTGTTGTGAAAGGAACAGAAAAAACACTTGAAGATTTAGAAAAACTAAAAGATGTGCTTATAAATGCACAAAAAAGAAGATAAAACAAGGAGCATTTATATATGAATAAAAACAATAATGCGTCAGGGATATTTGGGATAGTTATAACTATTTTTTTACTAATTATATTAGTAATATTTTCTAATGTAAATATAGAAAAATTTTCTTATATTGAAGGTGCAATTAGTAAAATAGTTACACCTATACAGAATGGAATGATTTATCTTAAAAATAAGATAAATGGAAATGAGAGCTTTTTTACTGATATAGCAAATCTAAAGAAAGAAAATGAAAATTTAAAAGCAAAAATTAGTGAATTAGAGCAGGAACAACGTGAACTAGAAATTATAAAAGCAGAAAATACCACTTTAAAGGATTACATGAACCTGACAGAAAAGTATGCAGGTTATAAAACACTTCCAGCATATATAATTGGAAAAGATATTAGTAATTATTCTAAAACAATAATTATAAACTTAGGAAAAAAAGATGGAATTGAAGTAAATATGACAGTTATTGCAGATGCTGGATTGGTAGGGCATGTTATATCTGTAACAGATGAAACAGCAAAGGTGGAAACAATAATTGATTCTGCAAGCTCAGTAAGTTCAAATATTACGACAACACGAGAAGCAATAATATGTAGAGGAGTTATAGATTCCAATAATTTAAGAGCAGTAAACATACCAACAGATACAAATTTAGTGTCTGGAGATAATGTGGAAACATCAGGGATGGGAGGAATTTATCCTAAAGGAATATTAATAGGAACTATAAAAGATATTATTAATACTAGAAATATTATGGATAGATATGCAGTAATAAAACCTGCTGTAGATTTTGAAAAACTTGAAACAGTATTAGTAATAACTAATAAATAACAAGAAATCTAAGAAATGATATGACTAATTTATAAGAATTGGAACATTTCTTAACAAAAGAGAAATAATCAATGGGAAAAGAAATGTTCCATTACATTAAAAAGGAGAAAAGAATGAAAAAAGTATTAATATTTATTGTTCTATTTATTGTATTTATGTTCTTATATTTCCTTCAAATGAATTTTTTTGACTGGTTTACAATAGCAGGAGTAAAGCCAAACCTATTTATTATATTAATATTGGCTGTTGGATTATTTGCAGGAAGAATTCCAGGGGTAATTTCAGGCATTATAGCAGGATTATTATTAGACTTTTTTATAGGCAAGAGTGTACGGAATAACATCAATAATGCTTGGTGCAATTCGGAATATTAGGAGGATATTTAGACAAAAAATTTTCTAAAGATAGTAGAATAACAATGATTTTAATGGTTGCATTAGCAACATTTTTATTTGAAACAGGAAAGTATATAATAAATATTGCAATGTTTGGTGTACCTATTGAAATATTAGCGTTTTTGAAACTATTAATTGTAGAAATAATATTTAATATTATATTAACAATTATATTGCAACCATTAATAAAAAAAGCAGGATACTATATGGAAAATGTATTTAAGAATAACAATATATTAACAAGATATTTCTAAAAGAAAGAAGGTGTTTGATTCTGAAAAAAAATGATGAAACAAATAGTAGATTAAGATACAATATATTAACTATGATTGTGTATATAATAGGCTTAGTGTTGATAGCTCAATTATTCAATCTTCAAATAGTAAATGGAAGAGAATTTAGAGAAGAATCAAACATTAAACTTACACGAGAAACAACAATAGAAGCTGCAAGAGGTTCTGTAAAAGATAGAACTCGGAATTGAACTTGCAGGAACAAGATTAGGCTATAGTTTAGAACTATATAAAACTAAGATTGATACACAAGTATTTAACAATGGAATTTTAAATGTAATAAAGGTTTTAGAAAAGAATGGGGATAAATATACAGATACTTTCCCTATAAGTATAAATCCATATGAACTTAACTTTTCTAATGAAGAATCAGCTATAAAGTGGAAAAAATCATATAAACTAGATGAAAATGCTACTGCAGAAGAATGTTTTAATTATTTTAAAAAAAAGTATGAAGTAAATTTTGAATCAATTGAAGATACAAGGAAAGTAATAGGACTTGTATATGAAGTTAAAAGAAAAGGATATAGTTCAACAAAATCTATAACGATAGCAAAAGGAATATCTAATAATAGTGTACAAGAATTTTATGAAAGAGCAACAGATTTTCCAGGAATTAATGTTGTTACAGAACCAATAAGGACATATAATAAAGGAACTTTGGCTTCACATGTGTTAGGCTATATAGGAAGAATAGACGAAAAAGAATTAAAAACAAGGAAAGATACATATTTGGCGAATGACTATATAGGAAAAACTGGGATAGAAGCGGTATTTGAGGAATACTTAAGAGGCGAAGACCGGAAAAAAGCAGATTGATATGACTGTAGATGGAACAAAAACAGGAGAATATGTAACAAAAGAGGCAATAGAAGGATGCGATATAATATTAACAATAGACGCTAATTTACAAGCTATTGCAGAACAGTCTCTAAAAAATAATATAGAAAAAGTAAGGAATGGTGAGCTAGGAGAAAGGTATGATGCTCACGGAGGTTCACTTGCAGTTGTAAATGTAAAATCTGGAGAGATATTAGCATTAGCAAGTGTACCAGATTATGAACCAGGACTTTTTTATAATGGAATAACTCAAGCAAAATATAATGAGTATTTAGATAATAGGGCATTATATAATAGAGCAATACAAGGTGCTTATGCGCCAGGTTCTATATTTAAAATGGTAACAGCAGTTGCAGGATTAGAGTCTAAAGCAATAACAAGAACAGAAAAGATTAAAGATACTGGTGTATATAATAAATATAATGAAAGCTGGAAATGTTGGATTTATACAGATTATCATAGAGGACATGGTTATTTAAATGTGCAAGAAGCAATACAAAAATCATGTAACTTCTTTTTCTACGAAGTGGGAGACAGAATGGGAATAGATACACTTTCAAGATATGCAAGGCATTTTGGATTAGGAGAAAAAACTGGAGTAGAGCTTCCTAGCGAAACAGCAGGTACACTTGCTTCAAAAGAAAATAGTGCAGCTAAAAATCAACATTGGAATTCTGGAGATACAATAAATGCCGCAATTGGCCAGGGAGATAATAACTTTTCACCAATTCAAATGGCAAGATATTTAAGTATTTTAGTAAATGGTGGAAATAAAATAGATTTAAGCATTATAAAATCAGTAACTAGATCAGATAAAACAGAAGTTGATAAGCATGAGATAGAACAATTTGTAAATACAAAATTAGGAATACCTAATGTAGAAGACGATGGAATTAGAATAGATAGAGAAAACATAGATATTGTACTAGAAGGAATGAGATCAGTTGCCCTAGAAAGAGGAGGAACAGCATATTCTGTATTTAAAGACTTTAATATAGAAATTGGAGGAAAAACAGGTTCTGCTCAAACAGCAACTAATGATGTAAATGCATGGTTTGCAGCGTTTGCACCATATAATGATCCAGAAATAGCAGTAATAGTTATGATTGAGAATGGTGGACATGGAAATTATTCAGCAGAAGTTGTAAAAGATATAATTGCAGAATATTTTGGTATGAATACACATGGAATTCAAGAAAATACTACTGCAATACCTTATACTGAAAGCTTCAGATAAATAGAGTTGACAATGATAAAATGTAGATAATTTAAAATATGACATCATTAATTCAAAAGGGGAGGGGACATTTCTTAGCATAATAGGAATGGCCATAGGGAAAGAAGTGTCCCCTTACATAAATTTAGAAAGGGAAGGTTAAAATGAGAAGTATTACGATTAACTTAAAGAAAGATGAGAATGTTGTAAAAATTAATCAAGATGCCACATATGAAGAAGTAATTGAAGAATTAACTAAAAAGTTACCTAAATTAAAAACTTTATATAAGGAAGCTAAAATACCACTACATATAGTAGGAAAACATTTTGATAATGATGAAATGGATGAAATAAAAGGATTAATTCAAAATGAAATAAATGTTGAGGTAAATTTTGATAGCCCAAAAGATATGGGAATTCATGTGATAAAAGATACATTTGAAGAAGATTTAAGTATATCTGAAACCAAATACATAAAAGGAGCTATTCGTTCTGGAAATAGAATTGAATTTGAAAAAAGTGTAGTATTAATAGGAGATTTAAATGCAGGAGCAGAAATTATAGCAGGAGGAAATATAGTAGTAACAGGAGCTTTACGAGGCTTAGCACATGCAGGTGCAAAAGGAAATAAAAAAGCAATTATAGTAACTAAAAAATTAGAAGCACCTCAAATTAGAATAGCAAATGTAGTAAAAGAATTTGAAAGAGAAGAAAATGCAGAAACTAAGCAAGCATATGCTTATATCGATGGTGAAAATATTGTAATAGAGGAATAATTTTTCAAATTATTGTTAATATAATTATTAAATGATATAATAAGCATGAAAATTTTAAAAATTAGTGCTATAAAATCCGCCAAATCTTAGCCGGCATTGGATGTTTTCTTTCTCCAAGTATTCGAAAGAAAAATGCAATGCCTACGTTTGGCTACTATGTACAAATTAACCAAAGAAAGGAATGGTATAATATGAGTGAAGGTACAAAAGGTGAAGAGTTAAAAAAGGAGTTATTCAATATTAAAAAGACAGGATGGAATGATGTAGATGAAATGCAGATGGCTGATATACAAAAATTTGCAGATGAATATATGTATTTTTTGAATCATGGAAAGACAGAAAGAGAGATAATAGAAAATAGTGTAGAAATATTAGAAAAAAATGGATTTGTTAATATTGAAAATAAGGAAAGACTTGAAGAAGGGGATAGAGTTTTCTATATTAATAGAGGTAAAAGCCTATATGTAGCGGTTGTTGGAAAACAAGCAATGGAAAATGGATTAAACATAGTTGGAGCACATGCAGATTCTCCAAGATTAGATTTAAAACCAAATCCATTATATGAAGATGGTGGATTTGCTCTTCTTAAAACACATTATTATGGAGGAATAAAGAAGTACCAATGGACAACTATTCCTTTAGCAATACATGGTGTTATAGTAAAACCTGATGGAGAAAAAATAAAAGTTACAATTGGAGAAAACGAGGAAGATCCAATATTTACAATAACAGATTTATTACCACACTTAGCTCAAGAGCAAATGGAAAAGAAACTATCAAATGGAATAGAAGGGGAAGCATTAAATCTTTTAGTAGGAAGTATTCCATATGATGGAGAAACAGCCGAAGCTGTTAAGCTTAATATATTAAAAATATTAAATGAAAAATATGGAATAAAAGAAATAGATTTCTTAAGTTCAGAATTAGAAATAGTACCAGCATTTAAAGCAAGAACATTAGGATTTGATAGAAGCATGGTAGCAGCATATGGGCAAGATGATAAAATTTGTGCATATACATCACTAAGAGCAATATTAGATGTTCAGCATCCAGAAAAAACAGCAATATGTATTTTAGCTGATAAAGAGGAAATAGGAAGCATGGGAAATACAGGAATGGAATCACATGTATTTGACTACTTTGTTACAGAATTATTAAATAAAAAAGGTGAAAACAGAGTAAATTTATTAGAAAAAGTATTCTGTAAATCACAAATGTTATCAGCAGATGTAGATGCTGGATTTGATCCAACATATGCCTCAGTATCAGAACAAAACAATGCAGCATTTTTAGGAAGAGGAATTGGTTTAAATAAATATACTGGTGCTAGAGGAAAATCAGGTGCATCAGATGCCAATGCAGAATATGTAGCAAAAATAAGAAAATTGTTTGAAGAAAATAATATAAAATATCAAGTGTCAGAATTAGGTAGAGTAGACTTAGGTGGTGGTGGAACCATAGCTTATATACTTGCTAATAAAGGCATAGATGTAATAGATTGTGGAATTCCAGTACTTTCAATGCATGCACCATATGAGGTAACAAGTAAATATGATATATATACAGCTTATAGAGGATACAAAGCATTTTTAGTATAAATAAAAATATTTAGAATAAACATATTATACAGGAGTGTATAATATGTTTATTTTTTATAGAAAAAGAATTTTGTTTATGATATTTATAATAATGCTTGCAGTAATAGTTCCAATTGTAAATAAAGAAGAAACTATGCAAGTAGTTGCGCTTCCAGTTTCTAATAAAGTAATAGTATTAGATGCAGGCCATGGATATCCAGATAATGGGGCAGAAAGTAGTAATGGAACTTCGGAAAATATTTTAAATTTATTAATTACATTAAAAGTACAAAAACTTTTAGAAGAGGCAGGAGCAACAGTTATATTAACAAGATCAGATGAAAATGGAATATACGATTTAGATAAAAATACATTAAGGGATAAAAAGGTTTCAGATATTAAAAACAGGGTAAAAATAGGTAATAATTCATCAGCAGATATATTTGTTTCAATTCACTTAAATAAAATTCCACAGCAACAATATAGTGGTTGGCAAACATTTTTTAGAAAAAATGATGAAGATAGCCAAAAATTAGCAAAATTAATACAAAATAATTTAAATTTATCTATACAAAAAGAAAATAAAAGAGAAGAACATGTAATAACAGGAAAATACATAATCGAACATATAGAAATTCCAACTGTAATAGTGGAATGTGGTTTTTTATCAAATCCTGCAGAAGAAAAATTATTGCAGACAAGCGAATATCAAGATAAAATTGCCTGGGGAATTTATACAGGTATAATGGACTATTTTGAAAAATGATATAGTATAGAAAAATCCTTTTTAAAATTTAACAAGATATTGAATTTTTATTTATTTTATGCTATAAATTGATGTAGAAATTTATTATTATAATTAGCACAAAAACCCGCCAAATCTTAGCCGGCATTGGATGATAAAAAGGAGAAGATGT
>JAFUGK010000011.1 GCA_017469445.1 Clostridia bacterium
TGGAGTATCTATAATGTTAATTCTATTATCCATCCATTTACATGTTGTTGCAGCTGAAGTAATTGTAATACCTCTTTCTTGCTCTTGAACCATCCAGTCCATAGTAGCTTCGCCTTCATGAACTTCACCAATTTTATGAGTTCTACCTGTATAGAAAAGTATTCTCTCTGTTGTTGTAGTTTTTCCTGCGTCTATATGCGCCATTATTCCTATATTTCTTGTTTTTTCTAATGGGAATGCTCTTCCTGCCATAATTTTTTCTCCTCTCTTTATTATTTTTAATGAATAATGAATAGTGAAGAATTAAGAATGAATAATATTGGATGTTTTCAGCTTTGCTGAAAACTTCATTTATTATTAATTATTCATTATTCACTATTAACTATTCACTGCATTAAGCTTGCTTAATGCACTCTTTTACCATTTGTAATGTGCAAAAGCCTTATTAGCTTCAGCCATTTTATGCATATCTTCTTTCTTTTTGAAAGCTCCGCCGTTTCCAGCTATTGCATCTAATATTTCTCCGGCTAATTTTTCTGCCATTGTTTTTTCGTTTCTTGATCTTGCATAGTTAACAAGCCATCTTAAACCTAAAGTTTGTCTTCTTTCTGGTCTAATCTCTAATGGAACTTGGTATGTAGCTCCACCTACTCTTCTTGCTTTAACTTCAAGAACAGGCATAACGTTGTTTAGTGCTTCTTCAAATACTTCTAATGGATTTTTGCTTTCTTTCTCTTTTATAATATCAAAAGCTCCATATACTATATTTTGAGCAACTGTTTTTTTACCATCTAACATAACATTGTTAATTAGTTTTGTAACTACTTTACTATTATATATTGGATCTGGTAAAACTTCTCTTTTTGCAATATATCCTTTTCTTGGCACTTTTCTTCACTCCTTTTCTAAGTAGCTTTTCTACTTGATTTTTGTGATGTTTTAAATAAAACATCAAAGTTACTCTGAAATCTTATTTCAGTTAGTGCTACACTATATATAAAATTCAAAGTCAATTTAAATTAGTATACACTGTCGCACTTTTACCTAATTTTATTTCTTAGGTTTTTTAGCTCCGTATTTAGATCTAGCTTGGTTTCTGTCTTTAACACCAGCTGTATCTAATGTACCTCTAATAATGTGGTATCTAACACCTGGAAGGTCTTTTACTCTTCCTCCTCTTATTAGAACAACACTATGTTCTTGTAAGTTGTGTCCTACACCAGGAATATAAGATGTTACTTCATATCCATTTGAAAGTCTAACTCTGGCAACTTTTCTTAAAGCTGAGTTTGGCTTCTTTGGAGTAACTGTTTTAACAACTGTACATACACCTCTTTTTTGTGGTGCTCTGTTATTTGTTTGTTGTTTTTTCTTAGAGTTATATCCCTTTTGTAGAGCAGGAGCTGTTGATTTTGTTGATGTTGTCTTTCTTCCTTTTCTAACTAATTGATTAATTGTTGGCACTTTGAATTTCACCTCCATAATTAAAAATCCGCTGATTTTTATCAGCGGTTAATATTTTATCATTTATGCTACCAAAAGTCAATATTCCGTAGGAAAATTTCATAGATTTTTCAATCTAAAATTATATGTTTTTTGTAGGGGCGAGTATTGCTCGCCCAAATACTACAAGTAAAAGCTGAAACGGAAACCGTACGTTGTCGACCGAAACGGTCTCATTGAAGCTGTAACGAGAAGCTGCCGGAACGACGTCGCCATTGTTGTAGTAAACGCCACCTCGATAAGCTCGAGAGGTCCCTGTAGAATATTTCTCTTGTGTCCATTCCCATACATTTCCTGCTAAATCATAGATATTGTTTGCTCTCCAATATTCACTTGCTCCTGTATTTTGTTTTGTTTCTGTTACCCATGGAGAACCATTTGCTGGTGATACAGAATCTATATAATTTCCCCATGTATTACTATTTGTTTGTATTTCTGATAATGTTTTTGTTTCTGTCCTTTGTAGCCATTTTAATACACTATCCCATTCTATTCCATACATTAAATGTGTATTTGATATACTATTGTTTGAACTTGCTGTTATCGCTGCTGTTTGTGCCACCATTACCCATGGTGATACTCCTCTTTTACTTTGTGTTATATTATTTGTTCCTTGACTTGCTTCGTAACGTGCTATATAAAAACCTTTGTATTTACCAACACTTGTTAGCATATTCTGATATTCTGTTGAACTTGTATCTTCCCAAAATGCATTTGCTGTTGCTGTTGATGTATTTGCTAATGTGTGTGTTACACCTGTACCATCTACCCAATTACCTGATGAATCACGTCCACATGGTGTTGTCCATGCTGTTCTTGCAAAATTGCTTGAATTTGGTATTGGCACCCATACAAATTCTTCCCCTGCCGCATTTTTTATTACTACCCCTGCATTTATTTGTGCTGCTGTTATATTACTCCATTGAGCTGCTGGCATTACACTCTTTATACTTCCATCTTGCCCTGGATTACTTGTTGTACTATTGCTTCCATTTAATATCGCTGGTGCAAATCCTTCTGGTATTACTATTTGTATGTTATTTGTTGCATCTGCTACTACTGTAAAGTTTTCTGTTGCATATCCAGCATCATTTACTTTTGGAGTTGCTGCTGGTGGTGTATCATCATCGTCGTCATCATCTCCTGTTTCTCCAACTTGTTCTCCTCCCATGTATTTTGCAAATAAGTCTTTTACCTGGTTTAATACCTTTTGGTCTTCATCTGCTGATTTGTTATATCTTTCTACTGCTTTATTTGCATTATCTATTATGCTAGTGTTTCCTGTTAATGTAGCTAATGCCACTCCGGCTAGTATTAATAACACTATTATTGTTATTACAAGTGCTATTAATGTTATTCCTGAGTTATGTTTAAATATTTTTGTTTTTCCTTTTTGTTTATCCATTTTTATCTCCTTTCTTTTGTTAGTTTACTTGTAAGGGGGCACTTCTTTTCCTATGGTCATTCCTCTTGTGATAAGAAATGTCTCCTACTTATGAGCTAGTAATGTCAGTTTTCAAAGTTATCTCCTTATTTTATTTAGGCACAAGGTAGCCAAACGTAGGCATTGCATTTTTCTTTCGAATGCTTGGAGAAAGAAAACATCCAATGCCGGCTAAGATTTGGCGGATTTTCGTGCTTAATTATCTACATATATTTTACTCAATTTTATTTTTTTTTGCAATAGTTTTTTAAACTATTTTTCCCCCACCTAAAACGATGTCATTATCGATATAAAACACTACTGACTGTCCTGGTGTTATAGCGCGTTGTGATTCTGCAAATTCTACTTTGCATTTTCCATTTTGTTGTGGGTAAAGAACGGCTTCTGCTTCTTTTGCTCTATATCTTATTTTTGCTTTTATTTCTACTGGTTTTGATAAGTCTATATCTAGCAAGAAATTTAATTCATTTGCATATAGCTCTTTTGAATATAATTCATTTTCTGTCCCTACCACTAGCTCATTTGTTTTTGCTCTTAATTCTAGCACATAAAGTGGCTCTTTATACGCTATCCCTAAACCTTTACGTTGCCCTACTGTATAATTAATTAAGCCTGTATGTTTTCCTAAAATCGTTCCATCTCTTAAAATTATATTTCCTGGCCTTGGTTTTTCTTTCAATTCTCTATTTAAAAAGCCTACATAATCATCATCTGGTACAAAACATACCTCTTGGCTATCTGATTTTTCTGCTACAATTAGGCCATTATCTCTTGCTATTTGTCTTACCATTTCTTTATCTTTGTATTGTTCAAGTGGAAATATTATGTGTGGTAATACTTCTTTGTCTATACTATACAAGAAATATGTTTGGTCTTTTTTTTCTGAATCAGATTTTTTTAACACATATTGATTGTATTTTTCTAAATATTCTACTTTTGCATAATGCCCTGTTGCAATATATTCTATTCCTAATTCTTTCGCCTTTTCATACATAAAATTAAATTTTAAATATTTATTACATTCAATGCATGGATTAGGTGTTTTGCAATTGCTATATGAATTTATGAAATCATCTATAACATATTTTTGAAATTCGGAAGTAGCATCTAAAATAAAGTGTTCTATCCCAATTGCCTTACATACATTTTTTGCATCATTATATGTATTTACATTACAACAACTGCCATTTGGACATAGTGATAGCGTAACACCAATTACTTCATACCCTGCTTGTTTTAATAATAGTGCAGACACACTACTGTCTACTCCACCGCTCATTCCAATTAGTACCTTTTTCGCCATGCTTCCTCCTTTTATTTTAATACACAAAGTAGCCAAACGTAGGCATTGCATTTTTCTTTCGAATACTTGGAGAAAGAAAACATCCAATGCCGGCTAAGATTTGGCGGATTTTTTGTGCAATAATTATTTCTATAATCTATTGTTATTATTATATATACAATCACATCAAAAGTCAATTTATACTGCGTGAATATATTGCCTGAAAGCATTGACAATTTGAATAATTATGCTATAATAATTATTAGAAATAAGGAGCCACAAAATGTGGTCGCCAAGTGTAGATTTTTAAAGCCTCATCTCTAGGCGTGCAGAGATGAGGTGTTTTTATTTGCTCTTAATTATGTATATAATCAAGGCAAATATTATAACAGAGAAGATAATTAATGAATTTATCAATAGGTAAATTATATTAATTAAAATATCTATCATAATACCACCTCCCTCCATTGTGAGATTGGTGGCAACCACATTCTGCTCTCCTTATTTCTGATAATATTATAATATCGTTTAGTCTTAATGTCAATATGCTGAATGAAACTATTCTCACAGGCAAACTAAAGGGCGGCTATTAGCCGCCCCTTAACTTATATATATTTTTTTATTTATCGCTAAAAGAATTGTTGTTAGACTAGGCAAACAAACGAGAAAATCCGAGTCGTACATAGGTACGTCGCAGGATTTTCAAGTGCAGTTTAACGACGTATAACAGCAATTATCTTAGCGAGATATGCACATCTTTTAATTGTTGCTCTGACACTACAGATGGTGCTCTCATTAAAAGATCTCTTGCCTTTTTATTCTTTGGAAATGCTATAACATTTCTAATATTATCTTCTTGCTCTAAAAGCATTATAATCCTATCTATTCCAGGTGCACATCCTGCATGTGGTGGTGCTCCATACATAAACGCATTGAATAATGCTCCAAATCTGTTTTCAACATCTTCTCTTTTATATCCTGCAATTTCAAAAGCTTTTACCATTATTTCTGGATCATGGTTTCTAACTGCACCTGATGCTATTTCATAGCCATTACATACTAAGTCATATTGATATGCATATATATCTAATGGTTCTTTATTTTCTAATGCTTCCATTCCACCTTGTGGCATTGAAAATGGGTTGTGGCAAAAATCTATTTCTCCTTCATCAGATAATTCATACATTGGGAAATCTACTATCCAGCAGAATTTATATACATCTTTTTCTAGTAAATCTAATTTTTTGCCTAATTCTATTCTTACTCCACCTGCTATTTTTTGTGCTTTTGAAAGTTCATCTGCTACAAAGAATATAGCTGAATTTGGAGTTGCACTTGTTTTTTCTATTAATTTTTCTTTCATTTCATCTGTTATAAATTTAGCAATTGAACCAGAGACTTGCATTTGGTCATCTAATTTTACCCATGCTAAACCACCTGCTCCTAATTCTTCTTTTGCAAAATCCACCATTCCATCAAAGAATTTTCTAGATTGTTCTGCACAATTTGGTACCATTATTGCTTTTACTTCTTTTCCTTTAAAACCATTAAATTCTGAATTTTCGAAGCATTCCGTAACACTATTTATAACAAGTGGATTTCTTAAATCTGGCTTATCTGAACCATATTTCTCCATTGCCTCTTTATATGGTATTCTAACAAATGGAGTTTCATCTATTTTCCAAATTGTATGTGCTTTAAATACATTTGGTATTACAACTTCTAGAACACTAAACACATCTTCTTGTGTTGCAAAGCTCATTTCTAAATCTAATTGATAGAATTCACCTGGAGACCTATCTGCTCTTGGGTCCTCATCTCTGAAGCATGGTGCTATTTGATAATATTTATTAAAACCAGATACCATTAATAATTGTTTAAATTGTTGTGGTGCTTGTGGAAGTGCATAGAATTCGCCTGGATGTAATCTGCTTGGCACTAAGAAATCACGTGCGCCTTCAGGTGAAGAATTTGCTAAAATTGGTGTTTGTATTTCTGTAAAATCTTGTTTTTGCATTTCTTCTCTAATTGTTCTTAAAATTTGAGCTCTTTTTAAAATATTGTCATGTAATTTTTGATTTCTTAAATCTAAAAATCTATATTCTAATCTTAAATCTTCCCTTGTTTCATTTTTATCGCTATTTACTTCAAATGGAAGAACATTTTTGCATTTTCCCAACACTGTTATGCTTGTTGCTTCAATCTCAATTTCTCCTGTCGAAATTTTTGAATTTTTACTTGCTCTTTCCACAACTTTTCCACTAACTGTTATAGTGCATTCTGTTGTTACATCTTTAAGCAGACTCTCATCTGATACTATAATTTGTGTTATTCCCGCTTCATCCCTTAAATCTAGGAATTTCATTTTTCCTAAATCTCTAATTCTTGCTACCCATCCTGCTAAGCGCACTTCTTGTCCAACATTACTTATATTTAATTCACCACAGTTGTGAGTTCTATATTCATTTTTGTTCATTTAAATTCTCCTATCTTTTTATATTTGCAGTATTCAATATATATAAATAATATTTTTTCTTTAAAAGCACTCCATAGCAGGGTAATAGCTGACCAGACGAGGACCCTTCCGAAGAAGAAAATTCAAAGTCTGGCAGCGCTTCGCGGGTCTTCGGGAACTGTCGGCTTTATAAATCAAAATTATTATTTATATATATTGAACTGCTATTAAAAATTCGAAATTAATATTGTCTTCCCCAAACCACCATCTTATCTGCAGGCTTTCCGCAAACCACACACTTATCATCTAAATGTTCTTGTTCAAAAGGCATACATCTTGATTTTGCTGTTGTTAATTCCTTTATTTTGTTTTCACATGCTTCATCTCCACACCACATTGCCTTAATAAAGCCTTGTTCTTTATTAATATTAGCCTCAAATTCTTCTAAAGTATGTGCAATTGTTGTTTTTGCTTCTAATCTTTCTTTACATACATTATACATATTTTTCTGAATATCTTCTAATAATGTTTCTATTTTTTCTTCTAACTCATCTAGTTTAACAGTTATTTTTTCAGCAGTATCGCGTCTTACTAATATACATTCACCATTTTCAATATCTCTTGGCCCAATTTCTAATCTTACTGGAATTCCTTTTAATTCACTATCATTAAATTTTACACCTGGTGTTACATTTGTTCTAAAATCACCATCTACTCTGAATTTGTTTTTTAATCTGTTACAAATCTCTGTTGCTTTTTCTTCTACTCCTTCTTTATGCATTGCTATTGGTACAACTAATACTTGTATTGGTGCTACTTTTGGTGGTAACTTTAATCCTCTATTATCTCCATGTGCCATTATAATTGCACCTATTAGTCTCGTTGTGCTTCCCCATGAAGTTTGATATGCATATTCTTCTTTTCCATCTCTATTTTGAAATTTTACTTCAAATGGTTTTGTAAAGTTTTGTCCAAAATAGTGTGAAGTTGCTGATTGAAGAGCTTTTCCATCATACATCATTGTTTCTATTGTATATGTATTTTCTGCTCCTGCAAATTTCTCTTTTTCTGTTTTCTCCCCTTTTATTGTAGGTATTGCAAGAAAATCTTCTAATAAATCTTGATAAATATTTAGCATTTGCAAAGTTCTTTCCTTTGCTTCATCTGCTGTTTCATGAATTGTATGTCCTTCTTGCCATAAAAATTCTCTTGAGCGTAAAAATGGTCTTGTTTCTTTTTCCCATCTTAATACATTACACCATTGATTGTACACAAATGGTAAATCTCTCCAAGAGCTTAACCACTTAGAATACATTGTTGTTATAATTGTTTCTGATGTTGGTCTTATGCAAAGGCGCTCATCTAACTTTTCTTCTCCAACTTCTGTAACCCATGCAACTTCTGGTGCAAATCCTTCTATATGATCCTTTTCCTTTTGTAATAATCCCTCTGGTATCAATACTGGGAAATAAGCATTTTTCACTCCCGCTTCTTTAAATTTTTTATCCATATAGTTTTGTATGTTCTCCCAAATTGCATAGCCGTAAGGTCGTATTGCAATACATCCTTTTGTATCTGTATAATCTGCAAGTTCTGCTTTTCTTACAATGTCTGTATACCATTGTGCAAAATCTTCATCTATATTCGTTACCTCTTTTACAAAATCTTTTTCATTACTCATTACTCTCTTCTCCTTTTATTAATGTAAGGGGACACTTCTTTCCCCTTTGGCATTCCTTTTTTGCTAAGAAATGTCCCCATTCTTATGAACTGGTAATGTCATCTTTCAAAGTTGTCTCCTTATTCTCATTATTTTCTATTTCTGTTATTTCTAACTGTTCTGGCATTTCTTCTTTTATCTTAGGAAGTTCCGGAAGCTCATCTAATGATTTTAATCCAAAGGTTTTTAAGAATTCGTTTGTAACCCTATACATCGTTGGTCTTCCAGGCGCATCCATTCTTCCAGCTTCTTCTATCAAATTATAATCTTGTAGTTTATATAAAACCCCATCAGTGCTAACTCCTCTTATATTATCTATCTCTGCTCTAGTTATTTTAGGATTATATGCAATTATAGATAATGTTTCTAATGCTGCAGAAGACAATGATGGTTTTACTCTATTATCAAATATTGGATAAATATAGTCAAAATATTCCTTTTTAGTACACATTTGATAGCAATTGTTTACTTTAATGATCTCTAACCCATGTTTTTTTTCTTGATACTCTAATCTCATTTGCCCTAGTATTAATTCAACTTCTTTATGTGAAAGTTCAAGTGCAGACATAAGAGTTGTTATTTCCACTTCTTTACCAGCTGCAAATAATATAGCTTCAATTATTGCTTTTTGCTCAACTATATCCATATTTTCCTCCAATTTGTCAGGGGACGCATCTTTCCTCTTGGTCATTGCTCTAAGGATAAGATACATCCCCTCCCCTTATGAATAAATAATGTCATATTTTAAAGTATTCTCATTGTTATTATTCAATTTAAATTCACTTTATCTTACCATTTTTTCACTAAAATGTCAACGAAAAAGCCTTTGACACACATATTTTTTTATGCTATACTATATTTAAATTTTAATATTATTCGAAAGGAAGTCTTAATATGAAAGGGAAAAGACTTGAAATTATAGATGGCGATGGCTCTAATATTGATATGTCTCCTGTTCATGTTCATATAAATTCCATCAAGCCAAAATCTAACGAGAAAAAGAAAAAGGTTATTATTCCTAAGGAAAAAAAGAATAAATAGGAGATGTTTTATAATGTTGTTGAATAATTTAGAGCATAAGTATCCTCCTGAACTTGAGGAACTTATGAAGCAAATTGATGAAGAACTTGAAAAAGAAAAAAAAGAAAAAAAGATTAAAAAACAATAAATTGTTTTTTAATCTTTTTTATAATTTTCATTAATCTTCTTTTGCAAGGAATTTCCATAAATATGCTGCTATTGCTGCTCCTATTAATGGTGCTACTATAAATAGCCATACTTGTGATAGTGCTTCTCCTCCAACAAATACTGCTGGTGCTAAACTTCTAGCCGGGTTCACTGATGTTCCTGTTAATGGTATTACAACAATATGAATTAATGTTAGTACTAAACCTATAACAAGACCTGCAACTCCTTCATATTTTTCATCATGTGTAACTCCAAGAATAGCTAGTACAAAAATGCATGTTGCTATTATTTCTACTAATAATGCTCCTCCAAGTCCTAATCCCACTGCAGATAATTCTCCAAATCCATTTGCTCCAAGGCCTGTTCCTACTAAATCTGTTGAGTTTATTATTAATTGTAAAACTCCTGCTCCTGCAAATGCTCCTAAAACTTGTGCTACTACATACCAGCAAAAATCTTTAACTGTCATTTTTTTGCTAATCAACATTGCTAGTGAAACAGCTGGGTTTACATGGCATCCAGAAATTCTTCCTATAGAATATGCCATAGCCACAATTGCTAATCCAAATGCAAATGCTATTCCTAATGTCCCAAGTGTTCCACCTGCTATTGCAGCACTTCCACAGCCTAAAAGTACTAGTACGAATGTACCAATAAATTCGCAAACATACTTCTTCATAAAAACCTCCCTTTGCACAGTTAAAACTATGCTATTAAATTATATTGATTATATAATTACAAAATGCAAAAGTCAAATATATTGGGTTTAGCAAAAATATTTAGTATAAATATTGACAAATGCGTAAAAAATAGTTATAATTAAAAAGTATTTAGAAATGGCGAGATAGCTCAGTTGGCTAGAGCATTCGGTTCATACCCGACAGGTCGGTGGTTCGAATCCACTTCTCGCTACCAAAAATAACAAAACTCGCAGAAAGTATTTATGCGAGTTTTTGCGTTTTATCTTAGTATATGCTATAATATATATATATATCAATTTTATATCAATTTTATAAATCTTTTTTAATCTGTTGAGAGAAAGGAGCATTATAATGGAAACTTTAAAGAATTATCTCACAGGTGCATCGCACTATTTAACCCCGGACAGCTCTATTGGTGGTGCTGAGCGTCAACGGAAAGATTTCTTAGACAAATGCCAAAGGCTTGGAGTTGAAAAAAGCTTTCCCGACTTAGTAGCAAAAGATTCTGAATGGCGCGAGCTGGCCAAGTCCAAGAAGGTTTATTTCTTCGAGGATTTTGTGAAAGATCCTTTAGGCAGAGAAGTTAAGCCTGAGATTAGGCTCTTATGCACCGAAATGGGGACTGTCCCTGTGATTAAGTTGGTGCATGAAAAAGATTAAACAAAAAGCAGATGGTTTACTAATTTAGTATAACCATCTGTCTTTTTCCATTTTATTCTCTAACTAAACACAAGTATATCCACCATCTATTGGTAATATTACTCCTGTTACATAGCTTGCCTCATCTGATGCTAAGAATATTGCTCCTGCATTTAATTCTCCTTCTTTTCCATATCTACCCATTGGTACTGTTTGTTTCATATATGCTTTAAAATCATCTGTATTTAATACTGCTGTTGTAAGCTCTGTTTCAAAATATCCTGGACATATTGCATTACATGTAATGTTGTATTTTGCAAGTTCTGCTGCAACTGCTCTTGTAAAATTAACTACTCCACCTTTTGATGAATGGTAAGCAATTGTTCCCATTGCAGTATTTCCAACTAATCCATACATTGATGCAATATTTATTATTCTTCCATAATTATTTTTCTTCATAATATTTGCAAAAGCTCTAGTCATTTTAAATACACTGGTTTGATCTGTTGCAATGGTAAAATCCCATTCCTCATCTGTCATTTCTAATACACCTGCATCTTTACTTGAACCAGCACAATTAACTAAAATATCTACTTTCCCAAATTTTTCTTCTGCTAATTTTGCAGCATTCTCAATATCTTCTGTGCTTGTAACATCGCATTTTACTGCTAATACTTCTATTCCTTTTTGTTCTAATTCTATTTTTAGTTCTTCTAATCTTTCTATTCTCCTTGCAAGAATCACTAAATTTGCTCCTTGCTCTGCAAATGCTCTTGCCATTTGTTTTCCAAGCCCACTTGATGCACCTGTTACTACTGCTACTCTTCCATTTAAATTAAACATTTTACTCCTCCTACTTATTAACTAATAATGTCATTATTCGAATTTACTCCCCTGTTAGTATTTTCTTTAGTTCTTCCTTTGTTCTAAATCCTACTAATGTATCTATTAATTCGTTGTTTTTAAATATTAATACTGTTGGTATAGACATTATACCATATTTTTCTGCTATTTCACCTGATTCGTCTACATTTAATTTATAGAATTCGCAATCTGGCACTTCTTCAGATAATTCTTCTATAACTGGTGCTAACATTTTGCATGGGCCACACCAGTCTGCATAGCAATCTACTAATACCTTTTTCTCTGAATTCTTAATTTTTTCTTCAAATTCATTTTCACTAATTTTTATAACACTCATTTTTATTCCTCCTCTTTTATTGCCGTGTCGGCTGCAATAGCTCCATCACTCATCGCTGTAACTAATTGCCTTAATGTTTTTACCCTTGCATCACCTGCAACATATATTCCTTGTTGATTTGTATGAACTCCATCTTCTGATTCAATATAACCATATCTATCTATATTAATTAAATTCTTAAATATTTCATTCCTTGGTTCTTGACCTATTGCTATAAATAGCGCATTTGTTTCTATAGTTCTTATTTTTCCTTCTTTATCCTGAACTTCTAGACTTTCAATCTTGCTATCTCCATTTATTTTTATTACATTTGAATTCAAAACAAATTCTACGTTTTCTTTAGTTTTTAATTCATCTACATATTTTGCTTCTCCTCTAAATTCGTCTCTTCGATGAATTAAATACACTTTTTCCGCAATATTAGCTAAATATATTGCATCCTCTAGTGCTGTGTTTCCACCCCCAGCTACTGCAACGGTTTTCCCTTTATAAAAATTTCCATCACAAGTAGCACAATATGATACTCCTCTGCCAATATATTTATGCTCATTTTCTAATCCTAATTTTCTATTTTCCGCACCTGTTGCAAGAATAATTGCTTTTGCATTATATTTATTCTTTTGCGTAACAACAGTTTTATCTTCTTCTATTCCAATAACCTCTTCCGTTCTATATTCTACCCCTAATTCTTTAACTTGATTGTACAAGTTAGTTGCAAGTTCGAATCCTGAAACGCCTTTCATGCCAGGATAATTGTCTATTTTATGCGCATTTATTATTTGTCCTCCATATGTTTTTGCTTCTAATACTAATACTTTTTTATTTGCTCTTAGAGCATACAATGCTGCTGTTAATCCTGCTGGGCCTGCACCAACTATTATGATATCATACATATTTCATCTTCCTTTCTATTTTTTGCAGTAAATTTGTAAATATTCATATACTATTTTCCCTTTCTAGATAACTAAATTTTATACAACACCATCTATAAAGTCAATACAATTTAAAAAATTTCTCACAACTAAAAAAACGTACTTACAAAAAGTACGCCTTTAAATTTAAAAATCAGATATTAACTAAATAATATCTGATGTTTTGTATTTCATTTTATTTCTTCTTCTCTATCTTTTGATTCTTTTTCTATTTTCTTTGTTTTTGTTGAAGAACTACTTGTTTTTACTTTCTTAACTCTTAAAGATGCTCCAAATTCTTCTTGTTCTCTACGTATTTCTTCTTCAACTTTTTCAATTTCTTTTACTTGCTTTTCCAATTCTTTGTCTTCAGAGCTATAATCTTTACCTAAAGTCTTTACTGCAAGTAAAACATTTCTAAATAAACCTTCTCTTTTTTCCATATGCATCTACCTAAGTTTTTAAGTAGTTCTCACCTCTCTTTTCATTAAATTATACAAATCTATTATATATTTTAGCACAATTTAATGAAAATTGCAAGTTTTATTTAATTCATATAATCTCTTAACCTTTTACTTCTGCTTGGATGTCTTAATTTTCTTAATGCTTTTGCTTCGATTTGTCTTATTCTTTCTCTTGTTACCATAAACTCTTTTCCTACTTCTTCAAGTGTTCTAGCTTTTCCATCTTCAAGTCCAAATCTTAATTTTAGCACCTTTGCTTCTCTTGGTGTTAAAGTATTCATTACTTCTTCTAATTGTTCTTTTAATAATGTATATGCCGCAGAATCATGTGGAGCTGGAGAATCATCATCTGGTATAAAATCACCTAAATGGCTATCATCTTCTTCCCCTATTGGTGTTTCTAATGACACTGGATCTTGAGCAATTTTTTGAATTTCCATTACTTTCTCAAGTGGCATTTCTAATTCTTTGGCAATTTCTTCTGGGGTTGGCTCTCTTCCTAATTGTTGCAATAAGTGTCTTGATGTTCTTATTAATTTATTAATTGTTTCTACCATATGAACTGGTATTCTTATTGTTCTTGCCTGGTCTGCGATTGCTCTAGTAATTGCTTGTCTAATCCACCATGTTGCATAAGTACTAAATTTAAATCCTTTTTTATAGTCGAATTTTTCTACTGCCTTTATCAATCCCATGTTTCCTTCTTGGATTAAATCTAAAAATAGCATTCCTCTTCCAACATATTTTTTGGCAATACTTACAACCAATCTCAAGTTAGACTCTGCTAATTTTTGTTTTGCTTCTTCATCATTATCTAATATTCTTTTTGATAATTCTAATTCTTCTTCATATGTTAATAATGGAATTTTTCCAATTTCCCTTAAATATACTCTTACAGGGTCATCTGCATTTGGCCCATCATAAACTAAAATACTTGGATCATCTAATTTTATGTCTTCTACTTCTTCTAAATCTTCTAATTCAGGTTCTTCCACATCGTCTTTTAGTACATCTACACCTAATTCTTCAAATGCATCAAAAACCTGGTCTATCTGTTCCGGATTGGCATCTACTAATTCATTAGCTAACTCCCCATATGTTATTTGTCCCTTTTCTTTAGCCTTTTTTACTATTTCTTCAATCCCATCTCTTTTTTCTGTTTCTTCGTGTAATTCTTTTTTTATTTCTTTTTCTTCCTTAATGTCTTCTTTAATTTCATTTTCTATTTCCTTAATTTTTTCTGCCCTACTAGTAGATTTTTTTCCTTTTTTAGGAGATTCTTCTAAATCTTTTTTTGGTTCTGTAGCCTTTTTTCCCTTTACTTTTTTAGTCTCTTCTTTAATTTCTTCTACCTTTGGAGAATCTTCTTTCTTTTTAGATGTTTTTTTAGTTTCTTCTAAATCTTTAGTTTTTTTAGTTTTTACTGTTTTTTTCTTTTCTTCTACTATTTCTGCTGCTTTAGTTTCTTTCTTTTTTTCTTCTTTTATATCAGTCTTTTTTGTTGTTTTTTTGGTCTCTTTTTTTGGTTCTTTCTTTTCCATTATTTCCTCCTATTTTGAGTTTTATTTTCAAATGGCTTACAAATTACTTCGCAAGTTTAGCCATTATTTTTCTTAATTTTTCACCTAATTTTTTGCTTTCTTCTACATCTATTTCTGGGTTTTCCAACTGTTTTATTATATTTTCCTTCTCTATAATAAGTTTTTCCCTTTCATAAGCTAATAATATATCATATATACCTTTATTTATATCTGATATTTCTAAATTTTCTGCCATTATTCCTGTGATATAACTTACGTCTTGCTCTTCTAAAATATCTAGTAAACTGTTAATATTACTATTTCCATTTTCATATTGTTCATACAATTTTGTCACTATTTTTCTGTTCTGCTCATCTTTTATATCTTTTTCTAAAATTAAATTATGAACTGCACTATACGTTTCCTCTGGATTGTTTATAAGTAACCAAATTAGTGTTTTTTCCCTTTTAATTGTTTTTTCATCTAGCCTTTGGTTTTCTGTATTAATTTTTGTAATTTGCCTTTTTTCTAATGTTTTTATCCCTTTATTATTTGAATTTAGCATTTTATTTATTTGCGCATATATTGCTTCTTTTGATATATCATATTCCTTTGATATTTTTTCAATATAAACTTCTTGTTCTAATTTACTACTAACTTTTGAAAGGATTTTCGCAATTTCATTTAAAAATTTTATTTTATCATTTGTATTATCTAAATTCAAATCATTTTTTAGGATTTTAATTTTAAACTCAACAAGAGATATTGCTTGTTCCACTAGTAAATTAAATTTTCCAGTTCCATACTTTATAACATATTCGTCTGGATCTTTTGCACCTTCCATTTGCAATATTCTCAAATCGCATCCCATGTTATTTAGTATTTCCAATCCTCTAAGTGTTGCAGCTTGCCCTGCACCATCAGAATCATATCCGATTATTACTTTTTCGCTATATCTTGTAAGTAATCTCCCTTGTGCCTCAGTTAAGGCTGTTCCTAATGAAGCCACCACATTATCTATCCCTCTTTGATGAAGTGATACTGCATCCATATAACCTTCTACGATTATTATTTCCTTTTTTCCACTATTTTTAGCAAGATTTAATCCATATAAATTTCTGCCTTTGCTATATACAATTCCTTCAGATGAATTAATATACTTTGGTTTAGAGTCATCCAAAACTCTACCCCCAAAAGCAATTACCCTGTTTTTTATGTCAAATATGGGAAACATTAATCTTCTTCTAAACCTATCTATAATTTGCCCATTTGGATTTTTATATACCAAATTAGATTTTAATATTTCATCCTCTGTAAATCCTTGTGATAATAGATATTTATATAGTTCATCATGTTGCATTGAATATCCAATCAAGAATTTTTTTAATGTTTTATTATCTAATTTTCTTTTTTTTACATATTCTTGTGCTGGTTTAGAATTTGAATTATATAGATTTTGGTGATAAAACTCTGCCGTAAGCTCGTTTATTTTGTAAATTTTAGATTTTAGTTCTAATGTTTTAGTATCTTCTAAATTCCCGTCTAAATTTGGAAGTGTAATATTTGATCTTTCTGCTAACATTTGAAGTGTTTCAATAAAATTCATGTTTTCTATTTTACTAACAAAGTGTATAACATTTCCTCCTACTCCACATCCAAAGCAATGAAATATTTGCTTATCTGGGGAAACAGAAAAAGAAGGAGATTTTTCTTTATGGAATGGACACAATCCAAAAAAGTTTCTGCCACTTCTTTTTAATACTACATATTGTGATATTACATCTACTATATCATTAGCACTTTTAATTTCATCTATTACTTCATCACTATATCGCGCCATTTTTTCACCTTTCTTAGGTATACTATTCGACAGATAGTGTCAAAATCCTTCTTTATGTTAAGTCTTAATTTTTTATTTCTACTTATATATAGTAATAAAATTGCTTAATTGTATTGCCAAAATTCCATTTTTATTATACAATATCATATAATTATATAGAGGTGATTAATATGGATAATATTAATGATGAGAACCTAATATTAAATGAGCTTGAAGGTCTATCTCTTCAAGAATTTGATGAACTAATTGATACTATTACAAACGAAGAAATTAATAATTTATTAGAAAAGAGAGATTTGCTATGAATCAACTAAAAAATATTAACGAATTTAATAATATAACAGAATACTTTAATTATTTGAGAGATATTATGATTGACTTAGAAGCCAAGAAAAATCGTGCACTTCCAAGTGAAATGAAAAACTATTATCAATCATTAATAGATGATGTTATAAAAAAACGTACTGCAATCCGTGACGTTGTATTAGTGCACAGAGAACAACTTATATATGATAAATTAAATCAAATACAAGATGATGAAATTGAGAATTTCATTAATTCTAAAAAGAAAGAAAAAGAATTTGTATCTGGCAAAAAACTTAATGCTGAATTAGATGTTGCACTTTACAACTCAATCTCAGAATTAGATAATAATTTTTTTGCACCTCTTGCGAAATATGCCAAAGAATATGATTCTTCAGACTTTTTTATTACACGCGAAAACTTTGAAAAATCTTATCTAGTTAAAGACGAAAATGGTGAACTTGCTGAATATCCTGCGACTTTTATTCTTTTTAGATATTTGGGGCACAACCAAGAACTTGCTCAAAAAATAAGTGATAGGCAAAGTCTTAAAGAAGATTTTTTAGAAGATTATGTTAAATATTTAAAAATAAGTCATCCAAGTTATAGTGATGAAGAAATTAGAAAATTAGCAAATGATAACTTGATTTCACATAGTCCAGATTTAGTAAAAAAATTAGATGAAAAATATCCTTTTACTAATGAAGATTATGATGCCTTAGCTAATGCTTATAAAGCATTTTGCGAGGACTATGCCTACTTAAATAAAGAGGATATTACTCAAAAACGTTCAATTCTTTCTGAGTTAAAGCAAAAATTTAGTTCACTTGCAGAAATACCAGATGGTAAAAATTTAAAAGATTATTTAATAAGTAAGTTTGAATCTGCAAAAAGTCAAATAGCTTTTATTAAATCTGCTTCTCAAATAAAGAAGAATGATGCTGAAATAGTAAAATATTTTAGCGATAATAATCTTTTAAAAAATATTGAATTGTCAACCGAAACAAAAGCTGATTATGCAGAAAAATTATCCATACAAAATGCTTTATTACAAGAAATAATAAAAGCTGAAAATAATTCTAATGAATATAGCGCTAAAATAAAAGACATTAAAGAAAGGATAAATACATTAAATCATACTAACATTATGGAACTTTGCAACTGTGAAAACAGTATTGCAGATGTTGAAAAAGTATATAATGATTATAATGTTAATTGTGTAATTCCACTAAAAGAAACAAAAAAAGAATACGAAGAATATAAAGAAAAAAACAAACAAGAATTAAGCTTAGTACCTTATCAAAAACGTAGTTTATTTCAAAGATTTATTGGCATGTTTAATGGTCAAAATAAACTTCAAAATGAATTTAATGCTAAATGCCAAGAATATGAAGCTAAAATTAAAGTTTTAAATTATAAATTAACTAGTGAAAAACCTGTTTATGCTAATTTAGATAATGTTGATGGAGTAAAAATTAATGGTAAATTTGTACTTTTTGGTTCAGAAATACAAGATTATTTATCTAAGCTTGACCACACATATGAAGGTATCGAAATTGAGGCTTGCAACAAAGTTCTAGAAAAATATAAAGCATATATAAACGAAGAAACTAATAAGTTTAAAGAAAAATACTCTTCTTACATTGATGGAATAGAAAATTGCTCTTCTTGTGAAGAAATTTTCAAAAAAGTTTCTACTTCAGTTTCTAATCTTCAAAGAAATTTAGAGATAGAAAATTCTAATAATAACATAGCTGTAAATAGAAAAAGAACTGTTTGCGATGAATATAACAAAAATGCACAAAGGTCTATTTTGCCTGATTCATCAGTTGATTATTTAAACAAAATAAATGATGAATATACTATTCAATTACAAAAGTTGTCTGAATATAAAGGCGAAAATCCTGACAGTTTAGAATATAAAATAGCTATTGAAAATAAACTAAAAGAAGGAACTGGTATTCTTTCTGAAGAAGATAAAACACAATTAGAAGAAACAGCTAAGAAAAAAGCTAATGCAATAATAAATGATGCAATAAACAAGATGCATGAACCAGAGGAATCAAAAGTTGAAATACAAGAACAAGAAGAAAAACAAATTGATTAATAATAATTTAAACTCATGAAAATTATGTTTCATGAGTTTTTATTATTTTATACTAATAAATTGTATATTCCATTAGTTATTATGCACACTACAATTCCACAAATTGTTGGTATTGCAAAGGCAAGTAACATCCATTTTATACTTCCAGTTTCTTTTTTTATAGTAATCAAAGTTGTACTACAAGGGAAATGCAATAATGTAAATATCATTACATTTATTGCTGTTAATACATTCCAACCATTTGCTTTTAGTATTTCTCCTATTTGAGTTATATCTTCTATTCTTATTATTTCTGAATTTGATAAGTAACACATAAGTATTAGTGGTAAAACTATTTCATTTGCGGGTAAACCTAAAATAAATGCTGTTAAAATATATCCATCTAATCCCATTAATCTGCCAAGTGGATCTAAAAAATTTGCAGTATATGACAGTAAATTATAACCACCTATATTTATATTTGCCATTAACCATATTACTATTCCTGCTGGTGCTGCTACCTTTACAGCTCTCCAAAGTACATATATTGTTTTATCAAGTATAGACCTTGTTATTACTTTTATTATTTGAGGCTTTCTATATGGTGGAAGTTCTAATATAAATGATGTACCTTCTCCTTTTAAAATAGTCCTAGACAAAATATTTGAAATTACTAAAGTCATTATAATTCCAAAAATAATTATTGTAATTACTGCAAAAGTTGATACAATAGATGCATATTTATTTGCAACCAAACTACCTATAAATATTGAAGATATTGTAATTAATATTGGAAATCTACCATTACATGGGACAAAACTATTTGTAAGCATTGCTATTATTTTTTCTCTTGTACTTCCTATAATTCTACACCCTATTATTCCTGCCGCATTACAACCAAACCCCATGCACATTGTTAATGCTTGTTTCCCTGTTGTTTTTGCTTTTCTAAACACATTATCTAAATTAAATGCTATTCTTGGTAAGTACCCTAAATCTTCTAGTAACACAAACAAGGGGAAAAAAATTGCCATTGGAGGTAACATTACAGAAACTACCCATGATGCAGTTCTAAACATTCCTGTAATTAACATTTCTCTTAAATAAACAGGTACATTAATGCCTACACAAAATTCCATTAACTTTTCTTCTATACCGACTAAAAAATTTAGATAATAATTCAGATGGATAATTTGCTCCAACAATTGTTATCCAAAATACTAATGTTAAAAACAATATCATTATTGGAATTCCTGTCATTTTTGATGTTAATATTTTGTCTATTTTTTCATCCCTTTTATTATAATTTTGTTTCTCTAGTTTAACTACCTTTTTACATATTTTTTCTGATTCTTCCATTATTTTTTCTATTGTTGTTTCTGCTAAATTTTCTATTGGTTCTATTTTTATATCTATATTAAATTCGTTTTTTATTTTACCTACTATTTTTTCATTTCCTTCTAATAGTTTAATAGCAATCCACCTTGCTAATTTTGAATTTTTCACATTTCTTTCCACTTCTCGTTGAACTTTTATGATGTAGTTTTCCACATTTTTATCATATTTTGTGGATTCTATGCTTGTTTTCAGTTCAAAATTGCATACCTTTTCTATTGTATCTATTAATTTTTTTAATGTTTTCCTCTTTTTTGCTATAACTCCAACAACTGGTACTCCTAATTCTTGTTCTAACATGTTTAAGTCTATTTTCATACCTTTTTTCTTTGCTTCATCTAATAAATTTACACATATTATTATATTTTCTTGCATTTCCAGAATTTGTTTTACTAAGTTTAAATTTCTTTCCAAATTACTTGCATCTGCTACAATTACTATGCAATCTGCGTTTTCAAAACATATGTAATCTCTTGCAATTTCTTCTTCTTCTGAATTCGACATTAAAGAATATGTACCTGGTAAATCTACTACTTCATATATATTATTATTATACTTATACTCGCCTCTTGCATTTGCTACTGTTTTGCCTGCCCAATTTCCAGTATGTTGATGCATTCCTGTAAGTGCATTAAATATAGTACTTTTACCCACATTAGGGTTTCCTGAAAGTGCAATTTTATATTTTTTTGTATTTGCCACTATTCCCACCTCGTAATAATATATGACAAATATTGCCTTTTGTGATATAATACAGTTTAGGTGATATTATATGAAGAAAAAAACTAAATACGAAAGTGCAGTAAAAATTTTAAAAGATGATGACTTTGAAATAGCTGAAAGAAAATTTAAAACTTATTTAGCTAAAAATCCAGATGATTTAAAAACTCAAATCGCGCTAGGAAATTTCTATACAGAATCAGGAGAATATTTTAGTGCTTCTGCAACAATTAATAATGTTTTAGAAAAATTATCTAATAAAATGTTTGAGAATATTCTTTTTGCTCATAATAGCATAGATGAAAATAATTTTGATCGTGCAGCAGAATATTATGAAAAAGCTTTAAGTTTTATAGATCAAAATATAAAAGCTAGAAATGTATTAAAATCTTTATATATTGCCACAAAATCAAAAGAGCAACTAAAAAATGCAAATGCCGAATTAAATGATATAGAAAATACAAGATTTATGTATAATTTTCAATTAGGGAATATAAGATCTGGTTTGATTAGCAAAGAGGAAGCACATGATATATTGTATGATTTTATTGCACCACACTATCCTCATATAACTAGTATGTCTAACTTACATAATATGCTAAAAAACTTTGTCCCAATTGATATAAAGATATTAGAAAATCCTACCTCATCTAGTTTGAAAAAACATATATTACCAAAGCCTGTTCAAACAAAATCTGGCTCTTCAGACAGCAAACAGTATTTACCAGAACTTAGTATAGATAATCGTTTTAATTATTTTCGTAAGCTAGGTATTTCTAATGGATACATTGGTGAAAAAAAATTCGCTGGTTATTGCATATTTGAATATAAACACTTGGGAATATCTATACTAGAAAAATTTTACAAAATAAATCGCTTTAAAGAATTTGTACCATCATATGATAATGCCACATATATTTTTCCTATAAATATGGATGATGTTTTATCTACATATTCTAAAACAGAAATTATCTCTATGATGAAAACAATGCCACAAATTGAAAGAGTATATCATAACAAAAATTATTATGATAATTTAGATAAAAAAATAAAAAAAGTTAAAACAGCTTGTGATAAATACAAAAAAAATAAAAACGCATCAACACAAGCAGATGATAATGATGCACCAGAATTGTGTTAAAAAAGTTATATAATATATAAAACAAAAATATATTAAAAATTGAAAAAAGCGGATTGAAAGTAATTGAGCTAGACCTTCTTAATAATTTTATGGAAAGCGTTCATTTGCTAATGGAAGGGTTCCATCAAATTCTTTTAGAAGGTCTGCGAAAATTAGCTTGAACGAGCATTTTTGAGATTTTTAATATATTTTTTGTTATACATTTATCATTCAATCACAATCTTCTTTGCGTCGTCATTTCTTATTGCAATAATTGCCCCTCTTACTTCATATGCAATAGGGTTTCCTGATGGACTTTTAAATTTTGGTTTTATTTTTGTTCCTTTTACTATTCCTAAATCTAATATTCTCTGTTTTATGTTATTATCACAAGCTATTTCTTTTATTATAGCTGTGAGTCCAATTTTTACATCATATAAGCTTTTCATTTTGTTTTCCCCCTATATTATAATATTATTAAAAATCTATCTTGCTATTTTTAATCAGTTAATATAAAATGTTCATATAGAAAAATAATGGAGGTTTTATTATGGAAAGAAAAAGAGGTTTTGAAATAGCAAAAGGTTTTGAAGATAAAAATATTAATTTACCTGTTAGAAAAACTAAGGCTTCAGCAGGATATGATTTTGAAGCAGCAGAAGATACTGTAATACCTGTATTCAAACCAGGTATTAAGCCAGTTTTAGTAAAAACAGGTGTTAAATCTTATTTTGGAGAAGATGAAGTTTTAATACTTGCAAATAGGAGTTCAAACCCAATGAAAAAAGGATTAGTATTAGCAAATAGTATTGGTGTAATAGATTCAGACTATTATTCTAACCCAGATAATGATGGCCATATTATGTTTGCTTTTTATAACTTTGGTGAGTCAGACATAACTATAACAAAGGGTACTGCAATTGGACAAGGAATTTTTTATAAATTTTTAACATCAGACGAAGACGTTGCAAATGGTACACGCGTAGGTGGTTTTGGTTCAACTAGCAGGTAATATTCTTATGTAAATTATATTAAATTTCCTTTGACTTTTACCAAATTTTGTAGTATAATATAACTAGTGTGATTGATAAATATATATACTATGAAAGGAGACGGTATTATGTTCAATGTAGGTGATAAAATAGTTTACCCAATGCATGGTGCAGGTACTATTGAGTCAATTGAAGAAAAGGATATTTTAGGAGAGAAACAATCTTATTACATCTTAAAAATGCCTGGTGAAGTTAAAGTTATGGTTCCAACTGCTAAAGCAGAAGATATAGGTGTAAGAAGTGTTATAGATAAAGAATCTGCTAGTAAAGTGTTTAAGGTGCTTGAAAATGATAGCACAGAAATGTCTATGAATTGGAATAAAAGATATAGAGACAATATGGAAAAAATTAAGAGTGGAGACATTTATGAGGTTGCAGATGTAGTTAGAAACTTAAGTTTTAAACAAAAAGAAAAAGGATTATCTACAGGAGAAAAGAAAATGCTATTAAACGCTAGACAAATTCTAGTTAGTGAACTTGTTTTAGCAGATCAATCTTCACAAGATGAAGTTGAAAATTTAGTAGATACAAAATTATCTACATCTTTCACAGAATTCCAACACAGTGATAAAGCAGATCATAATGTTGTTAAAAAATTTATACCATTTGATTAATAGTAAAATTTACATAAAAAGCATTAGTTTTAAACTAATGCTTTATTTTTTATCATTCCTATTAAATCATATTCTTTTACACTTGTAACGGTACAAGTTATAAATTCACCTATATTTACTTGTTCAGTATTTTTTATATAAATTAGCCCATCCATATCTGGGACATCCTTTTTGGTCCTTCCTATTATGTATTTGTTTGTTACTTTTTCTACTAAAACTTCATATTCTTTTCCAATATTTTCTTTTAACTTTTCTTCAGATATTTTCTGCTGAAGCTCCATTATTTTATTCCATCTTAAATTTTTAATTTTAGCAGATACTTGTCCTTTCAATTTGGCCGCTGGAGTTCCATCTTCTTTTGAATATTCAAAAACTCCTAACTTATCAAATTTTGTTTTCTCCACAAATTTATATAAACTTTCAAAATCTTCTTCTGTTTCGCCTGGGAAGCCAACTATTAAAGATGTTCTTAAAATAGCATCCGGTATTTCTTTTCTTATTTTTCCTAACAATTCATCTATTCTTTCAATGGTTGTTCTTCTATTCATTAATTTTAATATTGAATTTGATGCATGTTGAATTGGTAAATCAAAATATTTACAAATTTTAGGATTATTTTTTACAACTTGTATTAATTCATCTGTCATACTTTCTGGATATGCATATAAAAAACGTATCCATTTAAAATTTGGAAATTCACTTAATTTTTCTAATAATTCTGGCAGCATTTTCTTTCCATATATGTCTTCACCATATTTAGTGGTGTCTTGAGCTATTACTATTACTTCTTTTATTCCCATATCATTTAATCTTTTGGCTTCTTCCAAAATATCTTCCATTTTTCTGCTTACATATGGCCCTCTTATATATGGAATTGCACAATATGTACATCTGTTACTACATCCCTCTGCTATTTTTAAATATGCTGTAGCATTTCCTGTAGTTATATATCTATCTTCATACTCTAATGAACATCTTTGTATTTTACTATTAATTAGTTTTCCAAGTATATCTCCAAAATTATTATATTCATCTACTGATATAAATAAATCTACTTCTGGAATACTTTTAATTAATTCTTCTTTATATCTTTGAACTAAGCATCCTGTTGCAATTAAGTATTTACAATTCCCTGTCACCTTATATTCAGCCATCTCTAATATTGTATTTATTGCTTCTTGTTTTGCGCTTTCTATAAAACCACATGTATTTACAACTATTATTTCCGCTTCTTTTTCATTATTTACTATTTCTAAATTATTCTTTTGGGCCAGTCCTATCATCATCTCAGTATCGACTAAGTTCTTAGAACAGCCTAGTGATACAAATCCTATCTTCATTTATTCCTCCTTTTTATCGGTAAGGGGACGCATCTTTGCCTATGGTCATTAGCCTGGGACACTTCTTTACCTATGGTCACTTCTATAATGTTAAGAAATGTCCCACGGTCAATGTACATCCCCATACTTATGAACTAATGATGTCATATTTCAAAAATAGCTCATCATTTATTATATATTAATTTATCAATATCAATAAGAGCTTGTAATAATCTTTTATATTCTTTCTCTGTTATTGTATCCGCACCAGCTTCATAATCTGCAATTTCTTTTTTAATATCTAAAAGTTTAAATCTATTTTCTGATTTTGTTCCCCTATCTAATAAATATACTGGTGTATATGTTACTTTTGTTAATTTTGTTTCTTTCGTTTCTGCATTTTTTGTAATTTCAATATTTAATATCATCTCTATATTAGAATTTTTATACTCCCTTGAAGATATAAAATTACCAACTGAATATGCTATAAATATGCTGTTTCCCTTATCATTTTTTCTTACTTCCATTGGTTGAATAGAAGCTGGATGTGTACCAAAAATAAAATCTGCTCCATTCTCAAACAAAAAATTGGCTAGCTCCTTTTGTTCTTCATTTTGTACAGATGATTCTACATCACCCCAATGCATTAATAAAAATGTAAAATCCGCACCTTCTTCTTTTGATCTCTTAATATCAGCTGCAATTTTATCTTTTTCTATTAAATTAAGTGCATAAGATGGTGACTCTTCTAAATTCTTTTTATCGCTTGTAATTCCATATGTATAAGATAAAAATGCTATTTTTATTCCTTTAATATCTTTAACTAATATCTTATTTGCTTCTTCCTCACTTTTACTAGTACCAATATTATCTATTCCAGCTTTTTGTATATTATTAATTGTTGATACAATTCCATTAAATCCATAGTCTAAGCTATGATTAGTTGCAGTTGAAATTATATCTACACCCATCTCTTTTAACTCATTTAACAGTGTAAGTGGTGCATTATATTTAAGCCTTCCACTATATTTTTCGCCATCAACAAAATTTGTTTCTACACTTGCTATTGTTAAATCTGCATTACTGATATATTTTTTTACTCCTTTAAACATTTCTTCAAAATCATAAATATCTGCATTTTTATCATATGCATCTTCTAATATCCCAGTTTCACAAAGTACATCACCTATAGAAACTATATTTATAACTTTATCTGGCATTTCTATATCTAATGGTTTTACATCTTCATATTTTTCTTCTTCAAATAAGTTATATATAATATTATTTATTTCTTCCTGCTTTTTTGCTACTTCCTGCCTATTTATAATGCTTTTCCCTGTTAATATAATTCCTGCTATAATTATTATAGATATAGAAGCTATAATTATTATAGGTTGCATCTTACTTGGTATTTCTACATTAAATCTCTTTCTTGCTCTTGAATTTCTTCTAAAACCTGGCATTTTTCTTTTCCTCCTAAAATCACAAAAGAATTTAGTTACTAAACATATGCTTTCTGGTTAATTCTAACAAATTTAATCTAGTAAATTCTAATATTTGCGTTTTTGATCTATCCTTTTTTATACATTCTTTAAAAAAATCTATTATTCTTTGTTTATTTTCTTCATTATGCATATCAATGTAATCAACTATAATTATTCCGCCTATATCTCTTAATCTAAGCTGTTTAGCAATTTCTTCGGTGGCTTCTTTGTTAACTGTATATATGGTTTGTTCCTGATTTACATCACCTGTATATTTTCCCGAATTAACATCTATTGCTGTAAGTGCCTCAGTTTTATCTATAGTTATAAATCCACCACATTTTAGCCATATTTTTCTTGCAAAATTTTTATCTATCTGCTTATAAAGTTCATATACTTCAATTGATTTTTCTTTTTTCTCTATAGCTATTTTTCTTTTTATATTTAAATCCTTTAGTATATCTTTTACTTCATTATAATCTTCATCATTATCTACTACTATTCTACTTATTTGATTACTTATAGTATCCTTTATGATTTTTGATATAATGTTATCTGCTTTATATAATAATTGTATTTCATTTGAATTTTTAGCCTTTTTATGTATTTGATTCCATTCGCTTATTAGTTTTTTGGCTTCAACTGATATTTCCTCTTCACTTGCATATAAAGCTGATGTTCTAATTATTGCACCTGAACCCTCTGGAATTATTTTTGATAATATTTTTTTTAGTTTATCTTTTTCTTCATTATTTTCTATCTTTTGTGACACTGTTATAAAATTTACATTAGGCATATATGCTAAATATTTACCAGGCAAATTGATATGTGTAGATACTCTAGCTCCCTTTTTACTTGTTGCATCTTTTTTTATTTGAACTACAACATTCATTCCAATTTTAGCTATTTCCTGTATTTCTTTTATATCTTGTTTCTCTCCTTTAGTTTCATCCAATTTAGGTATTAAATCTTTAACTTGTATAAATGTATTTTTACCTACTCCTATATCTACAAAAGCAGCTTGCATTCCTGGAACTATATTTCTAATTTTCCCTAAATATATATTTCCTTCTAGCCTTTTTTTATTTGAGTCTTCTTCATAATATTCTACTAGTTTTTTATTTTCAACTAACATTATTTTTTTTATATTTTCTTCATTGCTTATAACTATTTCGTACATATTTTCTTTACGAACCTCTCCTTAATTGAATTTATTCATAGCAGTTTCAATTCCATCTTTCAAAAACACCTTAACTGCTTCTTTTGCTTTATCTATACCAATTTCTAATCTTTCATACTCTTCATTTGGAACATATCCTATCACATACTCTACTAGTGTTTCATCTTCTTTAGGTTGTCCAACTCCTACTCTAACTCTTGGAAAATTTTCAGATTGCAAATAATGTACCACAGACTTTAATCCATTATGAGAACCTGCGCTTCCATTTCTTTTTACTCTAATCTTCTCAATATCTATGTCTATATCATCTGATATAACTAAAATTTCATTCTCTTCTAATTTGTAAAAATTTTTAAATTGAATTACGCTTTCTCCACTATTATTCATAAAAGTTTGTGGTTTTAAAAGAATAACTTTTTCATTTTCTATTATCCCTGTTCCATATATTCCATCAAACTTAGTTCTACTTAAATCAATTTCGTATTCCTCTGCTAGTTTGTTTATAACTTCAAATCCCATATTATGTCTTGTTCTTGCATAATCATTTTCTGGGTTTCCTAATCCTACTATTAAATACATTTTTTACCTCACTTTTCCATAATATTTTATATTGTTTTCAACATTTTTGCAACTGTATTATTAATAAATTTTGTGAATTATATATGTTTTTTATTGATTTTTATTTTTTTATAATATACAATACTTTTGAGTGGTGATTTATGAAAAAAAGTAATAAAAAAAATAAAAAGATAAAAGATCTTGAAAAACAATATAAAAAAGTAGCTTCAAAGAAAATTATATCTCTTGGAATATTCGCAATTGTCCTACTTTTAATCTTAATTTTCAGAACTGCTTGGATCAGCTTAGTAAAAGGTGCTGATTATAAAGAATCTGCATATAATCAACAAACATCAATTAGAGTTATTAGCCCAAAAAGAGGAACTATTTACGACTCTACTGGGAAACCTCTTGCAATAAGTGCTAGTGTAGATACTGTTTCTATTAATCCAAATTTAATTGATAATAAGAATAAGGAGAAAATAGCTAAAGCTTTAAGTGAAATTTTTGAATTAGATTATGATTCTGTTTTAGAAAAAGTAAATAGCAATGCAAGTTTTAAGAACATCATAAAAAAAGTAGAACAAGATAAGATAACAAAGCTTCAAGAATGGATGAAAACAAACAAAATATCTAGAGGGATTAATATAGATAGCGACTCTAAAAGATATTATCCGTATAATAATTTGGCATCAAGTTTAATAGGATTTTGTGGTACAGATAATCAAGGATTATATGGAATAGAATATACATATGATAGTGTCTTAACCGGAACATCTGGAAGAATTACTACTTTGAAGGATGTTAATTCTAATGCAATTCCAGATGAAAATAGATCATATATTCCAGAAGAAAATGGAAGCGACATTATTCTTACAATAGATTATAACTTGCAGTCAATTGCAGAAAAATATTTAAAACAGGCTGTTATAGAAAATAGTTGTAGCCGTGGTGGTAATGTTGTTATGATGGACCCTAAAACAGGAAGCATTTTAGCAATGGCAACATATCCAGATTATAATTTAAACACCCCTTTTGAACCATATAATTCAAGTTTAGCAGATACTTGGGATTCATTAAGCCAAGAAGAAAAGTCTTCAAAGCTAATGGAAGTATACAAAAACAGAGCTGTGTCTGATGGTTATGAACCTGGCTCAGTATTTAAAATTCTAACTGCAACTATAGGTTTAGAAGAGAATATAACAGAAGCAGATATCGCAGGTGATTTCTATTGTGAAGGAGTTATGCATGTTGGTGACAGAGATATTAGATGTTGGAAAAGAACAAATCCACATGGCTCACAAACATTAAGACAAGCTTTGCAAAATTCATGTAACCCAGCATTTATGCAACTTGGTGCAAGAATTGGTACAAGAACACTTTATAAATACTATAAAGCATTAGGATTATTTGACAAATCTGGAGCAAATTTCTATGGTGAATCTAGCGGAATATTTCATAAAGAAGCTGATGTAAGTTCTGTAGATTTAGCTGTTATGTCATTCGGTCAAAGAATTGCAATTACACCTTTACAACTAATAACTGCTGTATCAGCTATTGTTAATAATGGAACCATGATGCAACCAAGAATAGTAAAGCAAATTACTAACCCAGACACTCATGTAACACAAAATATCGACCCTATTACTGTTAGACAAGTAATTTCATCAGAAACATCTGCTACTATAAGAAGTATGATGAAATCTGTTGTAACAAGTGGTACTGGAAAATATGCCGCAGTTGAAGGCTATACAATTGGTGGTAAAACCGGAACATCTGAACCAACTGAACAAAATTCTAAGCAAGGATATGTTGCCTCATATATTGCAATTGCTCCAACTGAAAATACCCAAGTAGTATTATTAGTAACACTATATGCTCCACAAGGAAGCAGTCACGAAGGTGGTCAAATTGCTGCACCTGTAGTTTCTCAAATATTGTCTGAAGCACTTCCTTATTTAGGAATACCTTCTGATAACACATCTCATTCTTCAAATGATAATACTCAAAATCTTGTTGGGCTTCCTGATGTAAAAGGTAAAAGCTTTGCTGAAGCAAAATCAATATTAGACAATGCAGGATTTAAAGTAAAAATACATAATTCAAGCGAAGATGAAAATGCTATAGTTATGGATCAAACTCCAAAAGCTGGAGCTGCACTTCAAAATAATGCTATTGTTTGTATTTATGATTCTGACGACACAAATTTAAGAACCCCTGTAACAATTCCAAATTTAAAAGGATTATCATTAGAAGATGCAAGTGAAAAACTTAGAGATGTAGGATTAAATATAAGTTATGAGGGATCAGGCAGAGTAATTAGTCAATCTCCTTCATATAACACACAAATTGAAGAAGGAAGTATTATAAAAATTATTTTAAAGCAACTTATAAAAGATGTACATTAAACAATAAAACCAGTAATTATATAATTACTGGTTTTATTGTTATTCATGCTTATTACATATCATATTATCTATTAGTATCCATAAAAGCTTTATTGTTAATAATATCTATTATTTCTTTTCCATGGCAGATTACTTTTATTTTAAATAAGCTATTCTCTAATTCTTCAATTGTTTTTGGCATTTGTTCTAAAATTTTTTCTAATTCAGCATCTGAAAAGACATAATTTTCTGGAATATTTTTTTCTTTTGCCCTATTTCTTCTAAATTCTAATAAATTACGTTTTACTTGTTCTTTATCTCTTTTTAAATACTCTTGGTATTCTTTTTCGTAGTCTCTTTTTATTTCTTTATGCATACTTAACATATTAACCGCACTATCATACATTTCTTTTTTATTTGACAAATATGCTTTATTTGCTTTATTTATATCTTCTTTTAAATATCTTTCCAATGAGTCCGATTTTATAATTTTATTTCTTATCTCCTTAGGTGCTTTTGATATATTCAATACACTTTTAGGATTTGATATTACAACTAATTCTCTATACCATTCATCAAAACTCTTACTTAAAATAGTTGTTAAAACTTTATTGTGGCTCGCATACCATATCTTTCGCATTATTTCTTTATGTCTTTTTGCTTGAGTATATGGAGAATAAAAACCCTCTTTAACTCTTTTTTCTTCATATTTATATTCTCTTGTAAAATTCCCATAACTATCCACAGTTATACTTCCAAAAAGATTTTTACATTCTATAAAATATATCGCCGCTCTAGTAATAACCACAAAATCTATTTGAGCAGTTAAGTCTTCATATTTTAAATTTATATCATGAAGTACATACATCCCAATATTAGCATTTTTTAATTCAAACTCTATTTCTTTTTCACCTTTTAATCCAAACTCTGCTATTTTTAGGTCTCTATTTATTCTTTCATCATCAGGATATTTATTTTTTAACTCTTTCAAGAATTCGACTTTTCTCTCTAGTTCATTACTGCTTTTTGCAATTATAGTTTCATTAAACTTATCAAAAAACATTTAATCATCTCCGGTTAATTTAGTTAAATTATTTATAACACATAATAAATAATTCCTCAATATAATATCAATACTTTTTTGCATAATTTGTCGAAATTTGTAATTATTTATATGTTTTTGTATTGCCGGAATCATCCCCTTAGCCACGTAGGAATTAATCCATAATTTTCATCACATAAATGCATTAAAATATCATTTATTTTTTCTTCTACATTTCCGTTTTTTATTATTTCTTCAATTTCAGATTTTGTTAATTTTTTTAGTTTTATGTTTATCCTTAAGTTTGTATATGCAATTTTTATATAATTTTTATTTAACAAATCTGCTGTATCCTTTTTATCAAAAAAGTGATTATTATCCAATTTTTCAAAACATAAGTATAATAACTTCATACATAATTCATCATTTTGAATTGTTTCCTTTTGCTTATTTAAATAGTTTATAAATTCATTATAGTTAAAAATAATATTTTCATTTTGCAAATAATATAGCGCATATAAAATATATGTAATAATTGGCTTTTCACTATTATTTATAAATGTTTTATAGTATTCTTCCACCATTTTTCTTAATTTTTCTATATTACTTTCCTTATGTATAGCCTCTTCATACTCTTCATCCTTTTTATTTGAACTTCTTCTTAAAAACATTGGTATTTCTACATCACTCGGTTCCATACATGCTTTACTATATGAAACTGGAGGAACATCTGCAATATCTTCTTCATAATCGATATCTTCATCTGCATCAAATAAATTCACTAATTTATCCATTAAGCCACCTTTTATAAATCCACTGCTTAATGTCGTTTCTTGGTACTTAGGAACTTCTACTATTTTATTTTCTCTTTCATATATTGTTATAAATGAAGTATACTTAGAATTTATATTATACTTTTCAGATATTTCTACTATCATTTTTTTGTAATTATATATTTTTTCACTTTCATCTGTATTTCTAATATATTCTTCTAATCTCTCTATTTCTTGCTTAGCAAAAATTAATTCTAAATCTACATTTGTATTATCAATGTTTTCTTTACTAATTACCCATTCGTATTGTTTGTCTAATATTTTTCCTTTTAATTTAATATCATCTTCTAATTTTTCTACTTTTGAAAAAACATTAAAAAATTCATAATTAAACAAACTTTTATCTTCTCTTATTTCATCTATAAGCTTATTTTTACCATAATCAATTTCTATTTTTTCCAATAAAGGTGTTTGAATTCTTGCAAATGTTCTAATTATTTTATCATCTATTTTTTCTTTCGGTCTAATTAGCTCTGCTTTTCCATTCCCCACTTTTGCTAATTGCTTTATAAATGCTGAATTTACATTTGAATCTATCCCGAAAGGAAATATTCTACTTCTATTAATACTATTCTCAATATAGTTAATTATTTCGTTTTCATTACCAACTTGTCCATCAGTAAATAATAATATGATTTTTTCTGTATCTTTTTCATACAAGGCAAATTTTATTGGATTTAAAATTTCTGTTCCGCCTTTAACTTTTAGTTTTTTTACATATTCTATTGCCTCATTTAGATTATTTTCATTATACTCAATGGAGTTTATGCTCATAGCTTCAAATCTAGATTCAAAAGGAATTATATTGAATTTATCTCCTTCATCCAATTGCTTTAAGCATTCAATTACTGCTCTTTTAGTCTCTTCAATTTTTTCTCCTTCCATAGAGCCAGATATATCTACAATAAATAAATATTCTTTTTCTGAGTCTTCATATGAATCTAAAATTTCAGGCATGAAAGAAAGATATATTATTTCTTTCCCATCTTTAGTTTTAGAAATTAATGCATTTGATAATAATTCATTTTTTAATTCTATATCCAATTTAAAATCTTTTGATAAATCGTAATCTAATACTTCTATTCTCTCTTCTTTATTTTCATCTATTATATTAATTTTATGGCTAGGACAATAAATACTTTTTCTATTTACAGCTTTATTAATACTAATATTAAAATCAACCGTATAATCTACCTTTCCATAACTTAAATTGCTTGTAATTTTAGATTTGTATTTTGGAGTAACTAATGTTGGCAATAATATTTTTATTGTATTATCAACAATTTCAAATTTATCTATATATTTAATTTTTACTCTAACTTCTTCATTTTTATCAATTTTCCCTATTGATATCCTAAAAATATTATCTGTTTCTTGCTCCATTAAATATGCGCTATTTCCTTTAACAATATTTTTTTGATATTCTTTCTTTGCCTCTCCTTCTTCTTTACAAATTCCCTTTAAAACTTTATCTCCAACATTAATTTCAAATCCAACTACTGTTGCAGTTTCAACAATTGGAAATGTATATGCAACTTCTAATATATCCTTTGTAGTATTTTTATAAATTTGCTCTATTTCAAACATTCCAAATTTACCAATAACATCTCCTGTAATTTTTACTTTTTTTAATGCTAATTCTTTTAAATCTACTATTTTCATATTAACTTCCTTTCCTTAAACAAATTTAAAAATTATCTAGTCTTCCATCATTTTTTCTACATATACTTTCACATTTTCAATAATATGTTTGTACTTTTCCCCGTTTTTTTCTGTATAGTGAATTTCAAAAATATTGCATATATTTTCCCTTATATATACTTCTTTATCTTCAATATTTTTTTCTACTCTTTTCACATTTTTTTCATTTGGATTTTCTAAAATATATTCTCTTATTTTATTTAAAGGCATATATTCTGCTTGTAATTTTTTTATTAATAAAATTCTTTCCAAATGCTCATCATTATACACACTATTTACACCGCTTCCATCTGGTGGAAGTAATAAACCTTTACTTATATAATAATGGATTGTACGCTTTGTAACACCTGATTTACTTGCCAATTCTGATATTTTATATTCCATTTTATCACCTCTAGTAACTATATTTTATCATCATTACGTAATGATGTCAAGATTAAAAAATAAACACTAAATTAGTGTTTATTTTTTAATCATATTTCATTAGTATTCTTGATTAAATGAAAAAATGCAATATTACTAATATAATTACTCCTGGAACACCTAATAAACCTACTAAAATTGCAGACCACCACTCTAATGGTAATGTAAAGCCAAATCCTGCTCCAATCCAGTTAATTAAAAATATTATTAGTCCTCCAATTACTCCATTTAGTACTAGCTTAATTATCAATTTTAATGGAGCTGATAATAATTTTAATACTACAAAAACTACTAAAACGGCTCCTATGAAAGGTAAAATTACTGAAAAATTCATTTTAACTCCTCCTTGTTTTTTACTATTATACTATATTATATTAAATTTTTCTACACCAAGTTTTTTTATTACAATTTGGACATCTTATTTTTCTGGTATCATCCGAATGCATTGAAAATATAAGTTGTTTTTTAGTGGGAGTAATTTTATTGTGACAAATTTCACATTCATACTCTCCATTGTTCATTTTAGTAATTTTTAATGTTGCAAAAAATGCTATTGCAAACGCTATAATTGATATTAAAATAATTATAATAGTTTCCATTTGCAGTCCTCCTCAGTTTTCTTAATTGATATACTCAACCTTAGCTCCTAAAGCTTCAAATCGCTGTCTATATATTTCCCATTGTTCAGGTGTCCCCTTATAATATACTGTCTTTAAATTTTTACAATCCAAAAAAACATAACTTCCAATACCATTTAGTTTCTTTGGCAATGTTATAGTAGTTAAATTAGTACAATAGCTAAACATATCAGTTTCCAATACTTCTAATTCATCGGATACAACTACATTTTTTAAATTTACACATGCTGCAAATGCTCCCATTTCCATTTTTGTTACACTATTTGGAATTATAATATCAGTAAAACTTTGGCAATTAGCAAATGCATGCATCCCAATTTCAGATACTGTATTTGGTATTTCAATATTTTGTAATTTTAAGCATTTTGAAAATGTATCTTCCTCAATTTTAGTAATACCATTTGGAATATTTATAGTTAATAAATTACTGCATCCTCCAAATGATGTTTGCCCTATTTCATTTATACTATCTGGCAATACCACCTCTTTTATCGTACTACAATTTATAAATGTATATGGTTCAATTTTTGTTATGCCATTTGGTATAACTATTTTTCCATCTAAATTTTCACAATTTCCAAATGCCCCCTGTCCGAATATATGTTACACTATCTGGAATTATAATACTTTTTAAACTTTTACAAAAGTAGAATGCTCTTTCTTCAATATCAGTTACCCCATTGGGGATTTCAACTTTTTCCAATCCTTTAGAATAGGCAAACATATAATCTTTTATTGTGGATATTTTACTTGGTAATTTTATACTTTTAATGCTATTACATGAGCTAAATGCACTTCTTCCAATTTCTTTTATTCCATCTGGCAAATTAATTTTAGCCAAATTTTCACAGCTTGCAAAAGCTTCTGCTCCAATTTCTTCCAAACTTTCTGGTAAAACTACTTCTGTAAGTTCTTTACATGATGAAAATCCACGCTTCCCTATTTTTGTTATCCCCTCTGGAATTATAAGTTTACCTACAATGTATTTAGATGCACTACTATATTTATAATTAACATAAACCTCTCCATTTTCAACATTAATTATTTTTTCATCAATTAACTCATCCCATGATTTCACTAAATAATTATAATCATCATACAATCCATAAGAATTAGCATTTTTTATATTAGCGACTTCATTGCTATCTTCCTCTTCTAATTCATCTATAATCATTTTATATGCAACTTCAAATTCTTCTAAACTAGTAAAATATACTTTCTTACCTTTTTTATTTAATAGCCAATATTCTGTGTATCCATCATATGTTCCCGTACATATGATACCTTCTGCTTCTCTGAGCTCTGGATACTTTGTGTATATTTCTTCTAAAAGCCTTTCTTCATTGTTGCCTAAGTCTTCTCTAATATTTATTTCCTTATTATTATCTATCGTTTCTTCAAAATCATTCATATTATTAGCCCAACCATTAGATCCTATTGGTTTTTCAGATATATTTGTTTTTTTATAGATTAAAACTACAACTATTATAAAAATAATTAAAATAGCAATTAGAATAAGTTGCCAAACTTTGATTCTTTTTACTTTTTTATTTTCTATTTCGTTCTTTATTCTCTTTCCACAATTAGAACAAAATTTATCTTTATCTTCAATTTTAGTACCACAATTATTACAAAACATAGCAATACTCCTATTTTATCTTATGATTTTTATTTTTTACTATTATATCACTTTCAATTTATAAAATAAACAATTTTTTCCATACAATAAAAAAAGCAATAGATTTGTTCTGAAATCTATTACTTTTATTAAATTATATTTTATACAAGTAGTTTATTAAATATCTCTTTTATAAATTCATTGTCATTTATTCTGCTTTCTAAATAAATATTAAAATTATCTTTAATTATGCCATTTTCATTTATTTTATTATAATTAGGATATAGCTTTTCAACTTTTTCCCTTTCAATTTTATAGCTTTTACCTGTAAAATTATAATTAATATATTGAACATTATCTATTAAAGAAAATATTGATACAGAATTATATACTAAAGCTTTTTCTACATACATATTATCATTTATATACCAATCTGTAATATGATAATCTACTGTTAATCCTAAATTTTCAGAGTCTATTTCAAATACAAGACCATATTCAGAAAGTGGAAGTGCATTTAATAAATTCCCAACATTACTATTATTTCCTATATATTTATTTTTGTATTTTATTATATTATCAATTCCAGATTTTTTCCTATTAAACGGTACAATAGGAACTGTGTCTGGTGTGTATTTTTTTTCTGTGTCAACAATATAATATTCATTTTTGGTATCGTTATTTATTCTATACACATTATAAAATGGGGCTTTATATTCTATCATCTGTCCATTATAAATTTTTAAATAAGAAAATCTAGGTGCTTGATGAATATTTATTACTCCAATATAGTCTATAACTACTAATGCAGCCATAAATACTATTAAGTATGTAAAACAAATAACTAGTCTTTTCCAATATTTAAATTTATGTGTTAATTTACTAATTCCTATAAGTGATATAATCCCTCCAAACACTGAATAGGTTCCTCCCCAGCTACTATCACTTGGGAATATTGACATTGCTGTAATTGTGCAAAGTATCCCTATCACAACCAATAATAATCCAATTGAACTATTTTTCTCATTTACTTTTTTATGACTATAATCTATAGTGTTTAAAATATTTTCTTCTAACTTTTCTTGATACTGCTCTTTTTCCACTTTTTCTCCACTTAATAAGTCGTTTAAAGTTATTCCTAATTCCTCACTTATCGGTTTTAGTAAAGAAATATCTGGCATATAATTTCCATTTTCCCATCTTGAAATTGTTTTTGCTGTAACTCCTAATTTTTCAGCTAATTGTGCCTGTGTCATATTTTTCTTTTTGCGATTTTCTGCAATAAACTTTCCTATTTTTACAATATCCATATTTTTTTCTCCTTTCGTGTTAATACTATCAAAATTTGTTTATGATTAACACCCCATAGAGAGCGAATCATTTATTTTTCAGAATAAGACACAACTGGGAAGTTACATAATTTGAATATTTTGTATGTATTACTAAATTAATTTTACCACACAAATGGAATTACTTTATATTTAACTTTTTTCTTATACTCTGAATAACCATTTAACTCTTTCTCTAATACTTCTTCCTCGTTTTTTATTCTTTTACCAATAATAATTGGATAAATTAAAAAAATAATAAAAGAAATAATAGATCCTAGTATTAATGGTATGGTTAAAAATAAAAGAATAGTTGCTGCATACATAGGATGTCTTACAATTCCATATAAACCTGTATCAATTACTTTTTGATTTTCTTGTACTTCAATAGTACGAGAAAGATAAGTGTTTTCTCTTAATACTTCTGCATATAATATGTATGCAATTATAAATAAAATTGAAGATATGATTACTATTATGTTAGGCATTTCTATCCATTTATATTTATAATTCAATCCTGCAACAATAAAACCTACTATAAACATTAAACCACTAAATAATAAAACCAATTTTTGTTCATTTTCTTGTTCTTTAGCATTTAATCGTTTTCTTAGTAATTCTGGGTTCTTAATCATTAAAACAATTCCTGCTATAAACATAGGGATAAATAGTAATCCCATAAATAGCCATCCATTCCAGTATTCAAAGGAATTTGCAGGAATAATCAATAAGCCACCTACAATTAATACCCCAAATACATATTTTATTATTGCTTGTATAAATAATTTAATATCCATAGCTACAACTCCAATTCCTATAAAACAAATTGTATTATTACTCCAGCGGCAGCACAAATAACTAATGCTAGCATTTCTCCTATAAAGAAACCTTTAATATGAAACCAATAATTATGGTATTCTTTTACCATATCTTCAGTTCCTTTAAATACAAAGTGTTTATCATGACAAAACCAAATAATATCTAATACTATTGCATCGTACAAATTTACTACTGTCCATAGCACGAAGCCATATCCAAAACTTTCTATAAATGTTGTATAACCATTTATATATCTTAATATAAAACATATAATTACTAGAAACAAAATTGAAGCAAATACTTTAGCTATTATCTTATTTTCTTGTGTTGGAATTTTATCTTTATATTCATCTAAAGACTTTACTCTCTCCTGTATTTTAGGTGGGTAATTATATAATGTTTTTATAGGTTCTCTTGACATTATAAAAACCATTAAAGTAAATAATGCACATAGAATTATACTTTCAACGATTATTATCATTTTTTTGACTCCTCCATATATTGCTAGCATTATATAATAAGATTGGATTTTTTTCAAATAGCAACATGATTAGATTTTTAGGGATACTTTCTGCTATTTACGGTTATGTAATAAACTTTTATTATGACCTTCGAGTTATGAGGGCAAAAATTTGTTTTTATTGTTTGATATTGAATTGTATTTAACGATAGTGTTATCAATATTTTCAAAGATTTTTATTTAATGAATAATTTGGATAAAATGTACCCTTTTTTGAGAAATTGCTCCCCAATTTCTCCCCAATTTTTTGCTAAGGATTTTTGGGAGTATTTGGATATTTTTTATAATTTGGAGGTTTATTTTATGGAGAATAATTTAAGAGAAGTAAATGATGATTTAATGAAAGAATGGTTTCAATTTAGAGAAGAAAGCAAATTTTGTTACTTAACAGAAGAAGATAAAAAGCATTTTATTCATTTTGAGAAAATAAGTAAAAATATTTTAAATAGTATACCTGAAAAGAATAGACAATTTGTTAAAAAGCAACTAGATCAACTTGATAAGAATTTCTATGATTATATTTATTATTGGTGCGAGAAGTATTATAGAAATGGATTTTGTGATGGGATGGAGTTGATTAAAGGCTCTTAAACTCATAAAAAAAGCCGAGTTTCTCGGCTTTTAATTAAATAATGAAATAATGTCTAATGTCTCTTTTAATATTTCCTTATACTCCCATTCATCTTCTTCTGGATTTATACTTCCTAATAATTGATTATATATTTCTTCTAAATTCTTCAATATTTCTTGATTTTCAAGAATAATTTTTTCTTTTTCTGATATGTGTTTAGAATGTATGTTAGTTATTATACTATTATCTTTTTGTGATAGAATTTTTCTCCCTAGTTTATGATAAAATTGATTGTTATCTACAAGCTGTTTTATTATGCTAAATTCTTCTCCCTTTATAAAATTGTAGTATCTATTTTTATCCTTTATCCTTAAACACATAGATATTGGAACAATAATATAATTTGCAAATAAGGATAAATACGAGTATTCTTCTATCAGATTATTTTTTATACTTTCCATTGAACTTAAGTATCTATTATATTCACGCATAGTTAGCTTGTTTTCTTTTGCCAATTCTCTATAAGCTTTAAAATGAAAATTAGAACCACTATTTCCTTCGTCGATTGCATTAATATAATCTTGAATATAATTATTAGGCAATTCTAAATTAATATCAAAAAATCTATCTAAATATAAATCTCCATCATATTTTTCGCCATAGACCTTACATACTGAACTAGCTAGTTCCTTATTGTTTGTTGTAACTAAAAAGATAATTCTATCGTCATCATAAAAGTGCTTGATACTTTCTAATAAATCAATAGCAAATACAGGTTTACATCTATCTATTTCATCTATAATAATAAGGATTTTATTTTTATTTTCAATTAATAGATTATTTATCAATTCTTTAAAAGTCTTTTTAATTTCTTCTGATGTCTCTATGCAATCTGTTATTTGTTTATTATTCCACTGTTCTCCAAAAACATCTTGCTTTATATCAACAGATCCATTAGTTGCAAATTTTATAATTGTATTTAGTAGACGTGGTATTGCTCCTACCTCATTTTCGTGCTTTTGTAAACAACTGTCATTTATTAGTTTGTAAATTAGTGATAACATAGCATTTTCAGCATCATCATTTTCCCAAGCATTATAATAAAATATCATATAGTTGTCTTTAACATTGTCCATAATCTCGTTATTTACAATTTTTAATTCATTATTTGCATCACTATTCATCAAATATTCTATTGATTTTACAAACCATGTTTTTCCAGATCCCCATTCTCCATCTAATGCAATAATTTTGTTTTCCTCAATACCATTTATTAATTTGAAAATACTAGATAAATATTTATTTCTGTTAATAAAGTTATTTTTTAACACATAATAAATATTTTCTTCATTTAATTTTAAATCTAAATTTTTCATTTTGATTACCTACTTCAAATAATATTCTATCATCTTTATATACTGATCTTGTGCATTTAAGCATGTATCAGTTAAATATCCTTTTTCACTTTTGTATTCTTTCAATCCTCTATAATAAAATAATTTATCTGCATCTTGTATAATAAATGGAATAATATTATTTTTTAAACATTGCTTAAACATAATAATTCTTCCTATTCTACCATTACCATCTTGAAAAGGATGTATAGTTTCAAATCTGTAATGAAATTCTATTATTTCTTTTATGGTAATTTGTTTAAGTGAATTATACCAATCCATTAATTTTGTCATTTCTTTTTCAACATTATTTGGTGATGCTGTTTTAATACCACTTCCTATTGTATTAGCTCTTTGTTTGTATTCTCCAACATTAAACCAACCTACTCTACTATCAGAGGTACCATCTTTCAAAATTTTATGATATTCTTTTATCATTTTTTCAGTTAATTTTTTATCTGCTACATCTAACATATAATCAACTAATTTAAAGTGATTAGATGTTTCTAATATATCATCTACTTTTGCAATTGTGTCGCCTTCAAATAAAATAGTATTTGTTTCAAAAATATATCTTGTTTGATCTTCTGTTAAAGTACTTCCTTCAATATGATTTGTATTATATGCAAATGAAACCTGAGTTTGATGATATAGATTTCCTTTTAATTTCATTTCTTTTTGTTCTCTAAGTATATCTAACACATTTATTTTTGAAATATCAAATTTACCCTCTTCATCATTTAATAACTCATCAATTGATACTTCAAACAATTCAGCTAATCTTTTTAAAGACTCAATATTAGGTTCTAAAGCACCTGACTCATATTTTGAAACTGTCGCTGGACTTACATCTAGTGTATTAGCAATATCATTTTGAGTCATCTTTTTGTTTTCTCTATATAATTTAATTTTATCTCCTAACATAATAAAAACTCTCCTTTTTGATTATAATAATATTATATCATATTATTTCCAAAAAAGAAAGTTTTTATTGCTATTTTTGTATCACTTTCCAAAACAGAATTTTAAAATGCAAGTTTGTATAATTACTTCTTGACTTAATAAAATGTGTATGGTATATAATCTTAAAGGAGTTGAATTAATGTTTACTTTAATTGGATGGATATTAAAAATGATTTTTTATCCACTAATTCTTATATTTAAGATAATGATAGTATTTCCACTAAAATTTATTGAATGGATTATTTTTTTTCCTTTTGGGAAAAGAAAATGATTTCAAAAATTTCCTATTAATACTAATTACCACCCGTTTTACGGGTGGTAATTAGTATATCCAATCTTATATTTATTTTTATTTATATTATAGTCCATAATTTTACTCTTTACAAATCTTGTAATTAGAAAATATTAATTCTGTAGATTTAAAGCTCCTTTGTGGATTTATTGTTCTTATTAACTCTTTAGCTGTACATTTTTCTAGTTTTCCATAAATATCATTTGCTATTTTTGAATCAGTCATTGAAATCATATATTTAGCCGAAGTAAGCTTAAACATATTATTAACAAATTCTTCATGATCAAAAATTTCCTTTGTATATAATAATTGTTTTTGATTTACAATATCGTCTTCAGGTAAATATGGAGGATCACAATATAAAAACGCATTGTTAATTATTTTCTTTGTTTTTAAAATTTTAAATAGTTCTTGATATTCTAAATTATAAAATTCTACATTTTGTATTAAATCTGAAATATGCTTTAGATTATCATAATCAATTCTTATATATTCTTTCTTACCAAAAGGAACATTAAATTTTCCCTTGCTATTTTCTCTATATACTCCATTAAATCCTGCTTTCATCAAGAATAAAAAATATACTGTTCTTATTTTATTATCAGTTTTATTAAATTTTTCCCTAATTTGATAGTAATATTCTTCTTTTTCTTTCATACTTGAAAAATAATTATAAGTATTCTCTATTTGGCACAAATACCTTTTCAAATATTTATATTCATCTTTTAATAAAATATAAAAATTAATTATATTACTATTTATATCATTAACAATAAATCTTTTAAATTTAAATAATTCTATATTGTTAAGTAAATTTATTAATACTACTCCGTGAGCCTAAAAATGGTTCTATATAGTTTTTGCTATTTTTATCAAATGACTCTAAAATGTCATTTAGCAGTCTTTTTTTTGAACCAGCCCAACGAATAGGTGAAGATATTACTTCTCTTTTCATTCGTTATCCCCTTAAAAATTTTATCTTTAATATTTATAACATTTATCGTATTTTTTTTCAAGCGAACAACAAAAATTTCCTAATTTTCAGATTCTGCAATTTTTGCATTTACCATTTCTTCTAGTTTATTATAAACAAAATTATATATATCTTCTTCAGATGCCGCATCTATAAGTCTAACACTTCCATATAAAGATATTTGCTTTGTCACTTCTGAATATATAGTTCCTTTTCCATCATTATATTTAATTTTATCAATATCTATTATATTTTTATATTTTTCTACTATATCCTTTTCTGCTTTCAATGCTCCTAAAACTATATTTTTTTGACTAGAATTTGCTCTCCAACTTAAAGTTCTAAATCTTTCAGGATTTTCTATAACAAATCTTGTTAGATAATATTTATCTTCAACATTTTTTTCGTCAATTGACAATGCAACCCTAAAATAACATCTAGCTAGAACATTAAAAAATATTCCTCTTCTTTGTCCTTGTTTAAATAACCAGTGATCTTCAAATGTAGTCTTAGAATTAATTTTCATTGCTTGCAATGCTGCTTGATATCCTATTGTGAAATTAAACCAACACCAAAATCTTTCGTCAGTTAAAATATATCTTGGTAAATCTTTAAGTGCCTCATATATCATTATAGAGTTTTCAAAATCTACATTTTCATATTTTTCATCTGTTAATAATTTAATATCATTTATTTTATATTTTTTCTCTTCAAATATCTGTCCATTATATATTAATTTTAGCCAATTTGAATTATCTTTTTCCTTCATTAAATAATTTGCTACTTCTTCGCTATTTTTATATAGAGTTTCTAAAGCATCATCAGTAATAAAACTAATATTTATTTTATTCATCCTCTTCACCTCCATATAATTTTCTTCCAACAGATATATTAAATAAATCTTTTATTCCATTTAAATTTCCGTCATTTAATAGCTTTTGAGAAATAACAGAAACATTGTCATTCTTTAATATATTTTCTGTTAATTCAACCCCATATTGCTTTTTATATGCGTTTTTTACTGATATAAACCAATTATATTCCATTTCAATAGAATCCAAATCATAATCACCAAGTCTTACAGCATCTTGAAATTCTTTTAAGCAATATGTCAATGCAGGAATAGCAATCATGGAAAAGAATATATTTTGAAAATTGTCATTTTTTCTTAAATTATCATAATATGTAAATTCTTCCTCTGGTAAACTTATAACTATCTTCTTAGCTTTTTTCTCTATTACCATTGAATTTGCTGACTTATCTCTTATTATTTGGAATATTGAAGATACTTTTTTATCAATACTTTCATCATAATCTATAACTGTTGTATATCCATCATCAATAGCTACAATATCATTTTTATCAATTTTGAAACTATATCCATTGTAATCATCTAAGAAATCATTATCCTTAAAATTTTCTAAATCTGTCTTTGCATAGATATAACAAGATATCTCAACCTTATCTCTTAAATCACCAATAGGTATTTTTATAGTTTGTGGTTCTGTTGTTATCTCAAACATTTTTCTGTATACAGTTGCAGAACACTCTATAATTAATCCAACTCCTAATTGATTTTCTTTTATCATTCTTTTTATGTTTTCATTGTTTATTTCTATACAAGCATCTTCCAAAATATAGTTTTGTCCATCGTTATGATCAGTACTTTTAAATGAATATGTCGTTTCTTTAAAACAACTTCTTAAATTACTATTATTTATTGTAGGATATGGAAATAATTTATTACCTATTTGCATATAATTTCACCTCACATCTATAATAATCTCTTAAATCAGTATATATGTCTGCTTTGTTCTTACCTAAACCTATTTTAAATCTTACAGCTTTACCATCTTCTATTTCAGTTTCTACATCATTAACTATACATTTAACAATGTTAGCATTATATTGATTTCCTGTATCGTCAAAATAGTAAACCTCTAATTCGCAATCTGATTCTTCATAAACAGAATCTATAATTGATATATATTCTCCGTTTTCTTTATCAGCTACAAAGAATACTTTTTTAATATCTGTTAATGGAACATGTCTTAAAATATCTTTATCTCCATCTTCAGATCCACCTTTTGTTTCATCACTTTCATGAGGTTCACCTTGATTTCCTGTATTACTTCCTGTTGGAACTGGTGAATCGTCGCCATCATCATCATGATCTCCTATATCAGGAACAATTCCTTCTAAAGTATTCGTTTCAATTATTGGATTTTTTGCATATCTCTTATTATCAATTCTTTTTATTATTACTGGTGTATCTTTTACTACTGACTCTTCTTGTTCTCCACCTATTAAGTCTGAATTATCATCATTGCTTTCAGGCAAATAATCTCCTGCGCCTTCAATATCAAGCTTTTCAGTTTCACTTGTTGATAAGACTTCATATACAAAATCTATAATGGTATTCCTCATTTGTTGTATAACATTTTTTATTTCGCTTCTTAGTGATTCATCATTTTTTCTTTTTGGTTCCCAATCAGTATGCTGTGGATTCTCTATATCCTTTAATTGTTCATTTAATTCATTGTTTTCAATTATACACATTGCTGAGCATGGCATAGTAGAAATTCCATTAAAAGATTTTATTTTCATGTATGGATATCTAATCATTACACAATTTCCAGTAGCTAAATCTGAATCATCTCTGCTAAAACTTTTTACGTATATTTTAATATCTCCATAGCCTAAAATATCAGAAGCCTTTGTAAAGACACCTTCTCCTTCGCTAACTAATAGATATTGTGAAATAATACTTTTTCTTAAATTCTTTGTAATAAGACTTTCATTTTCAACTATTTCTTTTAAATTACCTTTATTTACTTTTATATCATCAACTCTTATTTCTAATTCATCTTTGTAAACTGCTACTAAGAAACTATCTAGTAACATTGATAATATTTGTTGTTTCCAAGAATCCTCTTTTTTAAATCCAAGAATGTATAAATCAGTTCCTGAACTTGTCCTTTTATAATTGTTATCTAAATCTAATTGTTTATCCATAGGTGTATTCTTACTATCAAAACCATAATAACCTGTTCCCATTGTTTTTTCATCTGTTCCATACATTGGTGCAGAGCATAATTTAGAAATTCCTAAATATTTGCTCTCTCCGTCAACTGTGTATGTAGAATAAAAAACAGTATTAAATCTACTTGCAACAAAAGAAGCATACTTTCCTATTCCCTTTGATCCTCCTGTAATTCCCGTTTTGTCTGTAATTCCACTTCCTTTGGTTAATAAATAAAATTTATCTCCATATAAACCTGTGGTATTAAAGTCACTAATTCTCAAACAAGTTATAGTTTCTTTTTCTATAGATTTACACATATCACTTAATTGTTCATAATCCTTACGATTATTTTGTACATTTTTGTATTCTCTACAATTTTCTATTTCAGCTCTTAGTCTATCATATCCTGGAATATCTTTATTATTTATTTCAAAAGTTTCAAATTCAATTACTACTTTTTTTTCTCCTTCTTTTTTTGCATCAATTGAGTTTTGACAAGATTCTCTTGCTAAAGATGCGATTGGATCTTTTTTAAAAGTTTCCATATCAGCAGTATCTAAACCATTTTCATATGTATAATTATTTCCTTTAAATCGCCAATTTTCTTTTTCTTCCATTAGTTAATCCTCCTTATTATAAAATCTGTTTTATCATAAAAATTTGAAGTGCTTTGTATATCATATTTTTCTCTGAAATATGTTTTAATTATTCCTACCAATAAATATTTGTTCCACCCTCTTGTAAGTCTTGGTAACATGAAATATCCATCGAAATCATCTGTTTTTATTTCTTTATTTTTTAATAGTAACTCCATGAAATTATCTATTTTTTGTAATTGTTCATTTGTTAAAGATAGTTCATCCTTTCTTATCATGCTATCTTTATTAACTTGAATATATTCATCACTAAGATCATCCATAAAATTTAAATAGCTTGAAAGCCCTCCTAAATTCATTTTATAAATATATTTTTTTATATCACTATAACTAAATATATTTAATCTCTTAGCATATTCTTTAATTAACATGTATGATGTTGTAGTGAATTCTTCTTCCTTACTTATTATTGGTCTAGAGTAAAAATACTCATTTTTATATAAATGCTGAATTATAGAAAATAATTCAAAATCTCCAAATCTTGCTGTTATATTCAATTTATTAAATAAGTTTTTATTCATAATATTTAGACTTGCATATATTTTCTTTGACGTTAATATATTAGAATCTAGTTTTATAAATAATCCATCTATGTATTCTTTTAGTTCTTGTTTCGTTTGCTCTGTTATACCTAATTTTTCTATATAAATATAACTTTTTGTTCCAATCTGAATTAATCCATTTTCTTCTTCAAGCCTAGCATAATTTTCATAATTATATCCTTTTAATCCTGGCATTTTATCTTTTACATCTTCAATTGTAAATGAACCATCAAAGCTTTTAAATATTTCTCTCATTACATCATATGTAGTATAATTTCCGTCTGAATCCGTGTTTATAAAATCTCTGCTTGTATTAAACTCTTCTGGTAATTTTTCATCAATACATCCTTTTAAATAAAATCTGTTGTTAATGTCTAATTTTTCTAATTGTTTTTTAAATCTCTCAAATATTAAGCTATAAGCAATAACAGGCTGATTTTTTATTATAAAATTAATAATTTCGTCAACTAATTTTTCCGGTAAAATTGCAGCATATTCCCTTGCTTTATATCTTCCTCTATCAATTTGTATAAAATCATTTCTATCTATCATGGCCTGTATAGAATGCATTGATGATACTTCTATATCACCATACTTTTCTTTTATAATTCCAATTAATCTATTATAGTCATCTTCACTTCCTATATCATATCCATCTATATAATTTTCTCTAATTTCATTTAAATATATATAGCTAATATTCAACTCTTTTTTTACCAATACTTTATCTTGATATAATCTATAATTATTTTTTATTATGTTGTTTTGAATAACATCATATTCTTCAATATCTGTTTTAATAATTATATTTTCCAGTTGTTCTTCAGCTTCTTTAATTATTTCTTCAAATGTTATTTCTTCACTATTATATATAATACCAGTGTCTTCATTAATTCTCATTTCAAGCTCTTCAGAACACAATAAAATAATAAGATATTTAGTTAAACTTTCATTATTAATGTACTTATAAAATTCTTCAATTGTTATAAACTCTTTATTCTCTTTATTTATATCTTTGTAAAAACAATATATTAATCGATTAATTTCTTCTTTATTATATAATAATTTCTGAATTGCTTTTCTTTCAATTTGTCTTACTCTTTCTCTGCTTAGATTTAATTCTTTTCCTATATCAGCCAGTGTCCTTTTTTGATTTGTATTTATATCATACCTTTTTTGTAAAACCACATCCCACTCTGGTTTTATTAAACTTTTAAATATTTCACTTAAATTGCTTATTATTTTTTCTTTATTAATAGCATATTTACCTATCTCATCAATAAAATGTTGTATATCATTACAAAAAATACTTATTAATGTATCAATTGTAATATATTTTAAGTTTTTTATTGTAAATACATTATTAAATATTAGAAAACTTTGATGCTGTTCTGAAAAATCTAATTCAGTTATTTCTATTGAATTAAACAATTCTGGTATATTTTCTAATTTTGAATCTATTATTCTATATATTTTATAATAATTCTTTATATTGTAAAAATATTTATAAAGTAATTCTGTTCTTTTTTCTAATGTCAATTTACTATCTCCATAGTAATATATAATACATTTTTTTAATTTCTCTGTAAAACTTATTTCCTTACTTGTTATTTCTTTTTCTAACACTTCATATAAACTATTTTGATCCAATGAAATTAATTCATCAATATCTTTTTCAAATTCTTTTGTTATTTCATAGTTTTTTAATTCTTCTTCTGATATATTAAGAATGTAATTTTTTTCTTTAGATTTAAAATGCTGATCACAAAATTTAAGAATTCCATTATTTTTTATATTCTCTTTGCCATAAAATTTCTCTAATAATTTTTCAACTTTTTCTTTATTAAACTCTTCTGAATCTTTTAATTGCATGTTTAAATAAAATAATACAAAATCATCTTCATAAATTAGCATATTTTTTACATCTTTTAATTTTCCATAAAAAAATAATTCACTTATCATAATTCAAATCTCTTTTTCTCTTTCTTTTTATCATCTTCAAAAATTCTCTTTTGATTATCTAATTCTTCTTGTATTGCTTTAAATATTGCATCTACTTGTTCGTCTGAATACTCATAAAAAGATGTGTTAGTTAAATTTTGCAATTTTGAAATTGATTCTATTATTTTATTAGTTCGCTTTTCGGCTATTCTTTTAAAATTATCTTTTTTATTATCCATAACATTACCTCTCGTGCAATATAATACCATATTCAACAATAATTGTCAAATATTTGCAAAATATTTGACAATTATTATTGTGTATAAATATAATTTTATTACAAAATAAAAAAATGGAGAATTATAATATTTCTCCATTCCTTGTTCATACTATTTATATATATATCATTTTTTATCTTACCAAAATACACTTTTATTTTATATCTATTAGTTCTTTATACATCTTCATTAACTCAGCAACGCAATCATCTTCTGACATTTTTCTCCAGTCAAATCCATATGCTTCCATAACCGCTGCATCATTTTGTTTATGAGCCTTAAATAAATCTGATGGCATTGTTAGTGGGTCATATAAATCAGCTAAAGAACTATTTGGATAATTATTCCTTATATTTAAAATATTTTGTGCCGTTTTTTCTATTTTTTCTTTTTGTTTATCTGTAATTTCAGGCCAAGGAAAATTATTGTATACAATATCTTTAGAATATCTATAATCTGATTTTAATCTTCCACAAACCACTCTCATCCATGCCATATGTACATTAGATGTCAAAATACCAAAATGGAATAAATCAGCATTTGATGTAATATGAACAGAATCACTGCACATTGTATCTTTATCTATATACCCCATTGGTATATATTTTCTTCTCTCTGAAGAAACACGAGGAATTAATAAATAGTTACTTGTTGGTATATTCTCAACATGAAATTTCAAAGGTGTTTCCGCCAATTTTATAGTTCCATCACTTTTGCTTTTTAATCTAAACTGTTTTACATTTTCTATTCTCTGTAACACCTGTGGCATTTTTCTTAATTCTTCAGGAGGACAATTTTTAACAAATAAACAATATCTATCTTTACGATTTATAAATTCTTGTGCCCCTAACCATTTTTTAAAGTATTTTTTTGAATTAGGTTCACTCTTAATAAACTCTTCCATTTCCTCTTGAGTAAACAAATAGTTTCCATCATCAATTGGTTTGTTTCCAATACCTATTTTAGGTATATTCTCATTAATTGGATTATTTCTACTTTCTATAAATATATTAGGTGCATCAATCAAGTAACCATTTATATTTTTAGCTTTAGATATTTTCTCTTTATTATATATAAATTTATCTTTATTATTTATATAACTAAATCCAACAATTATACAATGAACATGTGCTTTTATACTTGCCTCGCTATCCCATCTAAAAGTTTTATAAGCAAAATTAATATGTATTCCATCTTCTATAAGTTTTTTCCATAATATCGCTGGTTGCTCTCCCTGACATATTGAATTTGTAGAAACTAATGCTGTTTTTATATCTGTATCTTTCATATATTCTGCAGCTCTAATATACCAGCATCCAACGTAATCTATATTTCCTGAGTTTTTTACGCCTTTAAATATTTTATTCACATCCTCTTTTTGTTCGCTACTCATTAATCTCGCTCCAACAAAAGGCGGATTTCCCATAATATAATTTAATTCTGTTGAAAGTATAACATCATTCCAATTTATTTTTAATGCATTACCTTCAGTTATATGTGTATATGTTTTTAAAGGTAGAAAATCTTGTTTCATATTTATTATTTCTTGTGTTTCATGGTACATTTGTGCTTCTGCAATCCATAGAGCTGTTTTTGCAACAGTTACAGCAAAATCATTTATCTCTATTCCATAAAATTGTTTAATTGAAACTTGTATAGGGTTTAATTCTTCCGCTCCAAACTGAATTTGTCCCTGCGTATATGAAGCAATCATTTTATTTTCTAGTCTTCTTATAGATAAATAACTTTCAGTTAAAAAGTTCCCTGATCCACAAGCTGGATCCAAAAATTTTAGATTAGCCAATTTATCTTGATATTCTAATAATTTTTTCTTTCTTGTTTTTAAAACTGGCTCCGCAATTATTGTATCCAATTCATATTTTAGTTCATTTAAAAATAATGGATCTATTACTTTATGAATATTCTCAATTGAAGTATAGTGCATTCCTCCTGACCTTCTTGTTTCAGGGTTTAACGTACTTTCAAATACTGCACCAAATATAGTTGGCGATATATCACTCCAATCAAAATCACGACTTGCTTCATTCAATAAAATATTCTTTACAGTGTCATTTAGCCTTGGAATTTCAATATCTTCTTTTTCAAATAAACCTCCATTAACATATGGAAATTGTGCTAATTCTTCTTTTAAATATGGATCTCTTTCTTCCTTGGGTGTATCTAATATTTTAAATAGTTTAATAAGCGCCTCTCTTAAATCTTCTCCAGAAAATTTTTCAATATAATCATGAAACATGTTATGCTTTCCAAATAACCCTGCATCTTCTGCATACAAGCAAAATACTATCCTAACACAAAGCATATTTAAACTTTTTAATGTTTCTTCATTCTCTGGATTTATATATAATTTAACTATCTCATCATACAGTTTTCCAACAAGTTCTCCTGCTTTAAAAGAAACCTCTTCTTCTTTTTGAATTTCAATATCCTTAGAATCTATTAAAAACTGTAGTACATAAAATTGCTTTGGAAGTTCTTCTAGTTTTAATATAATAGGTTCTGAATGTATTTTATCCATGTCATAAATTTGAAATTCTTTAAAATTACAAGTAATAATCCATCTAGCTCTTTCATTATAGTCAAGATTATCACTATATCTTTTAGCTTGTCCATATGGAGTCAATTCACTTTTATCTGATTGGATTTCAGGTTTGTTTAAATCCTTAGATATTGATTTTTGTTCAATTAATACCTTTGTACTTGGTATATATCCATCTATAAAACTTTTATTTTCTATTTTTACCCTTTTTTCAAATTCTATAAATTTTGTTGGATCATCAACGCCAAAAACATCATGTAACAGCGAAATCCAAAAACTTTGTGTATCACTTTTTTCATCGCCCTTTTCTTTCCAAAATTCAACGAATTTTTTTGCTGCTTGTTCTTGTTCAAATTGAGTCATATTTACCTCCTTTAAATTTATGTTTAATTTATTATCTCTGAATAAATACCATATAAATACTCTTCTATTTTGTATCTTTCATTATTTTCTATTAAGGTCAACATTTTTATAATATCTTCATCAACTATTGGAATAACTAAACCTCTGTCATCATTTAAAGTATCTTGACATCTTTTTATAAATAATTCCCTATTATCAAACTGCCTTGCTAACATTATTCCAAATTTACCTCTTTTGGGTGAAAATCTTCCTGATAATTGATCTATTTCAGGATTCTGTACATCATGAGTATAATTCTTACATTCAACTATAATTTTATTAGCTATAATATTAGGTGCTGTTCTAATATTATAAAAAAATCCTAAATTAGCTCTATTAAGATATGTAATATCTATTCTCTTTCGACCGTTATGAATTCTTTCTTCTTTTTTGGGTTCTATAAAGTCTGGATAAAAAATTAATTCTAATGCACCTATACAAAAATCTTGGAATTTATTTTCATCTTCTTTTCCAGTATTTATATTACTTAGCAGACCTTTTAATTTTTGTGCTATTTCTCTTTCAATTTCTTCAAGATGATCAATTTTCCATCCATTTATCTCAAGCTGACTATTTTTTCTATTTCTATATTCTTCTAGCAATTCAGGATGATCATTACTCATTTTATACAAGAAATCTTTTCTCATTTTGTATTCTTCTTGTTCTTTTAAAGCTTTTTTAGTTACTCTCTTTTCTCCAGATTTTAAAGTTTCAACTAATGAACTATTTGCATTAACATGTTCTCTTTGCAAATATTCTAAAACTTCTTTATTATAATAGTCATTTGCATTCATTGTTGGTTCTTGTACTACAATCCACTTTGGAATTAAAATTAATTTACTACCATTAATGCATGGCAAATTTACATATGTATTTTCCCATCTTTCAGAATTACTATTCCATATAAATCCACTTGGCACTCTATACATCTGTATTCCGTGATTTATACATTGTTCTTGTGTATATTCAATAAGATATTTTCTAATAATATTTATAGTAATATCTGAAATCTTATCAGCTCCAATTCCCTCAACCATTAATTCGCATTCAGAAATATCTTGGATGAATCCTGTTTTTACTGCTTCACTTTTAGATAGTTTATTATATAAGTCATTAGCTTGTTTTCCACTTACACCTTTTCCCTGCGGTTTTCCTCTTGATAATCCTAGTCTAGTTTCATTTGGTTCATTAAGCTTATTTAACATATTTTTGCATAATTGGGGATTACTATTTATATTTTCAATTATTTTTTGGAAAAAATCTCTAATTTCATCTGAAGCTTTCTTACTCCATTCATCATTATTTCTACTAATAAAATAAGGATCAACAAATAATTCTATATCTGTATCTATAAATACGTCTACAAAATCTAATTCTAATTGACTTTTATTTAGTTTAAAATATGTTGACACCCTTTCCATTTTTCTTCCTCCATTTGTAATGTTATATCATATTTTTGGTTTTTTAACAACATACCTTCCAGTATTTTGAAATAATTTGTCGAAATTTTATCATAAAATTTTAAAGGGTCTGGGAGTTACTCCCACAGATCAAAAATACCGTTTGTGTGCACAAAGGGGAATCTTGCTTAAATAATTAAGTAAATATTTTGCTACTTAGAGCTCTATTAATTCTCCAATGGAGAATTTTTGAGCTAACGTAGTAATATCAACGATTATAGCCACAAATTCCATTTTGGAACTATAAAAAGTCTCCCGGGGAGAATTTTATATAAAATAAGAAATTCCCCTGAGGGGAATTTCTCCTAAAAGTCTTCTCTTATCTAATTTCTAAGTATAATTTACATAGCTATTTATAATTCTAGCAATATCATCAGGCATATTAGTTGTATATTGATATTCTTCTTCAATTATTAGTTTATACTTTCTTTTAATACTACTTTTATTGTCTATTCTTTTAATCCAGCCTTTTTCATTATTTTTATTTTTTTCCATAAACTATTACCTCACTTTTTTAAATTTTCATAAAATTGATCAAAAAACTCTGGTGGATATTGTCTTTGTTCATAATTTGCATACCCACTTTTGTATTTATTTTTTTCTATTATATTCTTTTCTTTTATATTCTCTTCTGTTCCGTTACCGTAACGTTACATTAACGTTATTTTCGTTTTTCTGATTTTCTCTAAATCTTCTTTGTCTTTCTCTATTTTGTTCTAGCATTTTCTCATATTTATCAGCACTTTGATACTTCTCCCAATTTTTAATTATGTATGTATTATTTTCAAATATAATCATTTCGCAATGGATTAACTTATCCAATATATTTTTAATTTTTTTGTTTGTTTTTTGTATAATCTTTGCAAGATCTTCCACAGTTAATGGTTTATTTGTTGAAAACATTAACTTTCCACCTTGTGCGCTTGTCCCAGCAATTGTTAATAATTGAATCCATATTCTAAATATCGTATCTCCATCACGTTCTTTTAATAATAATTGAATTTTAGGATTTCCAAATATACTTGTAAATATCTTAATCCATTGCATACAATTTTTCTCCTTTCTTATCTGTTTAATGATTTTTCTTCTTTTGCACTTAAGTATTCATCTAAAGCTTTAACTCTAAATAACACTCTACCACCAACTCTTGCACATGGTATTTGTTTTCTTCTAACTAATTGATTTACTAACCAATATGAAACACCTAAATACTCAGCAGTTTCTTTCATCGTTAGTGTTGTTCTTTCTACTTTTGGTAGTTCGTTCATAAAATCACCTCCCTTTCTTGACTTTTTATTATTTGAATTGTATAATTGTGACATACAATTATTAATTGTAATTATAATTGTCAATTTGCTGATAATAAACCTAACAATCGATAATTGATTATTTTATTTTGAATTGTAGGTGTAATATGGAACCAACTTTAAATATTATTTTTAATTTGGATAAAAACAAAGAAATAATTACATATAAAAAAATGATTAAGAATGAAAACAATTATTGTTCTCAATATTTAATGGAACCTCAAGAAAATCCAATTGGTACATTTTTAATTGATTTTTTAAATACAGATATGAATAAAAAAGAAAATGTAGAAAACTTTATCCAAGAATACTGTTTTGAACACTATTATTCATTAATAAATAAAAAGTATAAAGAAAAATATATAAATTATACTTTTACAATTTCCGAAAATGAATATTTAGAATATTTAGATAAAATATATAAAAAGTATAAAGAAGACTTTTTATGGATTCACGATATATTATGGGATATTGCTATAAAAAGGTATAAGTATTCACATTTATATGAAAATTTTAAATTTAAAGACTCTGAGTTTTCAAATTATAACAAAAATAAACTTGATACATTAATCCCATCAGATTACTTTGAAGATTTAAATGATACAGACTTAAAAGAGTCTATTGGAGAAATTGTTATTGATTTTAATTTTTCTAATTATCATAATTTAAACATTTCTTCATATATTCCTTGTGCCTATAAAAGTAGAACTTACGAATCCATTTTATATTTAACATTTAGGCAGATTGCAAGTTCAAAATATTTAATATGTAAATGTGAAAACTGTGGTAAATTTTTTATCCCATTTTCTAATCATGACACTAAATACTGTAATAATATATTCAAAAATAATAAAACCTGTAAAGATCTTGCACCAGAAATTACTTACAAACAAAAATTAAGCAAAGATCCTTTATTAAAAAAATATAGAGCAAGATATCAGTCATTGCAAAAAGCTTCAACTTTAAATCCAGAAAAGAATTTGAAAAAATATGAAGATTATAAAAAAATTGGTGCTATGAAAAAGAATGAATACTTAACAAATCAAATTACTGCAAAAGAATTTGAAAATTGGATAGAAAGCACAAAACTAAAAAAATAAACTTGTTTGTAAGATTGTAATCTTGCATATAAGTTAAATTATAAAAAGGATTTGTAAAAAAATAGAAAAATTAATAGCAGAAGATATTCTAGAATTTAGAAGGGAGAAAAAATGAAAAAGAACATTGGTAAAGAATTCTTATTTTCAAAAGACTATGATTATAGTCAGCTAGATGACGGAAATGGAGACAGATATTTAGATGGTAGTGCATATTACGATGGCGATGATGGTACTGAAATTCAGATATATTCAGATGGAAGTGGCTATTATAATGGAAGTGATGGAAGTGAAGGACAGATATATTCAGATGGAAGTGGTTATTTTGAAGGAGCGGATGGCAGTAAAGGTTATAAATATTCAGATGGTACAGGTTATTTTGAAGATGAAAATGGAGATATAGAGTACTTTGATTATGATAGTCATAATGAAGACTATGATGTAGAAAATGATTTAGCATATCAAGCAGGAAAGGCATTAGGGAAAGGATTAGTTGGTTTTATAAGTGGAATTGCGACATCATCAATAAATTTGTATAAAAATAATTTGATAGAAAATAGTGAAGATAATTATGAAGATAATTATGAAGATGATGATGAAGAATATATAGAATATGAGGATGATGAACTTCAAGATGAAGATGATTATAATAAATCTTTTGAAATTGAAAATGAAACACCTACTAGTGAGAAAAAAGAAACTAAATGGTGGCTTATATATTTTGGATTCTTAATCATTGTGATTGGCTTTTCCTGCTTTATGTTTTTTTGGTATTCAACACCTAAAGAAGGAGAAACAAAAATCTCTATAAATGCAAAGGATTATATAGGAGTACAATACACAGAAGTTGAAGAAAAATTTATCAATATGGGATTTTCAAATATAAAAAGTGTACCAAAAGAAGATTTAATTTTTGGTTGGGTCAATAAGGAAGGATCAACTGATAAAATAACAATTAATAATAATGATAATTTTAAAAAAGATGAAATTTTCCCAAAAGATGCAGATATAATTATTTATTATCATTCATTTAAGAAATAATAAATTTTCAGTTGAAAGGGATTAAAATAATGTTAAATATACCAATATTTAGTTTAATATTAAAAATAGATTTAAGAGGAAATGAATAGCCGTAATATTTTGATACTCTGAACTTTGTAATATTCCGTATAATTAATAATTAGAAATTTAGTAGTAAGAAAGTAGGAGATAATAATGAATAAAAAAAATATGATTTATAAAAACATAGAATCTTTACAGCCAATTGTAAATGTAGTTAATGAAGCTGCAAATGCTATAAATGATAAAACTAGAACAATAAGTGAGAGTGCGATTCCTGAAGTTTTAACTGGAGCATTAGGTGCTGGAATAGGTGGAGTAGTTTCATTTACAGCTTTATACGGACTTGGAACAGTTGGACTTTCAGCTGCTGGTATAACTTCTGGACTAGCTGCAGCAGGAGGAATTATTGGCGGAGGAATGGTAGCAGGTATATTTGTTCTCGCTGCACCAATTGCAGGATTGGCAGCTACAGGAGTTGGGGTTGCTACTCATCTTAAAAACAAACAACTTAAACAGGAAAAAGAAAGATTGTATCAAGAGGCTTTAAGAAAGCATCAAGCAATAATTCAATCTTTAAAAGAAGAAACAGATGCAGATCAAAAAAGATTAGATTATCTTCAAAGTTTAAATATCATGTTAACCAAAGCAATAGAGGATTTGAGAAAGGATTTGAATATTAATGAAGAAGCAGTCTAATAAAAATAATGAAGCAAATATTAATAAAGTGTTGAAATATCAAGAAACAGAACTAAATAATATAAACAGTATAGATAAAGAAAAATTAGAAGAAACCATCTGTAATACGGAAAATTTATTAAAAAATATGGGATATTCTGTAAGGGATAACAATTTAAGTGTAATAAATAAGAAAAAAAAGATTATTGTTCCTACTTGGGAAGAGATGTGTAAGGAAGCATCAAAAGAAATAAAAGAAAACATTTCTATTGATGATTTGTTTACAAGTGAAGAATTGATTGCAAATAAAGTTGTTATTAATAGTTTAAATAATGAATTTAAAGAGCTTTATAAATTAGATAATACAGAAATAGCTATTAGTGTATTGGCAGGATTACTTTCAGCAGTTATAGATATACTTTTAATAGGAATGCCACATAGAACTAAAAACGGATTAGAGGCAGGTAAATTATCTAATTATGTTCGTAATTGGTTTGAAAAAGAATTTCCAGAAGCAGATATGGAAGAATTAGCAAATTCAAAAATTAGTAAAGTTCCTTATGATGCACAAGATAATAGAAATACAAATATAAGAGTAGAAGGATTATCTACATATTATCACAGATTACTGACTTTAGGACACGATCCATTTTTAGGATTATTATTTGGAGTATTAGATATATTAAATGGAACAATGACATCAATTGATAAAAATGGGAAAATAGTATCACAAGTCATTAAGGAATATAGCGATAGGAAAGAAGATGATATATTTAAAGCAATAACTAAACAGATTATACATTTTAAATCAGATGTTACAACATCTATGGGGTTGCCTGCACCATTTATGAGTGTTTTTAACTTATTTCAATTTGGAAAGATTGGCAAAGAAGAACAGACAATAGCTGAAATTGTTCAGGGAATGTACTATGAAGGATACGATTTTATACATTTTTGTTCATCTTCAATTCCAACAATGCTAATTGAAGTAATAGTGAGAATTTGTTATTCATTGAAGAAAATACATGAGGGGAAATCAATAAAAGATTCTATTCCCTTTTCTTTAGATAGAGAAAAAAATCCTAAATTAAGCACAATGTTATTTATAAGTCATTCTATTTCTTGTTCGGTTAATGCAGGAAAAATCTTTTTTACAAAGAATCCTTTAGCAATTAATTACCCTGAATGGTTAACCTTTGCTAGATATTCATATAAACAACTAAAATGGGCATTAATACAAAAGCCACAATTAAAAGAAGCATATCTTAATAATAGCTTATTAGAGAATTTACAATTAATATATGATGAAATAAATAAGACTTATCACGAGTATGAAGACAAATATAATATTATTTTAACTTAAATAGAAAAATAATAGTTTATCAACTTGTGCAGAATATTTTGATATTCCGAAAAAGTTTTAAAGTTAATAGTATGTGGGATTTTTGAGATTTTTAAAGATTTCTTAAAAATCCCACTCTTTTTCTCTCTCCCCTACAACTATAAAAAATAAATTAAATATTTAATTGTTGGGTTTTGTTTTGAAAAATTATGATGTTATAATTTAATCACGACAATTAATTATATATTTTTTGATTGTTAGTTTTAGAAAGGAGGCAAAAAATTGACTGGTAGTATTGAAAAACGTGGAAAAGACAGTTATAGGTTAGTAGTATTCAAAGGCTATGATTTAGACGGAAAATCTATAAGACATCAAAAAACAATTCATTGTAAAAACAAATCTGAGGCAAGAACTGAACTTGCAAAATATCTTGCAGAAGTAGAAAATGGATTTGTAGTTGAAGGAAATGTACCAACATTTAAAGAATTCTATGAAATATGGAAACGTGATTATGGCTCAAAAGAACTTGCACCATCTACATATAACAGATATCTTGGAATGTTAGAATCTAGAATTCTTCCCTACTTTGCACATTTTAAAGTAAACAAAATAAGACCAATAGACATTATGCAATTTTATAATTTACTTGAAGATGATACACAAATAGTTAGAAAGAAAAACAACAATGGAAAGAAAACTAGAAAGCCTTTATCTAAGAAAACTATTTTAGAACATCATAGACTTTTACATGCAATGCTAACAAAAGCTGTATATTGGCAAATGATAGTATCTAATCCTGCAGAACGTGTTCAACCACCAAAAGCACCTAAACCCAAAAGGGATTGCTATGATGAAGTACAAACTAGAATTCTAATAGACAATTTAGAAAAACTAACAGGTAATGACATCAAATACAAAGTAGCAGTTCTACTCGACATATTTATAGGTGCAAGACTTGGAGAACTAGCTGGACTTGAATGGTCAGATATTGACCTAAACAACGGAATTATAAGCATAAACAAATCAAGTCAATATTTATCTGACAAAGGAATATTTACAAAAAGTCCTAAAACAGAAAGTTCAATTCGTGAAGTTGCTATTCCCGATTTTATCGTTTCTTTACTCAAAGAATATAAATTATGGTATGAAGAACAAAAATCGATTGTAGGCGATTTCTGGCACGATTCTAATAGGTTATTTGTACAAGTAGATGGCAAACCAATTACACCATCAACAATTAGTAAATGGTTTGAAAAATTTATTAAACAAATTGGCTTACCTGTTATAACATTTCACGGCTTACGCCACACAAACGCAACATTGCTTATAGCACAGCAAGTAGATGTAGCAACTGTATCAGCAAGACTAGGTCATGCACAAATTACTACAACCTATAATTTCTATGTACATCCTTTAAAATCACACGACAAACACGCAGGAAATGTACTAGAAAATTTATTAGTTACTAACGCACATTAACAATTCAATATTACTAAATCTTTTTTGTACTCTCATAATTATCAGCACTGATTTTTGTTGAAATTTATAGTATTACAAAGGTCTAGTTTGAGGAGTTCATCCCCAATTTCTCCCCAAATTGACATAATGCGACTATTTTTAGTGATTATAGCAACCAATTTCAAAATAAAAAATTGGTAAAAAATACCCGAAAAAGTAACAGACGAAGTCGAAACTTTTTCGGAAGAGGAGCAGTAGCGACAAGGCTTTGGCTGCTTTTTTGAATAAAAAAAGCAGCTAGCCTTATAGCTAACTGCGACGTGGTTGCGGGGGTCTAAAAACAAAATGTCACAAATAGCCATATCAAGCCATTTATAGCATTTTTAACTTTCCAATTAATGCAATTGTAATGCAATTCTTTTTATTTTATATCAAGATTTTTCTTTATTATTTCTTCATCTTTAGTATTGGCTTCAATTGTATTAAAATTTTTTGAATTATTAAAAAATCCATTTGAAATTCCTATTATTCCACCTAAAGCTTTTTTTAATTTTTCTTTTTTTGTTTTTCTAAAATTAGGAACTGTACTTATATACCCCGCCAATTCTGCTCCCATTTTTCTCATTTCTTGACTAGCTTTACTATATAACTCCATTGCCTGTGCATTATTTTCTTTGTTAAATAAATCATATGGATTATGATAAAAACAAGAATATAAAGCAATACTATATGCGATTCTTTCTTTTAAGGCTTTATATTTCTTTCTTGGATTAATATATAATTCTAATATAAATTGACTTATAACATATACCAATACTCCTGTTAATACCGTTGTAAAAGTTGTATTGGTAAACAAATATTTTATTGTATTAAAAAAATTATTCATCATTTTTATTCTCCATTATCTTAAATTTTCTTTTTCTTTCTCCTTTTCCTGTTTTCTTTTCCATAAAAAATTTGTCTTGCATTTTCGTTTCTTTTATTATTTCCTGACAAAAATAAATAGCATTTAAAAGCCTTAGACTATCAAGGATATTGTTTAAATACTTAACACCATGAGAATTTAAATGTCTTGAAAGAGTGTCTTTATCATTATCTTTCAATTTTCTTTCATCTGCATATAGTATTGAATAAAAATTATTCAAAATACACACTCTTAAATATATTTCATATCCAAAATCACTTAATGGTGCTTCATTAATATATTCTAGCATAGCTCCTATGGCTTCATGTGATTTGTGTTGATATGTTGAAATTGGATTCAATAATTCAAGTGTTAACCCATCCAAAACTGTCATTAATGTTGTTATACACATCGCATATAATTTATTCTCCATAGCTATTTGAACTTGTTTTATTATTTCTTTTTTATCTTCTTTTTCAAAATTGTTGCTTATATCTAAAATTATTTTTTCTATTTTTAATTTATCAAAATAATTTATTATAAAATTATTAAACTCATCTATATTTTCCATATGTACTAATTCATTTAATTCCTCATTTGTCATATTATATGGTATTACCCAATAAAATTCTTTTAACTTCTCTACTTCCGCTCCATTAAGTTTACTTTTAAAATCAATTTTTGATAATTTTATTCCTAATCTGCATAAGGATTCCTGCATCTTATCAAAATATGGTTTAATTGCTATTGAAAATAAATTTAGGGCCTCAATTTGCTCTTTACTAAAAATAGGCTTTGGTATCGCTTCTTGAATTTTCTTTAATGCTTCCTCTGAAATCTTGATTTGTTCTTGCATTTGTTTTATCGGGCGTGTAGCTTCATCAATTCGTTCCTGTAATTCTTTTAATGGTAATGTTGTTTTATTAATTCGTTCCTGTAATTCTTTTAATGGTAATGTTGTTTTATTAATTTGTTCCTGTAATTCTTTTAATGGTAATGTTGCTTCATTAAATTGTTTTTTAATATCATCATATTCTTTTAAATCATCTGTCATATCTTCACCTTCTTCTGTCCAATTATATCATGTTTTCCCTAATTTTACTAACAAGTTCTGAAAACTTTTACCACTTTTTTTGTGTAAATAAAAAAATCAGAGAGCTTTATGTTCTCTGACAATATTTTTAATGTAATTGCATTGCTTCCAAATAGGTATTTACCTTTTCAATTTCTTCTTCCTTAAATTTATTAAATACGGATGTATAAGTATTTAAAGTTGTTTCAATATCTTTATGTCCTAATATTCTTTGTAATACAACAGGGCTTATTCCTGCTTCAATACATCTAGTCGCATATGTATGTCGTAACATATGTGTATTTACTTTGCTTAATTTTAAATGTATAGTTCTTCCATTTCTTTGAAATTCGTATATACATTCCCTAATATGAGCATCTTTGCATATTCTTTTAAAGTGTCCGTTTATTGTTGTAGCTGGAATAAATTTTCCATTTTGCATTAAGAATAAAAAATTAATATTATTGTTATTCTTTAATATGTTTTTTACTACTGCTGACATTGGTATATCTCTTATTCCTGCATAAGTTTTTGTTCTATCTCCTAGCTTTACAAAATCTTTCCTATCTCTTGTTAATGTCCTTTTTACATGTATTATATTATTTTTAAAGTCTATATCTTCCCTTTTTAATGCCAACACTTCGCCAACTCTCATACCTGTTTCAATTAAAATATAGAATACATCTTTATACATATAGTCTTTATTTTTTAATTGTTGTAAAAACTTCTTCTGTTCTTCTATTGTAAAAGCTTCCACTTTTTTATCTGCATTATTGCTTTTTGGTTTTACTATATTTCCCTTAATTGTAAAAGGATTTAAGTTTATTATATTTAATAGCATTGCCTTATTAAATACATTGTTTAATAACATACATATTTTTGAAATATACGAATTAGAATAATTAACTAAATCTAATAAACAAGTATTAATTTGAACTGCTGTAACTTTTTGTATTGGCATTTCTGCTATATACATTTTCTTTATTATTTTTGCTGTTGCTTCTTTTCTTAATAGTGTGTTTTCGCTTACTCTATTTGCCTTTTCTTCTTCCTGCAACATTAAATCTAATATTGCACTTATTGTTAATCTGCTTTTATCAATAAATTTATTTTCCTGTAAATTTACTAGATTTTTGTGCATTTTTTCTATTACTTCTCTTTTTGTATTTCCATAAATTGATTTTCTTTTGCTATTGGCCGTAAATTGTCCAACCCATTTTTTTAATCTTTCACTATAATAAATAGTACCTTCTCCATTTGATCTTCTACCCATAAATAAAAACCCCTTTCTTATCACTTGAAAAGAGCCTTAAAAAATGCTAAAATATTTTTAGACCACTTTTCAAAGTGTGTTGTATTCCTTATTAGGTGTCTGTAACTGCCAAGAAACTTGCACCTTTTAAGGAATTTTTAATTATTTAATAAGTTTAAATCTTTATGTATATATTCATTTTTTATAATTCTTTTATCTAATTCACTTAAACTACCATATATTTTTTTATTTATCATATTAAATACAAAATAATCTTTAAATGAATATAAAATATTTTTAATTTTTTTATATGCTTCTAAATTTAGACTTCCTAGTGTTTTATTATTCCAAATACCATTATTATTTTCTAACTCTATATATATTTTATTTATTGTGTCTAATTCTTTTTGAGATTTTTCTAATAACAAATTTAGGATAATATATGCTTCTATGTCGCTTTGTTGTATTATATCAATACTCTTTAAAAAATCTTTAATATGTAAAATATCTTCTTTTGTTGCAATTTGCTTCTTTTTATTATTATAATTCTTTTCTATATTTAAAAAAGGTTTAATTAGTAAATTTTCTATTATAGAAGTAAGTGTAATATATTGTTTAAAAATATCTGTTAATTCTTCTAAATCAAAACTATGTATAAAATAATTTAATATATCGCTTTTATTATTCTTTGAAATTCTTTTTAATATAAAAATACTATCATTATTTAGTCCTGTTTCTTTTGATATATCAATTTCATTTACATTATTACTAGAAACTCTACACAACAAATAGTCAGTTGAGACATCAAGAACATTTGCTATATTTTTTAATTCTTCTGTTGATAAACTTCTATTAGGTGTGTTTTTTTCTATATACCCTATTTTCTGTCTTTGTATAGAACCTTTATTCCCAAGTAGTTTTGAAACTTTATCTGCAAGTTCTTGTTGTGATATATGCTTTAATCTTCTTGCATGTTCTATTCTTCCACCCATAGTAGTTAAGTTAGGATTATCTCGTTCTTTAACTATTTTCATTTTTCTTCTCCTTTCTTTAATATTTGTTGCATTTTAAAAATTTTTTAGCAAAATGCAACATTTTACTTGACTTTTATCTTTGTATTTATTATAATGTTTTACAGTAATAACATTTTATCATAATGCAACATGGTTGTCAAGATAAAGATAAAAATAAATTATAAAATTTTTAGGGGGTGTAAAAATGCAAGAATTACAGAAAAAAGCAAGAGAATTAAAAAATCAATATCATAGAAATTGGAGAGCTAATAACAAAGAAAAAGTAAAAGAAATTAACCAAAGATATTGGTTGCATAAAGCTGAAAAACAATAACCACTAAATTACAATTAAAATGTGAAAGGAGGTGTTTTATATGATAACATACGATAAAGAAATTGAAATACTCAATGTTGAAGAACTAGCATTACTTCTTAAATGTAGCCCTAGTTTCATTCACAAATTAAAAAGGGAATCAAAAATTCCTTATATAAAACTAGGAAATTCGTTGCGATTTGTAAAACAGGATGTGCTAAAAGCAATCGAAAGTATGCAAGAAGATTATTTTTAAAAATAAAAAAAAAGCGAATACTTTAGCCCACTCAAAAGCTTCGTTTCGCTTTTTAATAATACTTTTGAAAAGAATTATTTTATACCCTTATTATAACATAGGGGTATAAAATAAGCAATACAGATGTAAATAGTATCAAAATTTAATTGAAAAGGAGAAATACAATAATGACTCATGCAAATTATACAAAGCAAATAAATAAAATAGCCGAGATATTAGATTTAGGAGCAACGAAAAAATCAAATGAAAATTTACAAATGTTGTGTCCTTTTCACAGCGAAAGCAATCCAAGTTTTGGAATAAATTTTAAAACAGGAGCATATAATTGTTTTTCTTGTGGTACAAGTGGTCATATAAATAATTTAAGTAATTGCTTAAATGGAAACATTATTGCAAATGAAGTAGAAAATATATTGCAATATAAAATAAAAACCTTAATCGATGGAATAGGTTATAAAGAAAAACCTTCTTCAAAAGAATTTGAAAATATTATTAATCGTATAGATATTCAAGAAAATTTTAGAGAATATTCAATTAAGGATATAATATCATTAATTGTAAATGGTCATATGATAGTTCCAGCTGGAATAAGAAAGAATACACATTGGAAAGAACAACAAATTATTATGCTTGATTTTGATAATAAGGAAACAAATTTTACAAGAGAAGAAATATTGGAATATGCTTCTTCAATAGACTTATTACCTACTTTTTCTTATTATACTTTTAGTCACTTAACTAATAAAGACAAAAAAGAAAAATTTAGATTGGTATATTGCTTTGAAGAACCTATAACAGACCAAAATCAAATAAAATGTATAATTAATTATTTGTTCCATAAATTTAAAAGCTTTAGACCTGATCCACAATGCAAAAATTTATCAAGTAAATTTCTTGGAACAAATAATAATAGTATCGAATTATATAATTTACTTTATAAACCTTATAATAGATACACAGAAGAACAATTAAAGCAATTGGACTTGTTATTTCAAAATGAAGAACAATTGAAAATAAAAAAAATTAATTATGCTAGTATAAACGATTTATTAAAAACTAAATTACCACCTTTAAATATTATAGTAGATAACCTATTGTATCAAGGATTATCTATTATGGCAGGTTCTCCAAAAGTTGGCAAAAGCTGGGCTTGTTTAAATTTATGTATCGCAATTTGTCAGGGAAAATCCTTTTTGGGATTTAAAACAAATAAATGTGATTGTTTATATTTAGCACTAGAAGATAGTGATAGAAGAATACAAAATCGTGTTAATAAAATATTAAAAGGAGAACCTTTACCATCTGGTTTTTATTATTCAATAAAGTGTTCTTCATTAGATACAGGTTTAATAGATGAGCTAGAAAGTTATATGAGAGAAAAGCCAAATACAAAACTAATAATAATAGATACTTTGCAGAAAATAAGGGGTAATCAAAATAGAAGTGATAGTTATTACAGTTATGATTACAAAGAAATAGGCAAGTTAAAAGAATTTGCTGACAAACGTAAAATTTGCATTTTAGTGATACACCATTTACGAAAAATGAAAGACAATGATGTGTTTAATCAAATAAGTGGTTCTACTGGTTTAACTGGTTCCGCTGATACTATGATAGTTTTATCAAAAAGTGAAAATACAAATGAAGTAGAATTATCTATAACGGGTAGAGATGTAGAAAGTGTTGAAAAAATAATTAAATTTAATACCGAAAGTTTTCAATGGGAAGTATTATATAATGTTGAAGAAAGAACTGAAGAAATGCTATATAAAGCTAATCCAATAGCCATAACAATAAAAAAAATGGTAAGTGTAAATCCAGAAGGTTATAAAACAACTTCAAATGATTTATTAAAAACAATAAAAGAATTTACAGGAACAAACCCAAAGCAAAATACACCACAAGCATTAACTAGATATATTAATACTGAATTACAATATTTACTTCTAAAATATGATAATATACATTATACACCACCAAATAAAAACGGTGGTAGTAATGGAAGAAAAATGTTTTTCACAAAGGTAATCACTGAACAAGATACATCAATTGAAGAAAATAATATATAAGAATATATCGTTACTTATCGTTATATATTGTTACTTTGTTAATTAAAATTTCAAAGTAACGATATGTAACGGTTTATAACGGTTATTTCTTACATTTTTATCTAAATATTATTCCTAAAACAATTGATATAACTAAACAGATTGGAACTATTAGTATATAAAAATTCTTGTTTTTTACATTATAATCTTGAATGATGTATTGATTTTGCCAAAACACACCTTTTTTGAATAAGAAATAAATAAATATACAAGTAGTTATAGGGGGTAAAGCTGGTATAAGTAAAACCCATAAACCTGTTTTATTTGTATCGTGTAGTCTTCTTATAATAAGAGCAAACCATGGTATAAAAGTTAATAACCAATAATAAATGTTTATATTAGCACATATTTGCCTTACTTGTAAAGGTATTGATACAATATTAATAATTCCCATAAATACAGCTAATATAATACCTTGAATTATAAAAGCAATTGTAAAATCTTTTCTTTCACAAATTCCTTTTGAAGAAAAAAGTTTTAACATAAATACTCCTCCCTGTTTTGTCGAATTTTGTCGATTTACTTTATTATAACATAAAATATCTTATTCACATATATTTTTCTAATTATTCTCTACAATATTTTTCAATTAAAAAATTAACTTGTTCTTGTGTTAATGAATTCTTTACCTTTGCACAATTCATTAATGCTTTTATATTTACCCATTTCATTGTTTTACAATATCCTTTTGCTGTTAATTCTACATATTCAATTATCTCTTCAAATAAATAATATGGTATATTAAATTCTTCTTTTATTTTTTCCATTTTTCAAAGTTCCTTTTTAATAATCTTATTATACTGGTTATATAACCAATAGTCAAGTAGCATACTAAAATTATATTATTTATTAAAAGGTGATTTTAGTATGATAAAAGAAAAAATTGGAAATGGTTATTATCTTTATAAATTGGAAGATTTAATGAAAGAAAATAATATTAGTATAAATAAATTAATGCGTGATACAAATACAGATTTTAAAGTTATAAAAAGAATAATGACAGGAGAGATATTAAGGATTGATATTCTAGTATTATCAAGATTATGTGATTATTTCCACTGCGAAATTACAGACATAATAGAATATGTAACAAAATAAAGCTATGATGCAATTTTTAATATTTTAGTATTTTTATAATAATCTAAAGCCCATAAATCAGTTTATAGGCTTTTTTATTTTTGTTTAATAATATTTGTTATTGATAAAAAGTTGTGTTTTGGCTATTTTTACTAATCGTTTACCAAAAGAATAATTTGTTACTATATATATACATATATAGTAAATATATTATGTTTTAAAGGCACCCCCCATGAGTTTATTATATAAGTAATATATAAATATCGTTTTTCTAGTATAGCAACAATTTTAGTTTCAATCATACTCAAAATTTCTTATGTTTTATAAACACTATTTATTGGTACATACAAACTATAATATTGTTTTAAAAATTTTCTCAATTCTTCTAATTGTTCTTTCTTTAATCTTGGGTAAATAATAATAGAGTTTACATTATATTTATTTCTATAAATACGCATTTTTATTGTACTTTCTTTCATGTTTAATTTTTGAGCTATTTCACGAATTGTTAAACCTAACAATAAATTTATTTTTATTAGTTCATTTGTTGTAGGTGCAAACCTATCTTCTATTATTTCTTTTACTATATCGATTATAGCTTGTAAATTAAAATCTATAAAATTATTAATGTGCTTTATATACTCTATTACTAAATATAAATTATTATTTGTTCTTCTTAATAATTTTAATATTAATGCCCTTAATCTTAATTCATTTATTCTATTTAATTCCATTTCATTAATTTTTACATTCAATCGTATCACTTCCAATTCTATGTATTTACCTATATTATACAATATTCGTACATTATATTAAACTCTTAAAATTTAAAATTAATGCATTGTTTAAATGATTTTAGTTCACTAAGGCGGTAAGCAATAAATTGCTTACGCCTTTTTTCTATTATATCATTTATTGAATTGTCAATTACAGAAATGGCATAAAGAAGCAATTTCTCCGTAGCTAATTCAATTTATACATTTCTTTCATTGACAATTTTTTCTGCAATAAATTATAAAAAAAAAATAATTGCATTTATAATGCAATTTTAATGTAACAAGCATATTATTGTATAATGTTGTGTGATATTCTGTAACAAATGCAAAAAATAAATACCACCTGAAAAGGTAGTATTTTAAGCACTTTATGATATTTTATAATACTCTGTGATATTGTGTAAATATCAATAAAAATGTTCGTTTTTGGTTGCGGGGGTAAGACTCGAACTTACGACCTTCGGGTTATGAGCCCGACGAGCTGCCAACTGCTCCACCCCGCGATATTCTTGACACGATAATTATTATATACCGCTTCCCATAGAATGTCAAGCTTTTTGCTTAAATTTTAGCTTTATTTCTTCAATTCTTCCCATTTTTCTTCTTTAAATCCAACTAAAATCACCTTTTCAGATATAAATAATGGTCTTTTTATAAGCATTCCATCACTTGCTAATAGTTTAACCTTTTCTTCAAAGCTCATTTTTTCTAATTTTTCTTTAAGATTCAATTCTTTATATTTTAATCCACTCGTATTAAACCACTTTTTTATATCTAATTTGCTTTCTTTAATCCATTTGATTAACTCTTCTGTTGTAGGCATGTCTTTTGTAATATCTCTATCTTCATACTCTATTTCATTTTTATTTAACCAATCTTTTGCTTTTTTACATGTTGAACATCTAGGATATTCTATAAAAATATTTTTCATAAATTTTCCTCCTTTTGATTTGATTATATCACCATATTTATAACTCTTCAATCTCAATTACCTAAATATGGAATATTTTGAAAGTTCTAACATATAATATATAAGTACTAATTAAAACATCGCGGGGTGGAGCAATTGGCAGCTCGTTGGGCTCATAACCCAAAGGTTCCAGGTTCGAGTCCTGGTCCCGCAACCAAATTTATCAAGGGATTTTTTATTCCTTGATTTTTTAGATTGCATATTTAACCCTTTTATTGTATAATCCTATTTGGATTTCTGAGAACCGCTCCCTTTGCTTTTATTACATCAATTATAGTCATTTACCTAATAAAAAAATAATTTTTAATAATAAATGGAGTAAAAATGAAAAAAAATAATATAAAAATTTCTATATTTATGAATATATTAATATTTATTTTGGTATTAGCTTCTGTTATTATGATGTTTACTGGTTTTAAGTTTATGCCAGGCTATGATATCGTATTAACAGCATCAAGAATAGAAATGTTCAAGTTCTTTACAGTAGATTCAAATGTATTAATTGGAATAGTTTCATTGATTTTTGCAATTAAAGAAATACAGCTTATAAAAGGAAAAATTAATGATATCCCAACAAAATACTATATTTTGAAGTTAATGGCAGTTTCTGCTGTGTGGCTAACGTGCTTTGTTGTTTTTACATATTTAGGGCCAATTGCAAAACACGGTTTATCTTCGCTACTAATGAATAGCAATTTGTTTTTTCACTTAATTATACCTGTTTTAAGTATTTTGATTTTTATTATGTTTGAAAAAACAGATAAAATTAAATTTAAGCATACACTTTACGGAATTGTTCCAACAGTAGTATATGGAGTATATTATTTAATTAATGTCTTATTACATGTAGAAAATGGCATGGTTTCACCAGCTTATGATTGGTATTGGTTTGTTCAAAGTGGTATATGGACAGCATTAGTAGTTATTCCTTTAATTTTTGGAATAACATATATTATAAGTCTAATAATATGGAGATTAAATAGAAAAAAGGAGTTAAAAATGGATATACAAGAAAAAGCATGCGGATGCATTATTATAAAAGATAACAAGGTTTTACTAATTCAACAAAATGCTGGTCATTGGGGATTTCCAAAAGGGCATGTTGAAGAAAACGAAAGTGAGCAAGAAACTGCCATTAGAGAGGTTAAAGAAGAAACTAATATTGATGTTAAAATTACAGATACCACAAGATACACTGTTGAATATATGCATAAGGGTAATCTTAAACAAGTTGTTCTCTTCATTGCTGAACCTATTTCTAATGATTTAAAGCCACAGGCTGAAGAAATTTCTGTTATAGAATGGCTATCTTTTGAGGATGCCCTAAACCGCTTCACATATGATAATGTTAGAGATTTATTTGTTAAAATTTTAAAAGAAAAACATCTTATATAAATAAAAGGGCAATGTAATTGCCCGTTTTTATTTTGTCCCTAGTGTTATTTTAAACTCCATAGCTTTATTATTTCTATATGCTGTTAATATAACCTCTTCCTTTGGATTCTTTGTATAAATGTATTTTTTCAAATCACTCATTTTGTTTATTTCCACATCATCAATTTTTGTTATTATATCGCCTATTTTTAGTCCAGTATTTTTCGCAGGACCGGCCAAATCTACTTGTGCTACATACACTCCTTTTTCGAAATTACCCCCATCTTCTAAATATGGTATTACAGCTTTATCATAAGCAAATATTCCTAAATATGGTTCTTGGAAACTTCCATCTTCTATTATTCTTTCTATTACTGGCTTTACTATATTTATTGGTATTGCAAATCCTATTCCTTCTGCAGATGATATTTTTACAGAGTTTATCGCAATCATTTCCCCTTCTTCGTTTATTAGTGGCCCACCGCTATTTCCAGGATTTATTGTTGCATCTGTTTGAATCAAATCTTCCATGTATACATTTTCTTCTATTCTTATTGTTCTATCTTTTCCGCTTACTATGCCTTTTGTAACAGTTCTTTGAAATTCAATTCCTATCGGATTTCCTATTGCATATACTGGTTGTGCTATTTTTACGCTATCCGAATCCCCTATTTTTATGCTTTTTAAGCCTTTTAATTCTGTTTTAACAATTGCCAAGTCTAAACCCGTATCCGCCCACACCACAGTTCCCTTATATCTACTTCCATTTTCAATTGTTATATAGCAACTACTAAATTTCTGCCCAACTACATGTTCATTTGTTAATACATATCCATTTTCAGATATTATCACCCCTGTACCAATTCCCAACTTACTAGTATTATCTACTCCAAAAATTGATGTTCCATTATTTTTTATTTTTGATATTCCAACAACAGTATTAATAGTTCCTTCTATAGTTTTCGTAATGTCTTTTCCCTGCAGAGATAATTCCACTTCTTGTGATACTCTTTGCATCTCTGGTTCAACTCTTGATATTTGCCTATTTTCTTGTTTTTCAAAATAAAATTTGTATAGCACTATACTCCCTAAACTTATTGAAATAAATACTATTACACTCATAAAAAACTTCTTAACTCTAATTCCTCTTTTATCATATCTATACACCAATCATCACCAATTAAATTTTACCCATTTTAACTATGTTTAATCATTTTAAATTTTTGCCCTAAAATTTGACTTTTTTATACTCAAAACGGTATAATAGTACTAATTATTTACTATGCAATAAAGGGTGATTTTATGAGCAAGAATTTTTTTGATTTAAGTAAGCCTCAAAACTCGATCTGGCTTACGGAACAGTATTTGTCTGGCACTGCTATTAACACAATTGGTGGCTGTGCAACCATTAATACTAAAATTGATTTTAATTTATTAAATACTGCTATTCAAAATTTAATAAAATATAATGATACTATTAGAATTAGATTGTGCATTAAAAATAATAAAGTAAAACAATATATTGATGATTATGCACCTGTCGATATTCCATTATATAATTTTAAAAATACCGAAGAGTTACGTTCTTGGGCTACTATTGCAGCCTCTACTCCTTTCGATTTATTTACTGAGCCTTTATACAGATTTTTTATTTATAAATTCAAAGATGGTACTGGCGGTTTTTCGATTTTTGCTCATCATATTGTTACTGACGCTTGGTCTTATACCAAATTAGTAGATAGAATAATAAATATTTACAATTCATTAGTAAATAACACACCTATGGAATATAATTTCCCTTCTTATTCTGATTTTTTAGCTTCAGAACAAGAATATTTAGCTAGTCCAAAATTTAAAAAAGATCAAGAATATTGGAATTCTATATATTGTACAATTCCTGAAGTGGCTACTATCCCTAGCCAGGAGCTTGAACAATCTTTCACTATTTCTTTTGATGCTTCTAGAGAAAATTTTGTGCTAGATGAAACTATTATGAAAAGCATAAATAGTTTTTGCAAAAAAAATAAGATTTCTGTTTTCAATTTGTTTATGGCAGTACTTAGTGTTTACACTGCAAACATGTGCAATCTAACTGATTTCACTATAGGTACACCTCTTTTAAACAGAACAAATTTTAATGAAAAAAATACGATTGGTATGTTTGTTAGCTCTCTTCCATTTAGAGTTAGCATAAATCCAGATATTAGTTTTATAGATTTTTGCCATAATATTTCTATAGAATCTATGAGTTTATTAAGGCATCAAAAATACCCATATGAATATCTTTTAACCTCTATTCGTGGACAGAATAATAATGTTCCTAACTTATATGATATTGCCCTATCTTATCAAAATAGTAGATCTACAACTACATCTCAAATGAATTATTCTATGGAATGGTTTTCTAACAATAAATGTGCCAATTCTTTAGATATTCATATTCACGATTTAAATGATAATGGAAAATTGATTGTTTCCTATGATTATCAATTAAATAAATATACTAAACAAGATATTTTAAATATGCATAATAGATTTTTACACATAATCAAGCAAATCACTAAAAATAGTGACATTTTAGTTAAGGATATTCAAATAATAGATGAAAATGAAAGAAATCTTCTTTTGAATACTTTTAATCCTGATTTATCTTTAGAAAAATTTGATAAGAATATAATTGAAATTTTTGAAAGTTATGCAAAAACTATTCCAAATAAAACAGCTATAGTTTTTGATGGAAAGAGTATGACTTACTCAGAGCTTAATAACTATGCAAACGCTCTTGCTAACCAATTACTTAATAAAAATGTTAAACCTGGTGATTGTGTTGGAATATATTTAGATAAATCGCTTGAAATTATTGTAGCTATTTTAGCTATTTTAAAAATCAACGCTATATATATGCCAATTGATATTGCATATCCTAAAAAGCGTCTTGATTATATTTTAGAAAACTCGAAAACAAATTTAATTATAACATCTTCTAATTTTAGGAAAGATTTAAATTATAAAATTAACTATATTAATATTGATTTACAAAATCCATATTACAAATCTAATTTTGATAATATGAACTTCCGTATTTCTGCAGATAGCACAGCCTACGTTTTATATACATCTGGATCTACTGGAAACCCTAAGGGAGTTATGGTCACTCATAAAGGTGTTGTTAGACTTGTTAAAGATACAAATTATATGAAACTTAATTCAAACGATAAAGTTTTACAGGCAGGTTCATTTGTTTTTGATGCATCTACTTTCGAGATTTGGACAGCCTTATTAAATGGACTTGAGTTACATTTATTGAAAAAAGATGATTTGTTAAGCCCTGACTTTTTCGAAGAATATATAAATAAAAATAATGTTAATGTAATGCTTTTAACTACTGCATTATTTAATAAGTTTTGCGAAGAAAATGCTTCTATGTTTAGTAATGTAAAATATTTATTAACTGGTGGTGAAGCCATTTCTGTTAAACATGCAATTATGGCAAAACATAGCAATCCAAATTTGAAATTAATAAATGCATATGGTCCAACAGAAAATGCTGTTATATCGACCTGTTATCCAGTTAATGATATTCCAAGTAATAATATTCCTATTGGAAAACCTATTTCCGGTTCAACTTGTTATGTTGTTTCAAAACTTGGGAATCTGCTTCCATTAAATATTCCAGGTGAACTTTGGGTTGGCGGAGCTGGTGTTGCAAATGGATATATTAATAATGAAGCTCTAACAAATGAAGTTTTTATTAAAAATCCTTTTGCTGATGGAATGTTATATAAAACAGGCGATTTAGTAAAAATTTCTAATGATGGCAATATTCATTTTATTAGCAGAATAGACAATCAAATTAAGGTTAGAGGTTTCAGAATTGAGCTTAACGAAATTACGAAATGCATTTCTAACTACAATAGCATAAAAGAAGTTTTTACAACAATTAGCAATGTAAATGGTGAAAACTTAATATGTACTTATTTTTCTGCTAAAGAGGAAATAAGTATTGATGATTTAAGAAATTATTTAAAAACATATTTACCTATATATATGATTCCAGCTTGTTTTGTACAAGTTGATAATCTTCCTTTAAATATAAATGGGAAAGTAGATAAAAAGGCTCTTCCTGCGCCATATATAAATGTTTCTAATATAGATAAACTTGTTGAGCCAAAAGATGATTTGGAAGCTTCTATTTTAGAGATTTTATCTAATTTACTACATTTAGATAAAATTAGCATGGACAGTGCATTTCTAAATATTGGTGGAGATTCCTTGCTTGCAATTAATTTTTCACTTGATATTTACAATAAATTTGGAATAAAAATATCTGTTCAAGATATTCTTGAAGCTAAAAATATTATAGAGATTGCAAACATTGTAAGAAAGCACTCTGATAAAAAAGAAGAAATTCCAGTAATTAAGGCTTCTACGTCTAAAAATATTCTTCCAATTTCTTCTGCACAAAGAAGAATATTCTACTCTCATGCGATATTGGGTGAAGATAATATTGTTTACAATGTTTCTGGAGGATTCCTTGTAAATAAGGTTCTAGACGAAAATAAAATTAAGGATTCCATTAATTTATTAATAAATAGGCATGTTAGCTTTAGGACTTCTTTTGAATTTGTTGACGATGAAATTATGCAGATTATTAAGCCTAATGTACAAATTAATATCCCTGTATACAATAATACAGAAGCGGAAATTGAAGGACTTGTAAACAATTTCCCTACTCACTTTAATTTAAAAAATTGTCCTTTAATTAGAGTAAGTATTCATTATATTGATAATGCGAAAACACTTATATTAATAGATTCTCACCATATTATTATAGATGGTACTTCATTTAATATATTTATAAAAGAATTTTGCGATTTGTATAATAAAAATAAATTAGATATCACTAATTCTATTGATTATACAGATTATACTATATGGGAAAATTCATACATAAATAGTGATAAAATTAAACCTTCAGAAGATTTTTGGTTAGAACAATTTGAAGGAAAAGAAATATCTACTTTAAATTTACCTTTTGATTACACAAGACCTACTTCTAAATCTTACAAAGGTGCCAAAATACAAAAACAAATTTCTGAAGACACATTTAAAAAATTAGATTCTTTAGCAAAGGATTTAGGTATTTCAACATATATGCTGCTTTTAAGCTTGTTCTACATTTTATTAAATAAATACACTGGTCAAGCTGAAATAACCATTGGTAGCCCTATTGCAAATAGGAGTTTAAAGGATTTTCAAAATGTAATTGGAATGTTTGTAAATAATATTGTACTAAAAATAAATATAAATAATAACACAAGCTTTAAGGCCTTTATATCACAAGTTAAACAGACTGTGCTTTCTGCTATTGAACATGCAGACTACCCTTATGATTTGCTTGTAAAAAAATTAAAACTAAATTCAAGTGAAAATAGAAATCCACTTTTTGATGTGTTATTTACATACCAAAATATGGGCGATTCTTTGCCAACAATAGATGATATGCCTATAAATATTATTCCTGCAAATATTAACATTGCAAAATTTGATATATCTCTAGAAGTAATTCCAGATAACCAAACTATTAATTTGGAATATTCTACAGATTTATTTAAAAATGAAACTATGGATGCATTTTTAACACATTATTTAAACATACTACAAAATGTTTTAATTTCAGTAGATTCAAAATTAAAAGATATTAGTATTCTATCAAAGGAAGAAGAAAATACTTTATTACATAGTTTTAATAATAATACATCTAAATATAATTTAGATACACCTGTTATTAGCTTAATAGAGCACTATGCTGCCTCAAAACCTAATAATACTGCTGTAAGATTTAATGATGAATTTTTATCTTATAAAGATTTAAATAATAAAGTTAATCAATTAGCTAGATTTTTAAGAACTTTAGGTGTAAAAAAAGGAGATATTGTTCCTATTTGCCTTGACAAAAATTTGGATTTTATATGTGCAATACTAGCCATACAAAAGCTTGGCGCTGCTTATTTACCAATGCATCCTGATTACCCTGCTGCTCGTATTTCATATATTATGAAAAATAGTGGAGCTAAGTTCATTATAACTAGCAAAAGCATGAAATCTGCAGAAGTAATAAATTTGGATAATGTTGATTTATCTAAATATTCTACTAATAATATTGGCATCCCGGTAAAAGGTTCAGATTTAGCTTATGTAATTTACACCTCTGGATCTACTGGTACACCGAAAGGAATTAAACTTACACATAGCAATTTACTAAACTTTATACATAGTTTTAATGATTGCTTTAATAATAAATTCTCTGCAAAAGACAATTGTTTATCTGTTTGCAATATTGCTTTTGATGTTAGTGTTTGCGAAATTTTTGTGCCTTTCGCATTTGGAGCATGCCTAGTGTTATATCCAAAAAACACTTTAACAGATATACCTCTTTTATATGATACTATTGCAAATAATAATGTGACATTTGCATATATACCTCCAAGTCTTTTACCAGATGTATATTCTTATATGCATGAACACTCTACATTAACTTCAATAAACAAACTTTTAGTAGGTGTAGAGCCAATAAAAAATAAAGTTTTAAACGATTTTTACACTATTAACCCAGATATTGAAATAGTGAATGGATATGGTCCAAGTGAAACCACAATATGCTGTACATTCTACAAGCATAGTAAAATTAATAATCCAAATAGCATTGTACCTATTGGAATGCCTGTAAATAATAATGATATTTACATTTTAGATGATTTTATGAATCTACAACCAATTGGAATTACTGGTGAAATATATGTTTCTGGTAATAATGTTAGCCAAGGATATTTAAATAATGAGGATTTAACAAATAAAGCATTTGTTCCTAATCCATTTGTACCTGGAACAATAATGTACAAAACCGGTGATAAAGCTAAATGGAATGTAGATGGAACTATTACATTCATGGGTAGAAATGATAATCAAATAAAATACAAAGGCTTTAGAATTGAGCTTGATGAGATTTCAAATGCTGCAAAAGGCATTCCAGAAATAAAAAATGCTATAACTCTTCTTCAAGAGGTTGATGGTAACAAACATTTATGCTTATATATAGCTACTTCTAAGTCTTTTACTAAAAATGAAATTCTTGAAAATTTAAATTTAGTTTTACCATTTTATATGATACCTTCTTATGTAATATTTATGGAAAATCTACCTATAACTCTAAATGGGAAATTAGATAAAAAGGCTTTACCTAAGCCTTCTGCAATGGATATTATAAATGATAATGATGTTATAATTGCTCCAACTAATAAAAAAGAACAAATTTTACTAAAAATATTTAAAAAAGTTCTTGGTTTTGATAAGATAGGAATAACAAGTAACTTCTTTGAAAATGGTGGAGATTCATTAAGTGCAATGAAAATGCAAGTTGAAGCCTTAAATTACGGATTACACATATCTTATGGAGATATTTTCACATATCCTACAGTACAAAAATTGGCTAATTTAGAATATACAAATTCTGAGGAAAATACCTCTGCCACTGAAGAAGATTTTTCTAAATATAATGAGTTTTTAAGCCATAATGTTATTACTGAAAATATGGATTTAGAATATACTTCTATGGGAAATATATTGTTAACAGGAGTAACTGGTTTCCTTGGTGCACATATATTAGATAGCTTTATGCAAAACGAAGAAGGAAATATTTATTGCTTAGTCAGACCAAAAGGCAAAATGTCTCCAAAAAAGAGATTAATTTCCACACTTTCTTACTATTTTGGGGATAAATATTTAGATGAGATTGATAAAAGAATCTTCGTAATTAATGGGGATATAAGTGAATTTAATTTAGGTTTAGATGAAAGTGAATTTTTATCTTTGGGTAACAAAGTAAATACCGTAGTGCATTCAGCTGCCCTTTCTAAACATTTTGGGGATTCTAATAAATTTAATACTTCTAATATTAAAGGGACACAGAAAGTAATAGACTTTTGTGAAAAATTCAAGTTGCGTTTGGTACATATATCAACTATGAGTGTTTCAGGAAACGTTTTTGCAGATGCCTCAAATGTAGAAAATAATTTTAACGATAAAGTAAATTACAATGAAACTAATTTCTACATAGGTCAAAATTTAGACAATTTATACATAAAAACTAAATTTGAATCTGAACACATAGTTTTAGAGGCTATTCAAAATGGTTTAGAAGCATATATTATGAGAATTGGAAATTTAACAAATAGATTTTCAGATGGAAAATTTCAGCACAATTTTAGTGAAAATGCATTTGCTAATAGATTTAAATCTATTTTCCAAATTAAATGCATCCCAGATTATTTACTTGATTTATATACAGAATTTACACCTGTTGATTATTGTGCAGATGCAATAATTAAGCTTTCTACACATTACAATAAAAATTATACAATTTTCCATATCTTCAATGATAATCATATAACTCTAAACAGGCTTTATGATACTTTTAAAACTTACGGAATCAACTTAAAGGTAAAAACAAACGAGCAATTTATAAAATACGCTAAGGAATTACTACAAAACCCAGATAAGAAAAAATATTTAGATGGAATTATAAACGATTTAGATAAGAATTACAAATTAGAATATGATTCTAATATAATGTTAAAATCAGACTTTACAAAATACGTTCTTAGCTTATTAGGCTTTAATTGGCCATATATTAACGATGAATATATCTATAAATATCTAAAATTCTTTAAGGATACTGGATATTTTGATATAAATTTAAAATAACGGAGGAATAAATTATGAATACTACTGCAACTATTATACTAAGCATAATTTTAGTTGTTATACTTTTCTTGTTTTTTTACGTTCGCAAGAAAATTAATCCAAGCCAAATTCAACAGGTTTTTTCTTGCACATTAGTATTAATGTTAGACATTGTTCTATTTTTATTGCTACAGCTACTATGTAGCGGACCACTTAACATTAATCCCATTTATTTTGATTATTTTGTTTACATTGGTACAGTATTTCTTCCTATTTCTATACTCTTCACAGCTCTAGTGTTTTCCAATACAAAAATTAAATTTAGGAAATGGCATATTCTACTATTTATTATACCAATACTTACCTTGTTAATTTTATGGACAAATGATGCTCATCATTTATTCTATAAAGTATACTCTATAAACTTATCAGAAACAGTAACTGGTCCATGGGCTAATGTACATATGGTATATTCATATTTGTTATTGGCTATTGCCTTGATAATATTTATGAGATTCTCTATTAAAAACTCTGGATTTTTCTCTAGGCAAAGCATACTTTTTTTACTTGGTACTTTGGCACCTCTTATAGTAAATATATTAGGAACTTATGGCATTTTACCAATGACAATTTACTTAACACCAATTTCTTTTGGTATAGCTGTAATACTATTTGCATTTGCAATATTTAAATTTCAATTTTTGAACGTTGCACCAATTGCATTGCAAAGAATTGTAGATCAAATATCTGATAGCTATATAATTATAAACGATAATTATAATATTACTGATTTTAACAAAACATTTTTAGATGTATTCAATTTAAAAGCAAGTGCTATAAGGAATGTAAATTTATTCGATTTAATAAAAAAAGTATCCTCATTTGGACTTGATGAAGCAAAATTAAAAAAAGTTCTATCAAATGCAAAAGGCTCTTCTAAAACACTTTCTTACCAGATACATTTAACCGGAATTGAAAAGCATTTCAATGTAGAAATTAGCTCTATAGTATCAAATGGAGAGCATTTAGGTACAATTATATTATTTAAAGATATTACTCAACACATTATAGATATGCAAACAATCGAAAACAGTCAAAACCTACTTATGGAAAGAGAGCGTCTAGCTTCACTTGGGCAATTAATTGGCGGTATTGCACACAACTTAAAAACTCCTATTATGTCTATAAGTGGAGCAGCCGAAGGTTTGCGTGATTTAGCAAATGAATATGATAGTTCAATTGAAGACCCTTCTGTAAACTTTGAAGACCATCACCAAATTGCAAAAGAAATGCTAGACTGGATTGAAAAAATAAAAACACATACAGCATATATGTCTGACGTTATAACAACAGTTAAAGGTCAAGCTGTAGTACTATCTGAAGAAGATGCAAATACATTTACAATAGACGAATTAATTAAGAAAGTCTCTATTTTAATGAAGCATGAACTTAAAAATGCACTAGTTGAACTAAAAACAGACATAAATGTGCCTTTAGAATTTTCTTTGCAAGGTAATGTTAATAGTTTAGTTCAGGTTATTAATAACATAATTTCAAACGCCATACAAGCATATGCAGGAAAGCCAAATATGGAAATATACTTGTCTGTATCTGAAGTTAATAATCAAATCCATATTGATATAGAAGATTTTGCTGGCGGTTTACCTGATAGTGTTAAAGATAAACTATTTAAGGAAATGATTACAACAAAAGGAAAGAACGGAACTGGTCTTGGATTGTTTATGTCATATTCTACTATAAGAGCTCACTTTGATGGAGATATTACATTTGAAACAGAAAAAGGAAAAGGTACAGTATTTACAATTATTATTCCTATTAAATAATTTATATTTTATTAATTGTAATAAGTATTTAATTGCAAATGCGCGCAGCGATCAAACGAGCGCTATTGGCGCGAGTGCGATTGGAGCAACCCAACATATGAATGAAGGGAGTGGTTGCGACAGCAAGCATTAAAATTAAATACTTATTACAATTTATTGATTTTTGGTCTAATTTATGTTATTATTGGTTCAAATAAATTTATGGAGGTAAATTATGTCAAGATTTGAAGGTACAAAAACAGAGAAAAACTTAATGGATGCTTTTGCAGGTGAATCTCAAGCAAGAAATAAATATACATACTACGCAGGCAAAGCAAAAAAGGATGGATATGAGCAAATTGCTGCCATATTCTTAGAAACAGCAGATAATGAAAAAGAACATGCTAAAATATGGTTTAAATTATTACATGATGGCGAAGTTCCCCCAACAACTACAAACTTAGAAGATGCAGCAAATGGGGAAAACTATGAATGGACAGACATGTATGATAGATTTGCAAAAGAAGCTAGAGAAGAAGGCTTCAACGATGTTGCATTTTTATTCGAAGCAGTAGGAAAAATAGAAAAAGAACATGAAGAAAGATACAGAAAATTATTAGATAATATAAATGGAAATCTAGTATTTAGCAAAGATGGAGATGCTATTTGGAAATGTAGAAATTGCGGACATATTGTTATTGGCAAACAAGCTCCTGAAATATGCCCAGTTTGTAAACATCCAAAATCTTTCTTTGAAGTAAAAGCAGAAAATTATTAAAGAGGTGATTTTATGCGTCATAGTGCAGAACCAAATCAAAATTCCGAGTACAAAATTATTGTAGTTGATGATGAAATAGGTATTATAGATTCTTTATCTATTTTCTTAAAACGTTCTGGATACAATTTTACAGGTGTTACAGATCCATTAGAGGCTATAGAAAGAGTAAAAAATGAGCATTTTGATTTAATGCTTCTAGACTTCATTATGACTCCTATTCATGGTGACCAAGTTATTGAAGAAATAAGAAAATTCAATAAAGATTTATACATTTTATTATTAACTGGGCACAAAGACTTAGTGCCACCATTAGAAACAATTAGAAAATATGATATACAAGGATATTGTGAAAAAAGTGATAAATTCGATCAACTACTACTTCTTATAGAATCCGGAATCAAATCAATTGAACAAATGAGAATGATTCAGAGAATCAATCAAGAATTAAAAGATACATATGATCAATTAGAAAATGCATATATGCAAAGTATAGAAGTTCTAAGAAGAACAGTTGAAGCTAAAGACCCATATACTAGAGGACATTCAGATAGAGTTTCAGAATATTCTGTTTTAATTGGTGAAAAGCTAGGTTTAGATGAAGCTGCAATTAAAACACTTCGTATAGGTGGTTTATTCCACGATATAGGAAAAATAGGAATACCTGATAGTATTTTGCTAAAAGAAGCAAGACTTACAGATGATGAATATTCAGAAATTAAAAATCACCCAACTATAGGTGCACATATATTGCAAAATGCTACTATCTTCCATGATATTTTACCTATTGTAAAACATCATCATGAAAGATTCGATGGAAATGGATATCCTTCAAGATTAAAAGGTGAAAACATTCCTTACTTTGCAAGAATTGCTGCTGTTGCAGATACATTTGATGCAATGACTTCAAAAAGGTCATATAGAGATGCGTTGCCATTAGAAGTAGTAAGAGCAGAAATCGTAAAATGTTCTGGAACACAGTTTGACCCTGAAATTGCAAAAGTATTTATAGATATTCTAGATAATGAATATGATAAAATAGAAGAAATTCAAGATAAGTATTTCATAGAAAAAAGAGATCCTGCAACTAGTTCTTCTCTTTAATACAAATAAAAAATAAGCCATTCGGCTTATTTTTTATTTTATATTTTCATACTTAATTTTACTTTCTGTCTTTCTCTATCTATGCCTATTACTTTAACTTTTACTATATCCCCTACAGATACTATTTCAGAAGGATTTCTTACATATTTATCTGCCATTTCAGAAATATGTACTAATCCATCATGTTTTACTCCAATATCCACAAATGCTCCAAAATCTATTACATTTCTAACAGTTCCTGTAAGTTCCATACCTTCTTGTAAATCCTCAAATTTTAATACATCTGAACGTAATATTGGCTTAGGTAAATCTTCTCTTGGGTCTCTTCCTGGTTTTGATATTTCCTCTATTATATCTTTCAAAGTAAGTTCACCTATTTCTAGTTCTTCTGCCAATTGCTTTACATTCACTTTTTTTAATTTAGCTTTAATTTGTTCTAGCTTTTCCTTATTTCTAATATCTTCTACCTTAAAGCCTATTTTATCTAATAGCTTTTCTGCTGCTTCATAGCTTTCAGGGTGAACTGCTGTTATTTCCAATGCATTTGTTCCGTCAAAAATCCTTATAAATCCAGCACATTGTTCATATGCTACTTTACCTAGCTTTGGCACTTTTAATAGTTCTTTTCTTGCTTTTAATTTTCCATTTTCATCTCTATATTTTACAATGTTTTTAGCTATTGTATTATTTACTCCTGCTACATAAGATAAAAGTGAAGGTGTTGCTGTATTTACATCCACTCCAACAGAGTTTACTGCATCTTCCACAACTCCTGTTAAGCTTTCGCTTAACTTCTTCTGGTTAACATCATGTTGATATTGCCCTACACCTATTGCCTTTGGGTCTATTTTTACAAGCTCTGCAAGTGGATCCTGAAGTCTTCTTGCAATGGAAATTGCACCTCTTAAAGAAACATTTATGTCTGGATATTCTTCTGTTGCAAGTTTAGATGCAGAGTACACAGAAGCTCCCGCTTCGCTAACTATTGCATAATATACTTCATTTGGTATTTCTTTTAAAGTATCAGATACAAACATTTCAGATTCTCTAGATGCTGTTCCATTTCCTATTGCTATCATATTTACATTATATTTATTTATAAGTTCAATTATTTTCTTCCTAGCACCCACTATATCGTTTTGTGGTTCTGTTGGGTAAATTGTTGTTGTGTCTAGTAGCTTTCCTGTGCTATCGATTACAGCTATTTTACATCCTGTTCTATATGCTGGGTCAAAACCTATTACATTCATTCCCTTTATTGGTGGTTGTAATAATAATTGTTTTGCATTTTGTCCAAATACTTTTATTGCTTTTTCCTCTGCCTTTTCTGTTAAATCTGCTCTTAATTCTCTATCTATAGATGGTTCTATTAATCTTGTATATGCATCTTCGATGGCATTTTCCAAATACATTTTAAATTTGCTTCCATCTTTAATTATATCTTTTTTTATAAAATATAATATTTTTTCTTCAGGTTTTTCTATTTTTACCTTTAAGAATTCCTCTTTTTCTCCCCTGTTTATTGCAAGTATTCTATGGCTTGGTATAGTTCTTATAGTTTCAGCAAAATCATAATACATTTCATATGCAGATTTTTCTTCTTTAGTTGCTTTTGTAATAATTACAGCTTCTCTTCTACACATCTTTTTAATTTTCTTTCTATAATCAGCATTATCAGAAACATTCTCTGCAATTATATCTAAAGCTCCTGCTATAGCATCTTCTTCGTTTGCAACACCTTTTTCCTCATCTACATATTCTTTTGCAATTTCATAAATATCTCTTTTATCCATTTGAAGGTATATAATAGTTGCAAGAGGTTCTAATCCTTTCGCCTTTGCAACAGTTGCTCTTGTTTTCTTTTTTTGTTTGTATGGTCTATAAATATCTTCTAGTTCTGCTAAAGTAATAGCCTTTTCAATATCTTCCTTTAGTTCATCTGTAAGCTTACCTTGTTCATCTATTAATCTTGTTACTTCTTCTTTTCTAGTTTCCAAATTTCTTAAATAATTTAATCTTTCTCCTAAATCTCTAAGTACTTCATCACTTAAATTTCCTGTTACCTCTTTTCTATAACGTGCTATAAATGGAATTGTATTTCCATCATCAATTAATTTTACAGTATTCTCTACCTGTGATATTTTAATATTTAGCTCGCTTGCTATTGTTTCTAAAATATTACTCATTTTATTTTTTCCTTTCAATTTTGAAATTTATTTTTAACGACGTATAACAGAAAATATGACCAAGCTACATAAATGCTTTTCTAATTAAAGTTCCACTCGTTCTATCAATATCATAAATAGCTGTTCTACCATCATCATTTACAATTTGAACTTCCCAAACATTTCTAATTTGCCTATTTTCTTTAAATCCATCCATATATGTAATTAAATCTGATGCATTTTCAAGTTCTATTTCATCTCCATAATTTACGTCAGAACTAATCTTTCTATCTGTAACTTGCTCTATCGCCGCTTCACTTTTTATTTCTAAAATATCTTCTTCCTCATATGCAGTCTTTGCTATGTTTTCTGCTTCTTCTCTACTTATTACAGCTTCGTTGTTTGTATATATATAATCTTTAAATTCTAAAAAAACAATTTTTTCAAGTTGTGGTATAAAATCGATTTTTATAGATTTATAAATATTAAAAATATCATTTTCTTTTTTACAAATTTCTGCATGCCATAATCCTAAATTAGTCGGTTCTATTAATCTTATGGTATACTCCCCTGATATATTATATTTAGCTTTAATGTTTTCCATATTTTCTTTTGCTTGTTCTTCGTTAATATTAGATTCTTCTATAATTTCAAAATTTTTATCTCTATAATAAATAACTTTATCTGAAATGATATTTACTTTAAGTTCAAAATTATCATCTATAATTTCTAAATATGGTTCGCCTGCTTTAACAGATTTTGTTTTTACAGCATTATTTATATTATATTTTCCATCTGTGATCTCTTGTAAAAAAGTGTTAGCCGCTTCCTCTGCAGTATTTCCATTAAATTTATTTATAATTTCAAACTTATGCAATTCGCCATTTACAACAGTATAGTATTTTGTGTTTTTTAATACTGTTTCATATAAACTAAATAGTAATAAAAATGCTATTATAACTATTGCAGAAATTCTAACTATATTAATTTTTTCTTCTTTTTCCATATATTCACCTTTAATTATAAGTATTTTTAGTAATTTAAGTGTACTTATAATATCACAATTTATTATTCATATCAAGCTTTTGTTAAAACTAATACCCTTTGAAAATAACTCCTATCACAAAAACAAAAAATATTAAAAATCTCAAAAATGCTCGTTCAAGCTAATTTTCGCAGACCTTCTAAAAGAATTTGATGGCACCCTTCCATTAGCAAATGAACGCTTTCCATAAAATTATTAAGAAGGTCTAGCTCAATTACTTTCAATGCGCTTTTTTCGATTTTTAATATTTTTGTTTCTATTGTAATATCAAGTGTTTAAAGATTTTTTAAATTATTTTCAAAAAGTTGTTGACAAACTTGTGTTCGTATATTATAATAATACAAACAGGGGTTCGATAAGGATGTGGTTTTAATGAATTTAGTTAAAAGAAATAGTGTTATAACATATACAGTAAATAAATCTGAAGCATCAAATTGCTATATTTCTGTAAATAATGGAGAAGTTGTTGTATCTGCACCTTGGTATTTAACAACAGCACAAATTCAATCTGCAGTAGAAGAAAAAAAGCAATGGATAGTAACAAAACTTTCAGAATACAAAAATTCTAGTAAAACAAATAAATCTATTAGCCAAGAATCTATTAAAGTGCTTGGAAACAACTATGGATTTAAAATATTCTATAAAAATGTAAAAACACCTTCTATTGGTTTAGAAGATAATAGAATAAAAATTATATTACCAAACAAATATAAAAAAGCAGATATAAATTCTGTTCTAAAGGTATTAACAAAAAAAATGTACATGTCTTTAGCCGAAAAAGAGGTAGAAATGGCAATGGAAAAAGCAAGATTAACTTTAGAAATTGCTCCAGAAGATTATGAAATATGTGAAATGGGAAATATCCTTGGAAGATGTACAAGCAATAAAAAAATATATATAAATCCAGATATAGTAATGTTTGATAGAAAAGTAATCGAATACGTAATTTTTCATGAGTTCTGTCACTTAAAATATAAAAATCATACAAAATCTTTTTATGATTTATTAGAAAGTAACATGCCTGACTATTTTAAATATACTTCTGTATTAAATGGATATCAATATTAAAATACTTAAAAAAGCAAACATAGTCATAGTCTATTTTGATTATGTTTGTTTTTTATCCTCTACATTAAATAATTTTAATATTAATAGAATTATACATATTGCATTTTTGTTGATTTTATGCTATAAAAATGAGTAAAGATATATTATTAATTTATATATTGATAGGAGATAAACATATGAAAAATAATAAAGGTATAACTCTTGTTAGTGTAGTAGTATATATAATAGGTATGCTAGTTATAATATCTATTATTTCTGCACTTTTAGCATTCTATAACAAAAACATGGTAAATATTAATAATTCTAGTGATATAAGTATGGAATTTAGTAAATTTAATTCTAAACTTATTGAAGAAACAAAATTACCAGGTAATGCTATTACAGAAATTGATGATGAAAAAATCACATTTAAAAGTGGCAATATATATGAATTTAAAGATGATAAAGTGTATTTAAATAATATTATTCTTTCTAACTATGTAAAAGAATTTCAAGCAAATATACAAGAACAAGAAAACAAGCAAATTTTAAATATATATATATTACATGAAAGAGGAAAAGAAAGCTTAGTTCATAACCAAAGCTACACAATCTCTTTTTCTCCTGGTGAATTTGTTGGTAAAATTAATAAAATTTTTGCATCCGAACCACAACCACCAGAGGTAGATGCAAATGGATTAGCAATAAGAAATACATTAATAACAACATCAGATTCAAATATACAAATAGTAATACCAGAAGGATTTGCACCAGCGATATTAAATGGAAGTGATAGTACAACAAGTAACCCAGGACAAGATGGAAGTATAAAAAGTATAATGCCAGCAGCAAATTGGAGTAATATAACAGCAGCACAAATAAATGCAGGAGTAGTAATAGTAAATGCATCAGGGGAAGAATTTGTATGGGTACCAATACCAAATTCAAGCAATTTTGCAAGAACAGCATGGACATGGACATATAATAATCAGACAGAAACACAAACATTAGCAGAAACATCAACATCAAGTGCATATTGGGATGATAAAACAACAACAGAATATACAAGTATGGTAAATAGTGTAAATACAAATAAAGGATTCTATATATCACGATACGAAGCAAGTAATAATGGAAGTAGTGTAGCACAAAGTAAAAGGGGAGTATCACCATGGGTAGAAGTAGAACAAACAACAGCAATAACAGCAAGTAGTGCAAATAGTATATCAAATACACATTTAATATATGGAATAGAATGGGATAGTGTACTAAATTGGTTAATAGGAAAAGCAACAATAGGAACATCTACATCAGGACAAACGAAAACAATGGAAAGTGCAGATGTAACAGATAGTAGAAGTTGGGGAAATTATTCTAATTCAACAGGAAATGCAGCAACAAATAAAGGCTCAAAAAGGGATACTGCTTATAATGAATATTGGAAAGCAAATAATATCTATGATTTGGCAGGAAATGTATATGAATGGACAAAAGAGAAATATTCTACAGGAGCCTTTCGAGCTGATCGAGGTGGCAGTTACTTTGGCAGTGGAGACTCCGGTCCGGCAGCTAGTCGTGGCAGCGGCAGTGAGACCTATACGAGCAGCAGCGGGCGGTTTCCGTTTCAGCTTTTATATATAATACATAAGTAAAAAAACAGAGCCTTAATTTAAAGCTCTGTTTTTACTTTATTCCATTTCTAAATAATCATTGAATGTTCCTTCTTTTACAATTGTTTTATCTTCTTGTAAGTCTATTATTTTATTGGCTACTGTTTGCATTAATTGATGGTCATGTGATGTAAATAATATTATTCCTTTAAATTTAATCATTCCCTCATTTAATGCTGTTATAGATTCCATGTCCAAATGGTTTGTTGGCTCATCAAATATTATCAAATTTGCACCTGATAGCATCATTTTAGATAATACACATCTTACCTTTTCTCCACCAGATAATACATTTACCTTTTTTAATGCTTCTTCTCCTGAGAATAACATTCTTCCTAAGAATCCTCTTACAAAGGTTTCATCTGGATCTTTTGAATATCCTCTTAACCAATCTACTATTGTTTGATCTGATTCGAATAAATAGCTATTATCTTTAGGGAAATATGAAGTTGTTATTGTTGTGCCCCAAGTTATTTCACCTTCGTCTGGTTCCATTTCTCCTGCTAATATTTGGAATAATACTGTTTTTGAAAGTTCATTATCAGCTAAAAATGCTACTTTATCTTCTCTTGTTATTGTAAAAGATACATTGTTTAATATTTTTTTACCATCTATCGTTTTGCTTAAATTTTTAACTGTTAAAACTTCTTTTCCCGCTTCTCTATCTGGTTTAAAATCTATATATGGATATTTTCTATTAGATGGTTTTATTTCATCTAGCTCTATCTTTTCTAATGTTTTCTTTCTAGATGTTGCTTGTTTAGATTTTGAAGCATTTGCACTAAATCTTGCAATAAAGTCTTGCAATTCTTTTATTTTATCTTCTTTCTTTTTATTAGCTTCTTTCATCTGTTTTAATGCTAATTGGCTAGATTCATACCAGAAATCATAGTTTCCACTATATACTTTAATTTTTCCAAAATCAACATCTGCTATATGTGTACAAACTTTATTTAAAAAATATCTATCATGTGATACAACTATTACTGTATTCTCAAAATCTATTAAGAAATCTTGCAGCCAATTTATGCTTTTTAAATCTAAGTCATTTGTTGGCTCGTCTAATAATAATACATCTGGATTTCCAAATAATGCTTGTGCTAAAAGGACTTTAACCTTTTCTTTTGCTTCTAATTCTTTCATATAGCTATAGTGTTTATCTGTATCTATTCCCAAGTTATTTAGCAATATTGCTGCATCTGATTCTGCATTCCAACCATCCAATTCTGCAAATCTTTCTTCTAATTTTGCAGCTTTCATTCCATCTTCTTCATTAAAATCTGGTTTTGCATATATTGCATCTTTTTCATTTCTAATCCTATATAATTCTTCATTTCCCATTATTACTGTATCCATTACAGTATATTCCTCAAAAGCAAAGTGATCTTGCTTAAGCATAGATAGTCTTTCTCCCTTATCCATTACAACTTCACCTTTGCTTGGTTCTATTTCGCCAGATAAAATCTTTAAAAAAGTAGATTTTCCTGCTCCATTTGCCCCAATTAATCCATAACAATTTCCTTTTGAAAACTTAATATTTACATCCTCAAAAAGAACTCTCTTTCCATACCTTAAAGTAACTCCAACTGCGTTTATCAATTTATTCCCTCCATATTATAATTTTATACTTTTACTTAAAAAAATATATCATTAGAGCTCCAATAATACTAATTGCAAACCCTATCATTTTCATCCCAAGTGTTGCTTCATTTTGGTCTCCAAATCCAAATACTCTTGCTGTTAAACTTCTCGCATCATACACAAGAACTACTCCTCCCATTGTAATTAATGCTCCTAATATTAATAAAACTGTATTCCACATCATAATTCCCCCAATTTTTCTACCCTTTTATCTTATTATTTTTTTACTCAAAAGTCAAGTAATTAAAGTATTTACCTCAATATTCTTGCTTTTTTTTATTATGTATGATAATTTATAAGTTAAGGAGGAATTAACCATGACAAAAACGAAAATTAATTATCATAAACTTTTTAGTCGAATTATGTCTTTAGCTGCCATTGTATTTATATGTATACTAGCTTTTGTATATGGCTATAAACCAGCAAATGACATGATAATAGATAATAAAGAAGCACTTAATGCGTCTGATTCAAATACCATCGATACAACTGTGGTAGAATTAGAAAAGCCAAAAGATATAACAATTTCTATTTCAGTTGTAGGCGATATTATGTGTCACGACACGCAATATTTAGATGCATTTAACAAATCAACAGGTGAATATGATTTCACACATACTTTTACAAATGTTGCAGATTATTTAAAAAATTCAGATTTAACTATTGGTAACTTGGAAACTACCTTTGCAGGAGCTGATAGAAAATATAGTGGATATCCTACATTTAATACACCAGATTCACTGGCAACTACATTAGCAAATTTAGGTTTTGATGTACTATCTACTTCAAATAATCATTGCTTAGATAAAGGTTATTCTGGTCTTACAAGAACTTTAGAAGTATTAGATGAAAACAATATTGCACATATGGGAACATACTCATCACAGGAAGCTAGAGATACAATTCTTGTAAAAGATATAAATGGAATTAAATTTGCATTTTTAGCATATACCTACGGAACTAATGGTATTCCAATACCTAATGGAAAAGAATATAGTGTAAATTTAATCGATAAAGATTTAATTAAAAATGATTTAGAAAAAGCAAAAGAACTTGGGGTAGATATAATTGCAGTTAATATGCATTGGGGAAATGAATATAGGTTAAAACCTACAGCTGAACAAGAAGATTTAGCAAACTTTTTATTCGAGAATGGAGTAGATTTAATACTTGGTAGCCATGCACATGTATTAGAGCCAATGGAAACAAGGAGTACCACTCTTGAAAATGGAACAAAAAGAGATAAATTTTTAATATACTCACTTGGAAATTTTGTATCTGCACAGAATAAACAATACACAGACCATGCAATAATACTTAATTTAAAATTAACAAAACATGGAAATAGTGATATTACAATAGATACTGTAGATTATATTCCAACATATGTAGAAAACAGAGGAAAAAATGCTGAAGAAAGATTTAAAATATTAGATGTAAAAAAAGAAGTAGAAGCATATGAGGCAGGAGAAAGTGAAATTTCTAAAACCCTATATGATAAATTAAAAAAAGTAATAACAGTAACTGAAAATATCTTATCTGGAAATATTTAAAAGAATTGTCAAGAACAATGGGGACGTTCCTTTTGTTCAGTTAATTCGACTGAACAAAAGGAACGTCCCCATTGTTCTTTCTTCTTATTCTATTTCAAATTCTGCATAAATGTATCTCATTCTTTCATCATCACGAGTTTCCTTTTGAGCTTTAGATACCTTTTTTACTAATCTATATTTACCTTTTGCTAACTCTCCGTATCCATAATTAAAATCTATATTTATCTCATTTTCTCCATTTGCTTTAAGTATAATAGCTATTGCCGTCCAAGTTAATGGTTCTTCCAATTCAATAGGTTTCCATTCACCATCTTTTTTTTACTTCAATTCCATATTCAGAACCATACCAGTAATCATTTTCAGTATTATTCTTAATAATAAATGTAGCCCCTGTTGAAGTTAATGTTCCTTCTTTTAGTGTCATTTCTACTTCATTTTCTTCTGTAATATCTATGGTTTTTACAAAATTCAAAAATTCTTCTGCATCTTCCTTGCCTAATCCCTCATTTAAAATTGCAATATTTTTATTTTCTTCATAAAACGAAATATCTTGCCATGTTTCATTATTATCATAATAACCAATAGTAGCTGTTTTTCCATTATTTAACTTAATTTGCTTAGAGGTTCTACCTGTTCCACATACACCAAAAGTATTTGTGTATAAATAAAGAATAGCATATTCATTTTCATTATTTTTATACATTTTTAATGCATATTTATAAAAATCATTTTCTTCTTCCAACTTGATTTTCTCTTCATAATTCCATGTTTTTGGAATTTCTATCTTTATTTTAACATTGCTTAGTGTTTTTTCATAAATATTATTTTCTTCTTTTAATTCTTTATTACCATAAATTGCTTGCGTTTCTTCTGGAATATCATTATATACTTCTTTCCCAAATATTTTTACCATTGTTCCTTCAACAAATTCGCTATTTGGTGAAGCCTCTTTTATTTTATGAAGTTTTGTCACTTCATAAGCTAAAGCTTTATATATTTTTGTTCCACCATCATTCAAGCTCTCTACTTTAGGAATAAGTAATATCATTAATATAATTACTACTGCAACTAATATTATCAATAATTTTTGTTTCATTTACATCACCTTATATACCTTTCTATTATTTAGACGTATTTCCTTTTCGTTTTAGTTGGTGCTTTATAAAATTTATAAAAAATACTATTGTAATTACAAAAAAAACTCCTGAAATTGTGAGTATCCCTACTCCATAGTAATTAATATTATTTTCTGTTTCTGTGATTGGTATTTTAATTTCTTCATTTGTTTGAACTTCTTCATTTATATTATTCTGTTCTTCTCGTAAATATTGAGTCGTAGTATCTTGCAAAAAAGAATTCTCTACATTTAAATTATTTTCCTCTTCATTTTTATCTGTAGAATTTATTTGATTACTATTATCATTTTTCTTTGTAACTAATATTGTCTTTATTCCTACTACGAATGTTATAATAAACATTCCCAAATTACTTAATAACAATTTTAATGTATGAATAGATTTATAATATTTCCATTTAACTGTCCCTATTGACATATTCAATAATTTTGAAATCTCGCCAAATGATAAATCAGATAATATTTTTAATGAAACAATTTCCTTTTCTTTATTGTCTAATTTTGATATTAATCTATTAAATTCTTCTTTATCTATAACCCTATTTATTTCACCATCAGTTTCTGAAATATTATATATTTCTTCTATGCTAATAGTATTTTTCCTTTTTCTAATCAAAGATATTGATTCATTTTTAGTTACCGAATATATCCAAGAATATGCATTTTTATTTGGTAGATTTTCTCTAGGCATAGAATATATTTTAGAAAATACCGTTTGTACTATATCCTCTGAATCCTCTTTATTTTTTAATATGTAATATGCTATTTTATAAACTAGAGCTTTATATTTATTATAAAGCTCTTCAAATTTTTCATTATTACTAGTATTTCTTATCTCTATAAATAGCTGATTTAATTCTTTCTCTTTTTTATTTATCATAATACTCCCTAATACGATTTATTTAAAACATATCTTTCTTACGTAAAAATATTGCTACAACTAACGATATTATAATAGATAACACAATTAATATTCCAAATGCCCATGGATTATCTGCAAATGGTAAACTAACATTCATTCCCCAGAAGCTTCCAATCATAGTTGGAAGAGATAAAATGATCGTAACAGATGTTAAGTATTTCATAACTGAGTTTAGATTGTTTGAAATAATAGATCCATATGCCTCCATTGTACCATTTAAAATATCTTGATACACTTTACTCATTTCTAAAGCCTGTTTATTTTCTACGATTGCATCTTCAAGTATGTCTTCATCTTCCTCATACATTTTCACAATTTTTCCTCTTAGTGTTCTTTCCATTACTGCCTCATTTGATCTTAAAGAAGTAGTAAAATATACAAGACCTTTCTCTAAAGACAATAATTTTAAAAGTTCTTTATTTCTCATTGACTTCTGTAATACACTTTCAGCAATTTCTGTTTCTTTATTTAATTGTTTTAATAAATTTAAAAAGTGAGAAGCATTATAATATAATATTTGCAAAATAAATCTTGTTTTCTTATATGTGTACATATTTTTTATTATCCCTGCCTCAAAACTTTCTATTACCTTACTTTTCTTTAGGCACACTGTAATAAAAAAATCATCTCTTACAACAATCATACCTAGAGGCATTGTCGTATAAATTTTATTTTCATTATCATATTCTATTAAAGGCACATCTATAACAAACAAAACCGCATCATCTTCTTGGTCGATTCTGGCTTGTTCTTCATAATCTAATGGGTATCTTATAAAAGCTTCTTCAATTTTTACTTCCTCACAAACTCTTTTTATTTCTTTTTCAGATGGATTCACCATGTTAATCCAACAGCCTTTTTGTATTTTATCTGTTAATTCTGTTTTATTTGTTTTTAAATCTGTATTATAAATTTTTATCATTTATATCACCTACATTTGTATTTTATTAAATTCTACATTTGCTTTACTTAATATTTGTTCTTCTCTATTACTACATGTAAAAATAATTATTTGAAAATTTTTAAATTCATTTGCTAAATATTTTAATATATTTTCCATTCTTTCATTATCATAATATGCAAAAACTTCATCTAGAATTATCGGTAATTTTTCTTCTATAATTTCATTTATTGCATTCATTCTAAGAGATAAATACATTTGGTCTATTGTCCCCATGCTTAAATTCTCTACAGATATGTAATTGCCATTTTTCATTTCTATTCTCAAACCATTTTCATCGTTAAAATTAACATTTTTATATTTTCCGCCTGATATCCTATTTATGCATTCTTTTAATTTATTAATAAATTCTGGTGTAATATTTTGCTTTGCTCTTTCATATGCTACTTCTAATGCATTTTTTGCAATTTTTATAGAATTTTCTAATGATAATATTTTTTCTTTTTCTTGATAAGCTTCGTTAATATTTTTTTCTAATTCTTCTAAATTATTCTCAGTATTTTCTAATTTATTTTTTTCTATTAATAAAGTGTTTTGTTTTATTTTTAAATTATTAATTTTATTTTCTTCGTTATTTATTTCTTGTAATATTTTTTCATAATTTTTATCTAAATAATTTTCTAATAAATATTCTTCTATTTTTCCAAAATAATTATTTTTTAATTCTAATTTAGTTCTTTCTTTTTCATTATTAATTTCTTCAAAAATATTTTTAATTTTATTTTCTATTTCTTTTTGATTTTCTTCTAATAATTTTATTTGTGAATTAATTCTATTATTTTCCTCTTTTATTTTTTCTAATTGCTTTTTATTTTTATTTTTTTCTAAAATAAAATAAATTAAAAATAATATTATTTCTATTGCTACACCAATAAATATAAATTTATTTTTTAATATTATTCCAATAGTTGCTGTTAAAATAATTAATGCCACAAAAATATAATTTTTAATATTATTATTTTTTTCTATTTTTTCTTCTTTTAATTCTAATTTTAAATTATTTAATTTTTCATTTAATTCATTTTTTATTTGTTCATTTGTTTTAATTTTTTCTTCTTCTATTTTTTCTGTTTCTTTTTTTATTTTTATTTCTTTTAATAATTTAATTTTATTTTCTAAATTTTCTAATTCTGAATTTATATTTATTTTTTCTTTTTCAATTAATTTTAATTCTTCTTTATTTTTTTCTATATTTATTTTTTTATTTTCTAATTGCTTTATTTTTTCTTCAATTAAATTTTTGGGTCTTCCAATTGTTCTTTCAGTACCAACTTCTTCTAATATTTTTTTATTTAATTTATCTATTGCTTTTTTATATGAAATATTATCAGAACCTGTAGAAATTAAATTAGTTATTTTTTGTATTAATATATTTTGAGATGCTTTATCTAATTTACTTTCTCCTTGTTCTACCATAACAGTATTTTTAAATAATTCTTCATCTATTTTTGTTTGTTCATAAAAAAATTCTATTCCTTTTGTTTTATTTGAATTAAATGTTTTTGAAATATCTTCTAATTTTTCATTAAATATTTTTGGATTCTTCTTTCCAAATTCTCGAAAGACTTCATATTTTTCCTTATTATCTAATTCATAAGTAATTTTTCCTGAATATTCACCTTCCACCCAAGGAATATATTTTTCATAATCTGATACTTCTTTTCCATTTTTATTTTTAGAAGCTCCATATAACATGCAATAAATAAATTTTAATAATGTTGATTTTCCCGATTCATTTTTTCCATAAATTAAGTTTATTCCATTTTTTAATTCTATTTCTTTATTTTTTAAATTACCAAATCCATTTATTTTTAAACTATTAATTTGCAACTAATTTTCACCTCTTTAATTGTTGTTCTTTTAATTACATTTTTTATATTGCTTCACTATATTATAAAATTAATTTTGATTTATAATGCCGACAGTTCCCGAAGACCAACGAAGCGCTGCCAGACTTTGAATATTCTTCTTCGGAAGGGTCCTCGTCTGGTCAGCTATTACCCTGCTATGGAGTGCTTTTAAAGAAAAATTAATTCTATAATATAGTGAAGTATTGTATTTATCATTATCACAATACTTCTAATCCAATTTCTATAGCCCTCTTAATTTCTTCTTTATTATCACTAGTTTCTAATTTATTTAATAATTCAGATACAAAATATCCTTTCATATTGTCCTGTTTTGCTATTTCTTCTAAATTATAATTTATTTGTGTATTATCTTTTAATTTAATAATATTTTCAAAAATTATTTTTTTATTAATCTTATTTAAATCAATGTTAAATTTTCTATTTCCTAATAAAATAACTTTATAAAATTTATTTTCTTCTATATTTAAATTATTTATTTCTTCTATAATTTCTTCTAAAGTATTTTTCTCCGAAATATCTAATTCATTTTCTATAAATTCCATTGAATCTAATTTTATAAATTCTGTTGAAATATTATTTTTATTAATATTTCCTACAACCATTCCATGTTCTCCTGTTTCATCAAATCCAAGACCTACTAAAGAACCAGGGTAAACAATTCTTTCATTAGTTTTAAAATTAGTAGTATGAACATGTCCTAATGCAATATAATCAAAACCGATTTCTTTTAATTTTTGAGACGACATTGGATTATATTCTGAAACTACATCTAAATCTCCATGTACTACTAATATATTTATTTTTTCTTTGTTTTCTATTTTTATATTTTCCACATCAGAATTTTTAACATAAAAATCTTCAAATCCATAACCATAAATATCTAAATTTTCATATGAATATTTCTTTATTTCAGAATTAAATATATGTACATTATTATTCCAATTAAAAGTTCTATAATATGAGTTTTTTAAATATGGATCATGATTTCCTGGTGAAATAAATATTTCGGTATCTTCTATTTGTTTAAATAGATTATTTATTTTCTCTATTGTGCTTTCTTTCACATATTCGTTTTCATATAAATCTCCAGAAATAAATAAAAATTCAATTTTATTTTCTTTTATATATTCTATTACTTTTTCAAAAGTTTTTAATTGCTCCTCTCTTCTTTTTTCTCCTAATCTATTATTAGCATTTAAGACTGTAAAAGGAGCATCTAAATGCAAATCAGCTATGTGAACAAATTTCATTTTTTCACCTCTTTTTATTCATACCACTCAAATTCCCAAATAATAAATTTTACTGTATCTCCTTCTTTAATTCCCATTTCTTTAAGTCTAGCTTCTACTCCTAATTTTTTTATATTTTTTTGGAAATAGTACAAAGATTCATTATCCTCCATATTTACCCTTGCGAGTAATCTTTCAATTGCTGGGCCATCTACAACATATACACCATCTTCAATTCTCACATCAAATTCTGGCTTGTTATCTTCTAATGTATATACTACTCGTTCCACAGATTCTTCAATTTCTTCTTTTGGAAGTTCTTTTAAAACTTGAGAAATTCTTGCTAATAATTCTTTTAATCCTTGCCCTGTTGCTGCAGAAATTTTAAATATTTCTATATTATTTTCTTTTGCTAATTTTTCTAATTCATTATACCCTGTTTCATCTTGCATTGCATCTATTTTATTTGCTACAATTATTTGCTTTCTTTTACTTAATTTTTCACTATATTTTTTTAATTCTTCATTAATTGTATAATAATCTTTCACAGGCTCTCTTATACCAGATACATCTATTACATGTAATAGTAGTCTTGTTCTTTCAATGTGTCTTAAAAATTGTAAGCCTAAACCAACTCCTTCACTTGCACCTTCAATTATTCCAGGTATATCTGCTATTACAAAACTATCACCGAACTCAGTTTTTACAACTCCTAAATTAGGCTGAAGTGTTGTAAATTCATAATCTGCTATTTTAGGTTTTGCAGATGTTACCATAGATAAAATTGTAGATTTTCCTACATTAGGAAAACCAAGCAATCCTACATCAGCTATTAATTTTAATTCTAATATTATTTCTTTTTCATCGCCTTTTTCCCCATCTTCTGAAAAATTAGGGGCTTGACGTGTAGAAGTGGCAAAATGAGAATTTCCTCTTCCACCTCTTCCACCTTTTAATATTAATTCTTTTTGATTTTCTTTAGACAAATCAGCTATTACTTTTCCAGTGTTAGCATCTTTAATAACAGTACCCATTGGTACTCCTATATATAAATCTTCTCCACTTTTTCCATAACAGTTTCCACCACTACCATTTTTTCCGATCTTCTGCTTTAAATTTTTTATTGTACCTAAAATCTATAAGTGTATTACTATCTGGATCTACAAAGAAATATATATCTCCACCTTTTCCACCGTCTCCTCCATCTGGTCCTCCTGCTGCAACATATTTTTCTCTTCTAAAGGTATGTGCACCGTTGCCGCCATTACCTGATTTAATTATTATTTTTGTATAATCTACAAACATTCTAATCTCCTTTTTATATTACTAATCCTACTTTTCTTTTTACATCTTCTATTGTTTTAGTTGCAATAATTCTTGCTTGCTCTGCCCCTTTTCTATAAATATTTTCTAAATATTCTGGGTTTTCTTGCAATTCTTTATATTTTTCTTGAACAGGTTTTAATTTTTCCACAACTGCTTTTCCAACTGCTTCTTTAAAAAATCCATATCCTTGCCCCTCAAATTCTTTCTCTATTTCTTCTTTTGTTTTTCCTGTAATTACTGAATATATTTCCATTAAATTGCTAATTCCTGGCTTTGTTTCTGGATTATATTTAACAATTCCCTCTGAATCTGTTACAGCTTTTTTAAATTTTTTCATTATAACTTCTGGTTCATCTTCTAAAAATATAACATCATTTGGATTAGTAGAGCTTTTACTCATTTTAGCTTCTGGATTTTGCAATCCCATTATTCTTGCTCCTTCTTTTTTTGTGTATCCTTCTGGTATTACAAAAGTCTCTCCATATATACTATTAAATCTTTCAGCTATGTCTCGTGTTAACTCTAAATGTTGTCTTTGATCTTCTCCCACTGGTACATAATCTGCATTATAAATTAAAATATCTGCTGCCATTAATACTGGGTATGTAAATAATCCACTATTTATATTATCTGCATGTTTAGCACTTTTATCCTTGAACTGAGTCATTCTATTTAGTTCGCCCATATATGTGTAGCAACCTAATATCCAACTAAGTTCACTATGTGCTGGTATATGTGATTGTATGAATATTGTATTATTTTCAGGGTCTAATCCTGCTGCAATATACATTGCAATCAAATTTAATGTATTTTTTCTTAATTCTTCTGCCTCTCTTCTTACTGTTAATGTATGTAAATCTGCTATCATATAATAACATTCATATTCCTCTTGCATTTTTACCCATGTATTTAATGCTCCTAAATAATTTCCTAATGTTAATTTTCCAGTTGCTTGTATTCCACTTAAAACTCTTTTTTTATTCATGTTTTAAATATCCTTTCTAAATTCATTTTTGATTAAATAATTATACTACATTTCCACAGTTTTTACAACATTTGTGAACTTCATTTTTAATCATACAAAAAGAGGTGAAATAAATTCACCTCGTTTGCTATACTCTTTACTCACATTTTCCAAAAGCTGCGATATCGACTTTAGGTATTACCATACTTCCTTTCCCATACCAAGTCGCAAAAAGAATATAAATTTCTTTTTGATTTTCATCTTCCATGCACTTCTTGATATGGTCATAACTTGTTTCTAAATAAATTTTCCGTCCAGTAATTGTAACAATGTAAGAATTTCCCCAGCCTCTTTGCATTTTCATTTCCTCCTGTTAATAAAAAAGTATAGTATATGAATACGATATATTCATAATTTAATTATATCATACTTTTGCGCATTCTTCAAATTATGTTAATCTTGTAATAATGGATCTATATCCCTTTCCATTATTTCTTTTAGCATATTAGCACTTTGCTCAAATTTTGCTTGCTCTGTCTTATCTAAATTTAATTTCACTATCTCCCTTACACCTGTTGCATCAATTATTGCAGGTACTCCTATATAAATATCATTTACACCATATTCTCCTTGTTGAAGTGTAGATACTGTTAATATTACATTTTCATTATTTAGAATAGCTGCTACTAATCTGCTTAACGCAATTCCTATACCATAATATGTTGCTTTTTTCTTTTCTATTATCTCATATGCTGCATCAACAACTTCTTTATGAACTCTCTCCAAATCAGCTGCACTATATCCATGCTCTTTATACATTTCTGTTAAATTTTTGCATCCAACATTACATTGTGACCATGGAACAAATGATGAATCTCCATGTTCACCCATTATATATGCATGAACATTTTTACTTGTAACTTTCAATTTTTGACTTATTATATAACGAAGTCTTGCTGTATCTAATAATGTTCCTGAACCTATTACCTTTTCTCTTGGAAATCCAGATACTTTTTGCACAACATAACTCATTAAATCTACTGGGTTACTTGCTATAATAAATATTCCATCAAATCCACTTTTTACAACATTTTCTGTTATTTCCTTCATTATTTTTGCATTAGTTTTTGCAAGTTCAAGTCTTGTTTCTCCTCCTTGCTTTTGTGGAACTCCAGCTGTTATAACTACTATATCTGCATCTCCACAATCTTCATAATCACCTGCTTTTATTTCAATTTTTCCTGGTGAAAATGGAACTCCATGAGCTAAATCCATTGCCTCTCCTATGGTTTTTTCTTTGTTAATATCTATTAGTACAAGCTCATTTATACCTCCCCTATTAACAAGTGAATATGCCATACTCATTCCTACCATTCCACATCCTACTAATGCTATTTTTCTTTTTTCTACCATTTTATTTCCTCTTTTCTTTATGTATATTTTTTATATTATATATTAATTATTTTCTCTTTTCAATAAAATTATACATGTTTTTTAGTATTATAACTAATACAATTATATTTTTTCTTAAATTATGGCATATGCTCTAATTTTTATAATACTTTTCAACAGCTACATTACTTTTTTATTTGTTTAACCCCATTTTTTACACATTAAATAAACGTTTTCTTACTCGCGCAGTGCTTTTGTCTATCAGTATAGTTATCCACAGTATTAAACTGTTCATATGCTATTCACTTGATTTTTCAGTATTTTCATTGATTTTGTATTTTCAGTAAATCTAGAGCTTCATATTAAGTAATTTTTAATAATTTTACATTCATAAATAAAAAGTGACAATAAAATAGAGTAAGATAAAAAATGAAAAGTGATAAATAAAATATGGTAAAATTAAATATGAAATGTAATAAATAAAATAGAGTAAAATTAAATATGAAATGTTACAAATAGAATAAAGTAAGATTAAATATGAAAAGTAATAAATAAATAAATGAATAAATTAAAATTAAATATTAAAAAGTAGTACAAAAAATAAAGTAAGGGCAAAATTAAGTAAAAAAAGTAACAAATAGAAAAAACAGACTAATTAATAATTAGTCTGTTTTTGTTTTTTATTTCTAATTTGCTGATCTTTCTATTGCAGGTGGTGGAGTTTGTGGTTTTGCAGCATTTAATTCTGCAACTTTAACCCATCCCAAGATAGTAGCACCAATTAAAATTACTATTGATGCAACTAATACATAAAATGTCCATAAATTCATCTTTATTTGTTTTTTCTCTTTGTTTTCTTCCATGATATCCTCCTTGGTAAAATTACTTTTTTAAAATTATATACTATTATGTCATATTTTGCAATATTTTTATATAAAAAAATAAAGCAAAATATTTTTGCTTTATTCCTTGGCGGAGTAGAGAGGGTTCGAACCTCCGCGCCCCTTACGAGACCTAACAGTTTAGCAAACTGTCCCCTTCACCAGCTTGGGTACTACTCCTTATAAATATGAGATGTAAGGTCATTACATCTCATTCTTGGCGGAGAGGGTGGGATTCGAACCCACGGTAGGGGTAAACCTACGCCAATTTTCAAGACTGGTGCCTTAAACCAACTCGACCACCTCTCCAGAGTAACCTTTTTACTTGGTCAACAAATATATATTAACACATTTTAAGTGCTAATGTCAATACAAATTTTATATTTTTATTCACCTATTAAATCCAGTATTCTCTCCAAATCATCATTATTAGCATATTCAATAATAATTTTTCCTTTTTTCTTTCCAGCATCTAGCTTTACTCTTGTTCCAAAAAAGCCTTGAAATCTATTTTCTATATCTTTATAAATAGCATCATATTTACGTTGTTCATCAACATTCATTTTTTTCTTAACTTTCATTTGTTTCATTGTTTGTGCAACATTTGAACCATTTTCTATTATATTTAAAGCCATTGCATATTGTTTATCTCCATTATCCGTTGTAAGTAATGCTTTACAATGTGCTTCTGTTAGTTTACCCTGAAGTGCTAAATCTATAACTCTTTCATCCAAATTTAACAATCTTACAGAGTTTGCTACACTACTTCTTGCTTTTCCTAGTATTTCTGCTACATTTTGCTGTGTTAAATTGTATTCATCCATTAATGTTTTAATTCCTCTTGCTTTTTCAATTGGATTCAAATCTTCTCTTTGTATATTTTCTATTAATGATATTTCTTGATTTTTTCTTTCATCATCTTCTCTAATAATTGCTGGTATTTCTTGAAGTCCTGCTTTTTTAGCTGCTCTCCATCTTCTTTCACCTGCAATAATTTGATAATAATCTTCTTTTTGAGTTACTACTATTGGTTGAATAACCCCATAATTTTTTATAGATTCTGCAAGTTCGCTTAATGATTCTTCATCAAATATTTTTCTTGCCTGTTCTCTATTAGGTTCTACTTCTATTAATTTTAAATTTCTAACTAATTCCCCATCTTGTACGCTTTCTTCTACAAAAGGATTTGTACTAAATAATGCGTCTAATCCTTTTCCTAATCCAGATTTCTTTGCCATATATATTACCTCCTATTTCATGTGTTTTGCCTTATTATCCGCTTCATTAATTTTTAAAAATTCTCTAGTAAGTTTATCATATGATTTAGCACCTTTTGATCTTGCATCATACTCTGCTATACTCATTCCATAACTTGGAGCTTCGCTTAATTTAACATTTCTTGGTATTACAGTCTTATATACATTATCACCAAAATACTTACTTACTTCTTTAACAACTTGATTAGATAAATTTGTTCTCATATCATACATTGTAAGAAGAGCACCTTCTATTTTTAGCTCTTTATTTAAATGTTTTTTTACCAAATTAATAGTATTCATAAGTTGTCCTAATCCTTCTAAAGCATAAAATTCACATTGTATTGGTATTAAAACACTATCTGCTGCGGTAAACGTATTTAATGTTATTAATCCCAATGATGGAGGACAATCTATTATTATATAATCATATTCGTCTTTTACTGAATCCAACTTTTCTTTTAATCTATGTTCTCTAGACATCATTGACACTAATTCTACTTCCGCACCAGCTAAACTTATTGTAGAAGGACATATATCTAAGCCTTTTTGATTTGTTTTTTGGATTACTTTTTCTATTTCTATTTCGCTTACTATTAAATCATATACAGAATACTCTAATTCTTTGCTAATGCCTAATCCGCTTGTAGCATTACCTTGAGGATCTGTATCGACTAATAATACTTTTTTACCTTTTTTAGCTAAAGTACTACTTAAATTAATTGCTGTTGTTGTTTTACCAACTCCACCTTTTTGATTTGCAATTGCTACTACTTTTCCCAAAACTATCCCTCCTACTTTTTGTGCTTAATTATTATATAAAATTTATCAATTTATTTCAACAAAATTCACAAAAATATCATAAAATATTTTAATATTTTTAGCAAAAGAGTAATATATTAAAAATCGAAAAAAGCGGATTGAAAGTAATTGAGCTAGACCTTCTTAATAATTTTATGGAAAGCGTTCATTTACTAATGGAAGGGTGCCATCAAATTCTTTTAGAAGGTCTGCGAAAATTAGCTTGAACGAGCATTTTTAAGATTTTTAATATATTACTCTTTTTAATTATCAATTTTTATATTACATTCTATATAATAGGTTCTTTAGATGGCTTACCAGCTTTTCTTGGATATTTAGTAGGAGTAGGCTTAATTTTAGAAATAATAATTATATTTCTATCCATTTCTCCATTAATTTGAATATTCTCAATTTTTTCTATTTTTCCACCAAGAACATCTAATGCTTTCTTACTCTTCTCAATTTCTTCCATTGCCTTTGGACCTTTCATGCAAATACATTTACCTCCTACTTTAACAAAAGGAAGTAAATATTCTAATAATACAGGAAGCTCCGCAACAGCTCTAGATACTGCAATATCATAGATTTCTCTATTATCTTTTGCATACTCCTCAGCACGTCCATGTACTGCTTTTATATTTTGTAACTGTAGTTTTGAAATAACCTCTTCTAAAAAATTTATTCTTTTATTTAACGAATCTAATAAAGTAATATCTAATGATGGATTAGCAATTTTAATAGGTAATCCTGGAAAACCAGCACCTGTCCCTACATCTATTATTTTATTGTTTTCTTTTAAATATGGTAATATAGTTAAAGAATCAATAAAATGTTTATTGATTATATTCTTCGGCTCTGTAATGGCTGTTAAATTAATTTTTTCATTCCATTCGATTAACAAATTCATATATTCATAAAATTGTTCATATTGTTCTTCCAATAACTTAGTTTGAGTTAATCCATTTTTTAAAATTTCCTTAAATTCAAAAATTTCCATAATTTTCTCCTATACATCAAAAGGCACAAATATTATTTAATTGCAAATGCGCGCAGCGATCAAACGAGCGCTATTGGCGCGAGTGCGATTGGAGCAACCCAACATATAAATGAAGGGAGTGGTTGCGACAGCAAGCATTAAAATTAAATAATACTTGTGCCTTTAATTATACAAATTATAATTTATGCTGTTCTAAATAAATAAGTAATACAGAAATATCAGCAGGAGACACTCCAGATATTCTAGACGCCTGACCTACAGAATTAGGCTTATGCTTATCTAATTTTTGTCTAGCCTCTAAACTTATTCCTTTCAAAGAACTATATTCTATATCTTTTGGTAAAAGCTTATTTTCTAACTTTTTAAATTCTTCAACTTGTTTTTCTTGAAGTTTAATATACCCCTCATATTTTATTTGAATTTCGACTTGCTCTTTTTCAGCCTTTGTAAGTGTAGGTCTATTTTCATCTATTTCAGCAAGCTTTTCATAATTTAATTCTGTTCTCTTTAATAAATCAGAAAGCTTAATTCCTACATTTAATTCTGAAGAGTTATATTTTTTCAAAAATTGATTTACTTTTTCTTCTGGTTTAATTGTTGTTGTTTTTAATCTCTCAATTTCTTTTTCGATGTTAATTTTTTTATTTAAAAATTTCTCATATCTTTCATCAGAAATAAGTCCTACTTCATGACCTTTTTCAGTTAATCTTAAATCTGCATTATCTTGCCTTAAAAGTAATCTATATTCAGCCCTAGATGTCATCATTCTGTATGGTTCATTAGTTCCTTTTGTTACTATATCATCAATCAACACTCCTATATATGCATCTGATCTATCTAAAATTAATGGTTCTTTACCTTTTAATTTTTGTGCAGCATTTATTCCAGCAATAATTCCTTGTGCAGCAGCTTCTTCATATCCTGATGTCCCATTAATTTGTCCTGCAAAAAACATTCCTTCTATTTGCTTTAATTCAAGTGATAATTTAAGTTGAGATGGCTCTATACAGTCATATTCAATTGCATATGCAGGTCTTGTAAACTCTACATTTTCCAATCCAGGAAGAGTTCTATACATTGCTATTTGAACATCTTCTGGAAGAGATGAACTCATACCTTGTACATACATTTCTTCAGTGTCTAGCCCCATTGGTTCTATAAATATTTGATGTCTTTCTTTATCAGCGAATCTTACTACTTTGTCTTCTATAGAAGGACAATATCTAGGTCCTGTACCCTCTATTTCACCAGCATATAATGGAGATCTATGTAAGTTATCTCTTATTATTTTATGTGTTTTTTCATTTGTATAAGTTAAATAGCAAGGTTCCTGTTTTTGTGGTTCTATTTCATTTTCAAAAGAAAATGCTACAATTTCGTCATCCCCTTCTTGTATTTCCATTTTGCTAAAATCTAAACTTCTTCTATTAACTCTAGCAGGTGTTCCTGTTTTAAATCTTACTATATTTATTCCTAAATCTTTTAAACACTTAGAAAGTTTATTTGCAGGAAACACACCATCTGGACCGCTTTCAAAAGATACTTCTCCTATAAATATCTTTCCTTTTAAATATGTTCCTGTAGCAAGAATAACTGATTTTACTTTATAAATAGCCCCTATATTTGTTTCAACTGATTTTACTTTTCCATCTTCTACTTCTATATTTACAATTTCAGCTTGCTTAACATCTAAGTTTTCTTGCAGTTCTAAAGTATGTTTCATTTCTCGTTGATATTTTTTTCTATCTGCCTGTGCCCTTAATGAATGAACAGCTGGTCCCTTAGACATATTTAACATTCTAGATTGTATAAAAGCTTTATCTATATTTTTTCCCATTTCTCCGCCCAGACTATCTATTTCTCTTACTAAATGTCCTTTAGATGTTCCTCCTATATTAGGGTTACAAGGCATATTTGCAATTACTTCTAAACTAATAGAAAAAATAACTGTCTTCATTCCAAGCCTTGCAGCTGCAAGTGCAGCTTCACATCCTGCATGTCCTGCTCCTATTACTGCTACATCATATTCTCCTGCATCGTATTTCATTTTTTCCTCCACTCTTGTTTAAAAATAATTGGTAAATTTCGTCGTTAAACTGCGTTCAAAAATCCTGCGACGTACCCCCGTACGCCTCGGATTCTTCTCACTTGTTTGCCTAGAACTTTATCCAATTATTTTTAAACATTTTATTTTTTATAAATTTTCAAGTTTTTTAAAGAACAAAAAAATATGTTCCATCTATCATTTTGTCAATTTTTATCCTGTACATATTTATTCTTTCAGTATATTTTTTTATTTACCAAGACAAAATTTTTTAAAAATTTCATTTATAATATCTTCTGTTGCATTTTCTCCTGTTATATTATTTAAACAATTTATTATTTCTTTTATATCTATAGCTATAACATCTATAGGCATACTATTTTTTATTGTTTCCTGGGCTTTTATGCTATATTCTCTTGCTTTTCTAATTAATTCAGCATGTCTTACATTGGTTATAGTTACACCATCACTTAAATTTATTTCATTTATTTTAAACATCTTTTCTATTTTGCTATATAATTCTTCAATTCCCTGTTTTTTTAATGCAGACATTTCTATTATTTCCTTGCCAAATTTTTTTAAATAATTTTCATCTATTTTTCTTTCATTTAAATCTATTTTATTTAAAATAATAATTGAATTTTTATTTTTTATTAAATCTAATATTTCTTTATCATCCTCAGATAGTTCTTTACTCGAATCAAAAATAGCTATTACTAAATCACTACTTTCAGCAATTTGTCTTGATTTCTTTATTCCTATTCTTTCAACTTCATCGTTTGCTTCTCTTATACCTGCTGTATCTATTATCTTTATAGGAATTCCTTTTATTGTTATAAATTCTTCAATTGTATCTCTTGTTGTTCCTTCGATTTCTGTTACTATGGCTCTATCTTCCCTTAATATTGCATTTAATAAAGAAGACTTCCCTGCATTAGGTGTACCTATAATTGCTGTTTTAATTCCTTCTCTTATTATTTTTCCATCTTTAAAAGAACTTTCTAGTTTTTGTAATGATAATTCTATTTCTTTTAATTTTTTTGAAGCATTTTCATTAGTAATTTCTTCAATATCGTATTCAGGATAATCTATAGAAGCTTCTATATCAGTTAAAACATCTAAAATCTTACTTTTAATGCTGTTTATTTCTTCTTTTAAAAAGCCCTCTAATTGGTTAATAGATGCTTCTGCTTCTTTTTCTGTTTTAGAATTTATAAGTTCTATAACAGCTTCTGCTTGCGATAAATCTATTCTTCCATTTAAAAAAGCCTTTTTAGTAAACTCACCTGGCTCTGCTAATTCTGCCCCATTTTCTAAGCACAATTCTAGTATCTCTTTCATTACTATATTTGAACCATGTGAATTTATTTCACACATATTTTCTGTTGTATAGCTTTTAGGTTCAACAAAATAAGATACTAAAACTTCATCAACTATTTTTTGAGTTTTAGGATTTATAATATATCCATATTTCATTGTATAACCTGCTATTTTATTATTATTTTTTGGTTTAAATATTTTATTTACTACTTCAAAGGCATTTTTTCCGCTAATTCTTACAATTCCTATTCCTCCTATACCTGGTGAAGTAGATATTGCTGCTATTGTTCTCATTTTTTCCTCTATTCCTAAATAAAACTAGGTAGGAAGATCCTACCTAGTTTTATTTATTTAAAGATATTACTATTTTTCTATGTGGTTCTTCGCCTATGCTATATGTTTTTATTTTAGAATTTTGTTGTAATTTTGAATGAATAATTTTTCTTTCATAAGGCTTCATAGGGTCTAATGTTACATTTTTTCCAGTTTCTATAACTTTTCTAGCCATTCTTTCTGCCAATTTTTCTAATGTTATTTTTCTTTCTTCTTTATATCCACAAATATCTAGTATAACTTTAACTGTTGTTCTCATCTTATTTCTTAAAACACCATTTAATAAGACTTGCATTGCATTTAATGTTTCTCCCCTATACCCTATTAAATAACTTATACTTTTTCCTTTTAATGAAACCTCTATATATTCACCTGCTTGATTTATTTTGTATTCAACATCTTTTTGTGGTAATTTTTCTAAAAATTCTTTTAAAAATTCTTCAATTACTTTCTTAGCTTCATTTTTTTCATTCTCACTTATAGGTACCTTTGGCTTTTCTACATGAGATATTTCTTTCTTTTCTTCTTTTAAGCTCATTTCTACCTTTACTATTCTTGGTGCTAATATGCTAAAAAAACTTCTTTTATCTTGTTCTAATATTTTTATATTAACTTTTTCTTTTGAAACATTAAATTCTTTTAAACCTTTTTCTATAGCCTCTGTTGTTGTTTTTCCTTCAAAAATTTTAGAATTATGCATTTTCTTCACCTTCTGTCTTTAAAAATTTATTCATCAATACTCTCTCAACAATCATAAGTATATTATTTACTAACCAATATAAAGCTAAACCTAAAGGAGCGATTAATGAAATAGAAACAGCCATAACAGGCATAATATACATCATATTTTTATTAGCTTCTTCTATTGCATCTACCTCATTTTTCTTTTCTCCTTCTCCCTCTTCTGCCTTTTTAATTTTTTTCTTTTTAGTTAAATTAGTAGATATCTTCATTGATATAAAAGATGAAATTACATATAGAATAGGAATTACAAATACTCTATAATCATTTAATGATGAAATTGGTACTAAGCTCAAATCTAATCCTAAAAATTGCATATTCATATATACTCTTTCATCTTCAGAACCATATTGCTGTATTATTTGAATTTCAGGATATTTAACATTAGAATTACTTTCGCCTTGACTAATTATCTGATTTTTATATTCTTCAACTACAGTAGTATCAACCTTTCTCATATATGTTAATGGACTTTGCACTAAAAAGAATACAGATAACAATAGAATCATTTGTATTATAGAACTAAAGCATCCGCTAAAAGGACTCATTTTTTCATTTTTATACAATGCTATTGTTTCTTTATTTAACATTTCTGGATTGTTTTTATATTTAAATTGTAATTCTTTTAATTTTCCTTGTAATTTAGCTGATTTTTCCATTGTTCTCTGCTGTTTTATAGATATTGGTAATAAAACAATTTTAACTATTATACTAAATAAAATTATGGCTAATCCATAATTATTTACTATTTCATAAATAAAATTTAATACATACCCAAATGTATTCGCAAAAAATGCAAACATATAATACCTCCGTTCTATTTTAATGGATCATATCCACCTTTTGAAAATGGATTACACCTTATTATTCTTTTTATAGATAATATAATTCCCTTTAATACTCCATATTTTTGAATTGCCTCTTTTGAATATTGTGAACATGTAGGATAATATTTACAATGTATCCCATTTACTTCAAGCCATGGAGAAATGCTTTTTTTATAAAAATTTATTAACTCAATTAATATTTTTTTCATTATTCTCCTTTTAATAATCCTGCTTTCATAAAAATCATATCTATATCTCTATCTATATTATAAAAAGTGGCATTTTCTGTATTTGCGTTTTTCTTCCACAAAATAACATATGATTTTCCTTTTATTATTTTATCTTCTTTTTTTCTATAGCATTCTCGTATTAATCTTTTAATTTTGTTTCTATAAACGCTATTTGCACTTTTTTTACTCACTGCAATTCCCATATAATTTTCAGTTTTATTATTATCTATCACAAACATTTCTAAATATTTTCCACTATAGTAATTTTTTTTAGAAAATACATTTTTAAATTCATAATTTTTCTTTAACATTTTTGTTTTCATAAAATTCAACTCTATTTCGCATATTAACGAAAAAAGGCTACCATCTTGCAGCCTTTTCTTTTAAGCACATATTTTTTTTCTTCCTTTACTTCTTCTTGCTTTTAATACATTTCTTCCTGCTCTAGTTTTCATTCTCTTTAAAAAGCCATGTTCTTTTTGTCTTTGTCTCTTTTTTGGTTGATATGTTCTTTTCATTTTGCACCTCCTAATATATTTAAACAATTATTGTTATTTACTTTTGGGTTCACAAGTATTAAAATTATACATATTTTTTAGCTATTTGTCAATAGTTTTTAGTTTTTTTTAAAGTTTATTTTTTTTTGTATTGACTATATATTTATTTTTTGATATTATAAGCTAATAATAGGGAAATAAGGCTTTGAAAGAAATAAATTAGCTTTTTTTAGTACTTTTTATAGTACAAAGTGGACAAAATTATTCTTAAAAAAGCTAATTTATCAACATTTGTGGATAAACTTGTGGATAACTTTCTGCTTTTTTCCATCATTTTTTTATTTAAAAGGGGCTGAATTTTATAATGCAAATGGATCAAGACGAGCTTTTATCTAAAGTTAAAGAACTTTTAAGAGAAAACATGACGGAGATTGCATATAATATGTGGATTAGAGATTTAAAATATGCAAGTTTTTCAGATAATGAAATTGCTTTTATAAGTGAAACAACATTTATACAAGATATGATGAGAAATCAATATACCACACTTTTGCAAAAGACTTTTGCTTATTTAACAAATAAATCTTATAATATAGTATTTGTAGTTCCAAATGCTGAAAATGATGAAGAAGATGAAACATCAATAATTCCAGAAACTAGTACAACTGAAAACAAATTAATGTATTCAAATTCATCATTAAATCCAAGATATACTTTTAATTCTTTTGTTGTAGGAAATAACAATCGATTAGCTCATGCAGCAGCTTTAGCAGTAACTGAGGCGCCAGGTGCTTCTTATAATCCTTTATTTTTATATGGGGGAGCAGGTCTTGGTAAAACACACTTAATGCATGCTATTGGAAATGAAATAGTAAAAAACAACAAAGGTGTTAAAATATTATATGCGACATCTGAACAATTTACTATTGAATTTGTAAATGCTATAAAAGATAATACTAATGAAAAATTTAGAAATAAATATAGAACTGTAGATGTTCTACTTATAGATGATATACAATTTATAGCAAAAAAAGAAGCTGTTCAAGAGGAATTTTTCCATACATTTAATGCTTTACAAGAAAAAGGAAAACAAATTGTTATCTCAAGTGATAAACCACCAAGAGATATACCTTTGTTAGAGGAACGCTTAAAATCTAGATTTGAATGGGGATTAATTGCAGATATTTCTGCACCAGATTATGAAACTCGTTTAGCTATTCTTCGAAAAAAAGCAGATTTAGATAATATTATAATAGATAATGAAATTCTTGCAAATATTGCAACAAAAGTAGATTCAAATATTAGAGAATTAGAAGGGGCTTTAAATAAAATTGTAGCACATGCTTCTTTAACCAAAATGCCTATTACTTTAGAGATGGCTGAACAATCTATTAATGATATAGTATCTCAAAAAGAAAGAGTTCTTTCAATTGAATATATTCAAGAAGTAATATCTAAATATTTTGGAATAGATATAAAAGATTTAAAATCATCTAAAAAATCAAATGATATTGTTTTTCCAAGACAAATTGCTATGTATCTATGTAGAACTATGGCAAATGCATCTTTTCCTAAAATAGGAGACGAATTTGGAAGAAGAGATCATACAACAGTAATGCATGCTTATAAAAAAATAGATAAAGAAATGAAGACAAATCCAAACACAAAATTAATTGTGGATAATGTGAAAAAAAATTTAACATCTTAAATTTTATTGAATTATGAACAAAAAAAATAAATAAAAAAAATATGCGTTTGCAAGAACAATTTTTCTAAAAAATAAACCTATTTCTTCTTACGGAAGCAATAGGTTAGTTACACACAGTACATTGTTAATAACTTGTATATAATTTGTTAATAACCAAGTTTTTCACATTTTATAAAAAAGGTGTGTAAAACTAGTCATACTTTTTAACAAATTTATAAACATATTTTTTCTTACGCATTAAAAGATTTTAATTGTTTTTCCACATAATCCACAATACCTACTACTATTACTACTAATATTATTTATTTTATATAAAGAAGGGGCGAATTGAAAATGAAAATTGTTTGTGAAAAAGAAAAATTACTTAAAGGTATTAATTCCGTAGTAAAAGGAGTATCATCAAAAACAACTATGCCTATATTAGAAGGTATACTTATACAAACAAATGATAAAGATTTAAAATTAACAACCTATGATTTAGAAATAGGAATAGAATATATAATGGAATGTGATGTTAAAGAACAAGGAGCAACAGTTGTTAATGCTATTATGTTTAGCGAAATAATTAGAAGACTTCCTAATACAGATATAAGTATTACTTTAAATGAAAAAAATCTTCTTGTTATAGAATGCGAAGGATCATTATATAAATTAGCAACAATGAATCCTGATGAATTTCCAGAGTTACCACAAATAAATGTAGAAAATTCTATTGAAATAGAGCAAAATGCTTTAAAAAATATGATAAGAAAAACAATTTTTGCAGTTAGTTTAGAAGAAAATAGACCAATATTTACAGGATGTTTATTTGAAGTAAAGGATAATACATTAAATGTAGTTGCAGTAGATGGTTTTAGGTTAGCATGGAAAAGAGTATATTTAACATCAAAATCTTCAGATTTTAGTGCAGTTATTCCAGGAAAAACATTAAATGAAGTAAATAAAATTTTAACAGATTCATTTGATACTATTAAAATAGGAATTGCAAAAAATCAAGCTTTATTTGAAATGAGTAATTGCAAAATAGTAACAAGATTATTAGATGGTGAATTTTTAAATTATAAAAATGCAATACCAACATCATGGGAAACAAGAATAAGAGTAGATAGAGAAACACTTCAAAATTGTTTTGAAAGAATTAGTTTAATTTCATCATCTAGTATAGAAAAGGAAAAGAAGTATCCTGTAAAAATGGAAATTGATATTGGCAAATTAATAATTTCTTGTACAAATCAAACTGGAGATGCAAAAGAGGAAATATATTTATCTACAGAAGGAAAAAATTTAGAAATTGGATTTAATCCAAAATATTTCTTAGATGCACTAAAATCAATTGAAGATCAAGAAGTATTTTTAGATTTTGGTACAAGCATTTCCCCAGCTATTATACAATCTGTGGAAGAAAATGGGGATTATATATATATGATTCTTCCAATTAGATTAAAGGAATAATTGTATGATAATAAAAAATGTTAAATTAGTTAATTTTAGAAATTATAGTGATTTAGATTTAAAACTTAGTGAAGGAATTAATATTTTTTATGGGAATAATGCTCAAGGAAAAACTAATATAATAGAATCTATTTTTATAAGTGCAATAGGAAAATCATTTAGAACCAATAAAGATTTAGAACTTATAAAAATTGGAGAGAATATTTCCACAATCGATGTAAATTATGTTGATTCTAATAGAGAAGGAAATATAAAAATAAATATTTCTGATAAAAAAAAGGTAGAAGTGAATGGTATTCCAATAAAGAGGCTTAGTGAAATATTAGGAAAAGTATATGTTGTTTTGTTTACACCTGATGATATTAATATACTAAAAGGTACACCAGCAAATAGGCGAAAGTTTCTAAATATAATGATTAGCCAATTAAGACCAATTTATATGCATACTTTAAATGAATATCTAAAAACATTAAGTCAGAGAAATGCTTATTTAAAACAAATAAAATTTGAAAATAAATCTGAAGAGATGCTTGATATTTGGGATAGTAAGCTTGCAGAATTAGGAATTAGAATTTACTTATATAGAAAGGAATTTATAGAAAAAATTTCAGAAAAAATTCAAAAAATACATTCTAAAATTACTAATGAAAAAGAAAAAATAGAAATTTTTTATAGTTTTGAATGTAAAAATAAAGATGATTATTTCAATAATTTAAAGAATAATAGAAAGTCTGATATTATTAAAGGTAGCACTAATTATGGAATACATAGAGATGATTTTAAAATAAATATAAATGATAAGGAAATTAGTTCATATGGTTCACAAGGGCAACATAGAACAGCAATTCTTTCTTTAAAAATTTCAGAATTACAAATAATATATGATGAAGTAGGAGAATATCCAATTTTATTATTAGATGATTTTATGTCTGAACTTGATAATGAAAGAAGAATTAATTTATTAGAAAATATCAATAATAATCAAGTTATTATTACATGTACTGATAAAAAATTTTTTGAAGATATTAGTGCTAAAATATATAATGTACAAAATGGAAAAATAATATAACTTTGATTTTATAAAGGATTTGTGATATTATGTATGTGCATATAGGGAAAAATATTATTATAAATACAAATGATATTATAGGAATTTTTGATATTAACAAACTAAAGAAAACAGATAGTTATGATAATATAGTTGATAATTTATGTGATAATTTAGTAGATATTTCAGCTAACAATCCTAAATCTTTAATTTTAATAAGAAAAAATGATAAAGATGTAGGATATATTTCAAATATTATATCTTCAACTATTAGTAATAGAGTTAACAATTAATTAGGAGGAAAAAATGGACAAGTTTGAACATGAATATGGGGCAGATCAAATTCAAGTATTAGAAGGGTTAGAAGCGGTTAGAAAAAGACCTGGTATGTATATAGGAAGTGTTTCTGTAAGAGGTCTACATCATTTAGTATATGAAATTGTTGATAATAGTGTTGATGAGGCACTAGCTGGATATTGTACACATATAAAAGTTACAATAGAACCTGGAAATATTATTTGTGTAGAAGATGATGGAAGAGGAATACCAGTAGGAAAACATGCAAAAACAGGAATTTCTGCAGCAGAAACAGTTTATACTGTTCTTCATGCAGGTGGAAAATTTGGTGGAGATAGTGGTTATAAAGTATCTGGTGGATTACATGGCGTTGGTGCTTCTGTAGTTAATGCTTTATCTAATTGGGTTGAAGTAACAATTCAAAGAGATGGTGGAATTTATCAAATGAAGTTTGAAAGAGGAAAAACAACAATGCCATTACAAAAAATAGGGGATTCAAATAAAACAGGTACTAAAGTTAGATTTTTAGCAGATGATACTATATTTGAAACACTAGAATATCAATATGAAGTTTTAGAAAATCGCTTTAGAGAAATGGCATTCCTAACAAAAGGATTAAAAATATCTATAGAAGATTTAAGAGAAGAAACTCCAAAATCTGCAGTATTCCATTTTGAAGGTGGATTAACTTCTTTTGTAGAATTTTTAAATAAAAATAAAGAAAAAATAAATACAACACCTATATATATAGAAAAACAAGGAGAATTTCCATTAGAAATAGCAATACAGTATACAACAACATATAATGAAAATATATATTCATTTGTTAATAATATAAATACAATAGAAGGTGGAACACATTTAGAAGGATTTAAACGTTCTTTAACAAAAGTATTTAACGATTATGCAAAAGCACATGGAATATTAAAAGAAAAAGATGGAAATCTTCAAGGTGAAGATATAAGAGAAGGTATTACAGCTGTTATTTCTGTTAAAGTTAAAGAACCTCAATTTGAAGGTCAAACTAAAACAAAATTAGGAAATAGTGAAATTACAGGAATAGTTCAATCTACAATGAATGAAGAATTGGCTGCATTTTTAGAAGAAAATCCTACAATAGCAAAAGCAATATTAGAGAAATGTATTAGTGCTTCAAGGGCTAGAGAAGCAGCAAGAAAAGCAAGAGAATTGGTTAGAAGAAAAAATGCATTAGAAAGTTCAACATTACCAGGAAAATTAGCTGATTGCAGTGAAAAAGATGCACAAAAATGTGAAGTATATATAGTTGAGGGAGATTCAGCAGGTGGAAGTGCAAAACAGGGAAGAGATAGAAGATTTCAAGCTATATTACCATTATGGGGAAAAATGCTTAATGTTGAAAAATCTAGAGCAGATAAAATATATAATAATGATAAATTACAACCAGTTATATTAGCTGTTGGAGCTGGAATAGGCAATGATTTTGATATTAATAAAATAAGATATGGAAAAGTTATAATAATGGCAGATGCCGACGTTGATGGAGCTCACATAAGAACATTATTACTTACATTCTTCTTTAGATATATGAGACCATTAATAGAAAATGGAAATGTTTATTTAGCTCAACCACCACTATATAAATTATCTAAAAGAGGTTTTAAAGATGTTTATTGTTATAGTGATGATGAAATGACACAAAAATTAAATGAAATGGGAAGAGATGGAGTAAATATACAAAGATATAAAGGTTTAGGAGAAATGAATCCAGAACAATTATGGGATACAACAATGAATCCAGCAACTAGAATTTTAATAAAAGTTACTATGGATGATGCAATTAAAGCTGATGAAATTTTTACAGTATTAATGGGAGACGATATTGCTCCAAGAAGACAATTTATAGAGAATAATGCAAAATTTGTAAAGAATTTGGATGTATAAAAAAATATAATTAATAGCCTAGAGGATAAATTCCTCTAGGCTATTATCAGTAAAGCTAATACTAATCGCCACTAAAACCAATATACATAGCTTTCATAACTAATATATATTACTATATAAATAATTAATAAGCCACATATATTAATCATTCGCTCGACCACAAATACACCAAAGATAATTATATTTCTCCTAAAAAAGGAGTACTAATAATCATCTAAAAATTTTAGATATAAAGGTAATCTTAACCCAGCTATAATACCTATATAAAAATACAAATATTATAACCATGACGCCGACTCATATTGATCCATAAAAATGAACCAATATAAATCTTTGCTCGAATAATATTAAACTTTATAATTAAAATCTAATATTACTCTTCGTTTGACTAATAAGAACCTTACAATTATATTATGTGAAAAAAATTTTTTTTTATTCAAAAATATATAATAAAATTAATAATAATTTTTTTTGTTCCTTACTGGTCGGACTAATCATATAAATAAATTAAAAAACTTTTCGAAAATTGAAAAGTTAATCTTGCTAATCTGTATGAATTTGTGTCCTCCCAAACTGCGCGTCACTTCAAAAATATTATTATTAATTTTATTATATAATGTTGATAATTGTAAAATAGTGTCGAAAGATGTAGATAAGAAATTATTGACTAATAAATAAAAAGATAATATAATAAATTAAAATTTATTCAAAAAGAGGAAAACCATGAAAAAAATAAATTCTATTCAAAAATGGTTGCCTTTTCAAAAAATTTTAGACAATGGAATTATAATGCTTAAAGATTATTCTTATATTAAAATTCTAAAAATAACCCCAATAAATTATAATTTAAAATCTAATTTAGAAAAAGAGGCAATTTTAAATTCTTATAAATTATTTTTAAAAACGTGTAATTTTGATATTCAAATATTAATTCAAAATACAAAAAAAGATTTAAGTCAAAATATTTCAAAAATAAATAAAAATAATTATCAAAATAAAAAAATAAAAAAAATATCTGAAGAATATATTAATTATATTCAAACTTTAAATAACAATAAAAATGTTTCTTCTAAAAATTATTTTATTCTAATTAAAAATTCCCAAGAAAATAAAAAAGAAAAATTAAATTTAGAAAAAGAAAAAATAATAATAAATAAATTAAATGAAAAATATTTTAAAATAAAAGAATGTTTAAATAGATGTGGTAATAATGTAATGGAAATTAATAATAAAAAAGAATTAATAGAAATTCTATATAATTTTTATTATATATAAAAAATAAAAATATAAATTAATTTTTATAAGAGGTTTAAAATGAAAATAAAAAAACAAAATAAAAAATATTTAAATAATAAAGATAATAAAATAAAAAAAATAAATAAATTTAAAATAAATAAAAAAAATACTGGAAGAATAAAAAATAAATTAAATAAATTTTTAAAAAATAAAAAACAAAAAAGTAAAATAAAAAATAAAATAAATAATATTTTTAAAAATAATAAAAAAATAAAATTTTATGAAGGTTGTTTTAATATAAAAGATTTTATTTCTCCTTCTTATATAAATTTAAAAAATCCAAAATATATAGAAATTGATGAAGAATATTTTTCTGGAATAATTATTTCAAATTATTATAGAAAATATTCAGATTTAATTTTAAAAAAATTAATTGAGATAAATTGTAATATTAATATTTCTATTTTTTATGAAAAACAGGACACATATAAAACTTTAAGAGATTTAACATATCATATAGGAAATGTTGGAGCAGATATAAAAACAATAAATGAAAATAGAGAGGATATAGATATTGCAGCATATACATATGATGATGCTAAATATATAAGAAAAGAAATTCAAATAAATAGTGAAGAATTATATTTTTTGTATATTTATATTTTAGTTCATTCGGAAGATATAAAAGAATTAAATTATTTATTAAATAAAATAGAAGGTATTTGTCAAAGTGAAGGACTTCAACCAAAAAAGGGAAATTTTAGGCAAGCTCAAATATTTAATAGTTGTATGCCATATATGTTAAATAATGAAGATATAAAAATAACTTCAAAAAGGAATATTTTAACAAGTAGTTTAGTTGCTACTTATCCATTTATTTCTTCTGCAATATTTGATGAAAATGGAATATTTGTAGGAACTAATATTTATGATAATTCTTTAGTGTTTATTGATAGATTTGAAAAAGAAAAATATAAAAATGCAAATATTTGTATATTTGGTACAAGTGGTGCTCGGAAAATCATTTTATACTAAATTATTAATTTTAAGATATAGAATTTTAGAAATTGAACAATATATTATAGATCCAGATAGGGAATATACAAAGATATGTGAAAATTTAGATGGATGTATTATAAAATTAGGACCAACTTCAAAAACATTTATTAATATATTTGACATTAGAAAAGAAAGTATTGAAGATGGAGAAGGTTATTTATTATCTAAAATAAATAAATTAATGGGATTTTTTAAATTAGTTTTCAATAATTCTGATGAAGAAGAATTATCAATTTTAGAAGAAAAAATAATTAATTGCTATAAAAATAAAAAAATAAATTTTAATGATAAAAGTCTATATAAAAAAGTAAATTATAAGAATTATAAAAAAATAATTTTTAAAGAATCTAAAGATATGCCAATTTTAGAAGATTTATATAATGAATTAGGAAAAGATGAAAGAACTAAAAAAATGCAAATAAGACTAATTCCGTTTATAAAAGGCTCTTTAAAATATTTAAATAATTATACAAATGTAGAATTTAATAATAAATTAATTGTGGGTGATGTATATGAATTAGGTGAAGATAACTTAAAATATGGCATGTATATTTTCACAGAATTATTTTGGGATAAAATAAAAAAAGATAGAAATATAAATAAGGCAATTTATTTAGATGAAATTTGGAGATTAATAGGGATTACATCTAATAAAAATGTTGCAGGCTTTATTTATAAAATATTTAAAACGATTAGAAAATATGGAGGTAGCGCAGTTGCAATAACCCAAGATATTGAAGATTTATTCAGCTTAGAAAATGGTATTTATGGGAAAAGTATAATTAATAATTCAAGTATAAAAAATATATTTTCATTAGAAGAGGAAAATATATTGATTTTAGAAAAATATACTAATTTAACAGAAAAAGAAAAAATAGAAATAAAATCATTAAAAAAGGGAGAATGTTTAATGTTTGTTGGAGAAAATCATATACTAACAAGAGTTGAAGTTTCAGATTTTGAAAAGAATTTAATATAAAGGAGTAAAAAATATGGAAGAGTTATTAAATAATAGAATGGATTTAAATTTAGAAAATAATTTAATATTGGAAAAGCAAAATAATTTTTTTGAAACCAACATAGGAAAAGCAATTAATGGTGGAATAAATATTGGATTAAGGTTATTGTTGCCAGATTTTTTAGAAAATCAAATAATTGAAATAAAAGATATTTTGATGAGTCAAGGAATAAAAGATGGAATAAAAACAATAACGAATTCTATAATGGATTTAGGAAAAAGTGTAACAGGTATTTTTACAGGAAAATTTGAAAATATTACACAAATAGAAAATGCAATTAAAAATGGAGGCGTTTTAGATCTTACTTCTAAAGTATTAGACAAATCAATAGATTTAGCAAAACAAAATAAATTAATAAATAACTCTACAGCAATTGTATTAAAAAAAGGGCAAAAAGTTTTATTAAAGTCAATTAATAATAATATGGAAAATATGTTAACATCTCAAATGAAATCTATAGAAAAATTAGATAAATATATATCAAATTGGAAAAGTGCATATAAAGAAAAAAATATAGAAAAAATGAAAAAAGAATATAAAAAAATAAATACTGAGTTAAATAAAGTTATTCCTATAGAAAAAACGATAAAAACAGCAAGAAATATAGAAAATATACATAATTTAATATTAAATAACGGAAATAATTTTAATTTATCAGAAACGGAGTTAGATTTAGCAAAAAAATTAGTATAAAAATTACTCATAAAGTCGATTTTTACTTGCAAATTTTCTTACGGTTTAGTATAATACAGAGGAAGATAATATTACAGAAAGAGGTAAAAATAATGGACGAACAAGAAGAAAATATAATTGAGAGAGATATTGAAGAAGAAATGAGGACAGCATACATAGATTATGCTATGAGCGTTATCGTCTCTCGTGCATTACCAGATGTTAGAGATGGTTTAAAACCTGTACACAGAAGAATATTATATGCAATGTATGAAGATGGAATTACATCAGACAAGCCATATAGAAAATGTGCTAATACAGTAGGATCAGTTTTAGGAAGATACCATCCACATGGAGATGCTTCAGTTTATGATGCTATGGTTAGAATGGCACAAGACTTTTCTTTAAGATACATGTTAATTGATGGCCATGGAAATTTTGGTTCTATAGATGGTGATGGAGCTGCAGCAATGAGGTATACAGAAGCTAGAATGGCTAAAATATCTGAATATATGCTAACAGATATTGAAAAAAATACAGTAGATTTTATGCCAAACTATGATGATAGATTACAAGAACCAACAGTATTACCAGCAAAAGTTCCAGGATTATTAATAAACGGTTCTTCAGGAATAGCTGTTGGAATGGCTACAAATGTTCCACCACACAATTTAACAGAAGTAATTGATGGAATAATAAAAATAATAGATGAAGATAATGTTACAGATGAAGAATTAATGAGTGTGATAAAAGGACCAGATTTTCCAACAGAAGGAATTATTTTAGGAAGAGAAGGTATAAAGGAAGCATATACAACAGGTAAAGGAAAAATAACAGTTAGAGCAGAAGCTGAAATAGAAGAAATGAGTAATAATAAACAAAGAATAATAGTGTCTTCTTTACCATACCAAGTTAATAAAGCAAAATTAATAGAGCATATAGCAAATTTAGTTAGAGAAAAAAGATTAGAAGGTATATCTGATTTAAGAGATGAATCTGATAGAGAAAATAGAGTAAGAATTGTTATAGAATTAAAGAAAGATGCAAACGCACAAGTTGTTTTAAATCAATTATATAAAAACACACAAATGCAAGATACTTTTGGAATAATAATGTTAGCATTGGTAAAGGGTGAGCCAAAAATATTAACACTTAGACAGTGCTTAGATTGTTATTTAGAGCATAGAGAAGATGTTGTTATTAGAAGAACAAAATTTGAATTAGATAAAGCAGAAGCAAGAGCACATATATTAGAAGGTTTAAAAATAGCAATAGATAATATAGATGAAGTAATAAATATAATAAGATCTTCTTATGATGATGCTAAAGAAAGATTAATGGAAAGATTTAAATTAACAGATGTTCAAGCGCAAGCAATATTAGATATGAGATTAAAAACATTATCTGGTTTGCAAAGGGAAAAAATAGAAGAAGAATATAATGAATTAATGAAATTAATAGCACATTTAAAAGAAATATTAGGTAGTGAAAAATTAGTACTTCAAATAATTAAAGAAGAATTATTAGAAATAAAAGAAAAATTTGGGGACGAGAGAAAAACAAAAATTGTTGCAGCAGAAGGAGAAATAGATGTAGAAGACCTAATAAAAGAAGAACAAACAGTTATTGCTTTAACACACTTTGGATATATAAAAAGAATGCCAGTAGATATGTATAAAAGCCAAAAAAGAGGTGGTAAAGGAATAACAGGAATTGCAACAAGGGAGAATGATTTTGTAAAAGAAATATTTACTGCATCAACTCATGACACTATTTTATTCTTTAGCAATAAAGGCAAATTATACAGATTAAAAGGATATGAAATTCCAGAAGCAGGTAGAACAGCAAAAGGAACAGCAATTGTTAATTTATTAAGTTTAGATGCTGGAGAAAAAATATCAGCAATAATAAATATACCAAATTTTGCAGAAGGAAAATATTTATTATTTGGAACACAAAAAGGATTTATAAAGAAAACACCATTATTAGAATATAATTCAGCAAGAAAAACAGGACTATTAGCAATAACATTAAGAGAAGATGATGAATTAATAGATGTAAGATTAACAGATGGTGAAGACAATGTAGTATTAGTTACAAAAAAAGGTTTATCTATAACTTTTGATGAAAAAAATGTAAGACCAATGGGAAGAAAATCACAAGGTGTAATAGGAATAAGATTAAATGATGGCGATGAAGTAATAGGTATGGAATCTATAGTAGCAGGAAGTAAAGAAACATTACTTGCAATAACAGAAAATGGATTTGGAAAAAGAACAGAGCTTGATGAATATAGGGTACAAACAAGAGGCGGAAAAGGAGTAATTACTTATAAAATAACACCAAAAACAGGAAATATAGTTGGAATTAGAATTGTAAATGATGATGACGATGTAATGTTAATTACAGATACAGGTACTATAATAAGAATAAATGCAGGAGGAATAAGCATATTAGGAAGAGCAACACAAGGTGTTACATTAATGAGAACAAATGAAGGAAAAGTAGTAAGCATAGAAAAAATTACTGAAAAAGAAGAAAACGAATAATAATAATAATTTAAAAATAAAAAATGATATTAAATTTATTTAATATCATTTTTTGTTTTTTGTAGAAATAAATTAATGTATAAAATTAAAATAAAAATGTTATAAAAATAATTATTAAAAAAGAATTTAATAAAATAGATAATTATAAAAAAGAAATTAATAAAATAAAAATAATTAATAAAAAGAAATTAATAAAATAAAAATAATTAATAAAAAGAAATTGATAAAATAAAATAATTATAAAAATAAAATTAGTAAAATAAAAATAATTATAAAAAACAAAATTAGTAAAATAAAAAATAATCATAAAAAAGTTTAATAAAATAAAAATAATTATAAAATAAATTTAATCTAAAAAAAATAAATTAGTAAAATAAAATATAATATAATTATTAATAAAAGAATTAATAAAGTAATAATAGAAAAAAATAATTATTAATTAATAAAAAATAGAAAGATTAATTACATTATGAAAATATAATAGAGATATTTTATGTAAAAAATTGGAAAGAAAAAAGTAAAATTTACAAATAGAAGTAAAGAAGTGATACACAGCCTAAAATGACAAAAAAAAGAAAATCTAGATTTCAAAAAACAAAAACAGGGATGAAAATTTTTTTAGAAGGTTATAAGAAAAATAAAATAAGAAGGTTTATAAAAGTGTCATTAATAAAATGAGGTAATTATAAAAGTAAAATTTAAAAATTAGCGGAATAGCGGGAAAAACTGAATGTAAAAGTAATAAAAAAGTGAATAGTAAGAGATTAAATAAGAGAAGAAACAAGTATTAAAAAATAGACATAATTTAAAAAATGCCTAAAAATAAATATTTTTCCCGGAAAGAACTTTCTTATAAAACGTAGAAAACAATAAAAAATAATCGAGCAAAATGCTTCGGAATCAAGAAAAAAGTGTAAATTATTAATAAGTAAAAACAAGTAAACATAAAAACTAAACAATGAAAATATTTTTTGCAAAAAACATAGAAAACACAAACAAAAAGTCAAAATAAATTTTCTGATAAAAGAAAAAAAGCAATACCAAAATCAAAAGGAAAATTTTGAGAGTGTGGAAAGTTTTTTTAATTTTTTTATTAATTTTTCAAAATTAATAAAAATAATTCAAAAAAAATATAAAAAATTATTTTAATAAAAAATAATTAGCAAGGTAAATTGATAAAATAAAATATAATTATAAAATTAGTAAAATAAAAATGTATTATAAAAATAAATTTAATAAAAAAAATATAATTATAAAATTAGTAAAATAAAAATGTATTATAAAAATAAATTTAATAAAAAAAATATAATTATAAAAAATTAATAAAATAAAAATGTAATTATAAAAATAAATTTAATAAAAAAAATGTAATTATAAAAAAATTAATAAAATAAAAATGTAATTATAAAAATAAATTTAATAAAAAAATGTAATTATAAAAAATAAATTAATAAAATAAAAATATAATTATAAAAATAAAATTAGTAAAATAGAATAAATTATAATTAAAAATAAATTAGTAAGATAAAAATATAAAATAATTATAAATGAAATATTTAATAAATTAAAAATAGAAAAATATAATTATTAATTAATAAAAATTAATAAAATTAATTATATTGTAAAACATAATAAAATTATTTTTATGTAAAAATTGGAAAGAAAAAAGAAAAAATTACAAATAAAAGTAAAGAAGTGATACACAGCCTAAAATGACAAAAAAGAAGAAAAATAAGATTTAAAAAACAAAAATCAAGTATGAAAATTTTTTTCAGAATGTAATAAGAAAAATGAAAGAAGCAGATAAAAAAAGTGTTGTTAATAAAATGAGGTAATTAGAAAAGTAAAATTTAAAAATTAGCGGAATAGCGGGAAAAACTGAATGCAAAAGTAACAAAAAAGTGAAAGATAAGAGATTAAATTATATACGAAACAAATATTAAAAAATGGACATAATTTGAAAAATGCCTAAAAATAAAGTTTTTTCCCGGAAATAATTTTCTTATAAAACTGAGAAAAGAAGAAAAAATAATCAAGCAAAAAACTTCGGAATCAAGGAAAAAGTAAAATATGCAGACAAGCAAGAATAAGTAAACATAAAAACTAAACAACAGAGATATTTTGGGCAAAAAATTCAAAAAATACAAACAAAAAGGCAAAATAAATTTTTTAAAAAGAATAAAGAAACAAAGGCAAAGGTGAAAGAAAAATTTTGATAGTGTGGAAAGTTTTTCTTATTTTTTTATTAATTTTTTAAATTTAATAAAAAATAATTAAAAAAAAGTATAAAAAATAATTTTAATAAAAAATAATTAGCAGGGTAAATTGATAAAACAAAATATAATTTTCAAAATAATTTAATAAAATAAAAATATAATTATAAAATTAATGAAATAAAAAATAATTATTAGTAAAATGTAATTATAAAAAATCAATAAAGTAAAAATAATTATGAAAAAATTTTTAACAAAATAATTAATAAACGTAAAATTTAAAATAATTAATAAAAAGAAATTGATAAATAAAAAAATAATTATAAAAAGGAAAGAAGATAAATTAAAAATAAAAAAGAATATAAAATAAATTATTTTATATTCTTTTTAAATCGTATATCATCACCAATAAATTTACATATATTATAATGTCCTACTAATCTTGAACCAATTCTTTCATTGTATATAGAAAAAATTTCTTTTAAATCTAAATTAGTAGATATTATTGTTTTTGTTATTCTATTATTTTGATTTAAAATTCTAGAATTTATTATTGTAAATAATTCTGTTAATTTCATTGAATTTAAATTTTCTGTTCCTAAATCATCAATTATTAATAAATCTACATTTAAAATATTTTCTAAAATATTTATATTATTTTCTGATTTTGAAAATCTGTAATCAATAATATTATCTATCATAACAGGAGCAGTTTGATATAAAACGGTTTTTCCTTTTTTTAATAGTTCATATGCTATGCAATTGCAAAGAAATGTTTTTCCGAAGTCCGGTATTTCCTGTAAATAAAAGGTTTTTTTCGTTAGGATTATCAAAATTATTAATAAAATTTTCTGAAATTTCTTTAATTTTTTTAATATTTTCTCTTGGAGATATATTTAATCCAAATTTTTCAGGATTAACTTCATTAGAATAATATTTTAATGAAAAAGAAGAAAAGTTTTCATTTTCTACATTTCCAATATTTGATTTATTATATTCAATATCAAATATTTTTTGCTTTAAGCAATTACACATTACACTTTTATTATTTTCATTAGTATATCCAGTGTCTTTACATATGTTACATTCAAAAAAAGGTTGTAGGTCTTTTTCAGAAATATTTACTTTTTTTAATAAACCCTTTTTTTCTAATTTCAATTTATTTAACTCAGTATCAATTTTTTTTATTTCACTAAAATTAGAAGATAATATTAAATTGATTTTATTAATAGATAAAATATTAATTTTATCTTCTATCTCTTGTAAATGAGGATATTTTGAATATATTTCTTTTTTGTAATTTTCAACTTTTAAATTAGCATTAATTCTTTTTTGTTCATATTCATGCAATAAAGACTTTAAAGTAGTATTATCCATATTTCCTCCTATGGTTTAATATTTGCGTAAAGCGAATCTAAATTATCATATTGTCTGCCGGAATAGTTAGATATACCAGCTTTCTTTTTTAATTCTTTAATATCTTTTTGCTTTTGTTTCATAGATTCAAGAAATGTTTGTACCGCATCTACTGTTCTTAAATTTCTATCATTCCAATCACTTAACAATTTATTTATATAGTCAAAGCTTGGGTTAGATTTAGAAGTTGTCCTTTTTAGAGCAATTTCTATAATTGAAAAATCATAACCAAAATCTATATACCATTTTTCAATAAATGCTTTTTCATATTCTGTTAATTGCCTAGAAAGACCTAGCTTTTTAGCAATTTTTTTCTCAATAGCAGTAATTTTTTCTTGTTTTTGATAGTATAAATCTAAATCGCTAAATGTTTTTATATTTGCTTGATGCCAAGCATTTGCAACAACTTTTATGTAATTTCTATGCAAAGCGGAATGATCAAAACAATATTTAAATAATGCAAGCATAACTTGTTCATCAAATTTATACTTTTCAAACCATAAGGTAATATCTGTATACCAAGACGGAGACATAACACCCTGAAAATATAAAGTATTAATAGTTTCGATTGCTTTAGCCCTATACTTGCTTTTCTCTATTTTTTCAGCAACTTCAGGTGAAGCTGTTAATTTTGGTGAATATAGTTTATTAAGTTCAATTTCTTGTAAATCATTCATAGTATATCCATTAGTTTTTTTTGTTATTAATCCTAAATCTTCCCAAAATTTAATACAATCTTGAATAGTTTTAAAATCTAAGGCTAAACTTTTAGCTAAATCATTTATTTTTACATCTTTTCCATATTTAGATAAAAAAAACATATATAAGTATACTTTTATAGCATTTCCACTAGCCATAGACAAATATTCTGTAAAAAAAACATCTGGAATAGATGTATTAGAAAATAGCATAGATTTTGCGTTAACATCTAGTTTCATAAGTACCTCCTAAAAGTTTAGCTAATTTTGTAAAATTATATCATTTTAAGAAGTTTTTTACAATAGAGAAAACTAAAATATTGTTATAATTAGTATTTTCTAAAGAAGTATAATTTTTTACTAAAAGTAAATTTTAATATATAAATTATGACTAAAAATACATTTTCATTTCTATTGTTTAAAACAGAAAAAATAATTAAAGGAAAGCATAAAAATATAAATAAAAATACTTTAATACTTAAATTAATATTAAAAATATTCAATATAAAAAAAATTGTAAATTCCCAAATTAGATTAATAAAAACAGAAGTATAACTTATAAATCCAAATAATTTATTTTTAAAAGCATAATTATTAGGAAAAACAAAATTCATATATTACCTCCTAAATAATAAATTCAAAGATTTCATAGGTGTATCAGTATTTGTAGATATTCCACCAATAAATTCTTTTAAAATAGAATTTGCTTTAATTAATGCATAAATGCAGCCCATATAGAATAATTTTGAGATAAAATTATTCGAATACGAAAACGAAAAACAAATTAATAGAATTATTGGAATAAAATCTTGCAATAATAATAAAGACATAATTATTTTAATCCAAGATGAAAAAATCCATTTTGTTTTTGAATAGATTAAAGATAAAAAAGAAAAAGGAGAAATTAAAATAAAAACTTTTATTAATATATATCGAAGCGAATAAGAAAAAATTAAATTTAACAAACCTAAAGAAGAAAAGCTTTTTATTATTCCATCAATTGAAAATAAATTAAAACTACTCTTTGAAATAGAAATAAAAGAATTTGTTTCATTTACAAAAGTTTCAAAACATATATTTTTTTGATAAGTAATTTCTCCAATATTTCTTATTGCCAGGGATATTAAAGAATTTATATTAATTATTTGTTCACAAATAAAATAAGAGGCATTCATTAATATTCCATATATAACAGCTTTAAAAATAAAATCTTTAGGAGATTGAATTTCTGAACCAGTAATATGTGAAATTAGTAGTGAAATAGAATAATACAATAGCAAACCAAAAAGAAGGGTATTTGCTATAATAAGAATACCACTATTTGCAGATATTCCTAAAATGTTTTTAAAAATATCATCAGAAATTATAGAAGAATCTACAAAAGTAATATCATCTAAAATAGCATAAGTAGTATTATCAATAGAAGAAAATAAATTAGAAAACAAATTATTTATTATTTCTGTAATAATAGAAGAAAAATCTGTTGTAGAAGATTCCAAAATATCACTCCTGTTCTTTTATGCAATTAAAGATTTAATTGCAGATAATATTAAATCAATAGCAAGAATAAAAGCATAGGAAAATAAAGAACCTCTAACTAGCCTTTTTCCTGTTCGTATTTTTTCTTCATCTCCAAAACTAAATTTTCGCATAAAAATACCAGTGCCAACAGCAACAGCTGCAGCAGGAGTAGATATTTTTAATATCCAAGATTCAATACTTTCAAAAGCTTTTTTTAGTGTATTAATAAGTTTAGGATCTGCAGCAAAACAAATAGAAGAAAAAATAATAAAATAAATAAAAAATAGAATTATAATTAACAAATATTTAGATTTAATTTTCATAAAACCTCCATTAAAATTTAATTATTAAAAAAAGGTTGTAAATATATTTTTTGAGGTGGATACACTTTTTTTCCATCAGAAAGAAATGCAAGACAAGAAAAAGTTTCTAATTTTTGTGTAAAAAAATTGGTATCATATTTATAATCAAGCTGACTATAGGAACTAATACTTTCTGAAATATTAGAATCTCTTGAATGAAAGGTATTAGTTATAAAATCAAAATTGGTTTCTTTTGCATTTTCAGATATACTTTTAGAAACTTTTTCTTTTTCCTCTTTCCCAATTTGTTTTTGTGCATCTTCGATTGTAAATAAATCATCAGTTCTAAGCCATAATTTATTAATTAAATTTTGAATAATTACCTTACATGCATAATTATCTTTAATTGTATTAAGAATAGAAGAATAGCTTTGTGTTGCAACTATATTAATGCATTTTGCTTCTCTACTTTGAGAAAAGAATTCTGCATCTGTATTAGTTACATATTCATGATATTCATCACATATAAATACAGAAGTTTTTTGTGTATTATTAGAAAGTTTAGATAATACTTCAGATTGATAGTCCAATTTAAGATAAGTCGCAATAATTTTAGATAAATTATGGTATTTAGCAATATTCATGTTTAAAACAACAATTTTTCCTTTATTAATAACATCATTAAAGCCAAAAAAATTTAAATCATTAATACTAGGACAAAATGTGTTTTTTATATCATAATCAGATGTGAATAAACCTGTTATTCTGGTTATTTCAGATTTTAAAATTGATAATACGCGAGAGTCTAGATTAAAAAATTCATTTTGAAAAAAATCAATAGAAGAATTTAGATTAAATAAGTCTTTTTGTGAAAATCTATTTTTTTGAAATAAATTTCGTAGATATTTAATTTTTTCTAAATAATATGAATCAATATTTACTAATTTATGAATTTCTGTAAAAGTAACATATCCATTATTATATAATCTACAAAATTTAATGCATTCTGTTAATACTTGTTCTGCTTTATCTAACCAATATGATTCAGAATTGTTTTGACTAAAAAGAGTAAGAATTGTTTTTAATCTGTTTGCCAAAACAGCGGGTTTTAAATTTGGTTTATGTAGAGGATTGTATTTGTATTTTCCACCTAATTCAATTATTATTAAATCGTTTTTCCTAGAAAAAGTATCACAGTATTTTTTTACCTGCTTGTAATAATTTCCTTTTACATCTAATATTAACATACCTAAATGCTCTTTATCATAGCTAATTAATTGTTTAGTAAAAGGATACATTGCAGAGCTCGTTTTTCCACTTCCAATTGTTCCAGTTATTAAAAAATTTTGATATAAGCCATTTTCTTCTACATATATTTTATCTCCAATAGCATTTTTACCAATATATAAATATAAATTTATGGGAATATTATTTTGGGGCTTGTTTAAATTAATTTTTTTGGAAAAAGAAGAAAAGAGTGAATTTCCAATCAAAAAATAAGTAAGTATACAGGATATTAAATATATATATCCAATGTAGTTCCATATTAAAGAAAGTTTTGTACAAATATCAAATTTTATAAATTCTAAATCAATAATAATGCTTTTGGAAGTATAAATAGGATAAAATATAAACATAAAAATGGTTGTAATAAAAAGTGAAAAAAACATGCAAAAAATAATACGATAAAAGATTTTCAAAATTTCTCCTCTGAATTAATAAAATTTTGTTTTTTAATTTTTAATTTTGATCCTTGTAAATTACGGGAAATTAAATATTCGAATAAAATATACAAAGAATAAAAAACAATAAAAACATGAATAAATAAAGTAATAAAAAATAAATATGTCAGAAACAAAGATGTATCACCTCACAAAAATATATGAAACCAATTTTAATTAAATATACAACATAAAATTAATTTTGTCTATACTTTTTTTTAAATTTGTGATAAAATTATAAAAATAAGAAAGGAAGAAGATTATGAAAATAGAGAAAAATATGACAATTGGAGAATTATTAAGTCAATTTCCAGAAAAGGCAGATATTTTATTATCTGCAGGTATGCATTGTTTGGGATGTCCTGCTTCTCAAGGAGAAACTTTAGAAGAGGCATGCGAAGTTCATGGAATTGATGTAGACGAATTAGTAGAAATTTTAAATAAAGATGAATAATTGGGATTTTTCCCAATTTATATGCGTGTATAGCTCAGTAGGATAGAGCGTTCCCCTCCTAAGGGAAAGGTCGCAGGTTCGATTCCTGCTACGCGCACCAAATGTGCGAGATGAAAACATCTCGCAATAAAGAGTTAAAGGTGAATAAAAAATAGGATAGCAAATAAAAAATGCTGTCCTATTTTTCATTATTCATTAAAATGTAACTTGTAAAAATATGAATATTGTGATTAAATTAAGGAAAATAAAAGGAGATAATAATGGAAGAAAAATTTATGAGACAAGCATTAAGAGAAGCGGAAAAAGCATATGATAAAGAAGAAATTCCTGTTGGTGCAGTAATAGTAAAGAACGGAAAAATAATAGGGAGAGGACATAATTTAAAAGAATGTAAAAAAGACACAACAAAACATGCTGAAATAATTGCAATACAAAAAGCTAGTAAAAAGCTGGATGCATGGAGATTAGAAGATTGTGAAATGTATGTTACACTAGAGCCTTGTACTATGTGTATGGGAGCAATAATAAATGCAAGAGTGAAAAAAGTTTATATTGGTGCATTAGATGAAAAAACCGGTGCATGTGGATCTTTTATAGATTTAACTAAATATAAATACAATCACATTGTAGAGATAGAAAAAGGAATACTTAAAAGTGAATGCGAATATATTATAAAGGACTTTTTTAGCCAACTAAGAAGAAAGAAAAAATAAAAAAATAGCATCACTTATTTATAAGAATGGGACATATCTTAACCTTAAAGAGATGACCTTAAGATAAGATGTGTCCCCTTACAAAAATTAGAAAGGGGAAAACGCATGAAAACACCTCAAAGAAAAACTATTGAAATTAATCTAGGAGTATTAGTTGTAGTAATTGCTATAACTGTAATAGCAATAGTTTTGTTAAAATACCATGTTGAAGGCGAAAAGGACATGCCATATATATTAAAAGAAATAGATATTATTTCTACAGCAACAGGAGAAAATGAAATAACAGAGGAAAATAAATGGAATATTAAAGTAAGCCAGAATTCAGATGTGTATATAGAAATAGAAAGAAATTCAGAGCATAAATCTAATGAAAATATTAAAAAAGTAAAAATTCAAGAAATCCAAATAAAATCATTAGGTAAATATACACCAAAGTTATATTTGCCATCACAAGAAGGAGAAAAAATATTTGATTATAAAGAAGAAAATTTAGCTAAGGAAGAAATAGAATATAATGTAGATAATTCAAAAAATGTAAAGAAAAAAACAATAACAAGTGAAGGTGGGATAATAGCATTAAGTTTTGCAAATAATAATATTGGTACATATATTGGAAACGATGATAAAATTGTTTACGATGGAACGCTATTAGAAAAATTAGCAATAACAAATGATGATATACAATTTGATGTAAAATTTAGTTTAATTATTGAAACAGAGTCAAATAAAAAATATAAAGCAGAAATTATATTAAAGCTTCCAGGAGGAGATTTAGTAAAGGATGGAATTATAAAAATAAAGAATACAGAATTAGAAGAAATTGTATTTAAAAGAATATAATAAAAAAATACTTGCAATACCTGTAATAAAATTATATAATAAGTAAAATGAATATGGTCTTTGTATGGAGAGCATATATCAATAAAAAACTATGAATCTCGTCAGGTTCGAAAGAAAGCAGCGATAAATAGCGTATTATGTGATTATATGTTTTCCATAGAAAGACCATATTATTTAGAGGTGATGGCATGGAATATACAGCTTTGTATAGAAAGTTTAGGCCAACCAAATTTGAAGAAATGGTAGGGCAAGAACATATTACAAGAACACTAAAGAACCAGATAATTGCAGGAAGAGTTGGACATGCTTACTTATTTAATGGAGGAAGAGGAACACGGAAAAACATCTGCTGCGAAAATTTTAGCAAGAGCAATTAATTGTTTAAATCCTAAAGATGGGGAACCATGCAATGAATGTGAAATTTGTAAAGCAATGTTAGAAGGAAATTTGACTGATGTTGTGGAAATGGATGCTGCATCAAACAATAGTGTAGAAGATATTAGAAGTATAAGGGAAGAAGTAAATTTTTTACCTACACTTGCTAAATATAGAGTATATATAATAGATGAGGTTCATATGCTATCTACGGGTGCCTTTAATGCATTACTTAAAACTTTAGAAGAACCACCTGAACATGTTAAATTCATTTTAGCAACAACAGAGCCCCAAAAATTGCCAGCTACAATTCTTTCAAGATGTCAAAGATTTGATTTCAAAAAAATATCAAATGAAAATATAGTAAAAAGACTAAAAATAATTTGCGAAAATAGTAATATAGAAATAAGTGAAGATGCATTAAAACTTATTGCTACACTTTCTGAAGGGGCTATGAGGGATAGTATAAGCATATTAGAAAGATGCGTACAAGACAGTTCTGGTAAAATAGAAGAAGAAAAAATACGTGAGTTAGTTGGAATTCCTAAAATAGAAAATATTCATAAAATTGTAGAAAGTATAATAAATAAAAATGCAAATGATGCATTAATGGTAATAAATAATTTAATTGAAGAAGGAAAAGATTTAAATAATTTATTGTGGGAAATAATAAAATATTTAAGAGATATATTATTATTTAAAACTACAAATAAATTAGAAATATATAATGAAGAAGAAATTGAAAAGATAAAACAATTATCAGAAAAAACAACACAAGAAGCATTACTAAAACTTATATATAATTTATCTGAATTGGAAAATAATATGAAATGGTCTTCCCAAAAAACAATAATGTTTCAAGCTGGAATTATAAAAAATACAATAGAAATACAAAATGATAATTTAGAGCAAAGAGTAGAAAAACTGGAAAAACAAATTCAATCAGGAAATATAGTATATACCAAAAAAGAAATAAAACAGGGAAAAGAAGAAAAAACAATAAAAAGAGAAGAACCGAAAGTTGAAATGAGAGTACCTAAAGAAGTAATTCAAACTAAGCCAGGGGAATATGCAAATTATTGGAATGAAGTTATAAATAAACTTAAAACATCGGGTAAAATTGTATTGTATACAAATTTATTAAACACTAAGGCAAAGCCAGATAACGATGTTTTACAAGTTGAATTTAAGAATAAAATAACAGCTTTTGCTAAAACAGTACTATCAAAACCAGATAGTATATCAGAAATAGAAAATTTAGTTAAATCGGTATCAGGTAAAGATTTTAGAATAAAATATGTAGAAAATGTAGTACACGATACTATAAAAGCGCAGGAACAGAATATTAATAATTTAGATATACCTATTAATATTATAGAAGATTAAAAGGAGGAATACTATAATGTCAAAAAGAGGAGGCTTCCCAGGAATGGGTGGATTTGGTGGAATGAACATCAATCAATTAATGAAGGAAGCAAAAAAAATGCAAGCAGATATGGAAAAATCACAAGAGGAATTAGCAACAAAAGAGTTTGAGGCAACTGCAGGAGGTGGAGCTGTAACCGTTAAAGTTAGTGGCTCAAAAGAATTAAAAGAAATAATTATAAAAAAAGATGTAGTAGATCCTGATGATGTAGAAATGCTACAAGATTTAATAATAACAAGTGTAAATGAAGCCTTAAGAAAAGTAGATAGCGCTGCAACAGCAAGTTTAGGGAAATATAATATACCAGGCTTAATGTAGTAAGTTAAGGAGAGAAAAATGTCATATTATTCGCCATCGATTGAGAAATTAATAGAGAGTTTTGAAAAGTTACCGAGCATCGGACATAAAACCGCGGCAAGACTAGCTTTTCATGTACTAGAACAAACTAATGAGCAGACACAAGAATTTATTAATTCTATTATTAATGCAAAAAATAATTTAAAATACTGTTCAAAATGCTTTAATATATCAGATACAGACCCATGTCCTATATGTCAAAGTGAAAAAAGAGATAGCTCAAAAATATGTGTAGTAGAAGATGTAAGAGATATTATTGCAATGGAAAAAACACATGAATATAAAGGCAAATACCATGTTTTACATGGCGCGATATCACCAATGAATGGTATAGGACCAGATGATATAAGAATAAAAGAATTAATAACAAGATTAAGCACAGAAAAAGTTGAAGAAATAATTATTGCAACAAACCCAAGAGTAGAAGGAGAGGCAACTGCAATGTATATTTCTAAATTAATAAAACCATTAGGAATAAAAGTAACAAGAATCGCACATGGAATACCTGTTGGCGGAGATTTAGAATATGCAGATGAAATAACATTAATAAAAGCAATGGAAGGAAGAGTAGAGTTATAAACTAATATAACCTAATATTCCGAATAATATGAACAATAAACCAGAAAATCTAGAAATAGTTTTTTCTGGTATTTTTTTGCTTAAAAATTTACCTAAATAAATTGCAATTACATTACTGAAAATCATGCCTAAAGTTGCCCCAAAAATCAAACTTAATTTATATTTTGGATAATTTATTCCAAGTCCAATAGAAGATAAAAATGTTTTATCACCTATTTCACCAAAAGCAATCATAAAAGCAATTATAAAAATATAATTAATTTTAAATTTATTTAAAATTTTATTTGAATTATAGGAACTTTTTTCAAAATTAAAAAAAGATAAAATTCCTAATAATATAAATATTGAATATGAAATAATTTTTAGAAAATTAGTAAACAATGTATTTTCAAAACCACCTAAAAAACTACCAAATATAATAGCAATTCCATGACTGAATATGGATCCAAGTGCTACACCAATTAAAACTGTTGATGCTTTTAGTTTTGATGCAAAAGATAAAACAATCAGTTGAGTTTTATCGCCTAATTCAGAAAAAAAGACTAATAAAAAAGAAATAAAGAAAATATAAAATATGTGCATAAAAACCTCCACTTTCTTTAAATTGTATTCCTGAATATACTGTTATATTCAAGAATACAATTTAAAGAAAGTGGAGGAAAAATGAAAGATATAACAAAAATAAGTGCGGTTATTATAGGAACAATAATAGGTGGAGGTTTTATATCTGGACAGGAAATATATATTTTTTTTAATAAATACAATTCTGCAGGAATTATGGGAATGATTATAGCCATGCTATTAATTTCATTTATAATATATAAAACATATAAAATTGTAGATGAAAATAATATAGAAAATTATGAAGAATTTTTAGATAAAATAATTCCAAGTGAAAATAAAATTTTAAAAGAAATAATTAAAAACATAATAAATATTTTTTTAGCACTATCATTTTTTATGATGTGTAACGCATTTAGTACATATTGCTATGAAATATATAGTATTCCACCTTTTATTGGAGGTGTGCTTGTATCAATATTATTATTTATTGTTTTACTCAGAGATATAAAAGCTATAATAAAGGTAAATGAAGCATTAATGCCACTAGCTATAATTTTTATTATAATTATAGCGATAATGTTACTGAAAAAAGTAAATTTAGAAATTTCATATAGTAATCAAGCATTAATAAAAGGAATATTATATGCAAATTATAATTGCATAACATTAATACCAATAATTGTTAATTTAAAAAAGCAAATTAAAAATAAAAAACAAATGAAAAGTATTGCTATAATTACTTTTTGTATATTATTATTGATAAGCTTATTAATTTTTGAAATGCAAAATAATATAATAATAGAAAATGTAGAAATGCCATTAATAATAATAACAAAGCAAATATCTAATATGTGTTTATTAATATATGGGATAATAACACAAATAGCAATTTTTACATCAGCAATTTCTTCAGGATATTCATTTGTATGTAATTTTAATAAAAATAAGAAAGCAATTATTTTTATTTTGTGTGCTATGTCAATACCATTTTGTTTGCTAAAGTTTCCAGAACTAGTAAATTTAGTGTATCCAGTATTTGGAATACTTGGAATATTGCAAATATTTTTTTTGATAAAGACTTGAAAAATGAACCTTTTATTGATATAAATAAATAGGTGGAAGATATGGAAGAAGAAAAAGAAATAAAAGAAGAGAAAATAAAAAAAAGTACAATTAAAAAGATAATAAAGATAGTTATTTTTATATTGTTAATAGGAATAATATCAGCAGTAATATTTTTTTATAGGGAAAATAGAGATGTTCAAAAATTTATTGATGAAAATATTTTAAGGAAAGTAGTACAGGAAGATCAAAACCCTTCAATACAGTATACTAGTGATTTAAACACTAATATTTATACATTTGGAAGGTATGTAGGAATATTAAGTAACAATGTGTTAACTGTATATAATCAATATGCTAAGCAGGAATTTACTCTAAACATTTCTGTAACTACTCCAATTTTTTATTCTTCAGGAAAATATTTAGCAATAGCAGAAAAAAACGGAAATAAAATATATTTGGTTGCAGATAAAAATATAGTATGGCAAGGAGATACGGAAGGAAAAATAGAAAAAATAATTGTAAATAGAAATGGATATGTAGCAGTAGCATTAACACAAGCAAGTTATAAAACTATAATAGTGGCATATAACCAAAAAGGAAAGGAATTATGTAAAACATTTTTATCTTCAACATATGCTGCAGACATAGATATTTCAGGAGATAATAAAAATTTAGCAATAGCAGAAACAAATTTATCTGGAGTACAAATAAAATCAACAATAAGAATTGTGGCACTTGATATAGTACAAGAAAATTCAGATAATGCAGTAATTTATAAAGATGATATAGGAATAGACAGTTTGGTTACAAATATACATTATGATAATCAAAATAGGCTTATTTGTATGCTTAGTGATAGAATTTTAAAAATAGAAAAAGGTGTAAAAGAAGAGATAGTAAGATATGAGGATAATGTATTATTTGCAGATATTTCATTAAAAAGCCATGTAATCCAAGTAAAGCAAGAAGATGCTCAGATAGCGGTAAAAACAATATCTATACAAAATGGAAACTCTAGAGAATATATAATAAAAGAAATTCCTAAAGAGGTATATACAAAAGGTAATTCAATCATTATTCATGCAGGAAACGAAATTTATTTTATAGATGAAACCGGTTTTTTAAATCAAAAATATATTGGAAAACAAGAAATAAAGAGTATAGTTGTTAGTGATTATATAGCAGCAATTATTTATAGAAATAAAATAGAAATAATTAATATTTAACAAGGTACATAATAAGGAGGTAGAAAGCATGATATTAGATTTAATAATAATAGGCATAATAGGACTATGTCTAGTAATGGGTTATAAAAAAGGTTTGGTAGAAGTCGCTTTCAGGTTAATTTCTTTTATACTAGCAATTATTTTATCGTTAATGTTATATGGACCTGTGTCAGATTATATAATAAAAAATACAGAATTAGATGATAATATAAAGCAAACTATAGCGCAAAATATAAATCCAGAAGAAATAGTTAAAGAAAAGGATGAGCAAACAGAGGAAAAAGTGCCAGATATTATTTCTAATTATATAGCTAATACTGTAAACGAAGCAACGAGTAAAGCAAAAGAGGGTGCTACTGAACTAATAGCAACCAACATTGCTATTACAGCAGTTAAAATAATATCTTTAATAGGAATATTTATTGTAATTAGATTGCTACTTGGAATATTAAAAATAGTAACCAATTTAATAACAAAACTTCCAATTATAAGTAGTGCTAACAAAATTGGAGGAATTGTTTATGGAGTTCTAGAAGGATTATTAATAGTATATATATTGTTAGCAATATTGATGGCAATTTCTTCAATAACTGGAAATACAGATATATTAGTTTATATAAACGAATCAATAATAGGAAAAATGATGTTTAATAATAATATTTTATTAAAAATTATACTTCCATAGTTGATATTTAGATAAAGCTTTGGTATACTAATTAAGTATATCAAAGAAGGAGAGAAAAGTGGGAAGAAAGAAGAAAAGTAAGAAAAAAATAGCATTAAAAATATTATTATTAATACTATTAGCATTAATAATATTTGCTGGAATAATGACATATAAAGCTGTAAAGTTAGGGGGAGGAATACAAGGTTTTGTAGCAGTAACAATGGGACATGATGAAAATACTATAAAAAACATACCAAAAATAACATGTTTGTTAGTGGGAAAAAGCCAAAATTTGACTGATACAATAATTGTGGCATCATATAATCCACAGACACAAGAAGCGGTTATGATGTCTATTCCAAGAGATACTTTTACAGGAAAAGATAAAAGTAAAGCAACAGCAATGAATAAAATAAATGTATTATATCAACAATCACCTCAAAAATTATTAAAAGCAGTAAATGACATTACAGGATTAGATATTAAAAATTATATAACAATAGATACAAAAGCTTTAAGGGAATTAGTTGATGCCATAGGTGGAGTATATTTTGATGTACCAATAGACATGGATTATGATGATTCATCACAAGAATTATATATACATTTGAAAAAAGGTTATCAACTATTAGATGGTAATAAAGCAGAACAATTAGTTAGATTTAGAAAAAATAATAATTTTACAGGATATTCAGCTGAATATGGTAGTGATGATTATGGAAGGATGAGAACCCAAAGAGAATTTATTATTGCAGCATTGAAACAAACAGTACAAGCTAAAAACATCTTAAAAATAGGAGAAATATTAGATATTGCTAATAGAAATGTAGAAACAAATATGGAAATAGCAAAATTAAAAGATTATTTACCATATATTATAAATATGAATGCGGATAATATTGAAACAGCAGCTTTGCCTGGGATTTCTGAAAAACCAGCAGAAGTTTGGGTTTTTATACACAATAAAAAACAAACACAAAAATTAATAGGAGAATTATTTTTAGGATTACCAACAGATGAAGAAAAAGAAGAAAATTCAAAAATTAATATAGAATTATTATATTTAGAAAATAAAAAAGAAATAGCAGATAAAATAGAAAAAGATTTAGAAACACAAGGATATAAAGTAACAAAAAGCAAAGTAGAATCTGCACCTAAAACAATGATAATAAATAGAAAGAAAATGACAGAAGATCAAACACAAAAAATTAGCAATATAATTCTTAATAATTTAGTACAAAATGGTGAAGATAATAATGAATTTAACTATACTATAATTTTAGGAAAAGATTATACAAATAATTAGGAGGTAAATTAATTAAATGGAAAACGAACTGCTTAGTAAAATATTAAAAATACTAGATGATAAAAAGGCAATTGATATAAATCATATGGAAATAAAAGATGTAACAACGATTACAGACTATTTTGTAATAGCTAGTGGAACTTCAAGCACACATATAAAAGCATTAGCAGACAATTTAGAGTATGAATTAAAAAAAGATGGCATTTACCCTAATAAAATAGAAGGATATGAGACAGGAACTTGGATATTATTAGATTATGCAGATGTTGTTGTACACATTTTTACAGAGCAAGAAAGACAAAAATATAATATAGAAGAGCTTTGGGATAATATGAAAAATAAATTAAATAATTAAAAAGGAAGCTTTAAAAGCTTCCTTAATATAAATTCTAATATAATCTACCTTTATATTTTGATTTCTTTTTTCTTTTTTTCTTAGATAAAATTAATTTTAAAACTAACATAAATAGAATAAAACTAGCGATTCCAAGAATAATTACAAATGTATAAGATTTTTCTACATTTGAAGCAGCTATAAGGTTAGCTGAATAATTTAAACCATTTATACTATAAGAAACTTTTCCAACAATACTGCCAGCTTCAATGGGTGCAGACAGCTCATTTATTTCTATATCAGGAATAAATGAAGAATATTCATCATCTACAGATATAAGAGCAGTAATATTAGAATCTATTAATAAATCTAATTTTTTTGTATTATTAGTAGCACCTTTTACTTCTACAGTTTTAATAGAATTTCCTTTACTTTTTATAGTTCTGAATAAATAATTATTAAATCCAAAATCAAATAATTTTTTTGCATCATTATATCTATAAGAAATTCCAGAATCAGATTTATCTGCCCCAAGCATAATTGCATATAGAGTCATATTATCTTTTGTCGCAGCAGATACTAAACATTCTTTAGCTTGTGATGTAAAGCCAGTCTTAATTCCTATAGCATATTTATAATAATATGTTGAAGAAGATTTTATTAAATCATTTGTTGTGTATAAAGTTCTGTCATTTCTAGAATGTTTATTAGTAGGCTCTAAATCGTAAGAAGTTTTACTTACTATATTTTTAAAATCATTATATTTCATGGCTTCTTTAGTAATAAGATATAAATCATATGCACATGTGTAATGGTTGTCATCATGCTTTCCATAAGGATTAGTAAAATGTGAATTGATGCATCCAAGTTCTTTAGCACGTTTATTCATTAAAGTACTAAAATCTTGAATAGATCCAGAAACTAGTTCTGCTAAAACATTACCAGCGACATTACCAGAAGGAATAAGTAAAATATTTAGTAATTGCTCAACTGTTAAGACTTCTCCTACTGTAATATATGGAGTAACATATCCTGCTTCAAGCTCAGACACAGCAGAGTTACTTACAACGGTTGAATCATCTAACTTACAATGCTCTAGAACTAAAAGAGCTGTTAATATTTTTGTTGTACTTGCTGGAAACATTTTTTCTTTAGAATTTTTTTCATATAAAGCAGTATTAGTAGAATCTTCTACTAATATACATGCTTCGGAATTTATATTTAATTCACTATTATTTACAGCCAAGCAAGAAGTGGAAAATAAAAATAATATAATCAAAAAAAACAAAACAATCTTTTTTTTCATAATAAGCTCCATTCAAATAAATTATTATAAATAATATAATAAAATTAAATAAAAATCAAGGAGGAAAACAAATGGAAAATATAAATAAAAAATATTTAATAATTGGAGGAATAGGAATAGTACTGTTTATAATAATTATTATTAATATTTTAAGTACAAGCGAAAATACATATGATAATTACGATAGTTTAGAAATTGTGGAAAACACAGAAGAAATGAAAGAAGAACAAGAAAAACGAATAATAAAAGTACATGTTGCAGGAGCTGTAGTCAGTGAAGGAATAGTCGAATTAGAAGAAGGTGCAAGGGTAGAAGATGCAATAAAAGGAGCTGGGGGAACAACAGTAAATGCGAATGTTAAGAAAATAAACTTGGCACAAAAGATACAAGATGGGCAAAAAATATATATACCTGAAGAAGGGGAAGAAGTTTATATAACAGAAGAAAATTTAAATAGTAATATATCAAAAGTAGGAAAAATCAACATAAATACAGCTACTCAAACTGAATTAGAATTGCTAACAGGAATAGGCCCATCTATGGCAAGTAAGATAATTAGTTATAGAAATAAAAATGGAAAATTTAAAACAATAGAAGATGTAAAAGAGGTATCAGGAATAGGGGAGTCGAAATTTGAAAAGATAAAAGAAGAAATAACGGTATAAAATTGCTATTACTAAAAATAAAAACAGGGAAATCCCCTGTTTTTATTTTTAGTAATCATAATACAGCTCCTAGAACTAAAATACCAATATTATCATTATAAATTTCATCAAATTGTGAAATTGGTAAAGGATTTTCACCAATACCAGCTTCAATAGTAAACCCTGGTAAATTATAATTTTGTACAAACCAATCTTTAAAACCGGCAAAGCCAGACTCATAAGGAACATTTGCAACAGTATATCCGCTAGCATCAGCAAAAATATTTGCTATTTCAAGTGCACCTTCAGGTTCATAATTTAAGAATTGCCAATAAATTTCTTGCCCCTGTGTATGATATGTCAAAATAAGTCTAAAATTATGAGTTAGAGCAAAATTATAAATTGCTAAAGATTCAGGCTCTGTTAATGGACCATACCCAACAAAATCACGTGGAGCAGGTTGAGTATAACCTTGGGCAAATTTAATTTCTTTTGCTTTTTCCCATTCTGCAGGAAATTGCAAATTTAAATCCACACCATTTATATTTGCTTTCCAGCCTGATGGAAATGGAATAGCTGGAAAATTACTAGAAATTAATTTAGCTCTATTATAAGTAGTGGAATCTTGAGAAAAAGCACCATTAACTAAATTTACACCATCAGGATTTACCATTGGAACAATATAAATAGAGACGGTATTAAATAAATTTTTAGCATCAAAGCCATATATAGTACCACCTGAACTGATTGAATAACAATAGTTTTCTATAAATTTCATTAATAAATTTGTTGTAATAGATTCATTTGCATGAAAGGATGCTGTGTATAAAACTTGTTTTTGACCTCTACCAATTTTTACATAGGGAATATTATCACCAAGTATACTATAACCAATATTTCCAGTTTCAATAAAAGGGTAAACAATTTTAAGAGAAGAAATATTCATATCCATAAAATTAGAAATATAGTTAATATTAGTTAAGACTATATTTCCAAAAGGAACTACTAATATTTGATCAGGGTAAATAATAGATAAATTTAAGCTGGGATTTGCAGTAATAATATTATTAATACTAGTATTATATTTTTCTGCTATTGAATAAAGAGAGTCATCTGGTTTAACAGTATAATAAATATACCCATTTATGTATGGCATTAAAGCATTCCAGGTATTAGTTCCAACAATTCCATCAGGAATTAATCCAAAACTATTTTGAAAATTAATAACAGAATTTCTAGTTCGCATACCAAAATTACCATCAATATTTCCTAGAAAAAAACTAATTTTTTTTAATGTAGATTGTAGTAATTCTACATAAGGCCCAGTAGAACCATAAAATAAAACTTTCATAAAAACCTCCACAATATAAATATTCAAAATAAAAATATGTGTTACAAAAATCTAATTAAAAAGCACTGAAATATTAAGCAAAACACTTGAAAAATGCTAGAACATGCAATATAATATTTATAAAGTGTATAAATAAAGAAAGGGGATAGATATTAAAAATGGATCCAGCAAAAGGAATAGATAAAATGGCAACAGTTGTTGCAATAATAGTTGGTGTAACACAAATATTTGGTTTTTTTTCTAGTGATGAGAACATACTTAAATTATTAATTATATTCCTATTTACAATTAATTTACTATTTTTCTTTTTATTGCAAAAAAACAAAAAAGATATGCAGACAAAAACAATGAAATATAAAAGAGATTTGGCTAAACTAGATTTAGAGCTTTATGACCAAGGAATACAACTTGAAGCAAGCATGAAAAAGTATATGGATAAAAATCCAGAAGTAGCAAAAGATATACTAGAAAGAGGAATGAAAGAATATGTAAGTAAATTATCACAAATAATAACACTTCACTCTGAACAACCAATTAATGTAACATTAAGACTTCTTAAGGAGGATAATATAGAAACTCCTGCCGATGCAACAGTTGTATATATAGCACTTCCAGACAGTATAACAGGTACAAGAGATGAACAATTTAAAGGAAGTGATGCTAAAAAAGGAAGAATTATAAGAAATAATACAGATTTTCAATTCTTATGTGATGATAGAGTAATTACATATTTCTATGCACAAGATGTAACAAAAATATTTGGATACTTGAATGAAACTAAAGGATATCTAAATTACTATAAAGGAAAAGTAGTATTACCAATTAATTATTATGGAGAAGATGCTAAAAATTATGGATATTACCACACAATAGGAAGTACATCATTTAGTACATTAGGTTTTATAATAGCTGATACTCCAAATCCAAAAGTATTTACAGAAGAAAGAAAAGATTATTACTTAAATTTACTTGGGCTATATGCAAAAAGATCATCACCATTATTGTATTCATATAAATATTGCACAAGAAAAATGTCAGAAGAAAATAATAAAGTTGAAGAAGAAAAAAAATAAAGAAAGAACAATGAAGGATGTAGTTTATTATATGCTACATCCTTGTTTTATGTGGGTATATGCAATGGTAAAAGTTGACATAAACTATCTGCAATGTTATAATTATTATAGACGATTTTTAAAAATTTTATTATCTACAATGGAGGTAAAAACGAATGATAAAAAACATTAAAACGGTTATTTTTGATCTGGATGGAGTATTGTGGGAGTTGGACTTCACTGACTTTGGCAGAATGATTGCAAGAGATTCTGGTATGCCTGAGTGCTACCATGAAGAATTTGCAGATAAAATCATTGATGCTGTGAAGTCTATGCTTACGCACACATCGGAAAGAATTAACAAGGAAGTAATATTAAAAGCAATTACAGAAGGAATTCCGGATTTGGATAAATATGGATTAACAGCGTTGCAGCTTTACTCATATTTTATAAATCCAAATTATGTATATTCGGTAAACAATCCGATGGCGCTTACGGTTGTGAAAGAGCTTCATGAAAGAGGCTATAAGCTAGTTGTCAAAAGCAATTGGTTTGCTCATGTGCAAATGGCCAATTTGAAGTTGTATGGCTACTTACCGTACTTTGAGCAAATAGTAGGAATTATGGATGATTACATGAAGCCAAACCCAAGATCTGTTGAGAAACTCTTAAAAGGAAAAGATCCGACACGCTGTGTTATAATAGGAGATAGTCCCCATAAAGAGATGAAACTTGCTAACAGTTTGGGTATGAAGTCTATCTGGCTTAATGAAACAGGTAAGCCATTGCCTGAAGATGACAGTCAGAAGCCAACATACGAAGTGCATGACATCATGGAGGTGTTAAAGATTTTAAAATAGTTTTAATGTAAGTTTAAAGAGCTAACAACTTAATAGTTGTTAGCTCTTTAATTTGATGATAAACAGTTGAAACATTACATATTTTATGTTATTATTACATTAAATAATTTGAAAATAACGGAAGAGCTGACATATAATACTAACAAGGAAGGAGTGATTAGTAATGAAATTTTTAACAAAATCACTTGTTGAAACAGTAATATTTTTTATACTATTTACATTAATAACATTTATATTTGACCATGATATTAATTGGAAATTAATAATAATAGGAACGATAGTAAATCTTGATTTTAATCTTATATTGAATTGGATGTCAGAAAAGAAAGAGAAAAAATAAGTGGATATAGTAAAAAGTGAATAATTAAGAATGAATAATATAAATGTGTTTGTTTGCATATTTCTATTATTCATTTTTAATTATTCACTATTAATTATTAATTGCGAGGCTTTTTTGCCTCGCATATTTGGTGCACCATCGCGGGATCGAACCGCGGACCTTCTGATTAAGAGTCAGCTGCTCTACCAGCTGAGCTAATGGTGCATTTCTTAACGAAAATAATTATAATACGCTTTTTGAAATTTGTCAATAATTAGGCATAATTTTAATCATATCAAAAGTAATATTTTCATAGAATTATAGAAGAAAAGAGGGAATATGTTAAATAAGTTGTGGCCAGCATTTTTAATAATCTCTATAATATATGCAATAATTACCGGACATGTAACAGAATTGACTAATTCCATATTTAGCTCTGCTGATTCTGCTGTAGAACTTACCATAAAGCTATTTGGAACACTATGCTTATGGAATCGGAATAATGCAAATAGCAATAAAAAGTTCACTAGTAGAAACTATATGTAAAATATTAAATCCAATAACAAAAATAATATTTCCACAAATAAAAGAAGGCAGTAAAATTCATAAAGAAATATCTATGAATATAATAGCAAATATGCTAGGATTAGGGAATGCGGCTACTCCGCTTGGATTAAAAGCAATGAAAAGCATGCAAGAAGAAAATATAAATAAAGATAAATTATCCAATGAAATGGCAATGTTTATAATAATTAATACTGCATCCATACAAATAATACCAACCACAGTTTTAGCAATAAGAAATTCTTTGAATTCCACAGATTCTACACAAATAATATTACCTGTATGGATAGTTACAATATGTGCTGCAATATCTGCAATAGTTGCAGGAAAAGTTATTTTAAAGATAAATCAATAGGGGAGGGAGAATGCAATTAATAAATTATATATCAACAGTAGCAATACCTATAATAATGCTAATAATAGTGGGAAATGGAGTATTAGAGAAACAAAACATATTTGATTTATTTTTGGAAGGAGCAAAAGAAGGTGTTCAAATAATAATAGGAATATTTCCAACATTAATAGGCTTATTTGTTGCAATTGGAGCCTTAAGAAGCTCTGGAATACTAGATATGGTAATAAATATACTTAATCCAGTTACAAACATTTTAAGAATACCCAAAGAGATAATGCCACTTGCAATACTTAGACCAATTTCAGGAAGTGCATCCACAGCAGTTGCAGTGGATATAATGAAAACATGTGGGGTAGATTCGTTAATAGGCAAAATAGTATCCACACTAATGGGCTCTACAGAAACTACAATATATACAATAGCTGTATATACAAGCATTGTAAAAGTGAAGAAAACAAGAGGGATACTTTTGGCAGGATTAATTGGAGATTTTGTGGGAATAGCGATTTCTGTAATAATTTGGCGAATTTTGTCGTAATATTTTTCTTGACAAAATTTGGAAATGGTAGTAGAATAAAAGCATCAAATAATTAATATTTTTTATAAAATCTAAAATTTTTAAAATTTCAAAAATAAATTTAAATCAAAACAATTCGAGAAAGACAAAAAATATCCAAAAATAAAATTAAAAATAATTAAGAAAAAACTAAAAGGTGTAATAATTATGTCCCTTATTAGTTTATTAAAATTGCGCTTAAATAAAGTACAATTTCTAAAAAAGTCATTAAATTTGTAGAGAAATTTGACTTAATTAAGGCATTTTTCTCTACAAGCCCCCAATATATTGAGCAAAAGCTCAAAAAAGAATTTTTTCTTAAAAAATGCCAGGGAGAAATCCCTGGTTTTGTTCTATTTTATATCTATAAATTTACTTGGAAAATCCCTACTTGCAACGGAAATATCTATATTCATATTATCATGAGTTGAATTAATTTCATTTAAAACTGTTTGATATGCAAGTTCAGGAAAATTATTTTCTTTACTTAAATGACCAAGCATAACAGAATTAAGTCCAGAATCTACAAGATGTGATACAACTTTTGAACAAGATGCGTTAGATAAATGACCAGTAGGACTATCTATTCTATATTTTAAATGACGTGGATATGGAGAATACCTTAAAATTTCAGGATCATAATTTGCTTCTAATAAAACAAAAGAACTATTTTCAAAATAAGGCATAATATCTTTTGAAACATGACCAATATCAGTTGCAATACTTATTTTTTTACCTGAATTTAAAATATTATATCCACAAGGGCAAGCAGCATCATGTGGAATTGGGAAAGGAATAATTTCCAAATCTTCAATATTAAATTTATTACCTATTTCAATATAATGCCTATTTTCTTCATTAACTTTTTCTATTTCACTTGGCATTGCAAGCCAGGTTTTTCTGTTTGTGTAAACAGGAATATTATATTTTTTGGAAAGTGTTCCAACTCCTTTAACATGGTCACTATGCTCATGTGTGACTAAAATAGCAGAAATACTATTTATATCAAGCTCTAAATCTGCAAAAGCTGTTTCTATTTTTTTAGCACTTACTCCCACATCTACTAATATGGTTGCTTTTGAACTTTGAACAAGAAAGGAATTTCCACTACTACCACTATATAAACTACAAAATCTTAACATAATTAATAAGAAACCCTTTCAATATTTGCTCCTAAAGCTCTAAATTTTTCTTCTATATTTTCATATCCACGGTCAATATGCTCAATATTAAATATTTCAGTTTTACCATGTGCCACACATCCAGCAATAATAAGAGCAGCACCAGCTCTTAAATCTGTTGAACGTACAGGTGCTCCATACAAATTTTCTACACCTTCGAATATGGCTGACTTGCCCTGAGCTGTTATTTTTGCCCCCATATTATTTAATTCAGCAGTATATTGAAAACGAGATTCCCAAATACTTTCGTTAATTATACTAGTACCATCTGCTATTGATAGTACTACACCAATTTGTGGTTGTAAATCAGTTGGAAATCCAGGATAAGGAAGCGTTTTAACAACTGATTTACTAGGTCTTCTAGTATTCCAAACTCTAATTTCATCTCCAGCGCTTATATCTACATTTCCACCCATTTCAAGAATTTTTGCTGTTAGAGATTCTAAATGTTCAGGAATACAATTTTTAATTGTAATATCGCCTTTTGTTGCCATTGCTGCAAGCATAAATGTACCTGCTTCTATTTGATCTGGAACTACAGAATACGTTTTTCCTCCACGCAATTTTTTAACTCCATGTATTTTAATAATATCTGTTCCAGCACCTCTAATATCTGCACCCATAGTATTTAAAAAGTTAGCAACATCAACGATATGTGGCTCTTTTGCTGCATTATCTATAATTGTAGTTCCATTTGCTAAAACGGCGGCTAACATTATATTTATAGTAGCTCCAACTGAAGCAATGTCTAAATATATAGATGTTCCAACAAGCTTATCAGCAGTAGCTAAAATTTTTCCATGTGCAACATCAACAGTAGCACCAAGAGCTTCAAATCCTTTAATATGTAAATCTATAGGCCTAGCCCCAAGGTTACAACCACCAGGAATACCAACTTGTGCAGATTTGCATCTACCAAGAAGTGCGCCTAGAGCATAATAAGAAGCCCTGAATTTTCCAGTAAGCTCAAGAGATTCATCATTAGAACATACATTTGTAGTATCAACTGTAATAGTATGTTTTCCGAATCCACTCAATTTTTGCCCCAAATGACTTTAATATATCTATATATAGCCTAATATCACTAATGTTAGGTATGTTTTCAATAGTACAAAAACCATCTATTAATAAAGTGGCAGGTAAAATTGCAACAGCAGCATTTTTTGCGCCATTTATATATGTAACACCTTTTAGAGGTGTACCGCCAGTAATAACTAATTTTTCCACAAAGGTCCCCCCTATGAATTATAGATTTAATTTGATTAATAATATATCATAAAAATGTGAAAAACACAATAGTAAGCTTCCGTAATCAGCTTCCAGAGGCATAGCATAACTAAAAGATATATTAAAAATCTCTAGCTTAATTACTTTTAATCCGCTTTTTCAAATTTTTAATATATCTTTTAATACAATAATGTAAAAATTACTTTGTTAGTGAAGCAAGCTCTGTGCTGATATTTTGCAACAATTCTACAATTTTAAATTTAAACTTAACTTCACTAGAAGATTCAGAAATTAATTCAAATTCTTCGGAATCTAAATTTTTTTGCAAAATCTCTTTAGAACTATCTGGTACTATACCAGAACTTACATCTACAAAACATAAAGGAGGAAACATTACACACCACCAGTTTTTCCCTTCAGCATTCCCGATTTTTATGCGTAGGGCATCATAAAAGCCAGCAGGTAAAGATATATCACCATAAGTTTTAGTTGGAAATTTGAAATTTCCGAGTTCTACAGAAACATTATATGAATATCCATTATCATATATAGTCTCTTGAGCTATTTTGCGAATAGCATCTAGATTTAAATTATTAACTAATTCCTCTTTTGTAGTTGATTTATAATATGAATTAACATATTCTAAAACTTTATCTCTTACAATATATTTTAAATTTTGGTCGGCATCGCTATTACTGTTGGCTATAACATGCAAGCGAAAAAGATTATTGGAGATATTAGAAGATACTGCAGATACATATGATAATGCATTGAATAAGATAAATCCAAATAATAAGAGAGAAATAATAGTAAAATTTTTAAATTTATTACTAAAAATGATATTTTTAAAAAACAAGTTAATAACCTCCTTAACTGTAAAAACTTTCTTTGTATTAAGTATTTACAAAAATGAAAAAAAATATACAACTATATATAGTATAATTATAAATGGAAAAAATTGTAATTTATTTGTAAAACTATTGACACATTTGAAATAAAATGGTAAAATTTACCAAAAGAAAGAAGGGGTACATAGGATGAAAAAAGTAAATAAAATGTGCAGCTTTTACGTAAATAATTGGCATTTAACAATGATGATTTTACCATATATAAAAAACAAAATAGAGAAAAAAGAAAATGTAATAATTATTAGCAATGAAAATTTGGAAAATAATATAAAAACAATTTTAGATAAATTAAATTTAAAAGAAGAATTAAAAGAAAATATAAAAAGAATAGGTTGTAATATTATGAAACAAGAGAAGATTACGGAAGAAATAAGCATGTTTAATAATATATTAATAGTAGGAAAAGAAGAATATATAAATGACGTAAATAAAAAGATAGAAAATAAAAAATTAAGAAATAATGTAAATATAATAGATTGTTATGAAGTAATGGATTTTAATAAAAATATAGAACATATTCTAAAGAATCACAAAAAATTAATAAATACATCTGGAGAGAGAAGTATAGAGGAAGCTTTTGACGGATTTGGAAAAAAAGAAGTAATATAAGATTGACTTAATTCCTATAATGGTATAAGATATATCTAATACTATTTATTATAGGAAGGAGTAGTACAAAGTATGAATTATGCAGAAGCACTAAGCAAATTGCAAAAATATAACCAAGAACATTTATTAAAATTTTATGAAAAATTAGATTTAGAAAAGCAAAAAGAATTATTAGATCAGATAGAAACTTTGAATTTAGAGCAAATAGAGGAATTGTATGAATCAATAAAAACCCCTAAGAAAAATAAGGAAACAAAGGTAGAACCAATTGAATATATAGATAAAGAGAAGTTAACAGAGGAAGAAAAAGAAAAATATATAAAAATAGGCAACGAAATATTATCAAGTGGAAAAGTTGCAGCAGTTACAATGGCAGGAGGCCAAGGAACAAGACTGGGACATAATGGACCTAAAGGAACTTTTGACTTGGGGTTAGACAGTCATAAATCACTATTTGAAATAATTTGTGATACTTTTAAGGAAGTACAAGTTGAAACTAATTGTACTATTCCATGGTATGTAATGACAAGCGAAGAAAATAATGAAGAAACTGAGCAGTTCTTTGAAAAAAATAATTTTTTTGATTATCCAAAAGAAAAAGTTACATTTTTTAAACAAGGGAAGTATCCAATGATAGATGTTAATGGAAAAATCCTATTAGATACAAATGGGCTTATTAAAGAAGCGGCAGATGGACATGGTGGAGTATATATTGCAATGCTTAAAAATGGAATATTGGAAGATATGAAAAATAAGGGAATTAAATGGATTATTGTCGGAGGAGTAGATAATGTACTTGTAAAAATGTTTGATCCACTATTTATAGGATTATATATAGAACAAGGATTTCCTGCTGCTTCAAAATCTGTTGTAAAAAAATATCCAGAGGAAAAAGTAGGAGTTTTCTGCAAAAAAGACGGAAGGCCAAGCATAATTGAATATACAGAATTATCTGATGAAATGGCTCATGAGGTAGACGAAAATGGGGAGTTAAAATACGGAGAATCAAATATTATTGTGCATATTTTTGAATTGGAAACAATGGAAAAAATAAGCAAAAATATATTACCATATCACCCAGCTTTTAAAAAGGCTAATTATATGGACGAAAATGGGAATGCTGTTATATCACAAGAGCCAAATGCATATAAATTTGAAGCATTTATATTTGATGCTTTTGAACAATTAGAAAATATGACTATATTTAGAGTAAAAAGAGAAGAGGAGTTTGCTCCAGTAAAAAACGCTGATGAAAAGGGAGTAGATTGTCCGAAAACAGCAAGAGAACTATATATAAAATACCATAATTCTTATGAAGTCTAATAGAATAATAAGAAATTATAAAATCCGCCAAATCTTAACCGGCATTGGATATTTTCTTTTTCCAAGCATTCGAAAGAAAAATGCAATGCCTACGTTTGGCTAATTTGATGCCTAAATAAAAATAATTATAAATAATATCTAGAGCAGGAATACAAGAAAAAGGAGAAGAGAAAATATGCAAATAAATCCAGAAATTTTTAGAAGTTATGATATAAGAGGATTAGTAGGAAGTGAAATTACAGGAGATACTGCTGAAAAACTTGGAAAGGCTTTTGGCACATATGTTCAAGAGTTAAACGAAAAAACTGTAATAGTAGGAAATGATAATAGAGAATCATCAACAGAATTTAATAAAAGGCTGATACAAGGATTAACTAGTACAGGGGTAGATGTTATAAATATTGGATTAGCAACAACACCAATGGTATATTATGCAAGAAAGTTATTTGATATAGGACCAGCCATACAAATAACAGCAAGCCATAATCCGGCTGAATACAATGGCTTTAAAATGTGCATAGAAAAAGAAGCTGAAAGCATTTATGGAAATAGAATACAAGAAATTAGAAAATATGCTGAAAAGGAAATTTTTAAGCAAGGCTCAGGGAAAGTAGTAGAAGAAAATATATTGGATAACTATATTGAGCAGATTTGTGAAAAAGTAAAATTGGGAGATAGAAAATTAAAAGTTGTTGTAGATGCAGGAAATGGTACTACATATATATTAGCAGAAAAACTACTTCAAAAATTAGGTGTAGATGTAATTCCGCTATTTTGCACATCTGATGCAAGTTTTCCAAATCATCATCCAGATCCAAGTATACCAGAAAATTTAGTAGATTTAAGCAAAAAAGTAGTAGAAGAAAAAGCAGATTTAGGGATAGGTTATGACGGAGATGGAGATAGAATTGGAATAGTAGATGAAAATGGAAACATGATTTTTGGCGATTTATTCATGCTTATAATGTGGAGAGAGATTATAAAGAACCACCCGGGGGCAAGAGCTTTAGTAGAAGTAAAATGTACGCAAAGTTTATGGGATGAACTAGAAAAAATAGGAGCAAAGCCAGAATTTATCAGAACAGGAAGCCCATATATTAAGGCAGCTATGAAGGAAAAAGATGTACCATTTTCAGGAGAAATGTCTGGGCATATTTTCTTTAGGGATGAATATTATGGTTTCGATGATGCTGCATATGCGACTGCAAGGATATTAAGACTATTATCTAACACAGATAAAAATGTTTCTGAATTATTAGACGGAATTAATAAATATGTCGCAACACCAGAAATAACTAAAACAGTTGATGACAGCAGAAAATTTGAAATAATAGAAAAAGCAAAAGAATATTTCAAGCAAAATGGGTTTACAGTAATTGATGTAGACGGAGCCAGAGTAGTATTTGATACAGGCTGGGGGCTTATTAGAGCATCAAATACATCTCCTAAAATAACAATAAGATACGAAGCAAAAACAGAGGAAGATTTGGTGAAAATTCAAGCTGAATTTGAAAAATGCTTTGAGGAGATTTTTTAACAATTTTGCAAAAAAATGTTGACAACGCCTTAAAAATGTAGTATCATATAAAGGCGTTCAGTTATGGGCCATTAGCTCAGGTGGTAGAGCACTTGACTTTTAATCAAGTTGTCCGCAGTTCGAGTCTGCGATGGCTCACCATAACTTTTTAAATAAGGCCCCGTGGTCAAGCGGTTAAGACATCGCCCTTTCACGGCGGAGACATGGGTTCGATTCCCGTCGGGGTCACCAAAATATGCCGCTGTAGCTCAGTTGGTAGAGCAACTGACTTGTAATCAGTAGGTCGTCAGTTCAAGTCTGACTAGCGGCTCCATCGAAAAGTCAAGAGTTTTGAAGATATTTCTTAATTCTTGACTTTTATTAACGCTTTAAACTTTTATTAAATTAAATTCAATATGTATAAATATAAAATTTTGATTTATAAAGCCGACAGTTCCCGAAGACCCACAAAGCGCTGCCAGGCTTTGAATGTTCTTCTTAGGAAGGGTCATTGCCTGGTCAGCTATTACCCTGCTATGGAGTGCTTTTAAAGAAAAATTTTATATTTATACATATTGAAAAGAATATAAATAAAAAAAGATAGGTGAAGAAGATATGAAAACTATTTTAATAACAGGAGGAGCAAAAGGAATAGGAAAAGCAATTGCATATGAATTCGCAAAAAAAGGATATAATGTAGTAATAACCTATAAAACATCTGAAGAAGAAGCCACAAGGATAAAAGAAGAATTAACAAATTATGGCAAGACTGTGGAAATTTACAAAGCAGATGTATCTAAAAAAGACGATGTTAAAAAATTAGTAGAATTCACATTGAATAAATTCGGTAAGATTGATGTTTTAGTAAATAATGCAGGAATATCAGAAATAATCCCTTTTGCAGAAATGGAAGAAGAGAATTGGGATAATATGATAAATAATAATTTAAAAAGTGTATATTTAATGACTAAAGAAGTAATAGAAAGTATGATACACAACAAATATGGACATATTATAAATATTTCATCAGTATGGGGAATTAGTGGAGCATCTTGTGAAGTACATTATTCAGCTGCAAAAGCAGGAATTATAGGGTTTACAAAAGCATTGGCACAGGAAATGGGCCCATCAAATATAAAAGTAAATAGCATAGCACCAGGAATTATAAATACAGATATGAACAAAGAATTATCAAAAGAAGAGATAGAAGAAATTCAAGAAGATATTCCAATAGGGGAAATAGGTAAAGTGGAAGATGTTGCAAAAACAGCAGTATTCCTTGCGGAGAGTGATTATATAACAGGTGAAGTTATACGAGTTGATGGCGGTTGGAAAATTTAAAATAGAACTTTACTAGAATATTTTAAAATTTTTAGATAAAAGTAAAAAAATACACAAATTTAATTTGTGTATTTTTTTACAGTTTATTGATCTTGATCTGTTAATTTTCTTTTATAATTTCCAGAAATAAGTTTTGGAACATAAATTATTAATTTATATATTGCAAGTTTTAATTTTTTACTCCATATATAAGATTTTCTTAAACCTTTATGAACAGAAACACCAGCATTGTCATCAATTAAGACCAATGATGTATCAACTTTCTCAATAGGGAAAATATAATTTTCTCCTTCATTGTTATCCCATTCATTTAAACCATTTCTAAAACAAAAATTGAAAGATTCTGAATCCTGTAATTCTATTTCAGCTTGAAAACCAAGTTCTGTTTTTTCCATTTTTATTTCAGAAACATTTTCCCACAATAAACCAAATCCATAGTGAATATATACTTCTTCAGAATCATTTTGAAAAAGTTTACCTACATATGAAATTTTTACAGTAGTATTTGGTACTAATTTATCGGTATTAAAAAATATATTTTTTGTTAATTCCATTATACAATTCTCCTTATTTATCTTTTGCTTACAACATTATATTATTAAAAAATAATTTATTCAAGTATTTTTTACAATATTTTTAAAAAATTTTAGTTATTCGCTAATTAAAACTTTTCCAATAATATAAAATTTATCTGTAGGATTAATTTTTATAGATTCTGTCTCTTTATTTCCAGATTTTAAAGTAATCTGTCCATTTTTTGAATAAAATCTTCTAATTAAAAATTGATCATTTAATGCAAATAAACCAATATCTTTATTTTCTAATAAAGTATTGAATTCTACAAATACATATTTATCTTTTTCAATATCTGGAAGCATAGAATCATCTGGCATTTTTATAGCAATTGCAGAACTTGGTACATTTGAAGGACAAGGGATTAATGAAGAAATATTATCTATAGCAAGTACTTTATCATATGCAATGTAATTAATAAATCCATAAGCTTCTTGTTCTTCACTTAAAGTTTTTCCGTATGTATACATTAATGGTTGGTAAGGTGTATTTAGTGCTTTACAAATATTTTTTAAAGCATTTTGACTTGGATTTCTTTCTCCTTTCTCAATATGTGTTAAATGCCCTATATTAATTCCTGTACGCCTAGCAAGTTCTGTTTTTGTCATACCTTTTTCTTTTCTAATTTTTGCAATCATATCACCTATCATATAATTCGTCTCCTTTATACATTTTTATATATTATACAAGAAAATTTTTCATTTGTCTAGTAGTAAAGAAAAAATTGACAAAAAGTATTGACTTGTCTTTTTGAATTTGATATTATATTGTCAGCAAGGCAAAAGGAGAGAGATAAATGTATAATAATAAAATGAAAAAAATTAGAAAAGAAAAAGGTATAACTCTTGAAAAATTGGCATCTAAAACGGGGATATCTGTAGGATATTTAAGCCATCTTGAAAGGGGAACAAGGGAGAACCCGACAATAATTATTATGGATAAAATAGCGTTTGCTTTAGAGAAAAGTGTTCAAGAAGTTTTTTTTGACGAGAAATAAAGGGAATAATATTTTTTAGATAGAATAAAATAAATAAGGACTTATTTATTTGATATCGAAATATTGAAAAATATGTAAAAATGTGTTAATATCTTTTGTAGGGACAATAGAAAAATGAAATAAGGAGAAATATAATGGCTGAAAAGGAAGAAAAAAGTACAAAAGAATTAATAAATGAAGAAAAAAAAGAAATAAAACAGGTAATAAAACAACAAGAAATCCTTGAAAAAGCAATTACAAAAAAAGAAGAAGAACCAAACAAGCCAATTACCGTAGAAGAAGATACTAAAACATTTAAACCCTTCAAAGAAAATAGCATAAACCAAGATAAAGGAAGTAAAAAAATATTAATAGCATTTTTTATAATAGCAGTTTTAGTATTAATATTAGCATTATTTTCTACTATGTTTTCTCTTGTAAACATTAATAATATAAGAATATTAGATGGAGTATCAGTAAAGAAAATCAGTTTAAAAGGTTTAACTAAGGAAGAAGCAACTCAAAAACTTGAGGAAGAATTTACAAAGCAAATAAAAGCAGAATTAACGCTTAAACATGGCGAATATAATGAGCTTATAACAGGAGAAAAAATAGCGGCACAATACAATGTAGAAGAATTAGTGGCAGAAGCATATCGTGTTGGAAGAGATGGAAATATAATTGAAAATAATTATGCAATATTAGATTGTATGATAAATGGAAAAAACATTGAACCAACTTTACAATATGATGAAAATTTGTTAAATGAACTAGTGGCAGATTTAAATGCTAAATTTCCAGATGGAATCAAAAAGTACAGTTATTATGTAGAAGATGGCAAATTAATAATAACATCAGGAAAAGAAGGGGCAGTCGCAATAGCAGATGAATTAAAAGAAAAACTTTTAGAAGCAATAAAGACGGAAACATTAGACGACAATGTAATAGATATACCAATAGAAATTAAACAGCCAGAAGCAATTGATATAGAAAAAATACATTCTGAAATTTATGTTGAACCAAAAAATGCATATTATGAAACAAATCCTTTTACAATATATCCGCATGTGGTAGGTGTAGATTTTAGTATAACAATGGAAGAAGCAAAAAATATGTTAACATCTCCAGCAGAAGAATATACAATAGCATTAAAATATACAGAGCCAGAAACTACTACTAATGAAATAGGCTTAGAGGCATTTCCAGATTTACTTTCTTCTTTTAGTACAAAATATGATGCAAGTAATAAAAATAGAAGTACAAATTTAAAATTAGCATCAGACAAAATAAATGGAACCATTTTATTGCCAGGAGAGGAATTCTCATATAATAAAGTGGTAGGTGAAAGAACTATATCAGCAGGCTTTAAAGAGGCACATATATTTTCAGGAGGAAAAGTAGTAGATGGGCTTGGAGGAGGAATATGCCAAATAGCAACTACATTATATGATACAGTTTTATATGCAAATTTAGAAGTAACAGAAAGAAGAAATCATGGCTTGCCTGCAGGATATGTAAAAAATGGATTAGACGCTACAGTTTCTTATGGTAGCATAGATTTTAAGTTTGTGAATAGTAGAAAATATCCAATAAAAATAGTATCACAAGTAAAGAATGGTATTGCAAAAATGGAGATATATGGAGTAAAAGAAGAAGTAGAATATGAAGTAAGACTAGAGCCAATTGTTTTAAACTATGTTCCATATAAAACAGAGTACATTACAGATAATTCTCTTGCACCAGGAGAGCAGAAAGTACAACAAAGTGGTGCAAGTGGATGCCAAACAGTAACATATAAATATTTGCTTTTAAATGGTAAAGTAATAAGTAAAACAGAATTGTCAAGAGACACATATAGGGCAATAAATAAAATTGTAAGAGTAGGCCCACAGTAATTTTATAGTAATTTTTTCAAAATTTTGTTGATTAAAATTATTACCTATGTTATTATATGTAATAATATGTATTAATTTGTCGAATTTTGTAAAAAGAAAGGAGAAAATAATGAAATCAACTGGAATAGTAAGAAAAGTAGATGAATTAGGGAGAGTTGTTATACCAATTGAATTAAGAAATAATTTAGGTATACAAGAAAAAGATCCAATCGAAATATATGTAGATGGCTCATCCATAGTATTAAAGAAATATCAACCTAATTGTATATTTTGTGGGGGAACGAAAAAGCTTGTAGAATATAAAGGAAAATTAGTTTGTTCAACTTGCTCTAAAAAAATAGATGAAGCTTTTTTAAGTGAGGATTAAGCAATTAAATTTTATATATAATTAAAGGCGACTTTGTGTCGCCTTTAATTTAATTCAAAAAATGTTTATAAATCTCATTTTTACTAACATTTCTATCTTTAGCAATCATCTTGATTATATCTTTTTTAGAGTATCCCATATTCTTATAAAAAATAAAATGTTCTTCTAAACTACCAGAATTTAAACGAATTACAATATCATCTTCATTATTTAAATTTCCTTCTACAATTATAACAAATTCACCTTTTGGTTCTCCTATATTATTTATAAGATCTTGGGCAAATCCATATTTAAATTCTTCGTGTATTTTAGTTAACTCTCTAGCTAAAGCGATTTTTCTATTGCCCAAAACTTCTTTAATTGCATTTAAAGTATTTAAAAGCTTGTGAGGAGCTTCATAAAAAATTAAAGTTTTATCTACATCATATAATGAAGACAACTTGGCTGTTTTTTCGGCTTTTTGAACAGGTAAAAATCCTATAAAACAGAATTCTTTTGCAGAAATTCCAGAAGCTATTAAGCCAGTTATTAATGCACATGGACCGTGGAAGAGGGACTACCTTAATGTCGTTTTCTAAAGCGATTTTTACAAGTTTTTCACCAGGGTCAGAAATAATAGGTGTACCTGCATCTGAGACCAAAGCAATATTTTTATTATCTAATAGTTTATCTATTATACTATCTGCTTTAACTAGTTCGTTTTCTTTATAACAACTAATAAGAGGTTTAGATATGTTTAAGTGATTAAGCAATTTTAATGTATGTCTAGTATCTTCAGCACAAATATAATCTACAATTTCTAAAGTTTTAATACACCTTAATGTAATGTCATCTAAATTTCCAATTGGTGTTGGAACTAAATATAAAGTACCGCTCATAATTTCCTCCTATATTTTTTTAGAATATATATTTAAAATTTCATCTGTATAACTATTATTATCATTATAAACAATTAAAGGGGGTAGAAGTTTTAAAAAAGGTTTAGCATTTTTTACAGCTTTAATAAGTAGCAAATTAGGGGCCTTGTTTTCAAAAGGTTGAACAAAACGTAAAGTTTTAGGCTCTAATTTGTACTTTCTAAGTAAACACATAATATCTACAATTCTATCTGGTCTATGAACCATATAAAAACTACCACTGTTTTTTAGTAAATAGCTAGATATAGAAATAACATCTTCTAAATTACACATAATTTCATGTCTAGAAATTAATTTTTCTTTATTAATATTAGTAAGCCCGGTTTCAAGTTTTTTATATGGTGGATTTGTAATAATAGAATCAAAAGAGCAAGCTTTAAATTTTTGCTTTAAATTTTTCAAATCCATATTCAATATTTCAATTTTATTTTCTAATTGATTCAACAAAATGCTTTTATTACTCATTTTTGCAACTTCTTCTTGAATTTCAACAGCATAAATCTTTTTTGCATTGGTCTTACTAGAAAGCAAAATAGAAATAATTCCTGTACCACTACACAAATCACAAATAGTAGAATTATTTCGTATATCTTTTGCAAAATCAGAAAGTAAAACTGCGTCAATTCCGAAACAGAAACCGAGTTGTAGATTGTATTATTTTAAGCCCATCTAATTCTAAATCATCAATTCTTTCATTTTCATTTAATTTAATAATTCCGTCTATCTATTTAAAACTCATTCCTTTCTTGAAGATTGTTGTATTGCAATTCACAAATTAATGTAATTTCACATATTATACAACAAAATGTGGAAAAAGTCTAATAAGGAGAGTGTAAAAGTGGATAACCTATTTATGGCGAAGTCTTCAATTAATGAAGAAAAGAAAGAAAAAAGTGAATTAACAAAGAAAAAAGACAAGATGTTAAATAATCTACAAGAAGTTGAAGCTTTTTTAAGACATGGGAAAAAGGCACTTAAAGGAATCAAATTGTACAATATACTGAAAAAGTAATAAGCTTAAAAGAAAAACCCCAGTTAAACATCAACTGGGGGTGGAGAATTAGAAATCATCATCACAACCACAATCACAATCGCAGTCATCATCAAACAATGCATTAACTATTGCAAAAGCAAAAAGAATATCCATTGTTTCACGAAACAAACTACGTTTGTGATGATGAGAATTAGCTGGCTCCAAAGAATTTTGCGGAACTCTTTCACCCATGTTTGAGTAGTCAATTGAAGGGTATTCTGCAAGTAAATTTGCAAGAATAATAGCAATAACTACAACAATTTCCGAATTCGACCAGTTACCATAATAATGGAAAGCCATTAAATATACTGCTAATCCTGTAAAAAAGAATAAGCGGATAACAGGAAGTGGAATGAATAGGTTTAATATCCGAAACCCTTTTTGGGCGAGCCAGTAAGTGATAATACCAATTCCAGCAAGATACATGTAAGTCATGGTATAATCCTCCTTTACCGAATATACATACATTATATCATAATTATGTAAATTAATCAAATAAAAATTATTTAACTACAAATGGATCTTTTAAGGAAAAGTCACAATTTAAGAAACTAGAATTGTTAGAACCGTTAATTAAAATTTTAACACTATTTATTTCATTAAATTGTGTTAGAGTATTAACAATTGAATAAACAATGTTACTTGCCATATTTACATCAGCAGTGTTGTTAATAAAAGTTTCTGAAAAATCAACAACAAGAGTATCATTAATTAATTTTACGGAATTAAGAACAGTTCCTTCTGGAATTGTTTTTTCTAGTTCATCAGAAGTTGGACCTTCAATCAATAAATTAATTAAATAAGAATATGGATCATTAATTAGATTTTTTGAATCTATACTCCTATTTTCATATTTTAGTTCGTCAGTGTTTATTTCTTTAAAATACAATTTTACAATAGTATGTCTTATTTGCTCGTTAGAAATTTCTTCTTCAGGAGTGTATTCTTCTAAAATACTAGCATCACTATTAGATAATTTACTAAAAATATAAACACCTGTGCAAACTAAAATAATAACAATAAGAATAATCCCTAAAAACATTTTAAAACGCTTATTATCCATTTAAAACCTCCATCTAAATAAATTGTTTGATAAATAATATTAACAACAAGTCCAAAATAGAACTGAAAAATTGCATATTATAGCAAATTATTTTTGTAGAAGAAAAAGTAATAAAATAATAAAAAAATTAACAAATTACCATTGTTTAATTAAAAAAATAATGATAAAATATAATTATAAAATAGGGAAATTGTTGAAAAATGACATCATTAGCTTGTAATAGCTGAAATGTGTTTTAATAAAAGCCACCCTTTACATTAATCATGGAGGAATAAATGCCAAAGAAAAGAAATGTAAAAAAAATAATATTAATAGTATTAATATTATTTATAGTTGTTTTAGTAGTTAGAGGGCTAATATTAGATGCTATAGAGAGGTCTAGAATAGAAGAAAAAGAATATACATCAGTATCAGATTTTGAGAATATAAAAGAAATAGCTGAATACATGGGGTGTACATATATAAAAGAGCAAAAATCAACAGGAGATAATTATGACCTTGATATATATTTAAAATTTAAATATCCACTATACACAGATGAAATAAGTAATGAAGATTATTATTATCAAATGTTAGCATTAATGTTAGGATATTTAAATTATCAAAATATACGTTTAATAGATGAAGAAAATGATATATTAATTGCTGTAAAATGCAATAAAGAGTCACAAGAATTAGAAAGCATTTTAATAAATGGACAATCAAACTATTTTGCAAGGCAAAGTTCTTTAAAATCAATAAAAGAATACCAACAATTTAAAACAACAAAAATGGAAATTAATTCTGAAATAATAAACAATTTAGTTAATAATAATTGGAGTAAAGCAGAACTACAATTAGGAGAAGAAGATAGTATATATGATGGATATAAAATTTATTTTGAAGAAGGATTAGAAGTAAAGACAGCAACTAATAAAATTTTGAATGTACGCTTTACAAAAAGATATTTAGAAGATGTTATAAATGGTATAAAAGTTGGCGAAAGTTTTGAAAATATTGTAGAAAAATTAGGAGAGCCAACATTTAAGGGGCAGAAACCAGATTTTATTGGATATAAAGGAAGTAAAGTATATGTGTTTTTTTCAGATAGTCAAATATCTGTATATCCAGTAGAAAAAGATTATGAAACAGCACAATTTGTAATGCTTGTAGAAGAATTTAGAGATTCAGCAGATATTGCAAAATTTGTAAGTGGAATAACAGATATATGGCCAGATTATGATTATTATGAATATGGGGATAATTTTGTTAATATTTCTTATGCAAGTAAAGGATTTAAAGTACAATTAAATAATGAATTTTCAAATACGAATGGATTGATATTATATAACAATTATGAAGGAACTATAGTCGAGAGAATTAGAACACAAAATGAAACAATGGATAATGTTTACTATAATAACAAAGATTTAGTTTATGAAGCTGAATTTAATATTTGTAGAGAACATAATTATGAATATTTATATTTAGATTATTTGGAAATAAAAGCAGATACTTTTGATAAAGAAGTATTAATGCAAGAACGACCAAGATTTGAAAAAGATAGTTCTAAATATTTTGCACTTACGGCTTTGGACGACATGAAAATAATATCAATAAATGAAGAATATCCTAATGCAGAAATATTAGAAAAAGTATATACATATTTTTGGGTTAATGATGATGTAATTATTTTTAGTTTGCAAAATAGAGGAATTTATGAATATAATTTAGAAACACGTCAATTAACATCAATACTTGAAGGAGAAGAAGATTATTATATAAGAGATTACCAAGATGGAAAAATTTATTATGATAATAAAGTTATTATATATATTTCTGGAACTAAAATACCAACAAATTATAATAGTATCATTTGGTTAGATAATACCAATTTGGCTTATAGCATTAATGGTAAAGGAATATATAAATATAATACACAAACAGAAGAAACACAAGTAATATTAGAGGGAAATGAAGACTATGTACTAGAAAAATATGAAAATAGCAGATTATTTTATAATGGTACAAGCATAATATATATTTTATATGACCAATCAACTTTACCTGTAGTAACAGAATAAAATAGGAAAAATTACCCAAAAGGAGGGAGAGTAATATGCATATAAAAAAGATAATAAATAAAATATTAGTAATACTTGCATTTGTATGCATATTACTAACATCACATGTACATGGGGAGGAAGCAGCAAATACTGATTCACATGTCTGTAATTCTTCAGCTGAACTAGGAAGATATATAGCACAATATGCAATTGATTATAGGGCTGCATATGGAAATAAAGTAAAATATTCTTCAAATTCATCCCTTAGACCTCAATGCTATAGATTGAAAGCATTTGAAATGGATTGCGCGGGATTTGCTACAGTTGTTTGGCTAAATTCAAATGATGTTCCGCTACATAGAGATGAAATTATGAATAGTACACTTACAATATGTAATGGATATTGGAAAGGAAGTCTTGCTGAAACATCTTGGGCTGATATTTTTGATATGGTGAATGACTGGAGTCTACAACCAGGCGATTTAGTAATAATGTCTACAAGAGGAGAAGGAATAAATTATTGCCATCACGTAGGAGTTTATGCGGGAAAGGAATATGGAGTAATACATTGTAATGGGGGAATAACTTCTTCACCTTTAGCGGAAGATGGTAGGAAACTTACAAATGCAGAGTATGTAATAGAGGGAATTATTAGAGTAAAAGAATCAGTTGCAAAAGGTGCACATGGAAAATTATTTAGTAAAAATAGTACTTTAGGTGATTTTATTGGAGAAGGGATAAAGAAAATTACAAGTTTCCTAAATGGCCTTCTATATGGAAAAGAAGTTAAATTTATAAGGGAAGATCAAGGTAAAATCGAAAAAAGTATTCAAGATAAAACCTTTGAATACCAAGGTGTTGCAAAATTAGAATCACAAACAACACAAGAAGTAAAAAATGAGGCTACAAGTGTAAATGTCATTAGTTGGTTATTTTCAAAATTATCAGATTTATTTAGTTGGATACTAAATTTTATATTTACAGTAATAAAAGGTGTATTTGTAGGTGCAACGACATTAGTGCAAATGCTTGTTACATACTGGATTGATGCTGCACAGGGTGAAGATGTATCAAGTAGAATGAGTAATGGAATGATGAATTATTTAGGAAGCGGAGACTTTAAGAAAGATGCTATAAACTCTATATCTCTAGAAAAAATAGTTTATAATCAAGTTCCAATATTAGATCCTGATGTGTTTAATGGTGCAAAAGCAGGGGGCAAAACAGTAAGTTCTGACAGTTTAATTGTAATAATAAGAAACCTAGTAGCTGGCTTATATACAGCGATGAGGCAAATGGCGTTAATAGGTTTATTAATTGCATTAATATATTTAGGAATTAAAGTAATACTTACTTCTGCTGGAGAGGCAAAAGGAGAATACCGAAAACAATTAATGAATTGGCTAATTGCATTTATTATTATATTTATTATGCATTATTTCATTTTAGGAGTTCTTAGAATAAATGAGATAGTTGTAGATTTATTACAAGGAATAGGCACAAATATAGCTAAAAGTGCATCAAATGGAGAATATGTGGATTTAGCACTAGCAATGAGGGGATTAACATATAACTCGGCAATAGCACAGAGCTTACTTGCAACAGTTTTATACATGGTAATGGTATATTACATGATAAAATTCTTAATAATGTATTTTAGAAGATTATTTGTAATAATGATATTAATAATATTAGCACCATTACTGGTAATAAAAAATGCATATTCACAAATAAAAAATGGAAAAGCAAGTGATGGAGTCCTAACAAAATGGGTTAAAGAGTACATATTTAGTGTTGGAACTCAAACAATTCATGCAATTATATATACTATATTTGTATCTATAACATATCAGATGTTGTTAAATACAGATACAGGAAAAATAGCATTATGTATTTTATCAATAATGTTCTTTAGGCTTATGACAACTGCAGAAAAAATATTAAGAAAATTATTAGATTTCTCTGGAGAAGAATCAAAATCTATAATAGGGGAATTAGCAGGTATTAATGTCAGAGAATTAGTTGGACTGGCAGTAGCACGAAAAATTTATCCATATACAAGCATCGCAAATACATTAACTCCAAATATATTGAAAAGGACATATAGTAATGTTAAGCATAATGTAAAAGAATCAACAAGAACAGCACTTCAAAATGAATATATTAGAATAAAAAAGGACGAATATCTTAGAAAATATGGAAAAGAATATAGCCCAAATAATCCAACAATACTAGAAAAACCATCAGATTCAGTTAAAGATAAAGTTAAGAATAAAATTAAATATACAATAGAAGATATAATGACAGATAGAGAAATTGTGGCAGTAGATAGTGATATTGATAATCAAATAACAGAAATTTTAAGAGATGAATTTGATTATAAATTAGCAAATACATTAGAGGGAGTAAGCTCAGGAAAGCAATTTTTAAGTGGACTAGGAAAGATGGGCTTTGGCCTAACTTTAATAGCAGGAGAAGATACAGCAATAGGATTTAATAGACTTTTGGTTGGAACATCAACTGTTAAAAGAGTACTTGCAGGAAGAATAAGAAATTACAAATCAACAGAAAATGTTATAAGATATAGAGGAAAAGATGGAACATATAGAAGAATAGAAGAATGGTCAAAATTAAATGGAACACAAGAAGTGGCTAGAGAATTAAAATATAAATATTTAACTAATAAAGATAATGTAACTTCTAAAAATGAATTAAAAATAGCATCATTACATGAAGCAAGAAAAGTAGAAATGGAATTAAAGAATGAAATAGATAACAAGAAAAATACACTGTTTAAAGGAACAAGAGCAAACGCAACACCAATAGAGCAAACACTTAGCAAGAAATACACAGACAAATTGAAGAAAAGTGTTTATGATGCCATGAAAACTGTGGATAGAGAGGATATAAACAAAGAAGTAAAGGATTATGTTAAGAAAACAAAAAAACATGCTTTAACATTAAAAGATTTTGAAAATATATCTGAAAGATTTGATGTTAAAGTTTCTGGCCAAATAGTTATGGAAGGAAAAAATGGGCCTGAGTCAATAGAAAAAGTTGAAAAAGATGCATTTATAGAAAATGTTAAGAGGGTAACAATGGCTAAAATGATACAGGAAGTAGTGACTGAAGATAAGCCTACAAGAGAAATTACATTAGATGAGGAAACATTAGATAAAATGGAAGACAATATAAATAATAATTCAGGAAATGCGAAAGACAAAGATAGTATGAATAAAGCAATTGAATGCATAAAAGAAAAGAAAAAAGAAATGAAAGGTCAAGGCGAACTTAAGGTTTATTCTAATTTAACAGAAGAAGAAAAAGCTAAAGTTAATAAAGTATTAGAAGATGCAATAAGTGAAGATATGGTACAAGAGCAAATTCCTAAAATGAATACAGAACAAATTGTTAATACTATGAAACAAGCTGTAAACAAAGAAGGTTCTATAAAGAAGGAAAAACCAATAAAAGAGTTTAAACCAATAATAGATAAAGTTTCTAACTTAAGGGATATAGATGAATTATCTAGACAAGTAGATAACAAACCAATTTATGAAGATGTTGGAACACTAGTAGAAACAATGATAAATAACACAAATGTTGGAGATAAAGGGAAGAAGCAAAATACTATAATATAATCACCAAAAAAGGCTGATGGATTTTCCATCAGCCTTTTTTGGTGAGCCACAAACTAACAAATGCGAACACCTATTATTTTGCAAATTGTTTTATTGTAATAATTAATTTATAAGCATAAAAAAGTTATGTATTATTTAAATAAATTTGAATATAATCCTATACTAAGTAAAGTAATGATAAGTAAATTATCTATTAAGAATATTGATAACTTCATCAAGAGCATTGTAATTAAAATTGGGTTGTTTTTGTATTTTTTTTAGTTGTATTTTGAATTGATTAGTAAGTTTGATTTCATATCGTTTCATCGTTGTTTATATCCTTCAATATTTCAGATAAATTATTATAACTCTTATATTTATTTGGATTTTTTGCAATATCATCTGCTTCTTTAATTGCTTCTAACATTTCATCACTAAATTTTGGTTTCTTTATCATAAATGGAATACTTTCTGTCATTACAACTTGTTTAAAAAATTGTAACAGCATCAGCTATATTCATTCCTAAATCATTTAATGTTATTTTTACTTCTTTCTTTAATTCTGGCTCTATTCTTATATTTAATGTATCTGTTTTAGCCATTACTATCACCTCCATATATTATAATTATATTGTAACACGTTGCACATACAATGCCAGTATTATTATGTACAAATTAAAGTGAAAATATACCATTAAAATTTTTAGTAGATAAATTGAAAAATAATAAAACATGTAGTAAAATAAAGAAAAATTGAGAGGAGAAAATTTACATTATGGATAAAAGAATAAAAAAATTAGCTTCAAATTTATTAAACCATTCAGTAAAGCTTCAAACAGGAGAAAAAATATTAATAGAAATGCTAGGAACAGAATGTTCAGATTTAGCTGGCGAATTAATAAAACAAGCTAAGGAAATAGGAGCAATACCCGTATTTAATATAATTGATTATAAAGTATTAAAAGAAATATTATTAAATTGTAATGAGATACAAATAAAAGAATATGCCAAATATGATTTAGCAAGAATGACAGAGGTAGACGCATATATTGGTATTAGAGCGGCAAACCCAAAAGAACTTGATGGAATACCAAAAGAAAGTATGGAAATATATAATAAATATTATCAAACACCAGTGCACTTTGAAGAAAGGGTAAAACACACCAAATGGTGTATTTTAAGATACCCTAATGATTGGCTTGCAAAACAAGCTAAGATGAGTTTAGATGAGTTTACTGACTTTTTCTATAATGTATGTACGGTAGATTATGATAAAATGGAAGAAGCTATGGAACCATTAAAACAACTACTGTCTAAAACAAAAAATGTACATATTATAGGTCAAGGTACGGATTTAAGCTTTAGTGTAGAAGGTATTCCGGCAGAAAAATATTTTGGAACATATAATATTCCGGACGGAGAGGTTGCTTCATGTCCTACAAAATATAGTGTAAATGGCTATATTACATATATGTATATAATGGAATAACGTTTAATAACATATATTTTGAATTAAAAGATGGAAAAATTATAAAGGCAGAGGCAGGAGATAAAACTAAAGAATTAAACGAAATATTAGACACAGATGAAGGAGCAAGATATATTGGTGAATTTGCATTTGGTCTAAATCCATATGTAAAAAACACAATGGGAGATACATTATTTGATGAGAAAGTTGCAGGTAGTTTCCATTTTACTCCTGGAACTGCATTACAAGAAAGTGATAATGGAAATAGATCAAATATACACTGGGATATAGTATGTATACAAACACCAGAATTTGGTGGCGGAGAAATATATTTTGATGATGTATTAATTAGAAAAGATGGAAAATTTGTAATAGAAGAACTAAAACCATTAAATCCAGAAAATTTGATATAATAAAAAATATTATCAGCCTAAAACTGATAATATTTTTTGTACCTTATACTACTAAGGGTTCGTATAAGACTGTTATGGTGAGCCAGGAGGGATTCGGCAAGCCGCGTCCTAAAAACGATTCACTGAATCGTTTTTGCCTTAATTTCATTCAGGCACGTCCTTTTCGAATCCTCTAAACTAATGCAAAATAAAAATAAAACCCCTCACTTTCGTTCGGAGTTCTATTTTTATTTTGGTGAGCCAGGAGGGATTCGAACCCCCGACCCCAGGCTTAGAAGGCCTGTGCTCTATCCAACTGAGCTACTGACCCATAACAAAAATATAATACCACATATTTACTTAAATGTCAACAAATGTTTGAAATTTAATTTTACCATTTTTAAATTTTAGTATGATATATCTCTGTTCTAAAAATAAATTTTTATATTCTAGCACAAAGTAGCCAAACGTAGGCGATGCGGTATGACCCCATCGCCGGCTAAGATTTAGCGGATTTTATATTTCTATTTAAATATAGAATAATTATATATTATATGATATAATTCAAAATATGCAAAAACAAAATAAAAAGAGGTGTATAATATGGCAAATATAAACGATTATCTTATATGGAGGGGGGATCTAAAAATAAATAAAGACACTCCATTTAACGAAGTTGATAGTATGATTTTAGCCAGATTTTCATATTTAAGGTTTGATAAAATAAAAATGGATGATACTGAAACGATAGAATCCATATCTAGTAAGATGAAAAGCTTAGATAATGACGAATTTTTATATAATGGAGATAAGGAACTTATTACAAATTTGGGAGAAAGTACTAGATTTAAAAATATGCAAATAACAGATTATGTTAAAAAGGCAGATAAAGAAGTAGAAAAACAATTTGGCGCAGTAACGATACATATTTCAGATAAAGAAATGTATATTTCTTTCATTGGAACTGACAGCACTATAACTGGTTGGAAAGAAGATTTTAATATGGCATTTATGGATAATGTACCTTGCCAGTTGGAAGGAAAAGAATACGTAGAGAAGATAGCTAATAAATATCCAGATAAAAAAATAAGAATTGGTGGACATTCAAAAGGTGGGAATGTTGCGATATATTCAGCTGTAACTGTAAGTAATGCAGTACAAAAAAGAATAATAAAGGGATATAACTATGACGGACCAGGATTCAATAAAAAAATGATTGAAAAATATAAAAATTCAGAGATATTAAATAAGCTAGAAACATATATGCCACAAGACTCTATAATAGGAAGAATATTAGAGCATGAAGAAAAATGTGAAATTTCTTTAAGTATAGAAAAAGGAATATATCAGCATGATATATTTTCTTGGCAAGTATTAAGAGATGATTTGATAAAATCAGAGAAACTAACAGACAATAGTGAAGCAATGGGAAAAACGTTAAAAGAGTGGTTAGCAACAACAAAGCCAGAGCAAAGAAAAATATTTTTTGATGGAATATTTGAAGTATTATATTCAACAGAAGCAAATACGTTTTCTGAAATACAAAAAAGTCTATCTAAAAACATAGTTAAAATATTTAAATCATATGGTGAAATATCTGATGAAGACAAAAAAACAATAACAGAAATGATAAAACTATTTGCAAAGACATATATGTCTGAAATTATGGAGCAAAATACAAACAAATTAGAAGCAATGAAGGAATATTATAAAGAAGAGAGCTTAAAGAAGTTTGAGGAGATTGAAAAGAAGTATTTTAGAAAAAATAAGAATGTATAATGTAATAAATTAAATAAATATGCGATACTTTAGTATCGCACATTTGGTGCACCAGGAGGAATTCGAATCCCCGACCTCTCGGTTCGTAGCCGAGTGCTCTATCCAGCTAAGCTACTGGTGCGTGTAAAAATAGTATAACTCTAAACAATAAAAAAGTCAATCTAAAACAAGCATAAAACTTGAAAACTATAGAAAGATAAGATATAATAGAAAGGCAAAAATATTTATTGTAAAGAACGTAGGATGCAAGCAGTGCTTGACCAAAGGAGCTGATTATGAAAAGGGTAATGTTCATATCTAGCACAGGTGGACATCTAGATGAACTAATGCAACTAAAACCAATATTTAAAAAATATGATTATCACATAGTTACTGAAAAGGATAAAATGACAGAAAAATTAAAAGGAAAATATGAAAATAAAATATCATATTTGGTCTATGGAACAAGGAATAAACCAATAAAGTATATATTTAAGTTAGCATATAACTGTATATTAAGCTTAGGAATATATCTAAAGTATAGACCTAAATACATAGTAACAACAGGAGCTCATACAGCAGGGCCTATGTGTTGCATTGGTAAAATATTTGGATCAAAGATAATATATATAGAAACATTTGCAAACATAAATAAAAAAACAGTTACAGGAAGAATTATATACCATTTCGCAGATTTATTTATAGTACAATGGGAAGAAATGCTAGAATTATACCCTAAAGCAGTATTAGGAGGTTCAATTTATTAATGATATTAGTAATGTTAGGAACACAGAAAAATGATTTTTCAAGATTATTAAAAGAAATAGAAAATTGCATAGATGATGGGACAATAAAAGAAGAAGTAATTGTACAAGCGGGTTCAACTAAATATCATACAGAAAAAATGCAATTATTTGATTTAATAGGAAGCGAAGAATTAGATAAGAAAAAAGAAGAAGCTCACTTTATAATAACACATGGAGGAGTTGGCTCAATAGTCGGTTCGTTAAAACTAGGGAAAAAAGTAATAGCTGTTCCTAGACTGAAAAAATACAAAGAACATGTAAATGACCATCAAAAGCAGATTGTTGGAAACTTTGATAAAAAAGGGTATATAAAAGGAGTAGAGAATATAAGCAATTTACGAGAAGCAATACAAAACATAGATAGCTTTATACCGAAAAAATTTGAAAGTAATACACAAAGTGTAATAAAAATTGTGGAAAACTATATTGATAATAATTAAAAAAAATGAATTGCAGAAGAATGCAATTCATTTTTTTTCAATTGATATAAAGTGTATTTGCGTAGAAAAGTCATAGAAATATGACACTATTGTAATGTAATTGTAATTGAAATAATATTGAATTATATATATATAAGAATATAATTATAATAAGGATAAAAGTTTATTTGTATAAAAGCATATAAGGAGGATAAAAGGATAGTATGCAATATCTAAAAAGGCAAAATGGAGTAACATTAATAATGCTTATTGTCACAGTAATTGTTATTTCAATAACTACAGCAACAGTTGTTACAACAAGCAGTGACAACTTAAAAGTAAAAAACTTAAATAATTTATATGCAGATATAAAAAGCTTAAATGACAGTGTTTTTGTTTATTATAGCAAATATGGAGCATTGCCAATAAAAAGTGAATATGCTGTAGGAGACGAGTTTTGGAGTATAAAAGATTATAAAGATGATAATAAATATTATGTAATAGATGTTAGTAAATTAAATAATTTGCTATTAACAAGAGATGTGACATGGAATAATAATGATGTATATATTATAAATAATAAATCACATACAATATATTTTCCTAAAGGTGTGAAATTTGAAGAGGAAGTATACTATTCTTTACCAGTAGAACATGGAATACCAATAACAAATGCAGAAGAATTAGAGAAAATAGGCACAGGACAAAAAGAAACGATATTTGGAAAAGAATACACATTTTCAACAGATTCAAATTACATAATAACAGAGGATATAGAGTATACAGGGAATTATTCAGAAATAATTTCAAGAATAGAAGAAAATAATATAGATTTAGCAGGAAACGATGGTAGTGAAATAATAGTAACAGAAGACGGAGTAACAGATTATTATGTGGAAGAATATAATTACTGCAGGCCAAGAAATAAAACAAAAAAATTAATATATAATACAAATCCACAAACATTTAATGTAACAGGAGTAGGAAAAGGAATATATACATATGCTAAAAAGTTAGGAGATTCAGGAATAACAGTATCAAGTGCAGGAGTAATAACAATAGCAGCAAGTAAAGCAGCAGGAACATATCCACTAGTAGTAGCAGTAACAGATAACAATTCAGCAGAAACAAATGATGTAAGATACACAATAATAATAGAAAAACAAAAAGTTAATAGACCAACTAATGTGGAAATATCAACAGCAGGTGTTGTTACATGGACAGAAAGTAGCAATGCAACAGGATATGAAATAAGCATGGATAACATTAATTGGGTAAGAGCAGAAAGTGGAGTAAATTATTTAGAAACAATAACAGCTCAGGCAGGCTCTAGAATATTATATTTAAGAGCAATAAATAGTGATGAATCAAACTATTCAACACCAAGCGAAGAAGCAACAAAAGAAATAACAGTAGTAACATTAAAAACTGCAAGTGCTAATACAAACTATGGAACAGTAGATAATGCAAGTTATAATGTAATAAGTGGGGCAACATACGAGATAAATAATAATACGATGAAAGTAAAAGCAGGAAATGATACATTAACAACAATAACAGCAACAAAAACTGATGCAACAGGATATACAACAGGATTTGAAAGTTGGTCAAGTACCAGTGGAACAATAAATGAAGAAACAACAGTAACAGCAAATTTTGAAAGAACACCAATTATATATACAATAGGATATACACTAAATGGAGGAACTGTAACAACAGAAAATCCAACAACTTACACTATAGAAACAGATAATATAACCTTAAATAATCCAACAAGAACAGGCTACACATTTACAGGTTGGTCAGGAACAGGATTAACAGGCGATACAAATACATCAGTAACAATAGAAAAAGGAAGTACAGAAAATAGAACATATACAGCAAATTGGAAAATAAACACATATACAATAAGTTATACATTAAATGGAGGAACAGTAGCAACAGCAAATCCAACAAGTTATACAGTAGAAACAGATAATATAACTTTAAATAATCCAACAAAAACAGGATATACATTTACAGGATGGTCAGGAACAGGATTAACAGGAGATACAAATAAAAATGTAACTATTGAAAAAGGAAGCATAGAAAATAGAACATATACAGCAAATTGGAAAATAAATCAATATGACGTAACATGTGAAGATTATTTTGTAGATGCATCAAATAATCTAAAAGTAAAATTAGGAGTAGGAGAGAATAAATCATATGATTATGGAACAAAAGTAAGTGGATCAGATTGGGGAGCTGAAACAGCGAACAGTAAGTATTATAGCTATTATCAATATGCAGGATGCTCAACAATAACATTAGGCGCATCAAATGCCACTGTTTATAGATATTTTAAAGCAACAAGTGATATAAACATATTATCTCCAACAGGAAGTCAAGATAAAAAATCAGGAACCATGAGCGTATCCTATGATAAAGGTACTACATGGGCTACAGATTTAACAAATGAAGGGAAATATACAGGCTTTTATTGGGGAGATACAGTTTGGGTAAAAGATATCAAACCTTACTATAATTATTACACATTAGATACAGTTACAGGAGCGACATTAGATAATGGAATTTATAAATTAACAATAACAGCCACATCTAATAATATTATTATTAAGATGAAATATAATACATTTACAATAACACTAAACAATCAAAGCGCGACAACAGCTGGAACTACAGCAATATATGAAAAATACAATACAGGATATTATACAAATTCTGGAGCAACAACACAAATGACAACAACTGCAAATGGAATAACAGTACCAGCAAGAACAGGATATACATTCGGAGGATATTATACAGAGGCAAATGGTGGAGGAACACAATATATAGATGCAAACGGAAAATTAACAAGCGCAGCAAGTACAACAAACTTTACAGCAGCAGGAACACTATATGCAAAATGGACAGCAAATAAATATGACGTAACATGTGAAGATTATTTTGTAGATGCAAGTAACAATAGAAAAGTAAAACTTGGAACACAATCAGAGAAGAAGAAATACGATTATAATTCGACAGCAAATGGAAGTGCATGGGGTACAGATGCAACAAAAGGCAAATACTATTCTCAATATGTATATAAATCAAGTACAACAGCAAAAGTAGGAACAAGTGGAGCAACAGTATATAGATACTTCTGGGCATGGACAGATTTAAATGTATATTATGCAGATAGGAAAACACAAAGTGGAGCAACAGTAAGCTTTTCAGTAGGAGGTTCAACATGGAATGATGTAACAAATGAATCAAATACAGTTCAACCATGGGGAACAACATATTATGTAAAAAATATTAGACCAAAGAATAGCACAGAAGAATTTGATAGTGTAAATGCTAATTTAACATATAATTCTACAAATGGATATTATACATATACACCAACAGCAGCTGGAACATCTATGAATATTTATATGAAATATAAGACATATGCTTTATCAAAAGTATATGACAATGCAAACATATTAACAAATGGAACATTTGAAACATATTCATTAGTAGCTGCACCATCAAAAACAGCAAATGGATTAACACATACATGGGATAAGGCATTAAATGGTGTGCCAGGAAATACTGAAAAAGCATATAGCGCAAGTGGATGGGGAACAGGTGCAAATATGGGGGTACCAGTACCTGAGATAGGTTTCCATGCACATATGAGAATAGTAAGTGGAAATGCAGTATTTAGATTCAAAACAAATGAAACATATAATGGCAAAACTCAAGCAAATGTATCTGGCGGCTCAGTAGTAAATGGAACAGTAACAACATCAAGATGGCTTGGAACTTCACAAGGAATAACGGGAACAAAATTAACAGCTGGTAAAAAATATAGAATAACAATGGATTTATATAGAGTATCTGGTTCAAACCACGCCACAGGGGGATTATATTATCAATTAAATTCCGCTAAAACATCTGCATTTAGAAGTGGACAATATAACTTTAATCCTACAAAAACGAATGAATGGGAAACATTCTCATGGACATTTACATTAGATACAGACTATTATAGTGGGGCGAATCCAAGTTTTTGCATATATGGAAACTCTACCGCTGCAGGTGAATTTTATGTAGATAATGTAAGACTAGAAGAAGTAAAAGATGAAGCAAATAAAGTATATGAGGCAGCATTTACATCAGCTGAACTTGCTACACCAACAAGAACAGGATATACATTTGGTGGCTGGTATAACAATGGAAGTTATACAACAAAATTAGCAACATCAAGTAAATTTAATACAAGTGGTGCAACATTTCAAAATATAGCTACAGCAGGAACACCAGGATATATTTATGCAAAATGGACAGCAAATGAATTAACATTTGCAAATCAAACAGTAACAAAAACATTTAGTACTAGTGCACAAACTGCAAGTATAACAGCAGCAGGAAATGGAACAGGAACATATACGTATTCTGAGGTATCAGAAAAGAACAGTTCAGGAACAGCAACAAGTTATATAAGTATATCAGGAACAACAATAAATATAGCAGCAAGCACACCAGCAGGAACGTACACATATGTAATAAGAGCAAAAGATAGTAATTCGCTAAAAACAAAAGATGCAACATATACAATAACAATAAACAAGGCAGCAAACCCACTAAGTGTAACAGCAAGTCAAACATGGTCAGAGGCATTTAACACAGCAGTAAAAGATAAAGCAATAGCATCATCAGGAGGGCAAGGAACATTAAGTTATAAAATACAATCACAAACGAATAAGAGTGGAACAGCAGTATCGTACTTCTCAATAAGCGGATCAAACTTAAGAAGAGCAGCAAATACGCCAGTAGATCAATCAAACTATAAAGTAGTAGTAAGGGTAACAGCAGCAGGAAATGCAAATTACAACTCAGGTTATAAAGATATAACATACACAGTAACAGTAAGTAAAGCAACAAACCCACTAAGTGTAACAGCAAGTCAAACATGGTCAGAAGCATTTAACACAGCAGTAAAAGATAAAGCAATAGCATCATCAGGAGGGCAAGGAACATTAAGTTATAAAATACAATCACAAACGAATAAGAGTGGAACAGCAGTATCGTACTTTTCAATAAGTGGATCAAACTTAAGAAGAGCAGCAAATACGCCAGTAAATCAATCAAACTACAAAGTAGTAGTAAGGGTAACAGCAGCAGGAAATGCAAATTACAATTCAGGGTATAAAGATATAACATATACAGTAACAGTAAGTAAAGCAAATCCAACTGTAACACTAAGTGCAACAAGTGGAAGTGTAAATGCTGGTTCAGAAGCAACATTTACAGCAAAACCAAGTGTTGCAGGAAAATGGGCGGTAACAACAGGGAATGCAAGATATGTAACAATAAGTAGTCCAGCAACAGGTGCAGCTGCAACAGCAAACACAGCAACAACAATTAAGTATAAAGGTGTAGCGGCAACATCAACAGCTGTAAAATTAACAGTAAAATTCACACCAACAGATACAAATAACTATAATGAAGTAAGTAAAGAATTTAGTGTGACGAAGGTAAATATGATAGACCAACCAAATTGCGTAGCTATAGGAGGAGTAGCAAGGATTGGAAACACATTAACAGCTATTGTAACAACAAATAGTAATGGAGCTAAATCATATCAATGGTGGTATGCAACAAGCGAAAACGCAACAAGTGGAACAAATATAAGCGGAGCAACAAGTAGCACATATAAAGTAGGAACAGGAATGGCAGGAAAATATATAGGAGTAACAGTAAAAATAGCAGCAGGAACAAACAGTAGTGCATTAACTCTATCAACAACGACAACTAATGTAAATAGTAGTTATTTTATTGGAGAAGAAGTAACAATTGGAACTGAAAAGTTTTATGTGTTAGAAAATAGTAATACATCAAAAAGTACAGTAACATTGCTTGCAAAATATAATTTGGATAAAAATCCAAATTCATCAACAGGAAAGTACTCTCAAAAAGCAAATGCGGATGAATCTAGTACAGGATGTGCATTTGCATCAACAAATTATTGGAAAAATGCTTGGGTAAAAGGAACAAAAATTGATTTAAACACATATACAACGGCAACAGTAGCAAGTAACAATAAACAAACAAAAGCAAACAATGTAATAATGAGAGCAAGAGACTATGCAACAAATACAATAGGTTCAGGTGCTACAGGAAGATTATTAACATATGATGAAGCAAATGCATTGAAAAACAACAATTATTTAAATATGCTATATGGAAAAGCAAATCAGCAAGGGTCAAATGCTGATGAACATCATTTGTTATATTGGCTTGCTACTGCTGGTGCTGATTATAACTACGATGTATGGGAAGTACACGGAGATGGTGAATTTTTTATGGAATTGTGGGATTATAGTTGGGATAGATCACTTGGTGTACGTCCTGTTGTAACGGTGAATAAATCTTTAGTTAGTAGTAAAAGAGGAAGTTTGGTAGGACCAATATTAAAACAAGAGTCAAAATTAACAATGAACAATTCTAGTGGATATGTAGATGTTGGTGGAACAAATACTTTTACAGTAAAATCTAATGTGGCAGGAAGATTTACAGTGACAAGCGAGGATACAAGCAGTGTAACAATAACAGGAGGAAGTTCGGCAACTGTACAAGCAAATAAAGAACATACAGTAACATTTAAAGGAGTAAAAAAAGATAGTCTTATAAATATAACAGTGTTGTTTACACCAACAGATACAGCTAATTATTATTCAGCAAGCAGTAGCTATACTGTGTGGGGAGTAGAGTAGATAAAACTTTTTGTGAACCATTGGGGACGGGGATTTTTGGATACAGTGAAATTGAAAAAAGATTTTCTGTATGTCAAACATTGCTTGATTAACCCAGAAAGTTTAGAACATAAAAGTAAACAATAAAGCATAATGGATATAAAACTTCATTATGCTTTTGTTGTTTTATTTTAACAATTTGCTTAAAGTAAGTCGATGTATATATAAATTTTGAGAAATCTTTCTAAGAGAAACGTTAAAAGAAAAATGTAAAGTCTTAACTAATTCCTTTAAAAGATTTAAATTATCCATCAAATCTTTTAATTCTATATTATTTTTAGCAAGGAATGTATTAATATAATCTTTATAAATTATCTCTCTATCTTCTTCAGTATCTATAAATACAAAATTTTCATCATCTTTACATTTAACAGATTTATAATTTGAGAAGGGATAATCTTGAGGATTTTTGCATATTCCAGCTTTAACAGGATTGTTATATATGTATCTAATACAATTATATAAATGATTTTGACTATAAATACCCTCTGCTTTGTATCTATCCCTAAAAACATATCCAACTCTATTATACTTGGAATTATAATATTTACCATAGCATGTATTTAGTCTATGCATAAATTTTGATAGATTTTTTAAATCATTGACATTTATAAGCATATGGGCATGATTATTCATAATACAATAAGCTACAATTGTAATATTGTAGTCTTTTTGTATGGAATAAATTTTTTTAATATAAAATTTAATATCATCAGAATTATCAAATATATAACTCTTATTAATACCTTGCGTTATAACATGAAAATATTCTGAATTAATATAATTTCTGGGAAATCTGGGCATAGAAATTTGCCTCCTTAAGAAATAAAGTAATAACAGTATATCAATAACATTAGTAATTTTTTGTAGAAATTTGTCGAAGACAATAAAATAACCAAAAATCCCCGTCCCCAATGGCTCACCCAATGGCTCAAAAAGTTTTCTTCCGCAGATGTTTTGACTAATTTATGAATAATATGCAAAAAAACTAATCTTTTACAGGTTAATTTAAGAAAAAAGTACAATCTTAAAGTCGTATTTGCCTAAGAAAACTAGCCTAATAACATATATTTGTAATGGAAATGTAAAAAGAATATCATTGAATTATATATATATATATAAGAATATAATAATATAGAGAATATAATGCCTATTAATGTATGCATAAGTAGGAAAGTATAAATAATAAAAAATGTTATTGGAAAGGGGGGAAATATAGTAGTGAGACAATTAAAAAAGCAAAGTGGAATAACACTTATAACACTTATTGTTATAGTAATTGTTGTTTCAATAACGACAGGAACTGTTATTACTACAAGTAGTGATAGCTTAAAAGTAAAAAATCTAAATAATTTATATGCAGATATAAAAAGCTTAAATGACAGTGTTTTTGCATATTATAATAAATATGGAACATTGCCAGTAAGTGAAGAATACACTGTAGATGATGAGTTTTATACAATTAAAAATGTATATGACAATGAAACATATCAAGTAATAGATGAAAATAAATTAAACAGATTAATATTGACTAAAAAATTAACATGGGAAAATGACGATGTTTATATTATAAATACTAAAACACATACTATATATTACCCCAAAGGTGTAACATTTGAAAATGAAAAATATTATTCTTTGCCATTAGAGCGTGGAATACCAATATCAAATGAAGAAGAATTATCAAAAATAGGAACAGGACAAAAAGCAACAATATATGGAAAGGAATATACACTTTTACCAAGTGAAAAGTACATATTAACGAATGACATAGTATACACAGGCGATTATTCAGAAATTATTTCAAGGATAGAAGAAAATAATATAGAAATAGTGGGAAATGAGCATGAAATAGAAGTTACAACAAATGGAGTAACCGACTATTATGTAGAGGAATACAATTATTGCAAGACCAAAAGAATGAAAGAGCTAATATTTGCAAATCAAAGCATAAACAAAATATATAGTACAGAGCTACAAACAGCAAATATAAAGGCAGCTAGCGATGGGACAGGGATATATACATATACAGAAGTATCAGAACAGAATAGTGTAGGAACAGAAACAAGCTATATAAGTATATCAGGAACAATAATAAATATAGCTGCAAATACACCAGCAGGGGTATATACATATCTAATAAGGGCAACAGATAGTAATTCTGGAGCAATAAAAGATGCTACATACACAATAACAGTAGGCAAACAAGCATTAAACCCTGTAACTAATCTAGAAATTGGAACAAATGGAAAAGTGACATGGAACCAGAGCAGTAATTCAACAGGATATGAGATAAGTATTGATAATAATAATTGGACAAGAGCATCAAGTGGAATAGATTATTTAGAGACAATAACTGCAGAATCAGGATCAAGAACGGTATATGTAAGAGCAATAAATAATGACAATGAAAATTATATAACCCCTAGCGCAAATGCAACAAAGACAGTAAGAGTAGTAACATTAACAATATCAAGTGCTAATATAAGCTATGGAACAGTAGATAATGAAAGCTATAATGTAATAAGTGGAGCAACATACGAAGTAAATAATAACACAATTTTAATAAAATCAGGAGAGACATTATTAAAAACAATAACAGCAACAAAACAGGATGCAATAGGATATACAACTGAATTTAGTAATTGGTCAAGCACAAGTGGAACAATAAGTGAAGAAACAACAGTAATAGCAAACTTTGAAAGAAATGCAGATGCATATTCTATAGGTTATACATTAAATGGAGGAACAATAGCAACAGCAAATCCAACAAGTTATACAGTAGAAACAGATAATATAACTTTAAATAATCCAACAAAAACAGGATATACATTTACAGGATGGTCAGGAACAGGATTAACAGGGGATACAAATACAGCAGTAACTATACCAAAAGGAAGTACTGGAAATAGAACATATACAGCAAATTGGACGATAAATACATATACAGTAAGCTATAATTTAAATTCAGATGATATGAATACATGGGAAAAGGCATATGGAGAAAGATTTGGAATTACATATAATAGCTCTACTAAATTATCTACAATTAATATAACAGGAAGTGGCGGATGGGAAATGCTTTATATACCAATAACAACAGTATCTGGACACACATATAATTTTAAATGTGATTATCAAAACATAACAGGCTTTGCGTCATCATATGATGGAATAGGCATACAAGCACTTACAAAGGTTGAAAACACGAATAATTCAGCTAATTCATTAAATACAATATATGCATCAAAAACTCAAAACACAACAACGACATATACATTAACATTTACTGCAACAGGAACGACAACATATTTAGCATTTAACTTTGGAATGTGTACTGATGGAGCGGCATTAAGTGTAGCTTTGGGAAATTTTGTAGTAACAGATACTGTAACATACAATAATGCTATTGGAAATACAATGTTTACTCCATCAAAACAAGGATATACATTTAATGGATGGTTTACAGCTGCTTCAGGTGGAACACAAGTAACAAGTACAACCACAATGCCGGCAGCAAACACAACATATTATGCACACTGGACAGCAAACACATATACAATAGGCTATACATTAAATGGAGGAACAGTAGCAACAGCAAATCCAACAAGTTATACAGTAGAAACAAATAATATAACATTAAACAATCCAACAAAAACAGGATATACATTTACAGGCTGGACAGGTTCAAACGGAACAACAGCACAAACAACTGTAACAATAGCGAAAGGCTCAACAGGAAATAAAACATATACAGCAAATTGGACGGATAATATACAACCAAGTGTTACATTTAGTCAAAACGGAAACTCTACTGCAAGTAAAACTGTAAATACAGTGGTAACAGTAACAGATAGTGGTAGTGGTGTAAAAGCATCAACACTAAAATATTTATGGACAACAAGAAGTAGCGGAATAACGGCATCTGATTTTACTGGAATAAATTCAGGAACATTTACAACAGGAAGTACTTTAACTTTACCAAGTAAAAATGGCGGTGAATACTATTTATATGTATATGCTGAAGATAATGCAGGAAATAATAAATTAGTTAATACAAATAAATTTGTCGTAAGTAATATAAATCCAGAAGCAGATATAACTCTAAGCGCAACAACATGGCCTGGAAGCAATGTGACAATAACAATTAAACCATATGCACCAACAGTATTGTGGGATACAGGCTATCTTGCTACTAAAACAAGAGATGCATATGGACCAATATTGCCAACTAAGACATATGCTGGACAGAGTTTTAGAATGAGCGGCTCAGTAAAAACAATTACTGCACCAGATCCAGATACTTATTCTACAGGTGTTGGATTTAGATATACAAATACTTCCGACAGTGCAAATAACTGGCCAAGACCTTATGGAATTACATTGAGAAATGCGATGACTGAGACAAGCTTTTCACAGGTTTATACAATTCCGGATACTTATAAATCTGATTTAAGACCATTTATTCAGATAAATGTTCCTGGAGGTACAACAGGATATCAGGTTGATTATAAAAACTTAAAATACGAATACTTTGATTATACAAAAATATCTTCAGTAAAAGTAAATGGAACAGCGGTAACAATAACAAATGGTGTAGGAACATATACTGCAACCGCAGCAGGAACATATACAATTGTTATAACAGACATATATGGAAATACAGCAACATATACAAAAACAATAGCAAAAGCAGCAAACCCAATAGCAGTAACAGCAAGTCAAAGCTGGTCACCAACATTTGGAACAAGTAATCAAGATCATGCATTTACAGCAGCAACAAGCGGACAAGGAGCAGTAACATATGCAATACAGTCACAAAAGAATACGAGTGGAACAGCAGTATCATACTTCTCAATACCAACAGCAGGAACAGCAAGCTTGAGAATGGCAGCAAATACACCGGCCTCAGGGTCAAAATACACAGTAGTAATAAGAGCAACCGCAGCAGGAAATGCTAATTATAATTCGGCGTATAAAGATATAACATATACAATAACAGTAAATAAAGCCACGCCAACAGTAACATTAAGTGCGACAAGTGGAAGTGTAAATGTTGGAGCAGAAGCGACATTTACAGCAACACCTAATTTGGCAGGTAAATGGAATGTAACAACTGGTAATGCAAGGTATGTAACTATAAGTAGTCCGGCAGCAAACGCACCTGCAACAGCAAATACAGCAACAACAATTAAATACAAGGGTGTAGCAGTAACAACATCAGCAGTGGCAATAACAGTAAAATTTACACCAACAAATACAAATTATAGCGAAGTAAGTAAGACATTTAATGTAACAGTTAATGAAAGCAATGGTATACCTACAGCATATCAAAAAGTGGAATATATACAGGCTAACGGCACACAGTGGATAGATACGGGAGTGCCATTGAATGGGAAGTATGCATTTTATATGGATGGTTGTATGCTAGAAAGTAAAAGCGGTGTGCTACTAAATGGTTATGCAAACGGAACAAATAGAATGGGAATGACATTTTTTGCAACTTCAAACAAGGTTGGCTATTATTGGTTTAGCACAGGTTATAAAGAAAATACGAATTTATCGATTACTTTAACACAGAGATTTCAAGTTGATCAGAATTGTTCAAGTGCGCATATATATCAAGGAAGTAAACGTGTGGATATTACATATTCTGGTGCAACAACAGCTTATTCTAACATGAACATATACATTTTTAATACTGCTGCTAATGCAAACTATAAAAATGGAACTATATATGAAGCTATAATATATGATCCTACAGATGGACCTGGATGGAGTGATGAAGCAGGGTGGATTAGACATTTTATTCCATGTAAAAGAAAAAGTGATGGTGTAATAGGATTATATGATACAGTTGGAAATAAATTTTATACAAACTCTGGTACAGGCACGTTTGTAGCAGGACCAAATGTGTAAAGTGTATCACAAATGTTTTAGGTGGGTCACTATTTAGAAAAATGGCCCACCTAAAATTTATTCCATATATTGAAAATTTATGGTATTTAATATATAATTACAAATATTGAAACTATGGTAATTTAGAAATCTTCACAATTTACATAAATACTGCATAAAATATAGCATAAATCAATATTAGGAGGCAGTGAAGATGTTAAGTTATATAGTAGAAGGTGGAAAAAAACTAGAAGGTAATACATATGTATCTGGATCGAAGAATGCATCTTTGCCAATTCTTGCAGCAGGAATTTTAGGACCCAAAATTACATTATATAATGTTCCACAAATATGTGATACACAAAAAACAATACAGATATTAGAATTTTTAGGATGTAGAATCAAAAAAAACAAGAACAAATTGGTTATAGATAGCAATAATATAAAGACATATCAAATACCAGATAACTTAATGAGAGAATTAAGGTCATCTGTAATACTTGCTGGAGCATTGATAACAAGATTTAAAAAAGCAATCTTTTCATATCCTGGAGGATGTGACATTGGTGCAAGACCAATTGATTTACATTTAAAAGGATTTGAAAAATTAGGAATAAAAGTAGAAGAAGAAGCGGGGCTTATTAAATGTAGTGCAGATAAACTAGTAGGAACAGATATTAATTTAGATTTTCCAAGTGTAGGAGCAACAGAGAATATAATGCTTGCTGCGATTATGGCAGATGGGGAAACAACAATTAGTAATGCGGCTTTAGAACCCGAAATAGTAGATTTACAAAAAATACTAAATAAAATGGGAGCTAGAATTAGAGGAGCAGGCACAAGCGTTATAAAAATAAAAGGGGTAAAAAGTTTAAAAGAAGCAGGACATAATATTATGCCAGATAGAATTGAAGCAGGAACATTACTTGTGGCAACAGCTATGACTGGCGGGAGTATAGAACTCGATAACACTTGTAAAGAAGATTTAATACCAGTAATTTATAAATTAGAGGAAATGGGTTGTAAAATAGGCACAAAAAACGATATAATACAATTATCAGCACCAAAAAAAATAAAAGCTGTAGATATAAAAACAATGCCATATCCCCGGATTCCCAACAGACTTGCAAGCAATATTTGGAGCGGCTTTTTCTATAGCAAAAGGAACATCTATAATTGTTGAGAATATATTTGAAAATAGATATAAATACACAAACGAATTGAGACGAATGGGAGCAAAAATAACGATAGAGGGGAAAACAGCAATAATAAGAGGTGTAAGAAAACTCATAGGAACAGAAGTAATGGCAACAGACTTAAGAGGGGGAGCAGCATTAGTGTTAGCTGGACTTGTAGCAAAAGGAAAAACTAAAATAAGTAATATAGAATATATATTAAGAGGTTATGAAAACTTGGATAAAAAGTTAAATAGTTTAGGTGCAAAAGTGGGTGAAAAGATTGAAAAAAAAGAATATTGATAATAATAAAAAAGCGGATAAAAAATCCGCTAGCAATAAAAAAGGACAACCTAATTTAGAAAAATTTAACTTTGATAATGAAATTATAATAGGAGTTACAAAGATTGAAGAACCAAAAAAAGAAAAACACAAAAAGAAAAAGAATGTAGGAGTGGGCAGAGCTCAACCTAAAAAAGAAAAACAAGTCAAAAGCGAATACAAAAAGAAAAAGACAAAACCCAATAAAAAAATTGATTTAGAAAAAGAAAGAAAAAAAAGAAGAATCTTGGCTTTTCTTAAAGGAATTGCAATAGTAACATTAATTATGGGAGGAACACTAGGAATAGCATTATCACCATTATTTGAAGTGGAAAAACTAGAAACAGAAGGAAATAATAAAGTTGCTAGTGAAGAAATAATAAATCTAAGCGAAATAGAAATAGGAGAAAACATATTTTTAGTAAGAAATAATACAGCAATAAATAAAATACTAAAAAATCCATATATAGAAGAAGTAAAAATAAATAAACAGTTACCAGATAAAATAGTAATAAAAATAAAAGAAAGGAAACCTACTTTTTATATAGAAAGTGAAGGAAAATACATATATATAAATAATCAAGGGTATATCTTGGAAATTAAGGAAAACAAAGACGAATTGCCACAAATATTATTTAATAGTCTTAAGTCTACAAAATTAGAACCAGGAGCAAGACTTGCAAAAGAAAATTTAGAAACACTAGGAATTATATTAAGAATAATGGAAGCCGCAAATGGAAATGGAATTGGAAATTTAATTACAATTATAGACATAGTCAATAAAAATGATATAAAATTAGTAATGAGTTCTGAACGGAAAGGTAATTCATTTGGGAAATACAACAGATATTAATACAAGAATATTATATATTAAAGCAATCATTGAAGAAGAAAAAGGTGTTTCAGGAGATATAATTTTAAGTGATGAGATTGGCGGAGATAAAGGCGTAGTCTTCCGCCGCGAGGTTTAATTTTATAAAATAATTAAAGTCAATCAAAAGGAGGATTAAAGCTAAATGAACAAAAAGTACATAGCATTAACATTAGGAATAGTATGCCTTTTACTATCATTAGGCATAAGTGTACAACTAAAAACAATGTCAACTACTAGCAGTTACACAACTGGTAGCAGTGCTGAAAATAAGTTAAGAGATGAAGTTTTTAGGTGGAAAGACAAATACGATACTGTATATAAGCAATTAGAAGAAGCAGAGGAAGTCTTGGAAAAAGAAAGAAAAAGTGCAACAGAGAATAGTACAGAGGCAGCTGATTTAGAAAAAGAATTATTAAATGCCAAAACATTACTTGGCCAAACAGAAGTGAAAGGTAAAGGTGTAGTAATTACATTAGACGATAATAAAGCACTAGTTAATATGTCTTCAATTAGCATTGATCCTAATGTGTTACTAGTACATGATGGGGATATAATTCAAGTTGTAAGTATATTAAAAAATGCAGGTGCAGAGGCAATATCTATAAATGATCAAAGAATTGTAAATACAACAGCTATAACATGTGATGGCTATGTTGTAAGGATAAACGGAGAAAAGGTTGGAGCCCCATACGAAATTAAAGCAATAGGTTCACCAGAGTATTTAAAAGGTTCTTTAGAAGTAAGTGGCTACATAGATATGATGATTGAAGATGGAGTAATGGTAGATATAAAGAAATCAAATTCTATAACAATACCTAAATATGAAGGTGTATTAACACATAAATATATGATAGAAAGATAAGGTGAAAGAGCTTGAAGGGAAAAATTACACTAACAATAGTGCTAGGATTAATTTGCTTTGTATTAGTTGCAGTTATGTTTGCACAATTTAAAACAGTAGAAAGAACAGATATTACATCAATTGAAGCGATGAGGGAAACCGAGCTGAGAACCACACTTGCAAATTGGAAAGCAAAGTATGATGAAACAGAAAAAGAATTAGAGCAAACTCTAGAAAAAATAAAAGAGTATAAACAAAAAGGTGAAAACAGCCAAGAAGCACTAGAATTATTAGAAAAAGAAATAAAAGAAGCAAATTTATTATTAGGAAGAACTGAAGTTGTTGGAGGACGGAGTAATAGTAACATTATCAGATAATGCACAAAGTCAAATAGATATATATGACATATTACAATTATTAAATGAACTAAAACTTGCAGGTGCAGAGGCAATATCGATAAATGGAATTAGAATTGTAAATACAACAGATGTTGCATTAATTAATAATTCATACATAAAAATAGATGACAATAGATTAAATTCACCATACATAGTAAAAGCCATAGGAGACCCTGTTAAGCTAGAAAGTGGGCTAATGCAGAAAGATTCTGGCTATGTAGATAAAATAATAAATGCAATGGACAAAACAGCGATAGTTGAAAGAAATGATAATATACTAATTCCAAAATATGATGGAAAAATGACGACAAAGTATATAGAAATGGGGGAATAAGAAAATGATAATTATTGCTATAATAATAGGATGTGTTTTGGGTGCATTAATAGGTATGGGAGCACCAGTAATACCATATACATACACAGGATATTTAGCAATTGCAATAGTTGCAGCTTTAGATTCTGTTTTTGGTGGAATAACAGCAGTACTTAAAGGGAAATTTGACTTAAAAATATTTGTTTCTGGATTTTTTGGAAATGCTATACTATCAATCCTTTTAACATACCTAGGACAAAAATTAAATGTAGACATATATTTAGCAGCAATAGTAGTATTTGTTGGAAGAATGTTTACTAATTTATCTATAATACGTAGACACTATATAGAAAAATGGACAAATAGAAACGGGATTACTTCAAAGGATTAACAAAATTTCAAATATTATTTTAAATAAAAGTAAAAGCCAATTATATATTAAATTGAAGGAACGACGAATGTGCCCAGGAATGATTGTACAAAAAATTAAAATCCAGCAATTGAGGAAGCAGAAGTGAGAGGCTCAATTGCTGGATTTTTAGATTTTGTAAATCATGTATGAAGCCGAGGAGTGAATGAAATTAATATATAATTGGCTTTGATATATTATATATAATATATAGAAAAACAAGTTTAATTTTAAAAAAATCACACTTTAAATTATGTAAATAAGACCTCAAAAAAGCCACCCTCTAAGGGTGTATTTTTATGTTTCAAAAACATTACAAAAATGTTACAAAAATGTTACAAAAACTATTGACTTTCGACTAAAAATTTAATATTATTATCTACAAGAAAATCTAAGAAAATGGAGGAATGGACTTTGGCAATCGGTGATATTATTGTTGGCGTTGATATAGGCACAGAGAAGGTAACAACGGTTGTTGGCGAAGTTAATAACTTTAATCAAATAGAGATTATATGTAGCACATCTGCAAAATGTTCGGGAATGAAAAAGGCCCAGATAGTAGACGAAGAGGAAGTTGCATCAGCCGTTTCTAAAACGATAAAACAAGCAGAAGAACAAGCCAGCCTAAAAATAAATTCAGCCTATACAACTATACCGGGGCAATATGTAACAATCGTTCAGAATAGCGTATGGAAAGAATTAAAAGATAAATACGCAGGAATATCTGTAAAAGATGTTGCCTCTAGTATTACACAAGTAAAAGACATAGAAATTCCAGAAGATAAAGTCCTAATCGACATCGTACCTAGCGAATTTACACTTGAAGGTGGAGAAATAGTAGAAGACCCTGTAGGTAGCTTAAGCTCAGCATTTACGTTAAGCGCAGAAGTAATATTAGCAGATAAGGAATATGTAGGAAAACTTAGAACTGTGTTTAGGAAGATAGGTATAGAGATTGACGGGATAGTTCCAAATATACTAGCGCAAAGAAATGTAATTTTAGATACAAATGAATTAAATGATAATGTAATAATATTAGATGTAGGAGCTGGCAGTACAAACATAGGAGCTTTTGAAGGCAAAAGATTCATATACACTAATACGATACCAATTGGAGGAGAAAGTATTACACAAGACATTGCATATGTTCTTAACATATCTAGAGATGAAGCAGATAATTTGAAAAAACAATATGGACTAGCTTTAAGATCTTTTATAGATAATGATAATGATATAATTTTAAATACATGTGCAAGTAGTAATATGAAAAGTAAGTCTATAAAAAGTTCTGAACTGATTGAGATTATAGAAGCAAGAGTTGAGGAAATATTCTCACTTGTTAATAAAGATATAACAAGCCAAGGATTCAAACCTAAAATGAATAGTGTAATATTAACAGGGCAAGGAATAGCCACAATCAACAAAAGCGATGTCGCTGGAAAAATAATACTAAATATTCCAGTAAAAATAGCAACTGGAAGGTTAGTAAGTACAATAAAACCAGAATACAGGGCTAGCTATGCATTAGTAAGATATGTTGCAGCAAGACCATTTGCTAAGACCGTATCTAGTAATATAGATGTAAAATCAGATGAAAGCATAGTAAAAATTATTATGCAAAAAGTAAAAGACTTTTTCTATTCATAATTACAAAAGAGTAATTAATAATAAATGTAGGTGCGAGCATTGCTCGTTTAGAAAAAATAAAAAAAGAAAAATATTTTGAAAAATGACATCACTAGCTCATAAGAATGGGGATGTATCTTAACCATAGAGCAGTGACCAAGGGGAAAGATGCGTCCCCTTACTAATATAAAAGGAGGAACGTTAATGATGGAATATGAGGATAACAGTAAAATGATGATGGATGGGATTGCTACAATAAAAGTAATAGGTGTTGGAGGAGCAGGAAACAATGCCGTAAATAGAATGATAGAGGCTGGAATAAGAGGAGTAGAATTTATCGCAGTAAATACCGATAGGCAAATATTACAAGAGTCAAAGGCACCAACAAAAATACAAATAGGAGAAAAAATAACAAGAGGATTAGGTGCAGGAGCAAATCCAGACATAGGTGCACAAGCTGCAGAAGAAACCAAAGGAGAAATTGCTGAAGCACTTCGCGGGGCAGACATGGTATTTGTAACAGCTGGAATGGGCGGAGGAACAGGAACTGGTGCTGCACCAATTGTTGCAGCAGCAGCAAAAGAAATGGGAATACTTACAATTGGAGTTGTAACAAAACCATTTACATTTGAAGGAAAGAAAAGATTATCACAAGCAGAAAGAGGAATAGAGAGCCTAAAAGGTAAGGTAGACACATTAATTGTAATACCAAATGATAAATTATTACAAATAATAGATAGAAAAACATCAATATTAGAAGCATTTAAAATGGCGGATGATGTTTTAAGACAAGGTGTACAAGGTATATCAGATTTAATTGCAGTACCAGGATTAATAAACCTAGACTTTGCAGATGTAAAAACAATTATGCTAAATACAGGAATGGCACATATGGGAACAGGTAGAGCAAGTGGAGAAAATAGGGCAGAAGATGCTGCAAAACAAGCTATAGAGAGCCCATTACTAGAGACATCAATCGAAGGAGCAAGAGGAGTAATTATAAATATAACAGGATCAAGCAATCTAGGACTACACGAAGTAAATACTGCAGCAGAATTAATTCAACGCAGTGTAGATTCAGAAGCAAATATTATATTTGGTTCAGTTGTTGATGAAGAAATGGGAGATGATGTATCAATAACAGTTATTGCAACAGGATTTGCTAAAGAGGAACCAGGAAACAATTCAAATGTTAGCAATTTAGTAAATAGAGCATGGGATAAAAAGATTAGCTCAATACCAGTTCAATCTGAACAAAACACAAATAACAATGAATTAGATATACCAGCTTTTTTAAGAAAAAATAGAGGAATGACAGGAAATAAGTAATTAAAAAGGGAAAAATATAACAATAAATCAGAAATAATCTACTTAGGTAGATTATTTCTTTTTTTCGCCTTCAAGAAATGACAGACTTTTTAATATTAATAAGCTAAAATTAGAAATATGACATCACTAGTTAGTAAGGGAATGGGGATGTATTTTAACCCTAAAGCTAGACCACATTTTAAAATGCGTCCCCTGTCAAATAAAAAATGTGTCCCCTTACAAAAATATGACATCACTAGGTAGTAATGGGAGGGAACATGACAGTTTACATAGATATAGTTCTAATTGAAAATATATTTATGAATTACATAATTTTATTTGCAGTCTCGATTATAAGCAAAGCAGAGATAAGAATAGCCAGAATATTTATAGCAAGCTTAATAGGAGGAATATATGCGATTATTTCATATATAACTGATTTAGAAATATACAAAACATTGGTATTAAAATTTTTATTATCAATAGCAATGGTGTATACAGCATTTTTTCCAAAAACAATAAAAAAATGCTGTAAGCAATTGCTTATATTTTATTTAACATCATTTACATTTGGAGGAACAGCTTTTGCATTATTATATTTCATAAATCCAAAACAAATTTTAATGCAAAATGGAATATACATAGGATCATACCCAATTAAGGTTGCTGTGCTTGGTGGAATTATTGGATGTGTAATAATTACAATTTCGTTTAAGATAGTTAAAGGAAAAATAAGTAGCAAAAACATGTATTGCAAAATAAAAGTAAAAATTCTAGAAAAAGAAGTAGAAAGTTTAGCGATGATAGATACAGGTAATTTATTAAAAGAACCAATAACAAAAACACCAGTTGTAGTTATGGAATTAGAACTTTTAAAAGAAGTAATACCAGAATCAATATTAGAACACTTAAAAGAAATAATAAATGGCAATGGCGATTATATTCCACAAAGTTTTATAAATAAAATAAGACTAATTCCATTTTCATCTTTGGGGATGCCAAATGGGATGTTAATAGGAATAAAAGCTGATGAGATAATAGTAAACTATGATGAAGAGGAGTACAAGCATAATAATATTATAGTGGGGTTATATGATAAAAAATTAAGTAAAAAAGGGATGTATACATCTTTGATAGGAATAAGCTTAATAGAAGGGAGAAAAATGTATGAACATACTAGATTTGTTAAAGTATAAAATAAATACAATTTATGCTAAATATTTAAAGCAGGAAGAAATAGAGGAACTACCTATTTACTACATAGGTGGAAGCCAAATTTTACCACCACCATTATCCGCTGAAGAAGAGGATGAGCTACTTCGGAAAACTATCTAAAGGTGATACGAATGTAAGAAAAACTTTAGTGGAGAGAAACTTAAGATTAGTTGTATATATAGCTAAAAAGTTTGAAAATACGGGAGTTGGAATAGAAGATTTAATATCAATAGGTACAATAGGACTTATGAAAGCTATAAATACATTTAATACAGATAAACAAATAAAACTTGCTACATATGCATCTAGATGTATAGAAAATGAAATATTAATGTATTTAAGGAGGAGTAATAAAATAAAAGGAGAAGTTTCGATAGACGAACCGCTAAATCAGGACAGAGATGGGAATGAACTATTACTATCAGATATATTGGGAACTGAGCCAGATGTAACATCTAGAAGGATAGAAGATGAAGTAGATAAAAAACTTCTAAAGGCATCAATAGAAAAACTGAACAGCAGAGAAAAAAACATAATGATGTTAAGGTATGGCTTTGAGAATGGAGAAGAAAAAACACAAAAAGAAGTAGCAGATATGCTTCGGAATTTCGCAAAGTTATATATCTAGGCTAGAAAAGAAAATAATAAACAAAATGAAAAAAGAAATAATAAGTAAAACTGGATAAACATTACAAAAAAATTATAATTATATTACATTTTAGTAATAATTATTTCTTTTTTTTGTAAATGATATATAATTATAAAAAATGATAATAATTTAATATCGCACAAGGATCCGCCAAATCTTAGCCGGTGCAAATGTTTTCTTTCTCCAGGTGTTCGAAAGAAAAAGTTGCACCTGCGTTTGGCTACTATGAAGAATTAATAGAAAATGGGCAAAGCTCAAATAATGGAGGAATTTTAATATGACTAAAGAAAAGAGTTTAAAAGTTATAAAAGAAAGTATATTTGATAAAATTAGAAAGTTTTTTAATAAATTGTTTGGAAAAGAACAAAACATAGAAAAGATAGAAAATGCACAACCTGTTGAAAATATAGAAAATACAAATGAACAAATTAGTTTAGAAGAACGAATAGAAAAAGAGAATATAAATTTATCTGAAGGAACAGAAGAAAAGTTTGAAGAGATAAATACTAATTTATCAAGATATTTAGAAAAAATACAACAAGAGATTAATAAAGTAGAAAAAGCAAATCTAGAAAATCACATAAAAGAGTATCATGAAGAATTTGCACAGTACAGAGAAAAAATGGCTAACTAGTAATATTATAGTAAAAGTATAAAAAAACCTAATTTGGAAATAATGTAAATAGCATTAATTTCTAAAGGAGGTTTTTTATTTGATAAACAAGGTGGAGATATGCGGAGTAAATACCGCCAAACTGCCCTTGCTTAGTAATAATGAAAAAGAAGAACTATTAAAAAGAATAAAAAACGGAGATGAAGAGGCAAGAGAACAATTTATAAAAGGAAATTTAAGACTGGTGTTAAGTGTAATACAAAAATTTTCTGCAAGAGGGGAAAGTGCAGACGATTTATTTCAAGTAGGATGTATAGGATTAATAAAAGCAATAGACAATTTTGATATAAGTTTAAATGTGCAATTTTCAACATATGCTGTGCCAATGATAGTTGGAGAAATAAGAAGATATTTAAGAGATAATAATATGATAAGGGTAAGTAGATCCATAAGAGATTTAGCTTATAAAGCATTACAAGCAAGAGAAAAACTTACAAAAGAAAATAGCAAGGAACCAACAGTAGAACAAATAGCAAAAGAAGTAGGGGTTGAAAAAGAAGAAATAGTTATGTGCTTAGATGCTATACAAGATCCAATGTCTTTGCAAGAACCTATATATAATGATGGAAGCGAAAGCATATATATAATGGATCAAGTAAAGGATAATAAAAATACAGAAGAACATTGGGCAAATAATCTGGGACTATCAGAAGCCTATAAAAAGCTAAATGATAGAGAAAAAATGATAATAGGAAGAAGGTTTTTTGCAGGAAAAACACAGATGGAAGTGGCTGAAGAGATAGGCATTTCGCAAGCACAGGTATCAAGATTAGAGAAAAGTGCAATTAATCATATAAAGAAGATGTATAAATAATTATATTTCAACTAAAATCAAATCTTCACCAATGCATTTTACATTTTCCCAAGGGATAACTACTTCATTGCCTGAAGAAATAAGATTAAATAATTTGTTACTACCAGGAACTATAATAGAAGTTATAGTTCCTGTTTCTAAATTAGCGGTAACATCTTGAACATAACCTAAACGTTTCCCATCAGTAATATTAATAACCTCTTTATGTTTAAAATCAAGCCCTTTTTGTTTCATAAACTCACCTAATTTAAGTATATTCTTGAACTAAATGAAATATGATTGTTATTGGGGACGTTTCCTTTTTGGGAACTATTCCCAACTGGGGACGTTTCCTTTTGGGGAATCATTCCCAATTTGGGACACATATACTGCTAAAAAATACCATAAAAAAGTTCAAAAAGTTATTGACATAATTAGTTGATTATGATATTATATTAAAGAACGTTGCACTAAACAAATAGACACTTTATAAAAAAATTTAAAAACTTTGAAAAAAATGTTGACTTATAAATTTTTGTGTAGTATAATAAACAACGTTCCGCGAAAGCGAACAAGTACAAAGTACATTGAAAAGTAAACAATAAAATCCTTTAAGAGACCAAGCGGTACGATTAAGAATCGTACGAAGAAAGTAATTAAAAAAGAGCAAAGAGCTCAAACTAAACTAGATATTAATTTAAAATTAATATACCAAAAA
>JAFUGK010000012.1 GCA_017469445.1 Clostridia bacterium
AAAAACAGTAGATGGAACCGAAGAAGAATTAGAAAATATTAGACAAGGATTATTCAAATTATCAGAAGCAACTGCAAGTAGTGCAACAGATATTGCAGCCGTTGCAGAAGCAGCGGGACAATTAGGTGTAAAAACTCCTAACATTTTAAATTTTACCGAAACAATGGTAAGATTAGGAGATTCTACTAATTTAGCAGCAGATGAAGCTGCAACAGCAATAGCACAATTATACAATGTAATGGGTTCTGATATAAATACTGTAGATAGATTTGGTGCATCATTAGTAGCATTAGGTAACAATGCAGCTACAACAGAAGCAGACATATTAAATATGTCTACTAGAATTGCATCTTCTGGAAGTCAAATAGGACTAACAGAACAACAAGTATTAGCATTAGCAACTACTCTTTCTAGTGTTGGATTAGAAGCAGAAGGCGGAGGCTCTGCAATTTCTGCTGTAATGACACAGATAGATAAAGATGTAGCGTTGAATACAAATAATTTAAAGACGTGGGCTAATGTAGCAGGAATTTCTGTAAAAGATTTTAAAAATCTTTGGGAAAATGATGCAATGTCTGCTATTCAAAAAGTAGTAGCAGGAATGGGCGATGCTAAAGCAGGTGGCGAAAATCTAAATGTAATCTTAGAAGATTTAGGAGTAACATCACTTAGGCAAACAGATACAATGAAAAGGTTGTCTAATGCTTCTGAATTAATGGCAGATATGGTTAATATCAGTAATGCTGCATGGGATGAAAATGTAGCGTTGACTAATGAATCTTCAAAAAGATATGAAACTACAGCAGCCAAAATGCAACAATTAAAAAATACAGTAGCAGAATTATGCAGTAGATTAGGAGAAATATTATTACCGATAATTCAAAAAATAGTAGATGGGTTAAAAGGATTTGTAAATTGGTTATCTAATTTGAATCCAGCAGTAAAAAAAGTAGTAGTGGTTTTATTGGCTTTAGTTGCTGCACTAGGACCGGTACTTATAATTATAGGTAAAGTTATATCATCCGTTGGTACAATTATGACATTTGGACCTAAACTTGTTTCAATGTTTGGAACAATAAAAACTGCATTAAGTAGTTTGTTCACATTTATTGCAGCTAACCCTGTTATTTTAGTAATAACAGCAATAATTGCAGCCGTAGTTTTATTATGGACTAAGTGCGAATGGTTTAGAAATCTAGTAATGGGCTTGTTTGAAGGTATAAAAAATGCCGTAATAACAGTCTGGAACAATATAAAAGCTGTATGGGATATAGTACAACCATATTTTGTAGCTTTATGGGAAGGAATAAAAGCAAGTGTACAACCATTAATAGAAGCAATAATGGGGGCATTTAGTGCTATATGGGAATTTATCAAAACTATATGGGATATGGTACAGCCATACTTTGCACAAGTTTGGGAAAATATAAAAGCAATATTTTCTGTTGTTTCCGAAGTATTAGGAACTTATTTTAGGGTAGCATGGGAAGTTATACAAGCTGTATGGGATGTCGTTGTAGAATACTTTAGCACTATATGGGAAAATATAAAAATTGTATTTAGTGTAGTTGCAGAAGTGATAGGAGGATTTTTCAAAACTGCGTGGGATGTTATACAAAATGTATGGAATACAGTTGTAGGATACTTTACAGCTATATGGAATTCAATTAAATTAATATTTAGTGCGGTAACTTCTGTATTACACGGAGATTTTAGCGGAGCATGGGAAGCAATAAAAGGAGTAGTTGGCGTTTGGAAAGATTATTTCCAAAATGTATGGAATAATATTAAAAATATCTTTTCAAGTGTTGCAAGCTTCTTTAAAAATAGTTTTCAAGCTGCGTGGAATGGAATTAAAAATATATTTAGTAATGTAGGCTCATTCTTCCAAAATATATGGAATACTATAAAAAATATGTTTACAAACATAGGAACTACAATAGGTAACGGTATAGGAAATGCTTTTAAAACTGTTGTAAATTCAATAATTAGCTTTGCGGAAAATACTATTAATAAATTTATTAGGGCTATAAATGCTGCTATTGGATTAATTAATAATATTCCGGGTGTAAACATTAATAAATTAAAAGAATTAAGCATACCAAGATTAAAAGTAGGTATGGCAAATGTTCCATACGATGATTATTTAGCATTACTACATAAAGGCGAAAGAGTATTAACTGCAAAAGAAAACCAAGAATATGGAAAACAAAAAGATGGTAGCCCTACTGTAATAAATAATGATAATGGAACAACACTAAAAATCGAGAATTTTTACAATAATAGAAATCAAGATGTAGAGGGAATTGCACAAGAACTAGAATTTTATAAACAAAAATATGCAATGGCGAAAGGGGGCTAAAATGAATTATTTTATATTTAATGGGGAAAACTCCAAAGATAAAGGAATAATTATAACTAAGATGCCTCCTATTTCAAAACCGGCTAAAAGAATAGAAAAAATTATAATTCCGGGGAAAAATGGAGTATTACATCAAGATGATGGTACTTATGAAACAGTAGTGATTCAAATACAATGTGCTGTAGTTGAGAAATGTAATATAAAAGAAATTGTAAATTGGTTAAATGGTTCCGGAGAATTAATATTATCTAATGATCCAGATATATTTTACAATGCACATATTATAAATCAAATAGACTATACAAGTATTGTAAATCTTATACATGAATTTCCTTTAGAATTAGAATTACAACCATTTTCACATTCTATTGAAAAATATAAAAAAATCTATACAAAAGGCAATGATCATATATTTAATATTCCAGATGCAACAGCTACTATGTTACCATATATAAAAGTAGTTGGAAGCGGACAAATTAATTTAACGATAAATAATGAAACAATGATATTAAATGTAAATGAATATATAGAATTGGACTGTGAATTATTAATAGCACATAAAAATTATGAAAGTGCAGATAATGCAGTAAGTGGTAACTTTTTCAAATTATTACCCGGATTAAATGAAATAAATATTTTAGGAAACTATACAGAATTAGAAATTATTTATAGAAAGGCGTATTTATAGAAAAATAGCAAAAAAAACGAGCCTCCAGAATCGGATTTAAGGCTTGTTTTTTTGCTAGGTAATATAAATACATTCCTAGAAAAATGCGGAAAAAGAGGTGTTATTAATGATAACATTACATGAATCAGATTCTATTGATTTTTTATCAAATAATGGTTTAGGAATTTTAAAAGACTGTATATCCGCAGAAGTAATTGAAGAAATTAACGGCGAATTTAGTATATCAATAGAATATCCAATAGAAAGTCGTTTATATAATGAATTGATCCAAGAAAGAATAATAGTAAGTGATGTTGGTTATGGGGATAGACAAGCTTTTAGAATAAAAAGTATTGAAGAAACACTAAAAAGCAAGAAAATATATGCTACTCATATATTTTATGATTTAGCAGATAATTTATTAGAAGATGTTTACCCTAAATCATTAAATGGAAATAATGCGATTAATTGGATTTTAAATAAAACGCAATATCAACATAATTTTACTGGATTTAGTGATATAGATTTGGCTACTTCTGCAAGGTATGTTAGAAAAAATGGTGTACAGGCTTTAATAGGAAATGAAGAAAATAGTTTTGTTCATAGATGGGGTGGAGAAATTATTAGAAATAATTTCAATATTTCTATTATAAACAAAAGACAAAGTAGCAATATTATAAAAACAATTAGATATAGAAAAAATCTAAAAGGAATTAATTTTAATTTAGATTTTACTACTGTTGGAACTAGGTTAATGCCTATGGGGTATGATGCTTTAATGTTACCAGAAAAGTATATAGATAGTCCATTAATTAATCAATATGCACATCCTATAATTAAAATTTTAGAATATAGCGATGTAAAAGTAAAAACAACAGAAGATGAGGAAGGCTTTGACACAATAGCAGAAGCTAGAGAAGAATTAAGAAGATTAGTACAAAAAGATATAGAAGCGGGAATAGATAAACCTACTTTATCTACAACAGTAGATTTTGTAAAATTATCTGATACAGAAGAATATAAAAATTATAAAAATTTAGAAGAGCTATATATAGGAGATTCTATAAATGTATTTGTAGAAAAAATTAATATAGATATAGAACAAAGAATAGTAAAAACTACTTATAATGCTTTAACAAAAAAATTTACAAAATACGAATTAGGGTGTGTAAAAACAAATTATGCTACACAAAGTGTTAAAAATGAAACAAAATTACAAGAAATAACACTACCTAATTTATTGGCAATAGCAAAAGACAATGCTACTTCACAAATTACAACAGCTTTAGGTGGATATGTCTATAAAACACAAGGCGAATTATTTATTATGGATACAGATAATCCTAATACTGCACAAAAAGTATGGCGTTGGAATTTAAACGGGTTAGGATATTCAAGTACGGGTATAAATGGTCCTTATGAATTGGCAATGACACAAGATGGAAACATTGTAGCAGATTTTATAAGAGCAGGTACAATGTCGGTTTCAAGAATAGAGGGATTATCAAATTTATTAAATGGATATAGCGTACAAATAGGACTAAATCAAGAAAATATAGATATGCTAGTATCACAACAAACCAATTTAGAAAATGGAATTACTGAATTATCCGCACAAGTAAGAACAAATGCTGATAATGTAGCTGCAGAATTTAAACAAATTGGTGGAAACAATTTATTTTTAAATAGTATAGGCGATTTTGGTTCGGATAACTGGGACGGAAATGTAAGAACATTTAATAGCACGGAAATTTTAAGACATTCTAATTCTCCTAGTGGAAACTGTTTTAATTTACAAAATGCTACGGCTAAACAAATAGTATTTGTTAAGAACGGCTTATTTACAATATCGTTTACATATAAAAAGTTAATAAACCTAGCAGAATGTAAGGTTAGAATTAATGGCGTAGAATATGAATTATCCGCACAAGATTATACAGATTTTGAGGTAACATTAGATATTGTAGATAATAACATTACTTTTGAAATGATAAGTGATACAAATAATTCTTGCTACATTATAGATTTACTACTTAATAATGGAAGTCAAAAACAACCGTGGACACCTAATGCAAATGAAATAATATCGGGTTCTGTAAAAGCTAATTCTAGTGGTTTGGAAATAACGTCAAATAGTAAAAATACGAAGTTACTTGCAGGAGCAGATGGCGTAAGAATTGAAAATGTTATAAGTGAAGAAACTGTTGCGGAATTTACTGATACAGGAACAGAAACAGAAGATTTAGTAGTTAAAGGAAAAGCACAAATAGCAGGACTATTAGTGCAAAAAGTAGGTACGCAAGTATGGCTAAGTAGTTTATTATAGGAGGTGTCAAAATGGCGACAAGTGGTTCATTTAATACCGGTTATGTAGGAAACTTTTATTTTACTTTTGAATGGTATAGAACGGGTTACAGTAGTTCTAAAAATCAACACTATATACATTATACGCTTACTGCACATAATGCAGCGGGGAAATACAGAACCGTCTACTTGAAAAATTTATATGTTAATGGTAGCCAAGTTTTTTACGAAGCGGGAACCTCTGGAAATGGTAGAGCCTATTATGATGGTAATGTAGTTACTTCTGGAGATATGACAATTAATAGTTCAAATAGTGCAGGAGATGGCTCATTTAGTGCTTCATTTGAAGCAGGTGTAGGTCAATATCCAAGTTCAAATTGTAGTGGAAGTGGCAGTTGGAATCTTGATAGAATACCAAGATATACAAGTATAACCTCTTTTTCTGTTGCAAATATAAGTGGATCTGATGGACTAACAAAAGTAAAATTTAATTGGACTGCAAGTGATAGCTGCGACTGGGCATGGTATTCAACAGATAATGGAACAAGCTGGCATGATTTGCCTAATACAAATATAATTTCTGGATTATCTCCGAACACAAGCTATAATTTTAAATTAAGAGTAAGGAGAACAGATAGTCAATTAACAACTGATAGTAATAAGGTTACAAAATCAACTTATGATATAGCAAAAATAACAAGTCATACTTCTAATTTTAATATAAATAGTAATAGTGCCGTATCGTGTACAGCAAGTAATCCTAGTGGGGCTTCAATGAAATATTTTGTAGATTTACCTAATGGAACTAGAAGATATACTAGCGATGCAACCACAAATAAAAGTTATACATGGACTGCAGCACAAATACTTGCTTTGTTACAATATATTCCTAATAGTAATTCTTCTACTATTAAGTTTGGTGTAGCAACTTTAGTTGGTGGAAATGAAACTTATTGGCATGGAGTTGTAGGAACATTAAATGTAGTAGATTCTAACCCTGTATTTTCTAATTTTACTTATGAAGATACAAACAATACTACACTAGCTTTAACAGGGAATAATCAAATTATAGTAAAAGGATATTCAAGTGTAAAGGGAATCATAAGTGTTGGTAATAAAGCTGTAGCAAAAAATGGTGCTACAATGTCTAAATATAGATTTGTAATAGGAGAAAGTCAAAAAGAGGCTAATTATTCGTCAGATGCAGAAGTAGGAATAACAATAGCAAATGCGAATAATAATACTTTTAATATGTATGCTATCGATTCAAGAGGAAATAGTACATTAAAAACAATTTCGCCTAGCACATATAAAACATACAGCAATATTGCAATAAGTAGAGCAGTAGCAGAAAGAGAAGATAACGGCATAGGTTCAAGAGTTATACTTAGTTTTAGTGGTTCGATATGGAATAATAATTTTGGTGCTGTAAACAATGAAATAGTTAGCTGTCAATATAGGTATAAAAAGACGACAAGCAACACATGGATAACGGGACAAACAGATATAACACCAGTAATAAGCGGGCAAACATTTAGTAAAACAGTAGAAATAAAAGGGGATTTAGGAGCAGAAGGCTTTGACATACAAGCTTCATACGATTTACAGATTATTATAAGAGATAAATTATCATCTTATACTATTAATACATTAATAGGTACAGGAACTCCAGGAATAGCAATTACAGCAGATGGTATTGCTATATTTAATATGTATGACGAAAACTTAGGTGGAGCATTACAAATTACTGGGGACTTGTATGTAAATGGTGTGAAAATAAATTAGTTAGGAGGAATATTTAATGTCTGAAATAATTAGAGAATTTGAATTTGATGTAAACTTTGACGAGGACAAATTCGAAAGAACAGATGGAAGTAGCGAAGTAATAACAATAGTAGAAAATGACAATAGAACTACAAAATTTAAGTTTAATTTTGAAGAGGAAATAGCAAATGGTACAAATGTATTAGTAAAAATAAAACATAATACAGGATTTGTCAAAGAATATATTTTAAACGTACAAAATCAAACAGCAGAATTGATTTTAACAAATAGCATTTTAGTTGCAGGAACTCTAAAAATGACAATTTCATATATAGGTTCTAATAATGAAATTCTAACACCTACACAATACCAAAATAGAATATTAGTTAAAGAATCTATAACAGGAGAAACTGTAATACCAGAAGAGGACGAAAATTTATTAGAAGGTTTAATATCACAAGTTAATTTGTTAAATCAAGAAACAACAGAGGCTACGCAAGATGCAGACCAAGCAACAGAAAATGCAAATACTGCTGCACAGGCTGCTAGAAGTGCAAAAAGTGAAATAGAAAACACTTTTGAGCAAATACAAGAAACATACCAACAACAACAAGATGCAGATGCAAGTTTAGAACTTGCAGCAGCTAGAACAAATAAAGATGGTATAACATTTTCTAATTTAAAAGAAAGATTAGATAGTATGGATGTAGGAAGAGGAAAAATATACGGGATAAAAAGAAAAATAACTAATAATACTGTTGCTACATGGACTAGAATAGGAGATGCTGTAGGTTTAGTTGCAAATGCACAAAGAGGAACAACAGAGGTACAAAATGATTTTGATAATTGCTATCCATGGTCTGATATTATTACTTGTAATGTAGATAGAGATACAGGCAAGATATTAGCATATTTAGGGGAAGCAGATTTTGCTTTTGATGGAAGCAATGGGGAAGTATATACAAAAATTCCAGAATTTTGGTGGAAAAGGGAAAGAAAAACAGATAGCAACGGGGATGAATACGAGTATATATTCATAGCAGATTATGCAAAAGCAGACTATAATAAATCAGAAGAATTTTTAATTGCAAGATATAATCTAAGTGTAGATGGCGATAATTTAGCACATTCTGTTAGCGGTGCAGTTCCTAAATATAATACTAATTTAGCAACATTTAGAAATTATGCAAAAGCTATGACAAATACTTGTTTAATGGATTATAGAATATTTATAATTCAAATGTTATATTTAGTGGAATATGCAAATTATAATTCTCAAAGTACACTAGGTAACGGAATGGTAGCATATACAACAGCAACAGCAACTGTAGCAGAAGAAAATACAAATAAAATTATTGTTAATTCTGTTGGTACTGGGCTTTATGTGGGCAAAACAATTTGCATAGGTACATCTGGTGCATGGAATAGTAGCGTAGCAGCAAATAGACAAATTACTAATATAGCAGATCATACCGGAGGCGGAAAAGAAATAACATTTAGTGGCGAACCAGTAAATATTGCTGTAGGAAATGTTATTTGGGGTTCTGCACAAATGACAGGAGAATTAGATAGCTTAGGCATGGCATCAGGTTGTTTAAATAATGATAGTTACCATTCAATGATATATAGGGGAATAGAAAATATATTTGGGCACTTATGGCAACATATAGATGGACTAAATATAAAAGATTATGAAGCTTATATTTGTAAAGATCCAAGCGAATATGCTAATGATAAATTTACTGCACCTTATGAAAAGATAGGATATGTCAATGCAAATACTAGCGATAGTTATATTAAAAAATTAGGATATGATAGAGAGCATCCAGAGGTTGCCTTACCAGTAGAAGTAGGGGGAAGCTCTAGTACAGGAGCATGCGATAACTATTGGTGTAGTGCAGGCAACCGCATAGCGTATGTTGGTGGCTACTTCAGCAACGGCTGGACGAGGGGCGGGTTCTTTGCGTGGTATTGTGGCAATGCTTCTAGCAATTCGAATTGGATCTTTGGGGCTCGACTTCTTAAATACCAGTCATAAACGGGGGTTTGGGGGCGGTCAGCCCCCATATATATTAACTAATTTCTAGTGGAGTTATATTATTTTGTATTTTTTTGTATAATATTGTCGAATAGATGAGGGGATTTGATGTGTGCGGAGCCAAGTTCCTACTTTGAGTTCTAGCGTATGTTGGTGGCAACTTCAACAACAACTGGACGAAAGACGGGTTCTTTGCGTGGAATTGTAACAATGCTTCTAGCAATTCGAATTGGAACTATGGGGCTCGACTACTTATTAGATAAGATAATATTATATAAATTTACATTACACATCATTTTCCTTGCCGCTCGGCAAAAATTAGTCGTAACTGGGCTGACCTAGTAGTTTCTTTTAAATGAAAAGCCGGCAGACTAAATAAGAATATGGATGTGTTATATGAAAAGAATAGGGAATATCTACAATAAAATTATTGAAAAAGATAATATAAAAACTGCAATTATAAATGCTTCAAGAGGTAAAAAAGATAGAAAAAGTGTAAAAAGAATAATAGAAAATATAGATAGTTATACTTTAGAAATTCAAAAAATGTTAGTTAATAAAACATATATACCCAGTCCATATATTGAAATGAAAATACACGATGGTACCAGAAAAAAAGAAAGAATAATTTTTAAACCAAGATTTTATCCGGATCAGATAATACATTGGTGTCTAATGTTGCAAATTGAAGATATTTTAATGCGTGGAATGTATGATTTGTGTTGTGCTTCAATTAAAGGCAGAGGAATATTAACTGCAACTAGATATTTGAAAAAAATACTTGTCAGAGATAGAAAAAACACAAAATATTGCCTAAAACTAGATATAAAAAAATTCTATCCTAGTATGGATAAGCAAATATTAAAAAGAAAGTTCTTAAAAATAATTAAAGACAGAGATACTTTAGATTTAATTGATTTAATTATTGATAGTTCAAAAGAGGGAGTGCCTATACGGCAATTATACTTCACAATGGTTTGCAAATTATTATTTACAAGATTTAGACCATTATATTAAGCAAGAACTAAAAGTACCTTATTATGTGCGTTATATGGACGATATGGTATTGTTTCATAGAAATAAAAAGGAACTTCATAAATGTAAATTAAGAATCGAAGAGTATTTAGCAAAAGAAAAATTAAGACTAAAAGAAAATTGGCAGCTATTTAAAACAGATAGTCGCCCACTTGATTTTATAGGTTATCGCTTTTATAGAGGCTATACTACATTAAGGGCTAGCAATTTCCTAAGAATAAAAAGAAGAATTAAAAAAGTATATAAAAAACAAAAATTAAACTATGCAGATGCTACAGCAATGATAAGTTACTATGGTTGGCTAAAACATTGCAATTCAAATAAATTTAAAGAAAAATATTTTAATCCCTATATAAAAATAGGGAAGTGCAAAGGAGTGGTAAAAAATGAAGGTTCAAACACAAAGTACAGAAAGACCAGAAAAATACAGTATAGAAAATATCGAGGGCAGTAAATGTACTGTTCTTTTTTTTGACAATATAGAAGAATCACAAAATGAAGAAAATAACACAGTTTATAACTACGATATGTACGATATGCAATTAACGTATCGTGAAGGATTAGAAGAAAAAATAGAAAGCAACTATGAATTATGGCTAGAGGAAGCCAAAAAAATTGCTTACAATGAAGCTGCAATAGAAGTTAGAGCAAAAAGAGATAAGCTATTATCTGATACAGACTGGACACAAATGATCGATGTAGCTTTGTCCGAAGAAGAGAAAGAAAAGTATAGAATATATAGACAAGCTTTAAGAGATATACCACAACAACAAGGTTTTCCATACAATGTAGAATTTCCAAGTATTTAGTATAAATTATAAAAATACTAAAGAAAGGGGGCGAACTATGGGACCAGAAGTAATAACCGCATTAATTAGTCGGTTTATGTGTTGCAGTACCTAGCATACTGGCTACTATTTTATCTAATTTATCTAACAACAAAAAATCAGAAGAAAATAAAAACTTAACACTATACAGAATAGATCAGTTAGAAAAGAAAGTAGACAAGCATAACAACTTAATTGATAGAATGTATAAAATAGAAAACAGAGTTACCTTAATAGAAGATGAAATAAAAAATTAAATGTAGAAGGGAGGAAAAGAAAATGTCAGTACAAGTATTTTTAGCTTTACTATTAGCATTTTCTACTATATCAAGCTTAATAACAGAAGCTATAAAAAAAGTATTCTCCGCAAATGGTAATATTACTGCATTTATAGTTTCTATTATAGTAGGATTAGTAGGCTCATTAATATATTATAAATTATCAGTTATAGATTTTTCTACAAATAATATTATTTATGCTGTATTAATGGGACTAGCTGTTAGCATAACAAGTCAAGT
>JAFUGK010000013.1 GCA_017469445.1 Clostridia bacterium
CGTCGTCATCATCATCGTCGTCTCCGGGTTCTTCTGGTGGACTTGGTGTCTTTTTTACATTTAGTGTTAATGTTTCTACATGGCTATTATATCCTCTTGTTGCCCAACCTAATTCTAGTAATCTTTGTGAATGCATATTTGCTTTTGCTACTTTTGAGCTTATATAGTATTCGCGTCCTATTACATGTGCTGTTGTTCTTCCATGTGGGCACATTGTTCCTCCTGGGCATGTATATTTTGCGTCTTTAGCTGTCCATGTTATATTATTATAGTTTCCATTTAATATACTATATTTCGCATCTGCTTCCATTTCATAGTATTCTACTTCTATTTTACTTATATTTGTTACATTCTCATTTCCTGTTCTATTTAGTTTTATATAGAATTCTTCTTTTGGTAATGGCATTGCATATTCACTATAGCTTTCACTTCTTGTTCTTTCTTTTTGGGCTTTATTATCATATTCTATGCTCCATGTTCCTTGTGATATCTCTTTTCCATTTTGATCATATAGCCTTATTCCATTTTTATTTGTTATGTTTATTCCTCTTGCTACTCCTATTCCGCTAAATTCTATCTTTTTACTCTTTCCATTACTATTTATTGTACTATAGTTCCTTATATAGTCTACTTCAAATGGTCCTATTATATATTGCTTATTTTGTAAGCTATATCCTACTTGTATTTCATGGCTTATTTGTTTTCTTACAAATCCTCCCTTTTGCTGTACTATGTTTCTAAATTTTCCATATTCCTTTGCTGTTAAATATATTTCATTTCTATGTGTTCCTTGTGTTTTTGCTTTATTTCTTTCTGCTAATAACTCATATAGTGCTTTTTGGCTTTCTGAATTCTCTATATTATTATCATTATAGAATGATAATATATATGCCATTTCTTCATCTGCATTTCCTTTCTTTCCTGCTTTTATTCCTGGTGTACTTTCTGGTAAATATCTTCCTAATGAGTTACTTTGGTCTGCTAGTCCATTTTGTCCATTTCTTCCATATGGATTATTTAATCCTGTTCCTTCTTTATATATCTCAAATAGTTTTGTTATTTCTAATGGCCAGCTTACTAGCTCACTTCTTCCTCCTGCTGTTACTGTTGCATCTGCTTGTGTTCCATCATATTTTGCTGGTATTAATACATCTTCTTCTACACAATACAATGTTTTTGTTTCATTCTTTTCTTCTCTTGATATTTGTCTTTTATCATCTAGTTGTATTGTTGTAACTTCTCCTATGTTTCCTGCTATATCTACTGGTCTTATGTGTATATATTGCCCTTTATATGTTTTTGATATATTTATTTTTGCATTTTCTTTATCTGTTGCTATTACTTCATATTCTTTTCCACTGTATTCTGTTTCACTTGTGTTTATTGTATATTGGAATTTTGCTATTCCTGTTTTTACTGTTGTGTGCACACTATTTGAATAGAATGTTCCTGGGTTATACCATTGTGTTGCTGATACATAATGCTCATAATCTGTTCCATTATCTATTCCTTTTATATTAAATTCATATCTATTATTCTTCTGGTTATCTACTGTTTGTATATTTACTATCTCTGGTACTGCTAAATCTTCTCCTGTACGTGCTTCTGCAAATGTATCTTCTGTTACTTGTCCTAAATACCATAATACATTTGCTAATATCTTTTGCTCATCTGGTGTTGCTGCACAGTTACTATGTCCTGTTCTTGTTACTGCACAGTTATTCCATGTTGTTATGAAGTAATTGTTATTTGCATTTTCTCCTTGTTCTGGTCCTGGTGCATGGCTTGAATAAGGAGCAAGATATCTTAGCCAAATATCTCCATAAGCATACTCACCTGTTGTATGTGAATATGGAATAGTCAAATTTCCAGTTTCTATATTATATGGAAATTTAGTTAAATATCCTTTCTTTATTACTTTTACAGTTGTACTTCCTACCCAAGGAATATCTCTTGAAACAACTATGTTTACTGTGTCACTTAACATATTAAAATATTGTCCCCATGTATTTTGATCAATTAGTGTATCATGTCCATATAATACTCCTCTTCCTGTATTTATAAATTCTCTTGTAGCATCTACAGATTTCTGATTTAAATCACGTCTCGCATTTGAATCCCATGTACCAAACATTATTACATCATATTTGTATTTTCCACTTGAATCTTTTAGATACTTGTCTGGATTATTGTTATAATCATCAATACTTACTATATCAACACTAATTAATCCCTTTCCGTATCCTTTTGGTTGTTCACTATTAGCTTCTTCCATCCATTGCTTCAATGATGCTGATTTTGGTATAGTATATGTTTTTCCGTCTAATGCAGATTTAAATGTAACTTCTGTATTTGTTGCCGCAAAGCTTTCCGTAAGTCCCACTGGATACACATTAAGTACTTTGATTTTTTCCCCATATTTAGTAGAAACTTGATTCCATTTAGGATCACTCTCACTATTTTGGAATAATCTATAATAGTATTTATTTCGTTTATCACTATTTTCCCATGTTAATGGAACATAATTAGGTCCATAGCCTCTGCTATCTGCTTTTTCTGCATAATGGCTTGTTAATGTTATTGTGGCTGCAGTTAAGCTTATATGTTTTGTTTGGCCCCAGTTTCCAGCATTATCGACTGGCTTTACATGTAAGTAGTAGCCTGTGTTTACATAGCTTGCTACTATTGTTTCTGGGAATTCCTTTGTTTTATTTGAATCATTATCATACCCTACTGTTGAATCTGGTATTGTATTTGGTTGTTTATCTATTACCCATGAATATCCTTGTATTCCTGTTATTACTTTTGTTTTTACTATATTTGATTTTAGATTTATTACATTATATGTTTCATTATTTCCTACTACATAATGTTCATATGTTGTTCCAAAATCTTCTGCTGCTTTTTCAATTTTATATTTAGTGTCATCTCCTATTATTCCATCAATGTATAGTTTTCTTATCTCTGGTGCTGCTCTATCTATTGCTGAATTATCATTTGTACCTTTCGCATTTATTACATTATCATAAACATTTACTGTAAAATTTAATTTTACATATCCATTTGATCCTGCTTTTCCAGCAGTTCCTCCTGCTCCACCATTTCCATATGACGTTCCATTTACTCCATTACTTGTAGCTGTTGGTGCTATTCCACCACCACCACCTTGAGCGATTATTTTTTCATTTGTTTCTTTTACTTGTACTGCTGTGTTTCCACCATTTCCGCCATTTTTCTTGCTTACTCCAGCTATACCACCTTTTCCTACTGTTATTTGTAATTTCTCTCCTGCTGTTACTGATATTACTTTTGTTGTTAATCCACCTTGTCCTCCCGCTGTTCCTGGTTTCGTTATTGTTTGAGTTATTGCTTTTGGCTGATTATATGTTAGAGTTACCCAACCATCCTGGCCAGATTCTGTATACATTAAACTATCATTATTTAGCCTTGCCCCCGAATCATAGTATATTCCGCCATAATATCCTTGCCCTCCTTGTCCTCCTTGTCCGTTTCCTGCATTTGTTCCATTATTTACTACATTAGGATTATATGAAACTAATCCCCCTGTACCACCATAAGAATAGCTATTTGCGAATCTGGATGTTTCGCCATTTTGACCAGAAGTAGCTGTTGTATACCCTACACTATGATCTTTAGGTGCTCCATTCCAATACCATCCCGTGCTTTTTCCACCAGTTCCACCTTTTCCTACTACTACTGTATATGCTTGTCCCGGTGTTACAGATATCGTTTTGGTTTGTTTATCGCCATTACCTCCTTTTCCGCCTTGCGTTCTAACTACAGATCCGCTATACAAACCACTTAAATAGCCTCCACCGGCCTCCACCTCCAGCTCCTGCTATTTCTGCTGTTACACTTGTTACTCCTGCTGGTGCTGTCCATGTATATGTTCCTGGTGTTGTATATGAATCTGTTTTTGTTTCATATGTTGTTGTTCCTTTATATCTTGCATTTCCGCTTCCTCCACCACCGGCTCCTGCTGCTGTTACTGTTACGCTTGTTACTCCTTGTGGTACTGTCCATGTATATGTTCCTGGTGTTGTATATGATGCAGATTTATTTGTTGAAGATACTAGTTTTTCCACATGATTATTGGTATCTTTTGTTACTTCTTTATAATTACTTTCTCCTTCTTGTTTTCTATATAATTTATATGTGTATCCTGCTCTTTTATCATTTATTTTCCAACTTAATGGCACATAGTTCATTCCATATTTATAATTTGAGGTTAAAATTATTCTAGGAGGGACTTGAAGTAGGATACTTCTTGTATCACTCACATTTCCTGCATTATCTACTGCTCTTATGTGTAAATATTGAATTGCATTTTCTTCTCCACTTACATATGTAGGTATTTGATCTAATGATACAATTGGTTCATTCTTAAAAGTATGTGTACTCTTTGTTGTTATTGCATATTGGTATCCTTTTATTCCACTTGTGACAGAAGTTGACACTGTATTTGAGACTTCTCTCATATCCTCAACTATATAGTTAAATATTTTATTAAATGCATCTACTTGCTTATTTTTATTTACTTCTGGTTGAACAATAAATGCATCTGAATATTGATTAATATATAATCTACTATCTGTTGCACGGTATATTGTATACAATTTTATTCCCATTTGCTTCATTTGTATTAATCTCTGCTTTTTAGCCGCAATATCAGACGAGTCTTCAAAATCTCCATCAAAATCTGAATCACAATCTGAAAATAAAATTATTATTTTATTTTTCCCTCCTGCTTTGTTAAGTCGGTCTATTGCATAATCTAAAGCAACAGAAAACAAATGATTATTTCTATTTTCAAAATCTCTAACATACTCCCTTATTCTATTGATATCTTGCGTAAATTCTCCTATTATCATGCTACTTGGCGAATATGCCATTACAGCAGTCCCAACTCTCATGTTATAATCTCTTATTAATTTATTTGATATAGTTAATATTGGTCCATCTTCTTGCATAAATAAATATCTAAAGTCCCCCATTGTTCCTGATAAATCTATTAAAAATAAAACATCTCCATTTATTTGATTTTTATTAACTATATTTTCAACTCTATGCCTATATGTTGTTCCAACATCAGTGCTTGCAGTTATTTTTATATTATTTCCTATCCCATCTGCAGATTTAGTTGCAGTAACTTTTGGTGCAGAAGGCACAGCTTCATCTCTAATTCCTGTAATTGTAGTACTTGTAGAATTTACTGTTTTAATCTGTGATTCTGCTCCTTCATTTTTGGATTGATATACTCTGTATGAACTTGATTCTTGTGGAGAGTTCCACTTAAGCAATATACTATTTGATTCTGCTGTATATGTTTGAGTAAGTATAATGTCCTGCTTTGCTTTTAATACTAGATCTGCAATACTATTTTTCTTTTCCAATATCAAATTATCTGCTATTTCAGTTTCTCTTGCTATTACCGTATTTGTAAACATACATACTAACAGAAAAGTAGCTGTTAGTAGCATACTTTTTTGCTTTAGCTTTGATATTAATTTCTCCCTACCAAATTTTTCTTCTTGGTAGCTTGCAGTAATCCATTTGAACATTCCGCTTTCTCCCTTTGTTTAATAAATATTATTTCTTATATATAATATAAATTGTTTATTTTTCTATTGCAATACCGCTATTTTCCATATTACAAAGAATCTAAATTTTTGCTCTACGGAAGCTCTTTTTGCAGGTTTTTACTTTACTTTTTTAAACTTTTATTACATTTTTGTAATATTAGCTATTGCAAATTAGATTTTACTTAGGGAATATAGGAGTTTTACAGTGCAAAAAGTGGAGCGCTTTAGTGCTCCACTACTCATATTTATTATAAAGTTTCCATCAGCAAAAAATCCTTTAATTTGATATGCCTTACTACACTTGTTGAATAATCAATATCATCATTAGTTATTATAATTTTTTGTGATAAATTATCTATATTTGCAAATGCTGAAAACTCTCTATTATATGTTTTTTCATCTGCTATACTGTATGCTACTTGAATATAATATTTTTTATTTTCTTTCTGGGCAAGAAAATCAATTTCTTTGCCATTATTATTAAATACAGAAATTTTATATCCCATATAAATTAATTCATTGTACACAATATTTTCTAAATTATGTGTTAAATCGTACCTATTATCCATACATCTAATTGAATTAAAAGATACATCTTCATTATATATTTTTGAATAATATGCAAGTTCACTTTTAGTTCTTGTGGAATACTGCTTTACTGTTTCAATAATATAGGCTTCTTCTAGGTAATTCAAATATTTCATAATTGTATTTATAGAACAGCTTTCATGTTTTTCTTTAATATAGTCATGTATTGATTTTGCAGAAAAAATTCTACTATTAGATCTTAGTACATAGTTTACCAAACTTTTGAATAGACTTTCTTTACTTATTTTATATCTATTCATTAAATCATTTATTACTATTGTATCATCTAAGTCATTTAAATAGTGAATTTGAGCTTCTTCCGTATTAAATTCAAAACGTTTTGGAAATCCTCCCCAAACAAGATAATCTGTAACTGTACATTCTTTACCTAATTCTTTTGTGTATTCCAAAATTTCTTTATATACAAAAGGCCTTACTCTAAATGAAACATATCTTCCACTTAATTCTTTGGTAAATTCTTTAGACAATAATTTTGAATTTGAACCTGTAATAAATACTGAATTATTATCTAATCTTAATATCTTACATGCTTCTTGCCATCCATCCAACATTTGAATTTCATCAAAAAACAAATAACACTTTCCTTTTTTTCTATTTTTTTCAACATATTCAATAAGTCCATTTGCATCTATAATATTGCTACTTACACGTTTATCTTCAAAATTCAAACTAATTATATTTTCTGTCTTTTTCTCAATTTCTTTTTTTATTTGTTCTAAAATAACAGATTTTCCAGAACGTCTGATTCCTGTTATTATCTTGATTAAATCCGATTCATAAAACTCTCTAACAGGAGCAATATAATGTTCTCTATAAATCATAATATCACCTCTAATACTATTATACTGAAAGATTTGTGAATTATCAAGCAAATCTTTCAGCAAGAGTGAAAGATTTGCAATAATGTTTAATATGTTTCACTTTAAATTCTAAAAATATTAGTATCTCTATTCTATGCTTTTTTATATTTTTTATTAATCGGAAAAACTACAAGAACAATGGGGACGTTCCTTTAGTTCAGTTAAAACTGAACTAAAGGAACGTCCCCATTGTTCTTATTTTCTTTTGTTTCTTAGCTTTAAAGTTCCTGTAGTTACTGCAACTATACTTAATCCTGCCACTATATAAAGTATATATTCTATATTTCTGTTTTCTCCAAATGGCTTTGTAATTAGTAAAGATTGAGTTATTGCCGTATCTGGTTCTATATTATCTGTTCCCTTAAAGTAGTTACCTGGTACAGATTTATATGATCTTCTTCCAGCATCATTTTGTCTTTCTACTATTTCTATTGCACTATTATAATTTAGTATATCTTCATCACTCTCTGGTGATAATAGCTTAGACATTACAGCTTTTGCTATAATATTTGTAGATGTTGTATCTTTTGTAGCCTCTATACTATCTTTTGGATATAGCGGTTTTGATAATTCTTCTGTAGAATATATCTTAATAATCTCTTCTTCCCTTCTTATTTGACTTCCCACTTCTGAATTAACACTATTTAAAGCATCAATTAGATTTATTTCTTTCCACATTGGATCACTACCATCATCTTCCCTATATAGCATATTCCTTTTTGTATAGTTATATGCTACTTTTGCTATTGTTGGTATTGTAGCTGTGCTTTCTCCTTTTATGTAATTAGCTAACGTATCTATTTCTCCTGTATTTGTAATCTTTACTTTATAGTCTACTCTCACTTCTGCACCTTGCATTATTTCTTCATCCATGAATACATTTATTGGTACATCTGTGCCTTTACCTAGTCCACTAACATTTTTGGTTAAGCCTTTCTGTGCATCAATTAGTATAGTTCCATCTGACAATGTAATTCTTAAATTTTCTATCTCTGCCTCTAACGTTAATTCTACTTTTGGTCTTTCTTCTAAAGCCATATTCATTTGATGCAATCTTGTTCTTCCTACACTATTTGGCTTAAATATACTTATATCTGATTCTGCCCTCATATGTGTTTCATCTGCAAATGTCTTCATTTTATTTGTCTTTAATTCTTTTTCTTCATCTGTTTGCTCTGGCATATTTGAAATATTTTCTATTGCTAATAACTCGCCTTTTTTACTATCTATTGTTTCATATCTTAGTAAATCATACCATCTTGTTCCTTTTTCAGGATTCTCTTTATTTCCTTCTATTTCATGTGTCAAGCTTCTATCATTTTCTACTATAGATTCTTCTAGTATTTCTTCTTTAATATCGTTTATTGCATTTTCTAAGTTATTCTCCTCGTTTACTAAATATATCTTTCCTCTTGTTGGATATTCTTCTGTTCCAAAAATATCCTCACTTTCCATTGTAAGCAATGTTACTAATTTTATATCTTCTTTATCTACAACTGTCTCTATTGCACGTCTAACAGTTTCTGTGCTTGTTACTGTTTCTTGTCCATCTGTTATTAATACCATAACTCTATTTTTTATTTTATCGTCTTTTAGATATTGCTCAAGTGATGTTCTTATTCCTGATGTGATATTTGTATTTGCCTCAATATCTAAATTATTTATATTGTTTATTATATTTTCCTTTTTATTAGTTGATGGTACAACAACAGCAGATGAAGTACTAAATTTTACAAGTCCAATATTTATTCCTGGTAGCTTATCTGTTAATTCATTTATAAGTTTAGTTAATGCTTCTTTTTCTTGTTCCAATGGTCTTCCTGTCATACTTCTAGATACATCTATTGTTAACATTATTTCCACATTGCTAAAGTCATCAGCAAATTCACTTCCATATAAGTCTGGTGTATATTTAGCTTGGAAGTCTTGCCCATTATATTTTATTTCTTTTTCAATTTGCTCATAATCTCCAAATGTAAATTTTATTTTATATTTACCTGCAGATAAATTTGCAAAACAATATCCACCATCTTCTATTTTTGCTTTGTTTATAGAATATATAGAATTTGTTCTTGCTGTTTGACGTATTATTTCTAATTGTCCTCCATCTTTCTTTGTAAACATCTCCACTAATTCTACTTTTACATAATTTACTTTTGGTTCTTCTGCTTGCATTAATCCGTCTGCAACTCTTTGATTGTTAGATTTAACCTTTGTGTTAGCACCAAATCTTAAGTCCTCCCATACATTTCCTTCTAGAACATTTCCATAATTTTTACTTTTTTTAGAATTATCTCCGTTACCTGTTCCATTATTTCCATCATTTCCACTATCAGTACCATTTCCATCATTCTCTGAACTTCCATTTGGGTTATATTCATCTATTTCTTCTAATTCATATATGATGTTTGGTGCTTTATCTTCATCATCCTCTTTATTAATTAGACTTGGTATCATATTTCCTGGTCTAGAATCTATATCTATTAATCCTGCTACACTTCTATCTGCTATATAATATGTTTTGTATCCCATTATTTCAGAAAAATTCTCAAATTCTTTTTCTATGTCTAAGCCATTCAAGTCTTCTCCTAATTTTTGGTTTACTTCAAATATTATATGTACTTCTATAAATTGTCCTTTTTGTAATTCAAATGTTTCCAAATCTGTTGTATATAAGTCATTATAATCTTCCATATTAGGATTTTTGTATCCATATTTAGATTTTGTATTCCATGTTATTTTATTAATTTTTTCTATTACTTGACTTTTGCTTTCTTCTATCTTATCCCATTTTAAATATGCATATGAACTTATTGGTACATCCCTATAGCCACTGTTTGAATATGAAAGATTATTGCTGTAGTAATCTGCTAATTCTGATATTCTTACAAAATCTTTTTCTCCGCTATTTCTTATTACTATCATATAATCTATATATGATTTTAATTCACATTCTTCTCCGCTATCCCAAACTTCTTCTAACTCAGTACCCCATCTCCATTCATAATCAGCTTGGCTTAGTTTTTGATTATACTTCTCCACATTTTTATTTGAGTCTTTATTTCTTAAATCTTTTCCAGAATAGATATACTCCTGCTTTAGTCCTTTTATTCCGAATATTGTTTTATACACATCTAATCCTAAATTTTCATCTGTTTTAATTCTTTCTGCTAGTCCTAGATTTGCATTATATATATCTACAACTTCTATTGCTGTAGTATTTCCTATTTTCTTTTTCTCTACTATTGGATAATATATTCCATTTGTTGATGTACGTGCTTGCAAGGTATATTGATCTTTTACTATATTATCATCACTAGTTATTATTGTAGAAGTACCATTTCCATTATCTCTATATTGCAAATCATGTGTTACATTTCCACTTCCATCTCTAGATTTTGAATCTGCATATATTTCCTCATATCTATTATTTAATTCCTGTCTTTCATCTCTAGTTTCGTTAGCTATAGAATCATAAATATATTTTGTACCGCTATAGTATTTTTTATAATCTTCAACACTACCACTTACTAATAACTTAGTTGTCTTATATGTTTGTCCATCATATTCAAATTCTACATCATATAATCCTGCTAACATGTCTTTATATGAATAAATTCCACCAGAGTTTGTTCTTGTTTCGTATTTTTCACCTATTCTGTTTCCATTTTTATCTACTCTATATGTTGTTATTTTTACATTATCCACTACTTTTTCATTTTCATCTTTTAATCCATTGTTTTTATCTTCTATTCCATCATTCCAAATACTTCCATTTATATCCTCGGTTAATTTCCACTTGCTGTTTTCACCTTGATTTTTATTTGGATAAATAGTTTGTATATATTGTTCATATACTTTTTTGTTTTCCAATAATCTTAGTAGTTTTTGTGAATTTACTCCTGCTTGGGCAAACTTTGTACTTTTCAAATATACATATCCACCTATTAGTGTTGCTCTGTCGTGATGTGGCTCATGTGTACATTTATTTCCACCCTCACACCATAATGCTGCTTTTTCTGATTGTCTATCACTTATTTCGTTTGCTGACCATTTTACTTTATTATATGTTCCTTGTAATAGTTCATATTTTGCAGTTGCTGTTAATTTTTCATATTCATATTCTATTTTGCTTATACCTATTACATCTTTTGGCAAATTATTTATTTTTATATAGAATTCTTCTTCATTTACTGGGAATTTATAATTTTCATAACTAAATAATTCACTTTCTCTTTTATCTCCTTTAGTTATATATTCAAATTCCCAATTTAATAAACCTGTATTGTTACCATTTTCATCTTTTTGACCAATTACTTTTCCATTAGTATCATAAATTCTTGCACCAATTATTTTGAAGAAATATACAGGTTCTCTTTTTTCTTGTCCAATAGTTATTTGCACCGCTTCTGGTAAATAATCTAATTCGAACGGACCTACAAAATATGAATTATAGTCTTCTGAAATATATATTTTTTCTTCATGTGATATTTTTCTTGGTTCATACCATGCTCTTCTATATGCATCATAGTTTTCAGCTTCGGCTACTAATGCTCTTGTTTTATCTGATTGTGGCCAATTATAATTCGAATTATTTTTCAATGCAATTTCTGTTGAGTATAGTGCAGATTGTACATATGATTCACTATCTGTATTTTCCTCCCAATATTGTAATATATAGGCTTCTTTATTGGTTGCTATGCCATTTTTCATTGTTTCTTCGATATTTACAATATATCTTCCTATCGAATAGCTTATTGCATCTCTATATCTTTGGTCTACTTTTCCATCTGCTGTTATTACAGGGCTTACAAATCTCCTTCCAATTATATCATTTAGTGATGGTGTTTTTACTGTTAAGTAATCTCTGTATGTTCCATCTCTGCTCTCTAATTTGACTGTTGCATCTACTTCTGTACCATCATCTATAGCTGGAATTAATGTGCCATATTCTATACAAAATAGTTTTTCTTTTAATTCTTCTCTTGGTATTAATTCACCTTCTACTATTTGCACTGTTGCGATTTCTCCTAAATTTCCTTCCCAGTCTATACCTCTTATATGCAACCATTTATTAGCATTTGTTTTATAATCAATTTCTTCTGGTAAATCTTTTATTTCTTTTAATCTTTCCTGTTGTTCTGTTGTTAAAGTTTGATTATCTGTTATTATCCATGAAAATCCTTTAACACCTACTTTTACTTCTTGTGTTACTGTATTAGAATACTTTACATGATATGATGTTGTACCTTTTATCTGGAATTCATATAAACTACCTCTATCTTCAACTCTTACTCCTATATTAAATTTAGTTTGGTTCTCATCTGCAGATATACTAACAAGTGGTTTATCTGGTCCTTTTAAATCTTCTGCAGTACGTACATGTACCTCTGTGTCTTCTGTTACTTGACCTAAATACCATAATACATTTGCTAATATTTTTTGTTCATCTGGTGTCGCAGCACAATTACTATGTCCTGTTCTTGTTACTGCACAGTTATTCCATGCTGTTATAAAATAATTGTTATTTGCATTTTCTCCTTGCTCTGGTCCTGCTGCTCCAAATGGAGGTACATATCTTAGCCAAATATCTCCATATGCAAATTCACCTGTTGTATGTGAATATGGTATTGTTAAATTTCTTTCTTCTATATCATATGGATATTTTGTTAAATATCCCTTTTTTACTACTCTAACTGTTCTACTTCCTATCCATGCCATTTCACCTGTTTTGTTTTGTACTTTTGTATTTGCAGTGTCTTGTAATTGATTAAAATATATGTGGTTACAACTTAAATCTCCTTTGCTATTATCATCATGATTTGTAATAACATCATGTCCATATAGTACACCTCTTCCTGTATTTATAAATGCTCGTGTAGCATCTACAGATTTCTGATTTAAATCACGTTTTCCATTACAATCCCATGTACCAAACATTATTACGTCATATTGGTATTTTCCATTTGAGTCTTTTAAATATTTATCTGGATCATTGTTATATTCATCAATACTTACTACATCTACACTAATTAGTCCTTGTCCATATCCTTTAGGTTGCTCACTATTTGCTTCTTCCATCCATTTCTTTAATGATGCAGATTTTGGTAATGTATATGTTTTTCCATCCACTTCAGATTTAAATGTTATTTCTGTATTTGTTTCTACATAACTTCCTGTAAGTCCCACTGGATAAATATTTAATACTTTTACTTGTTTGTTATAATTTGTAGATACTTGTCTCCATTCTGCTATTTCATCAGATTTTTGCATTAATCTAAAAGTATAGCCATCTGTTGGAACCCATACATCATTATTAAATATATTCCATTTTAAAATTACATAGTTCCATCCTTTTCCTGTTTCTGAAACTAATCCTCTACTATCTACTTGGTCTTTATCTATTTCTTTATATTCTTTTTCTAAGTATATTTCTTCTGGTATATAGAATGTTATATTTCCTGCTAAATCTTTTACCCATACCCAATATTTTGTATTTGCTTTTATTTTAAATGTTTTAGATGTTTGCCATGCACTTTCCTCTGTTGGCATTGTAGTATTATATGCTATAGCATATTTATATACACCTGAGCCCTCTTTTTTTCTTTTTTGGCTATAATCATTTGCATATATTGTTATTTGATTATAATTTTCATCTATTTTTGTTCTTACAATTCTCTCTACAGTTGGTGGTGTTATATCTAGTTTTCCTATTGTTACAGTTGCAACAGTATCTCTATTTCCTGCTGCATCACGTGCATATACTCTTGCTTTAACATCTTCATAAATATCTCCTGTAACTGTATAAACTTGTTTCCATGTATTTGCACTTATTCTCGTAGAAAGCTTTAATTTTGCATCTGTATATTCATTAAAAGCCATTTGCACGCCTTCTACTCCATAATCTGTTGCTATTATTGTTATATCTTTTGTTTGGCTCCACTCGCTATTGTATACTACTTTTGTTCCTGATAATAATTTTGGTGGTCTTGAATCTACATATTGTATTGTTACTGCTCTTTGTGACACATTTTCACATGAATCTTTAACTTCAACATAGAACGTTTGTGGTGCCTTTACCTCTCCTACAAAGTCATACTGTGTGGAAAAATTAGTTCCGTTTTTAACCATTAATTTCCAACCTGTATATGCCTTTTTGTTTGAATCTAATAGTCTTACATAAACATAGTTTGCACTACTATCCCAAGCTTCTGTACAATTTATATTTATTATAGCCTTATTACTCATTTTGCCTGCAGTACCATTACCACTTACTGAAATACTATTAATTGTTGGTGCATAATAATCTGGTGCAAGTATTGATGCTCCTGTGCTTATCCCTGATATTTCTCCTTTAGTTACTGACTTTGGATATATAGTAAGCCATTTATTGCTTTTGCTTTTAGTATCTCTATAATGTATCTGTAATATTAAACTATAATTATTAACAGGATTTCTCGGGTCAACTGTCACATCCCCAATAAGTGTAATACTTCCATCAGGATTTCTTACTATACTTTTATTAGTACATGTTGGAGAGATAGCAATTCCACTCCATGTTGTATATCTAAAATTATCCTCTGGAAGCAATGTTACACCACTTGCAGCTTTAACTCTTGTTGTTACTCTTAAAGTATTATAATTTACTTTTTGTATAGTTGGTGTACCTATAACATATGCCAAAAGAGTATCACAAGCATGACAATACGTATATCCTATCTTTCCATTAGGATGTCCATATGAATGTCCATTTAGCATGCTTTCTGTATATACCAGCCCACATTCAGCACAAGTACCTAATCCAGTTGATTTCCCATCTGCTCCACAACCTATATATACCTTTTTTCCATTTTTATATGTAAAACATAAATCACTTGTATATGTTTTTCCTTCATATGTTTCTTTATTTGTATAATGATATCCTTCAACTCTACATGTAACTATATGTTGCCTGTATGCACTCTGTGGTGTATATTTAGGTGTATGTTTTAAATATGCTATGTTTTTATAATAGCCACATCCATCCGTGCAGTACTCTTGTACTGGTGGATATTTTCTTGCACTACAAGTATTTGTTCCTTCTCCATCTATTCCGCCTCTTCTTGCTATTGTATGTTTTACTTTATTTATTATATTTCCACAATAACATTGCTCCCAATGATATGTATTATCATATTTTCTTTCATATATATGTCTGTGTTCTACCAAATCCCCAATTACTAAATAGTCTATGTTTATTGGAGATTCTCCACTTTCTGCTCCTAAACTTCTTTCTAAATAAACTCTGTACATTGGGTCTTGTTCTGTTAATGTATTATTCATTATTTCTATATCTCTTGAATTTGATTTTATTGTTAACAAACTTAATGTTATTAAAAATATTGGTAATAATTTTTTCCTAATCATTTATATATCTTTTTTACCTCCTTTCCTCTAGTTTTCTTTAATATTATAACTCCTGTAATATTTAACACCATTAATACTGCTATAATCATTATTTTTGTGTATACATTATCAAATCCAGTTGCTACCAATATTAAGCATTCTGCTTTTGAATTATTGTTATTTTTGTCTTTTTCTTCTAATCCTTTACTGTTGTATATTTTACTTATTGCAATTTCATTTTCTATTGTACCAATCTTATTTTCATTAATATTCTTTACAAGTATTAATTTTATTTCTTTTTCCTCACCTGGATTTATTACTGTATTTTCTAATTCATTTGTATAATAGTTTCCATCTGATGCAATATACCAATTAGGATTTGTTTCAGAGTTAAATGTTAACATTTCATTTTTATAACTTATTATCTGACTTGCAGTTCCTGAAATGTCCCCTACATTTTTTATCTTTATTGAATATTCAATTAATGCTATTGCTCCATTTAATTCTTTTGCCTTAATCTCTAATTTAGCTAGTTTTGCATTATCATATTCATAAGTTTTTATTCCTGCTTTTGTTGTTAGTACTATTTTGCTTATACCTGTGGAAATATTTAGGTCAAATTCTGGCTTTCTTACTAAGCCCATATCAATATTATAAATATTTCTGTTTTCAACATTTATTTCGTTTGTTATGGCTCTTTCTGCTTTAGTTCCATCTATATTTACTATTGAAGATATTACATCCGAATTATTGTCTGTTGCTACTCCTTCTTTTTGATAAGTTGTAAGTTCTAGATTTTCTGTGTCATAATCAAATACTACTAAATATTTTCCTTTACTTAGTTTTCTAAATTCATATAATCCTTTTTCATCTGTTATTGTTTTATCAACTATATCTCCGTCTTTTAATAAATATACTTGTATATTTGCAATTGCCTTATCACTAAATGTTCTTTCATCATTTCTATCTTCATCTAACCATACTTGTCCTTGTATTTTATATAGTATATTACCACTTTCATCTACATAGTCTATTTCGTCATTATTCTTTAGTTCTTCTAATTTATGTTCTGCTAATTTTTCTACTCTATATATTTTTTTTGATATTTCTTCCTTATTTAAATTTTCAGCTTCTATTAAAGTTACAGTTTCTGCTTCTTTTTCATCTATTCCTATTTTTAAATTTGCTGCCTTTATTTTCAAACTTACCTTAACTGTTTCATCTTTTTTAAGATTTGTTGTTGCATATATTGCACCTTGCCCATCATAAGTTATATTGGTTTTTAGATTTCCTATTTCCATTGTTCCATTTACAAATTTAAAATTGTCATTTATTACTTGTGATATTTTTAAATTTCCTATTGCTTGTTCTTCTTCATTTTTTACCGTTATTACTATATTTATATAATCTTCCTCATATATGTTTCTTTGTTCAACATCATAGCTTACTTTAGTAATAACTTTTGGTTTTATTATATAATTTACTACCTCACTAGATGTAGCTTCTTTCTCTTCTGCTGTAACCTTTGTGTTTGTTCTTATTTCTTTTTTAAATTCATTTTCTTCTAGTTTATTAGCCTTAACTTCAACTTGTAAAGCTGTTATATCTCCTGCATCTAAACTACTTAATATAGTAGATAGCTCTCTTGTTTCTACATTGTATTCTACCTTTTCATCTCTATCTAATAATTTTGCATTTATAAATGTTACTCCTTCTGGCAATTTTTTACTTATTTTTACATTATTTATTGGCAAATCTGTATTGTTTGCAATTGTAATATTATATTTTATAAGTTTTCCCTCATTTATATATGTATTTTTATCTACACTTGATTCTTCATTTATTATAAAATATGCTCTTATCAAAGGATTCTTAGTTGTATTTGAAACTACATCTTTTGCAATATTTTCACAAGTAATTATTGTTTTACTTTCTATTACTATTGGTGGTATTTCCGTTATTTCTGTTTTTTGTTCATCTTCTATTAAATAGTATTTATCTTCTTCTTTTGTAAAATTTGGATTTCCACTATAATATTCTAATATTGTTGGTATTTTATTTGCCTCTAAATAAAACTCTAATTTTAGGCTTTCTCCAACTTTTAAATCGCCTATACTCCATTGCATACTATTATTTGAAGAATAATAATTATACTGTGTATGTGTACTTGTTGCAGCTTGTACTACTTTTTCTTCTACATATGAACTCCAATTAGGTATCTCGCTTGTTGCTATTACATTTTTAGCATCTATTTCTCCTATATTATTTATAAAAACTTCATATCTTAATAATTGATTTTCACTTACTGCAGTTCCATCTCCTATAGATACATTTTGTGTTACCTCTAATATAGCTCCTTCCCCTGTTGTTAATCCTATTTTTGAAGGTATCGCCTTTTTGTTAGCTGCTTCAGTATCACTATAATAAACACCATTTGTAAAATACATATATTCACAATGTTCTAACTTTTCTGGTAATAAAACTCTATATGTAAATTCAAATTTTTCCATAAACTCTAACTTATCAAGCACTATTAAATATGCCTTTATATCTTCCAAATTTTCTGGTGTTTCTGTCCAATTTGCGAGGTCTAAACTTGGTGTAGGATTAGAAGAATAGTATATATGTAATATTTTATCTGAAATTGGAATTAATTCTTTAAGTTTTGTATCAATATTGCTTCCTAATTCTTCATTGTTTTCTAAATCTTTATTACCTTTAAATGCTATTTTTCCTAGTATTTTTACATCTGTTATTGTATTTTTTGTATTATTTAATACTATATTTTGTAACATTATCTCTTTATGTTCTTCACTAATTCCTATTTTATCTGTTTTTATTTCTTCTGTGGATGAAGTTAATACTTTATCATTGTCGTATCCATGTATTTTTTGCACATTATACACTATTTCATTAGCAACATAATTCACTTTAATATTTGTATATCCGCAATCATATTCTTGTTCTTCGATTGTAATTGGTTCTTCTGCTTCTGTCTCATAACTCTTTGCATTTTCATTGTAATAATATATTTTTATCTCATTATTCTCTTTACTTGGTGTTAAATCTCTTATTTTTAAATTACATGTTATTATTATTGCTGTTCCGTTTTCAATAGTTTCAGATATAAAATGTTTTTGTTCCCCAACTAAATTAATAAGAATTGCTTTATGATTATTATATTCTATTAAATTTGCCCCAACTTCAGATATTGTGTCTTGGTACAACAGTTGTAAGTTTGTTATTTCAACGTTTTCAATCTCTTCTGGCATTTCTATTAATATCATACCATTTTTCCATAAATCGCTCTGTTCTTTGCTGTTATTTAAATCTAGCCTTATTTCTACCCCTTCATTATCTAATATCGCATTTAGCATTCTTTCGCTTATTGTTCCACTTACCTGTGTCCTACTTTCTTCTAGTTCTTCACTAGTCTGTGCAAATATATCATTATCAGAATTATCAGCCATTAGCAATTTTATTTGTCTATTTGAATTTATTGAATCAAACTCCTCTATTTGATCTCTTGTTAATTCATTGTCACATACTATTTCCTTTTGATTTTCCATATATAGAATTCCGCTTTTTACTGGTGTTGGTATTGCTATCCACCAGTCAGATACTGGATTAGCATATTGTATTACTATGTTTCCATCATTATCTGCCGGTGTACTCTCTGTTATTGTTTCTAAGATTGTATAATAATCGCTTGACAGATTTCTTTCCCCATCGTTTATCATTATTGTATAACTATCACCAAATAATCTGTTTAAATTATCTTTTGAAAACACCGTTTTTATTGTTTTATCGTTTGTATTCACATGCATCTGATTTATCTGTGCGCCTTCAAAATCTAGTGCATTGCCTCCAGAATAATATATTTCATTATCATATATTTCTATTCTCCCTATAGAATCAAGCTTAGCTATATTTATCTCGGTTTTTGTGTTTATATTTATACTATATATACCTTCTTGATTTATTTGATTTGCATATAATTTTCCCTTTGAAATACTTTCTCCTAAAAACTCTTCACTTGCTGAAACCAAATAATTTAGTGGCCCTATTACTGTTATAGTATTTTCTGCTTCTCCCTGAACTGTTTTTTCTTGATTATCCTTAACCACTGTATAAGTACTGCTAACACCCATTTCTATACTTATCTCTTCTTCTGCTGTTAATTTGCTTGCATGTGCTTCATATGCATTTTCTCCATAGTAGTATGTAACATAGAAATTTTCTGCAGAATTAACTATTACCTTTTTGTTTTGCTTATCCCATTCATAATCAACACTGTTTATGCTTGTTACTTCTATTTTTTCTGGTTCTATACCATCATACTCTATTACATCTACCTCTGTCCTAATTCCTCTTACAATTACCTCTTCATTCTCTTCTGACTTTTCTCGTTTTGAGTTTACTTGTTGCTGTAGCACTACTCCTTTTTCGTCCCCATACTCATATGGTATATGCTTACTTATTCGAGTATCGACTATAATCTCCTCGCTTTTCTCTTCATCATCAATTGCAATAGAAATCAATGGCATAAAATTTGGCATTAGTAAATTTATAATTATAGCTATTCCTAAAACTTTTTGTAATATTAAATTTAATCTTAGTTTCTTTTCTCTTTTCATATTTTCCCTACTTTATATAATAATACTAGTTATTATTTTAGCATCTACTAAAATAAGTGCAATACCGCTATTTTCCATATTACAAAGTATCTAAAATTTGGCTCTACGGAAGCCCTTTTTGCAGGTTTTTACTTTGCTTTTTTAAACTTTTATTACATTTTTGTAATATTTACTATGGAAATTTCAATTTTTGCTAGGGAAAACTAGGTTTTTAGGACATAAAAAATCCACCAGAAATATTTAAATTTCTAGTGGATTTAAATAAATTATATTCAATTATTGTAATTCTACAACTGCTCCAGCATCTGTGAATTTTGTTTTTAATTCTTCTGCTTCTGCTTTTTCTACGTTTTCTTTTATTGTTTTTGGAGCTCCATCTACTAATTCTTTAGCTTCTTTTAATCCTAATCCTGTTGCATCTCTTACAACTTTGATTACAGCTATTTTGTTAGCTCCTGCTTCCTTTAATACTACATTGAATGAAGATTTTTCTTCTTCAGCTCCTGCTGCTGCAGCTCCTCCAGCTGCTGGTGCAGCTGCTGCTACTGCTGATACTCCATATTTTTCTTCTATTCCTTTTACTAATTCTGATAATTCAATAACTGTTAAGCTATCGATTTCTTCTAATAATTTTTCAATTTTCTCTGACATTTTTTTATTCTCCTTTTCTTTTATTTGTAAGGGGACACATCTTTCAAATGTTCTCCCTTTTAATATTTTTATTTTATGAAATCAAGCAAAAACGAGTAATTCTAGGTGAACGAATTAAAAAATCCGGAGGTGTACGAGTGTACATCGAGGAATTTTTTAATGATGTTCAACGACGAAGTACGAAGTTTTTCATTGATTTCTAAGCTTGTTCCTTTTGTAGACGAACCTGCTCTAAACCAACTGCAAGTTTTGCAATAGTTCCAAGTAATCCACCTGCAAGTTTTGATAGTAATTCTTCTCTTGATGGAAGTTTTGCTAGTGTCATTATTTCTTCGACAGATACTAGTTTTCCATCTATAATTCCACCTTTTATTTTATAAAAATCATTTGCTTTTATAAATTTATATACAACCTTTATTGCTGGTAAATAGTCTTCTGTATTTAATATAACTGCTGTTGGTCCTATTAGTTGCTCATCTAATCCTTCTATTCCAGCTTCAACAAGAGCTCTTCTTGTTATGTTATTTTTTATAACAGTATATTCTGAACTTGTTTTTCTTAAGTCTGCTCTTAAGTTTGTTACATCTGTAACTGTTATTCCTCTGTAATCTGTAAGTAATACTAATTTAGCTGATTTTATTTTTTCTGCTAATTTAGAAACTTCTTCTTGTTTTTGTGCTAATACTTTTTCGCTTGCCACTCTTTTTCACCTCCCCAGATAAAAACAATATATATTGTAAGGGGACACTTCTTTCCCTTGGGACATTTCTATAGTGTTAAGAAATGTCCCCATCCTCATGAACTAATGATGTCAGGTTTCAAAGTATTCTCCTTTTTATCTATTATTCATTTTTCACTATTCATTATTCACTATTCATTAAAATTCTATATCTTAGAATTTAGTGAATAATTAATAATTAATAGTGAATAATTACAAAATACGAAAAACTCTTTTTTACACACCTACTTCGAGGCATGTGAAAAAGAGTTTTTCTTATTTCGTAACCTCGGTAGGGCTTATTTTTTGCCTACTGTCTTTGGCTTTGTATTTAATTATTTTTGATTTACATATAGTCCAGGTCCCATTGTTGTTGAGAATGATACACTCTTAATGTATTGTCCTTTTGCAGCAGCTGGTTTTGCCTTAATTATTGCTTCTATAATTCTTTCATAGTTTTCTAATAATTTTTCTACTCCAAAAGATACTTTTCCAAATGATAAGTGTATTATATTGTTTTTGTCTAATCTGTATTCTACTTTACCTGCTTTAATTTCTTGTACTGCTTTAGTAACATCCATTGTTACTGTTCCAGCTTTTGGGTTTGGCATTAATCCTTTAGGTCCTAAAACTTTTCCTAATCTACCAATTACACCCATCATATCAGGTGTAGCAACTATTACATCATAGTCAAACCAATTTTCTTTTTCTATTTTTGGAACTAATTCTTCTGCTCCTACATAGTCTGCTCCAGCTGTTTCAGCCTCTTTAGCTTTATCGCCTTTAGCAAATACTAATACTTTCTTTGTTTTACCTGTTCCATGTGGTAAAACTACTGTTCCTCTTACTTGTTGATCAGCATGTTTTGAATCTACACCTAATCTAACATGTAATTCTACAGTTTCATCAAATTTTGTTTTAGGCATTTTCTCTATAATTTCTAATGCCTCTTTTGCTTCATAAGTTTTTGTTCTATCAACAAGCTTTGAAGCTTCTGCATATCTTTTTCCTCTTGCCATTTTTCTTTAACCTCCTTTGGTATAAACGAACAAATTATTTTGTTCTCCCAATTTATTATAATGTAAGGGGACACTTCTTTACCTTGGGGCACTTCTTTTGTGTTAAGAAATGTCCCCATTCTTGTGAATTACTGATGTCAGCTTTCGAAATATTCTCCCTTTTATTACCTTTACTCTTGTACTACTACGCCCATTGAACGAGCAGTACCTTTAACCATACTCATTGCAGCTTCTACAGATGCAGCATTTAAATCTGCCATCTTTGTTTCAGCTATTTGTTTTACTTGTTCAGTTGTTATTGTTGCTACTTTTTCTTTATTTGGCTTTCCTGAACCTTTTTGTATTTTTATTGCTTTCTTTATTAAAACTGCCACTGGTGGTACTTTTGTTATAAATTCAAATGATTTATCTTTGTAAACAGTTATAACAACTGGAATTATCATTCCTGGTTGATTTGCTGTTCTATCATTAAATTCCTTAACAAATTGCATTATATTAACACCACTTGAACCTAAAGCTGGTCCTACTGGTGGAGCTGGTGTTGCTTTTCCAGCTTCAATTTGTAATTTTATTACATTACTTATTTCTTTTTCAGCCATTTTGCTTAAACCTCCTAAATTTTTTCTATACTTTTTGGACTTGTGAGAATTCTACCTCTACAGGTGTTTCTCTTCCAAACATAGAAACTAATACTTTAACTTTTCCTTTTTCTTTATTAATTTCTTGTACAACTCCTATGAAACCTTCTAAAGGCCCATTTAATACTTTTACATTATCTCCTGTATCATAATCTATTGTAACAGGTACATCTTCAAATCCCATACTTCTTATTTCTTCTGGTGTTAATGGTATTGGATCTGTTTCTGATCCCACAAATCCTGTTACACCTCTGGTATTTCTAACAATATACCAAGATTGCTCTGTTATTATCATTTTGATTAGTACATAACCAGGAAATACTTTTTTAATATTTGTTTTAGTTTTTCCATTCTTTATTTCTATTTGTTCTTCCATTGGAACAACTATATCAAAGAAATAATCTTCTAGTTCTCTGTTTTTTACTGTTTTCTCTAAATCTGTTTTTACTTTGTTCTCATATCCAGAATAAGTATGAACCACATACCATTTTGGTTCTAATTTTTCTTCTTGAGACATGTTTAAGCCTCCTTATTATACATTATTCTTGTTCTTCGCTTGAACTATTTTCTGTTACTTCTGCTCCTTCTTCTTGTTCTTCATTTTCAGTAGTTGCATCTTCGCCTTCTGTTTGTTCTTCTTCATTTTGAGCAGTATTTTCTACAGTATTTGTAACATCTCTTTGAACTACTGTTTTTAATCCTTCTACTCCGTATTTGTTAATATTTTCGAATGTAAAATCAAGGACAAAAACTAATGCAGCAACAATTATTACCATTACTATTACTGCTGTTGTATTGTTTACTAATTGTTTTGGTGTTAGCCAAGTAACTTTCTTTAATTCTGTTTTCATATCTTTAAAGAAATGTTTCTTTTTTTTGTTTGTTTCATCTGCCATTTACTTTTCCTCCTAAAAGGTTATTTTGTTTCTTTGTGTGTTGTACGTTTTTTACAGAATTTGCAATACTTTACAACTTCCAATCTTTCTGTATTATTTCTTTTATTCTTTTCTGTCATATAATTTCTTCTTTTACATTCTGTACATTCTAGTGTTATTGGTTCTCTAGCTCCTTTTGCTGCCATTTAACTACACCTCCGTTTTAGTTTTGTGAAGCATTTTTTATTTTTATTTTACGATGTGATTTGCATGTTCCTTAAAATACATGCTTAAATAGTTTATCATTTTTTCAGCATAATGTCAATGGTTTTCTTTGATTTTACAGTATTATTTCTGTTTTTTCTAACTCTTCATTAACTTTTTGCTTCAAATGTATTATATTCCTTCTAAATACTAGCCCTAATAATAATGGTATTATTGTATGAGACAATAGTCCTAGGATGCTCATAATATATGTATTTCCATAAAATCCACCTATAGTCTCTCTAAAGGCGCTCATGGCTGGATAGAAAGGCATAAACGGTTGTATTACTTGGAAAAATCTAGGCAATAACTCTATTGGGAAAGTTCCTCCAGAGCCTGCTACTTGTAGCACCATTACCACTATAGATATTGCTTTTCCCACATTTCCAAATGATATTGTTAATGAATAAACAAATAGCATAAATACTACACTTGTTAGCATAGCTGTTAACAAAAATAATGGATAATTAACTACTTGTATTTTTAGTATTATATCACCAATTCCTATTATTAACCCCTGTAATGCTGCAACTATTCCAAAAATCATAAATCTTCCAAAGAATTTTTGATAATTCTTTAAATTCTTTGCTTCTTCACTTTCTTTTAAGTCTGTTTTTAATATTGATACTAATAATGTACACCCTACCCAACATGCCAAAACTGTGTAAAACGGTGCCATTTTGGATCCATAACTATTAATTTCATATACATCTATTTCATTTGTTTCAACAGGTGATGTTAAAAAGTCTGCAACCTGCTTTGGCGTATTTTCTAGTAAGCTAGCAATTTTTTCATATATGTCCCCTGTTTTACCTTCATTTAGTGTGTTTATAATTCTATCTATATCAGCTTGTAACCCTAGTAAAACAATGTCTACATTATCTGTTAATTCTTTTGTATTATTTAATGCAGACATCATACTTCCTAATGCAGAATTGGTTTTTCCAAGTGATGAATCTAAGTTTGATACTACACCTGTTATATCTGTCATTGATTTTGTTGCATCAGAATAAGATTTATCTAAATCTGCTTTTACACTTTCGCTATAAATTTTTTCTAATTCCTCTACATTATTTTGTAATTCTTGCATTTTAGTCTTAATGTTATCTATATTTTCTAGCTTATCTTTTCCACTTTCAATTAACTTTTGCACATCTTCTACTTTATTTATCATTTCTGTTATTTTTTCTCTTAATTTTTCAATTTGTGTTAAATTTATTGTTTGGTTAATCTCTTCTATATTTTCTTGGAATGCTACTAATTTTGTTTTTATATCCTCCATCTTAGATAATAATTTTTCTAAATTTTCTGAAATTATTTCTTTATCATCGTTATTTACAAGCTCTCTTGACTCTTTTACTAATGATTCTATAGTTTCTAAGATTTTAGATAAATTATTATTTACATTATCACGTGTTTGCCCTACTGATTTTATTGTGCTTTTTATATTAGATATTTCTGTTTTACTCATTCCAGTTATACTGCTAACAGTAGGAAGCAAATCTTTTACTGCTTTTAAAGATTTATTAGTAGAATCAGATGCTAAAGCTAATGTTTTAAATATTGCCCTTATTTGTGATATATTTTCTTTTGCTTCGCTTAATTTACCTATTAATTCATCTGTAGTTTTTATTCTTTTTGTAACTATATCTAAATCTTCTGCAGTATTTACAATAGTATAAATAATTGTATTTGCAAATGTCTGATTTAAAGTACTCTGAACTGTGGCAACTGCTTTATTTACAATTATAGGCGCTATTGGATTTTTCTTTTGATTTACGTAAAAATCAAATTGTGGTTTTTTAATTTCTTCACTTCCAAAAATAGTAGAAAGTCTACTGCTAAAATCTTCTGGAATTACTATTTCCCCATAATATACACTTTCATCAACATTCTTTTTAGCAGTCTCCTCATCTGTAAAAATCCATTTCATTGCCTTATTCTTTTCTAAGTTTTCTACTAGAGATTTTCCCATATTTATCTCTTTGTCAAACAATACTACTCCTGTATCTTTATTTACTATTGCTATTGGCAAATTTCCTGTATTATCATATGGGTTCCAGTTAGAATCTATATTAAGCCATGCATATATTCCTGGTATTATTAATAGACCTATCATTATAATTACTGCAATACTTCTTTTTGATATGTTTTTTACATCATTTGTAAATACTTTTAAAATTCCCTTCATAAATTCTCAACCTTCTATTTACAATATTTAATAAAGTTGTAGCTTAAAAGCCATAACTTATATTATACAATATTTATACCTATTTTGTAAACTTATGTCCTTTTTTCTTCTTTTCAACCGAATATCCAAATTTACCTATTTTTTTATTTAGCGAATAGTATCCGCCATTGGCATATGCAATTAAATTGCACTTACTTATATCAAAAGCTCCTTTTTCATCTATATATTTTTCATCTGCATCAATTGATAAAACCTCTGCCACAAATGTATGGTGACTTCCAAGCTCCTTAACGTCTATCACTCTACACTCAATTGAAACTGGGCTTTCCTTAATAGCAGGGCATTTCACATGTTTAGCTTTTTCTTTAGTCAACTTCATTTCTTTGAATTTATCGTAATCTTTTCCAGACCTCACCCCACACCAATCTGTTGCAAAAGCAAGTTGCTCTGTTGTTAAATTTATTATAAACTCTCCATTTTCCTTTATTAAATTATATGAATATCTTTCTGGTCTTACAGATATATACACAATTGCTGGATTTGTATTTAATATTCCTGTCCATGCCACTGTCATTATATTTGACTTTTCCATGGTTCCAGAAGTTACCATTACCGCTGGAATTGGATAAATAAAAGTACCTGGTTTCCATTCAACTTTAGACATTTTTAATTCCTCCTATCATTGTATATTTATTCAATGCCTCAATATATGTAAAACATTTTTTGATTTATAAAGCCGACAGTTCCCGAAGACCCGCGAAGCGCTGCCAGGCTTTGAATTTTCTTCTTCGGTAGGGTCCTCGTCTGGTCAGCTATTACCCTGCTATGGAGTGCTTTTAAAGGAAAAAATATTTTACATATATTGAGGCAATTATTTTATTTATGAATTACCTTTCAATTTATTATAACAATTCCTGCAAACAGGAATATACTCACTATCTCCCACTTGTATATCTGTATTCTTTTGTCCCTTATAATATGAAAAAATTGCATTATCAGATTTACAAATTTCACAAACTGATGTTAGTAGCTGTACATTATCAGCAAAACACATTAAATCTCCCATTTTACCAAAAGGCTTTTTCTCAGAAGTTAAATTTAAGCCTGATATAAAGAATTTCTTTCCATTTTGAGCTAGTTTTTCTATAACCCCAACATTTCCATTTAAGAATTGGAATTCATCTATAAAATAAACATCTGCATTATACTCTTCTAAATCTTCAATATTATTAATTGAAATAGCTTTTATTTTCTCTCCTGCTCTTGTTGCAACATAATCATTTCCTGCTCTATTATCTAGCTGTGGCTTAAATATTAGAATATCCTTTCCCGCAATTTCTTGTCTATGCAATTCATTAAACATTCTTTGACTTTTTCCACTTTTCATTGGTCCTACAAATACATTTATATCTCCCATTTTTTGCTCCTTTTTCTTTTCATGTTTTACTTTAAATAATATATCATAACTTTTTTACAAGAGCAATTATATTTTTAATATTGGCATATTGACATTTTTCATTGCTTATGATATTGTTTTATTGCCAACTTTCTGAGTGGTAGAAAGGAGGTACATACTTTTATGCGTTACTTAGTAAAAATGCTAGCATTATGCATCGTTTACATGATTGTAAAAGAACATAATAATTAGCAAAAGAAAAGACTAGGACTTGGACTCCTAGTCTTTTTTACATACTATTATGCATCACTTAATAAATTCTTATAATAATATTAACACACTATTTACAATATGTCAATATTGTATTTCAAATTGATGAAAATATTCTTAACAGCAAACAAGGGGCAAAATAGCTCTTATTCTTGTGCTAATGCATTTTCAAATTTTTCTGATGTATTAGCTTCTTTGTTTCTTCCAAATACTATTTTAAATAATTTTCTCATAAATGGTTGAATAAACAATAGTTGACTAAAAAACGCAAATGGTAAGTTATAGCAAACAAGCTTAAACCAGTTTGCAATCATTGTTATTACATTAAAACCATTAAAATATGGATAATAAATTATAGATGCAATAAAGCTCATGATGGGGCACATTATAGCTACCGTTGCAAAAACTATTGTTGTTTGAAATAATGTTAAGTTTTCTTCCGGATTAAATTTTTTAAATGCAATTTTTAACGACATAGGGTTTCCTATTAAAAGTTCTGCAGTTAGTGCAAAGCATATTTCTACCAATATAACAGACCAAATAGGCATCATATGACCAAACATGTAAATTCCACCTTGTGTATTTAGCGCTGCTAAAACACTAGTTTCACCAGTTGCTGCAAGCATCTGATCTCCTTCTACAACATATGTATTGTAAAAAACAAATGCATGAACTGTTATAAAAACTGTTAAAAAAGCATAAATAAATCCTTGTACTTTTGTTTTTGGCATTTCTTTCTCCTTTCGTGAAATAAAAAGCACATGTAAACGTTTGCATATAAATCTAATTATTGAAAATTTACATTAAAATATCTCTGTAATCAGATTTATGTGCAAATGCACTACATGTGTCTTATATTTTAAAAATAAAAACCTGGCAACAACCTATTTTCCCAGCAGGGCAACCCGCAAGTATCTTCGGCACATAAGAGCTTAACTGCTGTGTTCGGCATGGGTACAGGTGTTTCCTCTTAGTTATCGTCACCAGAAATTCTTCGTATGCTTTTTCTTAGCACACTCA
>JAFUGK010000014.1 GCA_017469445.1 Clostridia bacterium
AGTGAAACAATAGCTGTAAGCCTTGCGGCAGTATATATATATATATATATACGAGCGATTTATTAAGAATAACCAAAAGATTAAATATATAATTAAAACAACAATAAGTTTAAGATAAAAATCTTAGGCTTATTGTTGTTTTTTTAAATAAAGAGAAAGAGGTAAAAAATTATGAAAAACACAAGAAAAAGTTCAGGAATTACGCTAATATCATTAATAATAACAATAATAGTATTATTAATTCTAGCAGGGGTAGCCCTAAACACACTAGTAGGAGCAAATGGGATAATAACACAAACACAAAGCGTAGTAGATAAATACAATAGAGAAGCAATGAGAGAGAAGGCATCACTTGCGATTGTGGAATTAGCCATAAAAAATAATTCGGGATATACAATGGCAGATTATGTTAAAAATTTTGAAGATGGAATAGAAGTAGGAGGCGGTTTAATATATGAAGAAAATGAAGAATATTTCTATTTAGACGAAGACGATAATTTAATAGAATTAATAAATAAGAATGGAACATTAGAAGTAGGAGAAGTATTAGGAAAGAATAATAATATAATAAGAAAACAAGTAAGCTATAATGCAAATGGCGGAACAGGAGATGTACCAGCAAGTAAAACAAAGAGAAGCGGAACAACAGTAGAAGTAAATTTAAGTACAGTACCAACAAGAGAAGGATATGGTTTTGCAGGATGGGCAACAAGTGCATCAGCAACTACACCAACATATACATCAGAAGGAACAACAAGCTTTACAATGCCAGAAGAAGATGTAACCTTGTATGCAGTATGGCAAGCAAATAGACATACATTAGTATATAATGTAAATGGAGGAGAAGAAGGAACACAGCCAACAGCAGAAGCAGTATCATATGGACAAGTAGTAAATATAGATTTAAGTACATTGCCAGAAAGAACAGGATATAGATTTATAGGATATGCAGAAACAGAAAATGCGACAGAAGCAACATATAAAACAGGAGGAACAACAAGTATAACAATACCAGATAGAGATGTAACAATATATGCAGTATGGGAGATACTATATACAATAAGCTATAATGCGAATGGTGGAACAGGAAATATGAACCCAACAGTAGATAATCCAGCAGTAGTAGAAGCAAATGGCTTCATAGTACCAAGTGGATATATATTTAAGGAATGGAATACAAATGAAAATGGAACAGGAACAACATATGCAGTAGGAACAACATTGAATCAAAACATAACCCTATATGCAATATGGCAAGTAGACTTACAGGTGTCTGTAAATGCAAATGGACTTGCAACAACAAATACAACAATAAAACCAAAACCAAATAGTAATGTAAAAATAACAATACCAGCAGGCTTTGCACCAGTAATCTTAAATGGAAGTAATACAACATCAAGTACAACCTCGCAAAGTGGAAGAGTAAAGTCAATAATACCAGCAAATGAGTGGAAGAATATAACAGTAGAACAAATAAATGCAGGAATAGTGGTAGTAGACCATGCAATAACAAGTACAAATGGAGTACAAGATTATAACGAATATGTATGGATACCAGTAGATGGAAGCACAATAACATATGCACAGCACACATATGCAACAAGAAACGCGAATGACACAAGTTGGCTAGCAGACACCGGAAATGGAAATTGGCCAACATATTACTATAGAAATTATTCACTATGGAAAAATAAGCATTATACATCAAGCGCATACGAAGATGAAATGAGCACAAATACAACCAGTGTAGCAAAATATGGAGGCTTTTATATAGGAAGATATGAAGCAGGATGGGAGCCAGTAACAGCAAATACAACAAGATATACAAATAGTAAACCAATAGGAACTAGTAAGGTGCCATCAAGTAAATATGGATATTCAGCATGGAACCATATAACACAATATGATGCATCAACAGCATGTGATAGGTTAAGTACAAGTTCAGTAAGAGCAAGATTAATAGATGGATATGCATGGGATACAACAGTGAATTATATATCAAATGCAGTAAGTAGTGTAATAGATAGTAGCCCATATGGAAATTACTTAAATGGAACAGCAACAGCAAGTGGAATAACCTATAAATATTCATTATATAGAACAGCAAAAAGTGGAGGTGCTACAAGCTGGGTATATAATAATATATACTATAGAAGCGAGTCAAATGCAGTAACCTTAGCAGCAAGAACATTATCAGAAAGTTCAACAGCAGATATGGCATTGTTAGATACATTGCTTACAGAGGCAGGGTATTCATTAACAGACAAAGCAAATTACACATATAGACTAAGCTATGAATTAACAACAGGAACAGCAGAAAGCACAAAAGTAAAAAATATATATGATATAGCAGGAAATATGTGGGAATGGACATCAGAAGTAGGAGGAAGAGACACTTTAGCCGAAAGTAGCTGGACAAACAGCACCAAAACGTTCGCTGTCCTTCGTGGTGGTAGCTTCGGTTATGGTGGTAGTAGCAATCCCGTTTCTTACCGCTATGGTAGCAATAACGTTTCTCGTGCCGACTTCCATGTTGGTTTCCGAGCCGTGCTTTATGTGAAGTAGTCATGCTGACAATCTGGACACTGAGGATAATGAAGATATGTTAAGGATATAGGCATAAATTTAAAGGTGTAAATAAATATAAATAGTAGTTTGCCTTGGAGCGGGTATGAGCGACAAGGCAAATATTATAAGGTATGAAATATGAACAAAACAATAAATATATGCTGTTTGTATGGTAGAATAATATCAGACATAGAATTTAATTTTTTCTATAATAGCAAATGGCATAATTCGCAAGTAGAATTTTACATTGAAATAGATTTTAAAAATAGTACAAGAGAATTATCAAATCAAAAATTATATATAAAGGGTTATGATGATATAGCAGATATTTTGTATAAGTATTATCATAAAGATGACTATATTCAAATAACGGGTATAGTTACATCTGAAGGAGTAGAAGTAAACGATATTATAAGGGGATAGAGCATTGAGGGTATATGAAAATAAAAGTGGCAAATTGATGCTAATACCAAAGTTTGAACAATATATGGAATATATGTTAGAAGTAATATTATTAAAATTGCCAAGGACAGAAAAGTTTAGTATAGGTACAGAAATGAAAAATTTAATGTATACAACTTATAGAAATATTATGTATTTAAATAAAGTAGATATAAAAAAGAAAATGTATTACTTAAATTTAATTGATTGTGATTTGAATGTACAAAGAACTCTTATTAGAATAATGTATAAGTATAAATGGATAGATGAGCATAAATTTGATGTGCTTATAAAACAGCATTTGCACGAAATTGGTGCAATAGTGGGAGGTTTAATAAAATATTATGCCAAAAACCCTAAGGAAGAAGTTTGATGAAGTATTAACATATGATAAGTTAATGGAAGCACATATAGGATGTCAAAAATGTAAAAGAACAAGAAGTAATGTAATAAAATTTAATTTAAAAAAAGAAGATTATATTATCTGGTTATATAATGAATTAAAAAACAGAACATATAAACATGGGCGATATACCACATTTTATGTATCAGAGCCGAAAGTAAGAAAAATTGAGGCAGCAAGGTATATAGATAGAGTAGTACATAGATGGTGTTTTGATAATTTTTTATATCCTGTATTTGTCCCACAATTTATAAATACAAGTTATGCTTGTATAAAAGATAGAGGAATGCATAGAGCAGCAATGGATGTTCAAAAAGCTATGAGAAAATGCCAAAAGAATTGGGGAGAATACTATATTCTTAAAATGGATGTATCTAAATACTTTCCAAGTATAGATAAAGACATTTTAATGGAGATTATTAAAAGAAAAATAAAAGATAAAGATGTATTATGGCTATTAAATGAAATAATGTATTCTAAAAGAGATGAGCCAGGAATTCCTATAGGAAATTTAACAAGCCAGTTATTTGCAAATTTGTATTATAACGAAGCAGATCAATATATAAAACATATATTAAAAGTAAAATATTATTTTAGGTATATGGATGATTCTATTATACTAATGCAAAATAAACAAGAACTAAAAGAAGTTAAAAGAAAATTAGAGATATTCTTAAGGAATAATTTGAAATTAGAATTTAATAAAAAAACCAATATATTTAAATCTAAACAAGGAGTAAATTTTTGTGGCTATTATATAAAAGAAAATAGAATTAGATTAAGACAAAAAGGTAAAAAGAAATTAAAGAAAAAAGTTAAATATTTAAAATATAAAATAAGAAATGAAAATATGACATCAAGGGAGGCTAAAAAGTATTTATGTGGGCATTTTGGATATATAAAATATGCAGATGTAAGTCCTTTAATAAAAAAATTATTTGTTAGTTAATTTAAAACTAATAAGTAATATACAGGGATAAATCAATAAGAAAATTAGGTTCGCTGTCCATCGTGGTGGTAGCTTCAATAATAATGGTAATAACAATCCCGTTTCTAACCGCAATGGTAACAATAACGTAACTAATACCAACATCAATATTGGTTTCCGAGCCGTGCTCTAATATTATTCGAGATTATATATTTTACGGAATATATACAGTGGAGTATTAGATATTAAAGGGGTTTATTCCTTCCTTAATTGGTAAATTATTTATAAAAACAAAGTATTAGTAGGCATAGCTGAATATACTTTGTTTTTTTATTGTTCTTCTATATATGAAATAATATAATCAAAAAAATCGGGTAAATTCATATTTTTTATATCATTATCCTTAAAAATAGAGTGCCTTAAAGTAGGAGATATATTGATATCAATATTATCCTTAACTTTATAGACACTCTTTCTTATTGTATCTAAACTAACATCTTCTATTTTACTTACAGTATAGAAAGCGTTATATAAATATCCAAATAATAAGTATTTGCTATTATCAGCAGTAAGAATTTCAAGACAATCTCTGAATTGTCGTGTTACAGGAGATGATGAATTTAAATTAAAATCCTTAATTATTTTATCTATATTTTTATTGTGCGAAAAAATAATACCTTCAGACATTTCCTTAAAAGAATAAGAGATTATATCAGCAGGAACTTTATAAGGGAAAAATCTGGCAGGTATTTTTGTTTGTGCAAAATCATATTTATCTTTTTTATTTTTATAGGTCAAAATTATTCTGCATTTATTATTATTATCTTTCTTAAAATTAGTCAAAAATTCTAAAACATCATTCTTATCAAAAGAAGTGTCGACGAATAAAACATCAGGTTTTACTGAGTTATAGATATCTTCTATTTTATTAATATCATCAACATAGGAACTATCAATTGAATATGAAGTGTTATCTTGAAGCATTGAAATCATACTAGTTGATTTTGGTTGATGACTTACACTATCAAAAGCAACAAATACTAATTTCATCTAATTTCCTCACTAAATATTATAGTATTATTAGAATTTGACGTTATTATAGCATGGAAAAAGATGTAAATCAATAAAAAAATGTAAAAAAGTGTAAAAAAATGTTAAAAAAATAAAGATAGATACAAAACCATATTATTATTTCAATTTGTAAAAGTGCCACCCAAGTGCCACCTATGTGCCACCCGAGTGCCTACTTTCTCCAAAAATAAAAAATCATAGTATAATGCAAATGTAAAAAATATATTACTTTATGTATAAAAAAATACTTTTTTGTCGTTAAAATACAAAGGAAAGTCTATCAACCCACAAAGGATATTAATATAGTAGGAGGGATAAGATGGATTTTTTTATTGCATATATAGAAAATCAAAAGCATACAATAACTTTCTTGTAAGTTATTAGTGTGCTTTTTTTCTTATATGTAAGCAATTCCATTTATATACACATTTCAACATAAACAAACTAAAGGAAAAGTTTTAAAGATATTTTTGCGTAGATTTAGAAATGTTTATGTTGATTTCTTATATCTACGCATAAGGAGTGTATAGATATGAGAATTGCTTTCTGTATTAAGCAAAGAAATATTTCATATTTAAAAAAGGACAAGCTTATCTTTAATGGTGGACTTGTCTTCATTTTTTGTAACAATTTAATTAATTGTCGAGGACCTCCTAGATTTTCGAATTTGAAAGATTTGAAAGTTTAGGAGGTTTTATTTTATGAGAAAAAAAGATTATGAATTTAAGGAAAAGTATTATTTAAAATTAGGAATAGGTACGGAGTTTGAAGAAATACATGAGATTACAAAAGAAATTTTTAATAGATTAAATGAATATTTAAATAATTCAGAAAAAGCAATGATAAGAACTTATAAGAAAAGATTTATTAGCTTTATAAATGATGGAATAGAAACAGAAATTGAAGACAATGGACAAGATTGGGCTTTATTTTTAAATGAATGTCAAAATAAAGAGATTAAAAAAATAGAAAATGAATATTACAGACATCGAAATAAAAAATTTGAAAAGCTAGGTAATACAATTGATGAAGCAATATTTCAGGATATGGATATAAGACCTGTAGAAAAAATTGCTATTGAAAAAATTTATATTGAAGATCTAGAAAAAACTATTAAAAAGCTATTAACTAAAAAAGAGTATAGACGATTGACTTATTTTATGGATTATATGAGTGAGGCAGAAATTGCTAGAAAAGAAGGAGTTTCAAGACAATGCATAAACCAAAGTTTAAAAAATATATCTAATAAATTGAAAAAAAATAAAATTTTTTTAAAGAAAACTATTTACATTCATAGGTCAAAGTGAGGTTGTATATGGAAGGGTAAGATATAACTTCTAAAACATGCACATTGAAAATTTAATAAATAATTATTAAACACAAATACAAATTCATTTCTAGGGTTGTAAAGAAAGCTACTAGATGAAAATAAGTTAGCAACTTATTGTAAATGATGATGAATTGAAGAAACACGTGTATGGTCATAGCTCGAGCGTTGAAACTTTTATACAGATAAAAGTGAGCCGTCGCAAGCAGTGAATGTTGGTCTGTTATGAACAGGCGGTGGTTGCAAAAACCACCAGTGGAGCAATTTAGCTAATTGCCGTTTAATAATCTAATAAATTATAAATTAAGATAGAAGATAATAAATTATTTTTTATTGGTTTGTTAGTTGAAGAGATTAGTGGATAAGTATTAAAAATCTTATTAATATGAATCTGTTATTGTAGATAGTAAACAAGAAAGGAATTAAAGATAATGATAAAAAATGTATATGTTAACAATATAAAAGATTTTAACAAGAATTATATAGAGTATTTAATAAAACTAAAAGCATTATGCTTTCTAAGAAATAAAGAGATTATTAATACAGATGAGTTTAATAATGTAAAATGTGCAATTAAAAAATTTGTACATTAGTAATTTAAAGGAAACTGTATTAGGCTTTTATCAGAATATTTTTAAGGAGGTATAATAATGGAGTTAACTATTATTAAAAAGAAAGATGCAAGAGTTAATAGAAAAACAGGGGAAATAATTGTTGGAAAACTGCGAGTAACAGCTTATGCAAGAGTTAGTACAGGGGATAAAGAACAACTAGATAGCTATGCTTCACAAGTAAAATACTATAAGGAGAAAATAGGAAAAAATCCTGAGTGGAGTTATGTGAATTTATATTCTGATGAAGGCATTTCAGGAACAACTGATTACAAAAGAAGTGGATTTATGCAAATGATAAATGATGCTTTACAAAACAAGTTTGATATGATTATTACAAAATCAATATCAAGATTTGCAAGAAATACATTAGACACATTAAAATATGTAAGAATGTTAAAAGAAAGAAACATTGCTATTTTATTTGAGGAAGAAGATATAAATACTTTAGAAATGGCAGGAGAACTTTTGCTAACAGTATTAAGTTCTGTTGCACAACAAGAAAGTGAAACAATCTCATCACATGTAAAGTTAGGACATAAAATGAGAAAAGAAAGAGGAGAAATACCTGGAAATGCAAGATGTTATGGATATGATTATAATTCGAAGGAACAAAAATTTATTATAATACCTGAAGAGGCAGAAATTGTTAAATATATTTTTCATACATTTCTTGAAGGACATGGTGCAGAATACATTGCAAGAACACTAACAAAAATGGAAGTACCTTCTCCCAAAAGTAAGAAAAAATGGCACGAATCAACTGTTAGAAAAATATTATGTAATGAAAAATATAAAGGAGATGTTTTATTAGGCAAGACCATTACAATAGATCCTATTTCTCATAAAAGAATTAAAAATCAAGGTGAAGAAGACCAATATTATCTCTCAAATCATCATAAAGCAATTATAGAGCCTAATAATTTTGATAAAGTACAAGAAATTATGAAAGCAAGGTCAGGTGCAAGAGCAAATGGTAAAAGACTAGGTAATATTTCAAAGAAATTTACATTTAGTGGAAGATTGAAATGTGGATATTGTGGAGATAGCTTTTGTAGAAGGTCAGTATGTGTTAGACAAGGAAAAGCAGAACCTACATGGAATTGTATAACTTTTACCAAGATAGGAAAGTATAAATGCCCTAATAGTAAAGCAATTAAAGAAGATTTATTAGAAAATGCTTTTAATGATACATTTAAATTATTAACAAAAGACAACGGAATAGCGATGAATGAATTTGTAAATATAATTAAAACAAGTATAAGAGATAAAGCTCCAGAAGAAAAAATAAATGAAATAAATAAACAAAAAGAAAGCATTAAAGAAAAAATGTCTAAATTAGTTGATATGGTAGTTGATGGCAAAATAAGTGATGAATTATTTGAAAATAAAAAGAATTACTACAAAGAAAAAAATGATAAGCTAGATAAAAAAATTGAACAATATCAATTAATAACAGAAGACAATGATAAAGTTGAAAGTGGAATAAACAAAATAAGAAATATACTTGAAAATAAAGATTTATCTTATGAAGAAGAAAAATTTGATGCTGAATTATTTGATGCTTTAATAGACTATGTAATAATAGGGGGATTTAATGAGAATGGACAAAAAGATGAATATATGATAAGATTTATTTGCAAAAAAACATTCAAATTTGCATTTCTTGAAGAGAAAAGTATTGAAAAGATAATAGCTAATAATACAATTAATAAAGATGGAACAACGCAAGATTATATTCCTGTTTTAGATTTTATATGTGGATATCATTTTGCTACTTTTGAAAATATAAATGGAAAGCGAGAAAAAATATTGCATGACAAAATTCGTGTAAGACTTGAAGTAGAAAGGTAAATGACTTTTCCACACACTATATCATTTAAAACTGCGGATGTATGCTTTTTATATGTTGTAGTTTAGTAAACTTAATAAAAGCTGTTATCTACTGAGAATTACACAAGTCATCTTGAATGCGTAAGTGTAATGAAGTTAAAATAAAAGCACAATAAATTATAAATTGCAAAATAAAGAATTTATTTTTTATTGAAATAAAAAATATAATATGATATATTCTATTTAAGTAAAAAATGGGGGGACTAAAGATGAATAAAAAAATTTTATCAATTACAATACTTTTAATTTTGGCACTTATAACAGTATTACCAACTAATGTATTTGCAACTACTGGAGCACTAAATGAAATTGTAGAAAAATTTAATAATAGTAGTAATGTAAAAAACTATGGAGAAATTTTAGGAAAGGAATTTCATGCAATAGTAGATGAAAACGAGCCAAATGTCTTATCCATTACAATAACTACTGGAGAAGAAATGTCAATAGTTAGTTATGAATTACAAGGAAGTATTTTAAGTTATGAACATCTTGTAGATGATAGTTTAATTACAGCATATTTATTAGCTGATAGCATTGGACAAGTAAATGGATATGAAGATGGTGAATTACTTAAAAATTTTAATATGTTTGCAGATGAAATTTCTAATTATACTGTAGAAAATGAAGGATTTGAATTAAAAGAAAATCAAAGCTATTATTCTGCAAAAATGGATATTACTAAAAAAGTTCCATTAATTGATCAAAGTGAGTTTTATTTAAAACCAGATGATTTTGACATATTAAAAGAAATTATAGAAGAAGGTGAAAACGGAAACCAGAGCGGAAGAATATCAGGCTTTGCTTATAATTTAATTGTAGGAGAGGATTATAATTATATTTATATTGGTGAAGGAGACGAAATAACACAAAGCACATATAAATCAATATTATCTGCATTAGAAGTAATGTATGGGGAAAAAGTAGTAGAGTTTTTTAAAGAAGTTTATCCGGATTTTTCTGAAGGAAGTATATTTTCTGAAGGAATTACAGTAGAATTAGAAGTAGAAATGGACTTGGAAGAACATCCTATGTTTACTGGAACAAAAGTTACTTTAGTTACAATTGATAATGAATATGTAAAGAATGAATTATTAAGAACAGAATACATAGGAGAAACTGTTAACCGTGGAGATAAAACAATAACATTAGATTTTGTAAAAGATAAATCATATAAATTAGGATTTTTTGATTCAGTAACTTCAAGTGATGCAGCATTTCTTTATAAATACATATTAGAACCAGTGGCTGAAGAAGCACAAGTTGAAATTGATGGTGATACAGTATATTTTAATGTAGATAATGGAAAAATTGTTCTTGGAGATAAAGATAATAGTCTTTTTAAAGTAGTAATTAGAGATGAATATTTAGAAATATTGCCATCTAAAACAGATGTAGAAAAAACAACATTAACAGTAAAGCATGAAGGGGTAAAAGCAAAAGAATATAAAGAAGATGCAACATCAGCTGACCAATTTCGTTATGGAGAATATAAGGTAACCGTAAATATTATATATGGAAATGAAATTGAAGAAGAAAAAGCTACTACTACAGATAATGAAAAAATAGAAGATACTACAATAAATAATCCTCAAACTGGAGATAATATAATGGTTTATGCTACATTATTAGTAATGTCATTAGTAGGAATTGTGGCTATAGGAAATAGAGTAATAAAACTTTTAAAATAATATAAATAATTAGGGCATTCTGTATAGTAATAACGATAAATATAGGAGGTGAATAAAGCAATGAACAAAAAAATAATTGCATTATTAGTTGGAATAATATGTATAGGAATCGGAGCATTTATGTTAGTTTCATACTTTAAAGCACAAAGTACACAAACAGCAGAAACCACTGCTACTATAGTTAGAATAGATAGTGAGGTCGAAACAGATACAGATGGATTTGATACTAGATGGTATTACCCAGTGGTAGAATATACAGTTAATAATCAAAAATATGAAACAAGATTACCAGATAGTGGAACAACTAATTCTACATCTTATAAAGAGGGAGAATCAGTTGCAATAGTTTATAATCCAGATAAACCAGAAGAACTATCTAAAAAAGGAAGCAAAGGTGGTCTTTTTGGAGGAATATTCTTCATTGCATTTGGTATAATATCGTTACTTGCTATAATTAAAATGTAGATAAACTATAAGTAATTCCGAATTAAAGGACTAGCAAAATTGTTAGTCCTTTAATTTCTCTAGGAGGTAACTTAAGTGAAAGGGAAAAGATATAGTAAAGAAACAACAAGAAATATTAGTAGTATATCAAAAATTATAATAGCTATAATTATTGTTTTTATATTCGCTTTAATAATGCTATTTAGTGGAATAAAAGTATTTAACTGGGCAAAAGAAAATGAGCAAACCCAAGAGGTTTTAGAGAATATTTCTAATTTTATAAGTATTGCTAAAACTACAGATGGTATCGATAAATATAGTGTAAATTTTAATAAACTAAAAGAAACTAATTCAGATATTATTGCTTGGTTAAAGGTAAACGGAACAGATATTGAGTATCCTGTTGTAAAAACGATCAATAATGACTACTATATGACGCATAGCTTTGACAAAACTTATAATAGAGCTGGATGGGTATTTATGGACTACAAAAATAGATTTGATGGAACAGATGATAATATGGTTATATATGCGCATAACCGTAGAGATGGTAGTATGTTTGGAACATTAAAAAATATACTTACAGAAGAGTGGCAAAACAAAGAAGAAAATTTTGTAATTAAATTCATAACAGAAAATGAAATAGCAGAATATCAAGTTTTTTCTGTATATAGAACAAAAAATGAAGAGTATTATATTACTACTAATTTTGAAACAGATAATGAATTTAAAAAATTTATTGATACAATAAAATCAAGAAGTGTAAAAGATTTTGGAATAGATGTTAACACAGAAGACAATATACTTACATTATCAACTTGTGCAGATAATATTAAATATAGAGTGGTATTACATGCAAAGAAGGTAAAAATTAATTAAAATGTTGCTTAAAAGCATTAAAAATGATATAGTTATAGTTAAATAAGGTTGTGAATATATGAACAAAAAGGTATTTTTAGTTGTTGTTTTAATAAATGTATTATGCATTACTCTAGGCATTATTTTGATTCCAAAGAATAATAATCAAATAGAGCAAAAAGAAACAAATGAATTAAATATTGAGAATTCAAATATTGTTATAAATAATGTAGAGGAAAAGGATAGTTCTATGGCTACTATACAAATTAAAGTTAATAATAGAGTATTAGATGTTGAATTAGAGAAAAATTCTTCTGCGGAAGCGTTTTTAGAAAAAGTAAAAAATAATGATGTAATTGTAAATGCTCATGATTATGGTAATTTTGAAAAAGTTGGAAACTTAGGATTTAATTTACCAACAAACGATACGAGTATTACAACTGAACCTGGAGATTTAATTCTTTACCAAGGAAATCAAATTACTTTATATTATGATACTAATACATGGAATTTTACAAAACTTGGAAAAGTAAAAGGAGTTACTCAAGAAGAATTAAAGAGTATTTTAGGTAATGGAGATGTAACATTAGTTTTTACGTTAAAATAAATTTGAGATGAAATAGATTGGAGTACAAATCATGAGTTTTAAATACAGTAGGAAAATAAATTATTATGAAACAGACAGAATGGGTGTAGTACACCATTCAAATTATATTAGATTTTTAGAAGAAGCAAGATGTAGATGGTTAGAAAGCCTAAATTTTTCAATGGAAAAGATAGAAGGTTTAGGATATACAATTCCAACATTAGAAGTTTATTGCAAATATAAATACCATGTAACGAGTGGTGATGAAATTACAATTAAACCAAGAGTTGTAGAATATAACGGAGTACGAATGAAAATAGATTATGAAGTGTTTGATGCAAAAACAGGAAAAACAGTTATAGAGGCTTGGACAACACATTGCTTTACAAATAGAGAATTAAAGCCTGCTAATATGAAGAAAAATAACAAAGATATATATGAGTTATTTGAAAACTTATTTAATGAAGCAAAAAATATAATGGAGGTGAAATAAAATGGACAGAAATAAAGTAATAATAAAAACTAGTATTTTAGGAATTGTAGTAAATGTGATTTTAGTGATTTTTAAGGCAATTGTAGGCTTAATTGCAAATTCTATAGCAATTATTTTAGATGCAGTAAACAATTTAACAGATGCTTTATCTTCAGTAATAACAATTGTAGGGACTAAACTTTCTAATAAAGCACCAGACAAAAAGCATCCTTATGGATATGGAAGAATTGAGTATTTTACATCTGTAATAATTTCAGCAATTGTTTTATTTGCTGGTATTACAGCAGCAAAGGAATCTATTGAAAAAATAATAAATCCAGCTGAAGCGGAATATTCAATAACTGGATTAATAATCATTGCAGTTGCAGTAGTTGTTAAATTTGTGTTTGGAAGATATGTAAAAAACACAGGTAAAAAGGTAAATTCACAAAGCCTTGTAGCATCAGGTCAAGATGCGTTTATGGACTCAATTCTTTCATTTACAACTTTAGTTGCTGCAATTATTAATTATATTTGGCATTTAAGCTTAGAGGGATACTTAGGAGCAATAATATCAATTGTTATCATAAAATCAGCAGTGGAGATGCTAAAAGAAACTGTAGATTCAATGCTTGGAGAAAGAGCAGACAAAGAATTAACAACAAAATTAAAAGAAAAACTTATGGAATTTAAAGATGTACAAGGTGCATATGACTTAAATATACATAACTATGGCCCTTCAAAAATAGTGGCATCTGTGCATATTCAAGTTAGAAACGATATGACAGCAGAAGAAATACATATTTTAACAAGGAAAATAGAATATGATATATATATGCAATTTGGTATAGTATTAACAATAGGTATTTATGCAGCAAATGACAAAGGAGAATATGGAGAGATAAAGAAAGAATTACAAAATATAATAAAGGAATATAAAACCATATTACAAGTTCATGGCTTTTATGTAGATAAAGAAAATAATGATGTATATTTTGACTTAATACTAGACTTTGAAGAAAAGAATAAAGAGAAAATAATGAGTGAAATAATAGAAAAATTAAAATCTAAATATAGTAAATATAATTTTAATGTAATATTAGATTCTGATATTAGTGATTAATGAAAGGGAGAAGCCAAAGTGAAAAAAGAAGTAATATATGTAACTCATAACAAGGGGAAAATAGCATCTGCACAAGAAAAGTTAAAAGACGTAGAACTTAAAATCTATGAATATGAATTAGAAGAACCAAGAAGTGATGATATAAAATACATATCAAAATACAAAGTTATGGAAGCATACAAATTGGTAAATAAGCCATGTATATCATTGGATTGTGGCTTTTGGATTGATGAATTAGATGGATTCCCAAGAGCTTTTGTTAATTTTTCTCTAGATACCATAGGAATTGACGGAATATTAAAATTAATGGAAAACAAACCAAATAGAAGTTGTAGATTCACAGAATGCTTATCTTATTATGATGGAAAAGAATTGCATCAATTTATGGGAAAACATGAAGGAAAATTAACTGAAACACCATTGGGAAATAGTACAGAAAAAACCTGGTCTGATTTGTGGTATATTTTTAAACCAGATGGATATGACAAAACCTTAGCACAAATGACAGATGAAGAAAGATTAAATAGAATACCATATAATTCAGTTGATGCAATGGATGAATTTGCAAAATGGTGCAAAGAAAATTAGAAAAGGAGCATGTTATATGAGATTAATTTTAGCATCTGGTTCTAAACAAAGACAAGATATATTCAAAATGGTTGGATTTAAATATGAGGTAATAAAAAGTACAGTTGAAGAAAATAGTAATGCTACAGATCCAAATGAGTATGTTATGGAGTTATCTAAAACTAAGGCAGATTCTGTTGCAGAGCAAATAAATAGCGAGGCATTAATTGTTGCAGCAGATACTATAATATATATGAATGGAAAAATATATGAAAAGCCTAAAAGCAAAGAAGAAGCTTTTCAAAGCATAAAAGAAATGTCTGGAAACGTTAGTTATGCAATAACAGGTGTTACAATAAAAGATTTATATAATGATAAAGAAGTTAGCTTTTGCGATGTGGCAGACATATACATGAGAAAGGCTGAAGATGAAGAAATAAAATGGTATATAGATAATGAAGAAGATTTATTAAATATATCTGGCTATGCAATGCTAGGAAAAGCCTCAATATTTTTAGAAAAAGTTGATGGGGATTACAATACATTATTTGGAATATCTCCAAGCAAATTAGTAGACAAATTTAAGGAATTAGGATACAAAATAACAGATTTTGAATTAGATTGATAATATAATAAAAGGAGGTACAATATGAATAAACAAGATTTTATTAATGCATTAAAAGAAAAACTTAATTTAGACGAAGAAAAATGCACAATGATTAATAGCATTATTGAAGATAATTTTATAATTGGAAAAATAGGTAAAGAAAAAATAATTGCTCAATTAGTTGAAAAACTAAAAATAAGTGAAGAAGAAGCAGATAATATTTATAATAAAGCAATGGAGATAATTAAATCTGGAATAACTAGTGCCCTAAAAAATCCATTTGGTTCAAAAGACTAATAATAGATTAAAAAAATGCAATTCATAGATAATATGAGTTGCATTTTTTCATACATTTTCATAATGAGTCCACATTCTTAAAATCTTTATTGTGTTTTCTTTTTCTAAAACCTGATAAATTAATCTGTGCTGAAAATTTATTCTTCTTGAATAAGCACCAACTAAATCACCAATCAACTTTTCATAGGGTGGAGGATTCTGAAAAGGATTTTCTTTAATTATATCAATTAATTTTTTTGTTTTACTTTTTAAATTACTTGCTTTAATTTTTTCTAAATCTTTTAAAGCTTGTTTCCTATATACAATTCTATACATTACCATTTTACCTCTTTTTCATCTATACATTCTTTAATATCTTCTTTTAGCCCTTCTGTAATATCTTCTTTTAGATTTGGTATAGATGATATATACAAGGTTTCAATTAAATTATTGTAATCTTCTTCAGACATAATAACTGCATTTCCCTTTTTGGTTGATACATTGATTGTTTCATTATATTCTACGGCACTTTCTAATAATTTATATATATTTTTCCTAAAATTAGTTATATTTGTATTAGTCATAATTAACACCTCTTATGACCATTATAGCATACGCTATAACGTACGTCAATATTATTATATTATTTTTTGCAAATATAGTGATTTTATACAAAAGAACAAGGATGATGGTTCTTTTGATTACTTGTAACAAACTTGTAAAAAAAACTTAATAAAACTGTAAAAAACAGCCAAAACCATTGCAAGAGTATATATATATATATATCAATTGCCTTTAAATATTGACAAATAAATACTAATTATATAAAATGGTAAAAATAAATGTATGGGTAAGCAAAGCTTGCTTAATAGAAAGGATGAAATCTATGAGAATAACAAAAGACCAGAAAGCTATAACATTAATAGCATTAGTAATAACAATAATAGTATTACTAATATTAGCAGGAGTAGCATTAGCTACATTAACAGGAAATGGAAACATAATAGACAATGCAAATAATGCAGTAGAGAGGTATAATGCATCAGCAGGTAACGACCAAAATGTATTAAACCAAGTGGAGAACTTATTTGCAAAATATATGGGAGGAAGCAACAATACAGGAGATGATGATGATACTCCACCAACACCACTTCAACCAACTGCGGTAGTAGCAACAAATAATGCAGAAATAACATATAATGCAAATGGAGGAACAGGAGATATTACAAATGGATTTACAGCACCATTAGGAAATGGATTTAAAGGCTGGAATACGCAAGCAGATGGAAGTGGAACAATGTACCTACCTGGAGATGAAGTAAGTACAAGCACAACCTTATATGCAATATGGGGAGGAACATATAGACTAGGACAAGAAGTAACAATAAATGTAACAAAAGGAGCAGAAACAGTCGCAGAAAGCTTTTATGTATTAATAGATGATAATACAAATCCAAATGGAAATGTAACATTACTTGCAAAGTATAATTTGGATAAAGATGTAGATGCAACAACAGGGAAATATTATCAATTGCCAAATGCAGCTTATGGAGACACAGCATGTGCATTTTCTACAGGTGAAGATCCATATTGGAGTAGTGATTGGGTGGAAGGTACAAGAATAAATTTAAACACATATACAACAGATGAAGTAGCAAGTAATAATAATCAAACAAAAGCAAATAATGCAATAATGAGAGCAAGAGATTATGTAACAAGCACAATAAATATAAGTGCAGAAGGAAGATTACTAACATATGAAGAAGCAAATGCATTACAAAGTAGTTATGCAAGTATGATAAATGGAACAGCGAACACTAATAGTGGGGGAAATTACTTGTATTATTGGCTTGCAACAGTTAGTGCGGATACCAATGACTATGGCTATGAATGTGGCACTGTTTGGACTGTGGATGGTTCAGAAGGATACTTGAGCGATTACGGATCATACAACTGGGGCAACTATACTGGAATTCGCCCAGTTGTAACAGTTCCCAAAACAGCTATAGCTCACTAAATATGTAAAAAAATATAAAATTAATATCAAAAAGCAATAATATTTAATTGGTATTATTGCTTTTTATTTTTGTTATGATAAAATATTCATATATTATACAAGAGAGGAGAAAATGTAATGCTAAAATTAGAAAATGTTTCTAAATTCTATTACAACAAAGGTATTATAGCATCTGGCTTTACAAAAGTTAATTTAGAATTAAAAATAGGAGAATTTGTAGTAATTACAGGAGAATCCGGAAGTGGTAAAAGTACACTACTAAATGTAATTTCTGGTTTGGATAGCTATGAAGAAGGAGAAATGTATATAAATGGTAAGGAAACAAGCCATTATACAGAAAAAGATTTTGAAGAATATAGAAGAAAATACATAGCAAATATATTCCAAAGTTTTAATTTAATTAATAGTTATACTGTATATCAAAATGTTGAATTAGTCCTATTGCTAAATGGATATAAAAAGAGAAAAATAAAGAAAAAGGTATTAAAAATAATAGATGAAGTAGGTCTTACTGAATTTAAAAATACAAAAGTATCTAAACTATCAGGAGGACAAAAACAAAGAGTTGCAATAGCAAGAGCAATGGTTAAAGACACACCAATAATAGTTGCAGATGAACCAACAGGAAATTTAGATTCAGAATCTGCTAAAGATGTAATAGAGATATTAAAAAGAGTTGCTAAAGATAAACTAGTAGTTATAGTAACACATAATATAGAGCAAGTAGAAGAATATGCAACAAGAATAATAAAAATGCATGATGGAAGAATTGCTGAAAATAGAGAGATAAGAAAAATAGAAAAAGAGCCAGAAGTAGAAGAAAGTAAGTATAGTAAAATAACAATACTTAATAAATACAGATTAGGCATAAGAAATACATTTAATATAGTATCTAAATTTTGTTTGCTATTTGCGGTATTTTTCTTTATGAGCGCAGCTCTTTTGACCGAATATGCAGGATTTGAGGAATCTGAAGAATTAGCAGGACAAATAGGGTATAGTAATATGTTTTCAGATTTATCTGAAAATAGAATATTAATAAAAAAACAGGATAAAACATATTTTACACCTGAAGATTATGCAAAAATAAAAGCATTACCAAATGTAGATTACATAATAGAAGATGATTTATTTATAGATGGAAAAGTTGCAATAGAAAGACAAGAAATGCAATTTTATGGAAATATGTTACCTATAGAAGATTATAAGGGAACAGTTAATGTAGGAAGAATGCCACAAAATAATAATGAGATTTTATTAAAAACAAATAAAGAGCATTATTATATTGCAGAAAGAATAGAAGATGTGCTAGACAAAGCATTTACTGTAACGGAATTTGATAGTGAAGATAAACTAAGCGATTTAACGGTTGTTGGAATAGTATATAATGAAAATAATGATGATTATGAATCAAAGTTTTACGTATCAAAAGATGTATTAGCAAAACTAAGAACATCTCTTACAAAAATGTATAGTGATATAAAAATATTATTGAATGATAAATATGTAGAGTACGGCATACTTCCAAGTAGCCAAGTAGAAAGCGGAAAAGCAATAATTGGTGAAGATTTAAGATACGAATTTAAGAATGGAGTTATAAAAGATAAACCTATAAAAATAAATGTTAGCAACATATATTATAGCCAAGATTTGGATTTGACAATTTCTTCAGCATTTACAAAATCTAATTTTAGAAGATTAACTGGATATGAAAAGTATGATATGTATAGATATGGAATATTTATAAATTCAGATGATTATGACAATTTATATAATAAACCATCATATCAATCTAGTGTATACGTAAAAGATGCAAAATTAATAGATGTAACACTTAATGAATTACAAAACTTAGGATTATCACCTAAGAAAATTACGGACTACAAAGTAGAAGATGGAAAAATATATAAGCAAATAATGAGAATAATTAAGCTATTTGTTACAATAGTATTAGTTGTAGTTCTATTCTTTATAGCATATTTAATAATAAAAATAATATTGAAATCTAGAAATGTATATTACACAACATTAAGAATGTTAGGAGCTACATATAAAAGTGTAATAAGAATATTAGATATAGAACTTTTTGTGAATTCTACACTAGCATATAGTGCAGTCCTTGGAATAATGTATTTAGTTAAACTTAACATTATAAATAATAAATATATTTATGAACTTACTAACTATTTAGGATTAAAAGAATATGTTCTTATGTATATAATATTGGTGTTAATATCAAGATTAATATCAAGAAGATTCTCTAAAAAAATATTTAAAGATACAGCAATTAATACATATAATGAGGAGGTGTAGTTATATGGTAAAACTAGAAAAAGTAAATAAATATTTTAATAGAAGAAAAAGAAATGAAATTCATATAATAGATAACACCTCTTTAGAAATGCAAAATAAAGGATTAGTGGCAATTTTAGGGCAATCTGGAAGCGGAAAAACCACACTTTTAAATGTTATAGGCGGATTAGATAAAGTAAGTAATGGAAAAATATATATAAATGGGAAAAAGATAACAAGACGAAGGGCGCACACAGTAGATAGAATAAGGAATTTAAACATTGGTTATATATTTCAAGATTATAAACTATTAGAAAATTTATCTGTATATGAAAATGTTGCTATGGCTTTAAGAATGGTTGGAATAAAAAATAAAAAAGAGATAGATAAAAGAGTAAAATACGTTTTAGAATCTATAAATATGTATAGATACAGAAATAGACCAGCAAAAATGTTATCTGGAGGAGAAAAACAAAGGGTAGCAATAGCAAGAGCTCTTGTTAAAAATCCAAACATAGTAATTGCAGACGAGCCAACAGGAAACTTAGATAGTAAAAATTCATTGGAAATAATGAACATTATAAAAGCTATATCCAAAGATAAACTTGTAATACTAGTAACACATGAAGTAGAATTGGCTAACTTTTATGCATCTAGAATAATAGAATTGAAGGATGGAAAGATTGTATCAGATAAAGCAAACGAAACAAGTGAAGCATTGGACTATAGATTAGAAAATAAAATATATTTAAAAGATTTTGAAAAAATAGAAAAACTAAGCAAAGATAATCTAAATATAGATATATATTCTGATAAAAATGAAGATATAAATATAAAATTAGTAGTAAAAAATGGAAACATTTATATACAATCTGAAAACAAAAAAGTGGAAGTAATAAATGAAGATTCTGCAGTAGAATTAGTAGATGCCCATTATAAGAAAATAGATAAAAGTGTTTATCAAGAATATAAATACAATTTAGATGAAATTATAGATAAAAAATACAAATACAAATATAGTTCAATATATGGAATTATTAAATCTATAATAAATGGCTTTAAAAAGATTACTACATATTCATTAATAAAGAAGATAATGCTTTTAGGTTTTGTTGCATCAAGTATGTTTGTAGTGTATTCAGTAACAAATATTTTTGGAACATTGAATATAAAAGAGAGCGAATACATTACAAAAGATAGAAATTACTTGCAAGTAGAATTATCTAAAATAAGTGTAGATGATTTCTTAAAATATGAAAATCTAGAAAATATCGACTATATTTTGCCAGGAGATAGTATGGTAAGTTTTCAAATAAATTTTAAAGATTATTATCAAATATCTAGATATTCATTACCGCTTGATGGCTCACTAATTAGTTTAGATAAAATAGCAAGTGATGATATAATTTTAGGGAGAATGCCTGAAAATGAATATGAAATAGTTGTAGACAAATTAGTAATAGATAAAATGATAAAAAATAATCAAATGACAAAAGCATTGGGAGTAAATGGCATAGAAGAACTATTAAATAAAAAAGTAAGCATAACTAATTTGAAAGATTTTACAATAGTAGGATTTGTAGATAAAATAACTCCATCTATATATGCAAACAAATCTATGTTTGTAAATATATTAGCAAATGCTAACTCTGCAAGTAATATGTTTGGATTTTACGTTAATGGAATAGAGAATGGAGGACAAGAAGAAAACATATTAGACTATAATTTGTTCCTAGATGATATAACATTAAAAAAGGGTAAAATGCCAACAGAAGATTATGAAGTTATTGTAAATGAAATACATCAGTATGATATGAAACTAAATAAAACAATAAAAACAAAAGTAAACGATCAAGAGTTAAAAGTAGTTGGGTATTATTCAAGTAAGTCAAATAAAAATGATTATTTAGTTAGTAATAATACCGTAAAATATGATTTAATTAGCCGAAAAGAAGGTTGTATAATTTACCCTAAGAATAAAGAAGCTGTTTTTACACAATTTAAAAATGACTATAAACTAAATATTATAGATACATATGAAAGAGATAAGCAAAGATATATGAAAGATCAAGAAGAAAGAATAAAAAGTGCTATAATATTTGCAGGAATAATGTTAGCAATATCATTAATTGAAATATATTTAATGATAAGGTCTTCATTCCTATCTAGAATAAAAGAAATAGGTGTATTAAGGGCAATAGGGGTTAAGAAGACAGATATATATAGAATGTTTTTAGGAGAAATTTTAGCAATTACAACATGCAGCAGCCTCCCAGGAATAATACTAATGACATACATATTAAAAGCTATACAGCAAATTCCGTACATTGGAGATATGTTTGTAGTAAACTTTGGAACGATAGTGTTAAGTATATTAATTGTGTATGCATTTAATATAGTAATTGGTTTAATGCCATTGTTTAGAGTGCTTAGAAAGACACCAGCAGGAATATTGGCACGCCACGACTTGGAGTAGGTGAATTGTTGAAATAATTCATAAAGAATGGAGGTGATCTGCTATAAATAAGAAAATGATAATAATAGCAGTAGTATTAGTAGTAGCTTTAGGAGCAATATTTGCAGTAACAAGTATTGTGAAAAATAATTCTAGTAAAGTAGATAAACCAGAAGAAAAAGCATTTGAAATAAAGTTTTATGAAGATGAGTCAGGAAGAAAAAGTATTTTAAGTAAAGATGAAGCTGGAAAACATGATTGGGGAATTTATTCATATAATATTTATTCATATAACGGAGATGTTAAGATAGTAATAAATAATCAAGAAATAGCATTAAGAGATGCATTACTAGATAATAAAATAACAATGCAAGAAATTATTGAAAGAGCAAATAAAGACTTTGAAAATGAAAAAGATGTAGAATATTTGGATGGTGGAAGCAAAGAGTACAAATACCCAAATTATACTTTGTTAAAATTAAATAAAATAGGATATGAAAAAGAAACATTACAAGATGTGTATTTTATGCCTGTAGGTATGAATTATTCTGATTTAGATAAAGCAATAGACTTATATAAATAATTATTTAAACAATATAACTTGCAATTCCTACCATTTTAGTAGTATAATGTTATTGTTTGAAAAAGTAAGGAAATCTAATTATGTTTAGTACTGCACAAAAGACCGCCCAATCTTAGCCGGTGATGGATATTTTCTTTCTCCAAGTGTTCGAAAGAAAAATGCATCACCTACGTTGGGCTACCTAGAAATAATAATAAGGAGAAATTGATTATGAAAATTTCTACAAAGGGAAGATATGCGTTAAGAGTAATGACAGATTTGGCAATGAATAATGATGGAAATTACATATCTTTGAAAGATATTGCTAAAAGGCAAGGAATTTCTATAAAGTATTTAGAGCAAATTGTTGCTTTATTAAATAAAGCAGGATATCTGCAAACTGCAAGAGGAAATAATGGTGGATATAAATTAAATAAAAAGCCAGAAGAATATATAGTAGGAGATATTTTAAGAGCAACAGAAGGAGATTTAGCACCAATAGTATGCTTAAGCGAGAAAGGCGGATGCAAAGAAAGGAATCTTTGCAAATCATATTCATTTTGGGAAGGGTTAGATAAAGCAGTAAATGATTATATAGATAGTAAAACATTAGCAGATTTAATACAGTAAATTATGAGAGAATCAACTAAAAAAGTTGATTCTCTTGCATTATGCAATTCCTATTGACTAGGTAGGAAATATATGTTATAATTTTTACTAAATTGGAAATGATAGGAGTATTATGATGAATAATTTATTAAATATAGATAATTTATATGTTAAAGTAGGAGAAAAAGAGATTCTTAAAGGTTTAAGTTTACAAATAAATAAAGGTGAAACTCATGTTATAATGGGACCTAATGGGGCTGGTAAGTCTACTCTTGCAAATGCTATATTAAACAATCCTGAATACAAGAAAACAGATGGAAATGTTGAATTTGAAGGTGAAAACATAAATAACTTAAGTACAGATAAAATTGCCAGAAAAGGTGTGTTTATGTCTTTTCAGCTACCACAAGAAATACCAGGAATTTCTGTTTTAAATTTTTTAAAATTTGCTAAAGGGAAAATTGAAAATAAACCAGTAAAAATATTTGAGTTTAGAGATACTGTAAATAAATATGCAGAAGAATTAAATATAAATCCTAAAATGCTAGAAAGAAACTTGAATGTAGGATTTTCTGGTGGAGAAAAAAAGAAAAATGAAATACTACAAATGCTTGTACTAAATCCAAAATTAGCTATACTAGATGAAACAGATTCTGGGTTAGATGTTGATGCTGTAAAAACTGTTTCTAAAGGAATTGGAATGTACAAAAATAATGATAATGCTGTGTTAGTAATAACTCATAATATGCGTATCTTAGAAAGTTTAAATGTGGATTATGTGCATATATTAGTTGATGGTAAAATTGCAAAAACGGGTGGGCCAGAACTTATAAAAGAAATTGAAAAAGAAGGATTTAAAAAATATAAAACCACAGAGCCTTAGGTAAGGCCCTGTGGAAATTGCTCAACGTTTCGTTGCTCTCCTTTCATCCAAATACAGGAATATCACTGAGATAATAACGAAACAGACAACTGAAAGCTGGTCCGCATAATCGTCTAACATAAACACAAAACGGGTTGCAGCCATAACTAAAACGAACATAAGCATTTTGGTAGACATTATGTGTTACCTCCTTTTAACAATAAAAATTGCAGTAAAGCTTTCTATATAATTATTATATAACAAATAGACAAAAAAAGCAAATTGAAAGGAATTGTAAATGAGTAAAACTAAGATAGATGAAATTAATAGAAATGTGTATGATATAAAAAATGCAGATAATTATGATTTCAAAATGGAAAAAGGTTTAAACAAGCAAATTGTAGAAGAAATATCTAAACAAAAAAATGAACCTGAATGGATGAAAAAGATAAGATTAAATGCATTAGAAACATATAATAATTTGGAACTTCCAACTTGGGGACCAGATTTATCTGATTTGAACATGGATGATTTAGCAACATATGTTAGACCTAAGTCTAAGTTAAATGAAAATTGGGAAGATGTGCCAGAAGAAATACGACAAACATTTGATAGATTAGGAATTCCAGAAGCAGAGAAAAAATCGCTTTCTGGTGTAGGAGCTCAATATGATTCAGAAGTTGTGTATCATAGTATAAAAGAAGATTTATTAAAGCAAGGCGTAATATATACAGATATGGAAACAGCTGTAAGAGATTATCCAGAGATTGTAAAAGAACATTTTATGAAATGTGTTCCAGTAACTGATCATAAATTTGTTGCATTACATGCAGCAGTATGGTCTGGTGGCTCTTTTGTGTATGTGCCTAAAAATGTAAAAGTTGATATTCCGCTTCAATCGTATTTTAGATTGAATTCGCCTGAATCTGGTCAGTTTGAGCACACACTAATAATTGTTGATGAAGGTGCAAGCTTACATTTTATAGAGGGCTGTTCAGCACCAAAATATAATAAAGTAAATCTACATGCTGGATGTGTAGAATTATATGTAAAAGATAATGCTTATTTAAGATATTCAACAATAGAAAATTGGTCTAAAAATATGATGAATTTAAATACTAAAAAAGCAATAGTAGGTAAAAATGCACAAATGGATTGGGTAACAGGTTCATTTGGCTCAAGAGTTTCTATGCTTTATCCATTAAGTATTTTAAATGGAGAAGGTGCAAAAACAGAATATACTGGAATAACTTTTGCGGGGAAAGACCAAAACTTAGATACAGGTTTTAAAGTAATACACAATGCAGAGCATACATCTTCTGTAATAAATTCTAAATCAATATCAAAAGATGGTGGAGCTTGTACATACAGAGCTTTAGTTAGGGTTAATAAAAATGCAAAAAAATCTAAATGTTCTGTAAGTTGTGAGTCTTTAATGCTAGATGATATATCTAGGTCAGATACAATACCTGTAAATGATATCAGAACAAATGATGTAGAGTTTTCACATGAGGCTAAAATAGGTAAAATAAGTGATAAAGAGATATTTTATTTAATGAGCAGAGGATTATCTGAAGAGGATAGTAGAGCTATGATAGTAAGAGGATTTGCTTATCCTATTTCTAAGGAATTGCCTGTTGAATATGCAGTTGAGATGAATAATCTTATTAATCTTGAACTTGAGCGGAAGCATAGGATAAATTTTAATGATTAATAATGCTTCAAATATATTGTAAAAATAATTTTTCTTTAAAAGCGCTCCATAGCAGGGCAATAGCTGACCAGACGAGGACCCTTCCGAAGAAGAATATTCAAAGTCTGGCAGCGCTTCGCGGGTCTTCGGGAACTGTCGGCTTTATAAATCAAAATTATTTTTACAATATATTTGAAGCTATAGAAAATCTTAAAAATAGAAAATCTTAAAATATGACATCGTTATCTCATAAGTAGGGGCCATTTCTTAACATTATAAAAATGGCCATAGAGAAAGAAGTGTCCCCTTACAAATAAAGAAAGGAAAAGAATATGATTTTAAACGAAACTCCTGTTAGAACTTCTAAAAATTATAAAATTAATAATATAGAAATAGAAGATTTAGTATTACCACAAAATTTACCAGAGTTTAATAATGTTGAATTTGAAACTTTAAATAGTGATATAAGTAATAATACAAGCAAAATAAATTTAACATATGGCAATGGTAAGTTAGCAACAGATAATGTAATAAACAATTGTAATAGTAATTTAAAAATAAATGTAAAAGATGATAATATTTGCATTACATATGTTTTTGATGAGAATAATACTAGCTTGATTAGTAATTTAGAACTAGTGCTAGAAAATAATACAAATATAGCAATAGAATATATATCTAAAACAGATAAACAATGTTTTCATAATGGTATTATTAGGCTTACTGCAAAAGAGAATGTTAAAGCTAGTGTTACATTTGTAAATTTTTTAAATAAAGAGTCAACAAACATCTATGCAATAGAAAATAATCTTTTAGATGGTTCTAATGTGGATTATACAATAATAGATTTAGGAGCTAAAAATAGTATATCAAATTATTATTCTAAATTGGCAGGAAATGGAGCTAAAAACACAATAGATACTATTTATATCGGTAAAGATAATGATATTAAAGATATAAATTATATAGTAGATTTATATGGAGAAAAGACTTTTACAAATATAAATGTGCAAGGAGCATTGAAAGACAAGAGTATAAAGAATTTTAAAGGAACTATTGATTTCAAAAAAGGATCAAAGAAAGCAAAAGGAAACGAAGATGAATTTTGTATGCTATTATCTGATGAAGCAATATCTAGAGCATTGCCAATGCTTTTGTGTACAGAGGATGATATAGAAGGAAACCATAGTAGTGCATCTGGAAAAGTAGATGATTCTGAATTGTTTTATATAATGTCTAGAGGAATAGATTATAATGAAGCAATAAAATTAATTGTAAAAGCAAGGTTTAATTCAATAATAGATAAAATTGAGTGTCAAAGATTAAAAGATAAAATTGTAGAAGAAATAGATAGGAGATTAGATTAAATGAATTATAAAGAAGATTTTCCAGTCTTAAAAAATAAAGATATAGTTTACTTAGATAGTGGGGCAACTACTCAAAAACCATTAGAAGTAATAGAAGCAGTTGATAATTATTATAAAAATTATAATGCAAATCCACATAGAGGTGCATATACATTAAGCATGGAAGCGACTGCTCTTTATGAAGATACAAGAACTAAGGTAGCACAGTTTATAAATGCAAAGCATAGAGAAGAAATAATATTTTCTAAAAATGCAACAGAGAGCTTAAACTTAATAGCATATTCATATGGTTTAGAAAATTTAAAAGAGAATGATGAAATTGTATTATCTATTATGGAACATCATTCAAACTTAGTGCCTTGGCAAAAGGTAGCTAAAGCTACAAATAGTAAGCTAAACTATATGTATATTAATAATGAATTTGAATTATCTGATGAAGAAATAGAAAAAAAGATTACAAATAAAACAAAAGTAGTAGGAATTGCGCATGTATCTAATGTGCTTGGAACAATTAACAATGTTAAGAAGATTATAGAATATGCTCATAAAAAAGGTGCTATAGTAGTAGTAGATGCATCACAAAGTATTCCGCATATGAAAATAGATGTACAAGAATTGGATGCGGACTTTTTAGTATTTTCTGCACATAAAATGTTAGCACCACTTGGTATAGGTGTATTATATGGAAAAAGAGAATTATTAAATAAAATGACACCTTTCTTAATGGGTGGAGATATGATAGAATATGTGTATGAGCAAGATACAACTTTTGCACCATTGCCTAATAAATTTGAAGCGGGCACACAAAATGTAGGTGGAGTTGTTGGTTTAGGAAAAGCAATAGACTATATTAATAAAATAGGTTATGATAATATAAAAAAAGCTGAAGAAGAAGTTATTTCTTATGCAAGAGATGAGCTATCTAAATTAGATTATTTAGAGCTTTATTTAACACCTAATAAAGAAAATCATTCTAGTGTAATTTCTTTCAATATTAAAGGAGTGCATCCACATGATGTTGCAAGCATATTAGATACTGAAGGTATATGTGTACGCTCTGGAAACCATTGTGCGCAACCGCTTATGAGATTTTTAGGAATAGATTCTACTTGTAGGGCAAGCTTTTATTTATATAATACAAAAGAGGATGTAGATAAATTGGTTGCTGGACTTACTAAGACTTATGAAAAATTCAAAAAGTATTTGTAAAATATAAAACTTGACTATATTGTAAAAATAATTTTTCTTTAAAAGCACTCCATAGCAGGGTAGTAGCTGACCAGACGAGGACCCTTCCAAAGAAGAAAGTTCAAAGTCTGGCAGCGCTTCGCGGGTCTTCGGGAACTGTCGGCTTTATAAATCAAAATTATTTTTATAATATAGTCAAGCAAAAATTAAGTTTAACGACTAAATTTACAAACAAGAAAATAAAATAGGAGAGCATTTTGAAATATGACATTACTAGCTAACAAGAATGGGGATGTATCTTGTCCCTAAAGGAGTGACCATAGGGAAAGATGCGTCCCCTTACGTTAATAAGGAGTAAAAAATGGAAGACATATACAATGATCTAATAATGGAACACAGTATGAATTCATATAATAGAAAAGAATTAGAAAATCCGGATTATGAAGAAATGGGTCATAATCCTAATTGCGGTGACGAAATTAAGTTAGAATTAAAGTTAAATGGAGATAAAATAGAAGATATGGCATTTACAGGACATGGTTGTGCGATATCTATTAGTTCAACATCAATTATGATAGATACATTAAAAGGAAAGACAATACAAGAGGCAAAAGAGATTATAGAAACATTTATACAAATGATTAAAAGGGAAATAACAGATGAAAAAGAACTAAAAAAATTAGAAGATGCAATAGCATTTAAAAATGTAGCTAACATGCCAGCAAGAGTAAAATGCGCATTATTAGCATGGCACACTATGGAAGATTTACTAGGGGACGTTTCCTAATTGGGAACGATTCCCAATTAGGAAACGTCCCCAGTTGGGAATGACTCCCAATTTGGGACAGAGCTTGTTAAATAAGATATATGGAGGAATGGTAAAATGGAAGAAAAGAAAAAAGTAGCTGTAATGTTTGCTAATGGATTTGAAGAAATAGAGGCTTTGACTGTTGTAGATATAATTCGCAGAAGTAATATTGAATGTGATATGATATCTATTGAAAACAAAGAAGTGCAAGGATGTCACGGAGTTATAGTAAAAGCTGATAAAATTATTTCAGATATTAATAAAAATGAATATACTATGATAGTTTTACCAGGTGGATTGCCAGGAGCTGATAATTTAAGAGATTGCAATGAATTAATTGAGTGGATAAAAGTATTTGCAAATAATCCTAATAAATATGTTGCCGCAATATGTGCAGCACCACAGGTATTTGCAAAAGCTGGTATTGTAAAAGGGAAAAAAGTTACATCATATCCAAGTAGCGAATTTCGCAAGATTTTAAATGAAGCCGAATATATTGATGATGTTAACCAAAAAGTTGTAGCTGATGGAAATATAATTACAAGTAGAGGACCAGCTACTGCTTTTCCATTTGCATATAGGCTTGTTGAAATACTTGGAGGTAATGCTGAAATGTTAAAACAAGGAATGTTATGGAATTACTAAGGAGTTAATTATGCCGAACAATATAGAAAAAAAGTTAAATTATGATTATTTAATAGTAGAAGATAAAAATCGTAAGTATTTTGGTGGAGACCAAGAGTGGTATAACAGCTTTTGGAAAAGAATGGCTGGATGTGGACCTACAACAGCTTCTACAATAACTATGTATGAAGAAAGAAGCAAAGTAAATAGTAGCAACACTTATACCAAGTTACAATTTATAGATTTAATGAATAAATTATGGAAATATGTAACACCAACACAAATGGGAGTTAATAGCACAGAAATATATATAAATGGATATGATCAATACATATATGAAAATAAAACTAATTTATTAGAGAGCAAATGTATGAATATTTCAAGCTTAAAATTAGAAAGACCAACTAAACTTAAATTATTCGAGTTCTTAAGTGAAGCAATAGATAGTGATCATCCTATAGCTTTTCTAAATTTAGATAATGGTAAATTAACTAATTTAGAGTCATGGCATTGGGTTACTATTGTTGGCATTTCTTATAATCAAGAAAATGAAGAATTGCATGCAGATATAGCAGATGAAGGAGTTATAAAAGATATTAATTTAGGATTATGGCTTGATACAACTTCAAAAAATGGTGGATTTATATATTATAAATAGTTTATATGATTTTTCTAAAACTACTATCATTTTTTATGAAAGTATGGTAAAATAGACAAATAAAACGTAAAATAAAAGGGAGGAATAACTATGTCAGGACATAGCAAATGGCATAATATACAAGCAAAGAAAGGAAAAGCAGATGCTGCAAGAGGTAAAATATTTACAAAATTAGGAAGAGAATTATTAATGGCAGTTAAATTTGGAGGACCAGATATAAACAGTAATTTTAAATTAAAGGATGTTGTTGCAAAGTGTAAAGCTGCAAATATGCCTAATGATACAATTAATAATGCAATAAAAAGAGCAGCTGGAGCTGGAAATTCTGAAAATTATGAAGAAATGACATATGAAGGATATGGACCAGCAGGTGTAGCAGTTATTGTTAATGCATCTACCGATAATAAAAACAGAACTGCAGCTGATGTAAGACATGTTTTTGATAAATTTGGTGGAAATTTAGGAACAACAGGTTGTGTATCATACATGTTTGACAAAAAAGGAATAATAGTAATTGCAAAAGAAAATACAAAAATGAGTGAGGATGAACTAATGCTTTTAAGTATAGAAGCAGGAGCAGAAGATTTTGCAAGTGAAGACGAATATTATGAAATTACAACTTCACCAGATGATTTTTCTAAAACAAGAGACGAATTAGAAAAAAATGGATTAGAGTTTGAACAAGCAGAAATAACACTAATTCCTTCTACATATGTAACTTTAGACGAAGAAAAAGGAAGAAAAATGCAATTATTAATTGATAACCTAGAAGATTTAGATGATGTATTAGAAGTTTACCATAACTGGGAAGAATGATTTACATAATTTGACTTAAATATAAAAATGTGCTATAATTTAAATAGGTTTAGAGTTTTGTGACCTAATAAAATTTTTTCAAGGAGGCCAGACATCATGGCAAAAGTGCAGCTGAATCGTAAAATTTCGGGTTTTACTGTTTTTGAAGTTAGCAACAAAGATGAGTATTTACGGTGTATCGATCCGTCAGCGCATTTGAATAACGGGAAGATTGAACTTTCTGGTTGCTTGCTTGACGGAAGAGAAATGTTTAGCGCAATTGTGCGCAATGTGTACTTTAACCTGCCGAAAGTGATTGGGTTTACGCTGCGTGGATACAACGTATTGGCAGATGACTACATTCTGTCGTGTGGCGTACCTCTGCAGTTGATTGACAAACGCCCTGGTTTCCAGGAATATGAGTTTGTCAGGTAGGTAATGGTCTTCGAAACCCCCGAGCAATTAGCTCGGGGGTTTTTCATTTGCATAATTTTACATAATATGGTATAATTTTTTATGTCTTTAGAGAAATCTAGGCAAAATTATAAAAGGAGGCTATTGCCATGACAAAAATCCGGATAGAGCAAAGGAATCACGGATATGACATTTATGAGTTGAATCCTGACGGTACATACAAAAGGTGTTTAGACACATCAGTCGCTGTTGACCGTTATGGATATATGGATTTGAGTCGGTGCTTACAAAATTGTGGGCAATTATTTGGTGTTGTAGTGTATGAAATATTTATGAAGTATCCTAAAATAAAGGGATATAAGGTAAATAAAGTACTCTGCAATTATGCAATTAAGGAGGCTTTTAGAGTGCCTGTACCTGCTAAAAAAGTAAGTGATCGAAAAGAAAATGTTTTAAAAATTGAGTTCGTAAAATAATAGCCTTAAAAGCCGTCCTAAACACTGGTTAGGACGGCTAAATTTGATTTAATTTACATAATATGATATAATGTGATTAGGTTTATAGGTGAAGACCTAATATTTTTATAAGGAGGGCTTTTGCTCATGATTATCTCAATGCGGAGAATGAGAAAAAGAAAGGATACATACACAATTTTTTCTTCAGGATCAGAAGTACTAAAGCTGGACAAAATTGTGCTTGATGTTGAAGGTAAGGTTGACTTGAGTTCACTTGTTTATTATGGTGAACAGGTTTTGGATGAAGTGATTGAAAAAATCTTTAAGTTTTACCCGGAAATCAAAGGCTTTCGGATATCGAAAAGATATCTTAAGGAAAGTGGAGTAATCATTGCTTCGATTGGTATAAAAAAAGAAAAATATGAACCAAATTACTTATTTGATGAATTCAGCTTTTTAAGGTAATGAGTAAACCCTAAAAAGAGAGCACCCTATCATAATAGGGTGCTTTTCCGTTTGATTAGTTATTTTTAATTTTTGTTTGCATTGTTATTTTGGTTATTCTGCAACTTACATCATCTTTTGTATCAGAAACATATATTACTATAGGATATTCATTATTGTTTTTGAATTTCAAGTCTTCTACACCATATGAAACTGCTGCATCTAACCCATCAGCCACATATGGAACTTTATTATTATGTGGGTGCCTTTCAACTATTTCTATTCCAGGCAAATCTTTTACGGCATTGTAAATAGTTGTACTAACTTGGCAATTTCCACCGCCATAACCATCTATTAAATTTCCTTTTGCATCAAATATCTTGGCCTTTTTATATCCTTTTTCAGGAGTCGCTTTTCCAACTAATTCACCAAAAGAAAAGGTTTGTCCTGCTTCTAGCCTAAAACCATTTATTTTTGAAACTGTAATATCTACATTTGTTTTTCGCCCAGCAGAGTGGTCTACAACATTTGTTGTAAATGATGAAATTTCTTCTTCAACTTCTTCTGTTACAGTTTGTTCTGCAGAAAGTCTTTCATAAGAAACTTCATTATTTTGATCAACACTGTTATTTTCAGTTTTTTCATTATTAGCACATCCTGTTAGAGAAAATAGAGCTAATAGTAAAACTATTATTAATCTTTTCATTTTTACACCTCTAAAATAGTATAACCATAAATATTGACAAAATACTAAAAAATAAGTATAATAAATATATATGTTTTTAAGAAGGTGAGAAGATGATTGCAAAATATTGGAAAAAAGTAGGATTACTTATTTTAATAATAGCTTGTTTATTTAATATAACAAGTAAACTAGTTAATTTTACAAGTTTAGGGCAAGAATTAAAATCTTCAGCCACATATATGCTTTCACACGAAAAGGTTGAAAATAAAACAAAATAACTATTGCAATAACTTAAAATATATGTTAAAATATATAAACTGTGATTAAAGAGAAAAGGAAGAGGTGAATACATAATGAAAGAAGGTTTACACCCAAATTATGGAGAATCTAAAGTAATATGTGCATGTGGAAATGTAATGGAAACAAATTCTACAAAGCCAGAACTTAAAGTTGATGTATGCTCTAAATGCCATCCATTCTGGACAGGTAATTTAAAACAAAATACAACAGGTGGTAGAGCAGATAAATTTAAGAAAAAATATGGTCTTGAATAATAAAAAAATCGTTCTTTTGAACGATTTTTTTATTATTTATTTTATTACTTTTTTTAGTATAAAAGCTTGTAAGGTATAATGAATAATTGAAAATACTATAATAATTAAAATTTCATTAGTAATTGTATTTAATGGAACTATACTAAACCACCATTTAAATATTGTTAAGCAGAGAGCAAACAAAGCAATCATAGCAATACATAATGTTAAACGATATTTTGAAAAAGGAAGTCTTTTATGCTCATCTTCTCTAGATATAGAAAGAGTAAATAGAAATAATATTCCTACAGTTCCGGTAGAAATTACACATAAGCTAGAATATATTTCTTCAGCAATAATTCCATATTTATTTAATATAGTTAAAATAAGTATATTTATAATAGAAGTAGCAGCAGGTGGTATGGCTTTTTTAATTACATTCCTTAAAAAATGCCCTTTTATTCTCTGCTTATTTGGCTCTAGTGCAAGCATAAATGAAGGTATTCCTATTGTAACCATACTAATTAAGCTAAGCTGTATTGGAATAAATGGATAGGTTTCTGCTATAAATACAAACAATACAGCAAGTATGCTTGAATATATTGTTTTAATTAAAAATAGAGAAGCAGAACGTTCTATGTTATTTATTGTTCTACGACCTTCTGCAACAACTTTTGGCATTGATGCAAAATTTGAATCTAGTAATACTAATTGAGAAACATTTTTTGCGGCATCACTACCACTTGCCATTGCAATACTGCAATCTGATGTTTTTAATGCAAGAACATCATTTACGCCATCACCTGTCATGGCAACAGTTCTTCCAGATTCCTGCAAAGCATTAATAAGTGCTTTTTTCTGGGTAGGGCTAACTCTTCCAAATATAGTATGATTTTTAACTAGTTCTATCATATCTACATCTTCTGAAACTTTAGACATATCTACATATTTTTCAAAATTTTTAACACCAACTTCTTTTGCAATTTTAGAAACTGTAATAGGATTATCTCCTGAAATTATTTTTATATCCACACCTTGCTCGTAAAAGTATTTTAATGTTTGATTTGCTTCTTTTCTAATTTTATCTAGTATTAATATTAAGCCTAACAATTCAGAATTATTTGGTAAATTTTTATCATTAAAATTTTCGCTCGAATGAGCTAAAACTACAACTCTATAATTTCTTGTATATTGTTCTATAAGTGTAGAATATTTGCTATAATTGTTTCCTAAAACAAATTCAGGAGCACCTATAATATATGAACCTTCGCTTTCAAAATGAATTCCAGACCACTTAGTTTGAGAAGAAAATGGAATTATATTAGTTGGAATAAATTCTTTGGTTGTATCTGAATATTTTTCTCTAATAGCATTTATAGTTGAATTAGAATCTGTAGAGAATTTTCCTAGATTGGCCAATATATTTTCTATATCTATTTTTTCTGTATTTGCAGGTATGAATTTTTTTACTTCCATAGAGCCTTCTGTTAAGGTTCCAGTTTTATCTAGACACAAAGTATCTACTCTAGCAAGAGTTTCTATACAATATAGTTCTTGAACTAATACTTTACTTTTTGAAAGTCTAATAACACTTACTGCTAAAACAGTACTTGTTAAAAGTACTAATCCTTCTGGAATCATTCCAATTACAGCTGCAACACTTCTTACAACAGATAAATTAAAGTCCCCACCTGTAAGTTTAAATTGACTTAAAAATAGTAGTATTCCAATTGGAACTATAGCAAAGGATAAGAACTTAATAATTTTATTTAATGAAAACATTATTTCTGAATTTACTTTTTTAACGTACTTAGCACCACTTGATATTTGAGCAGTATAATTTTCGTCTCCAATATGTTCTACTTTAGCATAGCATTTACCACTTACAATAAAACTTCCAGATAGAAGCATATCACCTGGTTTTTTTATTATAGTATCAGATTCACCCGTAATAAAAGAATCATCTACTTCAACTTCTCCACTTTGAATATAGCAATCTGTAGGAACTTGATTCCCAGTATTAAATTCTAGAATATCATCCAAGACAATGGAATTAATTGATATTTCTTCTGGATTGCCATTTCTAATTGCTTTTGCTTTTGAAGATGCCATAACTGAAAGCTTGTCTATTATTCTTTTAGAATGTATTTCCTGATATGTACTAATTAGTGTATTAAAAATTACTACAAGCATAAATAGCATATTTTTATATGATCCAACAGCAAAAATGCAGATAGCCAAGAATAAGTTTAAAAAATTAAACAAAGTAAATATATTCCCTGCTAGAATTTGCTTAATGCTTTTTGTTGGAACAGAAGAATCGAAATTTACTAAGTTATCTTTTATTCGCTCATTTACTTGTTCTGTGTTTAAGCCTATATTAAAATCAACATCATATCTTTTTATTTTTTCTTTTTCCATATCACACCTCTAAATATGTAGAATATTGTAACATAATTATATAAAAAAAGCTATTAAATTAGTAAATATTACATTTTTGTAATATTTGTTGACTTTTTTTATTGTTATGCGTATAATGAACATATGAACAAATAATCATATGTTATATAGAGGTGATTGATTAATGAAAAATATAAAATTTGATATGCCTAATGATGAATTAATATACGATTTAGCAGAGTTTTTTAAAGTATTTGCAGATTCTACTAGAATGAAAATAATTTGTGCATTGTTAGAAAAAGAATTATGTGTTGGAGATATTGCTGAAATTGCAAACACTACTCAATCTGCAATTTCACATCAATTACGTTTACTTAAAAATTCTAAATTAGTTAAATATAGAAAAGAAGGAAAGACAGTTTATTATAGCTTAAATGATGATCATATTAAACAAATAGTAATGAAAGGAAGAGAACATATTGAAGAATTATAGATTTACAGTAAAAAATTTAGATTGCGCTGAGTGCGCAAGAAAAATAGAAGAAAAATTATCAAGTTATGATGAATATAAAAATGTAGTATTAAATTTTGCAACATTAAAGTTAAGTTTTGATACTGAAAAAGATAAAAATGTAAAGCAAGATATACAAAAAATTATAAAAAGTGTTGAGCCAGATGTAAAAATAGTAGATGGAGATGATGAAGATGACTCAGAAGAAGATATAAAGAAAGATTTAATAAGATTAATTATAGGAATACTAATATTTGGTTTAGCTATTATATATCCTAAAGGCTCTATATCACATACTCTAATCGTTATAGCATCATATATAGTACTTTTATTTGAAACTGCAAGAACAGCTATAAAGCAAATATTTAAAAATAAAGTTTTAGATGAAAGTGCATTAATTACAATTTCTGTAATAGGAGCGTTTCTAATAGGCAAAGAATTTGAAGGTGTAATGGTAATTGCTTTATATGAGATAGGAGAAATACTAGAAAGCAAAGCAGTAAACAAAAGCAGAAAATCTATTGCTAAATTAATGGATATAAAGCCTGAATTTGCAAATCTAAAAAATGATGATGCTATTTTAAGTGTTGAACCTAGCAAAGTAAATATAGGAGATATTATAATTGTAAAAACAGGAGAAAAAATTCCATTAGATGGTGTTATAGTAACTGGAGAAGCAGAAATAGATAATTCGGCATTAACAGGAGAAAGCAAAATAATAAATGTAAAACAAAATGATAGAGTTTTATCAGGAAGTATTAATGTTCAAGGCTTACTAGAAATAAAAGTTACAAGTAATTATGAAAATAGTACAGTAAATAAAATATTACAATTAGTAGAAAATGCAACAGATAAAAAAGCAAAAACAGAAACTTTTGTATCTAAAGCTGCCAAAATATACACACCAATAGTTTTAGGATTAGCTGCCATAGTTGCAATATTTATGCCACTAATATTTGGTAATGTAAGTTATTCTGAAAGCATATATAAGGCTTTGGTATTTTTGGTAATATCATGTCCATGTTCAATAGTAATATCTGTTCCACTTAGCTATTTTTCTGGAATTGGTAAGGCATCTAGAAGTGGAATATTAATAAAGGGAAGCGACTATTTGGATGGATTAAAAGATATAGGGAATATTGTTTTTGATAAAACAGGAACTATAACTACTGGAAATTTAGAAATAGAAAGTATAAATTCATATAAAGATAATGTTACAAAAGAAGAAATACTAAAATATTTTGCACTTGGAGAAAGCTTTTCTAATCATCCAATAGCAAAATCTATATTAAAAGAAGTAAAAGATATACTAGATTTAGATAAAGTAAAAAATTATACAGAAGCAAAAGGTAAAGGAATAGCTTTTGAATACGAAGGAAATAGTGTAAAAATAGGAAATTCAGAATTTGTAGAAAAAATAGATGACAATATAGATGGTAGTGTGTTATACTTAAAATTGCAAAATGAGATAATTGGAGATATAATATTAAAAGATAAAATAAAACCAGAAGCAAAAACAGCAATATCAAAACTAAAACAAATGAATATTATAACTAGAATGTTTACAGGAGATAGAAAAGAAGTTGCTATGGATGTTGCTAAAAAAGTAGGAATAGATGAAGTTAATTATAAAATGCTACCAGAAGATAAATATAATAAATTAGAAGAAATATTAAACAATAGCAATAATAAAAAAGTGGCATTTGTAGGCGATGGAATAAATGATAGCCCAGTATTAGCTAGAGCTGATATTGGAATATCTATGGGTGGAATTGGTTCTAGCTCTGCTATTGAAGCATCAGATATAGTTATTATGACAGATGAGTTGACAAAAATCATAGAAGGCATTAAAATATCTAAAAAGACGAATAAAATAATAATACAAAATTTAATATTTTCTTTAGCTGTAAAAATTATAACATTAATTTTAGCTTGGCTTGGTTATGCAGATATGTGGCAAGCTGTATTTGCAGATGTTGGAGTAACATTAATTACAATATTAAATACTATACGAATTCTTAATTGAATGAAGACATAATCCAAAAATAAGAATTGTAGAAAGGAACATTGTAAAAATGGAAACAAAAAAGCCCTTTACTATCCTAGGATTAACAGTGTGGCAAATAATGACGTATTTCCTGGTATACAGTGTTATAGGCTATATAATAGAAACACTATTTGGACTATTTACATTGGGAGTAATAGAAAGTAGACAAAGCTTTTTATATGGACCATTTTGCGGAATATATGGCGTTGGTGCGACATTTATGATAGTAGGAATGCAAAAATTTCCTAAAACTAATTTTTGGCTTTTTATAGGAGGCTTTGTATTAGGAAGTGTAACTGAATATTTAATAAGTTTTATAAGTGAAAAATTTGCAGGAATAACTTGGTGGGATTATTCATATTTGCCATTAAATATTAATGGTAGAGTGTGCTTACTATATTCAATATTTTGGGGAGTACTTGCAATATACTTAATGAAATACTTTAATCCAAGATTAGACAGCTGCATTGATTGGGTTAAAATTAGAATACCTGAAAATACATTTAATGCTATAATATTAGCAGTATTCATATTTGTATTTGTAGAATTTATTGCAACAGCATTTGCAATACAGGCATTTTTAGTGAGAATAGAAGAAGAAAATAACCTAAATGTTCCAAACAAAGAAGCTAGAGTAGAGCTATATGAAAAAATATATGGAAATGAACGATTAGCTAACTTTATATATAAATTTTGGGGAGATAAAAAGATGATAAAAACTTTCCCTAATTTGAAAATAGAAGATAGTGAAGGGAATACGATTTTTATAAATGAGTTATTACCAAATATAAAACCATATTATTTTAAATTTGGAAGAGAAGAAATTAAAGAGAGTGAATGATTAAGAGAACAAGGGGGACGTTCCTTTGGGATGCTTTTGGGGACACCTACCGAAAACAGCTTGAATTTTCCAAGCTGTTTTCGGTAGGTGTCCCCAAAAGCATTCTTCTTTCGTTTTTTTTTATTGACACCAACGAACAAAAGTTTTATAATATATATGGTGATATTTATGGATAGACAAATATTACATATAGATGTTAATAATGCATTTTTAAGTTGGACAGCTGTTGATATGCTAAAAAATGGATATGAAATAGATATACGTACAATACCTGCAATAATAGGCGGAGATGAAAGCAAAAGATCTGGAATTGTTTTAGCTAAAAGCCCAGTTGCAAAAGAATTTGGAGTAGTTACAGCAGAGACTATATATAGTGCAAAAAAGAAGTGCCCAAGACTAGAAATTTTTCCTGCAAATTTTAAAGTATACTCATATTATTCAAATAAACTATATAATTTACTTCTAGAATATACTGAAATAATAGAAAGATTTAGTATAGATGAATGCTTCTTAGATATGACAAATTATTTACAAGGAGACACTTTATTAAATAAGGCTAAAATAATAAGCAAAAGAGTAAAAGAAGAGTTAGGATTTACTGTAAATATAGGAGTTGCTAATAACAAATTGCTAGCAAAGATGGCATCTGATTTCGAAAAGCCAGATAAAATACATACATTGTTTAAAAATGAAATACCAATTAAAATGTGGCCACTTCCTGTAGGTGAATTATTTATGATAGGAAGAAAAAGTGTGCCAAAGCTTAATAATATGCAAATAAAAACAATAGGAGACATAGCAAGAACAGATATAAATGTATTAATAAAAAAATTTGGTAAGCATGGAAAGTTAATGTGGGAATTTGCAAATGGAATAGATAATTCTGAAGTTAATAATAAAATAGAAAAGCCAAAAGGAGTTGGAAATTCAGTAACATTACCAGTAGATATTTCAAATAAAGAGAAACTAAGTGAAATACTATTAAGTTTAGCAGATTATGTTACATACAGATTAAGAAAATGGAATATGATTGCAAGTACTGTAAATGTACAATTAAGGACAAAAGATTTTAAAGATTATTCACATCAAAAGAAATTATATACAGCTACATCTAGTACAAAAATAATATATGAAACAGCAAAAGAATTATTAGATGAAATGTATAGCGGAGAACCAATAAGACTTGTAGGACTTAGAGTAGATAATTTAACAGATAAGGAAGAAAGACAAATAACTTTATTTGAAAATGAAGATATTAAAAAACAAGATAAATTAGATAAAACATTAGATGAACTTAAGAAAAAGTATGGATACCAAAGTATCAGTAGAGCTGGAAAGATGCAAGTTGAAGCTGAATTTGGTGATACATCTAAAAAGAAGTTAAATTAGCTGGATAAAAAGAATTTAGTAAATTTCTAGGCAAACAAGCAAAATAATCCGAGGCGTACGAGTGTACGTCGCAGGATTATTGAGTGCAGTTTAACGACGAAATTTGCAAATTATTTTTATCCAATATAAAACAAGAAGCGGAGCCATAATAACGACCCCGCTTTTGCCATACTTAAGGTTTCTTTTCATTATTCAATTTTCTTGACATAGCTTCATTATGATCTGTCGCAATCTGCCACAAACGAGTAGCCCGGTTCGGTGCCTGACCTTTTTTAGGATAAGCCAGTTCCCAAGAGAGACGGCAATAGAACTTGCCCTTGCAAACAGGGTACTGCTCGTCTACTATCAGGCCATCTTCTCGCAACACCCTAATGTCCTTTTTCCAGACATTAAGGAAACAAAAATATTTACCAAATTCGGCAGCCATCTCGAGACGTTCTTCCAAACTCATCCGACCCATAGTCATAATAAAAAGTCCTCCTTAGATGAATTTTTTGCAAAAAAGAATTTGCATATACATATTTTAACACAAATTTCAAAAAAAGTAAATATTAGTAGGCTTAAAGTATTGACAAATAACAAAAAAAACTGTATACTCTTTAGTAGTCGATTGAAAAAAGAGGTATATTACATATATAGATAGCGCAGTATACAAGGAGGGAATTAGAATGGCACAACCAAAAAGAAGATGGTCAAAAGCAAGAACAGGATCAAAAAGATCAACATGGAAATTAGAAAATCAAAATTTAGCTACTTGCAAACACTGCCATGAGCCAGTGCAACAACATACAGTATGCCCAAATTGCGGATACTATGATGGAAAAGAAGTAGTAGCAAAAAAAGCTGAGTAATATATTGCAATTATTACAAAAGTATAGTAAAATGAATATGCTATAAAGCATACTTACCATATACTTGGTTCAAGGAAAATCGACACATCTTGTACTAGGTTTATGGCATATAAAATTATGGGAGGTGTACCAATTATGACAAAGGAAAGAAAACAAGAAATTATTAATGCTTATAAAAGAGAAGAAAACGATACTGGATCTCCAGAAGTTCAAATAGCTCTTTTAACAGAAAGAATTAATGAATTAACAGAACATTTAAAAGTTCACAAAAAAGATAACCATTCTAGAAGAGGACTTTTAAAGATGGTAGGTAAAAGAAGAAATTTACTTAACTATTTAGCTAGAAAAGATGTAGAGAGATATAGAGATATAGCTCAAAAATTAAATTTAAGAAAATAGATTTTATTAGGACAGTGTGATGGCTGGTATTATAGTCTCCCTCTGTCCTTTTCAAAATTTAAAAATATATGTGTTTTATTATGGAAATATAGTAGCTTGTACTAAGAGAAAAATAAAATTTTCCTTTTAGTAGAAGTTACTAGCCATTGTAAAGCACGAAATTTTAGGAGGTTTTTATGTTTAAATCATACGAAATGGAGTTAGCTGGAAGAAAGCTAACAATCGAAACAGGAAAAATGGCTGAACAAGCTAATGGGAGTTGTTTAGTAAAATATGGAGAAACTGCAGTTTTAGTAAATGTAACTGCTTCAAAAGAGCCAAGAGATGGAATTGACTTTTTCCCATTATCTGTAGATTATGAAGAAAGACAATATGCAGTTGGAAAAATACCAGGAAGTTTCCAAAAAAGAGAAGGAAAACCAAGCGAAAAAGCAATATTAACATCAAGAGTTATAGATAGACCAATTAGACCACTATTTCCAAAAGACTTTAGAAATGATGTTGTAGTTTCTGCTTTAGTTTTATCTGTAGATCAAGACTATTCACCAGAAATATGTGCAATGATAGGTTCATCTGCAGCACTTAGTATATCTGATATACCATTTGGAGGACCTACAGGTTCTGTAAATGTTGGATATGTTGATGGACAAATAGTAATTAATCCAACAGAAAAACAAAGGGAAGTTAGCAAATTACGTTTAACAGTTGCAGGAACAATGGACAAGATTGCTATGATAGAGGCTGGAGCAGATGAAATACCAGATGATATAATGCTAGAAGCAATTAAACAAGCTCATGTTGAAATAAAGAAAATATGCGAATTTATATCTAACATGAAAGCAGAAATAGGAAAACCAAAATTTGAATATAAATCATTCGAAGTAGATCATGACATTTATGAAGAAATTGAAAAGAATTTCAAAGATAGAATGTATGTAGATGTACAAGCTGTAGAAAAACAAGATAGAGATGCAAATATGGATAAAATTGCTGAAGATGTGAATGCATATTTGACAGAAAAACTAGGAGAAGAAGTTGTAGAAGAAAAGAAAGCAGATATTGGAGAAGCTTTATATAAATTAGAGAAAAAATGTGTTAGAGAATTAATATATAATGAACACAAAAGACCTGATGGAAGAGCTTTAGATGAAATAAGACCATTATCATGTGAAGTTGGAGTTTTACCAAGAGTACATGGTAGTGCATTATTTACAAGAGGCCAAACTCAAGTATTATCAGTTGCAACATTAGGAATGATGAGTGAAGCACAAGTTTTAGATGGATTAGACAATGAAACATCAAAAAGATATATGCATCACTACAATTTCCCTGGATATAGCACAGGAGAAGCAAAAGCATCAAAGAGCCCAGGAAGAAGAGAAATAGGACATGGAGCTCTAGCAGAAAAAGCATTAGAGCCAGTTATACCATCAGTAGAAGAATTCCCATATGCTATAAGAGTTGTATCTGAAGTTTTAAGTTCAAATGGTTCAACATCACAAGCAAGTGTATGTGGAAGCACATTGGCACTTATGGATGCAGGTGTTCCAATAAAGAAACCAGTTGCAGGTATTTCTACAGGATTAGTTACAGATCCGGAAGATGATAGCAAATATATAATGCTTACAGATATACAAGGATTAGAAGATTTCTTTGGCGATATGGACTTTAAAGTAGCAGGAACAAAAGACGGAATTACTGCTATACAAGTAGACATTAAAGTAGAAGGACTATCATATGAAATAATAAAAGAAGCATTTGAAAGAACACATATTGCTAGAAACTATATTCTAGATGAAATAATGCTAAAACAAATTGCTAAACCAAGAGAAGAAATTTCAAAATATGCTCCAAAAATTATAAATATGAAAATTAATCCAGATAAAATAAAAGATGTAATTGGTACAGGTGGAAAAGTTATTAACAAAATAATTGAAGATACAGGCGTAAAAATGGATATAGAAGAAGATGGAAGTGTATTCATATATTCAGAAAATATCGAAAATGCTATAAAAGCTCAAGAAATAGTTGAGGGAATAACAAGAGAAATTGAAGTAAACGGAGTATATGAAGGAACTGTTACAAGAATAATGAACTTCGGTGCATTTGTAGATATTGGGGGAGGCAAAGAAGGATTATTACATATTTCAAAAATATCTAAAGAAAGAGTAAATAAAGTAGAAGATGTATTAAATGTTGGAGACAAAGTAACAGTCAAAGTATATGAAATAGACGGACAGGGAAGAATAAATTTGACTAAAAAAGATTTAGAAGATTAAAAAATAAAATTAATTTATATTAAATATAGGGACGACCAATGGTCGTCCACTATAGCACATAAATCCGCCAAATCTTAGCCGGCATTGGATGTTTTCTTTCTCCAAGTATTCGAAAGAAAAATGCAATGCCTACGTTTGGCTATTTTAGCATCTGAGTTATAAGTATACAAGTATTGCAAAATTTATTTTACCAATTTATACTAAAAAATCCATTTAAAGGTTGAAATTTTACTAAAAATATCATATAATATATAGGATGGCGTAAAATATTAGAAAAGGAAATATATAAAAAGAGAGGAATTTAAAATGAAATATTTATATATACTTCAACAAGCACTAATATGGATAATAACAATTTTTTGGCTTTATCAAATAGTGGTAAGCATGTGCTCACTTGTGAAGTTAAAAGATAAACCTTTATTAATGAATAAAAAGCATAAATTCATGGCAATAATTCCAGCACACAATGAAGAAGACGTTATAGCAAATTTAATAGATAGTTTAAATAAGCAAGACTATCCAAAAGAATTATTTGATATATATGTAATTGCAGATAATTGTACAGACAATACAGCACAAATTGCAAGAGATGCAGGTGCTATAGTTTATGAAAGATTTGATGAATTACACAAAACCAAAGGATATGCAATGCAATGGTTCCTAAAACAAAAAATAGAAGAAAATGCCGATTATGATGCGTTTTGTGTATTCGATTCAGATAATATAGTAATGCCAGATTTTATAAGTGTAATGAATAAAAAACTTTGCCAAGGTGAAGAAGTTGTTCAAGGCTATAGAGATATAAAGAATCCTACAGATAGTTGGGTATCAGCTGGATATGCAATATTCTACTGGACTATGAACAGATTTTATCATTTAGCTAGATACAATTTAGGATTATCTCCATTAATAAATGGAACAGGATTTATGGTAAAATTTGATTTGATAAAACCAAATGGATGGCAAACAAAAACTCTTACAGAGGATATAGAATTCTCACTTCAAAATATTATAGCAGGTAAAAAACTTGGTTGGGCAATTGATGCAAAAGTATATGATGAACAACCAGTAGATTTTAAGCAATCTTGGTCACAACGTTCTAGATGGACAGTTGGGCACTTACAATGTATGAAATATTATACAAAAGACTTAGCAAAAGGAATAAAAGAACATAAATCTTTAATGAATTTTGATGGATTCTTATACATTTTAGGAATTCCTATGATGCTAGTTACATTTTTATTGTTAGGTATAAACTTCCTAATATATTTAGGAGATGGAATGACATTAATAGAGCTTATAGATAACTATTGGAGATATATAGTTTCAACATTCATTCTTCCAATAGCAACAGCTATATTAATAATGGTATTAGATAAAAGAAAAATTAAACCTATGGTAAAAGGACTAATTTTCTATCCATTATTTATGGGATCTTGGCTACTAATTAATTTAAAATGTTTAGTAAAAAGAGATACATCTTGGGAAAAAATTAAGCATGTTAGAAATATATCAGTTAGTGATGTAGAAAAAGATTTAATATAGATATAATGAGGAGCACAATGTGCTCCATTTTCTTTTTTTTTACTAGCATATTTTGCATTAATATGGTAAAATATATTGAATAAATTTTTTGGAGGCTGAAATGAAAAAAATAGAGTTAAACAGAAAAAAAGTTATAATAGCACTCATACTAATAATATTAATACAATCTGTTGTATATTTTTTTGTAGCATGCAATAAGAATTATATTCATATAGATGAAGGATATTCTTATGGATTAATAAATTATGATAAAATCGAAATTACAGATAATAAAGATTTTTATAATACTTGGCACAGTAAAGATTATTATAATGATTACTTAACAATAAGCAGTAATGAGGCAGCAGATTGGTCTCCTGTTTATGAACAACAAAAAAATGATGTGCATCCACCATTTTATTACTTTATGTTAAGAATATTTGATTCTTTTAATACAGATAATTTTTCAAAATGGCCTGGAATTGTACTTAATATGTTTATCCATATAGGAATAACAGTATTTACTTATCTAGTAGCAGACAGGCTATTTAAAAATAAATGGTATGCCCTAGGTATTGCTTTAATTGGAGGTTTAACTACAGCCACATTAGAAACTATAATGCTTACAAGAATGTATGCATTAACTGCTTTAAATATATTAATAATACTATATTTACATTTAATAAATTATGAAAAAGAAGAAATTGATATAAAAAGTTTAAGCATAATGGTTCCTTTTATTGTTTTAGGTTCATTAACACATTACTATTATTTGGTATTTTTATTTGTTCTATATGTAATGTTTATGATAAAATATTTACGAAAAAAGCAAGTAAAAAATGCAATTAAGTATACAGGATGTATGGCTGTTTCTGGAATAATATCACTACTGATATTTCCATATTCTTTTGCACATATGTTTATGGGATACAGAGGGCAAGGCTTGCTTTCTAATCTTACAGATATTGATAATGCTTGGAATGGTATACATAAATTTTTAAAATTAACTTTTATAAATGTATCTAATGGAATGTTTATGGTTGCAATAATAGTAATACTTGGGATTTTTATATATGAATATGTAAAGAATAAACAAATAACATTAAAATTTGAAAATAAAGAAACATTATTTATTTTAATTCCTACATTGGTGTACTTTATAATTGTTGCAGTAGGCTCACCATACACAGAAATACGTTATATTATGCCAATAGCGCCATTACTATTTATGCTTGGCATATATGCTTTTAAAAATGTATTGAAGCGTGAATTAAAAGAAGATTTAATTAATAAAATATTGATAATAGGAGCAGTAATTTTATTATTAGTACCTATAGTTTTTAAATGGAATATTACATATCAATATCCAGAAATGAAAGAATTTGTAGATAGAATAGAAGAAGATCATGCAAAAACAACATTGTTTGTATTTAACAAAAACGCAAATAGATTTATGGATGATATCTACTTATTTACTAAAATAGATGAAAGCTATATAATAGATTCTAATTTAGTAACAGAACAAGAAATAAGAAAAGTTTTAATTAATAAGAATATAAATGATGGCATGTATTTATATATAAACGAAGATTTAGAAAATGATGATTTTATTAATATTGTACTAAAAGCTACAGGATTAACGAATTGCAATTACATAAAACGTTTAAATGCATGTGATGTTTACTATTTATTTTAAATTTATATAAAGATGAACAGCAAATATATTATTATTTTGACACGACGCGCAGTTTGGGAGGACAAATATCTATATAGAACAGCTAGATTAACTTTTCTAATTTTGAAAATTTTATTATATGTTTATATACCTCGTCCGACCAGTAAGGAGTAAAAAATAATAATATATTTGCTGTGTAAATACAATAAATTTTTAGAAAGGAAGAAAAATGTTAATTGATAATATTATTTTAGATAAAATAAAAGTATATGCTTTTGTAGGTCCATCTGGAACGGGAAAAAGTTATAGAGCACAGATGGTAGCAAGTGAAAAGAATATAGATTTTATAATAGATGATGGATTATTGGTTCACGAAAATCAAGTTGTTGCCGGAACATCTGCTAAAAAAGCACCAACAAAAATTGAAACAGTAAGAGCAGCATTGTTTAGTGAGCCATCTCAAAAAAACGAGATTATAAAAGCAATTAGACACTATAAACCTAATAGTATTTTAATTTTAGGTACATCAGATAATATGGTTAGGAAAATTGCTGAAAATTTAGGATTACCTGAGGTTTCAGAAATTATATATATTGATGAAGTGGCAACAGAAGAAGAAATGGAAACAGCAAGAAGAATTAGAATGACTGAAGGTAAACATGTTATACCAGTTCCAACTTTTGAAATAAAAAAAGATTTTTCAGGGTTTTTATTAGATCCGCTTCAAATATTTAAATCTAAAGGTAGTGGAAACAAACCATATATTTCTGAAAAATCTATAATAAGGCCTACTTTTAGCTATTTAGGAAACTTTACAATATCTGATACAGTCTTTAGACAAATAGCAGAACATATGGCACTAAAAATAGATGCTATATACAAAGTCTCTAAAACTAGAATAGAGAGCACATCAACTGGTACAACAGTATATATGGAAGTTGTAATAGAATATGGATACAATGTTTTGGAAAGCTTAAAAGAGTTTAAGATAAAATGTAAAAAAGAAATAGAAAAATTAACAGCTATGAATGTAGAACAAGTAGATGTAGTTGCAAAAGGAATACATGTAAAAGAGGAGGAAAAATAATATGTCTTTTATTGTAGCAATAGATGGAACTGCAGGAAGTGGAAAAGGAACTATGGCAAATGCTATAGCAAATGACTTAGGCTTTATTAGTATTGATACAGGTGCAACATATAGATGTGTGGCACTTGCAAGTATTAGAGAAAATATACCATATGAAGATAAGGAAGGAATAATTAAACTTCTAGATAGAATAGAAATTGATATACAAGGAGACAATTTAAACCCAATATTTTTATTAAATGGAGAAGATGTTTCAAAAGAAATTAGAAGTGCAGAAGTTACAAAGATTGTTTCACAAGTTTCTTGTATACCAGAAGTTAGGCTAAAACTAGTAGAGCTACAAAGAAAACTTGCTATAGGTAAAAATGTTGTTATGGATGGAAGAGATATTGGGACATATGTATTCCCAAACGCAGATGTAAAAATATATTTGGATGCAACTGAAGAGGTAAGAGCCAAAAGAAGATGGGAAGAAAACCAAGAAAAAGGTATTAATATGACATATGAAGAAACGCTAGAAAACATAAGAATGAGGGACAAGCAGGATAAAGAAAAAGAAATAGGTGCATTAAAGAAAGCAGATGATGCAATTGTAATAGACACTACAGATTTAAGCATTGAAGAAGTTAAAGAAAAAATTGAGAAAATAGTCAAATCAAAATATGTTGTGAAGTAAGATTTAAGAGTAACTAGTAGACACTCATGTTAAAAAATTACAAAATAAAATTAGGAGAAAATAAATGAAAAAAATTGCATATATTTTAAAAAGATTTACGAGAAGAATATTAAAAATAATTTTATATTTTCTAGTAATTATAGTATATAGACCTAAAAAAGTCGGAGAAAAAAATATTCCAAAAGAAGGAAGTTATATACTTTGTGCAAATCATGTACATGCATTAGATGCTGTAGCATTAGTTTTGACCCTAAAAAGAGAAGTGATATTTATAGCTAAGAAAGAGTTATTTTCTAATCCGATTTTTCATTGGCTAGGATATAATTTTGACGTTATAGCTGTAAAAAGAGGAACAGCCGATGTTGAAGCTATGAAACTTTCACTTAAAGCTTTAAAACAAGGAAAACTATTAGGTTTGTTTCCAGAAGGAACAAGAAATGGAATGGCAAAGGGAGCAAAATTACATAATGGCGCAGTATCAATGGCACTTAAAACAAATACTAAAATTATACCAATAGGAATACAAGGAAATTTTAAGCCATTTAGGAAAATTAAATTTAATATAGGAATGCCAATGGATTTTTCAGAATATGTAAGCAGACAAAAGGATAAGGAAACTTTAGATATGCTTACAAAAACAGTTATGGATGAAGTAATTAAATTGACAAATGAGAAAATTTAGTATATAATACTATACTGTAATTTTTAAATTTAAAGGGGAATTATATAATGAATAATACAAAGATAAGAAATGTAGCAATAATTGCACACGTAGACCATGGAAAAACAACATTAGTTGATGCTTTATTAAAACAAAGCCATATATTTAGAGAAAATGAGCAAGTAAGAGAAAGAATAATGGATTCTAATGATTTAGAGAAAGAAAGAGGAATCACAATTCTTTCTAAGAATACATCTGTTATGTTTAATGATGTTAAAATAAACATAGTAGATACACCAGGACATGCTGATTTTGGTGGAGAAGTTGAAAGAGTTTTAAAAATGGTTGATGGTGTTTTACTATTAGTAGATGCTTTTGAAGGTGCTATGCCTCAAACAAGAGAAGTTTTAAAAAAGGCTCTAGCATTACATTTAAAACCAATTGTTGTTATAAATAAAATAGATAGACCAGGAGCTAACCCAGAAAAAGTTGTAGACCAAGTATTAGATTTATTTATAGAACTTGGTGCAGATGATGACCAATTAGACTTTCCAGTAATATATGCATCTGCTAAAAATGGAATAGCAAAAATGAATTTAACAGATGAAACAACAAATGTTAATTGCATATTTGAAACAATAATAGATAAAATATCTGCACCAGCATGTGAGTTAGATGGAACAGCACAATTACTTGTTTCTAACATAGATTATGATGACTATTTAGGGAGAATAGCAGTAGGAAGAATAGAAAGAGGAAAGATAAAACTTGGAATGCCTGTTGCTGTTTGCAAAAATGAAGATAAAGTAGTAAATGGAAAAGTAGCAAAATTATTTACTTATATGGGGCTAAAAAAAGTAGAAGTTGAAGAAGCTTCTGCAGGTGATATTGTTGCATTATCTGGTATAGATGATATTAATATTGGAGATACAATTTGTGATATAAATAATCCAGAAAAAATACCTTTTGTAGATATAGATGAACCAACAGTATCAATGACATTTAGTGTTAATGATGGACCATTTGCAGGAAAAGAAGGTCAATTTGTAACATCTAGACATATCAGAGATAGATTATTTAAAGAACTTGAAAGAAATGTTAGCTTAAGAGTTAAAGAAACAGATAGAGCAGAAAGCTTTGAAGTATCTGGAAGAGGAGAACTTCACTTATCTGTATTAATAGAAACAATGAGAAGAGAAGGATTTGAACTTCTAGTTTCTAGACCAAAAGTTATATTTAAAGAAATAGATGGAGTTAAATGTGAACCAATAGAAAGACTTGTTGTAAACGTTCCAGATGATACAATTGGTAATGTTATAGAAAAACTTGGAAGACGTAAAGGAGAAATGGTTGGTATGGAACCAGCAGAAGATGGACATACAAAAGTCGAATTTAAAATACCAGCAAGAGGACTTATTGGATATAGAACAGAATTTATGACAGATACAAAAGGAAATGGAACAATGAATAGCATTTTTGATTGCTATGAACCATATAAAGGAGAAATACAATCAAGAGTTAGAGGTACACTTGTAGCTTTTGAAGCAGGAACAGCAGTAACATATGGATTATATAACGCACAAGAAAGAGGAGAATTATTTATAGGTGCAGGAACAGAAGTATATGAAGGAATGATAGTTGGATTAAATTCTAGAGGAGAAGATATTTCCATAAATGTATGCAAAGAAAAACACTTAACAAACACTAGAGCTTCTGGTTCAGATGACGCATTAAGATTAGTTCCACCAATTCAATTCTCACTTGAAAAAGCAATTGAATTTATAGAAGATGATGAATTAGTTGAAGTAACACCAAAAAATATTAGATTGAGAAAAAAGATATTAGACAGTAAAACTAGAGAAAGATTGGCTGCAAGAGCAAAAGAAAATAAATAATTATCAAAGGGACGGAGAATTTGTCAAATTCCCCGTCCCTTTGGCAAAGAAACGAGGTAGAAATGTTAGAAGAAATAAAGAAAAAAGCATTAGAAGATCATATCCCAATATTAATGGATGATACATTAGAAGTAATTGAAAAAATAATAAAAGATGAAAAACCAAAAAGAATATTAGAAGTGGGAACAGCAGTTGGTTATTCTGCAATTTGCTTTGTAAATGCAAGTGGAGGTACTGCATTTGTTGATACAATCGAGCTAGATGAACAAAGGGCAAGAGAAGCAATTACCAATATTAACGAATTGGGACTTGAAAAGAATATACATGTCATATTAGGAAATGCAGTAGATATTTTACCAACATTAAAGGCAGGATATGATATGGTATTTATAGATGCGGCAAAAGGAAAATATCCATTTTTCTTACAAGAGGCAATTAGACTTTTAAATCCAAAAGGAGTAATACTAGCAGATAATATACTATATAAAGGATATGTTATGAGTGATTATAACAAGCATAAGCAAAGAACAGCAGTTAGAAATTTAAGAGAGTATATAAAAGAAGCAACAGAAGATGCAAGACTAGACACACAAATATTAGAAGTAGGAGATGGACTCGCAATAACTCACTTGGGGACGTTTCCAAATTGGGAATAGTTCCCAATTTGGGACACATTTTTACGTAATAATCAGTCATTCATGCATTTAAAGTTATGTCAACTAATTTGACTAAAGAATTAACATAATGTTATAATTATAATATAGAGTTAAGTATTCACAAAGGAAAAACGCATAAAGGAGTGATTAAAATGGCAGAAGAAAAAAGTGGGTTTAGGAAAAGAATGAAAGAAATTGCTGTATCATTAGGTGTAATGACTGCTGTTACTGCAGGAATGGGAATAGATAATATTTCAGAAGCAGCAAGTAATCCACCACCTAAAGATAATAAAACAATTACTCATGTAGATAAAAAGAAAGAATTTAATGAAAAATATAAAGTACAGAAAAGTAACTTAAAGGCAATTCAAATTCCATATAGAGAAATACGTTGTGCTACTAAAGAAGAAAATGATAAAATGCATAAATTGCAACAGATAGAGCATAATTTAAGAACGGAATTGTTAAGGGCAAAGGAAAGCAAGGATACTAAAAAATATGAAGAAATAACAATAAAAATAATTGAAATAAAAATGGAAATGGATAAAGTAATGAAACCTATAAGGGAAAGACAAGCTGCAAATCCAGTAGAAGAAAAAAGTAAATAAAAATTTTGGGGACGTTTCTAAAAATTATCAAATTTAGCTAAATCACAAAAAGAATCTAAAGTGATTTGATAATTTTTAGAAAGGTCCCCAAAATTTCTTGTTTTTTCAAATAACCACTTGACAGTTTACAATAATACATATAAAATAATAGTGTATGTTAAAATATAATAGTATAAGTGTATGTAAATTTAACACAAAAAATTATATATTTATCTGTACATTGAAAATTTAATAAGAGAGGTGTAATTAATATGGACAACATTTTAATAATTGTAATCACCTTCTTAATCTCAGCAGTAATATGCATACCTTTAGGTATGATGTTAAGAAAGAAAACTGCAGAATCTAAAATACAAAGCGCAGAGAGTGAAGCTAATAGATTATTACAAAATGCAAAAATAGAAGCAGAAAATCAAAAAAAAGAAGAAATATTTAAAGTAAAAGAAGAAATGCTAAAAGCAAGAAATGAATTAGATCAGGAGATTAAAGAAAGAAGAGGAGAAGTACAATTACAAGAAAAAAGAATTATTCAAAAGGAAGAAATGTTAGAAAAACGTTCTAGTATGTTAGAAAGACATGAAAAAGAATTAGAGCAAAAAAATTTAGCAAATGAGGAGCAAAAAGCAAAACTTCAAGAAATGATTGACAAACAAACAACAGAATTACAAAGAATTTCTGGGCTTTCTAAAGAAGAAGCTAAGAAACAATTATTAGCTGAATTAGAAAAAAATTTAAATGACGAAAGAGCAGCTATAATTAGAGATTTTGAGGCAAGGACTAAGGAAGAATCTGATAAGAAAGCAAGAGAACTTTTAAGTTATGCTATACAAAAATGTGCAGCAGATCATACTTCTGAAACTACAGTATCTGTTGTTTCACTTCCAAATGATGATATGAAAGGAAGAATAATTGGTAGAGAAGGAAGAAATATAAAAGCTTTAGAAACTTTAACTGGTATAGATTTAATTATTGATGATACGCCAGAAGCTGTTATATTATCTGGCTTTGACCCATTAAGAAGAGAAGTAGCAAAAATTGCTCTAGAAAAATTAATAGAAGATGGAAGAATACATCCTGCTAAAATAGAAGAAATGGTTGAGAAAGCTAAAGAAGAAGTAGAAGCTTCTATAAAAGCAGAAGGAGAAAGAGCTGTTCTAGAAACTGGAGTAAATGGTTTACATCCAGATATAATTAAACTTTTAGGAAAAATGAAATACAGAACAAGTTATGGGCAAAATGTACTTAATCATTCAATAGAGGTTTCAAATTTAGCAAGAATTATGGCAGATGAAATTGGAGCAGATACAAAACTTGCAAGACGTGCAGGACTATTACACGATATTGGTAAAGCATTAGACCATGATATGGAGGGAACACACGTAGAAATAGGTGTAGATATTCTTAAAAAGTATAAAGAAAACGACAAAGTAATAAATGCAGTACAAGCACATCATGGAGATGTTGAGCCACAAACAATAGAAGCTGTTTTAGTACAAGCTGCTGATGCAATTTCAGCATCAAGACCAGGTGCAAGAAGAGAAACTCTAGAAACATATATTAAGAGACTAGAAGAGTTAGAAAGAATTGCAGATTCTTTTGAAGGAGTAGATAAATCTTTTGCTATTCAAGCAGGTCGTGAAGTAAGATTAATTGTTAAACCAGATAAAATATCAGATAGTGAAATGACAATTTTAGCAAGAGATGTAGCTAAGAAAGTAGAAGATGAAATGGAATATCCAGGACAAATAAAAGTAAATGTAATTAGAGAAACAAGAGCAATAGAATATGCAAAATAATTTTAATAACCATGTAGATTTATTTCTACATGGTTATTTTGCTTTTGTAATAAAAATGTAACAGAAAAATAAAATAATTGTAAAAAACTAGCAAACCTTTGCAAGAACTGAGAAAACAAATATATTAATAATTTTATCAATTGACAAATACATATATGAAATATAAAATTTAATTATATGTTAGGCTACTTTGTGCTTAGATAAAAAAGTGCAATTGTAGGGAGAGAGCATTGCTCGTCCAAGGCAATCATATGAGTCCGCCAAATCTTAGCCGGCATTGGATATTTTCTTTCTCCAAGTATTCGAAAGAAAAATGCAATGCCTACGTTTGGCTACTTAAAAACTAAAATTAAGTGAAGTGTCAAAAGGGACATGGAACGGAAAGGGAGAAAAGAAAGATGAGAAGTGGAGACAAAAAAGCAATAATAATATGTGCAATAGCAATAATAGCAATTATTGTATTACTAATTATAGGAGGAAACAAAGGAAAAGAGAAAGGCAAACAAGAAGAACAAGTAATTGAAGAATATGTAGAAGTACTAGCAGATGGTACAAGATTAAATACAAGTGAAACATTAAATAAAGATAAAAAACTAGATGATTTAACATTCCAAAATATTCAATTAACAAATTCCAATGGACAATCAGTATTACTTGCAGATGTAACAAATACAGGAAAAACGAAAACAGAGTTAACTCTAGTAAATATAATAATACTAGATAAAGCAGGAAAAGAATTAGGTACAGTAGGAGGAATAATAATACCATTAGAGCCAGGACAAAGTACGCAATTTAATTCAAGTATGACAATGGATTATGCAAATGCTTATGACTTTAAAGTAGTAAAACAAAAATAAATTTATTATCACCAAAGAAAGGAGAGGCCAGTAGATGGGACATATAAGAAAAAATGCTGGTATAACTTTAATAGCTCTAATAATAACGGTAATAATATTATTAATATTAGCTGGTATTGGACTAAATACAATAAATAGAGAAAGAGGAATTATAGATAACGCAGAATATTCAGTTAGCGAAAGTCAAAAGGCATCAGACATGGAAAAATTAAGAACATATGAAATTAGCTATTTTATGGAAAAACATCAAAAAGCAACACTAGAAAAATTTATTGACTATTTAGATGAAAAAGAAGCAATAGATAAAGATACTGTTGAATATACTGATTCACCATCTGCAATAATAACATTAGAAGATGGATATTTATATGAGATTAAAGAAAAAGAAAATAAAGAATTAGAAATTACATTTGAAGGAACAGCAGGTGAAATAGCACCTGTAATAGAAATATCAATTACAGGAAAATCAACAAGTGAAGCAACAGCAGTACTAACAATAAAAAGAAATACAAATGTAAATATAAAATACTATATAAAAGAAGAAAATGAAAGTGAGTATACATTAAAAGAAGAAACAAAAAATAGTACATACACATTTACTGGATTAATACAAAATAAAAAATATAATATAAAAGTAGTAGCAACAGCATCAAATGGAAAAACAGCAGAAGCAACAAAAGATGTTTCTACTACAGGAATAGTACAACCAGAAGTAACATTTGCATATGAGCCAGGAGATTGGACAAATGGAAGTGTAAAAGTAACAGCAACAGCAACAGCAGTAGAAGGAATGACACTATACATAGGAGAAGATGCAACTAACTGTACAACACCAGCAAGTACAGGAATAACAGTGGCATCAAACAAACAAGTATATGCAGTATTTAAAGATAGTACAGGACAATATGGAGGAGCAGCAACAGGAAATGTAGATAAAATAGATAAAACGAAACCAGTAGTAGGAACAGTAGAGGTAACAACAAACCAAGTAACAGTAACAGCAACAGATACAGTAGGAGAAGGAGAAATAAATGCATCAGGAGTAGTAAAATATGCATTAACAACAACAAATAGTGAACCAGCAGCAAGTAGTTTCCAAACAAGTGGAATATTTACAGGAAAATCACAAGGAACGCCATATTATGCATGGGCAATGGATAAAGCAGGAAATATAAGTAACGGAAAAGCGACACAAACATCATCAGTAACAAAGCCAGAAGTAACATTTGCATATGAGCCAGGAGATTGGACAAATGGAAGTGTAAAAGTAACAGCAACTGCAACAGAAGTAGAAGGAATGACACTATACATAGGAGAAGATGCAACTAATTGTACAACACTAGCAAGTACAGGAATAACAGTAGCATCAAATAAACAAGTATACGCAGTATTTAAAGATAATACAGGACAATATGGAGGAGCAGCAACAGGAAATGTAGATAAAATAGATAAAACGAAACCAGTAGTAGAAACAGTAGAAGTAACAACAAACCAAGTAACAGTAACAGCAACAGATACAGTAGGAGAAGGAGAAATAAATGCATCAGGAGTAGTAAAATATGCATTAACAACAACCAATAGTGAACCAGCAGCAAGTAGTTTCCAAGAAAGTGGAATATTTACAGGAAAATCACAAGGAACGCCATATTATGCATGGGCAATGGATAAAGCAGGAAATATAAGTAACGGAAAAGCAACACAAACATCATCAGTAACAAAGCCAGAAGTAACATTTGCATATGAACCAGGAGATTGGACAAATGGAAGTGTAAAAGTAACAGCAACAGCAACAGCAGTAGAAGGAATGACACTATACATAGGAGAAGATGCAACTAACTGTACAACACCAGCAAGTACAGGAATAACAGTAGCATCAAATAAACAAGTATATGCAGTATTTAAAGATAGTACAGGACAATATGGAGGAGCAGCAACAGGAAATGTAGATAAAATAGATAAAACAAATCCAAATGCACCAACATTAACACCAAGTGGAACAAAATCTGGAAATGACTATACAAGCGATATAACAGTAGCGATTACAGATAATGGAGATACATTTGGGGAAATAGACTATATAGAATATTCAGTATCAGGAGCACAAACAGTAGCTACAACAAGAGGAACAAGTGTAACAATAAATACAGAAGGAATAAGTACAATAACAGCATATGTATATGATAAAGCAGGAAATAAATCATCAGCAGGAGAATTAACAGTAACAAAGGCATATACAATAAGCTATACATTAAATGGAGGAACACTAGCAACAGCAAACCCAACAAATTACACAGCAGCATCAAATAGCATAACATTAAATAATCCAACTAGAAATGGATATACATTTAAAGGATGGTCAGGAACAGGACTAACAGGAGATACAAATACAAATGTAACAATACCAGCAGGAAGCACAGGAAATAGAGCATATACAGCAAACTGGATAGGAGTTGACTACACAATAGGTTATACATTAAATGGAGGAACAGTAGCAACAGCAAATCCAACAACTTACACAGTAACAACAAATAGCATAACATTGAATAATCCAACAAGAACGGGATACACATTTAAAGGATGGTCAGGAACAGGCTTAACAGGAGATACAAACAAAACCGTAACAATAGCAAAAGGAAGTACAGGAAATAGAACATATACAGCAAACTGGACAGGAAATAGCTATACAGTAGCATTTGATGCAAATGGTGGAAGTGGAACAATGAGTAACCAAACAGGTTTTGTATATGGAACAAACAAAGCATTAAATCAAAATACATTTAAAAGAACAGGATATGCATTTGCAGGATGGAAGTTAAATAATACAGGAAATGTAATTGCAGATAAAGCAAATGTAAGTACACTAGTAACCTCTGGAACAGCAACATTATATGCACAATGGGAAGCAAATGCATTAACATTCAACAATCAAACAATAACCAAAGATTATAGCACAGTAGCGCAAACCGCAAATGTAACACTAGCAACAAATGGAACAGGAACATATACTTATACTGAGGTATCAGAAAAGAGCGGAAGTACAAATACAAGTTATATAAGTATATCAGGAACAACAATAAATATAGCAGCAAGCACACCAGCAAATACATACACATATGTAATAAGAGCAAAAGATAGTAATTCTGGAAAAACAAAAGATGCAACATATACAATTAAAGTAAACAAAGCAAATCCAACAGTAACACTAAGTGCAACAAGTGGAACTGTAAATGTTGGTTCAGAAGCAACATTTACAGCAAAACCAAGTGTAGCAGGCAAATGGAATGTAACAACAGGAGATGCAAGATATGTTACAATAAGCAGCCCAGCAGCAAATGCAGCAGCAACAGCAAATACTGCAACAACAATTAAGTATAAGGGTGTAGCTGCAACAACAACAGCTGTAACAATAACAGTAAAATTCACACCAACAGATACAACCAATTATAATGAAGTAAGCAAGACATTTAGTGTGACGAAGGTTAATGCTACAGTATCAGTAACAACCTTAAAAGAAGGAGACTGGGTAAAATATAATACAGGAGTATCAGGTGTAGGAACAATATCATGTAGAGTATTATATAATGATTCAACACATGGATTGCAGATTATATCAGCAGATATTGTAGGGTCAGGTATAAGTATGGAAGGTAAGGAAGACTATAATGATGCAATCTCAATATTAAATACAGAAGCAGCAAAATATAAAAATTCAACATATGCATATGATGCAAGATGTGTAGGAAGTTATCCAAATGTAAGCTCAAGTGGTACTTTTAGTAATAAAAATAAAGAAGTGGCAGGCCCAATAACATTACAATTTACCTATAATGGTTCAACTAGCTTAAATGTAAAGAATACAGACACAAATTATACAACAGACTGGAACAAAATGGGAAGTCTAGGGGAATCAGCTATCAACATAAGACCTGCAAGTGATGGCTATTGGTTGGCATCTCGTTATGTGGATTCGCAGACTTATGAAGTTAATTTGTGCGTTCGATATGCGAAATGGAGTGGTGAATTGAGTTGGGAAAATATATATTCGTGTGCCTCATATTCTGGTGCTGTAAACGTAAATACCTATAAGTATATTCGACCTTGCTTCTCTTTAAAAACCAGCCTAAATCTTACAGGAGGAGATGGAACAACAGAAGCAAAAGCATACACATTAGGGACTTAACTAGCAAAAAAACACAAGACACCTTTCAAAATTTTGAAGGTGTCTTGTGTTTTTTCTTGATAAAATCTTAACAATATGATAAACTAATTGCTGGAAGAGAGAGTGAATTATATATGAAGGTTTTAGCAGTAGGAGATATTGTTGGCTTAACTGGAGTTAAAAAGGTAAAATCAGAACTAAAAAATATTATAGCAAAAGAAAATATTGATTTTGTAATTATTAATGGAGAAAATTCAGCTGATGGCATGGGAATTACAGAAAAGATCTTTAAAGACTTGCTTGATAGTGGAGCTAATTGTATTACTATGGGTAACCATACTTGGGGCAAAAAAGATATATTTAATTTTATTGATGACAAACATCTATTAGTACCTGCAAATTATAATAAAAACTTGCCAGGAAATAGATATGGTATTTATGAATGCAAAGGCAAAAGAATAGCAGTAGTTAATTTAATTGGTAGAGTAGATATGAATATTTTATCTGATAATCCATTTTTGGTAATAGATGAAATCTTAGAAAAAATAAAAGGGCAAGCAGATTTAATATTTGTAGATTTTCATGCAGAAGCAACTGCTGAAAAAGTTGCAATGGGCTACTATTTAGATGGGCGTGTTAATGCTATTTTTGGAACACATACACATATACAAACTGCAGATGAACAAATTTTAGAAAATGGTACTGCATACATTACAGATATAGGAATGACAGGACCTAAAAAGTCTGTTATTGGTATGAATATAGATGCTTCTATAAAAAGATTTACAACAACACTTCCTGAAAGATATAAATCTGCCGAGGGTGAAGCAATGCTTAATGGGTGTGTGTTTGAAATAAATGACGAAACCTGTCGAACCATAAATGTTAATAGAATAAAATTGTAGATGATGCAGAAATACTTAGTTTGATGGCGAAAACTTTTCCTTTTTTTACCAAAAAACCACTAGACTTTTTATTAAAAATGTATTATAAATATAATTGTAACAAATGATACAAAAAATAAAAAGTAGGAGGCAAAGAAATGGAAGTTTTAAAAATTTCATCAAAATCAAATCCAAATTCAGTGGCAGGAGCAATAGCTGGATTGGTAAAAGAAGCACAAAGGGCAGAAATGCAGGCAATAGGAGCAGGAGCACTTAACCAAGCTGTGAAGGCAATAGCAATTGCAAGAGGATTTGTCGCACCGGCTGGAGTAGACTTAGTATGCATACCAGCTTTTGCAGAAGTTCAAGTGGAAGGAGAAGATAGAACTGGCATTAAGTTGATTGTTGAATCTAGAAAATAATAATTAATTTAAATAGGGGGCTTTAAATTTATTTAAAGCTCTCTTTGTTTTTTCTTGAAAAATTTTTAAATTTAGTGTATGATAGGAATATAATTTTATTAAAAGGAGTTTATAGTGCAAGGTTTAAAATATGTATTTATAATCATATTAATAGGTCTTATAGCATTTGCAGGATATTCTTTATATAGTAAACCAGAAGAAGGACTATCTGAAAATATGCAACAAATAGTTAAAGAAGAAGACTATACTCAAATAATTACTACTTTACGACTTGGAATTTGTAATTATGATACAATGAATCCTTTGCTTAGTAAAAATAAAAACATACAATATTATTCCAAATTGATTTTTGAACCATTATTCGGTATTAATGAAGATTTTAGCTTAAAGCAATGTTTAGCTACAGAATGCTCTCGAACAGGAGATAAAACATATTTAATCAAACTTAGAAAAGATGTTAAATGGCAAGATGGGAATCCTTTTACAGCTAAAGATGTAAAGTATACCATTGATGTTTTAAAAAGCGGAATAAACAGCATATATTCAGATAATGTACGTTCAATATCTGGATTAGAAGTAATTGATGATTACACATTAAGAGTTAGTGTGTTCGAGCAAATACCATTTTTTGAATATAATTTAATATTTCCTATAATGCCTGAACATTATTATTTTGGCGTGAATTTTGCTGATGATCCATTAACACCAATAGGTACAGGAATGTTTAAAATAGAAAACAGAACAACAAGTTATATAAAGCTAGTAAGAAATGAAGAATGGTGGAATAGCACAAATTTACCAAAATTAGAAGGGATTACAATAAATGTTTATTTAGATGCAGGGGAATTGTATAATGCATTTAAAATTGGAAATGTAGATATGCTAGTTACTGAAAATGATAATTACGCAGAATATGTTGGAACAATAGGGTTTGAAACTAAAGAATTCAAAGGAAGAGAATATGATTTTATAGCAATAAATCAAAATAACAATATTTTATCTAGAAAAGAAGTTAGACAAGCAATGAATTATGCTATAGATAAAAATAATATTGTCGCATCTGTTTTTAATAATAAATGCTATGTAGTAAATAATTCATTAGATTATGGAAGCTGGCTTTATAAAGATGCATCTAATCTTTCTGAATATAACTTAGAAAACGCACAAAAGGCATTGCAGGATAATGGATGGAATTTAACTAGTAGGCAATGGACAAAAATTGAAAATTATAGAACAATAAAAACTAGTTTTAATTTATTTGTTAATTCATCAAATAATAGAAGAGTGCAGGTAGCAGAAAATATTAGAGCTCAATTAGAAAATTTTGGAATAACATTAAATGTAAAGGCTCTTAATGATAATCAATATAATTCTTATTTAGAAAAAAAGAATTATGATTTAATTATTACAGGCTTAAATTTATCATTTAGTCCTAATTTAGCTACATTTTATGGGAATAATAATTTAGCTAATTACAATAACGAAGAAGTAAATAAATTGTATAGTTCAATATTAAATATATCTGATAAAAAATTACTTAAAGAAAAGATTCATGAAATACAAAACATTACAAATGATGATATTATCTATATACCACTTTATATAAATAAAATTACACTATTGTATAGTTCGGATTTGGTAGGAGATGTAAACCCAAATTGGTATAATATTTTTTACAATATTGAGAAATGGTATAGAAAAAATTAAAAAAAGTATTGACAAAATTTTTTAATAGTATATAATTAAGAAAAACAAACAGATGTTTCTAAAGAAAGGATGTTAAAAAATATGAAAGAAGAAAATCAAGAAAAAAGAAAAGCACTAGAAATGGCAATGAACCAAATTGAAAAACAATTTGGAAAAGGATCAATTATGAAATTAGGAGAGTTTAATGCAATGAATGTTGAAGCTGTTCCAACAGGTGCATTAAGCTTAGATATAGCATTAGGTATAGGAGGAGTTCCAAGAGGAAGAATAATAGAAATATTTGGACCAGAATCATCTGGAAAAACAACTCTTGCTTTACATATAATTGCAGAAGCACAAAAATTAGGAGGAGAGGCAGCTTTTATTGATGCAGAGCATGCATTAGATCCTGTTTATTCTAAAAATTTAGGTGTTGATGTTGAAAATTTAATAGTATCACAACCAGATACAGGTGAACAAGCCTTAGAAATAGCAGAAGCACTAATTAGAAGCGGGGCATTAGATATAATTGTTGTAGACTCTGTTGCTGCATTAGTACCTAAAGCAGAAATAGATGGAGATATGGGAGATTCTCACATTGGTTTACAAGCAAGACTTATGTCTCAAGCATTAAGAAAATTAGCAGGTGCTGTTAATAAATCTAAAACTGTTATTGTGTTTATAAATCAATTAAGAGAAAAAGTAGGAATTATGTTTGGAAACCCTGAAACAACACCAGGAGGAAGAGCTTTAAAATATTATTCTTCTGTTAGATTAGATATTAGAAAAATAGAAAATATAAAACAAGATGGAGAAGTTATAGGAAATAGAGCTAGAGTTAAAGTTGTTAAAAATAAAGTAGCACCTCCATTTAGAGAGGCTGAATTCGATATTATATATGGTAAAGGAATATCTAAATCTGGTAATATACTAGATATGGCAGTTAATTTAGATATAATCGAAAAGAGCGGCTCTTGGTTTAGTTATAAAGGTGAAAGACTTGGACAAGGAAGAGAAAATGTAAAAATATATCTAGAAGAAAATCCTGAAATAATGAAAGAAATAGAGACTAAAGTAAAGGAAAATTTTGAACAAGCTTTTGAAAAGAGTCTTGTTGAACCAAGTACTAATGAGGATGAAGAAGAGTAATGGATAAAGAAGAATTTGATGAATTAAAAACTAAAATCTTAAAATATGTACTATATAAAAAAAGAACTGAAAAAGAAATAAGACAGAAATTTGCAAATATAAATGAAAATGATTTAGATGATGCTATATATTATCTAAAAGAAGCAGGTTACATTGATGACTCAAATTACATTGAAAGAGCAGTTCAAGAGTTTATAAGTATAAATACTTTATCAATAAAGGAAATTAAATATAAACTTATGCAAAAAGGAATAGATAAAGATTTAATAGAAGATTACTTCAGTGAAAATCAAGATGAATTAGAGGAATATGAACAAAGCTGTGCTAAAAAGATTTATAATAAAAAAATAAGCAATATGGAAGAGATAGAAGTATTGAATTTTTTGCGAAAAAAAGGTTATAAAGAAGATAGTATAAAAAACATACAAAATGAGGAGTAAAAGATGACTAACGTATTAAAGCTAGAGACAAATAAATATGCAATAAAAATAGATAATTTTGAAGGGCCATTAGATTTATTATGTTATTTAATAGATAAAAATAAAATGGATATTTCTGAAATAAAAATTTCTGAAATAGCAGATCAATATTTAGAATATATCAAAGCTAGTGAAGAAATGGAATTAGAAGTAGCAAGTGAATTTTTAGTAATGGCCTCAACTTTACTTTTAATAAAATCTAAAAAATTACTTCCTTCTGTAGTTGAAGATGAAGCAGAACTAACAGAAGAAGAATTATTGCAAAGGATAATAGAGTATAAAAAATATAAGCAGATTAGTGAAAATTTTAAAGAATGGTTTGCAGAGAATAATAAAAGGTTTTACAAACAACCAGATAAAATAGAATTAAAAGATAAAAAATTCGAAAAAACTTATGAAAGTAATGTAATTACAGAAGCATATGCTAATTTGTTAAGAGTGAATCGCGAAAAGGTCAATGTTAATGCTAAAAACATAGAAAAAATAGCAATATCAGAAACTGTAACTGTTGCTAGCAAAGTAAAAGATATTTTTAGAGAACTAGTTAAGCATTCTAAATTTGTATTTAGCAAATTATTTTCTTTAAATAAATGCTCTAAAATGGAAGTTATTACTGCTTTTTCTGGAGTACTAGAGTTAACAAGAAGAAACAAAGTAATAGCAAATCAAGACAGTCTTTTTGGTGATATTGTTATAGAAAAAGCTAAAAAACAAGTTTAATATGCATAAATTTGGAAAAACTAATACCAGAGGTGAAAACAATGGTGTTAGTTTTTTTATTAATCATTATATTATTTTTAAATATACTTACTTGTTTTACATATATAAAAATTAATTTAAAAGAATTGTATATCACAAATATACCAGATTATAAATTCAATTTTGATTTAAATTTTGAATTTTGGCTTTTCAATAAGTTTAGAATATCTAAAATAAATATAAATGAGAGAAAAATTAAAAATAGCAAATTTTTAAAAGATATAACTAGCAAAATAAAATTAAAACCTGCAAATATAGATTTATCTAAAAGTAAAAAAATATTAAAAAAATTAGAATTAAACTTAGAAAGTTTTAATTCTAATTTATCCATCGGAACAGAAGATGCTGTGCTTACATCTTTTTTAAGTACATTAATTTCATCTGTAATAGGAATTATACTACGGTAAATTGATAAAAAAATATGAAAGTAAAAAATATAAATATATTGTAACTCCTTGTTATAATAATAAGAATATTTTAAAATTAATGGTAAATTGTATAATTAATGTAAAATTAGTACATATTATATATGTAATTTCCATATTTTCAAAACAAAGGAGTGAAAAAAATTATGAACGAACATCCCATAGAAGGCCTTATGACTACAGCTATGAATAGTATTCAAGATATGATAGATGTAAATACTATTATAGGTGAACCCATTGAAACAACCAATAATATTGTTATAATTCCTATTTCAAAAGTGTCTTTTGGATTTGCAGCAGGCGGAAGTGAATTTAGTGGTGAAACTATTGATGAATATAGCAAAAAAGATAAAGAGGAAGAAATACAATATAGATTGCCTTTTGGTGGTGGAAGTGGTGCACGGAGTAAGCATTAATCCAATTGCATTTTTAGTTGTACAAGAAAGTGGAGTTAAGTTATTGCCTGTAAATTATGCATCTGCAGTTGATAAACTATTAGACTATGTGCCAGATATTATTGAAAAAGCAAATGATATTGCCAATAAAATGATGAATGAAACTAAAAAAGAAGAACATGAATATCAAATACCTAAGCCAAAAGAAATGAAAAAAAGAGAAAAAAATGATCCTGAAGATAAAATAATTAAACAAAGACCAAAAAGAGCAAATAAAAATTCTATTCTTAAACAACAACCTTCTACAGATACTAATGTATCAACTGAATATGAGTATGACGAAACGACTGATTCTAACATGGAGGATATACCAAATTATACTGACTATAATGAAGAATATGATGATTGATTAAGATGAAATTGTCAAGGGGACGGGAAATTTGTCAAATTCCCCGTCCCCTTGACAATCTTTTCAAATTTTCGTTTTATCTTGAACGTTTTTTTTATTTGTGATATACTAATCAAAGTAAAACAAAAATGGAGGATAACATGGCGAAGATTACTGATGAAAATCAAAAGAATTTTGAAGAAAATTTAAAATTTATAGGGCTAGATTTTGAAAAAATCCCAAAGGCATTATTGGATTTTAAATCATTAGAGTTTAGTCCATCTAGTGCGTTTAGCGATAATGAGCATCAAGTTTTTAAATTTGTTCCAATAGATCAAATATACATATTATTAACACCTAAGAATAGACTTGATGATATTAAAGATAAATATGGGGAAGCAAAACCAATTTCAGCTTTTTTAAATCCGAGAAATGTAGAAGAATATGCTACGTTGCTAAGATTATTAAATCAGGTATCTATTCCGGAAATTGAGAATATAGAAAATAGACAAAAGATATTCAATAAGAGTATTCCATTTGGAATTCAATATGATAAAGATTATTCATGGCAAATTTATTATTCAGAAGTTATAGATAAATATTTCATGTTAGTAACAACTGAAGATTATGATTATTCACATTTCTTTTATTTGCTAAAAGAACAAATAAAATATCATAAGAGCAAAACTAAAAAAGAAAAATATATTTTTGTACCTATTAATCATATGGGGTATAGTGGTAGATATTTAAAAAAATCCGAAATTACAGATATAGAAAATTACTTATGGCTATTCACTAAAGATTGGCCAAATGTCTATGAGGTGTATGATAAAGAAGAAAATTTAAGCTTAGAAGTAATAGGAAATACTAATGTATACAAAACAGTTAAAGGTGGATATAAAATTTCTTTAAAAACCGAAGAGGATGCTATTAAATTTTATAAATATCTAAAAGCATTATTCATTTTGCAAACAGAATTACCATTTCATTATAACTTTACAACTAAAATAGAAGAAGATTGCTCTATAGCACTATATTATAATGAAAATAAAATTACTAGTGATAATTTAGCTGAATTTATTACAAATGAATTTTTAAATGCTAAAAAACAGCTTGAAGATGAAAAACAAAATGTAGGCGATTTAGAACAAACTCTTGCTAAATTAAAAGAAGAAGCTGCACTAAAGGATTTAGAGTATGTAAAAAAGCAAAAAGAAATTGCAATGTATTTGGAATACAAAAAGACTTTTGTTGGAAAAATAAGACTATTTTTGAAATTTAAGAAAAAGAATAAAAATAGTAGTGAAGAAGTTACTCCAAAGGCTGAAGAGAATAATTCTAACAAAGATGATCAAGAAAGTAATCAATTACCAGAAAGTAACAAAGCACATTATACAATTGAAGATTTAGTAACTATATATTCAAAATTAGATAAAGAAACGGGACATATTAAAGATTTAAAAGCAGATATTAAGGCTTTAGAATTAAAAATTAAAAATTTAAAAATAAAAATTGATAATGCAGCTAAATATATTGATGAAATAGATAATCATAAAAAAAGTATATTTGATTTTTGGAAGTTCGTAAATAAAGATGAACTAGTAGCTATTGAAGGTGCAGATGAAACAGAAGAAAATGAAAATGTTAATAATATAAGGAAAGTCTTTGACTATAAATCTGATTTATTAGATTTAGGAATTCAAATGGACAAGCTACAAAGAAATGTTATAGAAAAAGATGCACAGGATAGTATATTCTTAGCAGATAGTGAAATATTAAAGTATTTTAATATTATGAAACATTTGGATTATGTTGATGAGAACGAATTAAGAGATTATATGAAAAGCTTGAAAAAAATTGCAGAGGATAGAAAGAAAATATATAAAATTGAGGATTTTGATATTTTTGGAAGTATATCTGATAGTACAAGAAAAATAAAGACACTTGCAAACCAAAAACATAGGGAAAATGAAAAAGATATAATTAAAATTTTAAATATAAGCAGAAACATGGATTTGATAGAATTCAGGTCAAGGCTTGAAAATGCTTTAGAGCTAATAAAGAAGTCTATGGAAAAGGTAAAATGCCCTTATGATATGACTATATACATTGCAATGGCTAAAAATGAAGATATAGATAAGTTTGGATATGGAGTTTATGACATAATTCCAGATGATGCAATTGAAAAGATTAGAGATAATCCAGAAAAAGAGTTTAATTTGTATAAAATAAACTTAAAAGAGAATATGCCTTTAATTTTCTATACAAATATAATGTATTATGATAATTTTAACCAAACATTACCACTAGGAATGAATGTAAAAGCTCGTGTTTTAATAGATGCAGATAAATTTGAGTTTGTACCTAATAACATGACAACATTCAATATAAGTGATGATTTTATAGAAAGAGAAATATTAGATGAACCTGATGTTAAGAAGATTAGACTTTGTGAATACGAGGTAAAACTAAGAGTTGTTGAAGAAAAGAAAAAAAATGAAGAATTGGAAAAAAGCGAAAATAATATAATAGAAGAAAAAGTAAAACAAGAAAATGAAAATATAGAAAAGGTAGAAGTGCAAGAACCAAAAAAGAAAAAAATTAAAAAGGACAAGAAAACTACAAAAAAAGAGGAGAATGTCGAATAATAATGATAAATAGAGTGATTATTATGGTTTTAGATAGTTTTGGAGTTGGTGAATTACCTGATGCAAATTTATATGGAGATGAAGGAAGTAATACATTTAAAGGAATTTACGATAACACAAAGCTAAACATACCAAATTTTAAAAAGTTAGGACTTTATAATATAGATGATATTGGGATAAATAATAAAGAAGAACAACCTATTGGAATATATGGTAAGGCAACAGAAATATCTAAAGGAAAAAATAGTCCTGTTGGCCATTGGGAAATGTCAGGATATGTTACTGAACGTGCATTTACAACTTATCCTGATGCATTTCCAGATGAATTAATACAAAGATTTATTGAAGAATCTGGAATAAAAGGTATACTATGTAACCAAAAGGGATCTGGAACAGATTTTTTAAAACAGTATGGAGAGGAACATATAAAAACAGGTTATCCAATAGTATATACATCTGCAGATAGTGTTTTCCAAATTGCTGCACATGAAGATATAATTCCAGTTGAAGAATTATATAGAATTTGCAAAGTGGCAAGGAAAATATTAAATGAACCTAAGTATAATGTTGGAACAGTTATAGCAAGGCCTTTTGTAGGAACAAGTGCAGATAATTTTACAAGAACGTATAACAGAAAAGATTTTGAATATGAGAATTTTGGAAGAACAATGCTAGATGAAATTTATGAGAGTGGCAAAGATGTAATAGCTGTAGGGAAAATTTCAGATTTATTTACAATGAGAGGTATTACAAAAGCATTACACACAGAAGGAAATACAGATGGAATAAAGAAAACTATAGAATTACTTAAAGATAATACAAGTGGACTTATATTCACAAATCTAGTAGACTTTGATATGCTTTATGGACACAGAAACAATGTAGATGGATATGCAAGAGCTTTAGAAGAATTAGATGCATATATTCCAGAAATTATATCTAATTTAAAAGATGATGATATTTTAATATTCACTGCTGACCATGGATGTGATCCAAGTACACCAAGTACGGATCATTCTAGAGAATATGTTCCAATAGTTGGTTACGGAAAACAATTAAAAGAAAATGTAAATATAGGAATAAGAAAAACATATGCAGATATATCAGCTACAATATTAGACATATTTGATTTAAATAAATTAAAATATGGAACAAGTTTTAAAGATGAAATTTTAAAATAAATTCGCTAAAAGGCTTGACAACACTATGTTAAATAAATATAATACAGATAACCATTAAATTGGGAGGTAAAAAACACGACAATGAGCAAACAAAAATCACTTATTTATTCAAATGATAAAGCCTCTGATGACGACAATGAATTATTAGGAAAAATTAAAGAAGGAAATACAGAAGCCCTTGAAACTCTTATTAATAAGTATAAAGAATTAGTTAGTATGAAAATTGGCAAGTATTTTATAATAGGAGCTGAAAAAGAAGATATATATCAAGAAGGAATGATTGGCTTATATAAGGCAATTAAGTCTTTTGACCCCGAAAAACAGAATTCTTTTAAAACATTTGCAAATTTGTGTATTGAAAGACAACTAATAACTGCAATAAAAACATCAAATAGACAAAAGCATATGCCACTAAATTCATATTTGTCATTAAATGATACAGCATATGATGATAATGATATATCTTGGCTAGAAGTATTTGATTCTAATACTACAGAAGATCCTTTAGATACTATAACAAAAAAGGAATATTATAAAGCAATAGAGGATAAAATAGAAGAAAAGTTAAGTGATTTTGAAAAGCAAGTTTTACATAGATATGCAAAAGGAGAAAGTTATGTTACAATAGCTGAAAAATTAGATTCTCCAGTAAAATCAGTAGATAATGCAATACAAAGAATACGTAAAAAAGCAGAAAAGAACTTTTTTATAGAATAGGACATGCTAAGTATGTCCTACAAATTTGCCCTTGTAACTCAGTTGGTAGAGTAGCACCATGGTAAGGTGAAAGTCGCCGGTTCGATTCCGGCCTTGGGCTCCAAATGTGCGAGGCAAGCCTCGCAGTGAATAATGAATAGTGAATAATTAATAATGAATAATCTCTTTTAAATGCGAGAAAAAGCACATTTGTATTATTCACTATTCATTATTAATTCTTCATTATTCATTAGAAGAACGCAATTCTAATTTATTTCTATCTTAAATTCAAAAATATTTAAATTCAAAAAATTTATATCAAAGGAAAATCAATGAAAGAAAACAAATTATTAAATCAATCATTAGAATTCGCATCTAAAATCATTAAATTGCAACAATATCTTATAAAAGAGAAGAAAGAATCCATTATTTCAAAACAAATAATAAGAAGTGCTACTAGCATAGGAGCAAATATTAACGAAGCAAATTATGGAAGTAGTAAACAAGACTTTATTGCCAAGATGCATATAGCATTAAAGGAATGTGCTGAAACTGAATATTGGATAAGGCTATTAGAAAAATCAGAATACATAACAAAAGAATATTCTATAGAATTATTAGATAATTGCTTATCTATAAAGAAAATGTTAGTTGCAAGTCTTAATACAATCAAAGCTAACATGTAATAATTAATCTAAAATTATCTGCGAATTATTGCAAAAAAATATATTTATGTGTAAAATAGAGTTGGAATTTAGTATGTAATAGGAGATAAGAAATATATGAAAAAAATAAAGAAAATGTTTGTAAGTATAGGTGCATTTATAATGAGCTTGATAACAAAAGTGTATGTATTTGATTCACTTCAGGCAGTTTATGGAGTTCCATCACCTAGAAGCTTTGTAGAAAATATAGTTGGAATAATACAAGTAGTGTTTACATTTGTTCCATTTATAATAGGCTTAATTGTATTATTTAATAAAAAAATAACAAAGAAAGCAAAAATAATTACATTATCAATATTATTATGTCTAATAATAATAGCAAATTTAATAGCATTGATTTATAATAATAGTCAAATGTAGGGTCGAGAATTGCTCGTCCGATAGAAATAAAAGAAGAAAAGCACATGTTAAAAGAAATAGTAAAATTAGGAGAACTTACAATAGCAAAAAATTTAAGAGATGAACAATTAGAAAAACACGATTTAATAGATTTATTTTGGGAATGTACATTAACTTGTAATGCACATTGTAAGCATTGTGGAAGTAGTGCAGAAAAACAAAAATATGCAGGAGAATTGACAACAGAAGAAATAAAAAATGCTTTTAAGCAAATAGCAAATGATATGGATGCAAGTAAAATACTTATAAATGTAACAGGAGGAGAGCCATTAGTTAGACAAGATTTATGTGAGGTTATGGAATATGCGACAAATGAGCTTGGCTTCCATTGGGGAATGACAACAAATGGAATATTATTAACAGAAGAAAACATAGAAAAATTAAGAAAAGCAAATATGGAAACAATTTCTATAAGTATAGATGGACTTCAAAAAACACATGATGAATTTAGAGGAGTACCAGGCTCTTATGAAATAATAATGAATAATATTAAAAATTTAAAGAAGGCAAATTACGTAAAACATATACAAGTAACCACAGTTGTAAACAAAACAAATATAAAAGAACTAGAAGAATTATATAATATAATGCTAGGATTAGATTTAGATTCTTGGAGACTTGCATCAATGGATCCAATAGGTAGAGCAAAAGAAAATGACAATTTACTATTAGATGGACAAGAATTAAAACAATTATTAGACTTCATAGTAGCAAAAAATAAAGAAAAGAAGCTAAGCATAAGATATGGATGCCCTGGATTTTTAGGCTTAAAATATGAAAAAGACACAAGAGGATATTATTTTAATTGTAGAACAGGTATAAATGTAGCAAGTATATTATATAATGGAGATTTATTTGTATGCCCAAATGTTCCAAGAGTAAAAAGACTAATGCAAGGAAATATTAGAACAGATAATTTTAAAGATGTATGGGATAATAAATATAAAGAATTTAGAACAAAAGATAGAACAAAATGTAAAGAGTGTGAAGAATGTAAATGGTGGGATTATTGCTTAGGTGGAGCAATGCACACATGGAACTTTGAAGAAAACAAGCAAAACAAATGCCCATATAATATGATATATGGGAAATGATAAGTAATTAGAATTTTTTCAAAATGAGCAAATAGAACAACAAACAGCTATGATTGAATACAAAGAGAGTATGTTTACAATAATAAAAAAATGGTTTAAAGGATTATTCGGAAGGAAATGAGTATATAATATAAAATGATGAAAGATAGGAGAAATGATGATTAAAAGGATAAAACTTGCAGATAGAGAACTTCCAAAGTATACAAAAGGGGAAGAAATATTTAATATGGTATCTCATATAGTTGGTGTTCCGCTTGGAATCGTAGCTATTGTTTTGTGCGTTATTACAGCTGCAATACATGGCAATCCAGCAGGAGTGGTTAGTGCATCAATTTATGGAACAACAATGATTTTGCTATATACAATGTCTAGTATATATCATGGCTTAAGCCCGAATTTAAAAGCTAAAAAAGTATTTCAAATATTTGACCATTGCTCAATTTATTTGCTAATTGCAGGCTCATACACACCTTTTGCATTATGTACTTTACGAGAATACAATACTGCAACTGGTTGGATAATTTTTGGAGCTGTATGGGGATTAGCAGTTTTGGGAATTGTATTAAATGCAATTGATTTAAAAAGATATAGAGTTTTTTCTATGATATGCTATTTAGCTATGGGGTGGCTCATAATATTCAGAATAGATATATTATTTAAAACTCTTGCACCAGGTGGATTAATACTTCTTGTTTTAGGAGGAATATCATATACTCTAGGAGCTATTTTCTACGGAATAGGGAGAAAACACAAATACATGCATTCGGTTTTTCATTTATTTATTTTAGTAGGAAGTATATTGCAATTTTTCTCAATATTGCTTTATGTAATGTAAGAAATGGAGATTTAAAATGGCGAAACAATATGAATTAATTAATGAACAAATAGAAGGATTAAAAGAAAAAGGACTTCAATTTAAAGATGAAGAAAAAGCAAAAAGGATTATATTTAGAGAAAATTACTATTATTTAATAACTGGATATGAAGATGTTTTTTTAGATTTAAAGGATTCGACTAGAACTTCAGAAAAGTATGAAGAAGATACATATTTTGAAGAACTATATGCAATATATAAATTTGATAGGGAACTTAAAAACCTTGTTTTTGATTATATTAATATAATTGAAACTAACTTAAAATCTATTGTAGGATATATATTTTCAGAAAAATATGGCTTAAAAGATTATTTCCTTAGAGAAAATTTCAGGGAAGAAGAAAGATATAATAATAGCTTTAATAAATTAAAAACAGAAGTAGACGAAAATTTAAAAAGAATTTTTTCTTCAAAAAATAGTGATGTTAAAGAATACTTAAATACATATGGATATTTACCGCTATTTGTTTTAGTTAAGGTATTTACCTTTGGAAATATTACAACATTTTATAGTTTAATGAAAATAGAAGAAAAACAAAAAGTTGCTTCTGGCTTTTCAATTAGTCCATACAGTTTAGAAAGATATTTAAGAATAATTAATGTAATTAGAAACATTTGCGCACATGGAGGTATTTTGTTTAATGTTAAGTTAAATACTGTATTAACCCCAAAAGAATCTACTTATCACAGAAAACTTAAAATATCTAAAATAGATGATAATTACAAATATGGAATAAATGATTTTTTCGCAGCAATAATAGGGCTAAAAGATTTATTAACAGAAGAAGATTTTTCTAGAATGTATAATAAAATTAAAGAATTAATAAATGAAGTTAAAGCTGAATTAGATAATTTAAGCTATCAAAATTTGTTAAATTCAATGGGATTCCCAGAAAATTATGAACTACTAGATACTTTAAAAAAATAGGAGAAATCAGATGGAGATACAAGTAATAGATTATTTTCAATATAATGCATATGTTACTTTATCTATGTTCTTTATATCATTAATAATATTAGGCTTAAATTACATAACAAAAGGAAAAGCTAACAAGTATTTATTTTCAACAGAAAAAGCTTCTTTGCTAAATCCTTTAACGTATATAAGATTTTTTACGCATGTTTTAGGACATAGAGATTGGCAGCATTTTTCTAATAATTATTTAAAAATATTATTATTAGGACCATTAATAGAAGAAAAGTATGGCTGGTTAAACTTTTTACTTATGATCTTAATTACAGCTCTTGTAACTGGAATTGTAAATTATTTTAAGAAAAATACAAGGCTTTTAGGTGCCAGTAATATATCATTTATGTTAATAGTATTAAGTGCTTTTGTAAATGTTACAGAAAATAAAATTCCATTAACACTTGTATTAATAATATTATTCTATATAATTGATGAGATTAAAAATATTAGAAAAAAAGATAATATTGCTCATTATGGTCATATTACAGGAGCAATATGTGGAGCTGTATTTGGCTTTTTACTAATAAATCAAGATTTTGTAAATTGGCTAACTGAATGGGAAAGTATGATATTAAATATTTAATAAAAAATCACATCTTGAGCATAATATTGCTGAAGGATGTGATTTTTTATGAGTTCATATTGGATAGATTCTACAAAAGATTTTAATATAGGAAGTAAAATTGATGACAATTACACTGCAGATGTATGCATAATAGGTGCTGGAATTTGCGGGCTTAGTACGGCATATTATTTAAGTAAAAAAGGCTTAAAAGTTATTGTAATTGATAAAGATGATATTGGAGAAAAAGCATCAGGGAATACTACTGCAAAAATTACTATGCAACATGGCTTAATCTATGATTATTTACTAACTTCCTTTAATGAGAATTTTGCTAGAGATTATTTTAATGCTAACAAAAAAGCAATTTCTAATATAAAAGAAATAATCGATTTAGAGAATATTAATTGTGATTTTGAATATAAGCAAAATTTAATATTTACAACAACAGAAGAAGATGTAGAAAAAATTCAAAATGAAGTTGATGCAATAAATTTATTAAGTGGTAAGCAGGATTATACAGAATTACTAAATAGCTCAGATTTACCATTTAACATACTAGCAGGAGTTATGACAAAAAATCAAGCACAATTTCATCCAAGAAAATATATGTATGGTTTAGCAAATGTAATAGAAAATAATGAGGGATTAATATTTACAAATTCAGTAGTTACAGATATAAAAAAAGATGGAGAAGTATATAATTGCTATTCAGATGAGTACACTATAAAGTCCAAATATGTTGTTCTTGCATCTCATTATCCATTTATTAATTTTCCTGGATTGTATTTTTCTAAAATGTATCAAGTTACATCGTATGCAATAGCAATAGAAACTAAAAAAGATTTACCTAGTGGTATGTATATAAGTTCTAACGAGCCAACAATTTCATACCGTACAGCTAAATTTGGAGATAAAGAGTTACTAATATTATCTGGTGGAAATCATAAAACTGGGTATTCACCTGATAGTGATGAAAATTATGGATATAAATTTTTAGAGCAAGAAGCTAAAAAGTATTTTCCAGATTATGAAATTAAATATAAATGGAATACCAGAGATTGCATAAGTTTAGATAAAATACCATACATTGGAGATTTTTCTAATTTTATGCCTAACATGTATGTTGCAACAGGATTTAATAAATGGGGTATGACATCTTCTAATGTTGCAGCTAATATTATAGCAGATAGTATTCTAGGAATTAATAATAAATATGCAGATGTATTTAATTCTACACGATTAGAACCATTAAAAAACAAAGAAGAATTTAAAAACATGGTAAATCAAGTAGTTAAATCTTTTGTGACCAATAGAATTAAGATACCTAAAGAAGATATATCTGTAATAAAAAATGATAATGGTGGAATCATAAAAATTGATGGAGATTCTATAGGAGTATATAAAGATGAAAACGGTAAAATATATGCAGTTAACCCTACCTGCACACATTTAGGATGTTTACTTACTTGGAACAATTTAGATAAAACATGGGATTGCCCTTGTCATGGATCCAGGTTTGATTATACTGGAAAAAACTTATATGACCCAGCATTTAAGGATTTACAGATAATAGATATTGAAGATTAAAAATAATTATTTGTCCGCTGAAAATGCGGGCTTTTTTCTTTTTACTATAGACTTTTGTATTAATTTATGATAAATTGATGTGCATGGAGGAGATTAAATGAGATTAGTTATACAAAGAGTTAAAAATGCTAGTGTAAAAGTAGATAATAAAATAGTAGGAGAAATAGGTGAAGGTTTTCTAGTTTTACTTGGTGTAACGCATACAGATACTACAGAAAATGCGGACTATTTAGTAAAAAAACTTTGCAATTTAAGAGTTTTTAAAGATGAAAATGAAAAAATGAATTTAAGTATTAAAGATATTAATGGTAAATTACTTATAGTTTCACAATTTACTTTATATGCAAATTGTGAAAAAGGTAACAGACCAGCATTTGTTGATGCAGCAAAACCAGAAATAGCAAATGAATTATATGAATATTTTTGCGAAGAATGTACAAAAAATAATATAGAAGTACAAAAAGGCATTTTTGGTGCACATATGGAAGTTTCGCTGCTTAATGATGGCCCCGTTACTATCGTAATTGAAAAATAATTGGTAAATCCAATTCTTTTCCAATTAAAATATTATATTGAAAGGATGAATATAATGGAAGATAAAAAGGTTGTAAAAATATTATATACAAACTGGAAGGGGAAGACTTCATATAGAAATATAATACCAATTAATATTGAATTTAAATCTACAGAATGGCATAAAGAAGAACAATGGATTTTGAATGCTTTTGATATAGATAAGCAAGATAATAGAGGTTTTGCTATTAAGGATATAAAGGAGTGGAATTAATATGAAAGCATTGATAACAGGTGCATCTTCTGGAATGGGAAGAGATATGGCACGTGAGTTAAAAAAGTTAAATTATGATTTGGTTTTAGTTGCAAGAAGCACTGATAAATTAAATGAATTAAAAGAAGAATTGGGCAATAATGTAGAAATTATAAGTATGGATGTATCTAATGTAGATAATTGTAAAGAATTATTTGAAGGCCATAAAGATATAGATTTACTTATAAATAATGCCGGATTTGGTGATTGTGGTGATTTTACTAAAACCGACTTGAATAAAGAAATTCAAATGATAAACACTAATTTAGTTGCATATCATGTTCTTACAAAATTATATTTAAAAATTATGAAAGAAAGAAATTCAGGTAAAATATTAAATGTAGCGTCTGTTGCAGGCTTTATGCCTGGACCACTTATGGCTACATATTATGCAACAAAAGCATATGTTGTTAGACTTTCAGAAGCTATAAGAGAAGAATTAAGAAGAGATAAATCAAGTGTTCAAATTAGCATTTTATGCCCTGGACCAGTTAACACTAATTTTAACAAAGTTGCAGATGTGGAATTTGCTGTAAAAGGAATAAGCAGTGGTTATGCTGCAAAGTATGCAATAACAAAACTGCTTAAAGGTAAATTTTATATAGTTCCAGAAGTTTCAATAAAAATAACTAAATTTGCAAGTAAAATTATGCCAACTAATTTTATAGCAAAAATAGCATATAATATTCAAAAAAGAAAAATACAATAATTATACTAAATAATCTGTGTTTCATATATTTTTATCTCCTTTTAACATAAATTTTAAAATTTGCTTAAAAATCCTTCTAGCGTCAGTTACTGTATTGAAATGTGAACCAGAATTATTATCAATATATATAACTTCAATTTCTATTTCTATTATTTTTATACCACGAGATGGAAGTATTAGTAATACATTCATTTCATACTCGTATCTATCACCAGAAATATTAAGAAGAGTGTCAATTAAATTGTTATTAAATGCACGTAAACCAGTTTGTGTGTCATATATATTTATTCCAGTAGCAATATGATATAGAAGACGTGTTATGGAATTTCCAAGTCTACTTCGAATAGGGGTATGTTTACCACGAATTCTTTTTCCAGTTATAATAGCATTTGGATTTTTTTGTGCGATATTACATAGTCTCTTAGCATCTTTTACTGTATGCTGGCCATCACAATCTAATGTTACTACAATATAATTTCCAATATAACTTTCTTTTATATATTTTAAACCTTGCTTTAAAGCATACCCCTTCCCATAATTATTTTCGTATGAAATAACATGTGCTATGCTAGAAATAGGTTCAAATATAGTATTATATTTAGATGAACTACCATCATTTACTACTACTATTTTAAAGCTTTTTTCATTTAATTCATTTACTAGTTTAATCAATCGTTCATCCGGCTCGTAAGCAGGAATTAAGGCAATTAGTGTTTCGATAATAAAACCTCCTTTTAAGGTTTATTCTTAAGAGTATTTTAAGATGGAATTCCTAAAAAGTCAACAATATTGTTTCTAGTATAGATAATATTATTCAAAACTGAAAATAATATTAAAAAGAAGAATAATTTGTTGTTTATATAAAACAATTATGATATAATATCCAAAGTAAAAGAGGTGAAATAAATGTCTAAGCCAACAGTCGCAATTGTTGGAAAACCTAATGTAGGTAAATCTACTTTTTTTAATTATATAGTTGGAAAAAGAATTTCTATTGTGCAAGATGAACCAGGTGTAACTAGAGATAGAATTTATGCTGATGCAAATTGGAGAGGCAGAGATTTTACTTTAATAGATACTGGTGGAATTGAGACAGACACAGAGGATGTTATAGGTTCTCAAATGAGGGAACAAGCAAGAATAGCAATAAATATAGCAGATGTTATTTTATTTATTACTGATATTAAACAAGGTGTTACATCTGCAGATAGCGAAATTGCTGTTATGCTAAAAAAATCAGGTAAACCCATTGTATTAGTTTGCAATAAAGCAGATAATTATGTAGAAGATTCAAATAATGCTTATGAGTTCTATTCTTTAGGACTAGGTACACCATATCCTGTGTCTAGCACAAATGCTTTAGGTATAGGAGATGTATTAGATGCAATATATGAGTATTTTCCAGATAATAGTGATGAAGAAGAAGAAAGTGAAATTATAAAAGTTGCAGTAATAGGAAAACCTAATGTAGGTAAATCTTCTTTAATTAATAAAATTTTGGGCGAAGAACGTGTTATTGTTAGTGATGTTGCAGGTACAACTAGAGACGCAATAGATTCTGAATTTGAAAACGAATTTGGAAAATATGTTTTTATAGATACAGCAGGAATTAGAAGAAAAAGTAAAGTAACTGAATCTATAGAAAAATTTAGCGTAATGCGTACACTACTAGCAATTGAAAGGGCAGACGTATGCTTAATGTTAATAGATGCAACTGAAGGTATTTCAGACCAAGATACCAAAATTGCAGGTGAAGCACATGAGGCAGGAAAAGGTATTATAATTGTTGTAAATAAATGGGATGAAATTGAAAAGGATAATTACACAATAGAAAAATTTAAGACAGATATATATAATAAACTTGCATTTATGAGTTATGCTCCAATTATATTTATTTCAGCCAAAACTGGACAAAGAGTAAACAAATTGTTTGAAATGATAAATAATGTGGCAAACCAAAATGCTATGAGAATATCTACAGCAATGTTAAATGAAGTTATAAATGAAGCAATAGCAGTTGTACAACCACCATCTGATAAAGGTAAAAGACTTAAAATAATGTATATAACACAAGCTAGTACAAAACCACCTACTTTTGTTATATTTGTAAATGATAAAGAATTGTTTCATTTTTCGTATGAAAGATATTTGGTTAATCAAATTAGAAATACTTTTGGATTAGAGGGAACACCAATTCGTGTTATTGTTCGAGAAAAATTTGAAAAATAATTGGCAAATTTCGTTGTTAAACTTCGTTCAAAAATCCTGCGACGTACCAATGTACGCCTCGGATTTTTCTCACTTGTTTGCCTAAAAATTTACTCAATTCTTTTTCAAATTTAAAATATATTAAAATGAAAGGAATGATTAGAAATGTTAACATATATAGTTGTAGCAATAATAGCTTATTGCTTAGGAAGCATAAGCTTTTCAGTAATTATAAGTAAAAAAATGGCAGGATTTGATGTAAGAGAAAAAGGAAGTAAAAATGCAGGTTCAACTAATGTTTTAAGAACTGTAGGGAAAAAAGCAGCTGCAATCACATTAGTGTGTGATATACTAAAAGGAGTAATTTCTGTATTAATAGCATATGCTATAGGTAATATAGTTAATGGTGTAGATATTGCACTATTAGTCCAATTAGCAGGAATATTTGCGGTAGTTGGACATACATTTCCTGTATTTTTTAAGTTTAAAGGAGGAAAAGGTGTTGCAACTGCTTTAGGTGTTATACTTGTTGTAAACTGGCAAATTGGCTTAATATGTTTAGTATTTGCAATTTTAATAATGGCTTTAACAAAAATTGTTTCTCTTGGATCTATGGGAGCAGCAATCCTATTTCCAGTGTTGACACTATTTATACATACAAATTATATTGTACCAGGAAGCTATATTATTTTTGGAATTATACTAGCTGTATTTATTGTATATAATCATAGGGCAAATATAAAAAGATTAGCTAATGGAACTGAGAACAAATTAGGTAACAAAAAATAATAATAAATAAGGAAGGAATAAGAAATTTATGAAAACAATTGCAATTATTGGAAGTGGAAGTTGGGGAGTAGCTCTAGCCGTTCATTTAGCTAAAAAAGGAAATAAAGTAAAATTATGGTCTTTTAGTGATGAAGAAGCTGAGATTATTAATAATAAAAGAGAATGTATCTTTTTACCAGACTTAAAAATACCAGAAAATGTTGAATGTACATTGAATTATGAAGAAGCAATTGCTGGTTCTGATTTAATTTTGCATGTTACACCATCTAAATTTTTTAGAGCAAATGTAAAACAATATAAGCAATATGTAACAAATCAACCAATAATAATTTGCTCAAAAGGGTTTGAACTAGAAAATTTATCTACATTAGATGAAGTCTTAGAAGAAGAATTACCAAATGCAAAAATAGGTGTTTTATCTGGGCCAAGTCATGCAGAAGAGGTATCTATAGGAGTTCCAACAGCACTAGTAATTGCATCTAAACATGCTGATGTAATAGAATTAGTTCAAAATACACTTGCTTCAGAAACATTAAGGATATATTCTAATAATGATGTAAGAGGCGTTTCGATAGGTGGAGCACTTAAGAATATTATTGCATTTTGTTCAGGCGTGGCATATGCATTAAAACTAGGAGATAATTCCTTTGCAGCGTTAATTACAAGAGGATTGTCTGAAATATCAAGACTTGGAGAAAAAATGGGTGGAGATAAACAAACTTTTTATGGGCTTACTGGATTAGGAGATTTGATTGTAACATGCCAGAGTATGCATAGTAGAAACAGAAGAGCAGGTATATTAATTGGACAAGGTAAAACCTTAGAAGAAACAAAACAAGAAATAGGAATGACTATTGAAAGTATAGATAATATCGAAATCGCATATAAACTTGCACAAAAATATAATGTAGAAATGCCAATTACAAATGCTGTTTATGATGTATTACATGGAAACTTAAAACCTGAAGATGCAGTTCAAATGCTTATGACAAGAAAATTAAAAGCAGAAAATGAATAGATTTAATAAGGGTATCTTTCATATAGATACCTTATTATTTTATCTGCATTACTTTCCGTAACATTAATAAAAATTCCATCATCTAGACTAATCCACATATTAATAGAAAATTTATCAATATTATCAATGTAAACACCAATTATTGATGCTATTTCTATTGGATTTTCATATATTTTTTGCCATTCAAGTTTATTATTAATATTCATTTCATGTTCATAGTATAAACTTAAAAATTTTTCAATTTGTTCATTTTGCATACTATATAAATTTACAATAGGTTTTAACATAAAAAACTCCTTCATTTATATTATATCTTTAATAGAATAAATCATGTATTTTAGTTAATAATATTTTTAGGTGATTTATTTGGAAAAGCAAAGGATATATATAGTTATACTTTTATTATCATTAAGCATATTTTTAACAGGTTGCTCAAATCAAAATACTCATGAAAATTTAGAAGAAAAAGTTAACTCTGAAATTGAGTATATAGATGTTGAGTTAATAAAAATAATAAGCAAATTAAATAATATCAATTTTTCAAATTATATGATACAAATAAAGGATGTAGATGTTTCATCAGACTTATCTGATGAGAGTACAAAATCAGAGCAAAATCAAAATTATCAAGGAGAGTCTAATGGAGAAAGTAAAGAAGGTAATACAGAATCTCAAGGAAACGAGAATAAAAAATCCTTAAATAAAAAAATTAATGTAACAGAAATGGTATCACAACCTTCTATTAATACAGATACTAATAACATAGATTGGCAAGATATATCATCTAAAGCAGAAACATTATCTAATTCATGGAATACAATTATTTTAGATTTATATAAATTAAATATAACTTCAGAAAGTATAAATAATTTTAGCAATTTATTAGATCAAATATTAATTGCTATAGAAAAAGAAGATAAAACATTATGCTTATCCTTGATGGCAAATTTATATGGATTAATTCCAAAATTTATAGATAATTATTCTGATGATTCTGGGAAATTTTATATATCAACTACTAAATGGCATATCTTAAATGCATATGTTGGGGTATCAAGTGAAGATTGGGCATTAGCAAGTACAGAACTCAGCTTAGCAGAGCAAGCCTTTTCAAATGTTATGAAAAATGAAGAATATATGTCTCAAAAAGAGTATAGCATAAACAGAATATATATTGGAATAAAAGAATTGCAGACTTCAAATCAATATACTAATCCAAACTTATTCTTTTTAAAATATAGAAATGCAATGCAAGAATTGGAGAATATTTAAATATTGACAAAACTAACATAAAATATTAAAATATTATATAGAGTAAATTGAATAGTCGCGTGTACAAACTGTGAAGTTGTACATGAGGAAAGTCCGGGCTCCATAGAGCAATAATGCTGGATAACGTCCAGTGAGGGAAACCTTAAGGAAAGTGCAACAGAAAATAACCGCCATTTTTTGAAGTGGTAAGGGTGAAAAAGTGAGGTAAGAGCTCACTAAAGGTAATGGTGACATTATTTTTGTGTAAACCCCATTTGGAGCAACATCTTGAAAGAAAGGTTAAGGCTGCTCGCCGTCTTTCGACTAAGGTGGCTTGAGGTATATAGTAATATATGCCCTAGATAAATGACTATTCACGACAGAACCCGGCTTATAGATTTACTTATAACATAAAAGCAAGTAGTAAATAAACTACTTGCTTTTTAATTTTTTAATATCTTCGGGAAGTTCGGCAATAAATTCTAATCTTTCTTTTGTTATAGGATGAATAAATTTTATTCTATATGCATGTAAAGCTTGTCTATTAATTAAACTAGATGCAGTTCCATATAAAGTATCACCTAATATAGGATGACCGATATATCTTGAATGAACTCGTATTTGATGGGTTCTTCCTGTTTCTAATTTGAATTTAACAAAACAATAATTGTTTGAGTTCTCTAGAACAGTATAATGTGTAACAGCAACATCTCCAGAATTATCTACACATCTTTCGATAATACTATTTTCTTTTCTGGCTATTGGAGCATTAATTATTCCAGTCAATTCATGAATATTTCCTTCTAAAACAGCAATATATTCTTTTTCGAAGTCTCCAGATTTCATTTGTTTAACTAAACATTCTTGTATATATTCATTTTTTGCAAAAACTACAAGTCCAGATGTATCTTTATCTAAACGATTAACAGGTCTTATTTTTCTCTTTAATCCTATTTTATTAAAGTGATATTGTACACCATTAGATATGGTATCTTCAAAATGCAAGTGCGAAGGATGTATTGGTAAAAATGGTGGTTTGTTAATTATAAGTAAAGCATCATCTTCATAAATTATGTCTAAAGGAATATTAGTAGGAACTATGTTTTTTGATTCTTCATTAAAGTTAATATCTACAGTAATTAAATCTCCATTTTTAATTAAAAAATCAATATAACAATGCTCATTATTTACTTTAATGCAATTATTTTTCTTTAATTTTACTAATAATCTATTTGAAATATTAAATTCATTTTTTAATACCTGTCTTAATACAGAGTATTTATCATTTTTTACTATATATTCTAAAACCATGTAATTATTATATACTGAAAATTTCTTTAAATCAACCAAATTTATATCATTAATTAACATAATTTCATAAAATATATAGGAGGTAGAATATATTATGCTAAAAAATGTAAAAATAGGTTTTATCCTTACAGGTTCGTTTTATACTTTTAAAACAGTAATACCCCAAATAAAGCAATTAGTAAAAGATGGGGCAAAGGTAGTGCCTATTATGTCTTTTAATTCATATAAATTAAACACTAAATATGGAAAGGAGTTTATAGAAGAAATTATAGCAATAACTAATTCAAAAATAATAAATTCAATAGAAGATGCAGAAGAAATTGGTTTAAAACATTTGACTGATATTATTATTATAGCACCATGTACTGGTAATACTATTGCAAAACTTGCAAATGGAATTTCAGATACACCTGCAACTGTTGCTGTAAAAGCAGGTTTAAAAAATGGTAATAATATTGTAATTGGAATTTCTACAAATGATGCATTACTAGGAAATGCAGTTAATATAGCGATTTTATTAAATAGAAAAAAGTATTATTTTATTCCATTTAGGCAAAGTAACCCGATAACAAAACCAAATTCTATAGTTTTTGATTTTAACTATATAATTCCTACATTGGAAAAAGCTTTAAAATCCGAACAAATTCAACCAATTTTAATTTAACAAAAAATTTTTTTAAAAAGTATTGACAAAAACTTTTGTTCGCATTATAATAATACTCGAAAAGAGAAAAAATGTTCGCAAAGGAGGAACTTATATGAAAATTATTAATAAAGCTAAATTTGCTAGAGGAATAATTATTATAACATTTATTATTTCTTTTATATTTATTTTTTCAAACAGTGTCGCATATTCAAGCGTAGAAGTACGATTAAAAGAAATATATGTAGGAAATGGAGAAACATTATGGTCTATTGCTAGAGAAGAATTAAATAATAATTTATATTACAGCAATAAAGATGTAAGAGAAGTAATAAGTAATATAAAGAAAATAAATAACTTAAGTTCTTCTACGCTACAAATAGGTCAAAAATTAGCAATTCCAACAATTTAAAAAGAAGAGAAATTTTTAATTATCTCTTCAAAAAATATTAATATTTATTTAAATGGGGGCTTGTAGAGTTTAAATAAATTATTTATTGTTCGGCGATTTTATAAAATTTGTATTTGCTAATGGATTTTGTTCTACAGCTGCACGGATTTGTCTGTTCTCAACATGTGTATATATTTCAGTAGTAGAAATGCTTTCGTGTCCTAAAAGTTCTTGCAAGGCACGAATATCTACACCATTTTGGTACATTAATGTTGCAGCAGTATGTCTTAATTTATGTACAGAGTATTTGTTGGTATCTAATCCTGCTTTTTGTAATTCATTTTTTACAACAACTTGTACAGTTCTTTGACTAATCCTCTTTTTTCGTTCACTTAAGAATAATGGCTTTTTATCTGGAGTTACGTCCATATCATGAGGTCTAACTGATAGATAAGTTTTTATTGCATCAACACATGCATTATTTAGGTATATAGTTCTTTCTTTATTTCCTTTACCTATAACAGTTAGTTTATTTTCTTCAAAAGAAATATCTTTTATATTAATTCCTACTAGTTCAGATAAACGTATACCACAATTTAAAAAAATTGTTATTATAGCATAATCTCTTTCGACATTTCTTTGATCTTTGGCAACAGTTGTTGCAGAAAGTAATCTTATGCTTTCTTCCTCAGTTAAGTATTTTGGCATTCGTTTACCAATTTTAGGAGACTCTAGATTTTGGGCAGGGTTTAGTTCAAGTAAATTTGTTTTTAATGTTAAATAGTTGAACAATGCCTTTATGCTAGAAACTTTTCTAGCTCTTGTTGCTGGCTTACTATCAAAATTTCTTGTTAGATAACTTAAATAAGCATGCAAATCATCTAGTGTAATTCTTTTTAAATCTTCAATTGTCATATCTCTTATTATAATTTTTTCAAAATCAGTTTCAGTTGTTAGCTTAAAGCGTAATTTTATGAATTTTAAAAAATTTATTAAATCGTAATTATATTCTTTTACAGTATTTGCAGATTTATTTAAAATTGTTTCTATGTAATCTAGAAATGAATTTAAAAATTCTGGGTTATTCTCAATGTTAATCATAAATAATCTCCTTCACATCATTTTCAACACTATTATAACTCAAAACTTTAATATATCCAATAAAATATAAAAAATTTCTACTATAATATTGAAAAATTGAAAAGAAAAAAAGCATATGGTATAATTTAATAAAATTATATAGAAAGAGGGATGTAGATGAATAAGAAAGTAATAATAATAGGATTGGGAATTGCAGTATTAATTATAGCAATGATAGTAGGAGTAACATATTTTAAATCTATAGATAATCCAAAAAATAATAATCAAGTAAGTACAAATGCACTAAGCAAAAATGAAGGAATCTTTGCTTTAGAAGTAAAAGATAAAGAAGGTAATCCAGTGCAAAGCTTAAATTTTATTATCTATGATAATGAAATGCAAGAAGTAATAACTATTACTACTAATAGTAATGGACAAGCAGGTGCTAAAAATTTACCATATGGCAAATATCACTATAAAGAAGAAAGCGCAGATAAAACTGAAAGTTTTGAATTAACAGAAGCTCAAAAAATTGTTACTGTTAGAATGACAAGAGAAGTTAATGAAAATTAGAAAAGGAGCTCATATTATGGATAATACATACAAACTATATATTGGGTTTGAAAATTTTTTAAAGGATAAAGTTTTAGATGGTCTAATTACAGATGGATATGAAGTTTTGTTAAGTGAAAATAATAATTTTATTATATCAAAAATAACAAATAATGAGTATGATAAAGACAATGAAAACTATGTAGCAAGATTAATAATGTCATACATAAAAAAATATAGAAACATAGAAAGACCTATTTCAATTGATATTTCTGAAAAAATGAACAAATGGATTTCCTTAGCAAAAAAAGATGAAAACAGCAATTATAAAGTTCATGAAAATAATTATTTGCATACTTTAATTAGAACTACTATTACTTCAATTATACTTGGAAACTTCAAATAATTGAATATTATATGATTTAGTGATATAATATATGCTGTGTTCAGAAGATGAACTGTTTTGTAGTACCTATTTTAAATAATTTTAAGGAGGTCTAAACAAATGAAACAGATTTGGCATTTAGTTTTAACAGGGGGACCATGCTCTGGTAAAACAACAGGAATTGCAACAATTGAAAAAGAGCTTTCTGAGCGGGGCTATTATGTATTGATTGTTCCCGAAACGGCAACAGAACTCATTGGAAATGGAATTAGACCATTTGGTAACTGCTTAGATAATTTTACTTTTCAAAAAGTATTATTCGAAAAGCAACTTCATAAGGAAAAGCTTTATCTTGAAGTGGCTAAGAAAATTGAAAATGAAAAAGTTGTTATTGTGTATGACAGAGGTTTAAATGATAACAAAAGTTATTTGTCACAAGGTGAATTTGATAATTTACTAAAAGCTTTTGACACAGATGAAATATCAGTAAAAGATCGCTATGATGCTGTTTTTCATTTGGTAACTGCTGCTAATGGCGCTGAAGAGTATTATACTTTGGAAAATAATGCTTCTAGAACTGAAACACCAGAACAGGCAAGACAACTTGATAAGAAAGGCATAGAAAACTGGAATGGGCATCCACATCTGAGGATAATCGATAATAGTACAGATTTTAAACAAAAACTGAATCGGTTAATGGCAGAAATTTATTCTGTTCTTGGTGAACCTGTACCAGTAGAAATCGAAAGAAAATATCTCATTGTTATGCCTGATTTAAATGTTCTTTCTAAGTATGTTAGTACAACTGTCGTAAACATTGTACAGACATATTTGAAATCTGAACCAGGCAAAGAGGTTCGGGTGCGCCAAAGAGGAATTAATGGAAGCTATTTCTATTATCTTACAGAGAAGATTGAAATTTCTAGTGTTAAGAGAATTGAAAAAGAAAGAAAAATTTCTCAAAGGCAGTATATTGAATCATTAAACTTAGCAGATACTTCTCTTAAGCAGATTGTAAAAAAACGAGTATGCTTTGTGTATGATAATCAATATTTCGAGTTGGATTTATTTGATTTTTCAAAAGATAAAGCTATTGTTGAAATTGAACTTACAAGAGAATCTGCACATATCAATTTTCCAAGCTTCTTAAATGTAATAAAAGAAGTTACTGATGACCTTAGCTACAGAAATATTGCATTAGCTAAAAGCCAAAAATTATAAGTACAGATGTAAGGAGAAACAATTATGATTTATGTGACTATTGATGATTTCGTAGGAAATGCATTTGTAAGTTATTTACAGCAAACAGGTAAACGGGAATTGACACTTTCTCAAATTGAAAAATATGGCGACAAAGCTGTAAAAGAACTAATCAAAAAAGGAATTCATGTAAATACAATTCTTTCAAGAGATTTAACTAGAATTTTCTTTTATGAGTATTCCAATTTTTTCATGTATTATGAAGACGAGGGGATTGTCATTCTTAAAGATAGTATTTCAGTAGATGACTTAATTAAGGAATTCTCTGGAGTGATAAATGTGAACCTTCTAAAAGAACTAAGAAATCAAGAAAATATTAATTGTTTACTTTAAATTTTAAGGAGCCAAAATGGCTCCTCTTTTATTACAATAATATAACATTTTTATTAAATTTTTATTACAATTTTTTTAAAAACCTTGTATTATGATATAATTAGATTAATTATAATTTTATGTGATTTAAGGGGGAAAAATTATGGAGATTAGAAATTTAACAAACGACGAAAGAAAAATTGTAAAACAAAAAGGAATTTTTAGTGTTTTGGAGTACGAAAGAGATTTAAGTGTTAGCCCATACAATGCAACAGCACAATATTTTATGTCTAAAATGAATGTTAGAAGACGTCAAGTTGTAGCTAAACTTGAAAATGATTCATTAACAATGCAAGCAGGAGCATTACAATGGATGACAGGAAAAATAGATGTAAAAACAGACGTAAAAGGTGTTGGCGATTTTCTAGGAAAAGTTGTAAAAGGTGCTGTAACAAAAGAATCTGCTGTTAAACCAGTATATGCAGGAACAGGTACAGTTGTATTAGAACCTACATATAAATATTTGCTATTATGTGATGTAGGTGAATGGGGAGCAAATGGTGTTACAATAGAAGACGGTATGTTTTTAGCTTGTGAAAAGAATGTAAATATCGGTGTTACAGCTAGAAAAAATATTTCTTCAGCATTATTAGGAAATGAAGGATTGTTCAATGTTAATTTAAAAGGAAATGGTATTGCTGTATTAGAAAGCAATGTTCCAGAAGAAGAATTAATTGAAGTACAACTTAATAATGAAGAATTAAAAATTGATGGTAGACAAGCTGTTTGTTGGTCAACTTCTTTGGAATTTACAGTTGAAAGAACAACAAAAACATTAATCGGGTCTGCAGCTTCTAATGAAGGACTTTTAAATGTATTTAGAGGAACCGGAAAAGTTTTAATGAGTCCAGTAGCTCCAACAAGTTCATTGGTTGCTGCTACAAATTCAGTAAGTGCAAAGGCTGGAGATATTAAAAGTAATGCATTTAATGCAGTAGGTGGAATACTTGGCGGAATGATTGGAGATTAAATTATACACAAATGTTAAGAGGTAAATAATGAGTATTAAGTTATTAGATTTTCAAGAAAAACCTAGGAATAATATAGAAGAACTATATAAATCTGGAAAAAGATCTGCTGCAGCTGTTGTACCTACGGGTGGCGGTAAAAGTTTTATTTCTATGAGTGTTACCGAAATGATGATGGATTGGTTCCCTACGGAATTAACCAAAGATGCTATTAATAATTTAGAATTATTATATTTAGCACCTAATACAGGAATTCTATATCAATATAGATTACATATAGCAGAGAATATGATATTTAATCATTATTTTGACGAGTATAAAAATGACAATCTTATAAATAAAGATACAATAGAAGCTTCAGTAAAGTATATTTTGGATAGAATATTACCAGATAAAATAGGCAGATTAGAATACAATGATGTTTACCAAAGAGTTATAGAAGAAAATAAACTATTACCTGAAAAAGATTCTCAGAAGATAATTGAAAAAATAGTAAGTGAAAATTTAAAAAATTTACAACCAACTGAATTAGAAAAAGCAGTATTAAAGGCTTATCCTAACTTTCGCTTTGAATGTTATCAAAATTTATCAAATATTGATTTTAAAACTCTAAATGCAAAATTTGTTATACTTGATGAAGCCCATAGAGGCGGAGCTGATACATGGATAAAAGAATTAGAAAAACTAATAAAAAGCAAAAAAGATAGTTATTTCTTATCTATTACAGCTACACCTGAACGAAATAGCGATGATAGATCAATATTAACAATGATAGCAAGAAATACAGGTTATACTTCTGATGAAATTCTTGATTCAAAGTACTATGCCTCAGAATATTACTTACTAGATGCAATTAAGGATGGACGTGTGATAAATCCTAAGATAGTTGGCTTTCCTTGCACTCTTGATGAATCTCCTGAGTATTTTAATATTGTCAATAAAATAAAAGATATACAATCTAAAAAACCTAAAAATGGTTCAGCACTTGATAAACAATTATACGCTTATATAACTATAAAAAACAGAATGGATGAAATAATAGGTAAAAGGGTAAATAATAAAACACTTTCAGATGAAGAATGGAATATAAAAAAGAAAGGATTAATAGAGCAAACACTAAAAGGAAATAAGGAAGAAGGAACAGAATTTAATCCTAATGGAAAATATATAGCATTTATTCCTGATTCTACTAAAACTGATTTAGAACAAGAAGATATTAAGGATTTAGAGGAATACAAAAGTAAAAATAATGTTACAGAAGATGATATTAAAACAAAAAAATCAAATTTAAAATCTAAAAGAAATGTTTTAAACAATATAAATAATTTACAAAAAATTTTTGGTAAAGATATTAAAACATTAATTTACCATGCAACTAATACAGATAGAGAAAACGATATTTCTCTGCAACAATTTGGCTTTTTAAGTTCTAGAAATGGTGGAACAAAATTTATAGTTACAAACAAAAAACTAGATGAAGGAGTACATGTTGAGGATGCCGATGGAGAAATAATGCTAGATGTCATTCAAGAGAATAAAAAAAATAAATTAAGCAATAGATTTACACAAAGGTTTGGTAGAGTTATTAGAGCACATAAGCCTGATGAAAGTCTGGATGAGCTTAAAATTCCTATTGTCTATGATTATGCTAATAATTTTATGCGTAATTTTGAACTTTTAAAACTAAATGGTAAATGTATATTAGATTATGATCAAAATGCAACAAATACTAGTGAGTTTTTTGAACTTGCTGAAATTGTAAATAAAAATCCTAAAAGTGTAATGAAAAGAGAAGTAAAAGGTGAAAAATTCTTAGAATTTGATTTAGGTGTGAAAAAAGGAAGTATAAAATTTCCAAATTTTGAAAGAAAGAAGGAAATTTATAAAAAAACTGCTTCTCAAAGATATAATACTTTAATTAATGTACTAGAAATATTAGAAAAGTATAGTATAAGCAAAAAGATAGATTTAAAATCTTTACCAATGGATACAATTATAAATGATGATTTTTTTAAAAAATATGAATTTTCAAAAAACGAAATAGAAAAAATTAAAGGCGAATTGATTGATATAGGCGCTATTACACCAAATTCAAAAGAATACGATTTAGGTGAAGATTTGACTAAAGTAAAAAAAGTATTTTTCGGTGTAGAAAATGATTTTGCAATGAAAAAAGAAATACTCAAAGATGCTAATAATATAGAAAAATTAGCAAGATTGGGAGTAATTTACTTATCAAAATCAGAAAGAATATTACCAGAGTATAAAGATATAATAGATATTAATGGATTTATAAAACCTTCATTGAAAATATTAAATAATGATAGAGATTTACCAGATATTGAATTTTTGAATAAATTTGTAGGATTAAATATAATTACTGGTACCAACTATTACAATGATAGAGATGAATATGGTTGCTATAAGCCAGGCACAAAAGATGATGCTGGTAATGATATTGGTGGATATGATATATATGGATATGATAGGTATGGATTTAATAAAGATGGTATACACAAATTAACAGGTCAAAAATATAATGAAAAGCAATTTACAAGAATCAAAAATCCAGATGGTACTTTTAAATATATTAATACAATTACAAGAAAATCATCTGATGTATTTGGATATGATATTGATGGGATTAATCCTGAAACCGGGTTTGATAATGGATTAAATAGGCTTGAGCAAAGGGAGTACATTAAACATTATTGGCATAAATTTGATAAAAAAACTGGAACATATTCAAAACTATATACAGAATATAATATTGATAAATACCCACCAGTTGACGAATATGGGGCAACAAAATCCATGAAACCTACTGACAGGGTATTAGGAGGTCCATTCTGCAAAGACAGAAAATCTTGTAATGGTAATTATTATTATGATAAGTATAGCGGATTAAATATTGATGGATTTAATAAAAAAGGATTTAAAGAAATATCTATAATAAAAAATGGTAAAAGAATTTCTAAATTTTATAATATGTATACTTCTTCTGAATATGATTTAGGCGGTCGAGATTATAATGATAATTTAGAACCAAATTTACAAAAAGGATTAGAAATTTTAGAAGATATTTTTAATAATAATAATAAATTAAGCAATTCAAAATTTAGGAATCAATATATTTTACAGCTTAAAGAAAAATACGAAAAAGAAGGAATTTCTTTAAATGATATTCTAGATAAAGCATTAACAATGTATAGAATATGTCCAAGATTAAAATATGATACAAAGTTAGAAAGGCAATTAGCTGTCATAAAAACAGGGTTTAATGATAAAAATAATGAATTCAATAACAGTTTTAATTTTATTAAAACACTAAGCCCTAAATTTCATCAGCAGCTTATCTATTCTTCTGATTATAAAAGACAAATGAATGAGACTTTTGCACCTAAAATGCAGAAATTATTCTTAGAAATTCAAGATAAATATGAAAGCAATATTCCAACTTCAATAAGTATAAAGATTGCTGAATACATTGATAAATATAAAGAATTAGGGAATACTACATTTTTAACTGCTGAAAATAGTAAAAGACCTGAATTTAGAGATTTTTCGGAGAGAGAGTAAATTATGAAGGAAAATAATAAATTACAAAAATATGAAAAAGTAAATATTTTTGCTAAAATAAGATCATTTTTCAGAAAGTTGTTTTTTAAAAATAATACATCTAATTTTAAAAATATTAAGGAAGAAGTTCATTTAAATAAGAATAATTCTGATTTTTTAAACAGTATTACAATTAAGCAACAAGAAGAACTTAATAAAAATATAAAAAACATATCAAATGAATTTCAAAATAAAAAAGAAAAACAAGAATTCTTTAAATATTATAATGATTATAAAAGTCGAAAAATTTCTGCTAAAGATATACCTATAAGTATATTGATAAAAATAAATAGAATGCTAGATGAAGAATTAAGAATTAAAGTTGAAGATTATAACAAATTAGAAAAAATGCTTATCAATGATGATTTAAGCAAATAAAAAATGGTGAATGGCAGACTTACAAAGTCTGCCATATAACTTTCCACCTATACTTTAAAGGGTTTAAAAACGACAAGGAACGTGGTCACACGACCATCTTCCTCATTGGGATTGACTTCATCCCTAATAACGGAAAATGTCTCCACATCGCACCCAGTTTCAGCACTGAGTGCTAACAATTTTTCTTGCAAGCCAACCTCAAGCTCACAATTCATCTTATATGGAACACTGAAAATCCGAAAATCAACACCTTTAATTACCATGATAATCTCCTCCTTGTTGTCACTTAGGTGAAATGTTGTAATTTTTAACCTATATAAATTATAACATAAATTAATGAAAAAAGCAATTTTTAGCGATTTAACAGCATATCAACATAAAAAACTATGTTGAAGATTATACATAAATATGATAAAATAATAAAAATATACAGCAAAAGAGTTAATTGAAAAAGCTAGGGAATACCTAAACTCACGAGGAAAATAATAAATAAAATGGAGTATAAAAATGGAACAATATATAATTATGGCAAATATAATAATGTTTAGTGCTGGAATTTGTAGCATTTTATCTACTCAAGGAAAACAAAAGAAAAATATTGTATTTGTTGAATTTTTAGGAACAATATTAAGAATAATTGGAAATGTTTTAGCAAAAAACTGGACAGACGCAATAGCAAAAATAATAAAAGGAATAACTCAATTCTTATCTATAAAAAACAAATTTAACAAAAATAGTCTTATAGTATTATCATGTATTTATACAGTATTATCTTTAATGGTTGTATATATATTTGGTGACATAAAATATTTAGTTGCAATAATTCCATCATTGCTGGAATTTTATGCATTAATATCTCCTTCGACAAGAAAATATAGATGGTTTATAATTACAACAAAGACTTTTTGGATTATAAATAACTTTATATTCAAGCTATATGTTGGAGTTTTATTTGATGTCACAGTAATAATATGTCATTTATTAAAATTATATAAAAGTACAAGTGTAAGAGATAAAATATAAAATTATAGGAGGTAAAAATGACATTTAAAGAAAGATTTTATAAATGTGGAGTATGTGGTGTAGAAAATAAATATATAGTTTATACATCTGATTTTATAAGTGGATATTCTGATTTTGATATGAAACCAGTTGGGAGTATAATTGGCTTAGGTGCTAGTATTATGGAATGTCCAAATTGTCATTATGCAAATTATGATATTCGTACTACAATAGTATCAGAATTGTCAAACAATCTTAAATTGTGGAATAGTTTAAGTGAATTTCAAAATATTATAAAAAAATATTCTGGAACCTTAAGAAAAATATTATTAGTTGCCAAACAATATGAAAATAATATGGATTATTTAAATGCATATAAAACTTATATAATGGCATCATGGGTTAGCGACGATAAAAAAACCAATAAATTTAGAAAAAAAGCTTATCAAATATTTACAGAAAAAATATTACCTAACTATAATAATAATTTAATACAAATTGGAGATATACTACGAATGGAAGGTAATTTTAAAAATGCAATAAAAATAATTAATGCTGTAAGAGAATTAACAGATAAATCTGACCATAACATATTAAAAGTTCTAGATGCTGAAATAAAATTTATAGAAAACAAAGATAAAAAAAGACATAATTTAGGTGAAATATTTAGTGAAAAATAGAGATAATGCAAACAATACAGAAAATAATCTAAAAACACTATTCAAGAATAAGATAAGGAGAAGATTTAATGGAAGTTGCAATAAGAAGTGGACAGACAGATTTTAAGGATATATTTATTAAATATCAAAACAAAGTTCTATCAATGTACTTTATGAATGTAGGAGACTTATTTTGGTCAATAAACAAATCAAATCCGCATTCCATTAAAGAAACATTTGATATTCCTCAAACAGAAAGAGACATATATAGTTTATTTGATAAATTATATAAAGACATAAACCAAGCAAAATTATTTAAAGAACAAGATGATGATTATATTAAACGAAAACTTTTCGAAAGGAACTTATTTAATCCAGAAACTAAAACAATTGAATGGCATAGTGATGAAACTTATTTTGATAGTGATGATATTGTAAGAATTATCAAACAAAAAGATAATTATCATTTGGAATTTACACGACCTAAAGTTTATGAAGACTCATTTCATATGGGAAGCCCAAGAATGATTTATATACGATTTAGAAATTCTGGCAGCTATTACGATCCTTTTAATTTGGCTTTTATGAAAATGTTTAAAGATGCACAATTTTTGCAAGAACGAGGCTTTAAAGGTTTACATAAGCAAGATGTTCAAACGAAATCAGATATAGAGAGATAAAAATTTAGTAGATTTCAAATTAATTTGCAAAAGAGTAGGAGAGAGGGGACAATTTTAATTTTGTGCAATGTTAAATTTATAATTTTAAAACCAAACATTAAATATCAAAACCGAACATTTGTGTTGATTAAATTTTTACAACTTATAATGTATAATTTTATAAATTTATGAATCAGATTTAATTATCATAACAATTATATTACTTTATAAATTGAACGCTTCAAAATCGTTTTTAAGACATTTTTATATTTAATCTAATAAGTTATATGTTTAGAATTTAATTTTTAATAATATGACTTGCAGCAAAATTTATCTAAAACTATTAAATTATTGATAATTTAAGCATTTTTGAAAATTGCTGAAAAATGGCTAAAAAACGACGCACGAGAATCGATTTTAAGGCGTTTTTAGAAAAAAGTAATATAGTTACATATCTTAAAAAATGACTAAAATAAGGATTTTAGCGAATTTCAAAATTTTGATGAAAAATTAAATATCAAATGTAAAATATAATTAAATGATATTAAGCTAGAATAAAAATGTATAAGCTAAAATAGTAAAGCAGCTAAATCAATTTTAAAGACTTTTAAATAAAAAGTAGTATAATGACATAATAAGTAATAATACTGTAAATAACTTAAAAAGTAGCGAGATAGGAGTTTTAAGACATATATTATAAAAATCCTATCTCTATTTGCACAAAACTTTTATTTTGTGCAATGTTCTGTATTTCATTTTACACTTTTTTTATCTATATTACCTATTTCTCTCCTATGCGTTCTCATAGATTTTTACTTTTTTAAAATAAACATTAACTTAATATTTAACTGTATCTTATTAATTATTTTAATTTATTTTCCTAATTATTAAAATCTTTTAATTTTGAGGATTTACATTTATCTGTTCCTTCATATTATCATATACAAATTTATTAAATTTTTCTAAAAAATCTTTAGAATTATTCCAATCTTCAATTTGATAATTTGTAATTCTTTGAATTGCCATACAACAAATATATTCATATAATCCTTGACTACTACTTTTATATATTATAAAGTATAAAGGTTTTACTGCTTTATTTCCCATACTTAAAACTTGGTTAAACTGTTTACTTTCGAGGGTATATTCATACCATTTAGCTTCAAAAGCAAATTGATAATCTGCTCTTTCCTTTTCCCCTATTTCTTCAGTTAAATTTTGCAACAAAGCAGCAATTTTTTCTAAATCATCAGTATTAATATTTTTGAATAACATTTGTTCATCTACACCGTTTTCCGTAATTTCGTTCCAGTTTATATTATTATTTTCAGTGCTTTTATCCGCTTTAATGTGTTCTGTTATTGTATAGGTATTTCGCTTAATATTAATATCAAATATTGTTTTTTCACCATCAGGTGATTCAAGCACAAATTTGGTTATACCAGCTTTTTTAAATTCAGCATGAACCAACCAATCTTCAATGCCATTTTCATATCTAATATATAGATTTCCATATTTATCATCAAGCAAATAAGCATTATATGTATCATCAAATTTATATTTTCCTCCATTAACTAATAAATCAGTACTGTATATAGGAGGAACTAATATGCATAAAGTAGTTACAAAAATAATTATTATTCCGCTTATGATTATTCCACCAATTTTGGCAATTTTATTTTCAAATATTGCTAATGGATAAATTACTAAAGTAGATATACAAAAAATAGTAGTTAAAATATGTCTTGGAAAAGAAAATATTGTATTTGATAGATATCTACTATATTCCATACCAACAAAAATTAACATTGGGAAAAGTATTAATATCCCCCACCATTTATCTTTTTTCATATAATAGCCAATAAATCCCATTGGCAAACAAGCGATAGTCCACATAAACCAGTACTTATAGAATTGTGCAAATAAATTACTACCATTGATAACATCTTGAATTAAATAAATAAGTGGTTGGCTTATTAAAAAGAATATAAAACATTTAAATGCTGAATCCTTTGCTGATTTGCTATTCATAATTATGAATATTCCAAAGAATATCCACACTTCAAATGTTACTGTTAAATCGTTAAATGATGTATCTTTTACAATAGGTAACATTGCCATTATAGCTGTATATATTCCCATTATAATTCCCATAGCAATAACTTTGGACCATGTTAAATTAATACCTCCAAATAATTTTTTCATCATATCACTCTCATTTCGATTATTATTTTTTGAGCTTTGAAACCAATGACTTCCATAAGCATTATACACTAATAAAAAAATATTGCAATATTTTATTTAAAAGTATTCTAATACAAGCAAATTATTTAGATAAATTATAAGAACCAGTATTAAACTGGTTCTTTGAGTTAAAATATTAATTTATGTTACGGGTATTTTTTCATTTTGTTCATTCACTGCAGTAATTTTTGTTTCAGTAGTGTCAACAATTAGGCCTTCAAAATCTGGTATGCCAATAATAGTATATTTTATTCTAGCTAAACTTCCACCAGGGCAGACAAAGTAAAACCTTTCAATAGCCCTATAAATTGATGCTAAAATATAAGAGATTAATAGAGTATAAATTTCATTTTTATTTTCATCATCTTTCTGTTCTTCATCTGACGAGAGATTCAATACTTCATATTCAGCCTCAACCCAATATGCAAGACTATGAATATTAAACTTTATTAATACGTTTCCTTCAAATATTTCAACAATACTATCTGGCATTTCTAATAATCCTTCAACTTTAAAAACTGCTGTTTCAGATGTAAAAAATTCAGATTTTACAATATACCGAATTTTATCCATAACATATCCTTTCTCCCATTCGGGGCCTAAATAATACATTTAACTTATACATATAACAATGTATATATAGTATATCATAACTTAACATAAAAATAAAGTAATATAGCTTAAATTCAGCCATATTACTTTTGGGATTATACATCTAATACTATATTAGTTTGAATAGATTTTAAAAACTCTTTATTATCTTTTGTCTTTGTCATTAGAGTAATTAATTTTTCTGTTATATCAGCTACAGACATGTTATTCATTGCTTTCCTTAATGCATATACCGTTTCTAATTCATCTTTATCTAGAAGTAAGTCTTCTCTTCTTGTTCCAGATTTATTAATATCTATTGCTGGGAAAATTCTCTTTTCAGATAATTTTCTATCTAAGTGCACTTCCATATTTCCTGTTCCCTTAAATTCTTCAAATATTACATCATCCATTTTACTTCCAGTTTCAATAAGTGCTGTAGCTAATATTGTTAAACTACCTGCATCTTCAGTATTTCTGGCTGCTCCGAAAAATCTCTTTGGCTTATGTAAAGCTGTTGGATCTAAACCTCCAGATAATGTTCTTCCTGAAGATGGAATTACTAAATTGTATGCTCTCGCTAGTCTTGTAATACTGTCTAGCAAAATTACTACATCTTTATTTTGTTCTGTAAGTCTTTTTGCTCTTTCTAATACCATTTCTGCAACTTTAACATGATGCTCTGGTAATTCATCAAATGTAGAATATATAACATCACCTTTTATAGAACGCCTCATATCTGTAACTTCCTCTGGTCTTTCATCTATAAGTAAAACTATTAATTCTACTTCGGGATTATTTGTTGTAATACTATTTGCTATTTTCTTTAAAATTGTGGTTTTACCTGCTTTGGGTGGAGCCACTATCATTCCCCTCTGCCCTTTTCCAATTGGAGATAATAAATCTACTAATCGCATGGTATATTCGTTTGATGTTGTTTCTAATTTTAGTCTTTTATCTGGATATATAGGAGTTAAATCATCAAAAGTTGTCCTTTGAATTGATTTTTCAGGTTGCTCATCATTTACCTCTCCAACAAATATCAAAGCTGGAAATTTTTCTTCTGCAGTTGTTCTAGATATTCCTTTTATTTTGTCACCTGTATTTAGCTTAAATCTTCTTATTTGTACAGGAGAAACATACACATCTTTTGGACTTGGCAAATAGTTATCTCCTCTTAAGAAGCCATATCCATCTGGCATAACTTCTAATATTCCTTCTATTATTTCGTCTCCTTCATTCGTAAGTTTATATGTACCATCATTATTGTTAGATTCTTTAACAGAAACAGCATTTTCTGATAATTTTTCTATTTTTTCTATTAATTCATCTTTTTTTAGTTTTGATATATTTGCAATACCTTTTTCTTTTGCTATTTCTTTTAATTCTGTTAATGTTAATTCATGTAAATCCATAAAAGCCCCCCTATTTAAAAATAGAAACTATATAAATATGTTATATAGCTTCTTATTTATCTTGATCTATATATATTTTTTCATTTGGTAAATACATATCTAGTTTTTCTCTAGCTACTTCTTCAATATATTCTGAAGAGTTTAAGCTTTCCTTTTTGGCAAGTAAACTCTCTTTATATTCAATTTGTTCTTGTATTTGTTTTGCATAATATTCTTGATTATTTTTATAAGAATCTAAAGTTCTTTGTTGTGATATAAAAATTCCTAAAATGTATATGGCTAAAGCAATAATAAAAAGATTTTTATAAAACTTTTTCGATTTCAATATTCTCATTTTTACATTTATCTCCAGTATTTTTTATAATTATATATATTATTCTACAAAAAGTCTTTAAATCCTTCTTTCTTTAGGCTTTTTCAGTAATTTTTTTATATTTTTTTGTAAAATATTGTATAAATTTTTTCTAAAGTTGATAAAAACGAAACAAATTGGTTTTAAAATCAGTTTCCTACTTATTTTTAGTAATTGTTTTGCTGGATAAATTATATAATAAATAATTTTAATAATAATAGCTTTTAGAAAACTTATTATTTTAACATTTATTTTAATAATATACTTGCTAATTGTTAAAATATATAACATTGCTCCTATGAATATTCCTATAAAAATATATACCCTAATTTGTCCATTATTAAATTTGTAAATACTATATGCTAAAATTATACAAGTAATTATCCAATATACTATGTCTTCTATATATGTAATAATATCTGGAGTTTTAAAGCTTTTCCTTAATATTCTGAAAATATCAAATATAAATGAAATTAATATGCCATTTACTATGAAAATGAAAAATACTTGTGCTTGAGATATAGTTAAACTATCCAAAGTTGTTCTCCTTTACTTAAATATTTTACCTAAAAATGACCCCCCTGCCTTTTCTGAAGCTTTATCAGAATATGCTAAACTAATTATATCCCCCTCAACTACAACTTCTGATGTATCAATACTTAGCTTGTTTATTCTTAAATTATCTCCTTTAACTGTAAGTAATCCTAAATCTGTCTCAAGTATAACAACCTGGTCATCAAAACTTAATACATCTAATACTCCAGATATACTTAGTTTACTCCTATTTTCGAGTATAATATTTTGTATTACGCTGTTTGTTATAGATTTTCTATCCTCTATGTTCATAAAACCACTCCTTTGTCTTTATTGTTATTAAATATATATATTCAGCTTGTACGGTTTTTAGAACAATTAAATTAAAAAGATAGTACACTAATTTAGTGTACTATCTTTTCAACATAAAACTTCAATAATGAAAGTTATTAAATTTTAAAAATTACTTTAATTGGGATTTCAACTTTTTGATTTCTGCTAAAATTTTGTCTTTTTTTATTTGACATTTTGATGCATTAGCTCCACTACAACTAAAATCATACATCTTCGGACACTCATTACAAAAATATCTATATTCACAATAGAGTTTTTTGATGTGCTCGAGAATAAGTTTATCTTTAGCTTCATCAAAGTAAGTTTTTAAAATATACTCTTTCCATTTAGAATTGAGTTCGACTGTGACTTTTTCATACCATTTACTTAAATGATCGTATTCATCTGGAAAGCATGACATACTACTTTCAAATAAAACTTCTAGTCCATCATAGTCATAATATTTGATTGAAGCTTCATATATGCGCTCATTAGTAAATTGAGCCATATAGGCATATCCATGAATACAACATTTATATTCGCCTATACTTTGCCGAAAATCTTGTCCAACTTTCCATTCTTCAAATGAAGGAAAATTAAATGTTTTAATGTTCATAATTTCTTCCTCCTCAAAAAATAATTTTATAAGACTGCCTATATACTAATCTGAAAAACAGGAGTAATAAAAAATATATTATAGCAAATATATTATATTATAAAATTATGTAAGTTTCAATATTTATAATTTTTCTTTTAATTTAACAAGTATATTTAATGCATCAATTGGTGTAAGCTCATTTAGATTTACTTTATCAAGTTCATGAGCTATATCTGCTAATTTGTAGTTATACATGTCTAATTGACCAGATACTACTTTTGTATTTGCCTTAGGTTCTGAATTTATTTTTATCTTTCGCTCTAAGGTTCTTAAAATTTCATTAGCTCGCTTAGTAATAGGCCTTGGAACGCCTGCTAGTTTTGCAACATGAATACCATAGCTTTCATCAGTACCACCTGGTATTATTTTTCTTAAGAAGATAACATCCTCTCCTTTTTCTTTAACTGCAACAGAATAGTTTTTTACACCTTCAAGTTTTTCTTCAAGCTCTGTTAATTCATGATAATGCGTAGCAAATAAAGTTTTACAACCAACTTTTTCTTTATCTGCCATATATTCTACAACAGCCCAAGCAATAGCTAATCCATCATAGGTTGATGTTCCTCTACCTATTTCGTCTAAAACCACTAAACTATTGCATGTTGCATTTTTTAATATTGTTGCAACTTCGTTCATTTCAACCATAAATGTACTTTGTCCCATGCTTAAATCGTCAGAAGCACCAACTCTTGTGAAAACCTTATCTACTATTCCAATTTTTGCATATGATGCCGGCACAAATGAACCTATTTGAGCCATTATGCAGATTAAAGCGACTTGCCTCATATATGTTGATTTACCAGCCATATTTGGACCTGTAATAATCGAAAATCTGTCTGAATCCTTGTTTAAATATGTATCGTTTGCAACAAATTCTCCTTTTGGAAGCATTTTTTCTATAACTGGGTGTCGCCCATCTTTTATGTCTATTTCTCCATTTTCATCCATGATTGGCATAATATAATTTAAGTCTGAAGCAACTTCTGCAAAACTAACTAATACATCTAAAGTTGAAATTACATTTGCTGTTTGCTGTATTCTCTCTATTTGTTTAGATATTTTTTGTCTTATCTCAATAAATAAATTATATTCTAAATCTACTACTTTATCTTGAGCTCCTAAAATTTGTTGTTCCAATTCCTTTAATTCTTCTGTTATATATCTTTCTCCATTTGTTAATGTTTGTTTTCTTATATATCTATCTGGAACTAAATTTAAATTAGATTTTGTAACTTCAATATAATAGCCAAATACTTTATTATAGCTTACTTTTAAATTCTTTATTCCTGTTTCTTGCTTTTCCTTTGCTTCTAGTTCGACTAGCCATGTTTTTCCTTCTGTTGTAGATTTTCTATACATATCAACATCTGAATTATACCCTAGCTTTATTATTCCTCCATCAGTTATTGTAATTGGTGGTTCATCTACTATAGATATTTCTATTAATTTTGTTACATCCTCTAGTTCATCTAATTCATCGTATAATGCTTTTAATAAACCTGATGATACTTGTGCTAGTATTTGCTTAATTTCTGGTAATTGGCTAAGTGATGTTTTTAATGAAATTAAATCTCTTGCATTAGCATTACCAAAAGCTATTTTACCAATTAATCTTTCTATATCATAAACTTTTTTAAGTGCTTCTTTAATGTCGTCTCTTAGCATTAAATTATCTTTTAGTTCTTGAACTGCATGTAATCTATCATTTATTCTTTCTACAGAAAGTAATGGATTACTAATCCATCTTTTTAATTGTCTTCCTCCCATTGATGTTGAGGTTCTATCTAGTACCCACAAAAGAGTTCCTTTTTTTGTTTTATCTCTCATTTTTTCTGTTAATTCTAGATGTCTTCTTGCATTAATGTCTAATGCCATATATTTATTTATATCATATATCTTAATTGTATTAATATGTTCTAATTTAACTTTTTGTGTGTTATTCAAATATTCTAAAAGTGCATTTACAGAGCCTATAAGAAGGTTTTTTTCTTCTAATTTATCAATGCTATTTCCAAAATTATCTGTAAATGTAAAAAGCTTCATTAATTCACTAGAATCTTCGCTAAATAATTCATTATCAACTCTAGATATGTATACTTCAAATCTTTCTTTAATCTCTGCAATTTCTTGTTGCATTCCAAAAAATAAATCATTTGTTATTATTTCAGCAGGATTATATCTTGCAATTTCATCTAATAGAATTTGAAAATTATTTGTTTCCTTAATATCTGATGCATAAAAATCCCCTGTTGTCATGTCACATACGGATATTCCATAATATAATCCTTTTTGATATATAGACATTATATAATTGTTTTCTTTTTCATTAAGCATATTTGATTCTATTACAGTTCCTGGTGTTATTACTCTTATAACATCTCTTTTAACTATTCCCTTACATTTAGCTGGATCTTCTAGTTGTTCACATATTGCTACTTTATATCCTTTTTCAATTAGCTTTGCAGTATATGTTTCTGCCGCATGAAAAGGAATTCCGCACATCGGGGCTCTTTCAGGTAAACCACAATCTTTTCCTGTTAATGTTATCTCTAATTCTTTAGATGCTAGTATTGCATCATCAAAAAACATTTCGTAAAAATCACCCAATCTATAGAATAAAAAACAATCTCTATATTTATTTTTAGTTTCTAAATAATGCTTCATCATTGGGCTTACAACGTTTATATCAATTTCATCAATAATCATTATGCTATCTCACCTTTCAAATACCACATATGTTCTGATACAATTTTTACTTTTGCAATTTTTCCAATTAATTCTTCTTTTCCTTCTAATACTACAACTTTGTTGGTATTGGTTCTTCCAGTAAGCATATTTTCGTTTGTTTTGCTTTTTCCTTCAATAAGAATATTTTGTACAGTTCCAATGTATTTTTTATTATTCTCTTGCATTTGATTTTCTACTAATTCTTTTAATCTATCAAATCTCTCATGTTTTATATTTTCAGGAATTTGATTTTCCATTTTTTCAGCTGGAGTACCAACTCTTTTTGAATATATAAACATAAAAACTTGTTCAAAGCCAACTTGTTTTACAACATCTAGTGTGTCTTCAAAATCGGTTTCTGCTTCTCCTGGAAATCCAACAATTATATCTGTTGAAAGAACTACATCTGGAATTTCTCGTTTTATTTTATTGGCTAAATTTAAATATTGTTCTTTTGTATACTTTCTATTCATTCTTTTTAATACTTCAGAACTTCCAGATTGTAATGGTAGATGAAGTATTCTACTTATTTTATTACAATCCTTAATTGCCATTATAACATCATCTGTAAAGTCTTTTGGGTGTGGGGATATAAAACTAATAATTTCTATACCATTTATTTTATTTACTGCTCTTAGTAAATCTGCAAAATTATTTATTCCATTATATCCATTTCCTTTATATGAATTTACATTTTGACCAAGTAAAACTACTTCTTTATAGCCTTCTTCTGCTAATGAAGTAATTTCTCTTAGAATATCTTCTGGTCTTCTATTTCTTTCTCTTCCTCTTACATATGGCACAATGCAATATGTACAAAAATTATTGCAACCATACATAATTGTAACTAGTGCTTTATTCTTGCTTTCTCTTTTAATAGGAAGTCCTTCATAAACCTCGCCATCTATATCTAATATATCTATAACTTTATTTTCTTTACTTAATAAATCATATAAATCTTCAGGGAATTTTTGGATTGTATGTGTTCCAAAAACTATGTCAACATATCTATAGCTTTGTTTAATTTTCTCTACTATATGTTCTTCTTGCATCATACAACCGCATAAAGCAATTATTGTACCTCTTTCTTGTTTTAATTTTTTAACCTCTCCAAGTTTTCCAAATAGCTTTTCTTCAGCATTTTCTCTTATACAGCAAGTATTAAAAATAATTAAATCTGCCTCATTAATATTTTCTGTTTGCGTATATCCCATCTCAGTTGCCATACCACTAATTTTTTCAGAATCATTCTCATTTAAAGTACACCCCATGGTATATACAATATATTTTTTATTCTTACCTGCAATTAAATTATTAACTTTATTTATATATTCTTTATCTATCTCTAATGTTTTCAAAATGCCCCCTCCAATGCTTTATATTTTATTACATTTTTCGATTTTTTTCAATATGAAAAGCAAAGAAAAAAATCTAGGGACGCGTCTAAAGATTTAAACACGTCTCTGATTTTTTTATTTAGCTATTTCTTCTATTTCTATCTCGCTCAAACCTGTGCATTGAATTATAACACTTTTGGCTATCTTGTTTTTTAGCATTTCTTTTGCGACTTCGATTTTTTCAAATTTTCTTCCTTCTTCTCTTGCTTGATGTCTTACTGCTGCCTCATCTCTTAATGCTTTTTCTTTTAAGAATTCTAATCTTTTGGTTGCTTCATCTCCTGTTAAATATTCATACGTTAATTTTGCTTTCTTTACTAATTCATTGTTTTTTACTGCCATTTCTACCATCTCCTCTTTCTCATAATCTATGAAACTTAACCACTCTTCTAATTTATTTTGTGGCTTGTTAACCATTTCTCTAAATTTAGGTAACTCAATAAAATAATATTTTACTCCTTCTATTACTGTGTATTTTCTATACTTACTATCTACTGTTATTGTTTCTACTTTATATTCTGGTATCTCATTCATTTTATAATTTAATATATTTATTACTATTATGTCTTTCATATCATTATAGCTTTCTCCTACTTCTAAAGAGCTTGCTATTATTTTTCCTGCATAAAATACTGCTCTTTTGTCCATTCGTCCTTTATTACTATTTTGCATTTCTATTACTACTATTGTGTCATCATTTATATCTATTCTTAAATCTAATCTTCCGTACTTTTCTTTTACATTCATCATACTTGTTTCTACTTCTTTTTGTACTTCTAATGAATGAATTTTAATTCCTATTATTGATTCTAGGAACTCTTTTAGCATTTCTTTACTTTCTTTTGATGAAAATAAATTTTTAAATATTACATCATCTTTGGGTAAATATTTCAATATATTTCTTTCTCCTTTCATTATAACATTGTTCTAATGTCAAATTCAATATCTTTAGCAATACTTGTCACTTAGTATAAATTTTAGTATTCTTATTATCACCTTCTTTGTATTTTATGCACAAAAGTAGCCAAACATAAGCGATACGACATATAGCCCTATCACCGGCTAAGATTTGGCGAATTCATAGTGCTTATTTCTAAAAAATCAACTGATTTCTTTGGCTGATTTGCCAGATTAAAAATTTTGAAAAAATAACAATTAAAATAAATTATTTAATCTATTTTAATTGTTATAAATCTATCATATTTTATTTTATATTTCAAGAAATTTCGTGTTACATATTTCGACATAATTCGATTATGCTTTTGTTAGGTATCCTAGAAAATAAAAATATTCTATTTATTATTTTGCATAACTCCATAAAGTAAAAGTATTATTTACATTATCATATAAGCCTTTTTGCTTTAATATATTATTATATACTGGCACATAGTCTCTTACAATTGTTTCCCCTTCATATATTTTGCAAGAGTATATTTTGTAAGAGTACTCATAACCTTTTGCACTACCATCTTGATTATTTGCACCTAATAGCAATGAATAAGTTGCTTGAAAATTATTAGTATTATTATCAAAGGTAAATTCATCTTTTTTATTATTAGTTAAATTATCTACTAATAATCGACCATCTTCCATATGAAAACTAATTTTAGAATTGTTTATAGATACAGATGGAGTAAAAGTATTATATTCTGAAGTATTTATCCTGTTAGATATATCTCCATTATTTTGTGTCCATATTTGGAATGCAGCACTAAAATCAGAATTTCTTTCTCCTAGAATATTGTAAACATTATTTATATTAGAGAACTCCATTACTAAATCAATTTTTGTATTTTGGTTTGGATAATATTTTGTATCTATATATTCTTTTCCTGTTGTTTCTATAGAATCAATTATTGTATTATTTGTAGTATTATCTATTGTTTCTGTATGTTCAAATTCAAAATTTCCTGTTCCTAATCCTAAATAAAATATTTTTTCTACATTATCATATAACCCTGTCCTCCCTGATAGTGTATTAAATACTGGAACATAATCTCTTACAAGTGTTTCTCCTTCATATATTTTGCATGAATATATTTTATACTTACATAAATTTAATGCTTCAGCGCCATTTGTAATAGCACCTAATAGCAAACTATAATCTGTTTTAAACTCTCCGACTTTATCAAAAGTTGATATTTCTTCATCATAATTATTTTTTAAATCTTTTATGCTGATCTTTCCATTTTCAGTTATTAAATGAAATTTTGTATTTGTATAAGAATTATTTAATGTTGCTGTTTTTTTCTCTTCATCTTTTCCTATATGGAAAAAATAGCTTTTATTTCCATATAACCAAATAGCATACCTGTTTTTATATGTGTTTCCACTTACAAAAGTTCTAACGCCAAATGGGTTTTTATATTCTCCCCAATCTATACTTTCCATTACTAAATCTATCTTTGTATTTTGGTTTGGATAATATTTTGTATCTATATATTGTGTTCCTGTTGATTCTATATAGGAAAGCTCTATATTATTATTTTTATTATTCACATCGATGTGTGTTAAATAACCTGGATTTGAGACAGAATCAACGTGTGCATATCTTTTATCCTGCTCTGAAGATAAATAATGATAGATGATTGTAGTTCCTGCTTGACCGCGTATAGAATTACATCCTTGAAACATATTAGAACTTGATGTTACATTATTTGTCTTCCATGTATCACTAATATATATAGTATCTAACGACATACTAGCATTATAGCCAGCAAACATAAACGACATATCTGTTACATTACTTGTATCGAAACTACTTAAATTTATACTTTTTAGTTTCACGCAGTTATTAAACATTGCTTTCATATTAGTTACTTTGTTTGTATTAAAATTATTTAATCCATCTATCTTTAGCAGTGACATTAAATTTGAATCTTCTCCTGCAAACATAAAAGCCATATCTGTTACACTACTTGTATTAAAATTACTTACATCCAAGCTAGTTAGTTTTAAACAATTATCAAACATACCATTCATATCTATTACTTTATTTGTATTAAAACTGCTTACATCTATACTTGTTAATTTATTACAATTATTAAACATTCCTCTCATATTTGTTACATTGCTTGTATTTAAGTTACTCATATTTTTTAATTCTGTTAGATTAGTACAATGATAAAACCATGCTCTTGTAGTTGTTGGTTTTATTATATTTTCAAAATCTACAATTGTTATATTACTTCTTTTATCATTCCATGGTAAATCTGATGCACCATTTGTTATTTCAATATTGCTTATATCTCCATAATTTTCATCAACTGTATAGCCTTCTTTTAGTTTTCCAGTTGAGTTAAAAGCTAGTGTTCCATCAGTGTATAGTACAACATAAACAGGTGTTATTACATCATCTTCTTGTGTGTCAACAATGCTACCACCTTGTGTATCCCCTTCCATATATTTTGAAAATATTCCTTCAATTTTATTTATAACACCATCATCAGCATTTGCTGATTCGTTATATTTTTCTACTACATTATTTGCATTATTAATTATGCTTGTGTTTCCTGTTAATGTAGCTAGCGCTACGCCTGCTAATATTAATAATACTATTATTGTTATTATTAGTGCTATCAGTGTAATTCCACGTATTTCTTTTGTAATTCTCATTGTTACATCTTCCTTTCTTGTGAGTAAGCAAAATCTCTTAAAATATGATTTGTTTCTTTAAATGCGGACGATTAGTAATCGTCCCTACAAATGTCATATCTCGAAATTATACATTTATTATATTCTATATAATTATATATTTTTTGTCAATCATTCTAATTTTAAATGTTTTGCTTATCATTTCAAGACACTGAGATTCTGGCTTTATTACTTTTGTATTACATTTTTATTACAAAAAAGGAACGACAACAATAGTCGCTCCAAAATTATTTTTATTCTATGCTCTTGGATGAGCTTTTTTATAAATATTTTTTAAATTTCCTTCTTGAAACTGCATATATACTTGTGTTGAAGATATATCTGAATGTCCAAGCATAGATTGTATTGCTTTTAAATCAGCTCCATTTTGTAATAAATGTGTTGCAAAAGAATGTCTTAATACATGTGGTGTTATGTCTTTTGTTATATGTGCCTGTTCTTTGTAATATTTTACAATTTTCCAGAAGCCTTGTCTTGTTAATCTTTTTCCATTTATATTAACAAATAAAGCTTTCTCTTTTTCGTCTTTTATTAAAATTCCTCTAACATTATTTACATACTCATTAAGTGCTTTTAATGATAGAGAACCTATTGGTATAACTCTTTTTTTATTTCTAGCTTTGCAAGCAACAAATCCTTCGACTAAATCTACATCATCAAGATTTAAAGAAATAATTTCTGTTACTCTCATTCCTGTAGCATATGCAAATTCTAGCATTGCCTTATCTCTAATTCCTTTTAAATCTACTTCATTTGGTTGCTTTAATAATAGCTCTATTTCTTTAGAAGATAAAACACTTGGAGCTTTTTTTTCTATTTTAGGAGATTGAATTCCTTCTGTTGGATCTTTCTTTATCTTTTTATTTTTTAATAAGAATTGATAAAAAGATCTAATTGATGCTAAATTACGAGATACTGTAGATGTCTTTTTATTCATATTTTGTAATACTTGTAAATATTCTTTTACATCATTCTGAGATACTTTTGTATAATTTATTTTATTATGAACTAAATACTCATCATATTGTTGTATGTCTCTTCTGTATGATTGTAGTGTATTGTCTGATAATCTTCTTTCATTTTGAAGAAATTCTAAAAATAATTTTATCTGTTTTTCCATTTTACGCGCTCTCCCCTATATTTATTAAATTGCATACTTAAAATGCGGTGTATACATAACCTTTATTGAATTTACATAACCTACATATGTTATATCAAAATACGAAAAAAAAGTAAATAGTTTTTTTATATTTTTTGTAAAATTATATCAAGTCCATACATAACATAATTAAATTAGTTGAAAGATATGTTTCAACTAAACTTCCTATAATAATAAAAATAGTTATGAATAAAGAAAAAAAGCTGTGTCTAATTATTTCTATTTTTATATTTTCACGTCTTCTATCTTTAACAATTGACTTGTATAATTTAATTCCACTTACTGCTATTGCAATTAAACATGGAATATAAATAATATTTTGCAATAAAGTAGCACATATAGAAAAAATAGTCCCTCTATATGTTCCTAATGTAATAATGCAAGATGATATTGTATAACTTAAACAAAATCCCTTATATGCTACAATTCCATATATAAGTGGCATTCCTATAACAGTTGAGCCAACAAACCATAGTGCAACAACCAAATACAAGTTATTTGTTAATGTTTCGATTAATAATGAAGACTTATTTATGTTTCCATATTCTTTTAAGCTATTTATAAAATTATTTATGTAATCATTAATTTGTAGCACTTGATTTTCATTACTACTGTTTATAGCAATTACTCCAATTATTATACTAATTAGAAAAACTAGTATTACCGAAAAATATTCTTTAATATTATTAATTACATGCATATATATAATGCTTTTAAAATTATGGCTTTTCTTAAGTTTTTTCATAAAATTCCTCCAAAATGTTTTAGTACATATTATGTAACAAAACATTTTTTAGAACTTTATTTTTAGGCTTTTGATATTCTACCGTATACTCCCCCGCCACCTGCTTCAATAGTCATTTTTCCTTCTCTTGCATCTATTATGGCTTGTGCTACTTTTTCGCCAGCTACTCCTTCAATATCATCTTTAGAAATTTTATGTAGTATATTCATTTCTGTTTCAAAAACATCTAATAGCTTATCTAATGTTTTTTTACCAATACCTGGTATAAAAGTAAGAGGTATTTGATAAATGTATTCTGGTCTGTTTTCAGGGCTTTTACTTACTTTCTTATCTTTTATAATTTCTATTCTATCAAAAACGCCCATTGTAATATTTCTGCTATCACAAGTATCGCATTTTGTAACAGGTGGATCTCCAGGAATATTCTTACCACAAACTTCGCAGTACGTTCTATGGTATTTTCCTAGCTTTGGATCTAGCCCATAATTTTTAACTATTTTTCTTCCACCTTCATTTTTTAGTGCCATTAAAAATTCTTTATAGCTAATGTCGTTTAATAAGATTTTATTATATTCTCTAGCTATTTTAGGTAAAGAATGTGCATCAGAATCTGTTATAAATGTTTTTGTTTCTAATTCTGAAATTTGGTCTGCTAAATATGTATCTGAACTTAATCCCAGCTCAATTGCTGGTATTAAGTCAAACTTTTCTTTAAATATTTTTCTTAAACTATCTGTACAATTTCCGTAAAAGCTTTTATGTGGTGTAAAAGCATGTGCAGGTACTAATATACCATTATATTTTCTAACTATATCTACTAAATAGTAAGCTGATATATCAGCCCTTTGCGAACTTAATGTTATATTTTTAATGTGATGACTCATTTCATTCGAAAAGCCTTTAATATCGTTTAGTGTTGGAAAATAACATAAATTATGTGCACTTCCTGTTTTGCCTTGGTCGTTTACCTCTGATGTTTCAATTTCACTTCCAAGTATGATGCATACTTTATCTTTATAAATAATTCCACCATCTTGTATTTCGTATGCATCACCCTTTTTTAAGAAATTTTCGATATCCTCAATAACATAAGGAGAAGCACAATCAATAATTCCAACCATATTAATGCCTTTTTTATTTACGCATTCATCTGCTATATTTGCAAAGTTTAAAGACTTTGCGGCAGTTATTTTAATTGGCTTATTGTTTTCACTTCTCCCTATGTGGACATGCAAATCTGCAAATATTTCGTACATATACTTCTCCCTATTCAAATTCATTGTTTTTTGATTCTACTTCTGTTCTAATAATGGTTTCTATAATTTGCAATGTTTTTTCTAAATTGTTATTTTTAATAACATAGTCATAGTTACCTATTTTAGATTCTTCATAATCAAATCTATTTAATCGTAATTTTATTTCTTTTGGGTCTGGGTTATCTTCCCTTGCTTCTAATCTTTTCTTTAATACTGTCTTAGGAACTTTTAAGAAAATAGTTATTATTTTTAATTTATCTTTAAAAATTTTTACTAAATCTTGAGTACCATTAACATCAATATCTTTTACAATAATTTTACCAGATGCAATTTTATCATCTAATAATTTTTTGCAAGTACCATAATAATGATTGTGATGAACAGAATATTCATACAATTCATCTTTTTTAACCATTTCTTCAAAGTCATCTTTGCTAACATAAATATATTGTTCTCCAGAAGGTCTATCACCAACTCTAGGTGGTCTATCTGTATAAGATGGAATTGTGGTTAATCCTTCCATTCTTTTAATTAATTCTCTTTTAATGGTATCCTTGCCTGCTCCTGCAACACCAGATAAGATTACTAGCATTCTATTTTCACCTTTCCCTCTTCAATTTCATTTGCTGCTATTGTAACTGGAGATTTATCTTCAATTTTTACAAGTGGTGTACTTCCAGCTGCAATTTGTCTTGCTCTTTTAGCTGTAGCTGTAATTAACATGTATCTGTTATCAACTACTTTAAGTAAATCTGTAACTGTTGGTTTTACTATCATTTTCTACCCTTCTTTCTTGTTTACATTTTGTTCAGAATCAAGTCTTCCTGCAACTGTTTCTGGTTGAACAGCCGACAGTATTATATGACCTGAATCCATTATTATAACTGCTCTTGTACGTCTTCCATAAGTTGCATCAATAGCTGTTTTATTATCCTTTGCCTCTTGCACCATTCTTTTTATTGGTGCTGACTCTGGACTTACAATAGCTATTATTCTATTAGCAGATACTATATTACCAAAACCTATATTTATAAGTTGCATATAATCACTTCCTATTCTATATTTTGAATTTGCTCTCTAATATTTTCTAGTTCAGTTTTTATTTCAATAACCATTTTTGTTATATCCAAGCAGTTTGCTTTTGATGCTATTGTATTCGTTTCTCTATTCATTTCTTGAATTAAAAAATCAATTTTCTTTCCCTTTGATTCAGTATCATTAACCAGCTCTTTAAATTGTTCAATATGACTATGCATCCTTGTTATTTCTTCTTCTATTGAACATTTATCAGAATAAATTACAATTTCTTGCGCAAGTCTATTTTGATCTACCACATCAGTTTTTAAAATTTCTTTTATTCTCGCTTCTAATTTTACTACATATTTTTCAGCAAGTCCAGTAGAATTTTCAGAAATTATATCTAAATTTTTAGCTATAGTATCAATTCTATCTAATACATCCTTAGAAAGTTGAATACCTTCTTCTACTCTCATTGCATCTAAAGCTTTAACTGCCTCATTTACTTTTGGCTCAAAAATTTTCCATATTTCTTCTTCATCTATATCATTATTAGTTACTAATAAATCTGGTAATCTTAAAATTGATGTAACATCAAAATCCTCAGACAAATTATTATCTTTAGCAATTTCCTTTAACTGTGTAATATATTCTTTTGCTAGAACTTTATTGATGCAAACATTACTTTCCGTTTCTGTTAAAATATTTGAATATGTAATGCATACATCTATTTTTCCACGATTAATGTTGTTTGATACCACTTTTTTGATTTTTTCTTCTAAATAGCTAATATTTCTAGGTAACTTCATAGATAAATCTAAATATCTATGATTTACAGATTTTATTTCTATTGTATATTCTTTATCTCCTAATTCTAATTTGCTACGTCCATAGCCAGTCATACTTTTAAACATTTTAGAATTCAATCCTTTCCATTTTCAATTGCCAATTATTTTTCGATAATTTTGCGAACATCACTAATTTGTTTATTATGCTCTTTCCTGATCCTTCTAATTTTTACAAAACTCTTTAATAAATAATATATTCCAGTAAAAATACATATACCATATATAATACTAGAAAAAATGTGTTCCTCTACATTTATTAAAGTAGTCATAAATAAAGAAATTAGTGCTATAATTAAAATTTCAATACCAGTTAAAAATATACCTTCATTATCTTTTCTATATCCAGCTTCAAATTTAAATATAGAAAAAATAAGAAATACTACACTTATTGCCTTTAATATGTTTGATAGAGTATTTAGTTCTACAGTATAGTAAGCGTATTTAATGCCAAACATATATACTACTATGAATATTATAATAAATAAATTAATTTCTAATACTTTTCTTCTTTTCTTTTTAAGTTCAGGAGTTAATTTTTTGTTTTTAGATAAATCTTCTTTTAATATATTATCTTCCACTATAAATTCCTCCTTGTACCAATATCTCCAAGTTCGTACATAATTATTGAGGCTAAAACAATAGGAGCTGTTTCTGTTCTTAAAATTCTATTTCCAAGAGATATAATCTTTGCACCAGAATTTTTTAAGGTTTCAACTTCTTGAGCTTCTATTCCTCCTTCTGGTCCAATTATAACAGCAATATTTAAACTTGTATTTTTAAGATTTTGCAAAGTTTCTTTAATAAAATTGTTCTTTTCTTCTTCATAGGCAGCTAAAACTAAATCATATTTGGATATTTCTTTTGATAGTTCATTTATGTCTATTATATTATTTACCTTAGGAATAATATCTCTCATAGATTGCTTAGCAGCTACTTCAGCTATTTTATTCCATCGTTCTATCTTTTTTACTCTATCTTTTAAATTCAGTTTAACAACACATCTATGCATTTCTACTGGTGTAAAAGATGTTGCACCAATTTCAGTGCATTTTTGTATTATAAATTCCATTTTTTCCGCTTTAGGTATCCCTTGAAAAATATGCAATTTAATATTAGATTCGTTGCTTACTTCTATTTTTTCTTTAATGTTACATAAAATTTGTTCTTTATCCAGTTTAGATATTTCACACACATACTTTGAAGGGAAATCAGATTTTTCACAAATTTCTAATAATTCTCCCTCTTTACATCTTAAAACATTTTTAATATGGTTCACATCTTCACCAGTTATTGTAATGCTTTTGGTTTCTAAATTAATATTTTCAATATCTACAAAAAATTTTTGCATTAGCTTTTCTTCCTTCTAATAACATATCCAGTTTCTGCTTCTATTGGTAATTTCATTTTTACCTTTTGATTTACTTTTCCAGGATTAATATAATCTATTTTATCATCTGTTTCAATATCCCATAATTCTTCTAATTTAAACTCTATTGGGATAATTTTGTTAGGCACTATTATCTCTAATGTATCACCAACTTGTAGTCTGTTTTTAATTTCTACAATATATTTTTCATTTTCTTTTTCTATAATTTTTGCACCAAATTCGTAATTTGCATTATATTGGTTTCCAGAATAATCTTGTATATCTTTATTATCTCTATAATTAAAATAAAAAGTTGTAAGTCCACGCGTTTTTGTTTTTTCTATTTCTGATAAATATTTTGTATAATCATAGCTTTCTGGATTTGCCATATAATCATCTATTGCATTTCTATATGCATTTATAACTGTTGCTAGGTAATATTCTGTTTTTAGTCTTCCTTCTATTTTTAAGCTATCTACTCCTAAATTTACTATTTCAGGAATTTCTTTTATTAAGCATAAATCTCTAGAAGAAAAGATGTATGTACCTTTTTCATCAGCTTCAACAGGCATAAGTTTTCCAGGATTATTTGTTTCTTCAACATAAACATTATATGCCCATCTGCAGCTTTGAGCACAATCTCCTAAGTTAGCACTTCTATTTGATAAAAAATCGCTTAAAAAGCATCTTCCAGAGTAGCTAAAGCAAATAGCACCATGAATAAACATTTCTGTTTCTAAATCTTTAGGTTTATTTTCTACTATTTCTTTAATTTGATTTTTGCTAAGTTCTCTAGCTAGAATAACTCTTTTTGCACCATTATTATACCAAAACTTACTACTATGATAACTTACTGTATTTGCTTGTGTACTAATATGTATATCAACATCTGGGGCATATTCTTTGATAATTTCTACTACTCCCCCGTCTGCTACTATAATACCATCTACTTTTAATTCATTTAAAATTTTAGCTTGTTCTTTTATTTCTTCATATCTATCATCCCAAGCAAAAATGTTGATTGTTGTATATACCTTTTTACCATGTTCATGAGCATATTTAATTGTATTAACTAAATCATCATCTTGCATTTCTGCTCTTGTTCTAAGAGATAATGATGATGTACCTGCATAAATTGCATCTGCACCATAAAGAAAAGCAGTTTTAGCTTTTTCAAATGAACCTGCTGGTGCTAATAATTCTGGTTTTTTCATTATATTCCTCCAATTTTTTTACACTGATATTATATATCATAAATGCTTTTTTTTCAAGGTATTGAAGTATTATTTTTAGTCAAAAACAAACACAATATACTACCAGAATATATTGTGTTTATACCTATTTAAAAAAATTTATTTATTAAACTCTACATCATATAATTTAGATTTTTGTTTTTCTCTATTAAATTCTTCTGATATTATTTGATTTTGAGCTGCAATTTTATATTTTTCAACTATTTTATTATTTATGCTTTTTCCTAATAGTTCTATTTCTTGATTACTACTAAATTCAAGAATTCCTGTTTCATTTGATGCATGGCATGATAAAATATAATATTCACCAATATTTAATGGCTTCATATTATTTGGAAAATCTAAACTTTTTTTATCTTCTGAAAGTCCTCCAACTTGACTAATTTCTATATTTTCAACCAATTCACCAGATATATTTTCAATAACTTGTGCTGTATATATTGTATAAGGCTGTCTTACTATTTTATTTTTTCCTTCAACAACTACTTGCTGTGGATTCCTATATTCAGTTCTATCAATACTATTAATTTTTACAACAACTGTATAATCTGTAAGTCCAATTACTGCTTCTGGAGTACTCATATCATAAGCATAATCTATAATCATAGAACTATTAACTGGTAAACCTTCGTAATCTTCATAATTGTATTTTGTTACAATTACATCTTCTATATTTGCTTGATTATTTTTATTTTCGAAATTTTGTAAAAATTCGTCTTTAGAATTAGGTAGCGGACAAAAGTATTCTTTTTGAGTTTTTGGCTCTTCTACTTCAATATTTTTAACTACTAAAACTATAGTACTTATAGTAAATAAAATCAACATGATGCACAGAAAAACTTTTAATTCTTTATCCATTTTCTGCACGTCCCTTCTAAATAATATTTTCTACATATTATCATTAATTACTTATTTATGCAATACGCTAAGCAAAAAACCAGCGCCCTGTAAACAGAGCGCTGGAAATGTTCATGCTGCCATTTTGGTAATGTTATCAAGCAATGCCTGTCTGTTTTTGACAACAAACGGCAACACCTGATACTGGCCTATGACCTCACGCATAGACGGGTCAGGCATATTGCCTTTGTACCTCGTCCATTGATGATAGAATCCATCATAAATACTATCAGAAGTAGCCCAAGTACGAGCAGTGTGGGTAAACAGACCAAAGATATCGCCAAGATATACATTGTCCATAGTCACACGTTCGCCCTTTTGGGTACGATTCCAACCATATTTATTTCTCCCAGATCTTTTCAATGCATAATTAAAATCACACATAGTTTCATAATCGGGGCAGTGATGGAGATCTCCAACTTTGTCCTGAAAATCAGAACAAATCTGAAGAAAATCTACAAGATATTCGAAAATATCTTTAGATGACTGAGGTTCACCTAAGCTACGCAACTTCTCGCCAAAAGCGAGCAGATTCCGTTTTTCGTCTTTCCATTCCTTGTTGCTACCAAATACATCAAATGCACCTGTAAAATTGAACATTTTCTGTTCCTCCTAAAAATTATTTTATCCCAGTTGCGGTATTGCAAAGTTGCAAGAGGAATAATGATGTTTTACTATACTTATATTATATCATATTTTATTTAAATAAGCAAAAAAAGACGACCATTGGTCATCTTCTTGCTTAGTATTTTTCTATTCACTATATACTCCAGATTTTACTAAAAACTTAAAAATCTTTTCTCCTTTTGGTAATCTATATATATCTTCTTTTGTGAATATTTTCATTATTGCAACTACAAAAGCATAAATTATAACTGCAAATAGAATCGCCACAACTGTTGCTATTTTCCAAGATATAAATCCTGAAAGTAGTAAATATAATCCATAAGATGCTACACACATTATAAGTGTAGCCATTGCTGGTTTAAGTACAAAATCTGTAAAAGAGAACTTTATTCTTAATGAATTTTTTAACACAATAAATCCTATTGTAAATGAAATTACATGGCATACAATAGATGCAATAGCTAATCCATTTATACCTATGCTTGGTATTGGTATTAACACAATATTTAGTATTAATTTTACAAATACGCCACATCCTAAAGCAATAGCAGGTACTTGACTTTTTCCAATTCCTTGCAATACTCCATTTATTGTTTGTGCCATCATCATAAATATAATTGTTAAACTCGTAATTTGCAATAATAGTGTTCCTTCTGGTGCATTTGGAAATAGTAAATTTAAAATTTCTTTTGCAAATACAATCATTCCAAAAGTACATGGTAGTCCTATAAGTATAGTTGATAGTAAAGAAAATTTTGTAATATCTACAGCATCTTTCTTTTCTCCTTTTGCTAGTAATTTTGATATAGATGGAACTAGAACTGTTGCAAAAGCAATATTGAACGATAATGGTAATCCAACTAATGTGTCTACTTTACCTGTATATATACCATATTGAAATTTAGCAATTTCATCTGTAAGAAATACTTTTAATCCTCTAACTGCTGTAACTGAATCTATTGTTTTATTTATTGTCGAAACAAGTGAACTAATAGACATTGGAATTGATATCGTTAAAATTGCTTTTATTATTTGTTTTGTACTTTTCTTTGTATAGCTTTCTCCAACCAATTCTTCTTTTTCTGTTTCTTTCCTTAAATCTTTTTTCTTAAAATTGTAAAATCTATATAAGTATAAGAAGCTTAAAAGTACAGATAGCGTTGTTGCAAGGTTTGCACCTGCCGCCATTAGTACAACATTCTTCATGGCAATACTTGATACTAGTTCTACAACAATTATAGTTAATACGGTTTTTGCAACTTGTTCTAGAGTTTGTGAATTAGCAGTTATCTTCATTCTTTGGTGTCCATTAAAATATCCTCTAATTACAGATATTATAGATACAAAGAATATAGATGGCGAAAGTGCTACTAAAGTAAGCTCCGCTTCAGGTATCTGTAGCCATACATTTGCTATATAATTTGCACCTAAGAATAGCAACAAGCTGCCTACAAGTCCCACTACTGAGAAAAAGGCAATTGCTACCCTAAATACTCTTTTTACACCTTTGCTGTCTCCTTTTGCCAATCTTTCTGAAATAAGCTTAGATATAGCATTTGGAACTCCTATTGAAGATATAGCAAGTAATAATGCATAAATTTGATATCCACTATTATAGATTGCATTTCCTGTATCTCCAAATCCCTCTTTATTAGTTAAATATAATTTATACAAAAGTCCAAGTAACTTTATCATTACTTGTGATGCCATAAGCACTAAAATACTTTGCATAAATGTTTCTTTTTTTGATTCTCTTTTTCTTGAAATCATTTTTCTCCTAATTTACTTTTTTAATTTTCTTAATTTATTTGCTAAGTTAAATAATGCATTTGTTACTGGTTTGAATATTATGTATAATTCATCTATATATTCTTTAAATTCTGGATTAAATCCTTTTTTAAATCTATATACTCCATATCCATGTGCATTTTCATCAACATATCCTGACACTCCACCAAAATTATAATATTCACAACCTCTTTGCATTGCATATTTAATCATTTCCCATTGTAGTAAATAATTTGGCATTACATTGCTGTGTTCTCTTAAAGATCCGCCGTATAAATACCAAGCTTTATTACCATATATTATTTCAAAAGTAGATGCAACTCTTTTATTGTTATATACTGCAAAATATAGCTTAACATGGTCTTTTTCTTTCATTACTTCATATATTTTTTTATAATACGCTGCATTTCTAATAGAAAAATCGTCTCTTTGGCTTGTTGTAGTTAATATAGAGAAGAATTCTTCAATATCATCTTCTGTTCCTTCTTCTACAATAACACCTTTTTTCATAGCTAAACGAATATTATATCTTGTTTTTTGCGAAAAACCACTTAGAAGTTCGTCTTCAGTTTTGTCTTTAATATTTAATTCTGTTTCATATTTAGGTTGTATTACTTTAGTAATATCATGATTAATATTTTTCTTTAATTTAACTCCGTTTTCAATAACAATACTTTTAAATTCTTCATTGCTCATTAATACATCTGGATCCCATCTAAATATAAAAGCTTTTTCTTCTTTAGCGACATCTCGTACTTGCTCTATTAATTTCCCCAAAATTTTTTTATTTGTTATATCACATATCGGACCTCTAGGTGCATATATAATACATTTATTTATAATTGGAATTTTTCTAATAAGTAAGCTTAAACTTCCTTCTATTTCTCCACTTGTATTTTTTACTGTAACAACTCTACTTTTCCAACCCGATTTAACTTTTGCCCATTCTGGCGATTGTAAAAAGTGACATCTTGGATTTTTTTCTAAAAATTCGTAATATTGTTCTAATTCAATATTTTCCATTTAAATCTCCTATTTCTTTTCAATTATACTTTTTAATTTTTCCAGTCCAAATATTATAGCTCCACCTATTATGAAAAATATTATACTAAATGTGCTAGTAGTCATCGGATCTTTAGGAACATCTAATGTTGTTGGTCCCATAATAATAGCATATAATGAGCCAATCATTAACCCTATAATTAAATATATAGTTTGTGGTCTAAATTTTTCTAATGCTTTTTTTATTAGTTTTATAATCAATAAAATTCCTGTAATTAATCCAAGTCCAAAGATAACTAAAACTGGTAAATATGATAAATTCAAATGTAATAATTCTTTTATTGCATTTATAACTGGTATATATAGTCCAAATATTAAAAGTAATGTTGACCCAGATATACCTGGTAATACCATTGCGGATATTGCTATCATAGCTGATATAAATACATAAATGCATAAACCTAAATTTAAACTACTGATATCTACATTTGCACCTTCGCCTGATACTGGATTAAAATACGTTATTGCAGCAACTATTGCAATTCCTATTATTGTAAAAATAATAAAAACATATTTTCCTTTTATACTTTCTTTTTCTTCTTTAATAATTACTGGTATAGCAAATATAATAAATCCAAGGAATAGTGAACTTACTGCATATATATGGCTTTCAAATACATTTGAAAGAAGTAGTACAGCAAGAATCATCCCAATTACCCAACCAGATAAAAGTTTTGCTAAAAATTTTATTGCATCTATTCTTTCTTCTTTATTTCCTGATATTAAATTATTTAGCGAATTTATAAATTTATCATAAAATCCAAGTATAAAAGCTACTGTACCCCCAGATACACCAGGTACGCTATCTGCTAAAGCCATACAAAAGCCTCTAAAAGCATCTATTAAATATTTCATATTATTCCTCCTATTTTTTCTTTTTGTAATTATACTATAAAATAAATTATTTGTATACAATAAAAATTAAAGATGTGTCCCTATTGAGGAATTTTTCCTCATTTGGAAACGTCCCCATTAAAATCCTATTATTTTATTAAACATTTTTATTGCATAATTATCTGTCATTCCTGATATATAGTATATTATTGCTCTATAATAATCTTTTTCATTTTCCATATTAAATAAAATATCATTTTTATTATTAATTTTTCTTTCTAAGTTCCAATAATCATTTAAAAAGTTTTCAAAATCCTTCATAAGTTCTGGATACAATTCTTCTGCTTTTTCCCTATTCTTATAACTATCTTTTAATGCATTATATAAACCGGTTAAAACGAACCTAATATATTCCATTGAACTCATTTTTTTATCTGTTAGATAAATATTTTTATAGTTAAATTTTTTTATATCATTTATTAATTTAAATGTTTCTGGTGAAAAGCATAAGCCCTGTTCTGGATTTGAGTTTTCACACAAATCGTATATCATATGATTTGTTAAAACTGTATTGTTTATTATTTTACCATTAAATTTTAATATATCGTATAGTTCTGTTAAATGTCCATCTAACACTCCTAATGTAATAGCATCTGCAATGTCTCTTCCTAAATACGATATTTTATCTGCTATTTTAACAACACATCCTTCCCAAGTATATGGAGAATATTGATTTGGAGTTTTATATTCTTTTAAATCTATTACTTCTTCTCTAGGTTTTAGCATATTTTCATCTATTTCTCCGCAGTGTGATATTATACCATCTCTAACTGCATATGTTAAATTTAAGTTTTGCTTATTCCCTTCTGGGTCCTCTAATAATTCTATTTTGTCTACCATATCTAACCCATTTTTTTCATGCCAAAATCTTTCACCTATATCATTCATAGATATTTCAGATAATATTCTTTCACCCATATGACCAAAAGGACTATGTCCAATATCATGTGCGGTTGCGATTGCTTTAGTTAACTCTGTATTTAATCCTAAATATTTAGCAATTGTATAGCTTATAGACTCTACTAAAACAACATGTTCTATTCTAGTGCAAATATGGTCATTTTCTGGCATAAAAAATACTTGTGTTTTATGTTTTAATCTTCTATATGCTGTACTATGTATTATTCTAGTATAATCTCTTTCAAAATCAGAACGAATATCGTTATTTCTTTTATATAATTGCTTTTCTCGTTTTATAATATTATTCCAATTAGAATTATTTTCATTTGCAGCATAATTTTGTAATATATTTCTCATTATTCCCTCCATAACATAAATATAGTGCAAGAGCAGCCCAACCTTTTATATATTATATATATTAAACATATTTTTTACAAGTCAAAGTAATAAAATAATTGAAACAGAATAAAAATAGTATAAAGATCTTTTAGGAGGCTAAAATGTATAAAAATAAAATAACTTTTACCATAATATTACTAACTTTTCTTTTATTAATCTTCAGCAATTTTTCTTTTGGAATAAATAGCAATTACATATGGAAGCGGAGATGAGATATTAGTTAATGCTTCACAAGTTTCTAATGTTCCAATAGATTTAAAACTAGAATCAGCAGCTGCAATTTTAATTGATCAAAAAACTCGGTGAAATACTATATGAGCATAATTCACATGAGCAATTACGACCTGCCAGTGTCACAAAGGTTATGACCATTTTACTCATAATGGAAGCACTAGATTCTGGAAGAATATCTTTAGATGATAAAGTTCCTTGTAGCCAAAACGCAGCCTCTATGGGAGGTTCTCAAATCTGGTTAGATACTAGAGAAGAACTAAGTGTAAATGATATGTTAAAAGCTATTTGCGTAGTTTCTGCAAATGATTGCACAGTAGCTATGGCAGAATATCTTGGAGGAAGCGAAGAATCATTTGTGATTCAAATGAATGAAAAAGCAAAAGAACTTGGCATGAATGATACTAATTTTAAGAATTGCCATGGTATTGATGAAGATGGTCATGTTACATCTGCATATGACATTAGCTTAATGAGCAAAGAACTTTTAAATAATCATCCAAATATAAAAAAATATACTACTATATGGATGGATAGCTTAAGAGATGGTAAATCTGAGCTTGTAAATACTAATAAATTGATTAGAAATTATAATGGCGCAACTGGACTAAAAACTGGTTCTACTTCACTTGCACTATATAACTTATCTGCAAGTGCTACAAGAGATAATTTATCTCTAATTGCAGTTATTATGCGAGCTCCTACAAGTACAATAAGATTTAATGAAGCAAAAAAATTATTGGATTATGGATTCGCAAATTTTTCATATACATCTTTAGGTACTAAAGGAGATATAATACAAGAAGTTAGAGTCAACAAAGGAATCAATAAAACAGTAAATTTAGTTTTAGAAAATGATGTTCGGTAAATTAATAAAAAAAGGCTCAAATAGTGAGATTTCACAAGAAATTACTATTAATGAAAATATATCTGCCCCTATAGCTATAGGCGATGTTTTAGGAAATATAGTATACACTTGCCCTGATGGTAAAAACATAACTGTAAACTTAGTTGCAGATAAAAGTGTTGAAAAAATCACTTTATGGAATATGACAACATACTTATATAAAATGTGGTTTAACTTATTTAGAGTTTGATTTATTTAGAAAGCATAACAATACAATTATATATTAAATTGAAGGAACGACGAATGGGTGTCATGGGGACGGGGAATTTTGGCAAAATATTGCCAAAATTCCCCGTCCCCGCAACAATTCACACTTTTATAATTCCACCTATTACTTTATTAAGTTCTGCATCTTCGACATCTGGTAATATTTCAGCTCCACCAGCAATTAAAAGAATATCACCTTTATTGATTTCACCTTTTAATCGTAATTCATCGATTGCAGTTTCAAGCATTTTATCAACATTTTTCTGATTTTTTACCAATATAGGAAATACATTCCAACATAAATTCATTTGCCTTGCAACAGTTGGACTACCTGTAATTGCATAAATTGGGCATGTTGGACAAAAAGCTGATAATATGCCAGGTGTATCTCCACTTAGTGTATATGCCAAAATTGCTTTAGCCTTTAAATTCATTGCACCTGCAGCAATCCCATTATATAAACTAAATCTGTATCCTTTATTTTCCAAGTCATAATTTCTTCCTAAATATCTTTTCCAATAATGAATTGCATTTTCAGTTTCTTCTGAAATATTACTCATCATTTCGACACAATCAACAGGATATTTACCTGTTGCAGTTTCGCCAGATAGCATTATAGCGCTAGTAGCATCATATATTGCGTTAGAAATATCGCTTACCTCTGCTCTTGTTGGTCTTGGATTATTTATCATAGATTCTAACATTTGTGTTGCTGTTATTACAATTTTACCATTAAGATATGTTTTCTTTATAAATTCTTTTTGTATCATTGGTACTTTAGCCATAGGTATTTCAACACTTAAATCTCCTCTTGCAACCATAATTCCATCTGATACATCTAAAATTTCATCAAAATTGTCTACTCCCTCTTGATTTTCAATTTTAGATATTATTTTGATATTCTCTCCTCCATTATCATTTAACAGCTTTCTAATTTCCATAACATCTTTAGCACTTCTTATGAATGAAGCTGCTATAAAATCAAAATCGGCTTTAATTCCATTTAATATATCATCTCTATCTTTTTCTGTTAATGAAGGTAAATTTAATCTTTTACCTGGTATATTAATACTCTTTCTGTTAGATAATTTCCCTCCTGATATAACTTTACAATATATTTTCTTATCTTTAATTGTTATAACTTCAACTTCTATTAATCCATCATCAATTAATAGTTTATCTCCATGTTTTAATTCTTTATATAAATCTTTATACGAAACAGAAAATTCGTATTGTGTTCCCATAATTTCGTCAGGAACTAATGAAAAAGTATCTCCAGGTTTTAGAAATATTTCTCCATCTTCAAATTTTCCAATTCTAACTTCAGGTCCTTTAGTATCTAAAATCAATGGTATATTTAATCCTAGTTCTTTACTTACTTTTTTTATTTTTTTAATTTTTTCCTCTTGTTCCTTAAAACTACCATGAGAGAAGTTAATCCTTGCAGCATTCATTCCAGCAAGCATTAACTTCTTTAAGATTTCTTCATTATCACTTGCAGGGCCAATAGTACATACTATTTTTGTCTTACGCATTTATTTTCCCCTTTCATTTGTCAATTATTTAGTAATCCATTTTACTAAATTTAAATTTGCGGAATCTAGTAACATACTGTGTTTAGGCATAACTCTAAATGTATATCCATAGTCTCCACCAGTTGTAAGTTCAATTTTAGCTTTATATGTATATACTCGTTTTTCATCATCAGACTCTGTCCTTGTCATTTTTATGATATCAATAGTTTCTAATCTTCCATCTTTTTGTATTTTTCCAAAATACACTTCTGCTTCTATACTATCCTTATCGATATTTGGCAATTTAACTTGACATTCAACTTCTATACTTTCACCAGCATCTAGTTTTTTATTGTTTATATTGTTCTTTTGAGTTATAACTATATCGTTCCAATTTTGAATTAATTCCTTTTTCCATGTATTATATTCTGCAACATTTTCAAGATTGTTGTAATATGCATCAGTCACATCAGAAAGTGGCATATATAGTTTTTCTACATAGTCTACAAGCATTCTAGCTGTACTGTATCTTCCAGCATTAGAAACTATAGAGTTTTTCATTATAGTCATCCAATTTTTTGAAATGCCATTTCTATTTTTTTCGTAATATGTTGGTATAATTTTAGTTTCTAAAATGTTATATATACTATTACTATCTGCTACATCTTGTTCTTCATAAGAGTCAAACTCTTTATTAGTTCCTATTGCCCATCCGTTTTGCATATTATATCCTTCAGCCCACCATCCGTCTAGTATACTAAAATTAACAACACCATTTATAGCAGCTTTTTGTCCACTAGTACCAGAGGCTTCCATTGGTCTTCTAGGATTATTTAGCCATACATCTACTCCACTAACTAAATATCTAGCTAGTGCCATGTTATAATTTTCAAGAACAAATATTTTTCCTTTAAACTGTGGCATCATAGATATTTCATGTATAAATTTTATTAAGTTTTGTCCTTCTTTATCTGCAGGATGAGCTTTGCCTGCAAATAATATTTGCACTGGTCTTGATTCATCATTTAAAATTTGTGTTATTCTTTCTAAATCTTTAAATATCAATGTTGCTCTTTTGTATGTTGCAAATCTTCTTGCAAATCCAATTGTTAATGCATTTGGATTTAATTTAGACGTAATATCTTTTATTTCATCATAACTCATACCTGAACGTTTTAATCTATTTGTTACATTTTCTTTAACTAAATTTATTAATTTTTCCTTACGTTTTGTATGTTCTTCCCAAAGTTTTTCATCTGGAATGTTATATATTTTATTCCAAGTGGTATCAACATGAATACTATCTTGCCAATATGGAATTAAATATGAATTATATAGCTCTTTAAGATTTGGTGCAAGCCATGTACATGTATGCACACCATTTGTAACATATGTTATTGGAGATTCATTTGAAGCAATATTACTCCATACATCTGCAAATAATTCACGTGATACTGCTCCATGTAATTTACTTACTCCATTTTTCTTACCAGATATTTTTAATGCAAGAATACCCATGTTAAATCCAGGCTCTAATCCGTTTTCACATTTCATACCTAGTCGTAAAAAGTCTTCCTTTGTTATTCCTAAATTTTTATAATAATCTTTAAAATACTTTTCAACAAGGTCAATATCAAATATATCATTTCCAGCTGGAACTGGTGTATGTGTTGTAAATACAGTTTTAGCAGAAACTATATCTTTTGCCATTGTAAAAGATAGTTCTTTTTCTTGTATTGTATTTTTTATAAGTTCAAGTGTTGCAAATGCAGAATGTCCTTCATTCATGTGGTATATTGTAGGATTATATCCTAATTCTTTAAGCAAGCGTACTCCTCCTATACCAAGAACTATTTCTTGTCTTATTCTCATTTCTTTGTCTCCACCATATAAACGAAGAGTTATATTTCTATATTCTGCTTTATTTTCTTTTATATCAGAATCTAATAAAAACAACTTTATTCTACCAACATTTATTTGCCAAACCTTTAAAAATACTTCTGTTCCTTGCAAATTTACAGAAATTCTTAATTCTTGGTCATCTTCTGTTTTAACTGGTGATATAGGTAAATTATCAATATCTATATCATAATATTCTGTTTCTTGCATTCCATATCCATTTATTTTTTGATTAAAATATCCATTTTTATATAATAATCCGACAGCAACAAAAGGAAGACCTAAATCACTTGCAGACTTTAAATGATCGCCTGAAAGTATACCTAGCCCTCCTGAATATATTGGTAGTATTTCATCTATTCCATATTCAGCAGAAAAATATGCAAATAAATCCCTATCTTTGTTATTAGGATATTGTTTTTCAAACCAAGTATTCTTGCTATTCATGTATCCATCGAAATTTTGAACCACTTGATCATATTTCTTTAAAAATGCTGAATTTTTTTCTAGTTTTTCTAATTTTTCTTGCTCAACTAATTTTAAAAATTTTACTGGATTTTTCTCACAATTATCCCATAAATCTCTATCTATTTCTTTAAATAATTTTAAAAACTCTGTATTCCAAGACCACCATAAGTTATTTGCAATATTTCCTAATCTCTCTACTCTTTTTGGCAATTGTGGATTAACAGTAATTTTATTGAATATGTACATTTATAAATTCCTCCTAAGTTTATTATATGTTTTTTTCTTTTCATTGTATCTTTAACATTAATATTATCTATTAACAAAATTATTTTGTCAATAATTTCTTCTCTATTTTTTTAATTTTTCAATTTGTTCATATCTTAATAAATTTAATTCATAATCTTCTCTATGTTGCCTTGTAATAGTATCTAAAATAATACCGCATTGAAGTGAAATTGCTGCTAACCCCATTAATCCTGTAGCAAGAATTGCAGAAGGTACTCTTGTAATATATGCTGTTTTAAAAAACTCAATTAAAACTGGTATACCTACTATTAATGCAATTATAAATAATACAAGAGCTATTGTTCCAAAAAATTTGAATGGTTTATAGTCTTTAAACATTCTAGCTATTGTCTTTACTACTTTTATTCCATCACCTACAGTATCTAGCTTTGATGTGCTTCCTTCTGGTCTATCTCTATATACAATTGGAATTTCTTTTATTATATATTTTTTATCCAAAGCATATAAGGACATCTCTGTTTCTATTTCAAATTTTGGACTAAGTACAGGCATATTTTTTACAAATCTTCTGTTAAAAACTCTGTATCCTGTCATTATATCTTTCAAATCTGTTTTAAATAGTATATTTATTGCTTTTTTTACTAAATTATTACCAAATTCATGAAATTTTCTTTTGTTTTCTTTTTGATACGTTCCGTTAGACAATCTATCTCCAATAGCCATATCTGCTTGTCCATTTTTTACTGGCTCGATTAATTGATGCACAAATTCAGCTGGGTAAGTATCATCTCCATCAACCATTACATATAAATCTGCTTCAATATCTCTAAATTGGCTCCTTACAACATTTCCTTTTCCTTGCTTATATTCATTTACAACTATTGCACCATTTGCTTTTGCAATTTCTTCTGTTTTATCTTTTGAATTATTGTTATAAACATAAATATCTGCATTAGGTAATTCTCTTCTAAAGTCTTTTATAACTTTTTCTATTGTTAGTTCCTCATTATAACATGGTATTAAAACAGCTATTTTTTCCATAATTTTACTCCTTATTTTTAAAATTCATTGATATATATATTGGTAATGTTAAAAACATTGGATAAGCATACCTAAATTCGCAAAATACAGGTGATGCTATTAATGTTAACCACAAAATGAATATTGGCAAATAAACTAAAATGTATTTATATTTCTTTTTATAAATCTTATATCCTAAGCATATTATAATTAACCAGAAACAAGCTCCTATGCTAAATATTGAAGAAATTAATGGCACATTTCGTGTTTCTGTCATTGAAATCAAATTATCTAATATTGGAATATTTATAATAGAATTATTATATATTCCTAATTCGTTTTCTCCGCTATTTCGAATTGCAGTCCAGTTTTTTGCTTCTACATAATAATATCCATATGAATTTGAAATGAATGCTTCTATATATTCTTTTGGATATTTAAAGAGTAGATTCATCCATAAATTTATAAATTCTAATTTATTATCTTTAAAATATTCATCATTCATACTCCATTTAACTGGGTCTGACAAAGTTGGATTATAATAATCTCCTATATTTTCTACTTTAAAAAATTTATTAATTTCATCTATTATTTGTTCATCTAATTCTTCTCTATGTTCTTTTTCTACTCGTGCAATTTGTTGCGTTGGAACTGATAGCATCTCTACTACAGAAATTTTTGATACTTTTAAAACATCATATATCACAAAATTTATGGCAATATTTAAAATTAAAACACTTGCAACCATTGGTAACAACTTTTTCCAATATTTTCTAAGCAATATAAACACAAATGGTATTGAAAGTATAAATACATAGAATCCATTATGTCTTATATATATCATAAAAAGTGTTATTAGTACAAATATAACAATATTTTTCTTTTTTGCGAAAAAGTTTTCAGTGTTAAGTATTAATTCAATGTATTGTATTATAAATATTGGCATAATTCCTGAAAAGAAAATATCTTTCCACATTGTTATGCTATATATTCCATTTATTGGATAAAACATATAAAACAATAATGAAATTACTATAGTAATAAATGGTGCATTTTTCTTTTTCAAATATGATAAAACTATTGTGCAGAAAAGTGCCATTATAACCATAGAAACTATACTATAAATTGCAATTGCAAAATTAATATTATTTGAGATTAAAAGCCCAAATTTTACAAATATTCCAATTATTGCTGTATGTAAAATCGGATGATGATCAGAAAGTGCATCTTTCCCTAATACTTGCTCTACTTGTGATATTGAATCTGATGATAATATTCCTGGATAATAGTATAATAAGTATGGTACCCATGCTAAAAATATTAGCATAAAACATAATAGGAATAAAAATTTATTATTACTAAAAAGCTTATTTTTGCATATTTCTAAATTCTCATAAATTTTAAACTTATGGTTTTCAAAAAAATTAAATATGTATATTATAGTTATCCAAGCTATGAAAAAATACCCTAAAACATTTATTATTAGCCACTTATCTAGAATATTGTTAAGTGTATAATCATAATTTATACTTTTTCCTATAATCTCAACAATTGCAAATAATGTAGCAATTATTCCTGATATTATCCCGCTTCTTTTGTTAACAATATTAAATACATTTTTTATAGCAATATAAATAGCTACAAAAATAAATACAAATACAATATTATTGCCACCTGTAAGCAAATTATGCCAAATAAATATTGTTAATAAAAAAGCTATTATTAATGCTAATATAGGTATCTTTTTACTTTTTAACCAATTCATTTCTACCCTCTATCTATTATCATAATTATATAAAATCAATGCTGGAGTCAAAATTTTATATGTTTTATTTTCTATATTTTCAGCTATAAATTTTTTAAAATTATTTCCTAACAATTCTTTATTTCTTTCTTGAATATAGTTTTGTGTATCTTTATCAACTCTAGATATTAATCTATTAGTATACTTATTATCTTTATATAAATTTTCTAAAATGTCTTTCATATTATCATATATATAATCAATCATTTCGTTTCTTTCTTTATCTTCTAATTTATATAATTGATTTAATATACTTTCTTCTACTCTCCAAAAATAAACATATGACACAAATTCTTCATAATTAAAATAATTTATATCAACATATTTTCTTATTCTGTCTTCAAGTAGTCTAAGAATATCAATCATATTGTAACCTATTTTAGTTCTCATAATAGAATTTTCTCTAATATTGTATTCATAATATGGTTTATTTATATATTTTATTGTTTGAGCATTATTCATAATTATAGGATTTGTTCCTAAATCTTCAAACTTTAATCCTTCAATAAATTTTAAACCTATTTCATTGTACATATCTTTTTTTATAATTTTATTGCAATTAGATGGCATTATTGTACTATACAATAGTTTTTTATAATTGCTTTCAAATTTTAGCCCATTATCCAAAGCTTCTGTAGGATATTTTTCATTTTCTCCATATATTGAAAGCCAATCGCATAAAACAATATCAACATTTTCAAGTAGGTATGGCTTAGCTTCTTTAAAGAAATTTTTATTTATAGTATCATCTGAATCTATTGATGCAATGTATTTTCCTTTTGCATTTTCCATAATTACATTTCTTGCATTTCCAAGTCCATGATTTTCTTGCTTTATATATCTGATTATTTCTGGATACTTATTCTTGTATTTTAATACTACTTCTTCGCTTCCATCTGTACTTCCATCATTAACAATTAATATTTCTGTATTATCATCAATCGCATTTATAACAGATTCAATAGTCGCTCCAACATATTTTTCTACATTATATACTGGAATTCCTACAGTTAAAAGCTTTTCATAATCAGTTTTTATATCCATTTCTTTATTGCCTATGACAAAATCTGATATACTTTCTTTTGATTCTACAGTAAATTTATCTCTAAATTTATTGTATTCCTCAAAAATAATATCTCTATTTTCTCTAACATCTTTAACTTTTTGAGCAATTTCATTAATATCATCATCGCTTTTTAATTGTAAATACTTAGTTAAAATTTCGTTTTCATCTATAATAGAATTATTTCCTAGTAAGCAAATTGTTCCTCTATCCATACTTTTAATAAATAAAGAAGTATCATTATTGCAAAAATTAATATACATAACAATTTCACTATTTTCAATTATGTCATCTAGTTTTTTTATCTCAACTGCATTTATATTAAATTCTTTAACAAAATTTTTTACATCTCCACCTATATTTATAACATTTACTTTTTCATCTAGCAAGCTTATAGCACTTAACTCATTGAAATAGCTGTGTTTAGGGTCATCACTTATATTAATTAAACCAATACCCTCCTTGTTATCCTTCATCACTTCTTTACTTTTAGGTACATCTAATTTTATATAAAAAGTATTTTCAAATTGTGGTTTAGTTATAATAAATAGGTTCTTATCTAAAATCCCTAATTTATCTATTTTCCCATTTTTGTATAATTCTACAATTGCATCATGAAAATATAAAAAGCTATCAACAGATAATGATGCTAAATCGAAAGTAACTAATACATTAATTTTTACATTATCCTTTAAACTATTAATAATAGTTTCATATTCTAATCTGTAATCAACCAATACTATTTCTTTTATATTATTTAAATTTACAAATTCTATAAATTTATTTGTTCCTTCTATTGTATTTTCAAATATATACACATATTTAAAATTATATTCATATATATCTGCTATATCTTCATATTGCTTGGGTAAACAGACTAATGTATTAATATTAAAAATTAAATCTTTGTTATTTACAATCATTTTGCACTCCTACATTTTTATAAATTCTTCAACCTGTTTTCTACTTAAATCTAAATTGTCTTTTGAGAATTGATTATATAGTTCAATTATTCTATTTCTTTCTTTAATACATAATAATATTTTGTTTTTTATTTCTTCAATATCAGTTTCATTATTTATTACTATATATTTTTCAAGTTCTTTTCCCTTAAAATAATGATGATTATTCCCTGTAATACAAGGTACACCAAGCTCCATACTTTCTAGTGGAAGCATAGGTGCACATTCAGAAGCAGTAACATATAAGTTAACATCATTTTGTGCCATTCTTTGCATTAATTCTTCTCTTGGAATTGCTTTATCTACACCAGTTACTTCAATATCATATTGCTTAGAAAATTTAACAGCTTCATCATTTAAAGGTACCATATCCATAACAGCATTATCTAAAAGCTTAATTGCTGCCATTTGTGAATACATATTCTTACGCCAATTATTGCATTTTGCTGCATAAATTCCAATTTTTATTTTATTGTCATTCCTTTTTTCTTTTTTTACATTTGGAACCCCAGATACTTTATTAGATATAAAAAATGCTTTATATCCCTGTTTATTATAAAACTCCATTAAACTTTCTTTACAAGTTCCCATTACACTAATAATACCTTTTTTATGCAAATGGATTATTTCTAAATTTCTTTGCCATCCATATGAATCTAATATTTGAGAATGACTTCCGTGCCAAAAAGTTTTTAGCTTAATATTTTTATTTCTCTTTTTTAATTCTTTAGCTAACTTTTCCCAGCCAATTGCAAAAGCGCTAAAAATAACCTGATTAATGTTAGTTTCTATTATTGTATTTGCAACTAATTTTATATCTTTTTTTCTATAAATTTCATTACAATCTATTGGGTTTTCAAAAAGTTCTCTAGTAGAACTTGTAACACCAGACCAATCTCCATTGTGTAATACAATATATTGCTTGTCTTTGCATTTTTTAATATTTTCTAAGGTTTTTTCAAATCTTTCCATATATTCAGGCGTAATCATTGCCATTTTTCTTTTATGGTGCCTGTATAAAACAATTGGAAATAGTGGTATTCTTAAAGCATGAAGTATATGCCACTTAACTTTACTTCCAATGTTTAAAATTTTATTTGCACCTGATTTTCCAAATATTCTAACCAGCATCATGTCTCTTCTATCTCTTGCAGGTAGCCAACTAGCATCAAAATAATGTATCATACATGTATTATCTGTAAAAACATTGTTATCTCTATGGAAACTATATGGATAAAAATAGTCTCTTGGATATATTGTTATTCCATGTTCTAATGTTTGTACTTTGTTTATTCCTCTTTTTAAATCTAAATTATCTAAAATTTCACTAATCATTATTGGAATACTAAATTCAGTTATTTTATCAGGTTCAAATTTTTTAAAACTTCTATATTTTTTTAATAGTTCTGTAGTTAAAAATGATCCTTTTTCTTTTTCATACCATACTGCTGAATTTATATACTTATCATCTTCAAATCCTAAAAAGGTTGTATCCTTCTCAAGAAATTTTGAAATATCTTTTGTTACTTCCATATCTGTATCAAAATAAATTCCACCATATTCATTTAAAGCTTTTGTTCTTGTATAATCTGCTACAAATGCCCATTTTTTATTTTCATATGCCCCTTTTATAAAAGGACATTCTTCTAAGTCTACGTTTTCTTCAGACCATTTTATTATCTTATAATCTGGCAAAAACTTTTTCCAACTTTTCATACATTTTTTAGCTAATTTTGGCAATGGCTTGTCACCAAACCAACAATAATGTATTATTTTTTCCATGCCCAATGTTCAATCCTTCCTATTTATAATTGCTCTGCAAATCCTTTTTGTAATTTTCTAAATATCATATATCCAAATATTAATAAAACTATAGATATAGCAAATAAAATTCCCAAATGATAAAAATCTGGCATTTGTTGATAATAGAAAATATCTCTATATCCGTCAATTATGTATGTCATAGGATTTAATTTCATTATTATTTGTAAATTAGCAGGTAATTGATCTACCCTATATACAATTGGTGTTGCATAAAATGCTGCCATTAAAACTACTCCAATAATATGTTCTAAATCCCTTATATAAACTGTTACAGCAGAAACTATAAATGCAATTCCTAGTATAAGTACATACTGAATAATCAAAATAACTGGATATAATAAAGCATACCAAGTTAGTCCTAGCCCTGAAATGAAGCATAATACAATAATTATTATGGTTGAAATTAAAAAATTAATTGTATTACTTGTTACTACGGATATTGGCAATATTTCTCTTGGGAAATACACTTTCTGTATTATATTTCCGATTTGCAACTACAGTAAAATCTGCTTGTTGAATAGCAGATGTAAAAAAAGTCCATGGAATTAGTGCTACACACACATAAATATGGTATGTAGGATTACCTCCTCCTAATAAACTTCCAAAAATTACTGAATACACAACAAGTTGTAGAAGCGGATTTAGAAATGACCATAGTACACCCAAAAATGAATTTTTGTATCTACCTCTTACTTCTTTTTGTACATTTGTTTTTAATAATTCTCTATATTTATATAATTCTTTAAATATTCCCACTTTATGTACTCCTCTCACAATTTAAGCAGTTTCTCTAATATATGCATCAGTAACAGTTTTTACATCTCCATCCATCTTTATTTCGCCTTGATGTAGCCAAACAGCTCTAGTGCAAAATCTATTAACTGTATCCATTCCATGTGTAACTATTACAATTGTTTTTCCTTGTTCTTTTAAATCCTCAATTTTTTTATAGCATTTTTCTTGAAAATGTTGATCCCCAACAGATAAAATTTCATCTACTAGTAATATATCTGCATCAACATTTATTGCAACAGAAAAAGCTAATCTCATATACATACCAGATGAATATGTTCTAACTGGGTTATCTATATATCCTTCTAATTCAGAAAATTCTATTATTTGATTAAGCCTTTTATCTATTTCTTTCTTTGTTAATCCAAAAATAGATGCATTAAAATATATGTTTTCTCTTCCTGAAAAATCCGGGTGAAAACCTGCACCTAATTCTAGCAAAGATGTTAACTTTCCATTAGTAGTTATTTTTCCCTTGTTTGGATAAATAATTTTTGTCATAAGTTTAAGCAAAGTAGATTTACCACTTCCATTTACTCCTATTAATCCAACGACTTCACCTTTTTTTATATTTAGGTTAATTCCTTTTAATATTTCTCTTACTTCTTTTTTACTTTTATTCCAAAACAATATTTTTTCTTTAATAGTATTTGTCCTGTCATAATAAACATTGAAATTCTTATATACATTTTCAACGATTATTGCGTTTTCAGAATCCATTTTTTACCCCTTTTCTACTTTTTAGTTTTATTGCCCCAATATTATAACATAAGTAACCTAATTTTTATAGTATTTTTTCTATTTTTTTAATTATATTTTGATTAAATTCTTCCGGGTTAAACTTTTCTTTTATTTCATATCCATTTTCAATAAATTCTTGCATTGCTTCTTTTATATCTTTTACATTTTTCTGTGTTACTATTCCAAATTTATTTTCTATATCTAACAAGCTATCAGATACATTTGTAGTGATAATCGGCTTATTTAATACTTTAGACTCAATATAAACAACTGGGTACCCCTCATATTCTGAAGTCAAAATAACACAATCCGCTACTAAAAAATATGGATATGGATTTTTCTGCATACCACAGAAAATAACATAACTTTGCAAGTTATATTCCTCAACCATTTTTTTATATAAATCTGTATCTTTGCCTTCTCCAACCATTAAAATTCTAAATTTAAAATGTTCTTCCTTTAAAATTCTTGCAGCTTCAATTAATCTTGTAAGTTTTTTTGATTCTTCATCATGCCTACATACACTTAAAAAAGTAGGATCATAATGTTTGTACATATTAATTTTTTCATGGGATTTTTCTAGTATTTCTTTGTAATTTACCAAGTTGTTAATAACAATAGTTCTATTTTCCATATCTGGAAACACATGCAAAAATGCATCTTTAGCATCTTCTGATATGCATACTATATTTTTAAATTTATTATATTTTACACTATTAAAAAACCTTTTTATTTTATCTATATTATTTTTATATAACACTAAATAGTTTGAGTGAATCCATAATGTATTATTTTTTGAAGCTGTTCTTGCCATAAATGAAGCGGGTCTTGAATATGTTGCAAAAGATATAGCTGCATCAAATTTATTTTTGTAATTTAATATAAACTTTATCCTTTTAGAAAAATTTTGTATTTTTCTTTTAAATACATTTTTATTTGTAGATGGTGTATATTCAATAATTTCTACTTTAGAATCTACTTTATCTAAAAAAGTACCTATTTTTTCTTCTAGAGCAAGTGTTACTCTGTACTTTTGACTTAAATTATTAACTAAGTTAACAAGTGCAGTTTCTATGCCACCAACTTCTAAAGTCCAAGAAGAAATAAATATTTTCTTTTCAGGATTTTTTATTGTTAATTTTGTTTTTATGCATCCAGGCACATATAAAGCAACAATTAAAAATTTGTTCAATCTACCTTTAACATGTTTTATGATTTTTTTCTTTTTAGTAAGATAACTAAATAATATATAATGTTTTATTGCATACATTCTTTTGCTAAATAAAATTTCACTTGTATCAGAATTTAATATTTCCTCAAAATATTTCATATATCCTTTAGGATTTTCTATAAAAGTTTTCTTTATATTTTTTGTATATCCATCAGTTTGATAATCCCCTATAACTAATGGCTCATTTATAGAAAGTACTTTATAGTCTTTGTCCATTTCATGGTACATTCTAGCTTCTGTAACAAATTTTTCGCCAGGTTCTATTATGTGTTTATATTGTTTTCTAATTTTAGAATTAAATAGTATTATCTTTTCTCCTTGTATATCTTCTTTAAAATACAAATCAAACATAGTTGTTTTATAGTTATCTTCTTTAAATTTCTTGCCACTTATTTCTCCTGAAGCATCACATTTTAAAAATAGCAATGCATATAGTTCTTTATCATTATCTAATTTACTTATATTATTTTTTATAATTTCAAATGCATTGTTTGCAAAATGATCATCTGAATCACAATCGATTATATAATCACCTGTAGAAAGCTCTACTAAAGTGTTTATTGCTGACATTTTACCTTGATTTTCTTGATAATAATATGTTAAATTTATTTTCCTTTCCTTAGCAAAACTTTCAACAACCTCGTATGTATTATCTGTAGAGCCATCATCCATTATTAGCCATTCAAAATCCAGATTATATTTTAAATTATTTTTTAGACTTTCATAGAGTTCTGGCAACCTATTTGCCCTATTGTATGTTGCTGTTAATATAGATAATTTCATTCTATATCCCCTTTATTCTTTAATTATTTTTTTGATTTGTTCTAAAATTTCTAAATTATTATAATTTTGTAAATTATAATTTGTTTTTAAATATTCTTCCTTGTTTTTTAATAATTTGCTTAGTCCTATGTAAATAGCTTCTTCATCATTATCTAAAATCATTCTATTATTATAATTTTGTAAGGTTTCTCTTGCAGAAGTATCTGTTATAATTATAAACTTTTCAAGTATTTGTGCTTCTAGCAAAACCATTGGATATCCTTCATAATTAGATAAAAGTGCAAAGCAATCAGCTTTTTTTATAAAAGGATACGGATTTTCTTTTTGACCTAATAAAATAAAACTTTTACCAACCTTTTTTTCTTCAATTAGGTTTTGTAAGTATTCTTTTTCTGGTCCATCTCCAATTATATAAATATTGTGGTTTAAACCGTTTTTAATCAATTTACTATGTACTTTAATTAATCTATCTATAGCTTTTTGTTTAACTAATCTTGCTACTGAAATAATATTAAATTCTTCATCTTTTAAAGGCACATTTGCATATTCATTAGACTTTTCTATAACCTTGTCAATATCTATATAATTATATATTACATATTTATCATTGTCTAGATTATATGTATCTTCAAATTTTTCTTTATTATCTCTACTTACAAATACTAATTTATCATAAACATTATATGCTTTTTTATCAGCTTTCTTTTTTAAGTTGGCTTTTAAACCAGTTCCATATACTTTAGTAATATCATTATGTATCCAAGCAATCTTTTTTACACTTCTATTTTCACACGCAAACAACCTAGTTATAGGTCCTTCTAAAAAAGCAATTTCAACATCATAATTATTTCTTATTTGCTTATTATAAATTTGTTTTTTTAATAATAATAGTTTCATAGATATTAATAACTTTTGAACCTTATTCAATTCCTCATACTTCTTCTTAAATAAAGACTGTATCTTTATATTAGAGTTTAGTTGTTTTTCCATTCCTGCATTAGAATATATTGTAAAAATTGTAATATCAAATTCAGTATATAGCTTATTTACAATATCTACTAAAACTCTTTCAGCTCCTCCAAATTGGAGACTGGTTATGCCGAATATTATTTTCTTCACTTTAAATTACCTCGTATTTTTAATATTTCTAAAATTTTATTTATTAAAAGCACATATACCACAATCACCATAATCATGCTTGATGAATTAAAAAATGTATATCCAGATAAGAATGATAAAGCAATTGCAAGTAAACTTCCTCCTAAATACATAATATAATTTGTATCAATCTGTTTTAAGTGTTTTACTGCAAAATATATACCATAACAAGCAATAATTAAAAATGGTACAAAATACAGTACAAAGCCTAATAATCCAAAATTAAATAAAAACGCTGGTACTTCCATTTCCAGTACTAATTCTCTAAATTGGGCTTTAAATCCATTTCCAAATAGTAGAAGTGGTAAACTTTTTTGCTCTTCTACTAAATATAAATTATACATAAATTGCTGTTTTCGCATATCACTACTAGACATACTTGTAGCTTTTGCATAATTATATAATCTTAGTATTGCATTTTGTACTGGCTTTGGTGCATATTCTTCTGTTAATTCTCCATTTTCGATTTTATGTGCTAATTCTGTTACATCACCTGACAAATGCCTTATTTCACCAGTCATACTATCTGTAGCAGATGCTTGTATTTCGTCTATATATCTTCTTCTTTCGAAAGTTTTTGAACCTCCTATAATAGCAACAACAACTATTAAAACAATTGCAATAGCAGATGCACCAATTATCTTTTTGTTAATATTTATCTTTTTAATTACTCCAACAAATAATTCGCTGCCTACATAAAGTAGTAGAATAAGAACAAAACCTAAAAGACCAGTTCTTGTTCCTACCAATACGCTTAAAAAGATTCCAGCAAAAATGCCTAAAATTGCAATTATAAGTGTTAGTTTTTTATCTTTTAGCATAGGTAAAATTATACATAAACATATACATAATATAGCACATAGACTATTTCCAGATTCATACCATCCTTTAAAACCAGTTCCTTCTATATATGTACTAGAAGATGTATTTGTAATTATTGAAATATAAATAGAAATTATATATATTCCAAATGCAATCAAAATAGATTTTTGTAATTTTTTATTATCTTTCTTCCAAAAAATATATGTAAATAGGAATAAATTCATAATTAAAAACGAATAATTTACAAGGTATTGTGCTTCATTTAATATTCCACCATATGAGATTTCTGCCTTTACACTATTAAATAAATATAAATGTATTAATGCATATACAAAATAAATAAGCGAAATTATTATCATTTTCATCTTTATTTTATATTTAAAAAATACATATATAAATAAAATAATTGGTAAAATAGGTCTTATGAATGTAGATGGAGAAATACTTGTATTAAAAGTATTTCTAAATATAAAACTTAACATATCTAATATTGGACATATTATTACAATAAAACATAAAATGTTTTCTGGTGTTATTTTCTTTAAAAGATTCTTCATTTCTACTCCTATTAAAATATATGGCAATAAATTTTATAAGTAAATTTATTAATACTTCTTAAATAAAAATTTTTAAGTCCTTTTGAAGTTCTTAATATCTTATTCTTCTTCCAATCTGGAAAAGTATTGTATACTTTTTCTATAGTTTCTTTTAAGCATTCTTTTTTTATACTTTTATCTGCAATTTTGGTCATTCTCCTAAATGAACTTGCAAATAATATTCTAGTATACATATACTCAAGTTCTTTCTTGTACTCATCATATAGGTTATTTGTTTTATAATAATCTATGATATTATCAAGTATAGTAAATATATCTCTTGTCTTTTCATTTTGTGTATATGTAATTGAATTATTTCTTTGTACATAATGTATTAAAGGTTCTTCAATTAGTTCTATTTTTCTAAGCTTAGGCAATATTTTATAAAAGAACTCTAAATCTTCATATCTTAATCCTTTTGGAAATTGAACTCCCGAATTTAACAATACTTCCCTTTTATATAGTTTATTCCAAGCCACAACTCTTGCATTAGCATACATATCACTTTTATCTTTATATCTAGCATTTCTATCATGAATCATCTTTGTTTCAGAATATTCCCAATAGAAATCACATTCTACCATATCAGCATTTGTCTCTATAGCTTTGTTATATAACTTTTCATATAGTGATAACTCTACATAATCATCTGAATCTAAAAATGCAATATAATCTCCTGTTGCATATGGAATACCAAAATTTCTTGCATCAGATAATCCTCCATTTTCTTTAGTTAAATACATAATGTTAGAATTCTTGTCTTTATATTTAAGAATTATTTGCTCACTACTATCTGTAGAACCATCATTTACTATTATTAGCTCTATATCTTTTAAAGTTTGGTTAACAAGCGAGTCTAAACATTTTTCAATATATTTTTCTACATTATATACTGGAACAATAACACTAACCTTTGGCATGGTTCTCCCCTTTATCTTAATTTAAAATATAAATTTGGACTTATTGCTATAAGAATTCTTTTTAAAAATTGTTTTAAATTTCTTATTTTAATGTTTTTAATCATTTTTCGTTTCTTAAATTCTATTAGATAATGTTTCTTTAAGTCTTGTGGTAAATCTCTAATTTTAAGCAAAATAGAATTTGTATAATATAATCTTATATTTTCTTTAGTAAAAGTAGTTAAATCTTGATTCTCAATAGTTTTAAGCATATTATCGTAATGTAAAAAACTATCTTCAGTTTTCTTTATTATTTTTTCCTTGCTATTTTCTCTAGTTATACTATTTGGAGTTTGAACATAGTAATATCCATATATATTAGTTGAAATCATAGTTTTAGCATTTGCAATAACTATTGGAATTAGCCCGAAATCTTCATGTATAGTACCTGCTAAGAAACGGAAATTATTATCTTTAAAATATTCTCTTCTAAACAAATAAATGCATGGTTGATCTATTAAAATGTCTTGATAATATAGTTTATTAAAAGCATCTTGTCCAAGTATAGCATCAAAAACTGGTCCATCTATTTTACATATTTCCTTACCATTTTCTTCTACTTGAATCATCTTAAATTTTATTACATCTACACTATCATTTAAATTAGTTTCTTGCTTTGCCAGTAATTCTGTATCAATATAATCATCTGAGTCTATGTACATAATATATTCGCCTGTTGCCTTCTCAAGCCCATAATTTCTAGTATCAGCAACACCAGTATTATCTTTATAAAAATATTTCAGTTTTGAGCCTAAAACTTCTTTATATTTTAGTACTTCTAATTCAGTATTATCAGTAGAGCCATCATTTACAACAATAAGTTCATAATCGTTCATAGTTTGGTCTACTACTGAATCTATACATTTTTTTATCGTACTTTCGCAATTGTATGCAGTAATAATAACACTAACCTTTGGCATAATATTATCTCCCCATTTAATACTTTGCTATAATTTTATATTCAAATGCCAGTTTTGTCAACAATTTTGCTTAATTATAAAATTAAAAGGAAATATATTAAAAATTGAAAAAAGCGCATTGAAAGTAATTGAGCTAGACATTCTTAATAAATTTTATGGAAAGCGTTCATTTACTAATGGAAGGGTGCCATAAAATTCTTTTAGAAGGTCTGCGAAAATTAGCTTGAACGAGCATTTTTGAAATTTTTAATATATTTTCTAAAATAATTTATTACTAAAATTATTGACAAAATTCATACAAAGTGTTAATATATATATTGTTAATCGCGGTTGTGGCGGAACTGGCAGACGCGCTAGACTTAGGATCTAGTGTCTTTGACGTGGGGGTTCAAGTCCTCTCAACCGCACCAGATAAGAGTTAGCTTTGCTAACTCTTTTTTGATATTTTAAAAAGAGGAATTGAAAAGGAGTTTGCCAAGTGCAGCTTGGTTAAGGCCAAGTTGCACGCAGGCTAAAACAGTCCAGTGGACTGTTTTAACGACGCGGCTCGCCAAGTCCTCTCAACCGCACCAAATGTGCGAGGCAAAAGTGCCTCGCAATTAATAATTAATAGTGAATGATGAATAGTGAATAATAGAAACGTGTAAAGAGCACATTTGTATTATTCACTATTAATTATTAATTTTTCATTATTCATTAAACAATAAAAATCCAGGAAAACCTGGATTTTATTGTTAATACTTTTCTTCATGGACAACGATTTCTTCGCCACAACAAGGGCATTTTACTAATACTAAATGCCGTCCAAATGCGCATCGCGTTTTTAAATCTGCCTTATAAAATTTAAATTTGGCATTACAATATTTGCAAACTTTAGTGGTTCCTTTAACTTTGCCTTCTTTAATAACCTGCATAATAACCTCCTTAGTATACTCAATTGTACAATAAATAAACAAAATACTTTAATTATTTTACCATACTTTACATAAATTGTAAAGCTAAGCAATATATCCAATTTAAATCTAATATGTTGATATTCTTGTTGTACTCAATTCTACATTTCCTCAACCGCACCAAATGTGCGAGGCAAATATGCCTCGCAATTAATAATTAATAGTGAATGATTAATAGTGAATAATAGAAACGTGTAAAGAGCACATTTGTATTATTCACTATTAATTATTTATTTTTCATTATTCATTAAAAACAGATTACTAAAAAATTAGTAATCTGTTTTAATTTTTTATACTATATACTCAATTCTATTATTAGGAAAATATTTTTGCATAATCTCTCTCATAAATTTTTCTGCATCTTCCCTAATCTCTTTTTTGTATGAGTACTTTCCCCTTCCTCTACCTGTCATTAAATTTGTATCATATAAATTGATAGCACCGCGGAAATGCTTCTTCATTAATTTTTCTGTGAACATAGCTATATGTCATAAAAATAAGTTCAAAAAACGCATCTTGCTTAACTTTTTTACTAAGCTTTGCATCAAGATATTTTATAAGCTCTTCGTACTTTGTTTTCCAATTTTCAACTAAGATAATTGGTGCAATAAGTATACCAATCTTATAACCTGCTTCTTTTAATTTATTTATTGCTTCAATTCTTTTATCCAAGAAAGATGTACCAATTTCAATCTTTTTAATTATTTCATCTGGATTAACACTCATGCGAATTATAATTCTACCATTATGATTTAATGATAGAATAGAATCTACCATATCAAATTTAGTAGGAAAAGTTAAATATCCATAATTATTGGGGACATAATTTTCAATTGTCCATTCTAAGTTACCAGTTATAGTATTTTCTAATATTAAATCACTATTACTCCCTATTTCAAAAGTTAATTCTTTTTCACTTTTATTAGAAGTTTTAATTATTTTATCTAACATTTCTTCTCTATTTACAAATAGTCTTAAATATGAGCATTTATTATAATTGCAAACCAAATAGCAATATAGACACATAGCCGTACAACCAGATGATGTATATGGAACAAGAAAATCTGAAGTTTTATGGTTTGGAACAAACTTATGAGTTTTCCTAACACCAATAATTAAATTCCTTTTTAATTTAGGAAAATTTTTATTAGGATTCTCCCTCATTTCTAATATATTATTATGGTTCTCAATAGTACGCATTTCTATATTCATTTTACCATATTTATCAAGTAGCGTTTTCCCTAATTCGTAATTCTTAATATTCTCTTCATATAAAATTAAATTTGGAACAAACATAACAAATCTCCTAAAATGTATTTAGGTTTATTATGTGTATTTATGGAAAATGTATGCTAAAAAATAGGACGACCAATGGTCGCCCCTACTTTCTATTTCAAATTCTCACTACATCTATGGCAAATTGTTGGATGTTCCTTGTCTTCTCCAACTGTTGTAGAATACATCCAGCATCTTTCACATTTTTCTCCTGGTGCAATAGATATTTCTACTGATATGCCAAAATTACTTTCTTCATCTTTTTTGCTGTCTTTTACAATTTCTAAATCTGATACAATAAATACTTGTAATAATTCATTTTCAACAGATTTTATAAAATCGTATTTCTCACCATCTGCATGAATTGTAACTTTTGCATTTAATGAAGATCCTATTGTCTTATCTGCTCTTGCTAATTCAAGTTTCTTAGCAACTTCTTCTTTTATTGCTATAATTTTATCCCATTTTTCTGTTAAAGCTTTATCATCATATTCTAGTTTAGCTTTTGGCCAAGATGTAAGCATAACACTCTCTAAGCTTTCTCCTTCTTTATGCTTCATAAATCCCCATATTTCTTCTGCTGTAAAGCTAATCATTGGAGCTAAAATTCTAACTAAAGCTTCTAATATTTCATACATTACTGTTTGTGCAGCTCTTCTGCCTACAGAATCTTGTTTATATGTGTATAATCTATCTTTTATAATGTCTAAGTAGAAATTACTCATATCTACAACGCAGAATTGATTTATAGCTGTATATGCTTTGCTGAATTCATATTCATCAAAGGCTTTTGTGCAATCCCTAATTAATTTATTAAGTCTTGTTAATGCCCATTTATCAACTTCTTCTAAATCAGAATAAGCAACAGGAGCATTTACATCAAAATCACTTGTATTTCCTAGAATATATCTAGATGTATTTCTTATTTTTCTGTAAACTTCACTAACTTGTTTTAATATTCCTTTAGATATACTTACATCTGATTTGTAATCTGAAGATAATACCCATAATCTTAAAATATCTGCACCATATTCTTTAATAACTTCTAGTGGATCAACTCCATTACCTAAAGATTTAGACATTTTTCTTCCTTGCTCATCTACTGTATATCCATGTGTTACTACTTCATGATATGGAGCTTTACCTTTTGTTGCAACAGATGTTAATATTGAAGATTGGAACCAACCTCTATATTGATCACTACCTTCTAAATACATAACATGTGATGTTGGTATTCCTCTTTCTTCTAATACAGAAGCATGTGTTGAGCCAGAATCAAACCATACATCCATAATATCTGTTTCTTTTTTGAACTTATGGCTACCACAAGAGCAAACTGCACCTTCTGGTAATAATTCTTCTGCAGTTAAATCAAACCATGCATTTGTTCCTTTTTCTTTTACAATTTCTTGCACTTTCTTTAAGCTCTCTGGTGTTACATATTCTTTCTCACATTCTTCACAGTAGAATATTGGAATTGGCACACCCCAAGTACGTTGTCTAGAAATACACCAATCGTTTCTTTCTTCTACCATTTTTGTTATTCTTTCTTCTCCCCATGCAGGATACCATTTTACAGATTTTATAGCTTCTAATGTCTCTTTTCTGAATCCATCTACAGATGCAAACCATTGGTTTGTTGCTCTAAATATAATTGGATTTTTACATCTCCAGCAATGTGGATATTGGTGAACTATAGGTTGTTTTCTTAGTAAATATCCATTTTCTTCAAGCCAATTTGTAATTTCTCTATTAGATTTTTCATAATACATACCTGCAAATATTCCAGCTTCTTCTGTTTGATGTCCTTTTCCATCTACACAAACTACCATGTCTAAATTATTTTTTAATCCGCATAAATAGTCTTCTTTACCATAAGCAGGAGCAGTATGTACAGCACCTGTACCAGAGCTTAAATCTACTAATATAGTATCATCACTACCTAATACAACTTTAGATTCTCTTTCAATAAATGGATGTTTACAAAGAACTCCTTCTAATTCTTCACCTTTAAATGTTTTAATTGTTTTATATTCAGTAATCTCAGCAAGTCCCATTACTTCATCAACTAATTCACTTGCCATAATATATTTTTCTTTTCCTGTATCAACTATACTATATTTAAAATCTCCACCTATAGTAATAGCAACGTTTCCAGGTAATGTCCAAGGTGTAGTTGTCCATATTACAAAATATGTGTCTTTTGCATCAAATAATCCTTTTGAATCTTTAACAGGAAATTTTACATATAAAGACATTGTTTTATGATCTTTGTATTCAATTTCTGCTTCAGCTAAAGCTGTTTCGCAATCTGTACACCAGTGAACAGGTTTTAATCCTTTATATATATATCCTTTTTCATACATTTTAGCAAATACTTCTATTTGTTTTGCTTCCATTTGTGGTTGATATGTTATATATGGGTGTTCCCAATCCCCAAGTACGCCTAAACGTTTAAATCCTTTTGTTTGAACATCTATATATTTTTCATTAAATTCTTTACATGTATCTCTAAATTGTGATACTGGCATTTCATCTCTATTTAGTCCTAGCTTTTCAATAGCCTTCTTTTCAGTTGGCATACCATGTGTATCGTATCCTGGTATATATGGTGTATAAAAACCTTGTAAGTTTTTATATCTTACTATAGTATCTTTTAGCACTTTATTAAGTGCATGTCCTATATGAATTTCTCCATTTGCATATGGAGGTCCATCATGTAAAACAAATGGTTCCTTTCCTTCATTTTTCTTTAAGCATTTTTCATACAAACCTTTTTCAAAAACATTTTCTAATGTTTTTGCTTCTGTTTCTGGTAAATTTGCTCTCATTTGGAAATCTGTTTTTGGCAAATTTAAGGTTTTTCCATAGTCTAGTTTTTCTTCTGACTCTGACATTTTTTTATATCCTTCCTTTCATATACTATTAGGCTATTCACAACGTTGGAAAAGAATTTAGTAAATTTCTAGGCAAACAAGCGAGAAGAATCCGAGGCGTACGAGTGTACGTCGCAGGATTTTAGAGTGCAGTTTAACGACGAAATTTGCAAATTATTTTTCAACGCACAAAAAAATATTTCGTCCTACTAATAGGACGAAATATTTTCCGCGGTACCACCTATATTAAAAGTTTTATTACTTTTCTCTTAATTAATCTTTAACGCAGACTTACGACTTATTTTACTATTATTTCAAATAAGCAACTCCAAGGTGATAACAAACATTTATTATCTTACCAAAATTTCAGCATACATTTGGCTCTCTAAAAGTTTTACATGTTTGTCTTGTCCTTTTCATAGTTTTTCAATAATGCATATTATACACTCTTTTTTTCTAAAATTCAAGTACTTTAGTCTTGTTTTTTAGGTTTTCTTATCATTTGAATTATTAATAATATTATAGCAACTATTGATGGAGCTAAGCATAATAGGTTAAATCCCATATTTGACTCCATTTTTCCATCTATACCATCTATTGTTAATATAAATCCTTGAACAATTAATAATACAATTGAAATAACAAATAGTTTACTCTTATTATTAAGCTTTAATGCTGCAATAATTAATACTATAGATATAATTATTATATATCCAAATTCTGTCCAGCCATATCCTAATTCATCTGAAGCATCTTCTCCAGTTGTATTAGCACTACTTTCACTAGAAGTATTTTCTTTAACTTGGAAAGAATTTAATATATTATCTTTATATTCTCTTGAAAATCCTTCATCAGATATAGCTGTAAATATAATATCATAAACTCCATCATTTTCAACAAATATGTTTAATTCCTGATAAATCACAGTATCTTCAATATCTGTTTTATATGTCATTCTTGTAACATTTTTGTTGTTTATTGTAACTTCTTCTTTACCTACTTGTTCAACTGTAGCATCATATAATTCTTTATATTGTTTTGATATTTCCTCAGTAATTTGATTTAATTGGAAAGTAGTTAATTTCCCTCCTAAAATTTTTTGCTCTATTTTTTGAATAACAATGTTGTCACCTGTTTGTGGGTTTTGAAACATAACTAATCCTTGATCTTGTGTTTGTTCAAAACTTTCATCAACTGTTATAGAATAATTATCAGTTTCATATCCTAATACTGATGATCCTAATACCATTAATGCAATAAATAATGTAAATAATATTCTTTTTAATTTCATTTTTCTTCCCCCTAGTTTTATTATTATAGCTTAAATAATATCATATTTTATTATATTAATCAATGCTTTATTCTACATTTATCAATTCATATTCTTTAGTTCCAAATTCGAGTTCTGCAGCTGCATCTATTGTATGAGTTCCGTGTCTTGAATTAACCCTTTCAAGAAAATGATCTTTACCTGGGTCGTTTGAATTTTTAACTAAATCGATACATGCTTGATCTATTGCTACTGGATCTAATGATGCAAGTATTCCAATATCTTGCATACATGGATCTTCAGCAACTGAACAACAATCGCAATCAACACTCATATTTGCCATAACATTAATAAAAGCCATATTACCTTTAAAATAATTTACAACAGCTGATGCAGCATCTGCCATTGATTCTAAAAATTCATCTTGTTTTGGAAGATTATCCCATAATGTATATTGGTCCTTATTTTTACCTGCAGAGTGTATCCATGTTTTTCCAACACTAGATGCACAACCAATAGATAATTGTTTTAAAGCACCGCCATATCCTCCCATAGGATGTCCTTTAAAGTGAGATATTACAAGCATTGAATTGTACTTTTCTATATTTTTCCCTAAAAAATCTTCTTTTAAAATTTTTCCATTTGGAACCGGTATACTTATATCTGGTCCTTCTTCATCCATTAAATCAAAATCAAAACTTTTATTCCATCCATGATTTTCAATAAGTTTTAAGTGCTTTTCAGTAGTGTTCCTTTCTCCTTCATAAGCTGTATTACATTCAACTATTGTTCCTTTAACATAATCAACTATATCTTTCATAAACTCTGGTCTTAAATAATTTTGATTTCCTTCTTCACCAGAATGAACCTTTACTGCAACTTTTCCTGGTAATTCTTTTCCTAAAATTTTATACATTTTTACAATATTTTCTGGAGTAATCTGCTTACAAAAATACACTTTTGATTTTTCCATAAAATCATCCTTTCATAATTAAAAATCTCTTTTGTTAATTTGCATACATATTTTATTACATTTTTAATTTTTTAACAAGCATTTTACTTATTTTTGTATAAATAACATTCTTTATCATGCGAATATATAACTCCTATTGCTTGTAAATAAGAATAAACAATAGTACTTCCTACAAATTTCATTCCACGCTTTTGTAAATCGTTAGATATTGCATCAGACAATTTATTAGTAGTTTTTCCTATTTCATATATAATTTTATTATTTGTAAATTTTTTCAAATAATTATAAAAAGAGCCATATTCTTCTGAAATACTTTTAAATATCTTACTATTTTCTATGCTAGCTTTTATTTTTAGTTTATTTCTAATAATATCTTTATTATTTAGTAATTCATTTATTTTATTCTCATCATAATCAATTACTTTTTCTAATTTAAAATCATCATATGCTTTTCTAAAGCTATCTCTTTTATTCAAAACGCACTCCCATGATAAGCCAGCTTGAAAAGATTCTAAAATTAGCATTTCATACAAATAACTTTCTTCAAAATTAGGCTTACACCATTCATTATCATGATATTCTATATATGTAGGATTTTTTAAGTTACACCACTTACACCTTTCCATTTTATACCTCTTTTTTTACATAATCTTTTGAAACATACCACATTAAAAGAGAGCCTGCAAAATTTCCTAAAATGCATATTATAATTGATAAATCCATTGTCCTTGCAACACCTAATGTAATTATATTAGCAATACAGTGTTGGAATCCAGAAAATATAAATAGTGGTATTCCAAATATTATTCCTAAAGGTGAGCCTTTTTTATACATGAAAACTGCAATATACATTATTACACCACACATAACAGATTTAATAAAAAATGATAATGAAAACTCCCATGTTGCAACTTTTGCAACTGCATTATTAAATACTTCATTATCGGCAAAAGAATAAATTAGCCCACATAAATATCCAGCAATTAAGTTTACTGCTAAAATTATCATTAAATCCGTAAATTTTATTTTATCTTGTATGAAAAATCCGCATTTACCTGTAAAAAGATTTAGTCCCATATAACAAACGCCAAGTAAACCAAGTGCAAATAATACAGGTCCTATTGGATTTCCAACTTTTAATAGTACGTAGCATCCTAAAGAAATTAATATAGATGCTCCAATACTTTTATTAATTAGTTCAACTTTTTGTTTCATTTTAGATTCCTCCAATTATTATAAATTTTAATTATAATATCATTAATAATAATTTTTATCAAGCTTTGCTTTTTTACATGTATTATGATTACTTCTAAATATAAAAAAATTTAACAAATACATAAAAAATAGATAGCCGAAGCTACCTATTTTCTCCCGACAGGGATGGCTATTTGATTCTGAAACAAGCAATTTCGATCGTTTGGCCGCCCACAAAATTTCTATCTTTATATAATGAAAAATGAATAGTGAATAATTAATAATACAAATGTGCTTCTCTACACTTTTCTATTATGCATTATTCACTATTCACCATTAATTATTAATTGCGAGGCACTTTTGCCTCGCACATTTGGTGGGCAGGGATGGATTCGAACCATCGTAGACTCTCGTCGCCAGATTTACAGTCTGGTGCCTTTAACCACTCGACCACCTACCCATTTTATTTAATTAATGAATAGTTAATAGTGAAGAGTTAATAATTAATGATAAAAGAGAATTTTCGACTTTGTCGAAAATTTAAGAAATTATTCATTATTAATTATTCATTATTAATTGCAACTTTAGTTGCATATATAAAATGGTGCGCCCTCAAGGATTTGAACCTTGGACCCACCGGTTATGAGCCGGTTGCTCTGACCAACTGAGCTAAGGGCGCATTGCTTAACACAAGAATTATTATACGAGATTTTATTTTATCTGTCAATAGTTTTTTTGAATTTTTTATAATTTTTTTGAGATTGTCAAAGGAACTGGAATTTTGGTAATTTACCCGTCCCTTTGACAATCTCATAAAGCTTCATTCATTATTTTTGCCAGATATTTCATACTTGCTAAGCATTGTTCCAATGTATTTCCTGTTGCACCCACCTCTATTATAACAGCAGCTTTAGCTACATGTTGATTATACCTGGAATTTCTTAAAATTATTGGTCTAAATAGCCCAGGATACAATTCATTTGCTTTTTGTTGTATTTTTATAGCAAACTTTAAATTTTGCTGCCAATTGGGATGTTCTAATCCACCACCATCTGTGCCTATTACAAACATAATTTGAGCAGCTTCTTCGTCTCCTATTTTAGCTCTTGGCGCATAATCGCTACTGCTTCCAACTGCATCTCTATGTAAATCTATTACAATATCGCTTTCAATATTACTCAGCACATTATTTACTGCTTTTAGAGAGCGATTATATGAGCCAGTATATGCAGGATAATCGTTTATTGTTTTATCATGTGCTACATTAAATCCATATTGTTCTAGATAGCTTTGTAATTCATCTCCAACCCTAGATACAGAATAGTTTAAATCTGTTGTTCTATAATTACCAGTCATTTCATAATTAAACTTTTCACTTGGTGTATAGCTTTCGCAAGTATGAGTATGATAAATTACAACATTTCTTCTATTCTCTAATTCAATATCTGGATTCATTATTTCTTGAGTAAGTTCATAATTAGAACTATTTTTTATTTGAACTCCATTATACTCATTAGTATATGTTGTTTTAATATTATTTTCTTCAATTACACTTATCTCTGCATTTTCAGGAACTTCTGATAATACTACTTTTGGTTCTTCTTTTGTATCTGTTGCAGGTACATCAATAATCTCTTCAGTTCCGACATCTTCTAGAATCAAATTATCATTAACAGCTAATTGCGTACCTAAAATATGCTCAACATAAGATTTTCCTTTTTTTATTTCTTTTATATCATTATTGATATTTATTCCAGGAATTGTATTATTTATAGAAACTGTAAAAATAGTAACATCCTTTACATAATTAAATGCTTTTATAAGGACAAATAATACTAGAGCAATTAAAATTCCGCTTTACCAAATATTTAAGTAAATCTTTTATATTTACTACAGCTACGTTTACCATAGTTTCTCCTTTGAATATAGACTATATTTTATATATATTCAAATAGAAATTATGTTATGCAAAAGCAAAGCAAATAAAAAACAAGTATATATTAATTGAAGGAACGACGAATGTGCCCAGGAATGATTGTGTAAAATCTTAACATCCAGCAATTGAGGAAGCAGAAGTGAGAGGCTCGATTGCTGGATGTTTAGATTTTGTAAATCATGTATGAAGCCGAGGAGTATATGAAATTAATATATACTTGTTTTTTTATTTAATTTTTAATTTATAACATCAGATAAGATGTTTTCTATTATTTCATTTACATCTAATTCTATTTGCATTGTTTCTCCTGTTTCCATATTTTTCAATTCTGCAGTATTTGTTTGTAATTCGTTTTCTCCTATTGTTATTACATATTTTGCGCCAATTTTATTTGCATACTTAAATTGTGCATTAATGCTTTTTCCTGTTATATCTTTTTCTACATATATTCCGTTTTGTCTTAATTTGTACACTAATTTAGTTGCATATATGTTTGCCTGTTCCCCTATTTGTGCTACAAATAATTGTGGTTTTGCATTTTGTACTTCTGTATTATACTTTTCATAAATCTCTATTAATCTTTCCATTCCAAGTGCAAAGCCAAGTGCTGGTGTATCTTGCCCATCAAGTTCTTTTACTAGGCCATCATATCTTCCACCTGCTAAAACTGTATACCCTTCATTTTTAGAAATAAACTCAAATACAGTTTTTGTGTAATAATCTAGTCCTCTAACTATTTCTGGATCTATATTATATTTTATTCCTAAAGTATCTAATAATCCTTTTACGCTTTCAAAATGCTCTCTACATTCTTCACATAAATAATCTAATATCACAGGTGCCCCATGGTTTAATTGTTTACATTTTTCTTCCTTGCAATCTAATATTCTCATTGGGTTTCTTTCAAATCTAGATTTACATGTATCACAATATTTATCTAAATTTGGTCTTATAAACTCTCTTAAAGCATTTTGATATTCAGTTCTGCATTTTGGGCATCCAATACTATTTATATTTAATTCTACATTTGGTATATTTAATTTACTTAATATATCATTTGCCATAACTATTGTTTCAACGTCTGCCTGATATGAAGTACTTCCAAAGACTTCCGCACCAATCTGGTGAAACTCTCTTAATCTCCCTTTTTGAACATTTTCATATCTATACATAGCCATGTTGTACCATAGCTTTACTGGAGAAGGCATTGATGCCATTCCGTTTTCTATATATGCTCTTACAACAGATGCTGTACCCTCTGGCCTTAAAGTTATACTTCTTCCCCCTTTATCTTCAAAAGTATACATTTCTTTTTGCACTACATCTGTAGTATCACCAACGCCTCTTTGAAAAAGCTCCGTACTTTCAAATACTGGAGTTCTAATCTCTTTATATCCATAATTTTTAAGGATGTTTTTTACTATATTTTCAATGTGTTGCCATTTATAGCTTTCTGTTTGGATAATATCCCTTGTTCCTTTTGGTTTTTGTATCATATTTTACTCCTTTCTAGGTTGCAAGTTAAAATATATTGGTTCTTCATCTTTTATCATAGTTGATTTTCCGGTGACCTGGATAAACAATAGTATCTTCTGGTAATATTAAAATTTTATTCATTATAGATTGCATAATCTTTTTAGCACTTCCTGTTGGCAAATCCGTTCTTCCCCAAGTTCCTCTAAAAAATGTATCACCAGAAAGTAATAATTTTTCTTGCTCACAGTATAAACATATTCCTCCTTTTGTATGTCCAGGTGTATGAATTATTCTAAATGATAAGTTTCCTACATGAATTACATCTCCATCATCTAGCCTAGAATCTGCTTCTATGACTAAATTTGGTTTTTCTCCAAGCATGTTTGTAAGGCTTATTTGAGGATTTTTTAATCCCTCAGCATCATCCCTGTGTATTAATACTGTTCCACCTAACTCTTCTTTTACTTCAGGTACACCACTTATATGGTCAGTATGGCAATGTGTTAAAACTATATACTTTACTTTACCACCTATAATTTTTACCATTTCGATTACCTTATAAGCTTCTCCTCCTGGATCAACTATCATAGTTTCTTTTGTTGTTTCATCTTCTATAATATAGCAATTTGTCATATAAGAATCTTTTACATATAGTTTAATTCGTTTCAATATCATTTGTTTTTTCTTCCTTTCCTGCAATTACTGCTTCTTCTCGTTTTTTCTTCTTACTTCAAATACACTATCTACTAGCTTTAAAGATTTTATTGCTTTGTTTAATTCTTCTAAGCTTTCAACTTCAAGAGCTATATCTAGTATTGCTACTTTTTCTCTTGTGGTTTTTGTATTTACTCCCATAAGTAAAGCTTTTGTATCATCTATCTTTTTAATAACATCTGATAGTAGACCTTTTCTATCATTTGCCAAAACTTCTACTCCAACATTATATTTTGATTTTCCTTGTATATACCATGAAACATCTATCATTCTATTTTCTTCAGAGACCAGCTGTTTAGCATTTATGCAATCTGCCCTATGTACAGATACCCCTCTACCTTTTGTTATATATCCTACTATTGCATCTCCAGGCAATGGATTACAACATTTAGATAGTCTAACTAAGCAATTATCTATACCTTTTACTATAACACCTGTTTTTGAAGGTTTTGCATTTGATGGTCTTGTATGTACTAATTCTTCTAGCTTTTCTTCAATTTGTTCTTCTTTATGTTCTTTATTATATTCTTCAAGCATTCTAGATATTATTTTAGTTTGAGATATTGCTCCAAACCCAATACTTGCATACAAATCATCTAAATTTGCATATTTATATCTATCTAATGCAGCTTGCACAAATTGTGGCTTAAATAATTCTGCATGTGATAATCCAAGCCTTTTTATTTCTTTTTCAATAGCTTCTTTTCCTTTTACTATATTTTCTTCTCTTAATGCTTTCTTGAAAAACTGTTGAATTTTATTTTTTGCAGACGAACTTTTAACAAACTTTATCCAATCTCTACTTGGCCCTTTTGCATTGTCTGAAGTTAGTATCTCTACTATATCTCCATTATTCAATTGTGTTAAAATAGGCATCATTTTTCCATTAATTTTAGCGCCTACCATTTTATTTCCAATTTCAGCATGAATAGTATATGCTAAATCAATTGGTGTACTTCCTTTTGGAAGTACTTTTATATCTCCCTTCGGGGTAAAAACATATACCTCATCTTCAAAAAGCTCTGTTTTTAGAGTCTTTAAGAATTCATCTGGATCTAATGTATCTTTCTGCCATTCCAATGTTTCTCTAAGCCATGCTAATTTATCATCTTTTACAGTAACATTCGATTTTTTAGTTTTGTTTGCTTCTTTATATGCCCAATGTGCAGCAATACCAAATTCTGCAATTCTATGCATATCCCAAGTACGAATTTGCACTTCAAATGGTGTTGCATTAGGCCCTATTAATGTTGTATGTATAGATTGATACATATTAGGTTTTGGAACAGCTATGTAATCTTTAAATCTCCCCGGCATTGGGCTATATAGTTCATGAACAACGCCAAGTGCTGCATAGCAGTCTTTTACTGAATTTACCAATATTCTTATTGCAAATAAATCATAAATTTCATCTAATGTTTTATTGTCTCTTAGCATTTTTCTATAAATGCTGTATAAATGTTTTGCTCTTCCTTCTATTTCAAATTCTATATTTTCTTTTCTTAAACCATCTTTTACATTTTGTACAATTTTATCTAAGAATTTTAATCTTTCTTCTCTTTTTTTATCTAATCCTTGAACAATTTCAAAAAATTCTTCTGGGTACAAATATCTAAAAGATAAATCTTCAAGTTCCCATTTTAATGTATAAATACCAAGTCTATTTGCAAGTGGAGCATATAAATCCATAGTTTCTTTTGCATTAGCTATTTGTCTATCTCTAGATAAATATTTTAAAGTTCTCATATTATGTAGTCTATCTGCTAGTTTTATAAGTATAACTCTTATGTCTTTTCCCATTGCTAAAAACATTTTTCTATAATCTTCTACTTGTTGTTCTTGTGCACTGGTATAAGATAATGTATTTAACTTTGTTACTCCAGCAACCATTTCAGCTACTGATTCGCCAAAAAGTTTATTAATATCTTCTATTGTAACTGGTGTATCTTCAACAACATCATGAAGCAATGCTGCACAAATTGTATCTTCATCCATTTCAAGTTCAGCTAATATATTTGCTACTTCTAATGGGTGAATAATATATGGTTCACCAGATTTTCTTAATTGATTTTCATGCTGTTTATTTGCAAACTCATATGCTTTCATTATTTTAGCATCATCTATTTTACTATTTTTTTGTTTGGCTTTAGCTATAACTTCTTCAATAGTAACAACCTTTTTATCTTTTTTCATTATGCTCCCTTCCTTTAGATTTAATATGTTTTCATTATATCTTTTATATTAATTTGAACAAATTCATTTCCATTAAAATTATTTATTTCTAAAGAGCCTGCGATATCTACATTATCTCCAAGTTGATATTCATCTGCTAAATGTCCTAAATTAAATCCAATAGCATCTATCCATTGGTTTTCACATTTTAAGGATAATTTTAAATGTTTTCCTTCAGATAAAGCTCTAATTGAATCAATTTTCAAATTTTTAAACAAAATAACTGGCATTTTATTTGCCTCACCAAATGGTTCTAATATTTGCATTTCATTTGCTAATTCTTTTTTTATTTCTTTTCCAGTTAATTGTCCATCTAAGTTTAGAATGGGTACTGCTTCTGAAATATTGCTTTCTTCTACTATTCTCTCAAATTTTTCTTTAAAAGTCACAAAATATTTTTCTTCAAGTGTAAGTCCAACAGCCATTGCATGTCCACCATATTTTAATAAATAATCTCCGCATTTACATAGTGCTTCATGTAAATCAAAGCCAGTAATACTTCTTCCAGATCCTTTAAGTACGCCATCCTCTGTTGCAAATAATAATGTAGGTTTATAGTATTGTTCTATAAGTTTAGAAGCTACTATTCCTATTACTCCATGATGCCAAGTATCACTTGCAAGTACTATACTATTCCTATTTGCTTCACTCTTATCATTTAACTTTTCTTGTACCTCTTTAAAAATCCTTTTTTCTATATTTTGCCTTTCTAAATTGTATTCTTCTAATTTTTTAGTTATTTCTTGTGCTTCCACAATATTAGGTGTTAAAAATAGTTTTAATGCTTCTTCTGCATGTCCCATTCTACCACAAGCATTAATTCTTGGGGCTACTCCAAAAGAAACTGCAGATGAATCTATTTTTTTATATCTAGAAACTTTTATTAATTCTCGAAGTCCAACATTTTTAGTTACCTCAACTAACTTCAATCCAAGTTTTGTTATAACTCTGTTTTCATCTATTAAAGGAACAATATCTGAAATAGTACCCACGCAAACTAAATCTAGATATTTTAGGTATTCTTTCTCTTCTAATTCTAGCTTAATAGATATAGCTTGTATAAGCTTAAAAACTACTCCAACTCCGGCTAGTCCTCTAAAAGGATATGTGCTATCTTTTCTTTTAGGATTAATTACAGCTATTGCAGGTGGAAGTTTTTCTACTGGTTCGTGATGATCAGTTATTATAGTATTAATACCTAAGCTATTTGCATATTCAACTTCTTCAACTGCAGAAATACCACAATCAACTGTTACCATTAAATCATAGTTTTTTACTGCTATTTCTTCTAAAGTTTCTTTCTTTAATCCATATCCTTCACTTAATCTATTTGGAATATGATAATCTACTTCTAACCCTAATTCAGCTAAAAACTTTTTTAAAACAGCAATACTTGTAATTCCATCAACATCATAATCGCCATATATAAGCATTTTACCTTTCTTATTAACCACTTCAAGTATTTTATCTACTGCAATATCCATATCATTTAATAAAAAAGGATTATAGAAATCATTTCTAGTTGGATTTAAAAAAATTTTTATTTTATCAGAATCAACAATACCTCTACTAACTAAAATTCCAGATATTAATTTTGATATTCCGAATTCATTTGATATTTTTTCTGTTAACTCTTTATCTGGTGAAATATATTCCCATTTTTTCTTCATTTATTTCTCCTTGCTAATGTGAGGGGACGCATCTTTCCTATGGGCATTTCTCTGTTGCTAAGAAATGTCCCCCTTCCCTTATGATCTAGTAATGTCATTTTTCTAGCTGCTATTTTTCAAAATATTCTCAATATATCATTATATGCCACATATACAGAAAGTAAAATCATAAGTATAAAACCAGCTGTTTGTATATTTAATTCTAATTCTGCATTCATTTTTTTTCTTCTAATTGCCTCTATCAATAATATTACTATTTTTCCTCCATCTAAAGGTGGAAATGGTAGTAAGTTTGTTATTCCTAATGATAATGATATTAAAGCTAAAATATATACAAACTCTCCAAATCCAGTAGTTTTTGAAACCATAGAAGATATTCCAATAGGACCTGTTAATTGATCAGCTCTAATACCTCCTTTTGCTAGCTCTTTTAAATTATCTATTATAGATGCAGAAAAATTTGCTGTACTTAAGAATCCATAATAAATGCTGTTTGCAAAAGTTTTTTCAAGTGGCTTAAAATTTAATCCTATATAATAAATACCATTTTCATCTGCTTTAGGAGTTATATTAATATTTATAATTTCGTTATTTCTTTTTATTTCAAAGCTAATTTCATTCTCTTTTTCAGTATTTACAATTTCATTAAGTTCAGATACTAAATTAATTTTCTTCCCATTTGCACTTATAATTTCATCATCAACTTGTATACCTGCTATTTCTGCACCATATCCACTTGCGACATCCGAAACCACCATAGAATAGTAATTTCCCATACTTGTAGCAATTATAAAATAAACTAAAAGTCCAAAAATAATATTAACAACTCCACCTGCTGCTACAATAATTATTCTTTTCCATATGCTAATATTATTAAACGCCCTTGGGTCACTAGATTCTTCTTCTTCTCCTTCAAGCATAACATATCCGCCTAATGGAACTGCCCTTAAAGCATATAAGGTTTCCCCTTTTTGCTTTCCAAAAATTTTCTTGCCAAATCCTATAGAAAATTCATTGACTTTAACATTGAAAAGCTTTGCTACTGTATAATGTCCGTCCTTCATGTATTAGCACTAAGAAACCTAATAAAACTATAAATTTAATTGCTGTTATTAAAAAACTTAACAACTAACAAGCCTCCTTACATTATAATCAAAAATAAAAATGTAAATGGTGCTACAAAAATTATACTATCTAATCTATCTAACATTCCTCCATGTCCTGGAATCAAATTACTAAAATCTTTAACACCTGCATATCTTTTTATTGTAGAAGCTGCCAAGTCTCCAATTTGCCCTACTATGCTTAAACAAATTGCAACAATTGCTATATATAAATAAGATATATTAAAGTTTAAGTATGTATTAAGTACAAATGTATAACCAAGTGTTAACAATAATCCACCTAAAAGACCTCCTATACACCCTTCAATGCTCTTTTTAGGACTTATAGATGTAAATTTATGCTTACCACACATTTTTCCTATTAAATATGCAAATAAATCTGTTCCCCATGCTGATAAAATTGCATACCATACTAATAACTTTCCATTCTCCATCTCTACAATTATTGGTAAAAATATTATAAGTCCAATTATATATATTATACCCAAAAACGTAATTGCAGCATCATAAATTGTAACTTTCATTTCTGTAAAAATTACTTTAGCAAAAATCCAAACAATTATAAATGGTATAAAAAACAACAAGTACATTTGTTGGCTTGAAGGTAATATATGTATAAATGGTATTATTAAAGCTGAAATATACCCAATTTCAACTATTGGTTTTGCCTTTCCTTTAAAGCATGAAAAATATTCATTTAAGCACATTATTGCAACAATTGTAAAAACTATATTAATAATTAACTTATTTCCTAAAGTTAATACTGCAACAAGTAGTGGAAAGCCAAGAAGTCCAGATATCCATCTTTGCGTGTTCATTATTTTCCCCTTTCTACTATTTGGCTCCAAATCTTCTGTTTCGTCTTTGATATTCTTTAATTGCTTCTATTAATGATTCTTCATCAAAATCAGGCCAATATTTTTCTACAAAATAAAATTCAGAATAAACAATCTGCCATGGCAAGAAATTACTTGTTCTAAGTTCTCCACCTGTTCTTATCACTAAATCAGGATCAGGTTCTCCATGTGTATATAATGAATTTGCGACTTCAGCTTCATTTATATCTTCTAAATTTATTTTTCCGTCTAACACTTTTTTAGATATATCTTTAACTGCTTTTACAATTTCTGCTCTTCCACCATAATTAAATGCAATATTAAGAGTTAATCCTGTATTATCTTTTGTTAACTCAATTGTTTCTTTCATTTTATTTTTTAGGCTTTCATTAAGTACTTCTATATCTCCAAGCACACGAACTTGAATATTTTCTTCTTTTGCCCTCTTTGCAAATTTATTTAAATATGCTTCAAGCAAAATCATTAAAGCACCTATTTCTTCTTCTGTTCTTTTCCAATTTTCTGTAGAAAAAGCATATACAGTTAAATATTTTATACCAATTTTATTTGCATATAGAGTTATTTTTTCTAATGCATCTGCACCTGCTTTATGACCTAGTTTTGCCTCAAGTCCTTTTTGTTTTGCCCATCTTCTATTGCCATCCATAATAATCGCAATATGTTTAGGTAAATTATTTAAATCTATTTCTTCCATATATTTCTCCTTAAAAATAGTGTAATTATATTAATATATATTTTATAATTTATATATCTATACCGACATAATTTCCTTTTCTTTATTTGCTAGTATACTGTCTATTTCGTCTATTTTGTCATCAGTTAGCTTTTGTATATCATTTTCGGCTTTTTTTAATTCATCTTCTGTTATAAGACTTTCTTTTTGCATATCTTTATATTCATCCATTCCTTCTCTTCTTATAGCTCTGATTGCAACTTTAGAATCTTCTGCTATTTTCTTAATGTCTTTGACCAATTCTTTTCTTCTCTCCTCTGTTAATTCTGGAAATGCTAATCTAATTACTTTTCCATCATTGTTAGGGTTTATTCCTATATCTGATTTTAATATTTCTTTTTCAATTTCTTTTAATATACTAGCATCCCATGGTTGTATTACTATTAACCTTGCTTCTGGCACAGATACACCAGCTACTTGAGTAATAGGTGTTGGTACCCCATAGTAATCAACTTTAATTTTGTTTAATATAGCTGGGTTTGCTCTTCCAGCTCTTATTTCTGATAAATTTTCTTTGTAAACACTAATTGTTTTTTCCATTTTTTCTTTAATTTCTGTATAATCTGACATTTTCATTCCTCCTAATTTTCTATTATAGTTCCAATATTTTCTCCTTTAACAACTCTTTCAATATTGCCAGGAGTATTCATTTCAAAGACAATTCCAGGTATGTTATTGTCCATACATAATGAAATTGCTGTTGAATCTAAAACCTTTAATTGTTTTTCTAATACTTCCATATATGATATTCTTTCGTATCTTGTTGCATTTTTATCTATTTTTGGATCTGCAGAATATACTGCATCTATTGTTTTTGCAAATAATATGACATCTGCTTCTACTTCTGCCGCTCTTAATGCAGCTGCTGTATCTGTAGAAAAGTATGGATTTCCAGTTCCACATGCAAAAATTACAATTCTATTTTTATCTAAATGATGCATTGCTCTTCTACGTATATAAGGTTCTGCTACTTCTTTCATTTCTATAGCAGTTTGAACTCTTGTTGCAACACCTCTAGATTCTAGCTCAGATTGTATAGCTAAAGCATTTATAGATGTAGCAAGCATACCCATGTAATCTGATGTTGTTCTTTCTATTGTTGTACCAAATCTTCCTCTCCAGAAGTTTCCACCACCTACAACTATTGTAATATCTACTCCAAGATCTTTTACATTTTTAATTTGCTCGCAAATTCTAGATAGTACTTCTGGATCTATTCCTGTCTTTTTTTCACCTGCTAGGGCTTCACCACTAAGTTTTAAAAGTATTCTATTGTATTTTAACTTTTCTCCCAATAGTTACACTCTCCTTCTTATTTGTAAGGGGACACATCTTTCCCTATGGTCATTAGCATGCAGGATAAGATATGTCCCCTTACTTATGAGCTAATGATGTCATATTTCAAAATGCTCTCCTATAATATATTTTTATTATTTTATCATATATTATTATAAATTGGAAAGGTTTTTTGAAAATAATTTAACATTTTTTAGAAAAAATAATGTTTAAGAGGAATACTCGAAAAACGAATATTCCTCTTGGGGTTTTTAACTATTTTTTTCTGTACATTGCAAAACATGAATTGCTTTTACGCATACTTGACATACGCAAATTAAATCTTTCCTTGCGATTTTCGTCAGCTATAGTTTTTAAAGCTTTTATCTTTTCCATGCTTTTATCTTTCATCTCTGAATAAATTTCAATGTACTTTCGATTTTTCACAACCAGCCTTCTTAACTTCATATACAAGGAACTATCTGTTATACCTTTTCTCTTAACGCATTTAGGTACAACACAATTGCCTCCCGCATAAATAACAAGAGCCTGTTTAACAATTTCATCAGGCGTTTTAAAGACTGTTGGGCTTTTTTTCATCTCATTTAAAACGATTTTCAGGAATTTGAACTTATTAAGTTCTATCCGTTCAATATTCCCATCCTCTGAAACCTTAACTATGCTGTTGCCAAAACAAAAAACCCTTTTCAAAATCTATACCCCCTTTTGGTAAGAATAAACTACATATATATTATAACATTTTTTTCTAGAATTTACAAATAGATGGGAAAAGGAAGTATTCGATTTCGAACACTTCCTTTCAAATGACTATATTCTGTTTTTTTGTCCCCAGCAGCATGGCGAAACATTCCTTGCTTTTTCGTTTTCTTTACGTAAAGCTTTACGTTTTTCAGCATTTGCTTCAATTACTGCTTTTGCCACATTTTTAAAATCATACTCCTGAACTATAATTTTTTTCCATTTAGCATAGAACTCACTGTCAGAAATGCTCTTTTTCTGATGTATTCTTTGTGGCAATTTTGCGCCTACATATTCAGCAATACACCCTCGAAGTAACAAATCTGGGTTATAGAATTTTTGAGATGCCAGCAAACTAATAATTATCTGCCGGAATTTTTCTTCATTAAATTCTACTACCGAAAAGACTTTATTGTCGACTGTTCCAATTTCGTTGCCATATGCAAAATATCTTTTCATAGCCATCCCCCTCCTAAAGCACTAAATTTAAGCGACTAAGTATATTATATCATAAATTTACATAATATTCAAGCAAAAAATCAAGGCTTTACAATTACTGTAAAGCCTTGATTGTGTACTTACCAATTTTCGTTATTTTCTTGGATTTCCAGTATATAGGCGAAAAACATAGCAAGGAACACTGAAATAACGCAAGAAAAAGTTAAAAACAAGCTTCCAATTGATTCAGGCATTCTTTTTTCTCCAAAGAAATACATGCTTGCCGCGCCAACAACTAACATCATAAAATAACTGCAAAATGTTATTTGGACCTCGTCTTTCAAGCAATCCTCGTATTTTCCCTTTTCCCTTGTGAAATACCGGACTAAAAAATACATTACTGCAAACACTAATGCAACAATCATTGTGCTGCCAACTCCATTAAATATAAGATTTCCTCCTAAAATTAATGAAAAAGCTAACATCACAAATACTGCCACAAGTACTGCTAATCCAAATAATGCCGCTGTTGCCATAGTACACCTCCGTAAGTTTTATTATTTTGAAACTATATATATTATATCATAAATTTACATAATATTCAAATATAAAGGACGACCAATGGTCGTCCTTACATTTTATTTAGAACGTTTTTCTACTTCTTCTACTATCATTTTTACAAATTCATCTACTGGTTTTTGTCCTATGTCACCATCTTTTCTAGTTCTTATTCCAACTGCATTTGCCTCTACCTCTTTATCTCCTAATACTAACATGTATGGGACTTTTTCTAATTGTGCTTCACGAATTTTGTAACCAATTTTTTCATTTCTATCATCTAATTCAACACGAATATCTTTTTCTTGTAGTTTTTCCATTACCTTTTTAGCATATTCTACATGCACATCTGCAATTGGTAAAATCTTAACTTGTACTGGTGCAAGCCATGTTGGAAAAGCACCTTTTGTTTCTTCTATTAAGAATGCCATAAATCTGTCAAATGTACCTAAAATAGCTCTATGAATTACAACTGGTCTGTGTTTCTTTCCATCTTCTCCTACAAACTCAAGTTCAAATCTTTCTGGTAATAAGAAGTCTAATTGACATGTAGAAACTGTTATATCATGTCCTAATGCTGTTTTTATTTGTACATCTAATTTAGGTCCATAGAACGCTGCTTCTCCTTCTGCTTCGTAGAAATCTAATCCTGATTCTACTAAAATTTCTCTTAATTCTGCTTCTGCTTTTTCCCACATTTCATCATCATCAAAATATTTTTCTTTATCATTTTTATCTCTTAATGATAATCTAAATGTATAATCTTTAAATCCAAAGTCTTCATATACAGAAAGAATTAAATCTACAACCTTTTTAAATTCCTCTTTAATTTGATCTGGTCTTACAAAAAGGTGAGCATCGTTTTGGCACATTTCTCTAACTCTTTCTAATCCACTAACACTTCCGCTATCTTCATATCTAAAGTCGTGAGCTAATTCGCCAATTCTAATTGGTAAATCTCTGTATGAACGCATTTTATTTTTATATACCAACATATGATGTGGACAATTCATAGGTCTTAAAACTATTTCTTCTTCACCCATTTTCATTACTGGGAACATATCATCTTTATAATGCATCCAATGTCCGCTTGTCTTATATAATGCAACATTTGCAAGTGATGGTGTATACACATGGTTATATCCCATTTTTACTTCTTTATCTTGAATATATCTTTCAAGAATACGTCTTATTGTTGCACCTTTTGGTAAATACATTGGAAGTCCTGATCCTACTAGCTCATGTGTCATAAATAAGTCTAAATCTTTTCCTATTTTCTTGTGGTCTCTTTCTTTTGCTTCTTCTAGTTTAACTAAGTGTTCTTCCAATTCACTAGCTTTTGGAAAAGATATAGCATATATTCTTTGTAGCATTTTATTCTTCTCATCGCCTCTCCAATAAGCTCCAGCAGAATTTAATAATTTTATTGCTTTTACTTTACCTGTACTCATTAAGTGTGGTCCTGCACAAAGATCTGTAAATTCACCTTGCTTGTAGAAAGATATTTCTTCTCCCTCTGGTAAATCTTCAATTAATTCAACTTTATATGTTTCATTTTTTTCTTTCATTAATTTAATAGCTTCATCTTTAGGAAGTGTAAATCTTTCAATTGGTAAATCTTCTTTAATTATTTTTCTCATTTCTTCTTCTAGCATTTCTTTATCTTCATCTGTAAAATGCTTTTCTACGTCAAAATCGTAGTAAAATCCCTCGTCTATTGCTGGCCCAATTGCAAGTTTAATATTAGGATTTATTCTTTTTAGTGCTTGAGCTAATATGTGAGATGTTGTATGCCAATATGCTTTTTTCCCTTCCAAATCACTATCAAAAGTATGAATTATTAGTTCACAATCTTCTTTTAATTCATATCTTAAATCTTTAACTTCTCCATTTACAGAAGCGCAAGTGGCAACTCTAGCTAGTCCTTCACTTAATTTTTTTGCTACATCTAATACTGTAGCTCCTTGTTCTACTTCTAATATAGAACCATCTTTTAATGTAATTTTTATCATTTTTAAACCTCCCTTTGGACGACCTTTGGCCTGTCCTACATTTTAGCAACAAAAATCCCCTATATAGGACATTGTGCCTATATAGGGGTAAGATATTCTTACGGTTCCACCCTAATTTTAACTTCATTTATGATTATAACGTAATCAACGTCTATTTTCATAGAAGACTCCGAGTTAGTTTTTCAAATACGTTTATTTAGGCTAACTTTCAGCTTATAATTAGCCCTCTCTAAAAACAACCTTTATTTTACTTTTTCTCTTCAACATCTTATATTATCTTACAACTTTTTATAGTTTTTGTCAATAGTTTACTTTAGATATTTAGTGTATGAATATCTGTAATTATTACTTGTTTGAGTTAACTGTTTTGTATCTAATTTAAAAGTATATGTTTTATAATTTTCAGTTTCATTACCTTCATTTCTCTCAAGAAGAACTACATTATTAGGTAACATTGTTAGAGAATTAAAATTACCTTCATCTGTTAAAATTTGTGTGCTTTCATCATCACCAAGAAGCATTAGTTGGCCTTCTCCACTTATGTACAAATAGCCATTATTGTACCTTAATATTTCGTTTTTACCTATTGTGCCTCCCCAGCTTTCTGCTATTCTGGTTTTTTGCTTAGTTTTTAAATCATAATTCCAGTACCATGTCTCGTTATTTTCCAATTTCGTATATAATAATTTATCACCAAATTTATCTATTACACCTGAATTAGTATCAATAATATTTTCTTCATTTGTTTTCAAATTCATTGCTACTAAACTATTATCATTATTTACATAGTATATAGTATCATTTTCATTATCAATTTTAAATATTATATTTTTTACTGTTGCAATAGTTGTAATTTGTTTATCTAATAAGTCTAAACTTAATAATTCGCCATTAAATGTATAATAAAGTTTATTGTTATAATATTCCAAATTATCTGTAGTTCCATATCTATATTCAAAAGAATATACTTCACTTGGTTCAATACCATTTTCTAAGTCTATCATATAAAATCTATGATATGAATTAGCTGTATTTTCATAAAAATATAATTTCCCGTCAGCATAATCATACGCACCAGATTTAAATTTCATTATATTAGTTTCTTTTCCATCATTTTTGCTTATTTCTACTAAATTATTCTCCATATCATATTGGCTTCCACCCATTATAGTTTTGCATGCAAAAGCATATGTATTGCTAATATTTATCTTTGTTTCATCTTTTACTGTATTTGTTATTGTGTTATCTGTTCCTACTATCTTTGTTCCAATTGAATTATGTTTCTTTGGTTTGTTATTAACATCTGATATATGGCTTAAATATATTGCTCCACATATTGTTACTACAACTAAAACAAAAGCTATTACTATAATTGTAAAGGTTCCAAGTCCCATTTTTACTTCTTCTTTTTCTTCCATAATCCTCTTTTCCCCTTTCAGTTATTTTTTAGTATTATACCATATTGTATTAATTTATAATAGCATTTTTGAAAAAAATTTTCCATTATTTATAATAAACATGTGTCCCAGATTGGGAATGATTCCCAATTTGGAAACGTCCCCAATTGGGAATATTTTATGAAGTAGTTAAATAGATTATTGTTAGGAGGTTTTTATGATTTACCTAAAGAAAAGCTTTTTTAAAATTGGTTTATTTGTTATTATTCTTATTTCAATTCTTCTTATAAATACAAATGTATTTGCTATTAAACCATATCAAAAATTAGATTTTTCGACTGGTTTGGTTACTGCAAGTTCCTTAAATGTAAGAAGTGGTCCTAGTACAGCATATAGCACTGTAACAAGAGTCAATAAAAATGAATATGTTCGAGTTTTTGCTCAAGTTGGAACTTGGTATATTATTCAAACAGATTCAGATTATATAGGTGCAGTTAGCAAACAATATATTAAGCCTATTTATCCAAATACATCTAACAATGCAAGTAATAAAACTACTACACCTAACCAAACCATTACTACAACAAATATTTCTTTAACAGATGATGAAAAAGAAACCATAGATTTAATAAATGCAGAAAGAAAAAAAGCAGGGCTAAGCGCTCTTTCTATAGATAATGAATTGCAAAGAGTTGCAAGAATAAAAGCTCAAGATATGGTAGATAATAATTATTTTTCTCATACTTCTCCTACCTATGGTTCTCCTTTTGATATGATGCAAAGTTTTAAAATAACTTATAAAACTGCAGGAGAAAATATCGCAGGGAATTCTACAAATCAAGGTGCTGTTACTGCTTGGATGAATTCTCCTGGGCATAAAGCAAATATTCTAAATAGTAGTTTTACTCATACAGGCTTAGGAGTTGTAAAAAGCAATAAATATGGAAAGATTTATGTTCAAATGTTTATTGGAAGATAAAATGGAGAGGTTTTCCCTCTCCATTTTACCTATGCAAATATTACATATGAATAATACACCACAAATATTGTAAGCATAATTATTCCTTCTTTTTTATTTATTTTTCTATCTCTTAATCCAAATATAAATATTAATAAAGCAGCTAATAGCATTACTGCTAAATCAACCATACTAAATGTTATATTGCTTATTCCTCCTAGCAATGCTACTGGTAATCCTAAAACAATTCCTATATTAAATATATTACTTCCTACAACATTTCCTATTGCTATATCATACTCACCTTTTTTAGTTGCTGTAACAGATGTTACTAATTCTGGAAGAGATGTTCCTAGTGCTACGATGGTTAATGCAACCATTCTTTCGCTTACACCTAATGCTAATGCTATATTAGATGCACTATCTACAACAAAATTACTTCCTACAATTATTCCTATTAAACCAATTGCTACAAATAGTAAAGATTTCGGAATGCTATATTTTATTTCACCTTCTTCTGTTTCTGGATCTTTTTTATTTCTCATCATACGTATTAAATAATAAATGAACACTAAGAAGAATAGGCAAACTGTAACTCCATCTTGCCTTGTAAAACTATTAGCACCTAATCCAAAGATTGAATCATTCATTAAAACTATTAGTAATGTTGATATTAATAATATTATTGGTATTTCCTTTTTTACTGTATCATTTTTAACCGTTAAAAAATGTACCATTGCAGATACTCCAACTATTAAAAGTATATTTAGAATATTACTTCCTATAACATTTCCTAAAACTATATCTCCGCTTCCTTTTAGTAAAGATTGCACACTAACTGCAAATTCTGGTGCACTAGTACCAAAAGATACTATTGTAAGTCCTATAAACATTGCAGATAATTTAAAATTTCTAGCTAATGATGATGCGCCATCTACAAGGATATCAGCTCCTTTAATTAGCATTACAAAGCCAATAATTAATAATATAATATTTAAAAACATAAATCCTCCATATGTAATTATATTCTAGTTCCTATTATTTTTTTCATTTCTTCATGTCTTTTTACTTTTTTTGTTGTAGTTTTAATTAGTTCTTCTGAGGTTAATATCATATTTTTTATATGTTTATACTTAGGAAAAGTTGTATTTACTTTTTTAATTTGTTCCCAAATTATTTTTCGCAACTCTTCTTCTGTTTTTCCAGCATATTTTTCCTCTGCAATTTCTTTGCTATATACCACTTTAACAGATAAAGTAATATCGTTTTTATCTTCTTCATCCGGCATACCAAAAACCATACATTCTTCAACTAACTCTATTCTATTAACTAATGATTCTAATTCTTCTGGAAATACTTTTTTACCATTTTTTAGTACTATCATATTTTTATTTCTTCCTGTTATAGTTAGATATCCATCTTTATCTAAATAGCCTAAATCACCTGTATAGAACCATCCATCTTTTAAAACTCTTTCTGTTTCTTCTGGCATTTCATAATATCCAATCATTATGTTTGGACCTTTTACTCTAATTTCTCCTATTCCGTTTTCGTCTGGATTCACTATTTCTATTGTATCGTTTATCATAGGTAACCCAACAGTTCCTGGTTTCATATTTAAATAATCTTCACCAGCTATAACAGGAGATGTTTCTGTTAATCCATAACCTTGTACAGTTTTTATTCCCATATCATTAAATTGTTTTGCAATTTTTGCATCTGCAGGTGCTCCACCAGATACAACAAATCTTAATTCTCCTCCTAATTGATCTAGGATCTGTTTAAACAATTTTCTTCTCACATCAATATGAAGTTTCATTAAAAAGCTACTTAATCTAAGTGCAAAATTTATTAGTTTTGTTTTGCCTTGTTTTTCTACTTCACGCATTATTGCTTTGTGAATGCTTTCTATTAAAATTGGTACTCCTACAAATACTGTAACTTTGTATTCATTTAAATTTTGTTTTATATATCTTAATCCATCTGGAAATACATTTCTTAACCCACAAGCCAATGTCCATACTATGCAAGATGAACCAAATATATGGTGAAATGGTAAAAATGCTATATTTGTATCTGTTGATCTAATATCTTCTACACATTGCAATGCATAAATGTTTGAAGCTATATTTCTTTGAGATAACATTACTGCTTTAGATTTTGATGTTGTACCAGATGTAAATAATAAAATATTCATTTCATTATTATCTATTTTATTATCTATATATTCTTTATTTCCTTTTTTTATTATTTCTTTTCCCTTTTTTAATAAATCTGGAATATTAGTGTACCCTTCTATTTTATCCATAGCAATATATTCTTTTATAGAAGTATTGTTTCTTTTCTTTATTTCCTCTATTAAGTCTAGTAATTTCTTATCAAAAATTATTGCTTCTGCTTTGCTTCTTATTAAAGAGCTTTCTAGTTCTTCTAATTGTAAATCTTTGTCTAGAGGAACAGAGACCATACTTCCCAAAAGATTACTTAAATGCGTTAATATCCACTCGTATCTATTTTTACCAATTACTGCAACTCTTTTTTCTTTTAATCCTATTGAATAAAAAGCTGTTCCTAGTGCATTTATATCATCCAAAAATTGATTATATGAAATATCTACATATGTAGTTTTACCTTCTTCTTTATCTTTCAAAGTAAATGCTGTTTTATTTCCAAATTCTTTTGCAGAATTATATATTATATCTTTAATATTATTAAATTCTTTTGGATTAAAAAGCTTTTTTCTAACCATTTACATTTCATTCCTTTTCTCTTGAATTCTATATACTAATTTTAAAAAGAATTTAGCAATTTTTTTAAATTATATAATAAGACTAAAAAAAAGTCATTAGTCTTACTGGTCAGTTTTTTAATCTTCTTTTAAATAGTAATGCCTAATTGGTTTTAAATTATCATCTAATTCATAGCAAATTGGGTTTCCAGTTTGAAGTTCTAAATTTATTATATCTTCATCGCTAACATCATCCAAGTATTTTATTAATCCCCTTAAACTGTTTCCATGTGCAGCTATTATTACTTTTCTCCCTTGTTCTAAATCTTTCTTTATATCTGAATTCCATAGCACCATTACTCTATTTATTGTATCTATTAAATTTTCTGTTTTAGGTAGTTCATCTGGCTTTAATTCTGCATACTTAGGATCATTTCCTGGATATCTTGGGTCATCTTCAGATAATTCTGGTGGCTTAACATCTGTACTTCTTCTCCATAAAAGTACTTGTTCTGCCCCATATTTTTCACGTGTTTCATCTTTGTTTAATCCTTGTAATGCTCCATAATGTCTTTCGTTTAATCTCCAACTTCTTTTTATTTCTAAGTCTGTTTGTCCCATTTCTTGTAATATATAATCTAATGTATCTTCTGCTCTTTTTAATACAGAAGTATATGCTACATCAAATTCGAAACCTTTTTCTTTTAAAACTCTTCCTGCTTCTTTTGCTTCATTTATACCTTTTTCAGATAATTCAACATCTGTCCAGCCTGTAAATTTGTTTTCTAAGTTCCACTTACTTTGTCCGTGTCTAACTAATACTAACTTTAACATTTTAAAACCTCCACTTTTTTTTTTGTTAATATATCACAAATATAAATATTATTCAACAAAAATTAAAGAGGCACTAAAAATGCCCCTTAATTTTATTGCTAATTTGTTACAAATGTTTTTCCTTCTTCTTTTTCTACTAAAGAAGTAACTTTAATTACAGGTATCTCATCTCCAAAAACCACTTCTTTATCTACTACTCCAATTACTTCAACCCATTTATTTTCTTTTGGGTATTCTCCTTCATATCTAATATCAAGTCCTGCTAATCCGTCTGAGCCACAACACCCTGGTGTATTTCTAACCACTGCATAATATATTTCATTTTCATCTCCATAGGTGTAGATTAAACCTTCCATTTTTATTTTCTTTCCAAGATAGTCATTCATATTATAGAAAACATCGTTTGTAGCTTCTATAAAAAATCTATCTGTAATAACTATCATGTCACTTGCTTTTTGTGTCGTTTTTTCTTTTTCTTCCTTTACTTCAGTAGAACTATTAGCAACTCGTGTATTGCTTTGATCTAGTTTTTGAACTGCTGTATTATTTATATTGGCAAATGTAATTCCTAAAATTGCTACAAAAGCTATTAAAACTACTACCATAAAAATTTTTTTCTTAGTCATTTTTATACGCTCCTAACTTTATTCATGTATTATTTTTTCAATAATAGTGAACAATACAAAAATTACTAAATTTACAATTACTATCATTGCACCTGTACTTATATTATAAATATATGATAAATATATTCCAATTAAAAATGAAATCACACTAATTACTGCTGAGCTTATTACTACTCCTTTGAATGATTTAAATATTCTCATTGAAGTTAATGCAGGGAATATAATAATACTACTAATAAGCATTACTCCCATCATTCTCATTCCAATAACAATTATAAGTGCTGTAAGCACTGCTATTATATTAGTATATCTTTTTGCTCTCAATCCACTTGCTTTTGCAAATTCTTCATCAAATGTAACTATAAATAATTTTCTATAATATATAATAAATAATATAGCAACTATTATACTTACAATTATACTTAAAATTACATCTGTCTTATTCATTGCCAAAATGCTACCAAACATAAAGTTACATACATCTGTATTCATTCCTGTTGTAACAGAAGTGGCAGCAACACCAATTGCTAAAGCAGAACTAGCTATTAATGCTATTGCACTATCACTTTTTATTTTACTATTATTACCAATTTTTAATAATATTATTGCTGAAATTGTTACACATGGAATTGCTATGTATAAAGGAGTTGTTGCCCCAAATGCTGTAGCTACTGTTAGTACTCCAAATCCAACATGAGATAATCCATCACCAATCATACTATATCTTTTAAGCACAAGACTTACTCCAAGAAGTGCAGCACATACACTTATTAAAGTACCTACTAATACAGCTCTTTGAATAAATAAATGTGACATCATTTCTGCTATTGTTTCAAACATTAGTTAGCACCTCCCAGCTTAAAGTCTTGTGGTTTTCCATTAAATACAATTTCACCATTTAAAAGTTCTACTACAGTATCTGCATAATTTAAAGCTCTTTCTACATCATGTGACACCATAAATATTGTAATTTTATCTTCTTTTTTTAATTTGTCTAATAATTCGTATATTTGCTTGCTAATAGAAGGGTCTAGCCCATTTGTTGGCTCATCTAAAATTATAATATCTTTTGTAGCACATAATGCCCTTGCTATTAAAACCCTTTGTTGTTGACCACCAGATATATTAGCAAAACATTTTTTTCTTATATCATATATTCCAAGCTTTTGCATAACATCTTTAGCTTTTTCCTTATCTTCTTTTTTATAAAAAACACTTCTTACATTATTAGATATTGTTCCAGATAAAACAACCTCTTCTATAGTTGCTGGGAAGTTAGTTTGAATATCACTTTTTTGTGGCAAGTATCCAATATGAGTTTCTTTTATTATTTCCCCTGTATATCCTTTATTTAATCCCAATATACATTTTAGTAAAGTGCTTTTCCCTGATCCATTTTCTCCAACTATACATGTAAATGTTCCTTTTTCTATATTTAAATTAATATGTTTTAATGCATCTTTTTTAGATGCATAACTAAAGCTTAAATCTTTAATTTGTATTAAGTACATCGTGTATTCCCACCTTTTCTAGAACTACTTTGGATATATTTATTACTGCAATGCTTTCTTTAGCACATCTATATTTCTAGTCATTAAGCTAACCCATGTCTCTCCATTTCTATAATCATCTAAACTTATATTATGAAGAGTTTGAATTTGCATTGTTTCACAGCCATTTCCTATATCATTTGCAATTGTTCTTGCCACTATACCAGGATTTAATTCTATGTATAATACAACTGGTATATTCTCTTCTCTTACTTTATTTTCTAAATATGCAATTGTTTTTGCAGAAGGATCTGTTTCTGAGCTACATCCATTAAATGCAGCGCTTACTTTTAAATTATAATAATCTATAAAATATTGCATTGGCATTTTATCAGCAAAAATTAATCTATCTCTTACTTTATTATCTACAATATTTTGAATTTTTTCATCAACCTCTTTAATTTGCTCAATATATTTATCTGCATTTTCTTTATACTTATTAGCATTTTCTTCATCAATATCTTCCATTGTTTTTTCTAATGCAGTTATCATTTTTATTGCATTTTCTGGTGATGTCCATATATGCTCATCAAAAGCGCCTTCCTTATGTTCCTCGTGATGTTCTTCTCCTTCTTCATGATGTTCATTATCATCTTCAGCGCCATCAATTTCTTTTTCTTCTATTGTTTCTACAAAATCTGCTATACATACTATTTTGTTTCCTTCTGTATTTAGAGATTCTAAAACTTTATCAGACCATTTTTCCATTTCTCCGCCTACATATACAAATAAATCTGAATTTTGTATTTTTATTAAATCTTGTGCTGTTGGATCATAACTATGTGCATCTTTACCAGGCCCTAATAAAAATGATAATTCCACATCTTTGTTATCTCCTATAATTGCTCTTAAAAAATCGTAACTGGCAAAATTGCTTGAAACCACTTTGAATTTTGTTTTTGCATTTTCCTTGTTGTTTCCTCCAATAGCAATTGCAATTACTGATCCTATTACAATAACTATCGCTAATACAATTAAAACTATTTTTTTCATTATATAATACCTCTGTTCAATTTGAAAATCGTTTTCATTTTACTACTTTTTTTAGTTTTTGTCAATATTTATCCATTATTATATTTACCATAAATAAATAATTTTTATTTTATTATCTATATCTTGAATTACATTTGAAATAATATTATAATAAATGAAAAGAAAAGGAATGATACAAATGATGTTTTATATAGAATCTGAAAATATTTATAAAAAACCTATTCTAAAAAATAGAATAGGTTTTTCCTTTAAATGTTAATTTTTTTACATTTTTTCTAAACTTGATTAGATAAATACATTAAAAATATCATAACTATTGCTATAAGTATTAAAAAAATTATAATTTTAATATGCTTCTTCTTTTCTGCAAAAATTGTTAATAATTAATAGTGAATAATACAAATGTGCTTCTTTGAGCCATGTTCAAATTATTCACTATTAATTATTCATTATTCACTATTCATTGCGATACGAAGTATCGCACATTTGGTGCCCGAGGTGGGACTCGAACCCACATGGTTTCCCGCACGATTTTGAGTCGTGTGCGTCTGCCAATTCCGCCACTTGGGCATTTAAAGGAATGAGAAACTCATTCCTTTAATATATTAACATATTTTTTATTTGTTGTCTAGACCTATTCCTCTTTATTTTCTGTTTCACTTTCTTTATTTTCTTCAGTTTCAGATATTTCTTCTTCAACTTCTACATTATTTTTTCTTTTGCTTCTAACTATTGCTATTATTAATGCTATTATTGCAACTATAATTGCTGTTGCAATTGCAGCTATTATTGCAAGTTGTGTAATTAATGTATCTGATAATGCTGAAGTAGGTTTCATTTCTACTTTATTTACCACAATTTGATATATTTTTGTATCTTCGCCAATTTTAACCATAACAGTAACATTATTTATACCATCTTTTAATTCTTTATTTCCCATAACTTCGATACTTGCTTGGCTTCCTGCTTCTACATTTACTTCTACTTCTGTTGCAGTTAAAGGAACTGCAACTTGATATTCATATTCATTTTCATTAAATACTGGCATTAATTCTGGTTCAAATGTTTTTCCATCTTCTACTTTTGCAATTACATTTAACCCTGTTATTCCTAATACCTTTTGTTCAGTTGGTTCTTCTTCTTTTTCTGGTTCTTCGGCTGGGATTTCTTCTACTGGTGTTTCTTCAATAGGTTGTTCTTCTACAGGCTCTTCTACTTTGTTTTCTTCTTCTCTAGTTATATACATAGTATATGTTTTTGTTGTTCCATCTTCTGCTGTACATGTTACTTTTACTGTATTACTTCCTACTTTTAATGACTCATTTCCTGTTCCAGATATTTTTTGAGAGCTCTCTTGCTTTTCTGCATAAACTTCTACTTCAGATGTTTCATATGGCACTGTAACATAATATGTTGTTACTGAAGGTTTAAAATTTTTAAAATCATTTGGTCTAATTCCTAGCATTTTTAATTTATTATTACTTGATTTAGAAGATTCTTTAGGCTCTTGTGTTGTTGGTTTATTTTCAGCTGGTTTCTCTGTTGTTGTGGAAGTATCTGGTTTTTCTTCTGCTGGTTTTGGTTCTTCTGCTGGCTTTTCAACTGGTTTATTTACTGTAACAGTTACAGATTGATCTGGATATGCTTTTGTTTCATTTGCATCTGTTACATTTCCAGAAATTTTAACTACATAAGTTCCTGCACTAGATGTATCTAGTGAATATGTTTTTGTTGTTTTTTGATTTTCAGCATCCCCATTATAACCTACTATTGAATCTGTTATACCACTTCCATTTACTTTTACATCCCAAGCTGCTGCATTTATATTAACTGTTATTGTTACACTTTCTCCAACATTTACACTAGTTTTATTTGCACTTATATTGGCTGTTGCAGCTTTTACATTTGTTATTCCAAATGCAAGTAAAATAAGTAAAGTAAATAATAATATTTTTATTGATTTTTTCATTAATAACATCCTTTCTACACTATAACCTATTTTATATTGTTATAGTAGCTGTTCCTTTAAGGTATTTTACTATTCTTAGTAAATCAGCAGAATCTACCATACCATCATTATTAGCATCTCCAGATTTTTCTATTTCAATAAGCTTAATACCTTTTAAATGTTTTACTATTTTTAATAAATCTGATGAATCTATTGTGCCATCCCCATCAGCATCTCCTAGTTTTATTACTACATATTCTACTTCATCAATTAAAACTTTATTCCCTGTTGCCAGTAATTTTGTAGAATCTTCAATTTTATTTCCATCTTTATCTTTTGCAATAGCATTTTCACTTTTAGCTATCAAATCGCTTACTTTTGCCGTTGGTTCACATTTAATAATTTTATTTTCTGCATCAATCGCTATCATATCAGTATTTGGCTTAGGTTCTTCTTTTTTCTTTACTAGTTGTAAATATTCTGATGATGCATATCCAACAACTCCATCAAATGTTTTTACTTTTGACCACTGCACTCCATTTGCATTTGAAACATTTTCTTCTAGTCTAATTGCTAATGCGCCTTTTGGTATCTTGCATAAAATATTTTTATCTGTACCTGGTTCTTCTCTTAATGATAATGGATAATTTTGTGTTATTACTTTTACAATATCGCCCTCATAACTCTTAATTTCATTTACAAGAGCTACTGAAATTATATAGCCCTGCACTCCATCTGGTAATTTAACCCTGTCCCATGTATATCCATCTAATGTATATTTTGCCTTGTCTATTATTGTTAATTGCTCTCCTATTGCAATATTTTTTACAATTTCAGTTTGAGAACTACCTGGACCATTTCTTAAATTAGTTATAGCATTTGTATATGCTACCTCATTGCATGTAATAACATCATTAATTTTTTCTACAAATTGATTTGAAATATATCCTATTGTTCCATTAGGCAAAACAACTTTATCCCAAACATATCCATTTACCTGCTCTAAGCCTTGCTCAATTCTAAGTAAAATATCTCCTCCATTTACTTTAGCAATTGCTTCAGAATTTGTAGTTTTATCCTTTCTAATATTTATATCTGTATGTCCTGATTTTATAATAATATTATCTGTTACTATTCTACTTACTGTAGTTGGCATAGCACATGGATAATATGGCATATTTTCATACACTGGAATAATAAAATTATAATTATTATCTAAAACTCCTAAAGAATTATATGATCTATATATTGACTTTCCCTCTGATTCTGCTGCTTGAATATTTGCTTGATATTGATGCCTATATAGTGAACCACTTTCTTGGCTTACATTAAATTTTTCTAAATATAATGTATCCTGTCCCTTAGATATGTATGATGATGCAATTATTTCAGCTCCACCTTTTATAGCAGCCTCTGGGCTTGTCCAGCCGTGGTCATTTGCATATTTTAAACCTCTTGTAATTGCTCCTTGCCCTGTTGATGCTCCAATATTAAAAAAGTTATATAATCCTTTATATCCATCAACATTTCCTGTTGCAGAATTGCTTGGGCCTCCACCTTGTATTACAATTTCTTGTCTTATTCTTGCAGCCAAATGATATGGGCTTACTCTTTTAGTTATTCCTGCCTCATTAATTATTTGAGCAAATGTACTATCTGTATAGTTTGCATTATTATAATAACTTCTTGGTGAAGTATTTGCCATAAATGTTCCTGCTAGTATTTTTTCAATTCCTGTCTCTGTATACAAATCATCTGTATAAGATAATCTTTCAAATTGGAAAATTTGGTTTTCATATAAGAAATTTCTTGGATCTATATAATAACTAATTGCTTTTATAGATGGGCAATGCCAATCGCTTCCTTCGTATACTCTTGGTGTACCATCATCATTTAAGCAAGATGCTTCTGTACATAACCATGCCCCAGACTTTCCTTCAATTAAGTTATCTCCATGATTTAGCATTTCGTTATATATAACATCATTCCAATTTAAACCTGTATAAAAAAGTGTAAAATTCCAGCTAGAATGTGCAGCCTTTAAATTTTTTAGTAGAGCTTTATATCCTGGATATCTTGATTCATCTATATTATCTAAATTAGTATTTTCTCTATATTGACTTCCATAAGAAATAATAGGAAGCATAATTGACATTATTAGAATTAAAACTAGAACTATTGCTATATTTTTCATAAAAATACTAGCCTTTTTTCTCATTGTATCCTCCTAATTTATCGAAATATGTAATTTTTCATAATTAGAGTATACCATTGTTATAAATATTAAGTCAATAGAATATTCTTCCTTTACAAAAATGTAAAGAAAATGTAACATTTTAGACATAAAAATTTAAATATTAACAAAAGCCATGAGGATGTTTTAAGGGACACCTACCAAAAACAGCTTGGAAAAATCCAAGCTGTTTTTGGTAGGTGTCCCTTAAAACATCCTCGTTAAACTATTTAATTTGTTTCATAACTTCTTCAGCAAAGTTTTCTTCTCTTTTTTCTAGTCCTTCACCTTTTTCCATTCTAACAAATCTTACAATTTCGCCATCTTCTTGTTTTAATAAATCTTTTACTTTAATATCTGGATTTTTAACAAAAGCTTGATCTACTAAACAAATTTCTCCATAGAATTTTCCAATTCTACCTTGAACCATTTTTTCAGCTATTTCAGCAGGTTTTCCTTCATTCATAGCTTGTGCTTTTAATATTTCCATTTCTTTTGCTAGTACGTCTGCAGGAACTGCTTGTTCATCTAAATATTCTGGTCTTGCTGCTGCTATTTGCATACAAATATCTTTAGCTAAGTTATCATTTCCTTTAGGCATATCTACTAATACACCTATTTTTCCATCTCCATGTATATAGCTTCCAACTAATCCTGTGCTTTCATATCTAACAAATCTTCTTATAGACATATTTTCACCGATTGTTGCTATTTTATCTGTTAAAACTTCTTGTACTGTTTTTCCAGCTTCAAATATAGCTTCTTGTGCTAGTAAAGCATCTACATCTGCTGGATTTTTATCTACAACTTGTTTTGCAACATTTGCAACAAAATCTCTAAATTCTTGGTTTTTAGCGACAAAGTCTGTTTCAGCATTAACTTCAACAACTGCTCCTATTTTTTTATCATCAGAAACTAGAGCATATACTAAACCTTCTGCTGCTATTCTATCAGATTTCTTTGCAGCTTTTGCAATTCCTCTTTCACGTAAAAGTTCCATTGCTTTTTCCATATCTCCATCAGTTTCTGTTAAAACTTTTTTGCAGTCCATCATTCCTGCACCTGTTTTTTCTCTTAAAGATTTTACTTGTTCTGCTGTAATCATAAGTAAATCCCCCTCTACATATTTATTATTCTTCTTCGTTTGCTACAACTTCTTCAATTGTTGTAGGTTCTTCAGCTACTTCTTCTTGTTGTTCTGCAGTTTCTTCTACCATAGTTGTATCTTGTACAACTTCACCTTGTCTTCCTTCAATAACTGCATTTGCCATAACATCTGCTATTAATTTAACAGCACGAATTGCATCATCATTTCCAGGTATTGCATAGTCAACATCTTCTGGATTACAGTTTGTATCAACTAATCCTACTACTGGAATGTGTAATTTTCTAGCTTCTAATATTGCTATTCTTTCTTTTTTAGGATCAACTATGAAAAGTGCTCCTGGTAATTTTGTCATTTCTTTAATTCCACCAAGGTTCTTTTCTAACTTTTCCATTTCTTTCTTTAAAACAATTACTTCTTTTTTAGGTAACATATCAAATGTTCCATCTGCTTGCATTGTTTCTAATTTTTTTAGTCTTTCTACTCTATTTCTAATAGTATCAAAGTTTGTAAGCATTCCACCTAACCATCTTTGGTCAACATAGAACATATTGCATCTTAAAGCTGCATCTTTAACACATTCTTGTGCTTGTTTCTTTGTACCTACAAATAGAATATCCTTTCCTTCCTCAGCTTGCTCTTTTATAAAAGCATAAGCCTCGTCTAATTTTTTTGATGTTTTTTGTAAATCGATAATATGGATTCCATTTCTAGCTTGAAATATGTATTCAGCCATTTTAGGATCCCATCTTCTTGTTTGATGTCCAAAATGAACACCTGCTTCTAAAAGTTGTTTCATAGCTACTACTGCCATTTTAAAATTCCTCCCTTTTTGTTATACATCCATAGACCTTTAAATTCGCTAAAAGCTCACTTATTATATATAAGCACAAACCCTAGCTAAGCCTATGTGTTTATTTTAACTGTTATAGTATATCAAATTTTTTTAGATTTAGCAATACTTTGGTGAAAAATAATTGTGTTTTTCGACCAAAAATTGGACACACCCCAAAATCTGGTTAATATTTCCTAACATGTTTTTGGTATGTGTCCAATTTTCGCTTTTTACACTTAAGCATGCAAATCCATTGTCCTGCTATTCTTATTTATTTATAAACTCTGGTTCGTTACTCTTCATACTGTATCGCTACCAGAGGTCATTGCTACAAGTAAAAACTGAAACGAAAACCGTGTGCTAGCGATGTTTGTTCTCGATTCATCATTATAGCCACGAGTAGCTACTGGATAATAACCACCACTGTTGCCGTAAGATTCACCTCGTTCAACTCGATAGATTCCTGTTGAATATTTTTCTTGGGTCCATTCAGATACATTTCCTGCTAAATCGTAAATATTATTTGCTTTCCAATATTCACTTGCTGCTACATTTTGATTTTCTCTATATGCCCATGGTGAATTGTTTGCTGGTGATATTGAATCAGAGTGATTTCCCCAATTTCTACTATCTGTTGCTGACAACTCTGTTGTATCTTCTATCCAACTTAGTACACTATCCCATTCTATTCCATACATTAAATGTGTATTTGCTATACTATTTGCACTACTTGCTCTTATTGCATCTGTATCTTTACTTGAATTATTTTGCGCTATACTTACCCATTGTGTTTCTCCTCTTTTACTTTGTGCTACATTGCCTGTTCCTTGACTAGCTTCATAACGTGATATATAGAACCCTTTATTTGTATTTACACTACTTACCATATTAGTATATTCTGTTGTACCTGTTTCTTCCCAATATGCATTTTCTGTTGATGTATCTGCTAATGTTTGTGTTTTTGTACTATTTTTATATGTCCATGTCCATGCCGTTCTTGCAAAATTGCTTGAACTTGGTATTGGTACCCATACAAATTCTTCCCCTGCTGCATTTTTTACTACTACACCTGCATTTATTTGTGCTGCTGTAATACTACTCCATTGGGCTGCTGGCATTACACTCTTTACACTTCCATCCTCGCCTGGTGCACTTGTTGTTGAATTGCTTCCATTTAATATTGCTGGTGCAAATCCTATTGGTATTACTATTTGTATGTTATTGGTTGCATCTGCTACTATTCTTGTGTTTACTGTAGCATATCCATTTTCATCTACACTTGCATTTTGTCCTGTACTTAATGTTGTTACTGGTACTCCCCATATTGCATATAATGTTAAATCTGATGTAACTTCTGCTCCTTCTGCATAACTTGTTCCACTTCCATCGGCTAGCGTATTCCATCCCCTAAATACTTTCCCACTTGGTGCTGTAAATCCATTTGTTCCTGTTGCTGATGCTGTTTCTGAATTCATTATTCCTGTTCCACCATTTGCATTATATGTTATTGTGTATGTTTGTGCTGGTGGTGTATCATCGTCATCATCATTTTCTGTTCCTCCAGCTTGTTCTCCTCCCATGTATTTTGCAAATAAGTCTTTTACTTGGTTTAATACCTTTTGGTCTTCATCTGCTGATTTGTTATATCTTTCTACTGCATTATTTGCATTATCTATTATGCTAGTGTTTCCCGTTAATGTAGCTAGTGCTACTCCTGCTAGTATTAATAGCACTATTATTGTAATTACAAGTGCTATTAATGTTATACCTAAGTTATGTTTAAATATTTTTGTTTTTTCTTTTTGTTTATCCATTTTTATCTCCTTTCTTTTGTTGTGCGTTTGCTTATTTAAAATATGTTTCTCAATTTTTTTCCATTATACACATATTTATTTATTTATTTTTTTCTGCAATAGTTTTTTATTAATTTATGTATAACTAAAATTAGTGAAAAATAATTGTGTTTTTCCATGAAAAAGTCATATTTCAAAGTTATCTCCTTATCTTATTTAGGTAACACTGTAGCCCAACGTAGGCGATGCGGCATGACCCCATCGCCGGCTAAGATTGGGCGGACTTTTGTGCTATTTTTAACGAGCAATGTACGCCCCTACATTTATATCAGTCTACTTCTTCTACAACTTGTGTTATTGATGGTACATCAACATTGTACTTAGCCAAAATTTTTTCTAAATCTTTAGAAAGTTCTTTTAACATAACAATTTTAATACCAATTTCTTTTCCTTCAATATAGTTATCTACAACAGTTTTTAGTTTCTTTATGTTTTCCATTTCTGGTTCTATTTCATTTTTGTGCTTCTCTACTCTTCTCATTAGCATCTCACGTATTGTAACAATATCTTCATTGTTAGCACATGAAATTCTTTGGAACATTTGGTATACATCATAATACTTAAATATTGGTATATCCATACATTCTTGGTCAAATCTTGCAAAAAATGTTTCCATTCTCATTGGTATACATTTGAATATATCTTCAGCTTTTTCTTTATACATTTTGTCTTTTAAAGTTTGATTTATCATTTCAAAATGATCCAATATTTCTTTTATGTCTGATGTTACATTTGTTAGCCCTATTTGTGCTAATTGTTCATTTACATTATCACAATATGTTGATGTTAATGACGCAACATTCATTCCATTTAAAAAAGTAGTTTTAACTGTTCTCATATCATATTTAATTAAATTCTTATCTATAAAGTATGTGAAGTACACAAATAGTTTTACCATGTCTATAACTTCTATTTGACCATTTTTAACAGTTTCCATTACTTCATCTATTACGCCTTCAAATTGATCATCTGCAATTTTCCAATATTCTTCAGTAAGCAAGCGCTTATATCCAGGTAATTTTTCTGTATCTATTGTATTTATAATAACTTCCATATCATTTTTGAAAGTTTTCATATCAAATATTCTTGTACGCACATATATTTCGATAAATTTAAAGAATCTATATTCAGCTTTGAAATTGTAATAGTAATTATTATCAAATTCTTTTATATAAAATTGTCTATTATCCATTAAAACCCTTGATGAAACTAATATTGCTTTATACTCCTCGTTATTCTCAATGTTTACAAATTTATCTTTTGTTATTTTACCTGCTTTAATCTCAAAAGATACAGCTATTGTAAATATTAGCATTGTTTTCAATACTTTTAAGTTTGTATTTGGATAATATTTATTTACCATTTCGAATATTTTTCTAAAATCATTTAATGCATGTTTTAAAATTCTTAAGTTTCTTGTTCCACTCTTGTTAAAAGTAGAAAGAATTAACTGAACATTTTCTCGTAAAAACCTTATTAAATCTGGATTTACTTCGTATCGCATTAACAATCCATTTATTATATACGTAAATTCTGGAGCATATTCAAAAGTTTCACCTATAAGCTTTTCTTTTATTCTTTCATAATCATTTGCTTTGTCGAAAACATATTCTATTTTATCTCGTATTTTTTCAACCATTGGCTTATCTGTTTTTGCTAAATCGCCTTCTTTATCTAATAGATAAGTTGCAATAAATGTTTTCATTTCTAAGTTACTACTTTTTAATTTTGTAGATAATTCTTTTTCATTACATATTATTATTGTTTTAATATGGTCATGTTCAACAAAATTATTTATATATCCTAGTATATCTATAACGTCTACATTTGCCCTCTCCAAGTCATCAAAGCAAAGAACTTTATCATCAGTAGAGAAGAAATTAGCATAATCTATTCTATCTCCATTTTGTGTTACGCCAAAGAAGTTTGCCATATCCAATCCTGTTTTTGCATATTCTGGTATTGTTGTTTGGTTATGTGCATTCATATATTTTTTTAAATTCTTATCCATTAATTGTGTTGTTTCAATAAATATTTTTTTGCTTATATCTTCAAGGTTTGATATTCCATAAAGTGACATATATATTGTTGTATATTGTTTTCCATTTAATTCTAATGATTCTATTTTATTTCTAATTTTATTGTTCCAAAAGTATGTTTTTCCGCTTCCCCACTCACCATTAATCATTATTGCATAATCTGTATATTCAGCTCTTACATAATCTAATATGCTTTCTACTAAATCCTCCACTTTATCTTTTCCTCCTTTTAATCTTTTGCTATTGTTAAAACTGCTACTTCTAATGCTCCCGCTTGTTTTAACACCTTAGAGCATTCATTTACAGTACTTCCTGTTGTATATATATCGTCTATAAGTAGAACTTTTTTATTATTTATTTTTTCTGCATTTTTAACCATATATACATTTTTTACATTATTTATTCTATCTGCCTTATTTAAATTCATTTGTGCGACATTATATTTTGTTTTTTCTAATGAATTTTTCACTTCTTGTATTTCAAGTTCTCGTGCTAGATAAGAGCATAAAAGTCCACTTTGGTTATATCCTCTTTCTTTTTTTCTTTTTTTGTGTATCGGAACTGAAGTTATTATATCATATTTTTTTATAAATCTACATATTTTTTTATTTTTAATTATAATCTCCGCAAAAGTCCTATATAGGTATGCTTTATCATTAAATTTATAGTCAATTATTTTATCTCTTATCATTCCTTTATACTCAAACATATATGCATGATACGCAAAATTCTTATTGGATATCTTTCTTATTTCAGCTTTTGTAATTTCTTTTAATTTAATATTACATTTAGGGCATAAACTATTTTTATTTATTTTTCCGCAAATACCACAAACATTTGGAAAAATAAATTCTAATATTTTTTCTAGCATAAAATTCCTTTCTGCCCCCAATAAATTTTAAAAATTATTCATTAAATTATTTCTTAATTTATATTCTAATCCTGTATTTCTTTCTTTTATATCAGCATTTTGTACCATAAAGTTTACAGTATCTTTTCCCCCTATAACTATTAGTAGTTTTTTTGCTCTAGTCAAAGCTGTATAAAGCAAATTACGTGTAAGTAACATTTGGTATGCTTTTGGTAATACTAATATTACAACATCAAATTCGCTTCCTTGAGATTTATGTATTGTTATTGCATATGCATGTTCTATTTGGTCTAACTCGCTATAACTATACATAGCTTGTTTTTCATCATCAAACTCTATTTTTACATATTTTTCTTTATGGTTTATTTCTACTATTTTTCCTATTTCTCCATTAAAAATTCCTACACCTGTTTCATATTTTTCTGCATTTTTCTCCCAATATATATCATAGTTATTCTTAATTTGCATTACTCTGTCGCCTTCTCTATACATTGTTTCTCCATACGCTTTTTCGTTTTTCAAATCACTTTCTGGATTTAATGCAGATTGAAGCTTTTTATTTAATTCTTTTGTTCCTAGCATTCCTTTTTTGGTTGGTGTTAATACTTGTATATTTTCAAAGAAATCATAATTACCATATTTTTTTAATCTTCCTGTAGATAGTGAAATAACTGTTTCTAATATGCTTTCTTGAATAGGATTGTTTATATAGAAAAAGTCTTCCTGTTCTTCTTCACTTTTTTCTCTTCCTATAAATGTTGTTCCATTATTTACATTATGTGCGTTTACTACAATTTGGCTTTTAGCAGCTTGCCTAAATATTTTCTTTAAACTTACAGTTGGAATTTTTTCTGATGCAATTATATCTTTAAGTACAGATCCTGGTCCTACAGATGGAAGCTGATTTTCGTCTCCAACTAGTATTAGTTTTGTTCCTAAATAAATAGCTTTCATTAGATAATTCATTATATATACATCTACCATAGACATTTCATCTATTATAATTATGTCTGCATCTATTGGTGCTACATCATATTCTATCATATTTCTGTCTTCTTCTAGTTTTCCAATTTCTAAAAGTCTATGTATAGTTTTAGCTTCTTCACCTGTTGTTTCTTGCATTCTTTTTGCAGCTCGTCCCGTTGGTGCACAAAGTACCGCCTTTTTGTTCTGTGCTTTATATATTTCAATTATGTTTTTTATTATAGTAGTTTTTCCTGTTCCAGGTCCACCTGTTATAATACAAACATTATTATCATTTACAAGCTCTATTGCTTCTTTTTGTTCCTCTGAAAGTATTATATCTAATGCTTTTTCTTGTTTTAAAATTTCTGCTTTTATATTTTGTATTTTTTTGGTATTCTTAGATTTTTGAAGTCTTAATAGTTTTTCTGCAATGTTTTCTTCTGCAGTATATGCAGTATATAAATACATCCATGTATATTCTTCTCGTATTTCTTCTACAATTTGTTTTTTTGCTTTTAAATTGATTATTGCTTCTTCTACACTTTCTTTGCTGACTCCCGTTAAATCCATAACAAATACAATTAAATTTTCTTTTAATGCACAGGTATGCCCATTATTTCCAATTAAATTTAAGGCATACTTTATTGCGCTTCCGATTCTACTAGAGCTGTTTATATCTATACCTATTTCAAGTGCCATTTTATCTATTTTCTTAAAATCTACTCCATATGTTATATCTACTAATATGTATGGGTTTTCTTTTATTTTTTCTACTGCATTTGTACCTAGTTCGTCATATACTTTTTTGCAACTCGAAGCACTTATTCCAAATTGCTCTAAAAATCCTACTATTTGCCATAATTCCCATTTTTCATTAAATTCCGCAACTATATCTTCTGCTCTTTCATACGTAATTCCTTTAATTTGGCAAAGTCTATTAGGGTTTTCACGAAGTATTTCTAAAGTTTCTTTTCCAAAAGTTGATACTATTTTTTTTGCAGTTGCTGGTCCTACTCCTTTTATTACACCACCTGCTAAGTATCTTTCTAAGCCATCTAAAGTTTCTGGCATACATTTTTCAAAAGTTTCTATTTTAAATTGCTCTCCATATTCTTTATGTACAACATAATTCCCTGTTATTTTTAATGTATCTCCAACATTTATAAATGGCAAATATCCTACAGCTGTAATTAATTCTTCGTCATTTATATAAAATTCACAAATACTATATCCATTTACTTCATTTTGATATATAAATTCTCCAACTTGCCCTTTTAATTCCATCTAATTCCTCTTTTCGATTTTCTTTTTATTAGTTATATCATTTATTATTAATTTTTTCAATCACTTCTTTGCATTCCTTCCAACTTAATACTTCTATCATTTCATAATCTTTCTTTATTTTACTAAGTATTGCTACAGTATCATCTGTTGATCCTAAATCTGCTACTATGATATTATCTATATTTTCTTCTTTTCCATATATAAATCTGAAAAGTAAACTTCGTAAAACACCTTCTATTTTTTCTTCTTGGTTTTTAACAGCCAGAATAAGATAAATTCCATTGTTTCTACATTTTGTATTTATAAATGTAAAATATATAGTTTTTATTATTTCTATAAATCCATAAATAGCAAGCACCCATAATATACCGAATAATATAAAATCAAACATTTTTTCCTCCGGTATATTTTATTCGATTATATTAAAATGGTTACACCTGCTTTTTGGGATGCTTTTGGGGACACCTACCGAAAACAGATTGGATTTTCCAAGCTGTTTTCGGTAGGTGTCCCCAAAAGCATTATTATTTGCCCTGTAAAAATTCAACTATTTCATCTGCTAGTTCTTGTTCATGTTCTGCATATCCATGGTTTGCACCTGGTATATATCCTATATCTAATTTTTTATTATTTACTTTGTTTTTCACTATTTCAACTAATTTTGAAGCTTTTTGTTCTATCATTTCAAAAGTATCTCCCCATCTCATAAATAGAGGTATTTGTATGTTATTAAGCTCTGGATATTCATATTCTTCGTCCCAATATCTAGCAAAATCTATTGGGTTAAATTCATTATTAAAGTATTTTAAATATGTTCTAACACTCATTGGATGTATAAAGCTATCTAGTGGCATTAATTCATCTGCTTTTCCTTGTTCTTTTTTCTCTAAAGCATATTCTAAAACCTCATCAAATCTTTCTCCTAAATATACTTTTTGAACTCTTGGTATATCTATTAAGGAAAGTAAAATTACTGATTTGATTTTATTTAAGTATTCCTTTTCATTGTTATTTTTTAATTTGTTATACGTATATACAATTTTTGTACATCCTAAACTATGACCTTGTAAATATATTTCTTCATAATTATGTCTTATCATCTCATCTATTGCTGCTTTTATATCATAATATGAATCTTCAATATTTTCGTAAGCTGTTCCTGCTTTTTCTTTTGTATATGTTCCAGTTTTAAATGTAGTAAAATATGATATTACATCATGTCCCCTATTATTAAATGTAAAATAATCTATTCCGTTTTCAAGCATAGTTTTTGCTACTATATCATCCCTTCTTCTTAAGCAATTGCTTGTCATACCATGTATAGATATTACTACTTTCTTACTATTATTATTTGTATGCAATAATCCTACTAATTCTGCTTTATCTTCTGTTTCAAAAAATATTTTTTCTAAGTTCATTTTTTATTTCCCTCTTTTTTATGTTTTTATACAACAATTAATATATAAAATTTAAAATGGAAGTAATAACCTCAAAGCCATTTTCCAAACCTCCATCCCATGAGACGTATTAAGTCTTGGAATAATATAATTATCATCTTCTCTTGATGCTTTTCTATACTCCTTTTTGGTTGGTCCATATATAAAAGCCATTTTAATCTTTTCTTCTTTTAGTGCTTGTATCATATTATCATTAAATTTTCCAAAAGGATAACAATATACATCTGTTTCTTTTATACTAGTATTAAATTTTTTTACATCATCTTTTAATATTTCTACGCTTTGCTCTATTGCTCCATCTTTGTGTAATCCATATGAGTGTGAACATATTTCAATATTTGGATATTCTTCTTTTACTTTTTCTAATACTTCTTTGCTCATATATGTTTTTACATTTCCTGTCCATCCTGTTTCTTTAGAATTATCAATAAATTCTCCAATAACAAATACTGTTGCATTCATATTATATTTTTTAAGAAGTGGAAATGCATAATGTGCATTAGATAAAAATCCATCGTCAAATGTTATTAAAATACTTTTATATGGCAAATCTATTTTCCCCTGTTTCCAATTGTAGAATTCTTCAGTTGTAAGAGTTTTATATCCATGATTTTTTAAATATTTTAAATGTTCTTCAAAATTATCTACAGTAATTATCCAATCTTTTTCATCTGGAAACTTCTCCTTTTCTTCTGCTGTAGCAATATTATGATAACAAACCACTGCAATCGTTGGATTTCGCTTTACATATATTATTCCAGAAACAAGAGCAATTAATATAATAACTAATACTATAATTAATATTTTTTTTTCTACTTTCATTATTACCTCTTATTCTTTTCTTTGTTTCTTTTATCGTTTATAATATCAACTTCTTTTTCTGTAATTAATGTAACATTATTTTCTTTTGCCCAAGACACACAACCTTTTAACACTGTATTTAGAAATACTCTTGGTACTTTTACAAATCTCATACATGCTTCATCTGTAAATTTGATTTCTGGGTCAATTCTAGATGCAGCATATTTTACAGAATCTAGGCTAATTCCTTTGTTTTCTGGAATTGGTTCTGAAATAGGATTTTTAAATTTTGTATACCAAAAATTCTTGCTATCTCTATAGCCATAATCAACTGGTACAGATGGGAAGCCGTTTGATGTAACTCCATTTATTATAGAATTATAGTATTTCTCTTTCATTAAAATATTATCTACTTTTAATATGAAGTGTGCACCAAATTTGCTAGTTATACCATTAAAATTATGGTATGGTGGCAAATATTCTTCTTGAACTTTATCATCTTGCGCATTATCCAATTCTCTTACCCATGTACACTCAAATACTTGAAATGCCTCTTTTACAATTTTAGGATAAGTTTCATTTGGATTTTCTCTTGCTCTTTTTCCATCTACTAAAGTAAAAATAGTATCTTTCATTTTTTCTTCAGTAGTTTCACCAGGAAAGCCCAGTCTTACCGCCTCTTTAAAATACTTTCTTTTATCTGGTATAAAGTTTATAGCACACTTTCCATTTCTTAAAATATTTTGTGCTGTATTAGAGCTATTTCTACAACATAGTAGCATTGCATAATAGTCTTTTCCAGCTATATAATATGGAAAGCATAATGAATATGAACCAATATTAGTTAATCCATTTTCACTTAAAGTTGCTATTTCACAAGTTGGCATAGGAAAAAAGCTAGATGTTTGATAAAAATTATCTACAATTCTTAAATTCTTAAATCCTTCCAATTCTTCAATTTGCTTATGTTCTTCACTCATTTTAATTCCTCCTATTTGTAAGGGGATACTTCTTTCCAAGCCTAGGACACTTCTTTTCCTATGGTCATTCCTCTTATGATAAGAAATGTCCCCTACTTATGAGCTAGTGATGTCAGTTTTTAAAGTTATCTCCTTATTTTATTTTGGCACAAAATAGCCCAACGTAGGCATTGCATTTTTCTTTCGAATACTTAAACATCCAATGCCGGCTAAGATTGGGCGGACCTTTATGATATGTTAATCTTGATTTTTAATAAAAAGTTCTTTTCTATAATATACTTAATTTTAAAATTTGTAAATATATTTTCGTAATAAAAACAAAAAAATCATGTGAACTAAGCTATCTTAATTCACATGACCTTTTATATATTATTGTCTTAATGTTCTTGCAGTTTTAATTCTACTTGCAGCTCTTTCAATTGAAGCTTGTAATTGTGCTTTCATCTGTAAGTCTTCTTTAGCATTAATCAATTGTTCCTCTGCCCATTTCTTATCTCTCATTGCTCTCTCAACATCTATTTCTTCTGCCCATTGAGCATTATCTACAATTGCTGTAACCTTTTCTTTGGTTACTTCTATGAATCCCTCACTTATAAAAGCATATTTCTTTTCTCCGTTTTTGCTCATTGTTAATACACATGGTTTATGTGCAATTAACATTGGAACATGTCCTGCCATTACACCCATTTCTCCATTTTCAGTATTAAAAGTAATCATTTCAACTTCATCTGAATAGAAAATACGTTTCGGTGCAACAACTTCAAATTTAAATAATGTTGCCATAAACTCACCTACTTTTAACTAGTTTCCCATTATTTTTTTGGCTTTTTCTTTAGCCTCTTCAATTGTTCCAACCATGTAGAATGCGTCTTCTGGTAAATCATCTAATGCTCCAGATATAATTTCTTGGAAACCTTTTATAGTCTCCTTTACAGGTACATATCTTCCTTCTTGACCTGTGAATTGCTCAGCAACAAAAAATGGTTGAGACAAGAATTTTTGAATTTTTCTTGCTCTATAAACTAAGCTTCTATCTTCATCACTTAATTCATCCATACCAAGAATTGCGATAATATCTTGTAATTCTTTATATTTTTGTAATATTTCTTGTACTTTTCTAGCTGTTTCATAATGTTCTTTTCCAACTACACCTGGTTCTAGAATTCTTGAAGAAGATTCTAGTGGATCAACAGCTGGGTAAATACCTAGCTCTGATATTGCTCTTGACAATGCAATGATTGTATCCAAGTGGGCAAATGTTGTAGCTGGTGCAGGGTCTGTATAATCATCTGCTGGGACATATACAGCTTGTACAGATGTAATAGATCCATTTCTTGTAGAAGAAATTCTTTCTTGTAAAGCACCTACGTCTGTAGCAAGTGTTGGTTGGTATCCAACGGCAGATGGTATTCTTCCTAATAATGCTGAAACCTCTGAACCTGCTTGAACAAATCTGAATATGTTATCAATGAATAATAATACGTCTTGACGTTCAACATCTCTAAAGTATTCTGCCATTGTAAGACCTGTTAAAGCAACTCTCATTCTTGCTCCTGGTGGTTCATTCATTTGACCGAACACTAAAGCTGTTTTGTTAATAACTCCAGATTCTTTCATTTCTCCTATTAAGTCGTTTCCTTCTCTTGAACGCTCTCCAACACCAGTGAATATTGAATATCCACCATGCTCTGTTGCTATATTTCTTATTAGCTCTTGGATAAGTACTGTTTTTCCAACACCAGCACCTCCAAATAGACCTACTTTACCACCTTTTGCATATGGTGCTAATAAATCTATTACTTTAATTCCTGTTTCAAACATTTCTGTAACTGGTTTTTGCTCTACAAATTCTGGAGCGCTTCTATGTATAGGCCATTTTTCTTTGGCTTTTACTTCTTCTCCACCATCAATGCAATCACCTAAAACATTGAAAACTCTACCTAATACTTCATCTCCTACTGGTGCTTTAATTGGAGCACCGGTATCTATTGCTGTTGTTCCTCTTTGAAGTCCATCTGTTGAAGCCATAGCAACGCATCTAACCATGCTGTCTCCCATATGTTGCATAACTTCAGCAATAAGAGTTTTTCCGTTTAAAGGAATTTCAATTGCATTATAAAGGTTGGGTAATTGTCCTTTTTCGAATTGTATATCTAAAACCGCACCCATTATTTGTGTAATTTTTCCTTCATTCACTATATTTTCACCCTTTCTGGTATTATTATAACCTTTTATACATTAGACATACCAGCTATAATTTCTGTTATTTCTTGAGTAATACTTGATTGTCTTACTCTATTATAATTTCTTGTTAATTGTTCTATAACTTTTTCAGCATTTGTCGTAGCGCTATCCATAGCGTTCATACGTGCTAATTGTTCAGAAACAAATGATTCTATCATACCACCATATAAAACACCTTTTACATATTTGCTTGCTAATACATCAAATACGACCTGTGGAGAAGGTTCAAGTTCCAAAGTAAAATTATTTTTATTACTTACTGGTCTTTCGAACGCTGCTCTATCTAATGGTAATAAGTGTAATACATTTGGTTTAACTGTCATAGCTGATTTCATATCTGTATATATAAATTTTAACTCATCTATAGTTTCATCTTGGAATAGTTTAATCATATGATTTGCTATTCTCGCAGCTGTAATTGTATCTACTTCATAAGAAGTAATACCTAAATCTGTTACAACATTATATCCATCTTTAATCATAGCATTTTGTATCATAGCACCTATTGGAAATACAACGCTATTTTTTTTATCTATTATTCCTTTTGCAAGTTTAATAACATTATGATTATAGCTTCCTGTAAGTCCACGGTCTGATGTAATTACAATATATCCTATTTTTCTATTTGGTTTGTCTTCACGCTTATCAAAGAATCCTGTATTGAATTCTTCTGGTATACGTTCCAAAATATCAATCATAGTTTCTTGTATATGTTGAAAAAATGGTAATGTTGCATTATGAGCTTCACGGGCTTTTCTTAATTTTACAGCAGCCATCATTTTCATAGCTTTTGTAATCTTTTTTGTTTCACCTGTAGCTTTTATTTTAAGTCTAATTTCACGGGTATTAGCCAAATCGCTCACTCCATTCTTTAAAAATTATTATTAGGCATTAAATAATTCTAAAAATTCTTTTATTACCTTATCTAAATTTTCTTTTATTCCATCTTCTAGAACTTTCTTTTCTGCTATTTCTTTTAATAAGTCTGGATATTTTTCTTCAACAAATTGTACTAATTCATCATTGAATCTTCCAACATTTTTCTTGTCTACTGTTACTAAATATCCTTGTGTTAAAGCATAAAGAATAACAACTTGTTTTTCCATAGACAATGTTTTATATTGTTGTTGTTTTATTGCTTCTAGAGCTCTTTCACCTTGTGCTAACTTGTTTGTTGTAGCTTGGTCAAGCTCTGAACCAAATTGAGCAAATGATGCAAGTTCTCTATATTGTGTTAAATCTAGTCTTAGAGTTCCTGCTAGCTTTTTAATAGCCTTAGTTTGAGCAGAACCACCAACACGAGATACAGATAGACCTGCGTTAACAGCTGGTCTTTGACCTGCGAAGAATAATTCGCTCTCTAGATAAATTTGTCCGTCTGTTATAGAAATAACGTTTGTAGGAATATACGCTGAAACATCTCCTCCAAGTGTTTCTATAATTGGAAGTGCAGTTATAGAACCGCCTCCATGTTCTTTATCTAATTTTGCAGCACGCTCTAATAGTCTAGAATGTAAATAGAATACGTCACCTGGATATGCTTCACGTCCTGGTGGTCTTCTTAATATAAGAGACATTGCTCTATATGCTTGAGCATGTTTAGATAAATCATCATAAACTATTAAAACATCTTTATGTTTTTCATACATAAAATATTCTGCTATTGCACAACCTGCATATGGTGCAATATATTGTACTGGAGCTAGTTCACTTGCTGTAGATGATACAACAACTGTATAATCCATTGCCCCGTTCTTTCTTAATGTATCAACTATACTTGCAACAGATGAACCTTTTTGACCAATTGCAACATATATGCATATTACATCTTGATCTTTTTGGTTTAATATTGTATCTATTGCTATAGCTGTTTTTCCTGTTTGTCTATCACCTATAATTAACTCTCTTTGTCCTCTTCCTATTGGAACCATAGCGTCTATTGCCAAAATTCCTGTTTGAAGTGGTTGATTTACAGACTCTCTTGACATAACACCTGGTGCCAAGAATTCAACATCCCTGTAAGCGTCAATTTTATAAGGCTCTTTTCCATCCAATGGCTCTCCTAATGGATTAACAACTCTACCAATAATGTCGTCTCCAACACCTATAGTAACTGTTTTTCCTGTTCTTTTAGCCATTGTTCCTTCTTTTACTTCTGTTTCTCCTCCTAAAAGAACGCATCCAACACATTCTTTCTCAAGGTTTAAAGCCATACCAAAAATGTTATCCCCAAAGTCTATAAGCTCGCCACTCATGCAATTCTCAATTCCATGAACTTTGGCAATACCGTCACTAGCTTGAATAACATATCCGACTTCATCAACTTGCATTTTTTCTTCGTAATTATCTATTTTCTTTCTGATAATACTACTAATTTCTTCAGGTTTTACTAACACTCTATTTCCTCCTTCTAAAAGATTATATCTTAAGCGAGATTAGAATATCTGTCTTAATCGAGTATCTATTGTGTTATCATAAATTGTGTTACCAACACAAACTTTAATTCCGCCAATTATACTTTTATCTATTTCTATTGTATATTGTACTGTCTCTGCTTTATACATGTCTTTAAATTTATTTACAATGCCTTTTAATTGTTCATCACTTAATTCGCTTGCTACTATAATTTTTATTTTTAATTCTTTATTTGAAGATTTTCCTGATGTATTTCCTTCCATACTTTCAATTTGTTCAACTTTATCTTTTCTTAAAAGTTCTGTTAGAAAGTTGGTGAATGAACTATTTTTTCCATACTCTGGGAATTTTTCTTTTACTTCTGCTACTTTTTCATTTAAAGAATTGTTTAATCTTGAATATTCATCAGAGATTTCTTCTATTTCGCCTATTCTGTTTCTTCTAACTAATTCAGTTAACCATTCTGCAAACTTTGCATCTTTGTAGTATTCTGGTATTATTTCTTTTATTACATCTAGTTTCTCATTATCTTTGAAACTAGGATTTAATAACATATTTTTGAATTCTTGATTAGAAGCAAATAAATCAGAAATAGCTTTTAATCCCTTTTGATAATTTAAAGATTCTTCAAAATTTTCAGATAAAGCAAATAGTGTTCCGAACAACTTGTCTACTTGTGTTCATAGCCATATTCTAAATACACCATCTTTCTTTATGACACGCTTTTTTCATTTATAAATTCAGAAATAAGTTTTCTATTTGTGTCATCATCAATATTTTTCTTTAATACCTTTTCACTGGCAGCAAATACTAATTCTGCTAATTCTTCTTTCATGCTTGTAATAAGTTGTTCTTTTTCAACTTTTAATTCTGTCTTAGCATTTTCAATTATTTGATCAGCTTCTGCTTTAGCTGAATCTATAATTCCATTATATTCTTTTTCTGCCATTCCTCTATACATTTCTATGACTTTTTGGCCTTCTTCTTTAGCCTCTTTTATTTTTTCGTCATATTCAACTTTCATCTGTCTTACCATTTTTTGTGACTCTTCTGCTGCTTTAAGTGCATCCTCTATTTTTTTATTACGATTATCTATATGTTTTGTAACTGGTTTAAATAGAAGTAATCTTAAAACTACGAATAAAACAACGATATTTAAAACGGTAATTCCCAATGTGACAAAAAATTCATTATTTAATTCCATTTATCTCTCACTCCCATTATTATTATTTTATGCAACTTAAGATTAGTATCATTAAGATTAACTCTAATTATGATACTAATCCTCATTTATAATCTATTTACCTATAGCCATTAATGCTATAACTAATCCATAAATAGCTGTTGCTTCTGAAAGAGCTGCACCTAATAATAATAATGTTTGTATTTTGCTAGCCATCTCTGGTTGTCTTGCTGTTGCTTCTGCTGCTTTACCTGTTGCAATTCCTATTCCTATTCCAGCACCAATACCTGTTAATACGGCTATAGCTGCTGCTAATACTGCTGTGTTCATGCGCTCACCTCCTCAAAAAATGGTTTTTTTTCAGGTTCTTCTTCCTCTATTTCTACTTCTTCAGAAATATACAATGTAGTTAAAAGAACGAATACATATGTTTGAAGTCCTCCATCAAACAAATCAAAGTATAAACATGCTACTGCTGGTAATCCCCAAGGAATTGCATCTAACAATAATTCCATTGCTACATATGCTCCAAAGACATTACCGAAAAGACGCATACTTAATGATAATGGTTTGATTATGAACTCTAATAGGTTAAATGGGAACATAATTGCCATTGGTTTGAATAATCTCTTTATGAATCCTATTATACCTTTTCTTTTTATGCCTGCTCCAATTGCTATAACAATTGTCATAATTGCTAGTGCTACTGGTACAGCCATAGTTCTTGTTGGTGGGCATATAATTCCATTTGTAAGTTTTGTCATGAACAATGCTCCAATTGTATTAGAGATTGCTAAAAACAAACCTATTGTACCTAAATATGGTGCAAAACTTTTTCCATGGTGTATGTTGTTTTCAGCAAAATTATTAAGTGTTTCAACAACTATTTCAGCTGAATTTTGCAAACCTCTTGGTACTTGTCTAAGTTTTCTGGTAGATAAAAATGCCCATAGAATGATAACGCCCATTGCAATCCAAGACATTACAACTACGTTTGTGATTGGAATTTCGAATCCTCCTAAATTCCAGGTCCATAATGTTACGACATGATCACCCATAAAATTCACACCTTCTACTTATATTTTGCATTTTTTATTTGCAATGACTACGTAATTATATCATATTATGTTGAGTTTGTAAATTTATTTTTGAAATTTTTGTGAATTCTTGTGAGCATTTGCAATAATATGAACACTTTTTCATTTTTTACTGCAAAGGCTTTGCATTTATTTTTGCAAAGCTTTCAACTCTTCAAATATTCTGAATATCTCATTTACACTTCGTTGAATTTCCGGCGGATACATTAATATTGCTCTAATCGTTAAATTCTTATCTATTATGTACACATTTCTTGTTGTTTCACAATTATTTATATTTGAAGATATCATTCCATACTTTCTTCCAATAGCCGAACTTCTGTCTGCTATTAATGGGAAAGAAACTTTTATTCCTGTTTTTTGATATATCTCATTTATCCAAGCATAATGTGAATTAATACTATCTATGCTTAAACCTAAAATTAAAATATCCTCTCTTATACCACTTTCCATTGTAAATTCTATTATTTCTTTTGTACATATTGCATTAAAATCTCCTGGATAAGAAAAAAGTATTATCCACTTTCCTTTATAGTCTTCTAAATTTATATTTCCTATTGTAGTTGTTGCTTCAAAATTTGGAGCCTTATCACCTATTTTTACTATACCATTTTGCATTAATTCGTAATCCATAATAAAAAACTCCTTTCATAACATACTATGAAAGGAGTTTAATTTAGTTTCTTTTTAATTAGAATAAATTTCCTGAGTCTCCATAATTGAATTTATCTTTATTCTTTGATTTTTTCTCTTTTTTAAATCCACTTTTGTTATTTTTGATTCTTTTAACCAATAAATAGATTAAAGCAATAAGTGAATTTTCGAAAATTACAATCCATAATATTACCCAAAGGAAATCACGTACATTAATTAGCATATATTGTGACTTCTTTCTAACTGGTTTTACATTTTCTAATTCTTCAGTATTTTCTTCATTTTGCTCATTTAGCAAATCATCTTCTGTTTTTTCTGATTCTTCTTTTATTGCTCTTATTACATATTGTTTGCTTCTTCCATTTCCATCATCCATAGAAATTCTTATTATGTTCTCGCCCTCTTTTATTTCGTCAGGTGATTCCACTTTAACTAAATCTTTATATTCGTTTGCTTGTATTTCTACATTTATGTTTACCATTTCTTTAGTTAATTTGCATGAATAAACTGGTTGATTTAAATCAAATTGTGGCGTGTATTCTAATTCTACTTTAGCCCCCTCTGGCATTACTCCATAAATACGCATTTCTGTAATTCCAAATTCTGATGGTGTTCCTTGATCTTCTTCAGCAGGTATAATTTCTTGTGCTGGTTTTTCTGGCTCTGGTGCCGGTTGTGTTGGTTCTGTTTTCTTCGGTGTTGTTTTTGATGTATTATTGGCAGGCTTTGGTGTCTCTGTTTTAGTTTCTGCTGGTTTTGTTTCTGTAGGTTTTGCTGGTTCAGGATTTGATGTTGTTGCAGGAGTAGTTGGCTCTGGTGTTGCTACTGGTACGGGTACTTCTACTTCCTTTTCTTTTATTTCTATAGTTATAGATTTACTTTCTGTTATTTTTTCTTCAGGGTTTGAGCCACTTTCCAACGTTTTAGGTGTTGCAGTAATTTCTGCTTTTTCTCCACTTTTCCCAGTTATTCTGCCACTAATCTCTTTTATATATGTCGTTTCTTCGCTTGATTCTAGCGATATTTTCTCTTCACTAAGTTTTATATTTGTTCCCTTTAACTCTAATTCACCTTTTAAATTATTGCCAGTTATTGTTATTTTTATCTCACTATTTGGCTTAGCAATGTCTTCCGATGCCACTAGATAAAATGCAGGTTTTGTAGCATATGATTTTATTTCAAGTGCTATCAACATTAATAATAATACAAATAAAACTTTTAAAACTTTGTTTTTCATTATTATCTTTCCCTTCTAAAAATATATGGCAATAATAGTTTTAAATTTCTAATTTATGATAACTCTTTTTCCCTTTTCTTATTATTGCACGTCCATCTTTAAAGTCAGCCTCATTTAATGTATATGTTACGTCATCAATTTTTACATCATTCAAAGTAATTCCGCCTTGTGCTATTAATGTTTTAGCCTGTCCCTTTGATGCAACCAATCCAGTTTTTACTAATGCATCTAAAATAGAAATATTTGTATTTTCAATTTTTGTTGAAGGCATATTTTCTGCAATTCCATTTCCATTAAATAATGCTTCAGCTGCTTGTTCTGCTTTAATTGCTTCTTCTTCACCATGAATTAATTTTGTTATTTCGAAGGCAGCTGTCTTTTTAGCTTCATTTATTTGCTCTCCCGGTAAAGAACTTAACCTGTTTACTTCATCCATTGGTAAGAAAGTTAGAAGAGATAATACTTTATGTACATCTTCATCATCTATATTTCTCCAATATTGATAAAATTCATATGGAGAAGTTTTAGATGCATCTAGCCATAAAGCACCTTTTTCTGTTTTTCCCATTTTCTTTCCTTCTTTAGTTGTAAGAAGCTTAAATGTTAATCCAAATGAGTCATCTTTTCCTATTCTTCTAATTAATTCTACACCACCAATAATATTAGACCATTGATCATTTCCTCCTAATTGAAGTTTGCAGTTATATGTTTCGTATAAATGTAAAAAGTCATAAGATTGCATAAGCATATAGCTTAATTCAAAAAAAGTAAGTCCTTTTTCCATTCTTTGTTTATAGCATTCTGCTGCAAGCATTTTATTTACTGAAAAATGTACACCTATATTACGCACAAATTCAATAAATTTTAAGTCTAACAACCAATCAGCATTATTAACAACAATTGCTGCATTTTCGCCTTCGAAGCTTAAAAATCTAGCAAATTGTTTTTTAAATTGTGAAACATTATAATCTATTTCTTCTCTAGACATCATCCTTCTCATATCAGTTTTACCAGATGGATCTCCTATTGTTGCAGTTCCACCACCAATTAATAATATTGGTTTATGTCCTGCTTTTTGCATATGAGATGCTACCATTAAAGAAATAAAGTGTCCTACATGCAAGCTATCTGCAGTAGGATCAAAACCTATATAAAATGGTACACTCTCTTTTGCAAATAATTCCTTTACTTCTTTTTCATGAGTAATTTGTTCAATAAATCCTCTTTCTTCTAAAATCTTAAAAACGTCTGTCATCGTTATTTTCATTCCTTTCTAATTGTATATAAATTATAATGAAATACTTATGTTATTAAACCCTTCTCCAGAAGAACTTTTAGATAAAGTTTTATATATGCTTTTAAATTCATCAGCTTGAATGTGTCTAGCCAAATTAGCAGGTGTTATTGAAAGATTACTAGCTAATTCATCTAATGAAATAACATCATTGTCATTTAAATAATTTCTTAATTTTATTATTTCAAAGTTGTCTTTTGGTTCGCATTTTGAGCACACTTCACTATTTGACACAAAAAAGCAACCACATCTTTTACACTTTTTAAATTCCATTTTTATATACCCCCAAATAATTTTTGTTTTATTGTATCACAATATGGTGAAAAATAAAACTAAAAATCAGAAAAAAAATACAAATTTATTATCTTTGTTTTAAAGCTTCATAAATTATAATTCCTGCAGAAACTGATGCATTTAAAGATTGGACTTTCCCTTTCATAGGAATTTTTACAAGAAAATCACAATTTTCCTTTACAATTTTGCTCATTCCAAATCCTTCACTTCCTATTACAATTGCAATATCTCCTGTATAATCTTGCTTATCATAACTAACTTCTGTTTGCAAATCTGTTCCAATTATCCATAATCCATTTTCTTTTAATCTTTTAATTGTTTCAGTTAAGTTATTTACTCTTGCTATCTTCATGTGCTCTACTGCTCCTGCAGATGTTTTATTTACTGTTGCATTAACAGATGCTGCTCTTCTTTTAGGAATAATAACTCCATGTATTCCAGCTGTTTCAGCAGTTCTTATAATTGAACCTAAATTGTGAACATCTTCTATTCCATCTAAAATTAAGATAAAGGCCTTTTCATTTTTACTTTTTGCATAATCTAATATATCTTCTACGTCACAATAATTAAATGGTGGCACTATAGCTATTACACCTTGATGATTATGCGTTTCAGACATTAAATCTAATTTTGATTTTTCTGCTTCAACTATTAAGATCTTCTTTTCTTTTGCAATAGCAATAATTTTATTTATAGAGCCATGCTTTTCACCCTTTGCAACAAATATTTTATTTATATCTTTATCACTTTCAAGCAATTCTAAAACAGGATTTCTCCCTTCAACTTTATCAATATAAGATTCATTATTTTCTTTCATATCTTTATCTTCCTTTTACTTATAATATCCAACATCAGATTAGATTGGAAGGTTTCTAGTTTTCATCATCCAATTTAAGCACACTTAAAAATGCTTCTTGCGGTATATCCACACTTCCTATTTGTCTCATCTTCTTTTTACCTTTTTTCTGCTTTTCTAGTAACTTCTTCTTTCTAGTTATATCTCCACCATAGCATTTTGCAAGTACATCTTTTCTCATGGCTGAAATTGTTTCCCTTGCAATTATTTTTCCACTAACAACTGCTTGAAGTGGTATTTCGAACAATTGTCTTGGTATTACAGTTTTAAGTTTTTCTATCATTTTTCTTCCTCTAGTATATGCTGAATCTTTGTGTACTATAAATGACAAAGCATCTACACTTTCATTATTTATGTGTATATCCAACTTAACTAAATCTGATTTTTTATATTCTTTAAATTCATAATCAAATGAAGCATATCCTTTTGTTTTTGATTTTAAAATATCGAAGAAATCATAAATAATTTCATTTAAAGGCAAATCATATTCTAGTATAACTCTTGTTGTGTCTATATATTTCATATCTATGTAAGTCCCTCTTCTGTTTTGGCATACTTCCATTACATTACCCACAAATTCTTTAGGAAGCATTATTTCAGCCTTAACTATTGGTTCTTCAATATATTTTATTTCTTGGTTTGGAGGTAATTCAGATGGATTATATAAATCAATTATGCTTCCATCTGTCTTATATACTTTATATATAACTGATGGAGATGTTGTAATTAGTCCTAAATCAAACTCTCTATCTAGTCTTTCCTGTATAATTTCTAAATGTAGTAATCCTAAAAATCCACATCTAAATCCAAAGCCAAGTGCAACAGATGTTTCCGGTTCATATTCTAATGCTGCATCATTCAATTTTAACTTTTCTAGTGCAACTTTTAAATTATCATATTCACTACCATCTATAGGATATATTCCGCAATACACCATTGGATTTGCTTTTTTATAACCTGGAAGTGGTTCTTTTGCAGGATTTAAAGCATTTGTAATTGTATCTCCAACATGCAAATCTGTTACATTTTTTACACTTGCTGCAATGTAGCCAACTTCCCCTGCTGAAAGATTTTCACATGGCAAATATTCACCAGCTCCAAAATATCCTACTTCTGTAACAGTAAATATTTTGTTTGTTGCCATAAATAATATTTCATCACCGGGTTTTACAGTCCCATTTTTTATTCTAACATGGCTAACTGCCCCTTTATAATTATCATAAAAAGAGTCGAAGATTAATGCTTGTAAACTTTCACTTTCGTTTCCACTAGGTGCAGGTATATCTTTTATAATTCTTTCTAAAACTTCTTCTACATTCAGTCCAGACTTTGCAGAAATACATGGTGCATCTTCTGCTGGAAGACCTATTACATCTTCTATTTCTTTTTTTACCTCATCTGGTCTGGCATTAGGTAAATCTATTTTATTTATTACTGGTATTATTTCTAAGTTATTATCTAATGCTAAATAAACATTTGCAAGAGTTTGCGCTTCAATTCCTTGACTACTATCCACAACTAAAATTGCGCCTTCACATGCTGCTAAGCTTCTTGAGACCTCATAGTTAAAATCAACATGTCCAGGTGTATCTATTAAATTTAGTATATATTCATTTCCATCTTTAGCTTTGTATATCATTCTTACAGCTTGTGCCTTTATTGTTATACCTCTTTCTTTTTCTATATCCATATTATCTAAAACTTGACTTTCCATTTCACGTTTAGATAATACTCCTGTAAGTTCTATTAGCCTGTCTGCAAGAGTAGATTTTCCATGATCTATGTGTGCTATTATACTAAAATTTCTTATATTTTTTTGATTATTCATCAGTTTTATTGCCTCCCATTTTGTTTTATTGTATCATATAATAGTTTAATTGTCTATCAAAAGAAAATAGCGAATATTTAAAAATATATTCTATAATATATTCTTAGATATTCGCTTTGTAACAATTTCTGTATTATTGATTTTTTGCCTATTTTAGGATATAATATTTACATTATGGAAAGAAAATATTTAGATAAAATTGATTATTTTGAAATAGCTAAAAATTTAAGTAATTATGCAATTACATCTGTTGGAAAAGAAATATGTTTTAGTCTTTTCCCTTGCGCCGATAAAGAAAAGGTAAAACATATGATTAAAGAAACCACAGAAGCAATTACATTAAAATACAGGAAAGGGAATCCTCCTATTTCTGAAATAGCTAATATTAATAACTATATAAAAACTTTAAAAAGCAATTCATCTTTAACAAGTATTGCTCTTCTTAATCTTGCAACAATTTTAAAAATTTCACGAGAGTTAAAGATGTATATTTCAGAAAATGTAGAATTAGAAAATATAGAAATTATTAATAAATATTTTGAAAATTTATATTCTAATAATAAAATTGAGAATGCTATTTTCACATCTATTATAGATGAAAATAGCATAGACGATAAAGCTTCTTCAACTCTTAATAATATTAGAAAAAGCAAGAAAAAATTAGAAGGAGATATAAAAAAATCTTTGTCTAGTCTATTAAATAGCAAATATATACAAGAACCTATTGTAACAATTAGGAATGATAGATATGTAATTCCTGTAAAAAATGAATATCGAAACGAAATAAAAGGGTTCATTCATGATATTTCTTCAAGTGGCTCTACAGTTTTTATTGAGCCGTTTTCCGTATTTGATCTTAACAATCAACTAAATACTTTACGTTTAAAAGAGAATATTGAAATAGAAAAAATTCTATACAACCTTTCTAGCTTATTTTTTAATATAACTGAAGAATTAGAAAATAATGTAAGATTAATTAGTATGATAGATTTTGCTTTTGCAAAAGCAAATTACGCAATTAGCATTGAAGCAACAGAGCCAATAATAAATGATGAAAAATTTATAAATTTAAAATTAGCAAGACATCCTCTTATTCCTAAGGAAATTGTAGTTCCTATAAATATTAATATTGGGAAAAATTATAATACTCTTGTTATTACAGGCCCAAATACCGGCGGAAAAACAGTTACTTTAAAAACAGTTGTGCTTTTAACTTGTATGGCAATGAGTGGGCTATATATACCAACTGCTGAACATAGTTCTATATATGTTTTCAAAAACATATTTGTTGATATTGGTGATGAACAAAGCATATCTGAATCGCTTAGCACTTTTTCTTCTCATATGACTAACATAGTTGAAATAACTGATAATGCAGATGATGAAAGCTTAATAGTTTTAGACGAGCTTGGTTCAGGAACTGATCCAGTTCAAGGTGCTAATTTAGGAATAAGTATTTTAGATTATTTAAACACTAAAAACTCTATAACATTAACCACTACTCATTATCCAGAAATAAAACATTATGCTTTAGTAACTGATAACTTTGAAAATGCAAGTTCTGAATTTGATTTAGACTCTCTTTCACCTACATATAGATTACTCATTGGTATTCCTGGTAAAAGTATGGCTTTTGAAATTGCAGAAAAACTTGGATTAAATTCACAAATTCTAAAAAATGCTAAATCTAACCTAAGTTCTAACAATATTAGTATTGAAGAATTGCTTAAAAATATTTATGATGATAAGGTTGTAATTGAAAAAGAAAAAGAGAATATTTTAGCATCTTCTTCAGAAATAACAGAATTAAAAAACAAGCTAAAATCAGAAAGAATAGAATTAGAGAATTCTAAAAAAGATATTTTATATAAAGCAAAACTAGAAGCTAGAGACATTCTTATAAATGCAAAAGAAGATGCTAATAGCATTATTAAAGAACTATCTACTTCAAGAAATATAGAAAACCTTCGTAAAAACTTGAATAAAAAAATACAAGAATTAGATATAAATGATATTTCTACTAATGCACCTATTACCAGTGTTAATATTGGAATGAAAGTATATATTCCTACTTTAAATCAAGAAGGAACTATTTTATCTATGCCAAATAAAGATAATTTAGTAAATATTCAAGTAGGGAATGCTAAAATGCATATACCTTTAAATAAATTAGAAAGCTCAACAGTCCCTACTAATACTAAATCAAACATTACTTATAGTCACACTGCTACTAATTTAAAGACAAAATTTGTAAGTCAAGAAATAAATGTTATAGGATATAATGTTGACGAAGCTATTTTTGTGATAGATAAATTTTTAGATGACTGTTCAATTGCAAAAATACAAACAGCAAGAATTGTTCATGGTAAAGGAACAGGTGCATTACGCAAAGGAATTCATAACTTTTTAAAAAATCATCCTCACGTAGCAAGTTTTAGGCTTGGTACTTTTGGTGAGGGTGAAATGGGTGTTACAGTTGTTGAGATTAAATAATTTTTTCAAAAAAAGCCATAATACTCTTTGAGGTGTATTTGATGGATATCGAAAAAATGTATGGCAAATATTCTATTTCTTCTGCTGATGAAGTTCTTAATAATTTAGGAACTAGTAAAAATGGTTTATCTCAAGAGCAAGCAGAAAAAAACATAAAAGACTTTGGCATAAATAAAATTACTCATAATAAACAAAAAAGATGGTATAATTATTTTTTTGCTAGTCTATTTAGTCCATTTAACAGCATTTTGCTTGGTATTACATTAGTATTAATTTATACAGATATACTTATTCCAGATACACCAAATTATTCTAATATAGTTGTAATTATAGTATTAGTTTTAATTAGTACTTTACTAGAATTTTTCGAAGAATTTCGTTCAAATAAGGCTGCTGAAAAACTAAAAGAACTTGTTGAAGTTAAATCAACTGTAAAAAGAGATAATATAAAGGTATCAATTTCAGTTAAACAAATTACTATTGGAGATATTGTTATGCTTTCAGCAGGTGATATGATTCCTTCTGATTTAAGAATTATAGAGTCAACTGATTTTTATGTTAGCCAGTCCGCTCTTACAGGAGAATCTGATGCAATAAAAAAACAAGTTAATTGTAGTACAACTGAATTTGAAAGCATCCCTGATTTAGATAATATATGTTTTATGGGAACTAATGTAATAAGTGGAAGTGCCTTAGGTGTTGTAATTAAAATTGCTGATAACACATATTTGGGTAAAATTGCTAGCACTATAACTTCTGGCAAGCCTAAAACTGCTTTTCAAAAAGGAATTGAAAGTATTAGCAAACTACTTATAAAATTTATGTTAGTACTTATTCCACTTGTGTTTCTTTTAAATGCCTGGAAACACAATATTTTATTAGCCTTCACTTTTGCAGTAGCTATTGCAATTGGTATAACTCCCCTGCTTCTTCCAGTTATATTATCTTCAAGCTTATCTAAAGGTGCAATTAGAATGTCTAAAAAGAAAACCATTGTAAAAAAATTAGACTCAATTCAAAGTTTTGGTTCAATGAATATATTATGCACAGATAAAACAGGAACATTAACAGAAGATAAAATTGTTTTAGAAAAATACTTAAATATAAATGGTGAAGAAGATGAAAGAATATTAAAATCTGTTTTTTTAAATTCATATTTTCAAACAGGTTTAAAAGGGAACATAGATGAGGCTATTATTGCTAGAGGTATTACCCATGGTTTAGAAGAATATGCTAATAAATTTACCAAAATTGATGAGGTACCTTTTGATTTTTCTAGAAGAAGATTATCTATTGCTGTTACTGATGGCACAAATAAGCAATTTATTACAAAAGGTGCTATTGAAGAAATTTTGAGTATTTGTACAATGGCAGACTTAAATGGATCTGTTTCTCCTATTACTAATGCAATAAAGCAGAACATACGAAATTTAAGTAAAGGATTAAATAAAGATGGTCTTCGTGTTCTTGCAGTATGCCAAAAAAAAGAAGTTGAAGATAAAACAGACTTTGATATAAATGATGAAAAAGATATGGTATTATTAGGTTTTGTAGGCTTTCTTGATCCACCTAAGGAAAGTGCAAAAATAGCAATTGAAAGGCTTAACAATTCAGGAATTAGAGTTATAGTATTAACTGGTGATAATGCAGATATAACAAGATGTATATGCAATAAAGTTGGTATTAACACTGAAAAAATAGTTCTTGGAAGTCAAATAGATAAATTGCAAGATCTAGGTGTAAAAAGACTACTTAGAAAATATAATGTATTTGCAAAACTAAGTCCTATACAAAAGTCTAGAATTATACGCCTTTTAAAAGAAATGGATAATATTGTTGGGTATATGGGAGATGGTATAAATGATAGCCCATCCTTAATTAATTCTGATGTTGGAATTTCAGTAGATACAGCTGTTGATATTGCAAAAGAATCTGCTGATATAATCTTACTTGAAAAAGATTTAAATGTGCTATTAGATGGTGTTACAGAAGGAAGAAGAACATTTGCAAATCTAATGAAATATATAAAAATGGCTATAAGCTTTAACTTTGGCGAGGTCTCTTCTGTTATTATTGCAAGTGTTCTTTTACCCTTCTTCCCTATTACTCCAATTCAATTGCTTGTACAAAGTTTATTATATGATTTTGGGCAATTGACACTTCCGTTTGATAATGTCGATAAGGAATATTTAGAATCTCCTTCTAATTGGAAACTCTCAGACTTAAAACACTTTATGCTATTTATGGGACCACTAAGTTCATGTTTTGATTTAATAGTTTTTGCTTCAATTTGGTTTATATTTGGCATTAGAGAAGCTGCAATTTTTCAAACTATTTGGTTCGTATATGGAGTTGTTTCTAATTTACTAGGTATGCATGTTATAAGAACTGCAAAATTACCATTTGTACAAAGCAATGCTTCTAAATTAGTGTATACTTCTTCACTTGGTTTAAGTCTTGTTGCTATACTTATACCATTTACTTTTATAGGTGAGTTTATTGGACTTACACAGATATCTTTAAAATATTTAAGCATTATAATCGGTGTACCGCTTCTATATTGCATAATTGCTTTATTTGTTAAGAAGGTGTATATAAAGAAATATGGTAATTGGATATAATAAAAATTGTGAGGCAAAAAATGTCTCGCATTTTTTATTATCTTCTGAATAATACTTTAAACCAATTCTTTATTCTTGTAATTATATCCTCTTTATATTCCACCATAGCTGTTTCTTGCACAATTTGCTTATTTTGAATAGATTCTTCCTTCTCTTCCTTATTTTTAAATATATTATTTGGATTATATATTTCTCTTTTTTCTTGCTCAGCTTTTTCTAAATCTTTCCTGTATTGTGCATTTATTGCTCTTTTTTGCTCTTCATTTGCCCAATAATTTAAGAAAACATATGAAAAAATCGCCTTTGTTTCCCTTAATATCCCCTGATCTTTAAAACTACGATTAACATCATATTCAAATTCATATTCTTTATTCATTCTAGCTTTAATTGTATCTTTAAAATCTTGCGGAATTAGTTTTAGATCATCTTCATCAACATACTTTAAAATTGTATAAACTTCTTTATATGCATTTGGAAAATTTGATACTTCTATCATAGATTTTACCTACACTTTCTTATTCAAATACTCTATTAGTATGACTTTTGCATATTTATTTACTATTATATAATTGTCGCTAATTTTTGATTTATCTATATCTTTTAAGAATTCATTAGCATCAACTCTCTCAAGTAATACAATTTTATTCATCATTAATAATGATAGTATATATGTTATTTCATCTTTTATTATAAATTTTCCATCTAAATTTGTTTCTTGATTTTCCTTAATATCTTCTAATATTTCTATCCCATTATTCATACAATTAGCTATTGCAAGCATTTTTATTTTATTTTTTCTTTCTTCTGCTGGAAGTTCATAATAATTATTATCTATTAACTTTTCTGCAATATCTTTTACTGTATTACACTGATATTTTTCATTTCCTTCTAGTATTATTAATCCTTTTAACATTTGTAATTCTCCTTTTATTCTATTGATATATCTCTCAAGAAACTAATCATTTTTTTCATTTCTTCTGATAAAACTTCTTCTGTCTGTTGGTTTTCCTCTCCTGTAATTCTATCTTCACCTGTAAATATTTCTTTACCTATTCTGTTTTTTGATATTTTTACACTTCCTTTTGCTGTCTTAGTTCTTATTCCACGTTCTATTATTGGATTTTGTTTTAATAATTCACTATTTGTTTCATATCTTTTTCTATAACTATTTCTGCTTTTTTCCGGCACTACTATTTCAAGTAATTGTTCAAAAGTTTCTTTTTCATCTAACTCTTTATTTCTTATTTTTTCAAAACACTCTAATAAATGCTGTTCTTGTTCTGTCCTTTCAGATATATTTTTTGCTTGAATAACAGATAAATCTTGTGCTGATTTTACTATTCCTCCAAATAAATTTATATTCTCTATCCATGTATTTGCATCTACTGCTCCATTAGGAAGTCTAAATTCTATTGTCCCCTTTCCCCCTTGTGCAAGATTTTTAAAATTAATTCCTTTATACCTATCTTCCTGAGTTCTTACAAGTTTCTCTTGAAATTTTTCTAAATCTGTTTCGTCCTCTAGATTTATAGAACCTGAACCTAATAACTCTTCCAAATCTCCAGATATTGGACTTGCATAATATGGGACTCCAAGCCTTGGAATTTCACCTTCTTCGTTACTTACTATATATAATGCCTGTTCTGTATTCGCCCATAATTCTAATAAATTTTTCCAAGCTTGTACATTAGTTAAATAATTTGCCCCAATATGTATATGTCCTCCACATGTTTCATTAGTATATTGATCCAAGTTTTCCAATATTGTACATGTCTTTCTTACTTCTTCTGTAATTACTATATTCCCTGCTAATATAGGTGATATAACTTCTACGCCTGTCTCATTTGAGTTTTTAGATTTAAGAGATCCATCTCCCTTGCACTTCCATCCGCCAATTGTTTTTCTATCTTTTAACCATTTTGACTCTTTGCCTACTGTTTCAATTTCTATCCCTATTGTCATATTGGCCGGTAAATCTGTTTGAACTCCTTCTTGTTTTGTTATCTCTCTTATATATTTTTCATTATCTATTGCTATTTTCATTACATCACTTTTCTCAAGTCCAAACTCTTCTCTGTTTTGTATACATTTATCTATAAATTCGGGATTCTCTGTTCCTATTATTAAATCTAGTATGTCTTCTTTATTAAATCCTAGCTCTTCTCTTCTTTCTATACATTTATTTATATACTCTGTATTGCTTGTGCCTAATATTAAATATACTAAAGCTTTATTATTAAATCCAAACTCTTCTCTTTTTCCTATATATTTATCTACATATTGTGGATCTTTTATCCTTACTATTAAATCAATTGCTATACCTTCTATTCCTAGTTCTTTTCTTCTTTCTATATATTTATCTATATATTCTGGATTATCTGTATCTCCTATTAATTCTAATATTTGTTCTTCACTAAATCCAAACTCATTTCCTCTTTCTATATATTTATCTCTATATTTTATATTATCTATTTTTGTATACATTTATCTATAAATTCTGGATTCTTTGTCCCTATTATTAAGTCTATTATAGTTTTTTTATTAAATTGAATTTTTTCCTTATTTTCTAAAACTTTAGGCATTGCTTCTTCATTATCATTCATAATTTCTTCAAATAGTCTATCTATTTCATTTGCATTCATAGTTCTATCCTACTTTCATTGATATATTAGTTTGCCTATTTAATTATATATTAGCTATTTTTGGTTTTTATAAATACAATTACCCTATTATAATTATATTTTATATATAAAATATAATCTTTACAATATTTTTTTACATAAATGTAATGCAATTGATAAATTTCTGTAATAATCAACTACAAATGGAAAAATGAATAATAGAAATCTGTAGAGTAGCACATTTCTATTATTCATTTTTCATTATTAACTGCAATACGAAGTATCGCATATTTGGTGACCCGTACGGGAATCGAACCCATGATTCCACCTTGAGAGGGTGGCGTCTTAGCCGCTTGACCAACGGGCCATTTAACAAATATAGTTATACCATATTTTCACCCTGTTCGTCAAGCTTTTTGATACTTATATCTAATATTTCTTTTAATCTTTTATCTTGTTTAGTTAGGTATAAGTAACCTATTAATCCTTCATATGCAGTAGCATACATATAATCTTGTGGCTCTGCATTTTTTGGTAAATGATGATTTTCTGTATTTCTTGTTCTTCTTACCACATCTTTTTCTTCTTCAGATAATATTTCTTGAATATCTTGTAGTATTTTTGCCTGTGATTGAGCTTTTACATAATGTATTGCTTCTATATGAAGTTTATGAGGCTTTAATCTTGTTTTATTCACTAAAGAAGTTCTTACATATAATTCATAAACGCAATCACCTACATATGCCCAAGTTAGCGGAGATAAAGTTTTTACATCTAATTCATCTTTTTCAATTTTAAATATTTCATATAAATCCAATTTATTTCACCTTCTCTAATGTTATTCTTCCTAATTTTCCTGTTCTAAAATCTTCTAGTATTATTCTTGCTGTTTTTTCTAAATCTACTTTTCCACCAGATACTAATGCTCCTCTTTTTTGTCCAATCAATTCCATCAGTTCTGCTATATTGTTGTTAATATCACTTTCATTTAGATTATATCTATCTATTAAATCTTGTTTATAAGCTGTGCTTAATTTTTTAAGCAATTCATACACTACTTCTGTTCTTTCTATCACATCATCTTTGATTGTTCCTGTAAAAGCTAGGTTTAAAGCTATCTCATCATTTTGAAACTTTGGCCACAATACACCTGGCGTATCTAACATTTCTATTTGCTTGTCTAATTTAATCCATTGTTTTTGAACTGTAACTCCAGGTTTATTTCCAACCTTAGCAGATATTTTTTTAGTTGCTCTATTTATATATGAAGACTTACCCACATTAGGAATTCCTATAATCATTATTCTAATACTCTTTCCTATCTTACCTTTAGCTGCTTCCTGCTCTAATTTTTCCTTCATTATATCTTTAATTGCTTTAATAGATAAATCTATCCCTTTACCAGAATTTGCATCTACAATAACTGCAGTTACATTATTCTTTTTATAGTAATCTACCCATTTTTTAGTATCATTCTCTTGTGCTAAATCACTTTTATTTAATAATACAATTCTTTTTTTATTTTTTATTATATTATCTAAATCAGGATTATGGCTAGATATAGGAATTCGTGCATCTAAAACTTCTACCACTACATCTATTAATTTTAAATTCTCTATAATCTCTCTTTTGGTTTTTGCCATATGTCCCGGGAAATAATTCGCTATCATTTTTTCACTTCCTTACACCCCTATATTTTAGCATAAAAGCAAGTAATTATCAATTACTTGCTTTTAATCGACTATAGTCTATATTGATTCTTATCAGCCCTCTCATCCAATTCCCTATCATATTTCTTATTCTTGTAAAACCAAAATGTGTCTTTATTATCTTTTCCTTCATGTCTGTCCTTATTTAAAGCTAAATCTAATAAAATTGCTACTGCTAATATAAGTGCAACCATAGCTACAAATAAATCTGGTACAGAATCAATTGTTATATTACTTCCTGATTCAGAAATAAATTTATATGCATATGTACCAAAATAATATATATTAGTAGCAGCATATATTATTCCACCAATTAGGCTTCTTTTTACAATAAGTAATATTGCAAAAAAAGTTACAAACAATGATATCATTTCTACTGTTAAATCTATTGGTTTTATAGGAAAATTTAATTCCATGCTACTTGCAAATGCTACAATTAATCTAAAAGCCCAAAACATTATTATAAATATTGTTATGAGCCAACTACTCATTTTCTTCATTTTTTATAACATCCCTTTTAACTAATATTATTCTTCTGAAAAATTAAATTCATCTTTAAATTTTTCTTTAAACTTTTCAAATACTTTATTTAATACTTCTTCATCATCTACACTAACATATGATTCTTCATCTTCAGATTCAGTATCATCAACTTTTAGTATTACAACTTCTCCTTCTTCTTCCTCACTTTCCTCTGTTGGTAATAATACTACATATTCTTCTGAATCTAATTCAACTAAATCTAAAAATTCAAATTTTACCTCATTTCCATTTTCATCATTTAATATAACAATATTGTCTAATTCCTCTCCATTTTCTTGGATATTATTTCCTTCTTCGTTCATTATTTATTTTCTCCTTTCAAATATATATTACTAAATGTTAATAACTTATTTAATACTACCTATATAGGTTTCAAGTATGTATACTGCAGATATAGTGTCTACTAAATTTTTTTTCTTTTTTTTATCTATGTCCAGGTAATTCATTGTTTTATGTGCCTCTACAGTAGTTAATCTTTCATCAACTGTTTTTACATCAATCTTTCCTAATCTAGATTTTAGCTTATGAATAAATTTTTCAGTAACTTCTACTCTTTCTGCTTTAGTTCCATTCATGTTTAAAGGCATTCCAACAACAATTATTTTTACTTCATATTCTTGTACAATTTCTTCTATTCTTTTAAGTAAGATTTTATCATTCCCATTATAATTAATTGTTTCCATCCCTTGTGCAGTAATACATAATGGATCTGTTATTGCTATACCAACTCTACTATCTCCATAGTCTATACCTAATATTCTCATGAAAATACCTCTAATCTTCTATACCTATATAGTATTTCACTAATTTTTCTAATAATTCATCTCTTTCTAAAGTTCTAATCTTTTGTCTTGCTTCATTATGGTTTGTTATATATGTTGGGTCTCCTGATAAAATATATCCTACTATTTGGTTAATTGAATTATACCCCTTTTCTTGCAATGCATCATATACCTCTTTTAGTAGTATTTGTGTTTTTGAATCCTTATTTTTTTCGATTTTAAAACTCATTGTCTCATCAAAAGACATTGTATAACCTCCATTCTAAATATAATTTATTTTATTTTCATTAGGATCTGCATTATCTAAATATTCTTCTAACTTTTTGGTTATTCCATCTAATGCAGTTCCTTTATAATATGTAGAAAGAACACAATTTATTTTAGGTGTAGCTACTTCTTCAGGTGTTTTCTTTTTGGTTTTTTTCTTGGTCGTAGCCACTTCAACTTTTGGTACTTTTATATTCTCTACATATTTTTTTACATCTTTTACAAATGGTATTACAGAATCTTGCTCTACTCCAGTAAATACTATTACAAATTTAGGCCCCATGTACCTAACAAATACATAGTTTTTAGATAAACTTGGTATAATTGCTCTACTTACCTCTGTAACAATCTTATTTCCTGTTTTTCGTCCATACACATCATTTATTTCAGGTAAATTTGTAATTTTGAACATCATTACTGTTGAAATAACATGTCTATCTATTATTTTTTTGCCTTTTCCATATAAATATTCAGCAGACTGTAAATTTGTAAACAAATCTGTTCTATTAATATTTTCCATTGTACTTTGATAATTTACTGTTTTTAATATTGCAACTATATTGTCTTTTACTACATCTAAAATAGCTGTATCTAAATCGTCAAAAGCATGTTTTTCGCCACTTTCAATTAGCCAATATCCAATATATACACTGTCGATGTATAATGGAAAAAACATTGCAGACTTAGCTCTACCAAATTCTGATTTTTGGTAAGACAATTTTTCATCATCACTGTCTATTGTTATATATTTAGGTGTTGCATTTGCTATACTATTTTTAAAGACATCTTCTGTGTGCATATTTTTTAATGTTTCAAAATGCTTTTCATCAACATTAGTTGCTTTAATAGCATACTCAGCTCCGTCAAACGCTATTATGCTAGAATACTTAATATTAAATCTTTCTAGCAATATTTCGTTTACTCTCTTAATTTTATCTTCAACAGATGTTTCTTCTCCAACAGCATTCATAAAATCTTGTAAAACATTTAAACTATTTATTTTTTGATTTATGCCAGTAAAAGTCTTAACTTTATTGTGTATAGACATATTGTATACCATTAAGGCAATTACTACTCCTACCAGTATTAGTATTACTAATAAAGCCAACTCTTATTTCACCTCTTTTATGTTTAATTACCAAAGAAATTTCTTCCTTTATTTGCTTTACTATAATCTACTCCACTTCCATTATATCCATAACTTTGCTTATTTAATAATGGATATACCATGTCTGCCAAGTTTTTCAAATTAGACATAAACACTTTTGTATAACCTTTTGTTGAAATTTCACAATCTACTAATTCTTCCAAATATCTTGAATAATTCTCTATTTCAAAAGGTATTGTACAATATTTAACCTTATCCTTATCAAATAGTTCTGTCATAAAAGTCATAGCAGGTTCATTATAATATGCCATACCTCCAATTAGAACTTTTGGAGACAAGCTTTTTACCCTTAATTCTTTATTTATAACAATTCTTAATTTTTGTGAATCTAGTACATGTTTAGATTTTAAATCTCGTAAAAAGGCTGTTAATGGTTGTATTGTTAAAATATCCATACTCTGCACTAAATATATTTCCTGTGCTAATTGGAAATATTTAGCTGGAGTATCGAAATCAGCATCTATTAATACCAACGAATGTCTTGTTGCAAGTGTTTGAAGAATCATATTTACATCTTCATCTGACTCCTCTACATTTGTAGGAAGTGCGGTGTAAACTGTTAGTGTTCTAGTGGCAGGTATTCCTTGAGCCACTCCATTTTTTAATTTTTTCATACATTCATATGATATTTTTCTTAAACTTTCTTCATTTTTTGTATAGATATAATAAGCATTTTTATTTTTTGTTAAATCTAATATTGCTGTATCAATTCCTGATTCTGAAAGCATTGCCGCTAAATTATTAACTAAAAATGATGTTCCATTTTTTGGTGCTCCAACAAAAGCAACAATTTTTTTATCATTAGTTAATAAATTTGATAAATTTTCTACTTGTGGCTGTTTATTGGTTGTTAAGAAATAGTCTTCTTCTTCATTCTCATATGAATTAACTGCTTTTTTAGGTTCTTCATCTGAATCTTCAATTTCATCTATAATATTTTCGCTTTCTTCATCATCAGATAAATTGAATAGATCTACCGCATCATCATTATCTTCTTTTTCATTTTCTTCATCTGACAATTCAAATAAATCCACTGGTTCATCTTCTTCATTAGAATCATCATTTGATAAATTAAACAAATCTTCTGGTTCTTCTTGTTCTGTAGTTTCAACTTGTTTCTTAGGTCTACCTCTTCGTTTTGGTGTTGCCTTTTTACGTTCAAGCTCTGCCTGTTCTTCTTCAGTTAATACTTTTTTTGGTCTTCCTCTTCGTTTCTTTGGAGCTTCTTCTATTTCTGGAATATCGTTTAGTTCTTCTTGATCATTTAGCTTATTCATTACTTCATTTTCATCTTCATCTGATAAATCAAATAAATCTATTGGTTGTTCTTCATTTTCTTCTTTATTTTCGTCCGGTATATTGAATTTTAAATCTGTTTCTTCTTCACTATCGATATCTTCATTCATCTGTTTTACATTTCTACTATCAAATGCATTTGGAACTATAAAATTCTTTCCAACATTTTCTTCTGCCTTTGGTGTATCTAATATATCAAGATTTATATCTTCAACATTTGGCTCTTTCTCTTTTTTAGGTTTTGCTTTAAATCCTTTTTCCTTTTTCTCTTTTTTAGTTTTTTCCTTTTCTTCAGGCATATTATCTAAAGGAGTATAAGCATTTCTTGGATTCATAGAAACAGCTGCCTTTTTCTTTCCAGATGTAAATGTCATAAGCTCTTGATACTTAGGAGATTCTGCTTCCAAAACAGCTTTTACATTTAAAGGTAAGAACTTAATTATTACCTTTAATTGTTGATCTGTATACTGTGAAGCAATATTATTAAAGCTATCTACATACCTATCTTCATTTTTCCCTAATTTTTTATAATGAGTTATAATATTCTGAATTTCAACTTCATTTACGTTTTCTTCGTTTTCTGCTTGATAACTTGCATCCTCTGCCTCTATTTTATAATAAACCTTTGCATCTTTTTTTGTTCTAGGTTTATTTATTAATCTACATACTTCTTCTATATTTCTATCTGGACCAATAATTGCATTATACACGCCTATACTAAATAACTTTAATAAAATTGAATCACCTTTAGCTCTTCTATCTGTTGAAATTAAAATTATTGGTATATCTGTTCCTTCTACATCTGAAGATTCATCACTAATACTATCTAATTTTTCAAATAAAAACCTATCTATTGTATCATAATTATTATTAGCAAATGGCTCTAAATCTTCGCTTATAACAATTCTGTTATATGATTTATCCTTTTGTATTTCTTTTAAAATTGCATTAAAGTAATAAACATTTTTATAAGATATTATTTCTTTATAATCTTTTTGATACTGCTTAACAATAGCTTCCGAAACACTCTCATTACTTACTGCAAATAAAACTTTCATTCGTTAACCCCTCCAACCTTTTACTACTATTGCAAATATAAGTGGCAATACTTGGCATATTATAAGAATAGTTACAAAAGCAATTAATAAGCTAAAGCCTTTATCTCTAACATCTAATTTTCTTATTCCTATTACATATTGATATATTGCTCCTATTGCAATTCCTACAAAGCAAAATGGTATACTATAAATTCTTACTTTATTTAAAATATACGCTGTAAATCCATATGTCTCTGAGCCATATCTATCTGTATAATCTTGTAATTCTTGTGATGCTTTATCTTTCATGCTTGTTAATTCACCATTTTGATTTGCTGATAATACATTTGTACTATTATCGGCTGTAGCAAATATTGGTTGTGGTAAAAAAGCCATACCAATTACTAGAACAGCAAATATAATAATGCAGCCTACTAGCACTTTTTTCATAGTATTCCTCCTCTTTTTATTCCATTATTTTCTATATTTTTATACTATATATCATACAATAAACTAATTAAAATATCAAGCAATATTAAAAAAAAGTTTATTAATTTTTAGTTGCTTATTTTTATTTAATATAATATAATTATTCAAGTAAAGGAGAAAAATATGTGGAAATTTATTAGGCGCACAATTATCGTAATCGTTTTAGTATTATTATGTGCTATTGGATACATTATTTATGAAGGATATTCTATGTATCAAAATGCAATTTCTATGGTTGATATCGAAGAAAAAGTTAATAATTTACGTTCTCTAGATAATTATACTAAAATAGATGATGTTACTAAAATGTATAAAGATGCTGTTGTAGCAATTGAAGATCATCGTTTCTATGAACATCCTGGTTTTGATTTCATTGCTACTGTAAGAGCAATTCTAGCAAATATTGCTGATAAAGAATTTTCTCAAGGTGGAAGCACAATTTCACAACAATTAGCTAAAAACTTGTACTTTTCGCAAGAAAAAAAGATGACTAGAAAAGTAGCAGAACTATTTGTAGTTATGGATTTAGAAAAGAATTACTCTAAAGATGATATTTTGGAATTATATATGAATACTATTTATTATGGACGTGGATATTATGGAATACATGATGCATGTAATGGCTTTTTTAAGAAATTGCCAAATGAACTTACAGACTATGAAGCAACATATTTAGCGGGTATTCCAAATGCACCAAGTATTTATTCTTCAGAAAAATATTCCGAATTAGCCAAAAAAAGACATAAGCAAGTACTAAATGCCATGGTAAGATATGGTGATTTAACTCAGGAAGAAGCAGATAGAATTTATAATGAATAATTAATATATCAAAATAATAGCAAAATATATTAAAAATCTCAAAAATGCTCGTTCAAGCTAATTTTCGCAGACCTTCTAAAAGAATTTGATGGCACCCTTCCATTAGTAAATGAACGCTTTCCATAAAATTATTAAGAAGGTCTAGCTCAATTACTTTCAATG
>JAFUGK010000015.1 GCA_017469445.1 Clostridia bacterium
ATGTGATGCTTCAAATTCTTCGCTTGCTCCTGGTGCTAAGCTTTCTATTGTCCATGTATCATTTGTTAATTTATCTTCTACTGTTATTCCTGTTACTGTTTGATTTCCATCATTTACTACTGTTATTTGGTATGTGATTGTCTCACCTAACACATATTTTCCGTCTTCTGCTTTTGCTTCACTTGTTGTTTCTTTGTTTACTGTCATATGTGGTTTTGCTTCTTCTGGTACTATTACTGCAGGATCTTCTCCACCTGGTATGTCATTTCCAGTTACTGCTACTATATTTGTTAATTCTTCTTGATTATCTATATCTTCTTGTGTCATTGTATATGTAGCTGTTAATGTTTTTGTTTCTCCAGCTAGTACTTTTACTGTACCTTCTACTTTTGCTTCTCCATCATATAAGTCTAATGCATTTCCATTCATTACATCTCTTAAATTAACATCTAAGTCGATGCTTCCTGTGTTCTTTAATTCTATTGTAAAGTAAGCTGTTTCACCAACTTTTAAATCTTCTAATCTTTCTAATTGTTCTCCACCTAATGTTGCACTTACTGTTTTGCTAACTTCTAAGTTTGCTGTATCAACTTCATCAGTTGGTATATCTCCACCAACTGTTGCAATGTTCATTATTGAACCTTCTACTTTTTCTACTTCTACTGTAAATTCTAATGTTGCACTTTCTCCTGCTTTTAATGTTATATCTTTTCCAGCTACCATTGTAGCTTCATCTATAGTTTCTCCATTTAATACTATATCTGAAACTAATTTTGTATTTGCTGGTACGCTATCTTGTACATTAGCTACAGCTTCAACATCACCTGTATTTTCTATTGTTACTGTATATGCTATTTGATCTCCAACATTTGCTGGTCCTTCATATACTTTTCCTTCTCTTAATAATACAGATGTTTTAGATGATTCTATAACTGGGTTTTTAACTTCTTCAGTTGTTTTTCCGTCTATTGTTCCAACGTTAACAACTGTTCCTGTAAAGTCATCATTAACAGTAACAGCGAATCCCACTGCTACTACTTCTCCAGCTTTAACATCTACTTTCCAGCTGATTTTATTTAATTCTTGGTTATATGTACCTTCTCCATATATAGTTTCTTCTAATAATGTTGTTCCTTCTGGAATTACGTCAGATATATTAATTCCTGTTGCATCTTCATTTCCTGTATTTGCTACTGCTAATACATATGTTAACATATCTCCTGCACTTACTGAATTGTTTTCATCAAATGTTGAAGATACTTTTAATGTATTTAATTCTGGTTTATATATACCTAATCCTAATGTAGAATATGTACTGTTTATACTTAATGGGCTCCATCCCATTAATAAGTCATCTGATATTTGTCTTTCAATTTCTTGTATTCTTTCTGTTACATATTCTTCGTTTGGGACGTCTGCTGCTGTTGTTCCTGTACCTGTTCCTCTATTAGCTGTTGCTCCTGCATTTGCTGTTGGTCTTGTTGTTCCTGCTTCTGTTCCATTTTCACCTGCTTCTGGTAAATTCCCTTGTGCTTCCCCATCACCACTTGGAGTGTTTGTTCCTGGTTCTACTGGTGTAGTTCCATTATTATCTCCTTGATTTGGGTTAGCATTGTTATTTGTTGGTTCAACAATTTGTTGATTATCGTTAGAACTTGCTCTTGCAGTTCCATCGTCATGTAAGTATACTGCTGTACCAACTGCTGCTACTATCGCTAGTATTACTGTCGCTGCTACTATTGCAATAGTTTTCTTGTTTCTTCTCATTTTTTTCTCCCCCATAAATTAATTTATTTCTCTTGCTTTGGTAATTAGCCTTTGCTTACTACCATTTGTGCAAGTAATTAATGTAACTTCTCTAGAATCTGGATTAACAGATTTTACACAAGATACATCATTTGGATCTGTAATATACACTTCAAATACTTCATATTTAACTGTGTTCTTATACAGATCCTCTATTTCTATAATGTCTCCTATTTCTAGCTTTTTTACTTTACCAAACATTGTCCCGATCGTAATTATTATGTCCAGCTAAAGTCAAATTGCCTATTTCATTTAAGTTTGGTCCCCAAAATTTGGTTATTGATTTTTTCATAGATAAATTTGTTGTTTCATTTAGTATTGGGTATTCTAATTCTATTTTTGGTATTCGTATTATCCCCAATACTATATAATCATCTATTTTTACTTCTGTAACTGTTTTTGTTTCTATATCTAAACCATCGTTAGGCAAACTTTGGTCTGCACTTTCTTGTTGCTGTTCTTGTACTAATTTTATTTGTTCTACTATGTTTGACATTTTTTGCTCATTTACCATATTACCGCCATACTTAATGGCTATTAGTATTATTGTTATTAATATTATTAATCCTATTATCCAAATAAAAATGTCTAAAAATTTCTTTTTCATAGTTATTTATTTTCTTTTTTAGATTTTTTTCTAACTACTAATAATACTACAAATAATACTACTGCTAAACCTAGTACAACAAATAATGCTATACTATCATATGTTTTTGGTAATAATGATGTTTCTTTTATAACTTGTTGCTCTTTTTCAAACTTTTGCTCTGTTTGTACTGAGCTTGTCATAAATTGTACATCTGTTGTTTCTCCATTTGCTGTTTCTTCTTTTATAAACACAACATATTTGTCTCCGTCTTTTGCATCTGTAGGTTGTGCTATTTCATTTTTTTCTACTTTTGCCCATTCAACTGTTGCAACTAATTTTTGATATAAATCGTAAAATTCTTTACTATTTTCTAATTTAGTAACAGTGTTTTCAGAATTTGATTTGTTTATTTTGTCTGCTAATTCTGTAAGTTTTGCATAATCTCCTTCATTATTCTTTACTGCATAATAGTATGTTGCACTTGATTTTTCTGGTATTTCTATTTTCCCTGTTGTTGTTGTGTATGTAATACCATCTTTTACTTCTGATGTTTCATTTCTTCCATCTGTTTTTACATCTATTCTAGATGTTGTATCTTTAACAAATGCTACTATGTCTTCTGTTACATTATTAGTTAAATCTAATTTTGTTCCTTTAGCTATGAAGTTTTCTCCTTCTTTTGCCCATATGTATGTTGCAGCTTTATCCTTTACAAATTTTGTGTATAAGCTATCATCTACATATGCAATTGATAGACCATCTTTTTGGTCTTTTGCAGACTTTATGTAATCTAATCCTTCATCACTTGTAACTTGTTCATTTGTATATGCAAATTCAAAGTCTTTATCAAGTGCTGATTTTAAATATATTACATATTCTGTGTCTGTTTTCTTTAATACTGTATAATCAGTATCTACTGCTAATACAGTACCGCTTAATGCTATTATTGCAACTGTTAATATGGCTGTTACAATAATTTTTGAAATTAATGATTTTTTCATTTCTTTCCTCCCCCTAATTATTTATTCTTGCCTAACTCATGTAATATTTACTTTATAGCGACAATATTATATCAAATTTGCCTTAATATGTCAATAAAATTACAGAAATATTGCAAAAATATTTCAAATTTATGTAAACTTTTTCTACGTTATTGCTCTTATTTAAATATTTTATTAAAATTTATCCTTCTTTTTAATTATTATTTTTTCAATTTGTCCTTTATTACAATATAATTTTTATTTAATTAAAAAAGTGAAGGCTTGATTTCAAGCCTTCACTTTTGATATTATTCTTCTTCATTTCTCATATTATTCATATAAAATTTTCTTTCAGCAAGTTTGTCTTGTACTCCACGTAGTGCTTCTCCAAATCTTTGGAAATGGACTATTTCTCTTTGTCTTAAGAATTTTAATGGGTCTAATACATCTGGATTATCTGCACATAAGTCTATTAATTTTTCATAAGTTGCTCTAGCCTTTTGTTCTGCTGCTAGGTCTTCTTGTAAATTAGCAATTGGGTCTCCTTTTGCTGCAATATATGCTGCTGTAAATGGCACGCCTGATGCAGATTGTGGATATACATCTACCCCATGATCTGTATAATATGGTCCTAAACCAGCTGCTTTTATTTCTTCTATTGTAGCATCCTTTGTTAGTTGGTGTACGATTGTTCCAACCATTTCTAAGTGTGCTAACTCCTCAGTTCCAATATCATTTAAAATTGCTTTTGCTTTTTCATCTGGCATTCCAAATCTTTGAGATAAATATCTTAAAGAAGCTGCAAGTTCTCCGTCTGGTCCGCCATATTGAGATATTATAAATTTAGCAAGCATTGGATTTTTGCGTTTTATATTTATTGGATACTGTAATACTTTATTATAAGTCCACATTAATAATTTCCTCCTTCCCAAGGCCATGGTTCTTCTAGCCATCTCCATTTATTGCAAGGGCAATATATAGTTAATGGTCCGAACATTTTTTGATATTTGTCTTCTAAATCTCTTAGTTTTCGTGCATACTCATTATGAAGGTAAAGTGCTCTTCTGTCATCTGGCTTAGTGTCTAGATATTCTGCAAGCTCTACTACTGCAAATTTTAATTCTCTTATTTGCATAAGCATTTCTTCTTTTAAATTGTCATTACATTTATATTCTTCGTTATTCATTATCTATTGCACCCCTCTCCAATTTTATTTGTTTTTCTTAAATATTCTATTTCTTCCATTGATTGGCCTGGCATATATGGGCTAACTAATTCTGGAAATATTGTTCCCATTTTTAATCCAACTTCAGGCACAAAAGTCTTGCCTATTCTTTGCCATGGCACATAACTTTGGCCAAACATTGGATTTGTTGGAAATAAATTATTTCCATCATCAAAACCACACATGCAATCATCTGTATAATCATCATATGGAAGCATATTCATGCATTTGCTTTCATATGCATCATCATCCATCCAGTTTTGATTACAATTATAATGCATTATTACTCCTCCTTTTTTCTTTATATATTTATTATATTTTTTATCTATTCAAAATGTGAATTTTTTAGATTTTTTTGTAAATTTTATGAATATTTTGAAGAAATTTATAAATAATAAGTTTAAATAAATTGATAAAGGAGGGAAAATTTTGAAAGCAACAGGAGTAGTTAGAAGAATTGATGATTTAGGTAGAATTGTTATTCCTAAGGAAATTAGGAAAACTTTAAGAATAAAGGAAGGCGATCCATTAGAAATTTTTACAGATAAAGATGGTGAAGTTATTCTAAAAAAATATTCTCCTATTGGAGAATTATCTGAATTTGCTATTAATTATGCAGAAACTCTTGCTAAAACAACTGGACACATTGCTTGCATAACAGATAAAGATTCTGTAATTGCAATATCTGGTGCACCTAAAAAGGAATATTTAGGTCAAGACTTAAGTAATGAACTTGAAGAAGTTATGGATAATAAAGAAGTATATAAAAGTTCTGAAAACAACGAAATTTCTCTTCCTATTACGCAAAATGATAATAGGGATAGAAAATTTAATTCACAGGTTGTATACCCTATTATTTCACAAGGTGATACTATTGGAAGTATTATTCTATTATCAAAAGATGCAAGCACTAAAATGGGTGATGTTGAATTAAAAGTTATTCAATCTGCAGCAGGTTTTTTAGGAAGTCAAATGGATATATAAAACGGTAAAGGAGGGGCTATATGCCCCTCCTTTCTAGTTCAAACCTATAACCTCATCAAAGCAAGTCATCAGCTGAACTAACGTTTCCTGATTAAACTCCCTATACCTAAAACATTTTGCTTTTTGGTTGAATTCTTGTGCTCCTATGACACATGTCAAAGGATTAAGTCCAAGTTGTTGCATAAAACTTTGAAATTCCTTTTGGTTTTTAATCATTCTAAGCTGATTCCGCCATTTAATGACTAGGTCTCTTTCTTCAAGTTCGTTCATACAGCACATGTTGCACCTCCCTAAAAATCATGCTTAGTTAAAACGACAAAAATTTATATACTTATATTATACCATATTTAAGCATTTTAGTCCAATTTTTGCCTTATTAGAACTGTAAAAATCATTAAATATGCTGTAGAAATTGCAAATCCTCCTACTACATCACTTGCATAGTGTACACCTAAATATACTCTACTTAATCCTATTAAAAATATTAGTAGTAACAATAATGTAATTATTATATTTCTAGTTCTTTTATTTTCTATATACTTATATGCTAGGTATACTAAAAAGCCATAAAAGGCTGCATTTACCATAGAATGACCTGATGGGAAGCTAAAGCCTGTTACTTCTACCAATCTATTTATATCTGGCCTTTCTCTAACAAATATATATTTTAATGCTTGATTGCTTAACAATATAATTGCTAAATTAATTAATATATATTTTTTATGATTTCTATTTTTCATAAATATCATTAGTAATAATGTTACTATTGCAACTCCTATTGTTCCCCCAATATTTGTTATTATTATTGCAATTGTAGTTAATACTGGTGATATTGTTTTGGAAATTACATTATATATATAATTATCAAATGCATGAATTTTACCAACATTTAGACAATATACTATTATTCCAAATAATACTAATGCAATTATTAGCATTATCCATCTAATTTTTTGTTTCATATTATTGTACCTTTTCAAATAATTTTTCTTGGTTCTTTGATATATATTTTTTTATTAAGTATATACATAATATTGATATTAGTATTAATCCAATTGCTGTAAATAAATATGGTATTTCGCTTAATGTAATTGCACCTATAACTAATAATATTATCATTGCAACACTTAAAGCAATTCCCCATAGCATATTCACGTTTTGCTTAACTACTGTATATTCTGAATCCCATTTTAATTTTGGATTTTTTAGGTCCACGACTATCATAACATATGAGAAGAATATACTTAGTAAAATTGAAATAAATGATAGCAGAATTGTGAATAATAGTGATGCTTTAAACATTATTAGCACTATTATATCTAAAATTATAGTAGATACTACATTCATTATAACTGCTGGTATTATTTTATATGTGCATTGCTTGTCTAATTCAATTGGTATATATTTCATAAAACTAGCATTTTGTCCATCTCTAGATATTGCAGTAACTGGTATAAAATCCATTGAGCACATAAATATATTTATAGCAATCAAGATACATAAACCTACTGAATTCACAATTTGTAGTGTTTCCATTCCTTCCATTTCTGCTTCGTTTCCACTGTTAAATCCAGCTATTGCTGATATTGTAAAAATAACAGGCATAAGTATTGATGGTAATATACATTGTGTGAAAAATATAGGATTTTTAAATAATGCAGAAAATTCTTTTTTTACATATGTCAACTCTACATTTTGCTTTTTATAAGTTAAACTACCATTATCTTTTTTCTTTTTGGCCTTTCCGCTATATCTTGCTCCAACTGCACCTTTGAAGTATAATTTTTGAGCTATAAATATAAATATTGCATATGCCACACCACTAATCAATAATAATTTTACTATTGAAATTAATCCTGTTACATTATTATAGTTTGTTAATGCATTTATACTATCTGCAAGTGTTATAAAGTAATCGTCTATTTGAGATACTAATCCATTAAATTGTGTTAATTGTGTAAGCATTTGATCATCTGTTGTTTCTTCCATATTTCCCATTTGGACGAATAATACTAGCCCTATTAAAAGTACAGATACAATTGTTTGAAATCTATCTTTATTCTTTATTACTCCTGATATGCACATTACTAGCATAACTAATATTGTTGCAATTAGTGCTGGAAGTATTGGAAATAGTAATAATACTAACACCATATTAACATAGAATAATACACTTGCTCCTGTTAAAACTCCATACATTATAAATGGAACCAACAAGAATAACAATACTGTTACATATTCTGTTACCATTAGTGTATTAAACTTTGCTATTACTATCTCATATGGTTTAAATGGTAATGGCAATATATACTCTAAATCTTTTGAAAAATAAAACAAATTAATACTTGATAATACTGTTTGTATTAATACAAGTAATGCAAGACCTAACAATGCAATACCTATGAAAAATGCTGGTTGACCTGCATCATTAAGTAGGCTTATCATTCCATAGCTTAAAAAGCCAAATACTCCTGCCAAATATAATACTAAAATTACCATTCCAAATGTTTTTAATGCTTTTCTAGATGCTTTGTTTTCTGTTTTTGAGGTTGCTTTATATTGAGAAACTGATGTTTTTAGGAAAACTTTTGTTAGTTTTAATATTCTATTCATCTTCAGTTATCTCCAAGAATAGTTGCTCTAATGATGCATCATCTGCAAATTTTTCTCTTAATTCCTTCATTGTCCCTACAAAAATAAGTTTTCCTTTATTTATTATTCCAACTCTATCACATATTTTTTCTGCAACCTCTAAAACATGTGTAGAAAAAAATACGCTATTACCCTCATTTGCATGTTTTCTCATTAATTCTTTTAATTTAAAAGATGCCCTTGGATCTAGACCTGTCATTGGTTCATCTAATATCCAATTTTTAGGATTATGCAATAGCACACTTATTACCAACATTTTTTGTCTCATACCATGAGAATAACTTTGCAATGTTTCTTGTAAATTATCATATATTTCGAATTCTTTTGCCAAATATTCTATTCTGCTCTTTCTATCTTCTTCAGATACATTATACACATCTGCAATAAAGTTTAAGTATTCTATTCCTTTTAGTTTTAAGAACATATCTGGACTATCTGGTACATATCCAAATTGTTTTTTAGCTTCTATTGCTTCTGTTTTTATATTTTTTCCATCTATTGTAATATCTCCGCCATCTGAATTTAGTATTCCTGTTATCATTTTAATTGTTGTTGTTTTTCCTGCTCCATTTGGTCCTAAAAATCCAAATATTTCTCCATCTCTTATCTCTAGACTTAAATCATCTACAGATTTTTTCCCTTTTACGTATGATTTGCTAACATTGTTTATTTTTATCACAAAATCCACCACCCTTTTTATATTTAATTATATTATACACAATTTCTAGTTTTTATCAATATATTAATGAAATTTACTATTTAAAAATATTGAATTTTTTTGTAATTTTCTATTGAAATTATGCTAAAAATGATATAGTATTAATATAATGTATAAATCGGTTTTAACCAAGGAGGAAAAAATGCTAAGTAAGAAAAAAACAACAGCAGATGAAGAATCATCTACTAAAAAGAAAGGTATTACAAAAACAAATACTATAAGAACACAGAAGATAACTGCAAAAGCCAAATCAAGTAATAAACGTTCTACTCCTTCTGCAAAGAAAATTAGAAAAGACTTTATTTCTAAATTTGAAAGTACGTCAAATTTAGAAAGTGAATCTTTTACAGAATTTGCCAAGGCATTAGAAACTATAAATAAACTTACAGCTGAAAATAATATATATACTAAAAAAGAACCTATCTTTGAAAATGAAAGCCAAGATGAATTATTTACAGCATTTGCTGATGCATTAGATGCTATAAATAAACTTACAGGTGAAAGTGATATAGATACTAAAAAAGAACCTATCTTTGAAAGCGAAAATCAAAATGAAGTATTTTTAACTTTTGCTGAAGCATTAGAAGCCATAAATAAACTTACAGCTGAAAGTGATATAGATACTAAAAAAGAACCTATCTTTGAAAATGAAAACCAAGCTGAAATATTTACAACATTTGCTGATGCATTAGATGCTATAAACAAACTTACAGCTGAGAGTGAAAAAACTGAAATCATTTCTGAAAAAAGAGTTAAAACAAATAAATCTACTAAAACAAAAATAAAAAGTTCTGAAAATAAAAAATCTCGTACTAAAACATTATCATCAAATGACAATATCACTTCTAGTACACCTTTAGTAGAAAAATCTTTGACTACAGAATATTACGATTTGCCTTTCACTTATGGCAAAACTGTTGTAAAAATACTAGCACAAACACCAGAAGTCCTTTTTGTTTATTGGGATATATCTGAAGAAGATAGAAAAAAATTTGTTGAAACATATGGTGAAAATTTCTTTAATGAAACTAAACCAGTTCTTATTATAACTAATAAAACAATGAATTATACTTTTGAAGTAGATATAAATGATTTTGCAAATAGTTGGTATCTTCATGTAAATGATGCAAAATGTGAATATACTATAGAATTAGGCAGACGACCTATTTCGCAAAATATAAATATTCCTAATAATTATTTATGTGTAACATCATCTAATGAAATAGAAGCACCAAATGACCATATTTTATTTGAAAAAGCTCAAAACATGGTTTATTTTAGGAATGTAAAAACTAATGTTGTATCTTCTAAATCTATAACAAGCTTATCTTTACTTAAAAACATGGGTAAGATTTATAATATTTATGATTTTTACAAAAAAATTTATAACGAAGAAGATTTTAAGGATGCATCTAGGCTTATGGGCAATTCATCTTCTGTATTTAAATAATAAAACATGACACCACTAATTCATAAGAATGGGGATGTATCTTAACCCTAACGAAATGACCATATTTTAAGATGCGTCCCCTCACCTTAGCATAATATACAAGGAAGGGAACGAAATTCTATATGAAAACTATAAAAGGATATGTAAGTTTTGTACTTCATGCTCATCTACCCTTTGTTTATCACCCAGAAAGTGAAAACTATTTAGAAGAGCAATGGCTTTTTGAAGCAATTTCAGAAACTTATATTCCATTATTATTAAATTTCAAAAAATTAGAGGAAGAGCATGTCGACTTTAGAATAACTATGTCGCTTACTCCTCCACTTCTTTCTATGCTTGATAATGAACTTTTACAAAAGCGATATATCAAGTATTTAAAAACGCATATTGAATTATGTGAAAAAGAAGTCAAAAGAACTGCATATGACAATAGACTAAATGAGTTATCTCATTATTATTTAGATCGCTATACTAATGATTTACATATATTTAAAGATGTATATAATTGTAATTTAATCAGTGGTTTCAAGCATTTTCAAGATATTGGTGTGCTTGAAATAATTACATGCGGAGCAACACATGGTTATTTCCCTATTTTGTATGTAAACGAAAATACCGTAAGAGCTCAAATTGCTGTTGGCGTTCAAACTTACGAAAAATATTTTGGAAGAAAACCTCGTGGTATTTGGCTTCCAGAATGTGGTTATGTACCTGAGGCTGATAAATACCTTAAAGAATTTGGTATCGAATATATTTTAACAGAATCTCATGGTATTTTATATGCAGACCCTACTCCAATTTACGGAACCTTTGCTCCAATTGTTTCTCCAGGTGGAGTAATTGCTTTTGGACGTGACATAGAATCCTCTAAACAGGTCTGGAGTTCTATTATTGGTTATCCAGGTGATTTTAATTATAGAGAATTTTATAGGGATATTGGATATGAAGCTGATTATGATTATATTAAACCATATATTGCTTCAAATGGTGATCGTGTACACACCGGAATAAAATATTATAGAATCACTTCAAAAAGTGAATTTAAAGATTATTACAATATTAGATGGGCTATGGATACAGCAGAAAAACAAGCTGGTCATTTTCTAGATTCAAGAGTTAACCAAATTAATTTCTTATCTGAAAATATGCATATTCCACCTATTATAGTATGTCCTTATGATGCTGAACTATATGGGCATTGGTGGTATGAAGGACCTTATTGGTTGTACATTTTATTTAAAAAAATTTATTATGATGAATGCAATTTTAAGCTTATTACTCCTGGCGAATATATTGATATGTATCCAGATATTCAAATTTCTTCACCTTGCATATCTAGTTGGGGAAAAAATGGATATAGTGAAGTTTGGTTAAATGGAGAAAACGATTATGCACATAAGCACTTACATGTTGCAGGTGATAGAATGGTTGAGCTTGCTCACCTATTTCCTAACGAAAAGGATAGTTTAAAGAAAACAGCCTTAAACCAATGTGCTAGAGAACTTCTTCTTGCACAAAGCAGTGACTGGCTATTCATTATTACCTCTGGAACTATGGTTGATTATGCTAAAAAAAGAATTAAAGATCACATTGGTCGTTTTACTAAACTTTATAATCAAATAAAAGAAAATAATATAGATGAAGAATATTTAAAAATGGTTATGGAAAAGGATAAGATTTTTCCAGATATAGATTATATGATTTATTATTAATAAAAAACTTTTTGGGAGTGTCCCAAAAAGTTTTTTATAGCACATCATTCAGTGTTATATCTTTAGTTCCAATATATACATCTTCATTTCCATCTAACCTTTGACATTTTATTATTGTATAATTATCATAATGATATTCCTTACTTCCACCATCCTTATAAAAACCCGCATTAGGAAAATCGTTATTAGCTTTTTGGATAATTTCTTCCATTGTTATTTTATTTTCTAATAATGCTTCTTTTAAAGAATATTCTTTACCATCAATTATAATATTTACACTTCCATCATATGCATATATAGTATAATTATACTTATCTGTTTCTGATTTATCTAATATAGCATAAACTTTATTATAACTATCAGTTGGTTGCCTATTTTTAAAAACTATTTCAAAATTTTTAGTTGATGAACTATCTTTTTCACTTTCAAATTTTTCTCTATAAGTTTCTTCTACTTCAAATAATCCTTGTCCGAGATTTACAGGAAAATATTTTGAACCAATAGTACAACTATATATATTGTTATCCTTATCTTTAAAAGTAATTATATAATTATCATGATATTGACTCCATTCTATACTAACATATTCCAATTGCATTTTAGGAAAATTATTTTTCATATAGTTCGTTGCATATATTTTTGCTATTTGTTTTGGAATTACTCCAACAATCCATAATCCAGCAATTATTAAAACTACAATTATTATAAAAATAATTATTTTCTTTTTATTCATAATTACCTCCTATATAATAAAGTATTTAATTAACTTGTGCGTAATATTACAATAATTGTAACATTACGACAATTTAATATTTCTCTTGAGTTTCATTATACAACACATTAATGAAAAATAAAAGACTATCCTAAAAAGTTTAGATAAGCTTTTCAAATTTCATTCTAATGTTTTAAGGACATATTTCACTTTTATTTTTCCCGCATAAAATATGTATATCTAATATTTTTTTGCAGATAATATTGGTATGATTTGGAGGGAATTTTTAAGTGAGTATGTCCTTTTGTATTAAGACAAATAATAAAACTATTTTAAAGTACATTATTGAAAATTTTAAAAATAGTACTCCTAAAAACTTTTATCTGTCTAAAAACAAATTTAAAATATACAACAACGTAATATTTCACTATATTGGAGAAGATATTACTACATTTTATTCATATATTTCTAGCATAATTCAGCATGTTATATTAAATTTTTATGAAGAAAAAATTTTATATAATTTTATAAATTTTGAATACTTCTATTTTTCCGATTATGAGAAAAAAGAAATATTAAATATTGCTAAACATATATTAGAAGAAAATGAAAATTTATACAATACGCGTAAAAACATTTTATATCATTTGTGCTATAGCTATGTTAAAAGTAATAAAACTATGGTACTAGATGGTTTTGTAAATTTTAGAATAAGAGAATACTCTATTATTCTAAGTGAAATTGTTTCTGATGCAACAAGTGAATTCACCATACAAAAAGAATATGATGAATTTGTAGAATTACTAAAAACATATATAGATACCAGTTCTTCGAAATCTAAACTTGTTCATTTAATTTATTTTAATGATGATTCGCTATTACTAGATGAAAACAAAAATATCATAAGTATTGATAAGAACATTTCTACTGCTAAATATCTGTCAGATATAACCTTTTCCTCTAATGATTATTGTTTAAATACTTTACTAAATTTAATACCTAAAAAAATTATTATTCATCTGCTGAATACAGATGGAAACTATGAATTTATAGATACACTTTGTGCAATATTTGGTAAAAGAGTTTTTATTTGTCTTGATTGTAATATTTGCAATTTATATAAAACAAATGATAGTTTTAAAAGCACAACTTAGAAATATCTACTCCTCCTTTAATTTCATATACATTTGTATAACATAAATCTGCTAAAATTCTAGCAGATTTTTTGCTTCTTTTCCCCTGTTGACAATAAACAATAATCAATGTATCTCGTATCGGTATTTTCCTGACTATTATTTTGGGCAAATCGTAAATAGGTATGGATATTGCCTTAGGCAAATGTCCTTCCTCAAATTCTTGCTCACTTCTTACATCTATTAAAACAGCTTTTTCATTTTGCTTCATTATTAGCATAGCTTCCTTATACGAAATTTCATTACTATAACTTCTAGTAAACTTTTCTTTTATTAAATTTATTATCTTCATTTTATACACTTCCTAAAAAATACACAAACTCTAATATAATATTATATTAGAGTTTGTTATTTTTGTTGCACTATTATTCTTCCTCTTCTTCTTTCTTTTTTTGTTCCCAATTTTTATTATTTGTGTATGCTTCGTATATAATAGCAATTCCTAATCCTGTTAAAGCTACTGGTATTATGCTTAAATCTAATGGTAAATTAAATATTAAGTATATGCTAAATATTAAAGCTTGAATAACTACTATTGCAAGTATTGTTTTTAATAAAACTTTCCAAAATCCTAAATTTCTATATCTTACTACCATATATATCAATGCTAGTAAAACTGTTAAACAAACTGGAAATATATATGGAGATACAACTTCTTTAAGTGTTAGACTTGGCATATTAATTATTTCTAAATCATCTTTAGTATAGTCTAATGAATATTTTTCATTTATTTTACCTAAAAATGTATCTACTTCTTCATCAGCAACCGATGGTAATGTTATTAATACCATTTCTCCAAAATATTCTACATTTTGAATTATTGCTTCTTTTCCATTAAAACTTTCAGATACAATTTGTGAAATTTCGTCTTTATTTACTGTTCCATCTTCTACATAGAAGTGAAGCTTTGTATAACTTCCATATTTATTCCCTATGTTAAAGCCTTGAATGGCAAACATTATTATTCCTGCTAATACTATAATTGCTACTATTCCATATAATAATTTTTTCTTCATTTTAGTTCCTCCTACTCTTTATTTGCACTAATAATATTTGCTTTTTGCATCAATATTGGCTTTGTAATAAAATAATTGTACGCAAGATAAACTAATAGTCCCCAGAATAATGCGATTCCAAAGCTTTTTATTGTTTCCCATTCTACAAATACAAATACTATTGCCATAATGTATAGTGGAATTTGAATTGATATACTCTTCAAAAATTCTTTATTAATTTCTTTTCCAGCATTTTCAGGTTTTTCTTTTACAATATTAGTAGCTCTTTTTACAAATACAAATTGAATAATTACACTTATTGCAATTGCTGCAAATGCTTCAAGTGACATAATAGTATCTGTAAATCTAACCATAATTAGATATAGTGCTAAGTATCCAACTATAGAAATAGCTGCTATTATTCCAGACATTTTGTATTTTATTATTAAATATAATGTCATTAATGCAACAACAATGATTACACCTAAAACAATTTTATTTAATATATTCTCTGTAACTATTGGAGATATATGCTCATTTATATCTGTTGTATAAACAATTGGATACATTCCATTGTTTATTAATGTTTCAATTTGTCCAGCCTGAAGTAAATAGTCTCTTAATTTATTAGCATCTGTTGTTGCAGTACCAATTGTTAAAGGTAATTCACCTGTTGACATAGTTTGCCCAAAATATGTTGTTGTAACTGTATCATCATCTAATTTTATAGTTACGTTTTTCTTTGTAGAATTTCCCTCTTCATCTGTTGTTTCAACATATGTTTTAGAAATTTCTTCCAATTTAGCTTTTCCTTCTTCATCAAATACTATATCTAAATATACATTTGTACCATCATCGTTTGTATAGTACATAGTTTTGGCTTCTTTTATATTTGCATTGTCTAATAATACTTCATTTGTTTCAGCATCTAAGATACTAAACTTTCCTTGTGAAATAAAAAATGCTAATAAATCATCTAAATCTGTAGATTCCACTGTTTCTAATGCTATTGTACCTGTATTTTTATCTACTCTTAAATCATAATCTATAATTCCGTAATTAACTAATCTTTTTTCTAATATTTCTTTAACCAATTGATAATTACTTTCTGTTAAAACTTCTTTACTGTTTACTGGTACAGTTGTTGTTTCAGCAGTTTCTTCTTCTGTTTCAGTTTCTTCATTTTTAATTTCTTTAGTTGAATCATCAACAATAAAGCTAAATAACCTTGTTCCACTAAACTCTTTTCCTAAATTATAATTAGGCATAATGTTTACCATTTGTCCATTTTGTAATTTATAAATTCCCACAAAAGATATTAAAGCTATTAACACTACAATAACTATTAATACTATTAATTTTAATGTACTATTCTTTTTCAATTTTCTTTCCTCCTATAACAACCTTGTTCCATTAATTATTAGTTCAAACCATATATTTAAATATTTAGCTGCATATTTACTCATCATTGTTCTATCCATAAATATTTCAAAATAATCTAATACTGGGCAAATATTAGTGTCTATTGTTAAATCTAGTATTATTTTTCTATTTTCCTTATCTATGCTTAATTCTGAACTTGTAACAGCATAATTAACTTTATCATGAATATCAAAACTTGCTAAATTTTGATTTCTAACTCTACTTCTGTGTACATCAGACTTATCTGCTAAGATTAATGCAGCAGATATATTACTTACAGAGTTTCCTGTATTTTCGTCATGGTTTCCTATTGCCATTAAAACTTGTACACAATCTTCTAAAGGCATTCCCATCTCTTTCAAAATATTATAAGCAAGTATTGCACCTGTATGTGCATGATCAACCCTATTAATACAATTTCCTACATCATGTAAATATCCTGCTATTCTGGCTAATTCAACAGTTTTTTCATCATACCCTAGACTTTGCAAAATATCTCCTGCCCTTTTAGATACAATTGATATGTGTCTAACTGAATGTTCTGTATAGCCTAATGCGTCTAATTGCTGTTGTGCGCCTTCTACTAATTCCCTTACTTCAAGGTTGTTTTTAACATCATCTAAAGTTATCAATTTATGCCTCCTAAAAATAATCTTTTTTAATTTTATATTAAATATAAAAAATAATCAACTATTTTTTTAAAATTATTCACTTAATCTAGCATTTACATTTTCTTTAAGAAGTGCATATATAATTGATGCAACTGGTACACTTAGTGCTATACCTGTTACTCCCCAAAAAGCGCCACCTATAGTTGCAGCAACCAATACCCATATTCCTGGTAATCCTACTGAAGTTCCTACTACTTTAGGATATATAACATTTCCTTCTATTTGTTGTAATATTATTATAAAAATTATAAAACCAATTGCAAGTGAAAAATTTTGTACTGCTATTAATATAAATCCTATAATTGCTCCTATAAATGCCCCAAAAATAGGAATTAATGCTGTAAAAGCAATAAAAACAGATATTGTTAATGCATATGGCATCCTTAGTATTAGCATTCCAATAAAACAAAGCATACCTAATATACAAGCTTCAGTAACTTGTCCTGTGATAAATTTTGTAAAAGCAGAATTAGATACCGAAAATATTTTAAAAATCTTTTCACTAATTTCTGGTTTTATATATGCTTTTATTAATTTAGTGAACTGTTCTCCCAATTTTTCTTTTTGCAATAAAATATATATTGCAAATATTAAACTTATTACAAAATTAGTTATACCTGAAAATACTGAAGTTAAAACACCTATTGAAGATGTAAGTATAGTTTTGGCTGAAGTTTGTAATAACTTCATTGTTTCTTCGTTTAAATTATTTAAATCAAAATTAATATTTTTTATAGTATTATTAATCTGTGGATATTTTTCAGATAAATCTTTTATCCAATCTTGTACACTTTCTGCAATTCCTGGAATATATGTTATTAAAGAATTTATTGTATTAATTAATTCTGGTATTACTAAAAATATAACAAAAAATATTAATGCAAACATAATAAGTATAGTTAAAAAAATTGAAATAGGTCTTTTTATCTTTGCAATTATTTTCTTCTTCTTTTTGTTTTTTATCCATTTCTTCTCTATTAAGTTAACTCCTACATTTAGTACAAAAGCTAAACATGCTCCAAATATAAATGGATTTAATACATTTAGCACACTGCTTACTGCGCCTAAAATTGATGTTATATTTTGTAATCCTAAATATATAATTATTCCAACAGTTATTATGTATATAATTTTTCTAATATTTTCTCTATTTAAATCCATAATCTCTTTTCCTTTCTATTTAATGACAAAAGGCGGAATATTGCATCCGCCCTGATTACACTTATTTTTCTAAAAAAATTTTTTTCCGGAATAACAAGATGTTCTTTACATTCATCATGCCGGTCATTGGATCTCCAAAATCAGTTTGTGAATCCTGAACTTTGCACATATTAATTAATTCCTTGCAGGCTTCACGTCCACATGCCTTAACATTGCCGTCCTCATCAAAAACTTTTTCAAACTGCTCTTTGAAAATTTCTAGTTTTTCCATACTTGTCCCTCCTTAAAATTTTTTAGAACTTTGTGTTTCAAAAATACTGTGCTAAAATTATATAACAAATAGCCCATTTTGTCAACATCCATCGTTATAATATCACTTTCTATCAAATATTGTTTTAACTACACCTTTATCTATTAGCGTTCCATACACATTTTTAATAATTATTAATGCAATTGGTCCAACTAATAAACCTAATATTCCAATCAGTTTAAATCCTGTATACATGGCAATTAATGTAAATATTGGGTGAATTCCTATTTGTTTGCTTACTATTTTGGGTTCTATAAATTGCCTTACTATTGAAATAACTGCTAAAATAACTAAAATTCCTATACCAAGCTTTATGTTTCCATTTATAGCTTCTATAAATGCCCATGGAATCATAACAGTGCCAGAGCCTAAAATAGGTAATGCATCTACAAAGCCTATTCCTAATGCTGATAAAAACGGATACTGTACATCTATACCTAGCCATTTTAATATATATAATCCAATAAGTACCTGAAAAAATGCTATAACTATAAGTATAACCTGTGCCTTTAAATAACTTCCTAAACTACTTAATAATTCTCGTAAATGATAAAGTACTTTTTTTACCCATATTTTAGGAAAGTGATGCTCTATTTGGTCTAAAATATACAATTTGTCTACACAAATAAAATATGTAGCCATTAGTGTTACAGCAATATATATTCCTACTGTTGGAAGACTGCTTATGGTTTTTAAAATAGAATTTAATATATTACTTACAATTTGCGACGAATTTCCTATAATGTTTTGAGCTGAATCTTGTATTATTTTCATTATTTGCTCTGGTATTTTTATCCTATCCAAATTTAATTTACTTACAATTGTTTGAAATTTACTATATAATTTATCCGAATATTCATTAATCCCGGTTAATAAATTATAAGATTCCGATACTATTGTTATAATTCCCCATGAAATTAAGCCAACTAAAATAGTAGAGACTAGAGCAAGTACTATAATAGCAGTTGTTTTCCTTGTTAGTTTTGTTTTTTTATGAGCATATTTTATTAATGGTTCAATTAACATAGCAATTAAAAAAGCAATAACAAATGGTATATAGAATATTCCAAATTTCACAAGTAGATAAAACCCTAAAATGCTGAGAATTAGTGTAAGAATTCTTTTTATCACTTTGCTCCAATATCCTATATCTACTACCATTTGCTACTGCCTCCTTAGATAATTTTATTCTTTAAAAAAGCGGTTTATTCAGCATTCTTAACATTAGTTCCCTTAGTATGACAAACTCCATCTAAAGTACTTGATAGACATTCATCACTTACAGATCTATATTGTGCCAGATTTCCAAGTGACACAACTCCTACTATTTGTTCATTTTGTACAACTGGTATTCTTCTTATTTGGTTGTCTTTCATTATACCTGCAATTGCTTCTGCATCAGTATCAGGCGTTGTTTTAATAACATTTGTAGTCATAATGTCTGATGCCATAGTCTGCCCTGGATTTTTATCACATGCAACACTTCTTAATACAATATCTCTATCTGTTATAATTCCAACAACTTCTTTGTTTTGTGTACATATCGGAATACTTCCTATATGATTTTCATTCATTAATTTTGCTATAGTACATATATTATCCTCAGGTTTAGCATAAATTACATCCTTACACATAAATTCCTTAGCTCGCATAATACACTCCTCTCTTTATAAAAAATAAACAGAGATAAAATATCCCTGTTTATTTTTTGCATTTTTTATTTTATTATTCATTAATACATATCGTTATAATAATCTATATTGCCATCATAATCACTTCTTGGCATTGGTGGTCGTGGACCTCCTGGAAAAGGTGGTCTGCCTGGAAAAGGTGGTCTTCCAGGATACGGCGGCCTGCCTGGAAATGGTGGTCTATTAGGTCTCCTGCCACCTCCTAATAATTCCCTAATAACTAAAATTCTAACTAAATCTCTTAAAAGATTGTTAGGTCTTCTTTGTCTTGTTTCATTTTCTGTTTTTGAACTCTCTAACCTAGTATTTTTGGTTGCTTGTGCATTTCTATTTTCTATTCTAACATCATTTTCTACTTCATTAATTTCTAAATTAGAATAAATTTCATTAGAAATTCTACTTACTACATCATCAGTAATTTTTCCCCTATGCTGGTTACAAGCTTTATTTACCATTGGGTATATAATTTTATATACATCTGGATACAATTTTTCTACATCGTCATCATTGGGAATTTCTACATTTCTTTGATATTGTGCATAATAATTATTATATGTAGGCATTTGTCTATAGCATTCTAAGTCACGTAGATAATCTTCATAACTTTGATAGTACATATTAAACCTCCTAAATTCAAATTAATATATACTATTCTTGTTTTTTAATTTGGTTACAAAGAATTAACTATTGCTTTAAATTTATCGCCACGCTCTTCAAAATTTTTATACATGTCGAAACTTGCACTAGCAGGTGAAAATAGAACTACTTCACCTTTTTTTGCAACATTTTTAGCAACTTCTATTGTTTCTTTTAGTGTATCACATTCATAAATATCTATACTCTTATCTGAATTCTCCATCTCATCTTCAACAGATTTTTTTATCTTACCAGCAGTTTGCCCCATTAAAATTAATGAAGATACGTTATCTAATATTGGTTTTGCAATTGGTGTATAATCTAAATGTTTATCATAGCCACCTGCAATTAAAACAATTTTTTCTTCAAAAGAATTCAATCCTGCAATTGTCCTAGTTGGACTTGTTCCTATAGAATCATTATACCATTTAACTCCATCTATTTCTCTAACAAACTCCAATCTATGTTTTACACCTTTAAAATTCTTTATTGCTTCTGCTTGAATTTCCGTATCTGCCAAGCTCATGGTTGCAGCTATTGCAGTACAGGCATTTGCATAATTATGTTTTCCTCTTAATAACAATTCTTTAGCATTTAAAATATGTTTTCTTAAATTATTATTGCAAATTTTTATTACATTATCATCTAAAATAACACCATTTGGTATTTTAGTTTCTGTACTAAAAAATACCACTTTACCTGGTGCTTCTGCCTCGCAAGCTTTAGTTATTTCATTATCATAGTTTAATATTAAAATTCCATTTTCATCTTGAAATTTAAAAATATTTTTCTTTGCTTCTATATATTCTTCATAAGATTTATGAATATCTAAATGATTTGGCGAAATGTTAGTAATAACCGCAATTTGTGGGCTTACTTTTATATCCATTAGTTGGAAACTACTTAGTTCAAGAACCACTATATCATCTTTTTTCATTTCTTCTAATTTTGTAAAAAGTGGTATTCCTATATTTCCTCCCAAATAGCAGTTATAGCCTTGTTTTTTTAGAATTTCATATATTAAACTTGTGGTAGTTGTTTTTCCATCGCTACCTGTTATTCCAACAACTTTTCCCGGGCATAATTCTATAAGCATTTCTATTTCAGATGTAATAATTGCTCCTCTTTTTGCTTCTTCTACTAACTCTGGTGTATCAGCTCTACATGTGGGTGAACGAAAAATAATATCAAACCCATGTAATTTAGATAAATTATTCTTTCCAAAAGAAAATTCAATATTTCTTTGAGTAATAATATCTAAAATATTTTTATCAATATTATCAATTTCTCTATTATCAAAAGCAGTTATTTTACAGCCCTGCTTATAAAAATAATCCAAAAGAGGTACATTACTTACTCCTAAACCAATTATTGCCACTTTCTTATTTCTTATGTAATTTAAAAATTCTTTTAATTTTTCATTTTCCATACTCTGGCCCCTTTTCTTTTATATCTGTGTCCCCAGTTGGGAACAATTCCCAACTGGGGACGTTTCTAAATTGGGAATCACTCCCAATTTAGAAACGTCCCCAACAAATTAATTGCTTCTTGTGGGGTTTTACAATTTGTTACATCTACTTCTATTGTTTTTTCACTTTTATCGTAAAATCCAGCTTGTGCTTGTAATTCATCTCTTTTTTGAATGTTTGCCTTTATTTCTTCTAAGTTTGCTGTTTCATATTGTGATGCTTTACGTCTTACTCTTTCATCTAAATCTGCAGTAATGAAAAAATGATAATCAGTTTCTGGGTATATTTTCATTATTGATCTTCCAGATAGTATAACCACATAATTCTTTTTTAAATTATCTATTAGTCCTCTTGCAAATTCAAATAGTTTTTCGTTGTCAGCAATTCCTCCAACATTTGATACTGCAAGTGATGCTTCTTTAGATTGCAATTTTTCTTCTTCCAATTTTTCTCCATTTAAATAAAATACTGTTTCTCTATCTTCTATTCTCATTTCGATACCTAGTTTATCCATTATCATTTTTATGTCCGTACCTTGTGTTTTATTTCTTAATTCTTCCATATTTTTAAAATTTTTCATCATAACACATACAATTGCCCTGTACATGTTTCCTCCATTTAAAAATATGGCATTTGGAATATTCTTTAACATTTCTCTACATAGTGTGGTTTTTCCACTTCCGACTAAACCTTCCACCCCTATTACTACATTCTCCATATAAAATCACTTCCTTTGATTCGCAAATTACTTTTCTTGTGTATTTTATCACAAATATACATTAAAGTAAAATATAGGCAAAATTAAAGAGCCCAGTTGTATGCAAATCTGCATTAACTAGACTCTTTTTTGCCCACTTACGTGGGCTTGGACCGGGAAACTCTTAATCATCCAGGCTCTTATCGAAAGCTGCTAAAGCCAAGATGATTATAATAATTGCTGCAAATGAAAATTTTGCCATTTTCCCTTCCTCCTTTAACAGAGTTTTAAATATTATATCATATATTCTGAAATATGTAAACTAAATTATTGTTTTTGATTTTAGTATATTTTTCCCCAATTTTGACATAATATTAGTAGCTCATTTTTGAGGAGGTGCCTAATTTATGGAAAATAAAAATAAACAGAATAAGAACAACAATAAGAACAATAACAGAAACGATAATAGTAATAACAACAGCAAAAACAACAATCAAAGAAATAACAGCGATTGTGAATAATAATTACTAACAAAAAATCTTACTCTTAAAACTTAAGAGTAAGATTTTTTTCATTTTAGATTGTTCTTACAAAAGGTACACGTAACTCTTTTGCAATTTTGCAAAAATCCTCATCCTTACTAAAAATCTTGTATTTAACAAGTTCTACAATACTATTTAAATTTTTGTTAGGATTCTCTTCTGCGCATTTAATGAAAAGCCTTTTTACAATTTCAAACATTTGCTGGTTTGAACCATATATGCGCTCTTTTGAAACATCAATAAATCTTTTGCTTGCTATTTGAGTATCTTCCATGCCACAGAATAAGCATTTCATTTCATGATAGCTCTCATTCCCGGTAGGATTTTGGCAATATTCAGTTATTACTACCACCTCATGTTCGCATCTGTTGTGAATTCTTTCTAATTCTCTCCGAATTCTTATTAATTCTTTCTCAAGTTCCTCTCTCCGTGAAATTACTTCTAATTCTTTTCTCATTTGTAATCCTCCTCTCACTAGTCAGTGAAAAAGCCTTATTTCAAATAATTAACTAAACTTTTATAATTATACTATGATTTACATAATTTTGCAAGATGTGTCCCCAGTTGGGAATCATTCCCAATTAGGAAACGTCCCCAATATACCAATATACTTTTTTAAAAATTTGCCTGTATAAGACCTGTTATTTTTACAAATTTGCTCAGGTGTTCCTACTGCTACAATTTCTCCACCGTTTTCTCCACCTTCCATACCTAAGTCTATAATATGGTCTGCTGTTTTTATTAGGTCTAAATTATGTTCTATTACTATTATACTATTTCCTGTATCTACAAGTCTTTGCAATATATTTACTAACTTATGAACATCTGCTATGTGTAGTCCTGTTGTTGGTTCATCTAATATATATAATGTTTTTCCTGTAGCCCTTTTAGATAGCTCTGTTGCGAGTTTAATTCTTTGTGCTTCTCCTCCAGATAATGTTGTAGAAGGTTGCCCTAGTTTTATATATCCAAGTCCTACATCATAAAGAGTTTGCAATTTAGGCTTTATTCTTGGCATATTTTTAAAGAATTCTAATGCTTCCTCTACTGTCATATTTAATACATCTGAAATGCTCTTTCCCTTGTATTTAACTTCAAGTGTTTCTTTATTATATCTTTTTCCTTTACATACTTCGCATGGAACATATACATCTGGCAAGAAATGCATTTCTATTTTTAGTATTCCGTCTCCATTACATGCTTCGCATCTTCCGCCTGGTACATTAAAGCTAAATCTACTTTTACTGTATCCTCTCATTTTAGCTTCATTTGTCCCTGCAAATATATCTCTTATTAAATCAAACATACCTGTATATGTTGCTGGGTTTGAACGTGGTGTTCTTCCTATTGGAGATTGATCTATATTAATTATTTTATCTATATTTTCTATTCCTTTTACTTCTTTGCATTTTCCATGTTTTTCGTTTGCGCCATTTAGTTCTTTTGCTATGTATTTATATAGTATTTCGTTTACGAGTGTACTCTTTCCAGAGCCTGAAACTCCAGTAACACAAGTAAATACGCCAAGTGGAAATGTTACATCAATATTTTTTAAGTTATGTTCTTTTGCTCCAATTACTTGAATATTTTTTCCATTAGACTTTCTTCTCTTTTTAGGTACTTCAATTTTTAATCTACCACTTAAATATTTACCTGTTATAGAATTAGGATTTTCTTTTATTTCTTCTGCAGTTCCCTGTGCTATAACATTTCCTCCATGTACTCCAGCTCCTGGTCCAATATCTATTATTTGGTCTGCTGCATACATAGTATCTTCATCATGCTCTACTACTAATACTGTATTCCCTAAATCTCTTAATTTTTTAAGTGTTGCAAGTAATTTATCGTTATCCCTTTGATGTAGTCCTATACTTGGTTCATCAAGTATATATAGCACACCAGTTAATCCAGAGCCAATTTGTGTTGCTAAACGTATTCTTTGTGCCTCGCCTCCAGAAAGGGTTCCTGCTGATCTTGAAAGTGTTAAATATTCAAGTCCAACATCTATTAAAAATTGTAATCTTTTATCTAATTCTTTTAATATTGGTTCAGCAATTACTGTGTTTTTCTTGCTTAATTCTAGTTTGCTCAACCAATCTTTTATTCTGTTTATTGGCATTTTAGTTAATTCATTTATATTTTTATCTTTTACTTTTACAGCTAAACTCATTTCATTAAGTCTTGCTCCATTACAAGTATCACAATGACTATTGCTCATATACATCTCATAAAAATCTCTCATACCTTGAGATTTTGTTTCAGAATGTCTACGCTCTAGTGTTGGTATTACTCCTTCAAATGGTGCAGTAAACTTTCTCGTTCCAGCAGATGTTGTATATGTGAAGTTAATTTCTTCATTGCCTGTTCCATATAGTATTTTGTTTAAGAAATCCTTTGGTAATTTTTTGATAGGTTTGCTAATATCTACTCCATAATGTTTAGCAATGCTTTCAAAATACATTTTTGCCATTGTTTCAGATTTTTTCATTGTACTTGCTCCAAAAGCTTTTACTCCATCATATAGTGTTTTGTTTTTATCTGGTATTATCAAATCTGGATCCATTTTCATTAAGTATCCAATACCACTACATGCAGGACATGCACCAAATGGATTGTTAAATGAAAACATTCTTGGAGATAATTCTTCAAAACTTATACCACAATCTGGGCAAGCATAATTTTGGCTAAATAATTTTTCTTCTTTTCCAGGTAAATCTATTATTACTAAGTTATTTGCATGTGCTAATGCTATTTCGACAGATTCTGTTAATCTATTTCTAATATCTGCTTTAACAACTAATCTATCTACTAATACTTCCACATTATGTTTTTTATTTCTGTCTATTGGTATGTCATCACTTATTTCATATATAGTACCATCTACTCTAACTCTAATAAATCCTTCTTTCTGTAAACCCTCTAGTACTTTTGCAAATTCACCTTTTTTACCTCTTATAATTGGTGCTAATACTTGTATTTTAGTTCCTTCATCTAATTCCATAATGCTATCTACAATTTGGTCTATTGTCTGTTTTTCGATTTTTTTACCACATTTAGGACAATAAGGCACACCTATCCTTGCATATAATAATCTTATATAATCATAAATTTCAGTAACTGTACCAACAGTTGAACGAGGATTTTTAGATGTGGTTTTTTGATCTATTGATATTGCTGGAGATAACCCCTCTATTTTTTCTACATCAGGCTTTTCCATAAGGCCTAAAAACTGTCTTGCATATGAAGACAAACTTTCTACATATCTCCTTTGCCCTTCTGCATACAATGTATCAAAGGCAAGTGAAGATTTTCCAGAACCAGATAAACCTGTTATTACTACCAATTTATCTCTTGGAATTTCAAGATTTACATTTTTTAAATTATGTTCTTTTGCTCCTTTTATTATTATAGAATCATTCATCTTTCATTTCTCCTACTCATTATTTTTTCTAATTTCTTTATATTCTCTCTATATGTTACATAAGAAAACTTGTCCTTTGTAGAAATTTTACTACGTATTTCATAATGATCATAATATTTATCTGCTGTTCTATAATCATTTATTAAATAATCTTTTGAATATGGTTTTTTTCCATCTATATAACCAACTTTTTCTTTTAATTCTTTTGGTATTACAAGCATAGTAGAAGTATCTACAATATATTCTTTACCATTAATTTCAGTTTCTACCCATGCATGGTTACCATCTTCAGAATTTTTAGTTCCTGCTATACATGGTAAATTTCCACTGTGGAATTGAGGATTTTCAAACATAACACCTATTAATCTACTTGTTGGTTGGCAATACCCTATATGGTCACCTCTGCAAAATAATTCGTACATATTAGAATAACTTTCCACATTAACATCTTTAGTTGCCTCTAGTAAAGTTTTTCCATTTTTATATTCAAAATCTTCAAATCCTTTTATATCTCCACTTTCTATATATTTTGCTATATCTGGGTTTTTAGAAATAGCTTCTTTTCTTAAATTTGGTATAGGTCCCTTTTGCTTATATTGTAATAATTTTATTAATATCTTCCAAATGTTTAAAGGCACCTTGGCTTTTTTATCTGAAATTTTAAAATTAATATCTTGTATAGATTTTTCTGCTAATAAAAAATCTAAATCTTCCCATGTAGGTACATTTTCTAAAGTAAATCTTTGATTTTCAAAAAAATCATAATCATTTTTTCTTGATAAATAATATATCACTTCAATCGCCTCTCTATATTAATTTTTCTAATTCTTTTATTTGGTCTCTTAATTTAGCAGCCTTTTCAAATTCCATTTCACTTGCATATTTAAGCATTTCATCTGTTAATTTTGTAATTATATCTTCTACATTTTCATCTTTAGATACATCGTATTCAGTACTTAATTCTTCTACTACAGTAGCTTTTATAGTATCTCGTACAGATTTTTTAATAGTTTGTGGTGTTATACAATGTTTTTCATTGTACTCTTGTTGAATTTTTCTTCTTCTGTTCGTCTCTGTTATAGCTTTTTCCATAGATTCAGTAAGTTCATCTGCATACATTATAACTTTTCCTTCTGTATTTCTTGCAGCACGTCCTATTGTTTGTATTAGTGAACGTTCTGAACGTAAAAATCCTTCTTTATCTGCATCAAGTATTGCTACAAGTGAAACTTCTGGGATATCTAGGCCTTCTCTTAAAAGATTTATTCCAACCAAAACATCAAATTCACCAATTCTTAAATCTCTTATTATTTCCATTCTTTCTAATGCTTTTATGTCAGAATGCATATATTTTACACGAATATCTAATCCCTTTAAATATGCGGTTAAATCTTCTGCCATTTTTTTAGTTAAAGTTGTAACTAGCACTCTTTCATTTTTCTCTGTTCTTTCACGTATTTGTTCTATTAAATCGTCAACTTGATTTGTAACAGGTTTTACTTCAATTTCTGGATCTAAAAGTCCTGTAGGACGTATTATCTGCTCTACAACATTGTCTTTAGAATGTTCTTTTTCATATTCTGCAGGTGTTGCACTTACAAATATACATTGATTTATTCTTTCTTCAAATTCATTAAATTTTAATGGTCTATTGTCATATGCTGATGGTAACCTAAAGCCATAATTAACAAGAGAATCTTTTCTTGCTCTATCGCCATTATACATTGCTCTAACTTGTGGTATTGTAGCATGTGATTCGTCTATAAGTAGCAAGAAATCCTTTGGAAAATAATCAAAAAGTGTAAAAGGTGGGCTTCCTGGTTCTCTTCCACTTATATGCCTTGAGTAGTTTTCTATTCCTTGGCAGAAGCCTGTTTCTTTAAGCATTTCCATATCAAAATTTGTTCTTTCTTCTATACGTTGAGCTTCTATTAGCTTACCCTTTTCTTTAAAATATTTTATTCTTTCTTCAAGTTCTTCTTCTATTGTAATAATTGCATGGTCTCTTTTATCTGCTGTTGTAACATAATGTGAATTTGGAAAAATCATAACATGATTTCTTGTTGCTGTAACTTTCCCTGTTAATGGATTTATTTCAGAAATTTTTTCTATTTCATCTCCCCAGAATTCGACTCTTATTGCAGATTCGCTCATATCTGATGGATATATTTCTACAATATCTCCTTTTGCTCTAAATGTACCTCTTTTAAAATCCATTTCATTTCTTGTATACTGCATATTTATTAATTTTCTTAATACTTCATTTCTTTCTTTTTGCATACCAGGTCTTAAAGAAACTATCATATTTTCATAATCTATTGGATCTCCTAATCCATATATACATGAGACAGAAGCAACAACTATAACATCCTTTCTTTCAAAAAGTGATGCTGTTGCTGAATGTCTAAGCTTGTCTATTTCATCATTAATAGATGCATCTTTTTCTATATATGTATCTGAAGATGCTATATATGCTTCTGGTTGATAATAATCATAATAGCTAACAAAATACTCTACTGCATTCTCTGGAAAGAACTCTTTGAATTCACTATATAACTGTCCAGCAAGTGTTTTATTATGTGCTAGAACTAATGTAGGCTTTTGGACTTTTTGTATTACATTTGCCATTGTAAAAGTTTTACCAGAACCCGTAACACCTAGAAGTGTTTGAAATTTCTTGCCTTGTTTTATGCCATTTGATAAATATTCAATTGCCTCTGGTTGATCACCAGTTGGTTTATATTCTGATACTATTTTGAACATTATATCTTCTCCTTAAAAATATTCTTTTTATTTTATCATTTTTATGCAAAAAAAACAAGACAGAGAAAAAATCTGGAGACGTGTCTAAAAATTATCTTAAAAAACAAGATAATTTTTAGACACGTCTCCAGATTTATCATACTATTTTCCCCTTTGATTTTCCTCTAATTGTACAATTCTCATTTCTTGAGCTCTTTTTATTTTCATCTTATCTTCTATCCTTTTTATTATTGCTTGTCTTTCCTCTTCTTGCTTTATTTGTTTTTCGTTCTTTGTAATTTCCAAATCAAGGTCATTTTCCATTTGCTTTAATTCTTGTATAGATAAGTTTGAAAAATCCACATTACTTTTTTCATCACTTTTGTAATCATAATCTAGTTCTGATTTTCTTTCTAAAATTTCTCTATATTCACTTGCTTCATCAAATGTTTTAATTTTTTCTTCTAAATCATTATCCTTTCCAATCTCATTAACAATTAAATTTTTTACTATACTATCATCAATAATTTCAAGTTTACCGTACGAATTTATCCTAAATCCTTTACTTTCTTCTTCCCATCCCATTTCTACTCTATTTTTAAATATTTTCTCAAGTTCTTCTTTATCAATGTTTAATTTTGTCATTATTTCATTTGAAGATATTTCTTCATTTTTTCCTAATGTCTTTAATGAATATAAAAAGTTTAGAGATTTTAAACTATCTTTCGCTATATTTGATAATTTATTTTCTAACTCTTTAATTTCTTCATTTTTTTCATAAAATTCTTCTACATATTCAAAGCAATTATTCAACTTTTTTCCAGTTTTATCTATTTCTTCGATACTTTTTTTAATTTTATCTTCATCAGAACTAGCTTGAGTTTGTAATAATACATCCTTTGCTTTTTTACATAATTCTTCTATTCCTTTGATTGGGTCATATTTTATTTTTATTTCATTTATCAGCTGAGTTGCTCTTTCATCAGGAAAATTCTCAATAATTTGCTCCCATGTATTAATGTTTATTCTTTGTGAATCTATCTCGTTCTTCAAATCTTTTGCAGACATATTGTTGTATTTTTCTAACATTTCCATAAATTCATCATGATTCATTCTATATCCTCCCTTTAGGTTTTTCTAAAAAATCTACCTATTTTATATAATATATCACAATTTATTTTTATTGTACCTAATGTAATTAAAAAATAATATATATGTAATACACTTGTAATATTCAAAAAAAGTAAAGAAGGTACTTAAGATTTTTCTTGGTATTTGTAAAATTTTTATTTTTCCAGTTCTACTATTTTTTCTAGTCTTTCACTTATTTCATCTAATAAAGCTATTCTTTTCCCTACTTTTTCTGGTCTATGCGCTTTTGCATCTGCATATTGTAGTTTTAATCTTTTTTGAATCATGTTTATTGTATTATCTAAATTATTGAGGTCTATTACAGTATCATGAGTTTTTACCAAATAAACTACATGATTTATAAATTCTTTTTCAAACCCTAATCTTTCTAATATTTCTTCAGACATTTGTGCTGAAACTTCTGGATGGCCATGAAAATGTCTAACTTCTTCATCTTGATATGAAAAAGGTTTTCCTATATCATGCAATAATCCTGCCATATTAAGTTCATAATCTCTAGTATTTAAATTTTTTATTACTTCTAATGTATGCTCCCATACATCTAAATGATGATGTGGATGCTTATGTTCAAACCCAATCATTGGCTTTATTTCTGGAATCACCTTTAACATATATTCTATATTTTCAGTTATGGCTTCTGCGACATTATCTTTAGTAAGTATATCTTTTATATGTTGCTTTGACATGTTTAAATTCTCCTTAAAATTAGTTCTCACATTTTATCATTTTTATACTAAAAAAACAAGACAGAGAAAAATTCTGGGGACATTGTTAAAAAATATCTTAAAAGCAAGATAATTTTTAACAACGTCCCCAGAATTTTTTACTTATTTACAGTATAGCACTACATCATTTCCTGCTATACTCTTCTGTACATCAATTACTCTTTGGTTTTCTGATCCTCTCCACTTTAGTGTTGGATTGTGTAATTCATCTTGATACTGTCCATCTACCACTACATCTAAATACTTAACTACTTCTTTATCCTTTAGATATTTATCGAATTGGAATCCTGTCCATGCCCATAAATTTTTATTAGGGTATTTTTCTTTAAATGCTTTCGCAAGTTTTGTTGTAGCTTCAATATTATTTGGATGCATTGGTTCTCCACCTAGTATTGACAATCCTTCTATTGTATCATTTTTGCAAAGTTCTAATACTCTATTTATTGTATCATCTGTAAACTCTTTTCCTCCAGCAAAATCATGTGTTTCTGGATTAAAACAGTTTTTACAATTAAAGGTACAGCCTTGCATAAATATTGATACTCTAATTCCTGGTCCATCTGCAATGTCCATTTTTCTTATTTTGTTGTATCTCATGTTATATCGCCTTCTTTATTCATCATCTTTATTATCTATATGAAGTACTCTTTCTTTTATTTCTTGTGTTCTTCCTTTGTTCCAGAAGTTGCTTCCTATGTATCCGCATGTTCTTCTTGCTACATTTAATGTATTGTGATCTCTATTTCCACATTGTGGGCAGTACCATTCTAAGTTGTCGTCTATTAATATTTCTCCATCAAATCCACATTTTTGGCAATAGTCAGACTTCGTATTTAATTCTGCATACATAATATTGTCATATATGAATTTTATTACTTCTATTACTGCATGCAAGTTATTTTGTAGGTTTGGTGTTTCTATATAAGATATAGCTCCACCAGGGCTTAGTCTTTGGAATTCACTTTCTAATTTTAATTTAGAAAATGCATCTATTTCTTCAAATACTGGTATATGATAAGAGTTTGTTATATAATCTCTATCTGTTATTCCTTCAACAACTCCAAATCTCTTCTTCAAGCATTTTGCAAATTTATATGTTGTAGATTCTATTGGTGTTCCATATACTGAATAATCTATATCTTCAGCCTCTTTCCATTTTTTAGCTGCATCGTTCATATATTGCATTACTTTTAATCCAAATTCTTTTCCTTTTCCATTATCTGTATGAGAATGACCTGTCATATATTTTACGCACTCGTATAATCCTGCATATCCAAGTGAAATTGTTGAATATCCATGGTGTAACAATTCATGTATAGATTCACCTTTTTCAAGTCTTGCTAAAGCTCCATGTTGCCATAATATTGGTGCAACATCGCTTATTGCATTACTTAATCTATCATGTCTTGCTTTTAATGCTTTATGGCATAATTCAAGTCTTTGGTCAAATATTTTCCAGAATTGATCCATATCTTTGCCAGATGATAGTGCTATATCTGGTAAGTTTAATGTTACAACACCTTGGTTAAATCTTCCATAATATTTACCTTTTCCTGGTACATAGTTTTTAGCTTTTGCAATATTTCCTAAATGCATTGTTCTGTCTGGTGTTAAGAAAGATCTACATCCCATACATGGATAGCAGTCTCCATCACCATTTTCATTTTTCTTAAGTTCTAACATCACCTTTTCAGAGATATAGTCAGGTACCATTCTCTTAGCTGTACATTTTGCAGCAAGCTCTGTTAAATACCAATATTTGCTGTTCTCATGTATATTATCTTCTTCTAGTACATATAGAAGTTTTGGGAATGCTGGTGTAATATATACACCTTTTTCATTCTTGAAGCCTAATATTCTTTGGTTTAGGAATTCTTCTATAATCATTGCTAATTCTTTTTTATATTCGTCTGTTTCTCCTAGATACATTGCTACAGATAAGAATGGTGCTTGTCCATTTGTGTTTGTCATTGAATTTACTTGGTAGTTAAATGTTTGAACTCCATCTGCAACTTCTTTCTTTGTGTCTTTTTCTGCAAGTCTTTTGCAATCTTTTTCATCTAATCCATAATCTTTATATTTTTGATAGTATTTTTCATAACTTGATCTTACAAATGGTGCTAAATGTGTAAGTGATACTGTAGCTCCACCATAGCTAGATGAAGATACTGCAAGTATTATTTGTGTTGCTATTGTTGCTGCTGTAATAAATCTATGTGGCTTTTCTATCATAACTCCATTTATTATTGTTCCATTTTGTAGCATATCATCTAAATTTATTAATTCACAGTTATGTAATGCATTTTGTGCAAAATAGTCTGCATCATGGAAATGTATTATTCCTTCATCATGTGCTTTAACTATATCTTCTGATAATAAAAATCTTCTTGTTATGTCTGTGCTTGTAATTCCTGCTAGATAATCTCTTTGTGTTGTTACCCATTTTGAGTTTTTATTTGAGTTTTCTGTATTCCAGTATTCACTTTCACCATCTATTAATTCTTTTATAGATTGATCTGTTGTATTTGCTTTTCTAACTAAAGCTCTTGTATAACGGTATGTTATATATTTTTTAGCTAGTTCATATCTATCTAATTCCATTAATTTCTTTTCAATTATATCTTGAATATCTTCAACTAATATTCTTTCTTTTTTCAAGTCTTCAATATATGCAATTATTTCATCAATTTGTTGCTTTGTAGCTCTATCCTTTCTTGATACTTCATTATTTGCTTTACTTATAGCTACTCTGATTTTTTCTGGATTGTAATCTGCTACATTCCCATCTCTTTTAATTATTTTCATGATTTCTACCCCCATTGTTTCTTTTGCAAATTTAGATTAATTTTTTAATCTGAATATATTCTATTTTAAAAACAAATTAATAAAAGTTGCCATAGCAACATTTAGTTCTTTCATTTTTTGTGTCAGCTATAACTTGCTTGTATGTTGTGTTTTTTGAATTATTACATTTATATTACATTTTTTTGTAATATTTCTTTTCACTATTTATGCGATTTTTAATTTTGGGTGTTGCTATAGCAACTTTTTTGTGTTATATTATTATTTGAAAAATATTTTTTAAGGAAAAAAAATGAAAAAGAATTTTGATGTAGAAAATTTTATAAATAAATTGCAAAGCAGTTGCAAAATAACTGAATTGAAAGAATTTGAACCAAATGAGGTTATAACTACCTTCTTAACTAAGCGTAATCAGTTTTGCATATTAGTTGAAGGAGAAGCACAATTAATTACATATGATAAAGATGGTAATAAAAAGATTTTATATTATTATATGAAGAATGACATATTTGGAGAATCCCTTTTCAAAATATATATGGATAGAGAATTATTTGTTTTAGCCAAGAAAAAATGTAAAGTTTTGTTTTATCCTTATGATACTGCTGAACATTGTACAGAAAACTGTTTCTACCATATAGAACTTCTAAGGAATTTACCGGACCTCATATTACACAGCATTGCAGAGCAAAATCTTCGAATAATTTTATTAACACATAAAGGAGTCAGGGATAAGCTTTTAACCTATTTTGATAATCTTGCCATGCAACATGGCAGTAAAACATTTGAAATTCCATTCAGTTTAACAGATTTAGCTGATTATTTAATGATAGAGCGCACCGCCATGATGCGAGAATTAAAACGATTAAAAGATGAAAAGATTATAAAGAAAAACAAAGAAAAGATTACACTTTTGTAATCTTTTCTTTGTTTTTATCTATTGCTTTATTAAATTATCTGCATTAATATCCTCTGCTTGTATTGTTTTAATAGCTTTTTTAGATTTCTTATTTTTTGTATTTACAGAATGTTTTATTACTGTTTTCTCATACAAGTTTCTTGCAAATCTTGCATTTCCAAAGTTCTTGCTGTTTTTGTATTCTTTTATTACTTCTTCTGCCCTATCTAAAGCTTCCTTAGTAATATCAAATCCTGCTTTTCGAATCATGTTTTCGAATATCTTAACTAATTCTTTTTCTGTATAATCTTCAAATTCTAGCACATACCCAATTCTTGAAACTATACCAGAGTTAGCATTTAGAAATGCTTGCATCTCTTTTGTGTATCCTGCAAATATTACAACCAAATTATCTCTGTTATTCTCCATTGCTTGTATTAATGTTGCAATTGCTTCCTCATTATATGAATTTCCTTGGCTTCCAATTCCACTTGCAAGTGAATATGCTTCGTCTATAAATAGTACTCCTCCTAAAGCCTTTTCTACCACGGCCATTGTTTTTGGTGCAGTTTGTCCAACATATTCTCCAACTAAATCTTTGCTAGATACTTCTATTAATTTATTCTGTTTAATGTATTTCAAATTATATAATATTTGCACTATAATCCTTGCTACTGTTGTTTTACCAGTTCCAGGATTACCTAAAAATACCATATGTAAATTAGTATCTTTAATTTTAATTTCTCCATTTGTTTTAGCCTTAAATTCCATTAAATTTACTAATTCATTTAATACTTGTTTAACTTTTTGTAGTCCAACTAATTCATTTAATTCTGCAAAGATTTCTTCCATTGATTTTTCTTTTTCATATTCTGGTACATCATTTTCGTCTATTTGTTCATTCTTACTAAACAATATTTTATTGCATAATTTATCTCTATATTCTGGATATGAAAGTGTAGTAATTCCATATGTTGCAGTAATATAGTCTAAAAGCTTTATTTTAAATGCATCTGTCATTTTATTGTCCTTTAGCTTTTCTAGTACTTCCTCATATACATCTTGAACATCTGGATTTACAGCTTCTATTTCAAAATCGAAATTATTGTCTTTTATATTAACATTATTATCAAAAGCTTGATAAAGTCTGTCTTTTGTTTTGGCTGTTAATATTGTTAAACATGTATTGTTTCTAGAATTCATTGTATCTTCTAATCTATGTAAAACTTGATTTTTGAAATTAGTATCTTTTCCAGTTAGAGCTTCTATGTTAGATAAAACAATTACACTATTTTCTTTTTCATATATTTTATCTATTTGATCTACTTTATCTATGTCATACATAGATGTTTCAACAGTTGCGCCTTGTGGTATATATGAAAAATATATTGCTGCATCTCCTATTGTATTTGTTACTCCTAGTAAAGTTTCTTTATTGTCTGTATACACGCATAAATTAAAAGGTATATAGCTTGTTTCTATTTTTTCATTATATTTTCTCATATAGTCTATTATTCTTTTTAATATATTTTTAGAATCATCTGTTACATATAACTTATCTATACTTTCATAGAATTTAACCATTTGCTCATCTTTAAGCTGCTTTAATTCTTTTTCATCTTTTATTTTTTCTACATCTATCGTAGGAATTTCCTCTGTTAATCCTACTTCTTTTGCCAATTTTTCATTTTCTGCTTTTAATTTTTCTATACCAAAAAAATCATCATAAATATCTTTTAAAAAATTCTTATTATCCACATTAATCTCCTATTGTTCTGGATTTACTTTTAATTCTATCATTTTTTCCTTTAATTCTTTTTCTATATTCAATAATTCTGCTTCTGCTTCTTGACGTTTTGCTCTACCATTTTCATGAATTTCTATTACTTTGTCTAAAGTTTCAATTAAATCTTTATTAGTCTTTTGTAGTGTTTCTATATCTACAATTGCTCTTTCAGATTCTTGTGCAATCTCTATAGATCCTTGTTTTAGTATCTCACTATTCTTCTTTAACATATCATTAGTTAAGTTTGTAACAGCCTTTTGTGCACCAAGAGCTTGTTTAGCATTGTTTATACCTAATGCTATAACTATTTGGTTTTTCCATAATGGAATTGTGTTTATTAATGAACTTTGTATTTTTTCTACTAATTCAGCTTCACTATTCTGTAGTAATCTTATTTGTGGAGCCATTTGAATAGATATAATTCTTGTTGTTTTTAAGTCATATATTTTCTTTTCAAATCTATTTATCATATTTTCCATATCGTTAACTTTTTGTGCATCTAATTGTTCTCCACTTTCTTGTGCTTTTTTCCTTAATTCTGGCAATGTTACATTTCTTAATTCTTCTAATTTCTTTTCACCTGCTATAATATATAAAGATATTTCTTTAAAATATTCTAAATTCTTTTCATACATAGTATCAAATATTGTTATGTCTTTTAACATTTGTAATTTATGATTTTCAAGTTCTGTTTCTATTTTGTCTATATTTCCTTCTATTTTTCCATATTTAGCTATAATTTTTTCTAACTCTTTTTTTGCGCTATAGAATATTTTAGCTAATCCGGTTGGCTCAGCTGTAATTCCAGCATCAAATGATCTTATTTCTGCAACCAAATTTGCAAGTAAATCTCCTACTTGCCCTGCATCTTTGGTTTTTACTCCTGCTAAAACGCTATCTGAAAATTGAGATATTTTTGTTTGTGCTTTAGCACCAAATTGTAGTACTTGTGTAGTATCTTGTACATCAATTTTTTTATTAAATTCATCTATTGCATCTTTTTCTTCTTGTGATAACATATCATAATTTAAAGATTCTTCTATTTTTTCATCTGTTACAGTTTTGCTCTCCTTTACTAATTCTTCTACATCCTCTGCTTTTACTTCTTTTTGCACTTTTAATTCTAATTCTTCCATGATTTTTTACCTTTTCCTTTCATAAAATTAATTTATACTTCAAAGTAGCCAAACGTAGGCATTGCATTTTTCTTTCAAATACTTGGAGAAAGAAAATATCCAATGCCGGCTAAAATTTGGCGGACTTTTGTGCGCTACTTTAAATATTCTATTAACCTATTATATATATCCATTTTAAGACTTGAAACTGTACTAGAAATAGTTTTAGGTAACCCAATTCCTAATGCAGATACATCATAAGTTCCACCTGTTACACCTGTTCTAAATCCATATTTAGACCAAGCTATTTGTTGTATATCTTTATTATTAAATACATTTAAAAATTCATTTCCTTCTTCATCAAATGTTGCTATACAATGTGAATTCCATATTGTTGGTACTGGATATAATATTCTTATATCATTTTTAACTTGTTCAAATCCATCTGGATTTTCAGTTGCAAACTCTATAATACTTTTTTCATAATCAACTATCATAGGCTCTCCACCCATTCCAGTTTTTAAGTATTTTTCAAACAAATCTGCTGGCGTATTGTTCATATATCCTGATTTTTCATAAAATTCCTTTAATTTAGGTAAATTCTTTTCAACATTTTCATTACTTATTGAATTTTCACACATTATGGATAAAAGTAAGCCATAATATGTTGCACCTGGTGATGATGTAACTGGATCTGTTGAAGCAATATTTATATTTCCGTAAAGTTGTTTTAAACCAATATCAGACCATTTTTTACCTTCTAGAATATAGTTTAAAAGCTTATTCATATCTGTAATATAATAAACTCCATCTATTTGCGATACTATTGCTTCCTTTTCTAAAGCTTCTACAACACCTTTCCAACTATAAATTACAATTGGAGTATTAAGTGTAAGGCTTCCATTTAATACTGTATATCTAGCTGCTTCGCCATTTGCTTTGTTAGCTGGTAATCTGTAATAATCATAAAAACGTTGGTCTGAACAAAACATTGCATCATATTTAGTTTCACCATCTTCTCTTACTAATGGTTTTACAATTAATTTTCCATTACTCCATGAATCGTAAACTACATTTAGCTTATATTGATTTCTTATTATGTTTACCACTTCTTCATCTGCAATAAAGTCTTCTTTTCCTCCTCCTGTTGCTACATATACTGTTTTTAAATTGACATTAGGATCTCTATCCATAAAAAACTTTATTCCAACTATTGCTGCCACAAGAATTATAAATATTAAAATACCTATAATTTGCTTTTTTTCTAATTTCAATTTATACTCCTCCCCCTATTCCAATTTAAATTTATCATCTTGTGTATCATATCCATCTGCTTTTAACATAGTATCAAACACTTTCATTTCTGCATCTGTATCTATAATAACAGATTGATACATATTTGACAATTGATTTTTGAAAGCTACATTAATTTTTTGTATCATACTTTTAGCTGAATCCATAAATTTCTTGCCTTCACTACTTGTTAATTTTTGGTTTTCTATCTCATCATATCTATTTAGTATTTTTATAGTAACTGGTAAGTAATAGCTAAAGAAATTTTGCATATTTTTATACTTTTCTGGTTTCTTTTCAACTGTTTTTATAATTTTATCAACAGTTTCATGTATTTCTCTAATGTTTTGCTTTAATTCATCATCTTCAATTTCTGGTATCAAACTTTTTATTTGAGTATTTTTAGATTTAGCGTCCACTAGCACTTCATACAAGCTTTTAGTTTCTGCAACATTATTATTCTTTTTAGTTCTAAATAAAAGTTCACTTGCTCCAAATGCACCAACGCCAATTATTGCTGATGGTACAAATCCTACAGATAAAGCTAAGTATGGAACACTAAAAAATACTCCACCGCAGTACTGCGGATAATAAACCTGAATTTTTCACTTCTACATCCTTTCCAAATTTAATTATAGCCTCTAACTTCTTTAAAAGCTTTAACTAAATCTGTTTTTCCATCAAACACTTTTGCATTAGTTAAATATGCGACATTATTTAATTCTTGCTCGTCTGCTTCACCAAACATTATTGAATATATTGGAATTTTGTTTCTTAACCTGTTATATTCTGTCCAAAGTTCACTATATGTTCCCATATTTGCCTGTCCATCTGTCATTAATACTACAGATAAATTATACGTATTTGCATCCTCATTTTTTAATTTTTCTATTGCCTCTATTGCAGCAGGATACAGTGCTGTCATTCCTTTTGGTTTCAAATTATGAATATTATTTAAAATATTTGCAGTATCTGCGCCATTTGTTGTTTGCCAAGTTCCTAAAATATCTGTTCCAAATGCTATAACATCTATTTTATCCTTTTCTGAAAATTGTAAAAAATCATTTGCTGCTTCATCTGTTAATATATAATCCATTGCATTCATTAATTGTGAATATCCTTCACCTGTCATACTTCCAGAATAGTCTAAGCAAAATACTACATGTACTGGTTTTCTAAGTTCAACTTGATACATATTTAAAGCCTTTTTTATAACCGCTGTACTTGGATATTTAACTGGTGAAATGTATTTACTAGTATCAATTCCCCAATTAGGATTAAATACTGTTTTATCTACATTGTTATTTATTCCTCCATACCAAGTTCTTCTTCCTCTTTCCTGTAATATTTTTTGTCCTTCATCGCTTAATATATATGATTGTATATTTGTAAAAATCTCTTTCTTTTTTTCATTTTTTGTATCTATATATGCAAAAGGTGCATCTGATATTGAAACTCCATCTACTGGATATATTGCATATAATGTTTCTTTTCCTTGTTTTTCTAATTGCTTATTTATGCTTATTATAGAAGATTCATATGTAACTACTGCTTCATAGTCACCTTTTAAGAATAATTCTTCTAAAAATTCTTCACTTCCAGATGATCTTTCCATTCCTGCAAATAAGTTTGTTAATTTTTCTTTAAGTTCATCATCTTTTAAATTTTCCTCTTTTAACACTTCTGGATTTCCAGCTAGTGTTGAAAGTAAACCTAAATATGCAGAAGCGCCACTATTTGTAGTTGTAGGATTAGACATGCTAAACTTTAGTCTTCCACTAGATATTGCATTTACTATATCTTGTGTATATACAGTATCTTTTATAAGTCCAAGTTCTTGTGCTTTAGATTTTTTTATTCCAAATATAACTGGATTAATACTTGTATATTTAGAATCTGCCACTTTAACATTGCTATCTAGCATATATAGCCATATTGAATTGGATATCCAAACCGCATCATAGCTTTCGCCTTCATTTAATTTTTGCATTATATCTAATGTTCCTGCATATTCTATATCAATATCATACCCTTTTTTGCTAGCAAAACTTTTTATAACATCATCTAAATCTTTATTTTCTGAGCTTGCTATTATATGAAATGTTTTATCTGTCCAAAGATTATTTGTTGATTTATTTAAATCAAATTCATCAGCCATATCTGCAATTATAGCCCATATAAGTAATATGAAGATAGCAACTAAGATTATTGATTTAGTATTGTTTTTATTTTTTTTGCTCACTTTTCTACCTCCTCTACAAATGAATTTTAACTTTTTTATTATTATATATTTAAATATTTAGATTAGCAATATATTATGGAAAAAATAAATCAAAAAACGAGTTTAATTAAGGAGAAAGCATATTAAAAATCTCAAAAATAATATGCTTTCTCCTTATTTTTCATATACTATTTTTTAATAGCAATTAATAATTCATTGTCTTCTACAGTTTTCTTTTGCCCCTTATATTCGTATTCATCTCCTATAAAATAAACATTATAACCTAGGTTTTCAAATTTATTTTTAGCTAAATGCAAAAATTGATTTGCTTGGTCTACTGTTAAATTACTTTTCACTCTTAATTCATAAAATGAAAACTTAACAAATTCTTCATTTTCTTCTATTTTTTGGCTTATGTAATCATCTATGAATTTTAAATCCATATCATTCACTCCTAACTTCAAGTATTATATCATATTTTGGTTTATTTTGTCATTCTTTTTTACAATAAATCCATTATCTCTGTATAAGGTATTGCACCTTCTTTTATTAAATTATTTGTACCTTTAGACTGGAAACTTGTTATATTTCCAGGAACTGCATAAACATCTTTACCTTGCTCTAATGCAAATTCAGCAGTTATTAAGCTTCCGCTTCTTTCTCCAGCTTCTACTACAACTACTTTTTCAGCTATTCCACTAATTATTCTATTTCTACTTGGGAAATGTATTTTTTCTGGTAATACTCCCAATCCATACTCAGATATAATTAATCCTCCTCTTTTTATTATATCTCTTGCCAAATTTGTATTTTCTTTTGGATATATAACATCTAGGCCTGAGCCAAGTACTGCAATTGTTTTTCCTTCTGCTCCAAGGTGTGCAACTGTATCTATTCCTTTTGCGAGTCCACTTATTACATTATAATTATTTCTAACTATTTTTCTAGAAATTTCTTTTGCTACCTTTTTACCATAGGTTGTACATCTTCTTGCTCCAACAATAGCAATTGATTTTTCTTTTAGCAGCTCTATATTTCCTAATGTAAATAATACAACTGGTGCATCATATATATAAATTAAATTTTGCGGATAATAATCGTTATATATATTAATAATTTTTATTCCATATTTTTCTATCTTTTGTATCTCTTTTTCTAATTCTTCTAATAATTTTTTATTATACTTGCTTTGCTTAAATATAATTTCTGGTTTTTTGTATTCTTGTAATAATTCTAATTTAGCTTTTGCTTCTATATTTAATTTAGATAACCAAAGCCAATATAAATCTTCCTGCATAATATTCCTTTCTGCCCCAATTATACAAATTCTTCCCACACAATATTTGCTAAATCTATTCCCCTATCACTTAGTTTTATATATCCATCATCTATTTCAATTAACTCTTCTTTTATCAATTTTTCAATTTCCTTTGAAAAAACTTCAAAAACATCTTTTGAAAAATTATTTTCAAATTTGCTACAATCTATCCCTGTTATTTTTCTTAAACCTAATATCATGTATTCCTTCATCTTTGCCTCTAAATTTTGTTTCTCATGAAATATAAAATTATTTTCTATCTTGTCTTCTTTGTAGTTTTTGATATATTCCTCAATACTATCTATATTTGAAAATCTTGCATTATCAATATATGAATGTGCTGCTGCTCCAAATCCCATATATTCCTTTTGCTCCCAACAATCTGAATTATGCTTAGATTCCATACCTGGTTTGGCAAAATTTGATATTTCATAATGTATATATCCTAATTCTTCAAGTCCTCCCTTTATTCTCCAATACATATTTCTTTCTAAATCGTCATTTGGTATATATAATTCTTTATTTTCTACCATCTTACTCATTGGTGTTCCGTCCTCTAAAATTAGCGAATATATAGATATATGCTCTGGATTTAATTTTTTTGTTTCTGTTAATATATCTTCAATATCTTCCATAGTTTGATTTGGAAGTCCTATCATAAAATCTATGTTAATATTATCAAAGCCTGCTTTTCTCGCTAAATCAAATGTATTGGTAAATTCTTCATAAGTATGTATTCTACCTAGCATATTTAATAATTTATTTTTTGTAGACTGCACACCAATACTTAATCTGTTTATTCCTAATTCTTTATATTTTTTTATTTTTTCTTCATTTACAGTTCCAGGGTTAATCTCTATTGTTATTTCAGTATTTTTCTCTATTATATAATTATCATATATTGTTTGCATTATTTGTGCTATATACTTTTCTTTTATATATGATGGTGTTCCTCCGCCTATGTATATTGTACTTATTTCTGTTTCTTCACATATTTTATTTTCCACATCTAAGTTAATTCCTTGTCCAACTTCTTCTATTTCTTGGCATAAGCATTCTATATATTCTTCCATCAAATCCTCTTTTTCAGAAAAAGACACGAAATCACAATACTTGCATTTTTGTTTGCAAAATGGAATATGCACATACAAACCAATTTTTCTCAATTTTCTTTCAACTCCCTTGCAAATTCCTGTATTTTCTTAAGCCTATGATTAACTCCTGATTTTCCAATTGGTTTATCTAAAAGCTTTCCAAGTTCAACAAGACTTGCCTCTGGATTTTCAAGTCTAACATTTGCTATTTCTTGTAATGGTTTAGATAATTCTTCAAATTTTTTATTCTCTTTTAAATAGTTTATATCTGCAATTTGTTCAATTGCAACATTAATTGTTTTATTAATATTAGCTGTTTCACAGTTTACTATTCTATTTACACTACTTCTCATTTGACGTATTACTCGTATTTCTTCATAGTCCATAACAGCTTTATTTGCTCCTATTAATGCTAAAAATTTCGAAATTTCCTCTCCATCCTTTATATATACAGCATATCCTTTTTCCCTTTTTAAAATTTTAGAGCTAATAAAATAGTTATCTAATATATACATTATATATTTAGCATTCTCTTTACTTGGAAAAATTATTTCCAAATGATATTTTTTATTTGGATTATTAAGTGATCCAGATGCCATAAAAGCGCCTCTTACAACAGCTTTTTGTAATTCTTGATTTTCTACATCCACATCCATTATGCTTTCTCTATTTTTATTGCTCCACTTCACTATAAATGTTTTTCCTTTAGTTTCATCTGAGCACTGAATTTTTAGATTTTCCAATATTTTTATTAATCTATCAATGTTAAATGTATTTTCTGTAATAATTTTTGATATACCATTTACCTCTGAATAGTTTATTCCAAGCATATATCCACTTAATTCTGCCTTTATTTCTTCTTTGTTCTTTAAATTATTTAATTCACTTAATTCCTTTTTTATTTCTGCTGAAAAAGACATATTTCCTTCTCCCTTTATTTTTTAGATATAATTACTCTATCATTCTGTCCTAAGTCTTGCTTACATTCTACTAGTTTATGGTTTTTCATTAGCAAATCCTTTACTTCTTGTTTTTGATCAAACCCTATTTCTAAAACAAGATATCCACCTGTATTTAAATATTTGTGTGCATTTTCAGATATTATTCTATAGAATTTTAATCCATCTGTATCTCCATCTAATGCCAGCATTGGCTCATTTTTTACTATTGCTTGCAAATTATCAATTTCTGCAGTTCTTATATATGGTGGATTTGATACTATTAAATCAAATTTATCTTTTACTTTATCAAACATATCTGATTCAATAAATTTAATTTTATCTCTAACTCCATTTACTATTGCATTTTTTTGTGCAATTTGTAATGCTTCTTTACTCACATCTGTTGCGACTACTTTTGCATCTGTGTATTTAGCAATAGAAACTGCAATTGCTCCACTACCAGTACACAAATCTAATACTTTTTTGTAGTTGTTCTTTTTTATTAATTTTATTGCTTCTTCTACAACTACTTCTGTGTCTTGCCTTGGAATTAGTACATTTTTGTCTACATAAAATGGTAATTTCATAAATTCTTGATAATTCACTATATATTGCAATGGAATATTGTTTTCCAACTTCTTTATTCCTTCAAAAAATTCTTTCTCCTGCTCAGCAGTTATCTCTTCATTTGCATGTGCTACTAGATATGACTTATCTTTTTTTAATATGTGACTTAGTAAATATCTTATAATAGTTCTAGAATCTTCTATTTTTTTAATCTCTACTTTTTTTATTCCTTCACTTAATACTTCTTGTATAGTCATATTCTCACTCTCTTCTTCTTTTGCAAATATTTTAACATCTAAGTAGCAAAAAATCAAGGTATGAAAAAATCTCACAGACTTTATGCTATCTGTGAGAATAATTTTATTTATTAAAAGACTACATTACATATACTACTCCAAGTATTATTATTAATACTGCAAATGTAATAGACATAATTTTTGTCCATTTTCTTAAAGAACCTTCTTTAGTTCTTCCTTTATTTTTTTCATAGAAATTATCTGTTGATGTTGATCCTGCTATTGCTCCTGAAAGTCCTTGTTGACCTTTCTTTTGCATAAATGTTAAAATTATTATTGATACGCAAACTACTGCATATATTATAATTAATATTGTTCTTAAAATATCCATTTTACTTTCCTCCTTGTAAGGGGACACTTCTTTCCTTAAGGTCATTCCTATTTTGTCAAGAAATGTCCCCTACTTATGCGCTAGTGATGTCAGGTTTCAAAGTTATCTCCTTGTTTTAAATTTAAACATTATTATTTTAGCACATATTATTTGAAAAAGCAAGCATTTTAGTCATAATATACTTCTACTAAATATAATCCTTGTGGTGGCAGTGTTCTTCCTGCCATACCTCTATCTTTTGATTCTATTATATTTGGAATAGCTTCTGGCTCTATTTTTCCAAGTCCTACTTCTACTAGTGTACCAGAAATTATTCTTACCATATTATATAAAAATCCACTTCCTGTAAGCTCTATTTTTATTCTTGGCCCTTCTTCTATTATTTCTGCTTTATATATTTCTCTTATACTGTTTTTACTGCTTGTTCCACTTGATTTAAATGCTGAAAAATCATATTCCCCAACAAAATGTTTTATTGCTTTTTTCATTTTTTCTATATCTAGTTTTTCCGATATATGTAATTCTAAGTCTCTATATATAGCACTTTCTATTGCGTCATTGTTTATTACATATCTATACTTTTTCCCCTTACAATTATATCTTGCATGGAATCTATCATCTACTTCTTCAGCAGATTGCACTCTTATACTTTTCTTTAATTTTGAATTTATTGCAAGTGGAATTTTTTCTATAGGCATACTATTTTCTATGTGAAAATTAGCGGTTTGCCCAAGTGCATGTACTCCTGCATCTGTTCTACCAGAAGCAATTAAATCCACTTCTTCACCTGTTACTTCAAATATTGCTCTTTCTATTTCGCCTTGAATATTTAATTTATCTGGTTGTTTCTGCCAACCATTAAAGCTTTTTCCATCATACTCAATTTTTATTTTTATATTTCGCATAATATGTATGGGGATTATCCTTTCTTTTTGAATTTGTTTTCTATTTTGTTTTTTAAATTTCCTACTTTACTAGTTTTTGCTTGATCTGTAAATCTTTTTGTTATTACATTTTTTATTAGTATTTTCTTTAATGCATCTTCTTTTAAATCTGCTATAAGTGTTCCATCTTTTGCAATAGATACTTTTCCTGTTTCTTCCGAAACTACTATTGCTATTGCATCTGACTCTTTAGAAATTCCTATTGCAGCTCTATGCCTTGTTCCTAATTCTCTTGCAATATCTTTATCTCCTGCTAGTGGCAACATACATGCTGCTGCTGCAATTTTGTTATCGCTTATAATTACTGCTCCATCATGAAGTGGTGTGTTTGGAACAAATATATTAACTAATAGCTGTGGTGATATATCTGAATTCATATATATACCAGAGCTTACTATATCTTTTAATTTTATATCTCTTTCTATTACAATTAGAGCACCTGTATGTTCTTTTGCAAGTTCCATTACTGCTATTACTATTTTATATATGTTTTCTCTTGTTTTTGTTGCAATATCTTTATCTATTCCAAAAAACTTTGTTAATTTACTAGTTCCCAATTGCTCTAATGCCCTTCTTAATTCTGGCTGGAACACCACAATTAAAAGCAAGGCTCCATATGTCATTAATGATGAAAGTATAAAATGCAATATATTTAGTTTTAATAAACCACTTAGTGCTGTTACAATTATTAAAAATACTATCCCTTTCAATAATTGCCAAGCTCTTGTATCTTTAGCCACTTGAAGTAGTTTATATCCTAAAAATATTACAATTCCTAAATCTACTATTAAAGTTACAAGTTTTATTGGATATTGCTGCAAAGATGCAAAGTATTCTGCAATATTATTTTCATAAAAATTATTTAACATTAATTGAAAATTTTCTATCATTTTTTACCTCTTTTATCTCATAAATATATAATATAATAATGAAAATACTGATGCTGATAATAATGATATTAGTACAATTGCTGCAACTATTTTTACCCAAATGTTATTCATTTTATTTCCTCCTTAAAGTATATAAATCCTTATTTGTTATATCACAATATTGATATTTATTCAACATTTTTTGATTTAATTTTACTATATTAAATAATATTAAGTAAAACTATATTAAAATTTCAAAAAATGCTCGTTCAAGCTAATTTTCGCAGACCTTCTAAAAGAATTTGATGGCACCCTTCCATTAGCAAATGAACGCTTTCCATAAAATTATTAAGAAGGTCTAGCTCAATTACTTTCAATCCGCTTTTTTTCAATTTTAATATAGTTTTACTTGTTATAGATTACAATTTATTTTCTTAATTCTGCTTTAAATTCTTTTTCTAATGCCGTAACTATCTTATCAATAGTTGTTGCAATTTCTTCATCTGTTAAAGTTCTATCTTGTGCTCCAAATTCTAATGAGTATGCCAAGCTTTTTTTACCTGGTTCTATTCCAATTCCTTCATATACGTCAAATACATTGCTAGATAGCAATAACTTTCCTGCTGCTTTCTTTATTGCCATTGCTATGCTTTGTGCTTCTATATCTTTGCTTACAACTACTGCAATATCTTTTTTAACACTTGGATATTTTGAAATTTCCTTATATTTCATTTTTCCAACTTTTTTATCTAATAATTTATCTAAACTTATTTCCATAACATATACTGCATCTTTAAATTGTTCTGGATGTAGCCTTCCAACTATACCAACTATATCATTATTTACAGATATTTCGGCTGTTTGATATGGATGATATTCTTTTGGTAATTCATTTTTTATAACAAAACTATATCTTCCTTCATAGCCTATATAGTTTAATATTTCTTCTGTAACTCCCTTTATAGTATAGAAATCTACTTGCTTATTGTCTGTTATCCCTGCATAGTATTCGCCTGTCATAAGTACACTTAGCTTTGTGTTTTCAACATATTCTTCACCTTTTTTGTAAAAGCCTTTTCCTATTTCGAATATACATATATCTTTTTGGCTACGTGCCTTATTATATTCATATATTTTTACAAGTGATGGTATTATGCTATATCTTAATGTATTTCTTTCTTCTGTCATTGGATCTAATAAGCCTATTCCTTCTGCTCCTTCTGGTGATACTGCATATTTTAATGCTTCTTTATCATTTACTAATATATATGATAATGTTTCATTTAGTCCTAGTGCTATCATTTTATTTCTAATTTGTCTAATGGTTTTGTTATAACTTCCTGCCTTCATTGGTAATTCTGGAAGTTTTCCTTGTATGTTGTCTACACCATAAATTCTTCCAACTTCTTCTATTAAGTCCTCTTTTATGCTTATATCTAATCTTCTTTTTGGAACAGATACATGTACTGTTTCTCCTTCTACTTCTGAAGTAAATCCTAATCTTCTAAAAGTATCTACTACTGCATCCTTTGGTACTTCTAATCCTAAAACGTTATTTATTTTTTCAAATGTTATATCTATTTTTGTATCTTCTTTATTAGTTTCATCAAATTTTGCAAGTCCTGATACTACTTCTGCATCTGCATATTTTTCTAACAAATTGCAAGACCTCTCTATTGCCATATATGTTCTATTTGGATCAAGTCCTTTTTCAAATCTACTACTTGCTTCACTTCTTAATATTTCTTTTGAAGTTTTTCTAACCTTTATTGCATCAAATATTGCTGCTTCTATTATTATGTTTTTTGTGTTTTCTGTAATTTCTGTTTCTAATCCTCCCATAACTCCAGCTAATCCTATTGCTTTGTTTCCATCAGAAATTACTATATCATCTTCTTTTAATGTTCTTTCTATTTCATCTAATGTAGTTAATTTTTCACCGTTTTTAGCCATTCTAACTTCTATTTTTCCATTTAAAGTGTCTGCATCGTAATAGTGAAGTGGTTGGCCTGTTTCTAGCATTACATAATTGCTTATATCTACTACATTGTTAATTGGTCTTATTCCAGATGCTATCAATCTGTTTTTAATAAAATCGGGACTTTCTTTTATTGTTACATTTTTAACTTTTTTAGCTAAGAATATAGAACAATTATCTGTATTTACTTCTACTTTAAATTCATTATTAATATCTTCACTATTTTCTTTATGAGATAAATCTATATCTCTAACCTTCTTGTCATATATTGCACCTATTTCATAAGCCATACCTAATATGCTTAATAAATCTCCTCTATTTGCTGTTAAATCAAAGTCTATTACTTCATCATCTAATTTCATAAACTTTATTGGGTCTTCACCTGGTATAGCATTTTCAGGTAATTCATGTATTCCATTTTTATCTTTATCTGTTAAGAATTTACTTTCTATTCCTAATTCAGCAAGGGAACACATCATTCCACAAGATTCAACCCCTCTTATTGTACTTCTTTTAATTGTAAAATCTCCTGGAAGTTTTGCCCCTTCTAATGCAACTACAACTTTTAGACCTACTCTAACATTTGGAGCTCCACATACTATTTGCAATACTTCGTTTCCAACATTTACTTTACATACATGCAAATGATCTGAATCTGGATGTTCTTCACATTCTAGCACTTCGCCTATAACTAAATTAGTTGCATTAATTAATTTTTCTGCACTATCATATTCATTTCCTGCTTTAGTCATATCTTCTGCTAAAGTTTTTAAGTCTACATCTATATCTACATAATCTTTCACAAAATTTGTACTTAACTTCATAATTAATCATCCTTTCTATCAAATTGATTTAAGAATCTTATATCGTTTGTATAAAGTAAACGTATATCCGGAATTCCAAATTTGAACATTGCAAGTCTATCAAGACCTGTTCCAAATGCAAATCCAGTATATTTTTCTGGGTCGTATCCATTCATTTTTAGCACGTTTGGATGTACCATTCCAGAGCCTAATATTTCTATCCATCCAGTTTGCTTACACAAGCTGCATCCTTTTCCGCCACATTTAAAACAGCTTACATCTACTTCATAAGATGGTTCTGTAAATGGGAAATAGCTAGGTCTAAATCTTAATTCTAGGTTTTCACCAAGCATTTTATGAACAAACACTTCTAATGTTCCTTTTAAATCTGCTAATGATATATTTTTATCTATTACTAATCCTTCTACTTGACCAAATTGATGTGAGTGTGTTGCATCATCATCTCTTCTATATGTTTTTCCAGGGCAAATTACACGAATTGGTGTTTTTTCTTCATTTGCCATCATTACTCTTGCTTGAACTGCAGATGTTTGCGTACGAAGTAAATATTCTGTTGTTACATAAAAGCTATCTTGCATATCTCTTGCAGGATGACCTTTTGGTAAATTTAATCTTTCAAAGCAATATTCATCTGTTTCTAATTCTGGTCCATCTACAACATCATATCCCATAGATACAAATAAATCTTCTATTTCTTCTATTACTCTGTTTACAGGATGTTTGCTCCCTCTTTTTATCTTTGTTGCAGGAAGTGTTATATCTATTTTTTCTTTTTGCAATTCTAATTTAAGCATGTCTTCTTTAAACTTTTCTTCTTTTTCTTTAATTAAAGCTTCAAGTTCATCTCTTACTGTATTTACCATGCTTCCAATAACTGGTCTTTGTTCTGCAGCAATTTCTCCCATTCCTCTTAAAATGGCTGTTAATTCACCTTTTTTGCCTAAGCATTTAACTCTAATGTCATCTAATTGTTTTAAGTCTATAGACTTTTCAATTTGCTCTTTTGCAAGTTTTTTGATTTTCTCAATTTCTTCTTTCATACTATTCTTCCCTTTCTACCAAAACAAAAAATACCTTACACCATATAGGGCGAAAGGTATTTTATTCCGTGGTACCACCTAATTTATTAACTAAACAATATCTGTTAATCTCTTTAAAAGCTATAACGTAGCAACCGTCTTTACCTACTTTAATTTTCAGTAAATCCCTCAAAAGTGAAATTTCAATAAATTATATATTAGTAGACTTTCAGCTTACAATCTACACTCTCTTTTAATATATTTTTTAATTTATCTACTTTGCTTTATCACAGGTTTTAATATGGTAAATATAATATCACTTTTTTATTAAAAATGCAAGAGTTTTACTTAATTTTAACTTACATCTTCTGAATAATGTGATATATAATTTTTAAGTGAAACGAGGTGTTTTTAATTTTGCTTTAGCAAATATTAAAAATAGCAGAGCGTCCGAAGTTGAACTTAAAAATTATATGTCACATTATCTAATAATCTAATTATAAATTTGAATTTCTTTTTCTTTTATATAATCCATAAAATCTCCTAAAATATCATAATTAACTTTATGATTTCTATTTTTGTCATACATTTCTGTTAATATAGATATAACATCTTCTTTGCCTATTGAATTAACTATTTTACCTATTTTATCTGGTTCAACTTTTTTTGTTGTTTGCATATTCCAGTTTTCTACTGTTAAATCGTCCATATTACTATATTCACCATACATTTCCTTTGAGCACAAATAATTGTAACTTCCTTTTTGCTTTGACATTCTTGCTTTCCATTCATTTCATATTTTAGCCAGGTATTCCACAATTTTAAAACACCATCTACACCTTTTGCAAAGTATATTTTAGGTGTTTCTTCAACGCCTTGCGAATATCCACCAATTAAAGGTCTAAGCCCATTTTGTTCAATCGATTCTATGTTTTTAATACTAGTAAAATGAAAAAATGTATTTTCCTTATCTAAACTATTTAAACTAATTATTTCCATGTTAACTCCCTATTTTTATTTACTTATTTTTATCATAATTAAGATGATTTTTCAATAGTTATTCATATTTCACATATTATTTTCAAAAATGTCAAAAGGGACAGGTTAATTGCAAAATTCCCCGTCCCTTTAGCAAATTATTTTACTTTTTTAAATAAATCATTAGGTTCACATTCTAATATTTTACAGAATTTTTCTATATTATCGTATTTTATAGATTTAGTTTTATTTGTAACAATATTATTAAAATTAGTATAACTCATTTCTAACTGGTTAAATAACCAATATTTTGTTTTATTCTTTTTCTTTAGAAGTTCTAATACATTTAATTGTAACATAGAAATACCTCCTGCCTTCTATTTTGTGTATATTTTATATGAGATATTCCTATCGCGTAACTCACTTTAAAATTATATAATTATTCCGTGAGACAAAAAAATGTTAGAATATAAACCTTTTTATTTTTTCTACCAGTTTAAAAATTTTTACGTAACCTTAAACTGTTTAATACAACTGTTAAACTACTTAATGTCATAGCTAAGCTTGCTATCATTGGATTTAAGTGTATTGGTAATAATCCTGTTGCTAATGGTATCATACAAGCATTGTAAAATAATGCCCAAAACAAATTCTGTTTTATTATTTTAATTGTATATTTCCCTATTTTAAACAAATAACATATTTTATTCATATCATCTTTTAATAAAATTACATTTGCAGAATCTGCACTTATATCTGTTCCATTTGCTACACTTACACCTATTGTAGCTTTTCTTAAAGCAGGACTATCGTTTATACCATCTCCCACCATTAAACAATTTTTATTCTTATTTAGTTCTTCTATTTTTTTCAATTTTTCTTCTGGATTAGTATTACTATATATCTCCTCTATACCCACATCAGATGCAATTTTTGCTGCTGTAAGGCTATTGTCCCCTGTAAGCATTATTACCTTTTTATTACTATCTTTTAACTCTTTTATAACATCTATTATTTCTGGTTTAACTTTATCTGATAATGCTAGTATTGATAGTACATCTGTATTATTGAACAAATATACAATACTATATCCATTTCCTGCATATTCTTTTTCTAACTTTTCAAATTTATTATTTATATTTAATTCTTTCAAAAATTTATTATTTCCTGCAAAATATGTTTGGTCATTTATTTTTCCATATATGCCCATTCCAGGAATTTCTTCAAAATTTTCAACTTCATATATCTCGCTTTTATTCTTGCAAATACTTTTAGCTAGTGGATGATTAGACTTACTTTCTAAGCTTTGAAGCAATTTTAATTCTTCTTCAGTATACTTACCATCAACTATTGAAAGTTCTCCACTTGTTATTGTTCCTGTTTTATCAAATACAACAGTGTCTATTCTATTTACGGTTTCTAATATTTCACTAGATTTTACTAATATTCCATTTTTACTGCAATTTCCTATTGCTACCACCATCGCTAAAGGAGTGGCCAGACCTAAAGCACATGGGCATGCAACAACAAGTACACTAACCATAGCTAAAATTGCTTGAGATATTTCTTTTGTAATTATCATATTTAAAGCAAAAGATATAATTGCAATTAAAAATATAGCTGGAACAAAATATCCACTTATTCTATCTGCTAATCTTGAAATTGGTGCTTTTGTATTAGTTGCTTCCACTACTAAGTCTACTATATGTGATATACTTGAATCTTTTCCTATTTTTTCCGCTTCATATTTTATATATCCATCATAATTTATACTTCCTGCCATTACACTAGATCCTATCGTTTTACTTACTGGTTTACTTTCTCCTGTTAAGAAAGACTCATCTGTATGTGTTTTTCCTTCTAGAATAGTCCCATCTACTGCAATTTTTTCTCCTGGCTTACATATTACAATATCACCTTTTTGTATCTCATTAATTGTAACTATTGTTTCTATATTATTTCTAAGAATCACTCCATTTTTTGGTGTTAGCGTAACTAAATTTTTTATGCTATCTACTGCTTTTATTTTATTTTTCTTGTCTATGTATCTACCTAATTTAACAAATAAAATTATCATTGCAGATGCTTCAAAATACAAACTATGAATTAATTTTGTTTGCCCACTAAGTATTAATACTGAATTATATAAACTATACGCATAATTTATAATTACCCCTATGCCTACTAAAGAATCCATATTAGGCATTTTATGTATAATATTTTTAATTCCATTTTTTATTATGTCAAAACCCCAAATTAAAAAAATTGTTGTAATTGTTAATACCGTGATTGTATATGCTATAGGATTTTGCATTTTTATTTCGCGTAAATTGCTATTTACCATATCCCCCATAGAAATAAACATTAGTATAATTGCTAAAATTCCAAAAGCGATGATTACCTTTAACGAATTTGCTTTTTTATCATTTTTGCTTTTTTCACCTAAACTTTTAAATCCCGCTTCAGCAACAAATCTATTTAAATCCTCTATTGAAATATTATCATCATATTCTATAGATGCTGTTGCCATTACTAAATTAACAGTTGCCTCTTTTATTCCATTTTGCTTATTCAAGTATTTCTCTAAACCATTTGAACAAGCACTACAAGTCATCCCTTCAATATTTAAAATAGTTTTCATTTTTTCCTCTTTCTCTTATCATATTAATATAGTGAATTATTACTTTTATATGAAAAATATTTTTATTAATCCGCAACTTTAAAATCCAAATTCTCAATTTTTTCTTTAACTAAATTCAAATCAATATCTTGTTTATAAGTTATTCTTACTACACCAGTTTCATGGTTTGCCTCTACATCTTTTACTCCGTCAATTGCTTTCAAAACATTTTTTACCCTATTTTCGCAACCACCACAATGCATTCCTTCAACTTTCAATTCTAATTCTTTCATATTTTTCCTCCTTCTTTCTAATGTAAGGGGACACATCTTATCTTAAGGTCAATTCTTTAGGGATAAGATATGTCCCCATTCTTGTGAACTATTGATGTCATTTTTCATAATTATCTCCTTGTATGACTCTTAAAAAGCAATATTCCAAAGTATGCAACAAGAATGATTGATAAGATTTGTGATACCCTTACATCCCCTAGCATCAAACTATCTACTCTTATTCCTTCAATTATACTTCTAGCTATTCCATATAAAAAGAAGTATAAATATGTCAACTGCCCTTCATAATTACGTTTATTTCTTTTTAAGTATAATATAACAAATATTATAAAATTGCAAATAGATTCATATAGAAATGTTGGATGTACTTCTTTATAAACTCCATTCTCCATTATTCCCATTCTAAATATATTATGAGTTTCTATACCATAAGCCTCTCCATTAAAAAAATTTCCCCATCTTCCTATGGCTTGACCTAGTGGAAGATATGGTGAAATATAATCTAGCATATTAAGTGCATTTATTTTATTTTTCTTACAATATATATATATTGTTATAATAGCACCTATAATTCCACCATATATTGCCAATCCGCCGTTTCGTATATTTATAATTTCTATTGGTTTTTGTATGTAATATTCTAAATTAAATAATACATAATATATTCTAGCACATATGATAGTTATTGGAATTGTAATCACTAATAATTGTAGTACGCTTTCATACTTTATACCATACTTTCCGTCATCCCTTTTTGCTAAATATATTGCTATCAAAAATGCTATAATAATTAAAATAGCATACCAATAAATGTCTATACCAAATATATTTATTGCAACACCATTAATATTAAATTCTATTCCCAATCCTTCAAATTTTATTTTTTTCATACATATATTTTTCACTTTTTATCAATATATATACAAAAGCATATTCCTTTTAGAAATATGCTTTTAAATGTTTTATTTGTTATGAATATCAATTTGAGTATATGGTACTTCTATATTGTGTTTATCTAAAACAAGCAAAGCTGTTCTTAGTGCATCTCTTCTTGTTTGTAATTTTTTATTTACATCACATTTAATTGCAAGCAAATATTCAATACTAGAATCTGCAAGATTGTTTACGCCTTTATATTCGCAGCTTTCAACATTTGGTGAGGTTCTAATTTCTTCTACGATTTCATTTAAAGCATTTTCTGCTTGTTCTACTTTAACTTCATATGGTAATGGTAAATTAATGTATATCATATCTGAAACAATTTCTATCTGTTCTATATTTCTATTAGCAATTGATATTATATTCATAGTTCTAATATCTTGAATTTTAGTAGTTTTAAGTCCAACTAGCAATACTTTTCCCTCAATTGAATTATATTTTACAATATCCCCTACTTGAAAATAATTATCTGAAATTATTCCTGTTCCTCTAATTATATCTTTAAAAGCATCTTGAACTACTAATCCAACAATTATTCCAACTACTCCAAGTCCAGCAACCATTGAACTAACATCTATTCCATTTATTTGTAAAATAATTATAAATACTATTATGAAAAAAGCATATTTAACAAAGTTACTTATCATTTTTATATACGTTTTTTCTTTTCCTTGCAATTTTCCATTTAATTTGCTCCTATTTTCAGTCTTTTTAATAATTCTGGTTATTATTCCATATATTATTAAACTTATTACTAATGTTAATATTGTTTGAACCCACTTGCTTTGTAAAATCTTCTCTATAAAATTCATTAATTCTTCCATCTTTTTCTCCTTCTTTTAGTTTATATTTCTTATATAATATCATATAAAAAAAATTATTTCTACATAAGCAAAGAAAAATTGCATCATTTTATGATGCAATTTTTTCTATTTTCTAATATTTACATTTTTCTAAATACCCCTGCTACTTTACCTAATATTTTACAATCTGGTACTATAATAGGATCCATTGTGCTATTTTCAGGTTGTAATCTTATATGGTCTTTTTCTTTGTAAAATGTTTTTACTGTAGCTTCATCTTCGATTAAAGCAACTACTATTTGACCATTTTCTGCTGTGTTTTGTCTCTTAACTAAAATATAATCTCCATCTAGAATTCCAGCTTCTATCATACTTTCTCCTCTAACAGTAAGCATAAAGCTTTCACTATTTCCAACAAAATCTATTGGAATTGGGAATGTATCTGTTATATTTTCTACTGCAAGTATTGGTGCTCCTGCAGTTATTTTACCTATAACTGGTACATCTACTAGCTCTTTTCCAGAATATACTGGCTTTGGTGTTTGCTTGTTTTCTCCTAATCCACCTTTTAATAACTTTAAAGTTCTTCCTTTTTGTTGTTCCTTTTTTATATACCCTTTCTCTTGTAGCTTTGCTAAATATCCATGTACTGTTGCAGTCGATTTTAATCCTACTGCCTTTCCTATTTCTCTTACAGATGGTGGATAACCATTTGCATTAATTTGTTTTTCTATAAAATTTACAATAGCTTTTTCTCTTTTATTAAGCACATTTGGATCTTTTTTTCTTCCCATGTATATCACTCCTAAATTTATTTTTTATAAATATATCATAAAAGATAATAAAAGTCAAACAAAAGTTTTATTTTTTGCCCTCTAGTTTAAAATATTTTAACTTTTATTAAGAAAAAGACCAATATAATAAAAATTGAAAAAAGCGGATTGAAAGTAATTGAGCTAGACCTTCTTAATAATTTTATGGAAAGCGTTCATTTGCTAATGGAAGGGTGCCATCAAATTCTTTTAGAAGGTCTGCGAAAATTAGCTTGAACGAGCATTTTTGAGATTTTTATTATATTGGTCTTAAATCTATATATTATTTATAATAATCTGGAAAAATTTATGTAAATATGTTATAATAAATTTAGCTAACATCTTTGTTGGTTAATCTGGCAAATGATTATTTGCCAAGAAAAGGGGGAATTTTAGATTTGGGGCTTTCTTAAGGCGGTTGTTATGGTACCTATACTTTGTTGTAGCGTCTTGCTTCCTTGCTCTAGTGGGAGTGGTGATTTATCTAATCAACTTCGCGAGCAGCTGGCTAAAGAGCAACAAAGACCATTAGCAACTCAAAAGACAAAATCGGTAACTTCCACCAAAGTTACCACCGTTAAACCCAAAGCAAGTACAGTTAAGCCTCAATCCACTGTTTACAAAATAACGGCATATTGCCTATGTAAACAATGCTGTGGCAAAACTGACGGGATTACCGCTTCTGGTACCAAGGCAAAACCTGGTCGAACTGTAGCGGTAGATCCAAGAGTAATACCCCTCGGCAGTAAAGTTTTGATTGGTGGCAAGACCTATATTGCCGAAGATACTGGTAACCACATAAAAGGTAACCGTATCGATGTTCTTTTGAGTACTCACGAACAGGCCATTAGGCACGGAGTGCAAAATAAGCCTGTTGTGATACTTGGTAGGACCTAAGTATTAGAGCAAGGAAATTCATTTCCTTGCTCTCTTCATATTTTTATTGTATATAAAAATTAATTTTCTTATAATTATTATGTTTTAAGATGTGTCCTCAGTGAGTGATTTTTCCTCATTTAGAAACATCCCCAGTGATGGATTTTTGGGCATAAGTGTTATTTACTACTTTTTCAAATGGTGCTTTTTGTGTTAGTTCTCCTGCTTCTGTCATTACTGTTTGTAGTTTATCAAAAGATTCTTTCGTCATAACTGGTGTTTTATTCCATGCATCTATATCTTTATATTTTTGCATTACAGCTTCTAGTACTTCTAAATCTGTATCTGGGAAGAAACTTTGTATTGCTGTTGCTACTTCTTTTGCCGAATGTGATTCTACCCATTTTTGCCCTTTATATATACTGTTTACAAATCTTTGTATCAATTCTGGATTTTTCTCTATATAGCTTTTTTTAGCAAAATACGCTGTATATGGTATTTCTCCTGAGGCTTCGCCTATTGATGCTACTATATACCCTTTTCCTGCGTCTTGTACTTGTGTTGCAGTAGGTTCAAATAGTGTTACATAGTCTGCTGTACCTGCTGAAAATGCTCCTGCCATTAAATCAAATTTTATGCTATCATCTAATGTTAAATCTGTTTGTGGATTTAATCCATTTTGTTTAAGTACATACTCAAATGTCATATATGGAACTCCACCTTTTCTACCTGGTATAACCGTTTTTCCTTTCAAATCTTCCCACTTAAAATTAGTGCTTTTTTCTCTACTTACTAAAAATGCCCCATCTCTTTTAGTTAATTGTGCAAATACTTCTGTATAATCCTCTTTTCCTTCGTTATATACATAAATTGAAGCTTCAGGTCCAGCAAAACCTATATCACTCTGACCTGAAACAACTGCTGTCATTACTTTATCTGCTCCTTGCCCTGTGGTTAATTCTATTTCAATTCCATTTTCTTTAAAATATCCATTTGCAATCGCAGCATATTGTGGTGCATAAAATACAGAATGTGCTACTTCATTTAGTTTAACTTTAGTTATTGTAGTACCAGGTACTTCTGTTTTTTCTTCATTATTGTTGTTTAGTACAACAATTGTAACTATTCCAATAATTACAACTATAGCTATAATTGCAATTATAATATACTTTTTCAACTTTAAACCTCCTTACTAATGTCAGGGGACGCATCTTAAAATATTGTCTAGCTTTAAGGTTAAGATACATCCCCTCCCCTTATATATTAATGATGTCATTTTTCGATATTATTTTCTCGTTTGTATAAATATTCTATCTAATAGTGTTACAGAATAATATAATAATGTTGCAAGTACTGCAAGTATAAATACACTTGCCATTACTAAGTCTAATTTAAATACTTGCCCTCCATATACAATTAAATATCCAAGTCCACCCTTTGATACTAAAAATTCTCCTGTTATAACTCCTACTAGTGATAATCCTATGTTTATTTTCAACGAGTTTATAAAAGTAGCTATATTAGATGGTATAACAATTTTTGTAAGCACTTGCCATTTAGATGCCTTAAAGCTTTCAGCCATTTTTATTTTTTCTTTATCTGTATTTTTAAAACCGTTTGAGATTTCCATTATAGTTACAATAAGTGAAATTGCAAGTCCCATAACAATAATGGCTGGCATACCTGCTCCAACCCAAACTATTATAACTGGTCCTAATGCTGTTTTAGGCAGACTATTTAATACTACTAAAAATGGGTCAAATACTTTTGATAAAAATTTTGACCACCATAGTATTATTGATATTACACTTCCAATTATTGCACCAGCTAAGAAACCTACTATTGTTTCAAAACAGGTTATTCCTATGTGCTCTAATAATCCATTTGATGATAAATTAACTAAAGTATTCCAAATTCTAGAAGGCTGACTCATTATAAAACTATCTATAATTTTAGCATCTGCCAATACCTCCCAAAGAATAATTAAACCTAATACTAATAAAATTTGTACAGATATTACTAATACTCTATTTTGAAGCTGCTTTCGTAAATATTTTCTTCTATCTTGCGATATGTCTTTTTCTTTCATCAAGTACCAAGCTCCTTCCACAATGTATCGAAATATTTACTAAATTTAGAGCTTTCTCTACAATTTAGTGGTGTTTTGTTTGGCATATCAAACTCTATTTTGTGTATTTGCTTAATTTCAGCTGGTCTTTTTGTAAGCACAATAATTCTATCAGACATACTTATAGCCTCTGATATATCGTGTGTTACAAGAACAGCTGTTACTCCTTCTAATTTTAATATTCTATATATATCGTTTGTTACATTTATTCTAGTTTGATAATCGAGCGCAGAAAAGGCCTCATCAAGAAGTAATATTTTAGGGCGTACTGCTAGTGTTCTTATTAATGCTACCCTTTGTCTCATACCACCTGATAATTGTGTTGGATATTTATCTTTAAACTCATATAATCCATATTTTTTAAGCAAATTTTCTACATGTGTTATATTTTCTGGTGTTTTTGTTTTTCTTATTTCTAGGCCCAACATAACATTTTTGTATATAGTTCTCCATTCAAGCAAATTATCTTTTTGCAACATATAGCCTATTTTAGATGAGATTCCATCTGTTTTTTCTCCGCTCTATGTAAACTTCTCCTGATGTTCTTTCTTCTAATCCTGCCATTATAGATAGAAGCGTAGATTTACCACATCCGCTAGGCCCTATTATGCTTATAAATTCACCTTTATTTATAGAAAAACTAATATTTTTTAGTGCTGTTACCTCTCCGTTCTTTGCCTGATACTTCTTACTTATATTTTCTACTCTTAAAACTTCTTCCAATTTGAAACCTCCTGAAAATTTATCATAGTACATTTTATTCCAGTTTTCATAAAGTGTTACGAGAGACATTTACTTTTTAAGACTTTTTAGTTATAATATTATGTATGAAAAGATTAGTTGTAAGTAAAAAATATGATGGTAAAAAATTAATAAATTTTTTACTTAGTGAATTTAATAATTTAGCGAAAAATACAGTATTTAAAGCTCTTAGGAAAAAAGATATTATTGTAAATGGCAAACGTATTAGCGAAAATATTCTTATTCATTCTGGTGATGAAATTACAATATACATTACAGATGAAAATCTGTATGGAGGTTTTAAACTAGACGTTATATATGAGGATGACAACATCCTTGTTTTAAATAAGCCTAGTGGCATTTCTGTTACTGAAAATTCCCTAAATGAAAAGAGTTTTACAAAACTTGTTCAAGAAAGTTATAAAACTGCAATGCCCTGCCATAGATTGGACAGAAACACTTGTGGTTTAGTTGTATTTGCAAAAAATGAAGCTTCTTTAAATATTTTACTTAATAAATTTAAAGAAAAAGAAATAGAAAAATATTATGTTTGTATAGTAAATGGTATTTTAAAAGAACAATCAAAAACATTAGAAGGATATTTATTTAAAGACACTAAAAAATCACAAGTATATGTAATTGACACTCCTAAAACGGGTTACCAAAAAATAATTACTTCTTATAATGTACTTAAGTCTAATCAAGATAAAAATATCTCTTTATTAGAAATAAAACTTGAAACTGGTAAAACGCACCAAATAAGAGCACATTTAGCCCATATTGGCCATCCTATTATTGGTGATGGAAAATATGGAATTAATGAAATAAACAAAAAATTTCATGCTAAAACGCAATATTTAATGGCATATAAACTAAAATTTAATTTTACGACTGATTCCAGTATTTTAAGTTACTTAAAAGATAAAGAAATAAAACTTAAATATAAAGAATATGAAAACTTGGTATAAATAAACACTCTAGATTGATTTCTAGAGTGTTTATGCTGATGCACCTAATTTTTTTATTTTTTCTTCATTTTGCTTAATTACAACATCATAGTATTCTTCTATTTTATATAATTCTTCTAATGATAATTTATTTAATGCTTCTATGTTTTCATCAATTTCTTTAATAATTGCATTTCTTTTTGAAATATTATCTATACTTTTAGGATCAACTTTAATTCCTTCTAAAAATTCAGTTTTCTTTTGAATATCCTCTTTAACTTCTTCATCTATTGATGATGTTTTTCTAGTATTATCATATTCTATATTATCACTCTTAAATAAATTTTTAAAAAATTTGAAAATTTTAGTTATGAAATTTTCTTTATAAACTATCATTTGTTTATTATTCATTTATATCTCCTTTTGGCTTTCTGATTTTTGTAGTTCTTCTAATTTTGCCTTTTGCTCTTTCATTATCTTTTTTTGTTCCATAATTCTTCCTATAACTTTTATTCTCTCCATTGCATTTGCTTGTTCTATTTTTTTATCATTTGTTTCTATGATTTTGTCATTTTCTTTTTCCATTTTTCTTAATTCTTCTAAAGGTAATTTACCTAACTCTTCTCTAGCTTTTTGTATCAAATTGTAAACTTCATCTTCATCACTTCTATCATCATCTAAATTATCTATAAATGCTTTTTGTGACTCATTATTTTCTATTTCATCACTTCTATCATCATTCAATTCATTATAATCTATTTGCATTCTTATTTCTCCTTCACATATATTTTATTATTTTAATAATATCATAATAGTATATTATTTTGTTTAATGTTACAGAAAAATAATATAATTGTAATATCTTTGTAAAAAAATAAGGAGGCTATTTGCCTCCCAAAAATCACTATTCATTATCTGCTTTTTTTTCTTCTTCTGCTGGTGCTTCAGTTGTTGCTTCTACTGGTGTTTCTTCAGCTTTTGGTTCTTCTTTAACTTCTGCTTTTTCTTCTACAACTGGAGCAACTTCCTTAACTTCCTCAACATTTTCTGTAACTGGAGTCTCTGCTAAAACTTCTTCTGGTTCTTCAACTGGCTCTGATTCTCCTGGAACTACTTCCTCTTTTAAAGAAATTTCTTTAGTTTCAATTCTAGCTCCTACTTTTTCTTTAGTCTTAGCTGCTTTACCAACTCTATCTCTTAAATAGTAAAGTTTAGCTCTTCTAGCTTTACCAACTCTAACAACTTCAACCTTTTCTGTTGATGGTGCATGTAATAAGAATGTTTTTTCAACACCAACACCGTAAGATATTCTTCTTACTGTAAATGTTTCGTTTAGTCCACCACCTTGTTTTTTAATAATGATTCCTTCAAATACCTGAATTCTTTCTCTGTTACCTTCTTTAATTCTAACATGAACTTTAACTGTATCTCCAACGTTTAACACTGGAACTTTGCTTTTTAATTGTTCATGTTCTATAGATTTTATAATATCCATTTATTCTTTCCCTCCTTTTTTAATTGTAAGGGGACACATCTTTCCCCTTAGTCATTAGCCTAGGGCCCTTCTTTCCCTATGGTCATTTCTAACTTGTTAAGAAATGTCCCACGGTCAATGTACGTCCCATCCTTATGAGCTAATGATGTCATCCTTCAAAATTTCTTATTTTTTTTAATATTTCTTTTTCCTCTTTAGATAAATTTTCTTCCTGGATTAAGTCTGGTCTCTTAAGTAAGGTAAATCTTAAAGATTCCATTCTTCTCCATTTTTCAATATTTTTGTGATGTCCGAGTAATCAGTACTTCTGGTACTTTTTCATTTAAGAATATTTCTGGTCTAGTATATTGTGGATATTCTAATAATCCTTCTGAAAAAGATTCTTCTTTTACAGATTCATTACTTAATACTCCATCTACATACCTTGAAACAGAATCTATCAAAACCATTGCAGGAAGTTCTCCACCAGTTAAAACATAATCTCCAATAGATATTTCCTCATCAACAATTTTATCTAAAACTCTTTGGTCAATTCCTTCATAGTGTCCACATAATATAACAAGTTCTTTTTCACGTGATAATTCTTTAACCTTATCTTGTGTAAGTCTCTTGCCCTGTGGAGACATATATATTACTTTTCCTTTATTATTTAAGGAAGTATATGCATCATAAACAACATCTGGTCTTATAAGCATTCCTGCTCCTCCACCATAAGGTGTATCATCAACCTTCTTGTGTTTATCTTTAGAAAAATCTCTAATATTTATTGTTTCAATTTCTATTAAATTATTTTTCTTTGCCCTTCCTAAAATACTTGTTTCTAAAATTTCAAACATTTCTGGAAAAAGCGTTAATATACTAAATTTCATATTAAGGATTTTCCTTTCATACTACATAACTTACATCTACTATAATAATGCCATTATCAAGGTTAATACTTTTTATAGCTTGTGATATTGCAGGTAATAGTATTTGTTTTCCATCTTCAGATTTAATAACATAAACATCATTGCTACCAGTTTTAAAAATATCATCTAATTTGCCTAAAAGTTGATTATTTTCACTATAAACATCAAGTCCTATTAAATCTGCTATAAAGTATGTGTTCTTTTCTAGCTTTTTAGCATCTTTCCTAGCTATTTTTAAATAGCATCCTTTATACTTTTCGGCTTGGTTTATATCATCTATACCTTCTAGTTTTAGGTTTACTGTAGTTTTTGCAATTCTTACATCTTCTACTTTAAACTCTATTAATTCATTTTTAAAAGCGACATATAAACATTTAATTTCTAAAAATCTTTCCATGTCATCTGTAAATGGATTTACTCTTACATAGCCTTTCAAGCCATGAGTATTAACTATTTGACCAATTTCAAAATATTCTTGCATTTTTTAGTAACCTCTTAATCTATAAATTCTACTGTTACTTGTTTTTCTTCTTTTGATGCAATAGCTTTAATTACAGTTCTTATCGCTTTAGCAATTTTTCCTTCTCTTCCTATAACTTTGCCCATATCGTTTTTTGCAACTTTTACCTCATAAGTAATTGTTTTTTCATTTTGGACTTCATTTATAGAAACAGATTCTGCATCTGCAACTAAACTTTTAATTATCATTTCTAATAATTCTTTCATAATTCCTCCTAATTATTGTGCCTTTTCAATTAAAGCCTTTACTGTATCTGTTGGTCTTGCACCATTTTTTATCCATTTTTCTACTTTTTCTTTATCTAATTTTATTTCAGATGGTTCTACCATTGGGTTATATGTTCCTAATTGTTCAATTATTTTTCCATCTCTTGGAGATCTAGAATCAGCTACAACAATGTGATAGAAAGGAGCTTTTTTAGCACCAACTCTTTTTAATCTTATTTTTACCATGTATATCACCTCCCAAAAATTTAAATTGTATATTATTAAAATATTACCTAAGTTTTTTTAATGCATTGGCATCTAAGCCTTTTAGCATTTTATTTATATTCTTTTCATTTTGCATTCTTTTCATTAATTTTTGAGTTTGTTCAAAAGAATTCATAAATTTATTTACATCTTGTACTTTGGTTCCACTTCCTTTAGCTATTCTAATCCTTCTACTACCATTAAGCAGTCTTGGATTTCGCCTTTCTTCATCTGTCATAGAACATATTATAGCTTCTATTTTTACAAATTCTCTTTCATCTATATCAGATTCTTTAATCATATTAAGACCTGGTATCATTTTAAGTATTCCTGAAAATGAACCCATTTTCTTAATTTGCCTTAATTGTGTTAAATAATCGTTTAAATCAAATTTTTCCTTTTTTAGCTTTTTCTCTAATTTTAATGCTTCTTCTTCATCAAAAGCCTCTTCAGCCTTTTCTATAATAGAAAGCACATCTCCCATTCCAAGTATTCTAGATGTCATTCTGTCTGGGTGAAATACTTCAATATCACTTAACTTTTCACCTGTTGCTGCAAATTTTATTGGCCTATTTGTTATTTTTTTAACAGAAAGTGCTGCACCACCACGTGTATCTCCATCAAGTTTTGTTAATATAACTCCATCTATTCCTAAGTTTTCATTAAAACTTTGTGCTACATTTACTGCATCTTGACCTGTCATGGAATCTACTACTAGTAAAATTTCATGTGGTTTTACATTTTTCTTTACATTTTTTAGTTCTTCCATAAGTTCTTCATCTATATGAAGTCGTCCTGCTGTATCTAATATTATTACATCATTTAATTTAGACATTGCTTGTGATAAAGATTGTTTTGCAATTAACACAACATCCTTTGTATTCTCATTTGCAAATACTGGTATGTTTAATTGCTTTCCTACCACTTGCAATTGCTTTATAGCAGCTGGTCTATAAACATCGCAGGCTACAAGCAAAGGTTTTTTCCCTTCTTTTCTAAGTAAGTTTGCAAGTTTACCAGCTGTTGTTGTCTTACCAGAGCCTTGTAACCCTACTAGCATTATTATTGTTGGTGGATTAGGTGTAAAATTTATTTTGCTTTCTGTTCCTCCCAACAATTCTATCATTTCATCTTTTACTATTTTAACTACTTGTTCACCTGGTGTAAGAGATTTTAAAACATCTTGGCCTAATGCTTTTTGTTCTATAACAGATATAAATTCTTTAACTATTTTATAGTTAACATCTGCTTCTAGAAGTGCAAGTTTAACTTCTCTTAATACCTCTTTTAAGTCAGATTCTGTTATTCTTGCTTTTCCTCTTAATTTTCTTGTAATACCTTGTAGTCTTTCAGATAGTCCTTCAAAGGCCATACTTTTTCATTCCTTTCAACTTATACAAATTAGTTTAACAACGCCAAAATGCAATTATTTGTTAAACTAAGCAATTTAACTTTTGTTTAACATTATCCAAGATTTTTGCAATTTGCTTATCTGATGTTTTGTCTTCTATTTTTGTAAGTTCAGATAATATTATTGCTATATCTTTTTCTTGTTTAAACGTTTTCTCCATAAAACCTAGCTTTTCTTCTAGCTCGAAAAGTTTATTTTCCCCCTTTTTTATATTGTCTCTTGCCGCTTGTCTTGTAATTCCTTCGTTTTCTGCTATCTCTGACAAGGATAAATCATTGTTGTAATAATCATTTAGAAAAATATATTGTTTTTCAGTTAAAAGCTTACCATATAGTTCTATAAGTATGCTTAATTTAACATTTTTCTCCATACATATTACCTCTCTTATGTAATGCTAATATACTTTACACTATTTTTTGTAATTTGTCAAGTGTTTTAAGCTAAAATATTAGAAAAAATTGCTGTTTTTTGCTTTTTTATCCATAAAGTGGTATAATATAAGTATGTAATAACATAGGAGGAGATTTTTATGAAAAGATATAAAAGTAATAAAAAACTAACAGAAATGGAAACAAATAAATCAAATAAAAAATTTATTGCAAAGCTTTTAGCTGGTCTTGTAACAGCTGCTACTCTTGCAGGTTTTTCATATGGATTCATTAGTGATAAAGTAAGTAAAGATGATTTAGTAAAAAGCACACCACTTGAGACTAGCATAAAAAAACCTACTGCAAATACAGCATATGAGAAATTTTATAATGATAATATAGATCAAATTAAAACTATTTATAGTGATTTAGCTAAATATAAAGATTTAAAAGATTTGGGTTCAAGTATTTCTAAGAGTAGAGAAAAAGAACTTGAAGATTTAACTAATAAAATAAGTGGTGAATATTCTGAGCCACTAGAATTTGTAGTGCGTGACTTTTTAAAAGCTAAATTTGCAGATATGAACGGTATTGAAGATTACAATGATATTTTAATAAGTCCAGAAGCAAAAGAAAGAATTATAAATATTATAGACAAAAGAACTAACACTTCAATTATGACATTTTATTCCGAAGATGAAAACAAAACACAAATTGGTAAAACATTGTTCTTGTTAATTGATTCCCAAGGTAGACCAAATAACACATCTTTAGAAAAAACTCAAAATGCAAACATGCATTTAGCTTTACTAAATTCAGCTATGAAAACTTCTAAAAACAATTATACAATTAATAAATCTAAAGATAACAATAAAGATAAAAAAGTAGTTGAATATAATTTTGAAAGATAACAATATCATAAGATAACATATAATTCCAAAAGCAAACATAAACTATATAAAAAGTTTATGTTTGTTTTTTTGGAGGTTATTATGTTTATATATAATTTTAAACTAAGTCGTACTAATATATTTAAAATTTTATTAGTCCTTGCAATTATTATTTTTATAATACTATTTGGTATTGCCATGTATAAAATTGTTTCTGCTAGTCTAAATCAAAATTTTAAAGTTGAAGATAATATTTTCAAAAACGGAATTGCAAGCCTTACTTCTGACAATTATACAGATGTCTTAAAAATGGTACATAATGATATTGATACATATATTGGTCAAAAAATTAATTTTTCTGGATATGTATATAAAGCTCCAGATTTTAAAAATACCGAATTCGTTCTTGCTCGAAATATGCTAGTTAATAATAATACACAAACTCTTATTGTTGGCTTTTTATGTGATTGTAAAGATATATCTAAATATGAAGAAGGAACTTGGGTGGAAATAACTGGTGAAATTACAAAAGGCAACTATCATGGAGATATTCCTATAATAAAAATTACCCAAATTAATAAAATACAAAAACCTGAAAATGAATATGTATATCCACCAGATGATACATATATTCCTACATCTGTAATATTGTAAAAAGCAAAAAAGATTTAGATTTTTGTCTAAATCTTTTCTTTTATTGTTAATCTCTGGCCCCAGTTGGGAATGATTCCCAATTTGGAAACGTCCCCAATGAAATTATTCATATCTTAATGCATCGATTGGGTTCATTTTTGCTGCTTTGTTTGCTGGGTAATATCCAAAGAATAATCCTATTGACATTGAGAATAGCAAAGATATTATTATTCCTTTTATTGATGCATTTGCTGGATATCCTAGTGCATTTGAAGCTATACTTCCAAGTATCATTCCTAATACAATTCCTAAAGCACCTCCAATTAAGCATATTATCATTGCTTCTACTATAAATTGAGTTCTAATTGACGAGTTTTTAGCTCCAAGCGCTTTTCTAGTTCCAATTTCTCGTGTTCTTTCTGTTACAGATACAAGCATTATATTCATTACACCTATTCCACCTACTATTAATGCAATTCCTGCCACTATTGATATTGCCATTGTAAGTGTAGCAAGCATTTCTGTAAGCATAGACACCATTCCAGATAAATTAAATGCACCTACTGTATAGTTTCTGTTATTTCTATAATAACTTTCAAAAAATTTAGATAAGTTTGATGCCAATTGAGAAGAGTCTACTCCAACATTAGTTATAACCTGTATGAAATAAAAACTTTCTGTTTTTCTATCTAAATCAAATGCGGTTTTAAGAGGAATATACATTGTTGTAGCTCCACTTAATACCATCATCATTCCAGAGTTAGAACTTGAACTTGTTCGTACATTTGCATTATACACTCCAATTATTGTAAATATTTCATCTCTATTTGATAAATTAACTGTAATTTCTTTTCCTACTGCTTTTTCACTATCTCCATCAAATAATTTTTCAACTAATTTACTAGATACAATGCATACTTTCTTTTTCTCGCTATAATCTTTTTCAGAAAACATTGTTCCTGCAGTTAATTCTAGTTTGTTTGTTATATAGTATCCTGCATTTGTTCCCATCAATCCAATTTTTGCAGTTTTATTTTCTATTCCAGCTGTCGCCATATCTTGTATTTGATGTTGTGCATTTACTGCATAAACTTCATCTGAAAACTTTTCACACATATCATTTATCATTTGAACTGATATATAGTCTTCTTCATCCACCGCTGAACCTGTTGTTAGACTAGATAAATTCATTCTATTAAGACTGCTTTGTTCCGAATTTTCTCTTTGTGTTACCATTACATATACATCGTTTGCGCCTAGTTCTTGCATACTTTGAGATACATAAATTGTTAAAGAATCTCCAACTGTGAATATTGCAATAACAGAACCTATTCCAATTATTATTCCAAGCATTGTTAAAAAAGCTCTCATTTTATTAGATTTCAAACTTGTTAAGGCAAGAGATATATTTTCAAATAAAAGCATTATTTATCTCCTCCTTTTGTAATATCTACAATTGTTCCATCTTTTATATGTATTATTCTATCTGTTTCTTCGGCAAGTTCATTTGAATGTGTTATTAATACAATGGTTTTATGTTCTTCTTTATGTAATTTATGAAATAGGTCCATTACTAATCTTCCAGTTTTAGAATCTAGTGCACCTGTTGGCTCATCTGCTAAAATTATTGCTGGATCATTTGCCATTGCACGTGCTATAGCAACTCTTTGTTTTTGCCCTCCTGATAATTCTTCTGGCAAGTGTTTTGCCCTATCACTCATTTCAACTAATTCAAGTAATCTTTCTGCATTTTTTCTTCTTTCTATCCTATCAACACCTGCATATAACATTGGTAATTCTATATTTTTAATTGCATTTGTTTTTGCAATTAAATTATATGTTTGAAATACAAATCCTATTTTTTGATTTCTAATTTCAGACAATTCGCTATCAGTTGCTTCCTCTACATTTATTCCATCTAAAAAATAGTTACCAGATGTTGGTCTATCTAATGCACCAATTATATTCATTAGTGTGGATTTTCCAGAGCCTGAAGGTCCAACTATTGCAACAAATTCTCCTTCTTCTACTTCTAAAGAGATTCCATGCAATATTTCTAGTTCATTTGGCTGACCAATATAAAATTTTTTAACTATATTATCTAGTTTTATAATTGAACTCATTTAATTTTCCTTTCACTAAATTCCTGCTCCAGCTCCCATTGATTCTATTATTTGTTGAATTGAACTATCTGATTGTCTTTCTGGAATTATTATCTTCATACCTTCATTAAGTTCATCTGATATTATCTCTTCATAATAATTACCTTCTATACCTGTTGTAATTACTATTTCTTGTTTCTTTATTTCTTCTTGTTTTTTCTCTTCTTCATCTTGTTCTAATAATCTCTCTACAAATTTTGTTCCATCCTCTTTTTCTTGAATTGCATCATATGGAACAGCCCACACATTTTCTTTATTTTCTGTGATTATACTAATTCTAGCTGTCATTCCTATTCTTAGCCTATCATTTTGTGTGCTTATTGCAACTTGTATTTTAAAGGTTGCACCATTTGAACCACCAATAATTGAGCTTGTTGTTAACCCTGCAATATTGCCTATTGATGATGTGTTTTCTGTTGCAGCTGTTGCTACATATGTTACAACACCTTCTAATTCAGCTTCTCTTGTTGCATCTGTTTTTATTTTTACATCTTGGCCTACTTTTATATCTGGTATATCATATTCATCTATTTCTGCTTCAACAATAAAGCTTTGAACTCCCTCAACTTTAGCAATTACTGAGCCTAAATATGTATCTCCTTCTTTTACATTTATACTTGTTATTGTTCCATTTGCAGGAGAAGTAACTTTAGCATTGTTAATCTGTTCTTTCAAAGTATCTATTTCAGCCTGTTGTATGGCAGTTGAAGATGTTGCTATATTAGAGTTATTACTTGTAGTTCTTTTTAAATTTTGCATTGCTGTATTTAAATTATCATAAGTTGTTTTAGTTGTATCTACTGTTGCTTGTGCAGTAGCGGCCCTCGTATTTTTTTCATTTACAGAGTTCTGTAATAAATTGTATTTTGTTTCTACTGGTTTAAATTCTGCTTCTGCTTTAATTAATTCATTTTTACTTGTTGCAAGTTCACTTTTAGCTTGTTGTAATTTAGTTTCTAATTCTTTTAGTTTATTTTTATCTTGTTCTGCCTCAGGTTTTAGTTTTTCAGCATCATATTCATTTTGTGCTAATTCTACTGTTTTTGACTTTTCATCATTTTTTGATTTAACTTCATCATATTTTTGTTTTGCTTCTTCATATGTTTTTATATATTCTTCTAATTCTTTATCTGCTTTAGACTTTTCATTTTTTGCATTCTCTAAATTCTTATTTGCTTCATCATTTGCTTTCTTTGCATTATCTAATTGTGTTTGTAAATTTTGGATTTGCTCATCTCTATTATTATTCGCATCTGAAATTGTACTATTAATTTCTGCCTTTGTTTTCTTTAAATTAGCTTCTGCTTCTCTTAATCTTCTTTGTAAGTCTGTAGTATCAAATGTACAAATTAAATCACCTTTAGATACTTCGTCTCCTTCTTTAACATTTATACTTTCAACTTTCAATCCTACTGAAGATGATGTAATAGTTTTAGAATTCTCAGCTTTTATTGTTCCAGATGCACTTATACTATTTGTTATAGTTCTTCTTTTTAATTCTTCTATATTTAATTTTGTAGTTGGTTGCTTACTTGAATTGCCTTTTACAAGCATTAAAATTATTACTACTAATATAACTAATAATATGGCTATATTTCTTACTCTCTTTTTTAACTTTTTCTTTTTAAAATTATCCATATTTTTAAATATTTGCATATAAAACTCCTTTTATATAAATTGCTTAAAAATTATAGCATAAAACACATTCGTTTTCAACAGAAATTATTGCTTTTTTTAGTTATATTTAGTATAATTATTATATCTTATTTGCGGGTATAATTTAGTGGAAGAATGCCATGCTTCCGACCTGGTCGCGCGAGTTCGATTCTCGCTACCCGCTCCAGCGTCAAAGCAAGCCTAAAAGGTTTGCTCTTTTTTTTTCATTAAAAGAACTTAATTTAAATTTATTTCCATTAAGTTTTTTACTAAAAGGCCTAAAAAAAGGAGTCAAACTTGATTAAATTTGTTTGACTTCTTTTTTAGTTTTATTTATCATTATCTATTTTTTTGATAATATCTCTTGCTGCAACTAACCCTGTAGCTGCGGCTGTAACAATGTTTCCTGCTTTACCTGCACCATCTCCTATGAAATAAATATTATCTTTTTTTATTTTAAATTTGTTGTTGGTTTCTATTTCATTAGAGAAAAATTTTATTTCTGGGCCATAAAGCAAAGTATCATCATTATTAACTCCTGGTATAATTTTATCTAAAGTTTTTAGTCCTTCAATTATATTTGTTATTATTCTATGTGGCATAACTAATGCTAAATCTCCTGCAACACAATCTTTAAGAGTTGGTTCAATAAATCCTTTATTAATTCTATGCCATTCACTTCTTCTGCCATCTCTTAAATCTTTTAAAGATTGGATAATAGGTTTTCCATCTCCTAAGACATTTGCTATTCTTGCAATACTTTCACCATATAATCTTGTATTTGTTACAGGCTGTGTTAATGTAACTTTTGATATAAAAGCAAAATTTGTATTATTGCTTTTAATGTCTTTTAAAGCATGACCATTTACACATATATACCCATAATAGTTTTCTTTTGCGACAAAACCTCCAGGATTTGTACAAAAGGTTCTTATCTCATCTCCATAAGTTTGTGTTTTTATAAAAATGGTTGGGTCATATATTATATTTGTGATTTCTTCCATTATGTCTTTTCGAACTTCAACTCTTACACCAATTTCGATACTTTGAGATAAATATGGGATTTTATTTTTATCTGCAAGCTCTTGAACCCATTTAGCTCCAGTTCTACCAGGTGCTACTATTACATATTTTGACTCTAATTTTTTGGTTTTATTATATATTATTTCATGATGATTTTCATTTATTGTATTAATATCAGAAACATTTGCTCTTTCTACTAGTTCAACTCCTGCTTTGCTTAAAAATTTTGCAAATCCATCTATATATTCTGGAAGGTGGTCACTTCCCAAGTGTTTTTGCTTTATAATTAACAATTTTGCTCCAGCAATTGCAACTTTCTTCTTTATTTCATCTGCTTCTTTAGTATTACTTGGATATACTTCTGCATCCATATTAAATTTATTAAAAATTTCTTCAGTTTCATCAATTAGCTTACATGCTTCACTCTCTGGCATATATTTTGTTAAATCACTTTTTCCAAGCTTTGGAATAAAGTTTAACTTTCCATCTGAAAATGTTCCTGCTCCACCAAATCCTGATAAAATTGCACATGGATTGCAGTTTTGACATTCTATTTTGTTTTTATTCATTGGGCATACTCTTTTTTTTACATCTGATCCTCTTTCTAAAATTGTAATTTTTAAATTTGGATTTTTTGTAATTAATTCATAAGCTGCAAATAATCCTGCAGGACCTGCTCCAATAATTGTTACATCTCTCATTTAAATCGCCTCTTAAATCATTTTATTATAAAAGTCATAAAATTGCAAGTTTTGTATCTTATTAATTTAGAGAATGTAACCAAGCTGAACTCATCTAAATTCTTACATACACCAATATTGGTTTTTTTTATATCTGGATACTCCTATCTTGATAAATTATGTAAAGTATGATAAAATATGTAGCAATATGTTAGATTTCTACATATTTTATCATTTATTTTTTCAATTAATTTTGAAAGGAGAACAACATGGAAAATTTATTAGCACATGAATTTGTTGAGCGGCGTGAAGCATTCTTTAAGTTAAGCGCTTCTGACAATATTGATGATTGTGAAGTTGCAACCCAAAGCCTTTTTAACTGGGTTATGAGCTCAATTGAATCACTCTACTGGAGTGATGATTTTATCAGGACAGCCTTTGATGTTACTCTCTACGCTCAGGGTGATATAGCTATCTTGGCACATACTGATAGGCGCTCATGCAAAGAATTGAGGTTTAGGTTTAAGCAAGGTTATACTGGGAACTGTGAAAAGGTTTTAAGAAAATTTGTAGAATTATTCAACAAAACCAATTTCAGCAAACACAAATATACCTTCTCAGATCCAGTTTTTCATGCAAACGGGCCAGTGACTGCTGGGAGTTCTCGGTTCGAAGGTTGCTACTACGTTGTTTACATTCACATAGATATGCGGTCAGACATCCGGGAACGCGATCGTGTTAGATAAGTCCATGTAATTTTTAGGCAACTAGTTTTTAATTAGTTGCCTATTTTCTTTTTTAAAGGAGTTAAAACTATGTATATAAAAGAAATTATAGAATCACAAATTGCAAACGAAAATAGACATCTTTTTATGTATGGATATAATAGTAATAAAAGAGAACAATTATTAAAAGGTATTTCAGAAAAATATCCTTTTAATTTTAATGATAATAAATCTTGCATCGTGTATATTGATGAAATAGGATTACCCAATATCACTACAAATGCAAAAAATTTAGATCCTGTAAAAATAAAAAGAATTGCAATTAGTTTTTTAGAGTTTAGCATTATACAAAATATAGCAAATAGAATAAATAATACAGACATTAAAGATGATGATAGATTAAGTGAATTAATAGATGAATTTAATTCTATTTCAAATATACAATATGAAAATCTTGATGAAATAATTTCAAGTTTGGAAAAATCAAAAAAGTTCTATTGTAGTTTTTATGAAGAATATTTAAAAACTGGAAATGATGAATTTGGAAAAAAACATTTTTCTGATTTGGATATTACTTTTATCCCAGATTTAAGTATGTTTGTTAGAGATATTCAAGAAGCAACAAATAATAACGCTTCTTTTCAAATACTTTTAGACAGAAAAGAAAAAATTCCAGTAGTTTCTGTAATGGCTATTAATTCAATTATTAATATGAGATGCAATAAAGAGCTTTCTATAAAAGTTGCTTGTTCTCCTGACGAATGGGAAACTTATGCTGATCTTAATAAAAGTTCAATTGATTACATTCATGATTATGGGATTTTAGAATTAGATGATTCATATAATAAATATTTAAAAAACAAAGACTTTACAATTGATGATTAAGTATAAAAGTGGTGAGAAATGTAAATTTCCCACCACTTTTTCACATTATGCATTTAACTCTTTTTTCAGCATCTCTCCAATTTCATATTCTGTTTTGTCCCAATTTTTTTCTTTTAGCTTTTCATAGCGTTTCCCCAGTTCTTCTTCCAAAAGCATATTCTTTGTAATATTGATATTCACCGCAGCAAGCATTTTTTCTAACAACTCTTCAGGAAGATATTTTCTAGGAGTTAAATGTGCCCCGCAAAGCAAGCAATAAGTTCGTATCTTAGAAATACCCAAATCCTTATTTTCTACTGTAACTGTAATCTCATGATTACACTCTTTTTGTAAGACTTTCAACTCCTTGTGCAAAACCCAATCTTCATACCGGATTCTCTGTAATTCATTTTCGATTTTCTTTTTTCGTTTAAAAACATTGAACTTACTCATAATGCACCCTCCTCTTAGTATTCGGAGGTTTTGCCTCCGAAAACAATCATTTCAAAGGCAACAAAATTATGTTACTCGATAATTATATTATACTTTACATAAAAAGTCAACTTTTGTTGAAAGCCCTATTCTTTTGTGCTATAATAATTATGTAAATTTGTCTTGCTATTAGCAAGTTTTAAAAACTAGTAACTCATTAAGATAATTATTTTAAGGAGGATAAAAAAATGAAATCATCTGAAAAGCGGTATCTTGTTAGAGGTTGGAGTGGCTTTTTTACCCCTTTCACAGCAACAGAATTGTATGAAAGAGTAATTAAAGATTGTCAAACCAAATTCAATTGGTTTACATCTGCCGAAGAACTCGTTAGAGTTTGTGAGACTACTGGTTTTCCAATTGAATATGCAACAGAAATTAAAGCAGCCATTCTTAATTGTTTTGCAAATGGCCAATTTCAAAAGGAAAATTGGGGATTCGCTTGCATTTATTCTGGAAAAGACCTTAAAGCACTTTACCACTGCTATAACTCTTTGCCAGTTACAGACAAACCTCTTTTTGATATTAAGAAAAAGTATTTGTTTGCACTGATAAAAGATGTTAGCGACACTCACTACCCCATTCCTATTCACCCAAATTCTCACGTCTACACTGAGGTTTGTGAAAACTGGATTAACAGACAATTCGAAAGAAACATTTTTAGGGATGATATTAATTTTCCAAACTTTATCACCTATTTACATGAAAATTTTGAAACTGAAATCGAAATTGCTGAGAAAAAGGGATTGTTCCAAAAAGATGATGAGGAAATGAAGAAACGATTTTCAAAGTATGATGAGATTTTTTAAGAGCCCTTATAGGGCTCTCTTTCTATTTCCATAATTTATTCATTTTTTCTTGCATCTCTTCTTTTCTTTTTTCTGTTTCTTCTTTGCTTATTTCATATATCCCAGAGTTTTCTATTAGTACATCTCCTTCTTTTACATCAATTGGCAATTTTGATAATTCTAAATTTACCATATCTCCATCTTGATCCTCGCATACTGCAAAAAACGCTTCTATTCTATCTACTATATATCTCATTTAGTTTTTCTCCTTTTCAACATTTAAATATATATCTTTTAAAGTCTTTACTCTATTAGTATATCCATCGCTAGTAATAAGTATTGTTCCATCTTCATACGTTCTATATATCTTTATTTTTCTTGCATTTAATCTATTTAATATCACTTGATGTGGATGCCAATAATCATTATTCTTTCCGCACATTATTACTGCTATATCCGGTGCTACTTTATCTAGGAACTCTTCTGTTGAACTGCTATTAGATCCATGATGTGCAACTTTTAGTACATTTGCTTTTATGTCATAACCGCTATCTATTATTGCTTTTTCTCCATCTGCTTCTACATCTCCTGTAAACAAATATGATAATCTTCCAAATTCCATTTTTAACACTATAGAGGAATTATTTAAATTTTCTTCATTATCATCCGTGTGTAATATTTTAAAATTACATTCTCCTAGCTTAAATGTTTTTCCTATTACAGGTGTTGTAATGTTTAATCCTTTACTTTCAATTGCTTTTATCACATCTTCAAAGCTTTTAGTAGTTGTTGCAACTTTAGGCATATATATTTTGCCTATATCAAAATTATTTATTATATTGTCTAAACCGCCTATGTGATCTTCATGTGGATGAGTTCCTACTAATACATCTATTTTTTCTATAGCTTGAGCTTTTAAAAATTCTACTATTTCATTTCCATCTTCATTGTTACCTGCATCTATTATCATATTTTTTCCGCCATTTTGTATTAGTATGCAATCAGCTTCTCCAACATTTAAATAATATATTTTAAGTTCAGAACTAACTTCAACTACCTTATTTATGGCTTCTACTTCAGATTTATCATTTTGCAAATATATTCCAACAAACAATAATATTATTAGAAACAATATATACACTACTTTTGACATTTTACGTTCGTATTTTTTCTTTTTCCCCATTTTATCCCTCGTTTCTTAAAGTGATTATACTTTTTCTTTTTTAGGTAAATCTAATTCAAAATAGAACTCTACACCATCATCTCTATTATATACTCCGAAGTCATTTCCATAATTTGTCATTATTGCCTTTACAAAAGATAGACCAATTCCTGTACCTCCATTTTCTCTATTTCTTGATGTATCTACTTTGTAAAATCTTTTCCAGATTCTTGTCAGATCTTCTTCTTTTAATTTTTCACCTGTATTAAAGACCTCTACTCTTGCTTTATCATTATTCTTATTTACTTTTACAACAATTTGTTTGTTACCATTTACTTCCTCCACGTTTTTTATTGCATTAGTTATATAATTAGTTACAACTTGTTCTATATAGAAATCATCTGCATATACAAATATTGGTTCTTTTGGTTCAAATTTTACAAGCACATCTTGATTTCCTATCATTACAGATGTTTTTCTTATTACTTCTTTTATAAGTTCTGTAATGTCAAATTCGGTATTATTTAATTCTCGTTTTCCATATTCTAGTTTCATAAGTTCTAATAATTGTTTTACTAATTTATCCATTCTGTTTGCTTCATCTTGTATTACTTCTGCATAAAATTTTCTACTTTCTTCATCTGTTGTAACATTTTCTGTTAATCCCTCTGCATATCCTTGTATAAGTGCTATTGGAGTTTTTAATTCATGAGATACATCTGAAATAAATTGTTTTCTCATTTCATCTATTTTTGATTTTTCTTCTATATCTTTTTCTAACTCTATATTATTTTTTTGTAATTCGTTTATTGTTTTTTGCAATTTATCAGACATTATATTTATACTTTTACCTAAATTATCAAGCTCATCATCAGCACCTGTTTCAACATATTTCTGTGTGAAGTCTAAATTAGACATTCTTCTAGCTATATTATTCAGCTGCAATATTGGATTTGTATATTTACTAGAAATAATAGATACTACAACTCCTCCAACTAATACTGTAAATGTTCCTATTAAAAATAATAAATTATTAGAAATTTCAACACTATCTTGTATAGAAGCAACAGATAAACGAATATATAGTTTATATCCATTATCTAGTTTAGCTGTTAATAAAGCAATATTAGATGAGGTTTTACTGTCTTGAATTGTCCTTATTTGCACATTTTCCCTATGATATATCATATTATTATCATTATTATCTAATATAGCAATTCTACTCACCGAATCCCAAAAATTTTTATTAGACGAATATATGCTTATGTCTTCATCTGTTTTTAATATGATTTCAAAATTATTTCTTATAGATATTCTTTCTAATTCTAAATCTATATCTATTGTTTTATTATCACTATTATAATATGTATTTACTCTTCTATATACATCAAGTAAAGTATTTACTTTTGAATATAGGTAATATTTTTCTAATACAACACTATTTATGAAAATAAGTAAAAATACTATTATTGCAACAACTACAGTTAGAGTCACAAATAATTTCATTTTTATAGATTTCAAAGCCTTTGGTATTTTCATACACATTCACCCTCTATTTTGTTTCAAATTTATATCCTATTCCTCTTATAGTTTTTATGTATTTTCCCTTTTTACCAAGCTTATGTCTTATCTTTTTTATATGACTATCTATTGTTCTAGAATCCCCATAATAGTCATAATTCCATACATTATTTAAAATTTTATCTCTAGATAATGCAATATTTTCGTTATCTACTAAATATTTTAAAAGTTCATATTCCCTTAAGCTCATTTCTACTGATTTACCATCAACTTCTACTGTCCTTCCTTCATTATCTATTACAATTCCAGCAAAATCTTTCTTACTATTTCCGTCTTCTCCATATACTCGTTTTAAAATTGCATCTACTCTAGCCACTAGTATTTTAGGGCTAAATGGTTTTGCTATGTATTCATCTACACCAAGTTCAAACCCAAATAATTCATCTTGTTCTTCTCCCCTTGCTGTAAGCATTATAATTGGTACTTTTGAATCTTGCCTTATTTGCCTTAAAACAGACCATCCATCAAGTTTAGGCATCATAACATCTAGCAGTATTAGTTTTATTTTATCCTTTTCTTGGTTAAATACTTGTATTGCCTTTTCTCCATCTTCTGCTTCTAATATATTGTACTCTTTTTGTTTTAAAAAATCCTTGATTAATTTTCTCATTCTAGATTCATCATCTACAATAAGCACTGTCATACCTTTCATAATATTCCTCCTGACTTTGTATTTTATTATAATTGTTTTTTGTGTCTGTATTGTGAATATTTTTTGTAATTATATCACATTTTGTATTGAAAAAATATAATTCTAGAGTTAAAATAAACTTAAAAAGAATGTAACCTTAAAAACTGACATTACTAATTCATATGGGTAGGGGACATTTCTTAACACTAAAGAAGTGACCTTGGGGAAAGAAGTGTCCCCTGTCATTAGAAAGGTAAAAAATGGATTATAAATTTTTATTAGATATCGGATTAATTATTTTAGTTGTAAAAGTTTTAGAATTAATTACAAAAAAATTTCATGCTCCAAGAATTTTAGGTTCTCTGCTTTCTGGAGTTCTATTAGGACCAGCAATTTTTAATATTGTTCAGTCTAGTGCTCCTATAGAGTTCATTTCCAAAATAGGAATTATATTAATAATGTTTGTAGCTGGTATGGAAACTAGTTTAAAGCATTTCTTTGCGGGTGCAAGGAAATTTGCTATAATTGCCCTTCTTGGTGTTATAGTTCCACTAGCATTAGGATTTTTATATAGTTTTTCATATACTTTTGATTTGAAAGTAAATTTATTCTTTGGAGTTGTTATTACCGCAACTTCTGCAAGTATTACTTTGCAATCTTTAATTGAAATGAAAAAAATCAAAACAAGTGTTGGTACAGCTATTTTAGGTGCTGGTGTTGTAGACGATATTATTGGAATATTATTTTTAACAATAATTATTAATTCAGGTCATTTAAATCTAGGCGGTCTAATAGTAGTTGGCATAGAAATAGCTATATTCTTCCTAGTTGCCATCTTACTTGCATATATAATGCACCATATATTCCAATTTTTTGAAAGGAAATATCCTCCAAACGAAAAATTACCAATTTTTTCACTTGCGATTGCCTTAATATTTTCATATTTTGCAGAAAGATTTGGTGTTAGCGGTGTAATTGGTGCATATATTGCAGGTTTAGCCATTGGTAATACAAAACAAGCTCACTACATAAAAGAACATGTAGACTCTCTTGTATATATGTTTTTTGCTCCAATATTCTTTGCAAGTATAGGACTAAAATTGCAAACACTAGCTCTTCCTTTTAATACTTGGTTATTTGTTATATTTTTCGTAGTCATAGCTATTTGTGGTAAATTAATTGGAAATGGTTTTGGTGCTAAAATATGCGGATACTCTAAGCTAGAATGTGTTCAAATTGGATTAGGTATGGCTACTAGAGGCGAAGTTGCTTTAATTATGGTCGAAGAAGCATTAAAAGTAAATCTTATTAATTATGAGGCTTTTTCATTAATTGTTATCAGCATTTTACTTATTGCAATTATAAGTCCAATACTGTTTACATTAAGTTTTAAACCTTCTTTTGAAAAAAATTTAGAAAAGCCAAGTGTTTCTGCTGGTTAGAATTTGACATAATATATAAATTCATTATATAATATAGGTACATACTAAAATAAGGAGGTTGTAATTATGCTCAGTTACAAAAGTCGGAAGCTAATTAAGATTTTGCAGCAAATTACAAATTCTCACTCCACTATAGTGGAGGATTTGGCACTGCAAGCAAGAGAAGCCGTTATTTCAGAGCATTTGAGTCATTTACTTCTGGAACTTGCGGATAATCCGCATCGTTTTGAAGTTCATGATGATCTGCTCGATGAGATTATCGAACGTCTCGAAAGTGAAATGATTTAAAAGTTTCTTTGATTGCTTGCGAAAAATGGAGTTGTGATTCACAACTCCTTAATTTTTTTCAAAAAAACAGATGCTTAAAAAGCATCTGTTTATAATAATCATTAATTTTGTGAAAATGGTAATACAGCAATATGTCTTGCTCTTTTAACTGCTAATGTTATAGTTCTTTGATGTTTTGCACAAGCACCTGTTGCTCTTCTAGGTAATATTTTACCTTTTTCATTTATGTATTTTCTTAATTGATCACCATTTTTATAATCTAATACTAGATTTTTGTCACTGCATAGTGGACAAACCTTTTTTCTTACTTTTCTAAATCTAGGATTAAAATCATCATCATTATTAACATTATTTCTATTTCTCTTGTTGTTTTGTTTTTTATCTGCCATTATAATTTACCCCCATTTCTTACTTAGAATGGTAAGTCATCATCAGAAGACACTGTAAATTCTGGAGCTGCTGCTGCTACATTTGATCCAAATGTATTTTCAAAACTTGCTCCTCCAGATTCTCCATCTCTTTTGCTATCTGCAAAATATGCTTCCTCTGCAACTACCTCTGTTACATAGTGTTTAACATTATTTTCGTCATCCCAAGTTCTTGTTTGGATTCTTCCAATTATACCAACTTGTTGACCTTTTTTAAAGTATTTACTACAAAATTCTCCTAGCTTACTCCAAGCAACAATATTTATAAAATCAGCTTGTCTTTCTTCTCCTTGTCTTACAAATCTTCTGTTTACTGCTAAGCTAAAAGAAGCTACTAATGTATTATTAGTTTGTGTGTACCTAACTTCTGGATCTCTTGTTAAACGTCCCATTAAAATTACTTTGTTCATATTCTCGCACCTTTCTTAATATTTTTAAAAGATACATTAATTAGTCGTTTTCTTTTACAACTATAAATTTAATAACTTCATCAGTTATTCTGTAAACTCTTTCAAGTTCAGCAATTGATTCTGGTTTTGCCTCAAAGTTAAATACAACGTAATATCCTTCTGTATTTTTCTTTATTTCGTAAGCTAATTTTTTCTTACCTACTTCTTCAACTTTTTCAAGCTTACCATTACTATTAATTAAATCTGTGAATTTAGCAATTAAAGATTTTATTCCTTGCTCCTCTACAGACGGATTAATAATAATTACACTTTCGTATTTATTCATTCCGTTCACCTCCCTTTTGGATATAAAACCTACACTTTTTCTTGTGTAAGTAAGGAAATAAATAGCCAAAAGCTATTTTTTCGACTGTTATATTTTACCATAGATATTTGTAAAATGCAATACTAAAGTACCAAAAACGCTCGAAATATTATAGCAAGTTTTTTATTTATTTAGGTAATGTATAGTACTTATCTCCTTCATATATTATTCCCTTTGGATAATATATTGTATGTGTTTTATCATTAACTATATAAACATCATCACCAGTCCATGTCAAATTTCTTGTTAATATTAAACTTGTAAGTTTACTAATATCTATTATATAATATCCATCTTCTGCATCATTAGGATTTTTATTAATAGTAAAATCGTAGTTCCCCTCAAATTTTTCTTTTATAGGTAATACTCCATATTTACTATAATACATAAAAACACTATCATTTAAGCTTTTTATATCTGCATACATATTATTTAAACTTTTTGTTTTTACCGTATTATTATTTGAAATAATAATTGTTATAGTAACTATTATTAAAACTACTATTGCAATTACTAGCACAATCACAGATATTCCACTTTGATTTTTCAATCTAATCTTTCTCCTTTATAATAGTTTTTCCTTTAAAATATATTCATTCTGCCTATATCATACTATTATACATGATTTTTTTCAAGGGTTTTGTTTTATTATTCTTTCAACTTTTTCTTTTAAAAAATATCTTTTATTCTCTTTTATAACTAAGGCCCATAAATACATAAGCATAAATAATATTGCTATATTTTTAAAATAGTAAATTGCTATGCTTCCTGCAAATGTTAATATTATTGCACCTATATTAGCAATTTTGTTTGTAACATCTTCTGAAATTTTTCTTCCCTTCATTATATATAATGCGCTTCTTACTATTCTTCCACCATCTAATGGAAATATTGGTAGCATATTGAAAGCAATAATTAGTATATTTGCATATATTAATATTTCTTTTGTAAGATTATCTATAGGTAAATTAAATAGTATTACAATCAATATTATAATTAAATTTGTTGCCGGGCCTGCTATTGCAATCAACATTTTTTTTAGTTCAAATTCTTTATTTCTACACCCAAATTCTTCAAAAATTATTGCTAGTCCAAATGGATTTATTTCTAACTTTTTTGGTTTTAACTTTAATAATAAACCAGCTAATAAATGTCCACATTCATGTATAAAAGCAAGTAACATTAATATTGCATATACATTTATTTGTCTTGTTAAATAAAATATTATGACAAAAATAAAAATTTGAAGACTTATTTTGATTTGCATATTTTCCCCTTTACATTTAAAATTCAATAATTAACTCTGGATTAACCAACTTTCCGTTTCTCCTAACCTCAAAATGCAGATGAGGACCTGTTACATTTCCAGTTGCCCCAACTTCTGCAATTTCTTGTCCTTGAGATATTTTATCTCCTTCATTTACATACATTTTGCTACAATGTGCATATATTGTATCTATTTCACCATTAGTTATCTTAATATGGTTTCCGATAATCTCCTTTTGTAGATATAAGTGTAACCTCCCCCTCCATTGCAGCAATTATTTTTGTACCTACATTAGAAGCTATGTCTATTCCTGTATGATATGTTGGTACTGTTGACACTGTTGGATGTCTTACACCAAATCTAGACGATATAGTGCCAGAAAGTGGTTTTACAAATGAAATATTTTGTTTTATGTAATCAGCATCTATTTGCATTTGGCTTATGCTACTAGCATCTTCTATATATGTATTTTCTTCTGTTATTCCAAGTATTTCTGCTTGTATTTCATTAGAATTTTGATTTACTCCATCTTCTGAATTAACTTCTTCTTTAGTTTCTTGTTGTATTTTATTCTCTTCTGGAATTTGTGTATTTTCTGCATTGGTTTTGTTTATATAACTTAAGACTGTATCTGTAAGTCTTTGAAAGCTTATATCATATCCTAGTACATTATTTATTTGGTCTACAAATTGTCCAGTAAATATAAATTCTCCATTTTTTATCATATAAAAACTAGTATATATTGCTGCACATATACAAATTTGTATTATCATTTTCTTAATTGGAGTTTTAGGCCTACTTTCACCAATATTAACTCTTGCATACGAAGAATTAATATTCTTTCTTCTTGCATATACTTCTTCTGCTCTTCTTATTCGTTCCTCTGGACTCATGGCTTTTTCCACATTCATTTTATCCTTCCTCCTTAGCTTTTACTTAAATATATTCATAAGCTTTTAGGATATTACAAAAAAAGAAAAGTATAGATTAAAACTATACCTTTCTATATTTATATATTAATATTTTTTACAGATGTGTCCCAAATGAGGAATAATTTCTCATTTTGAAACGTCCCCAACTAAATAATTATAAATTCTATTAGTGCTATAACTCCTAATGCAAAACTAATATACTTTTGTACTTTATATTTTTTTTGAAAATCTTTTTTGCTCTTTGCTTTTATTGGTCTTTCAAGTTCTGCTATGCAATTATTTATTAGTAATTCGGCTTCTTTTAATATATATTCATTTTTATTTTTCTCTTGTTTTTCTGTTCCTTCTACTTTCTTTATATATTGTATATTTTTAACTTTTTGATTTGGCTTTAATATAACTATTGCTTCTTCTACAATGTTTGATGGTAAATTTTTTAAAACTACCATGTTCTTCATTTGTCCTATATCCATTTTTACCTCCTCTTGGAAATATCTTCTTGTTTTAATTTTTTCCAAGAAAAGCTAATTTTATTCATTACACTCATAATTTATACAATTATATATTCCAGATGATACTATATCAGATAAATTCACTACTCTAGCTAATGGCACATTTCTTAATATGTTTAAATTTTGATTTATATTTCCTGTATTTCTTCCTACAACACCTCTTATTGCCATATCTCCTATTTGTACTCCAGTTCTATTTAAACTACTACCTAATTGTAATGGGCCATCTGTTACTAGTATTTGCCCAACTCTATCTGATGTTGATAATGCTGCATCTATAGCTACTATAAAAGGATTTGTATATGTATTATTTATATTATCTATTACTTCTTTTATATTACACAAACTTATATTATCACTTAATGTTCCAATTACATTTAATCTTCTAGCATTTCTTAATAAGTTGGTTAATCTAGTTCCTACTAATGGTCCGAAATGCATCCCCAACTAATCTTTGGGTCCCTATGCAAAGAAAAACTATATTAGAATATGTCATTCCCTCCGTAATATTACATATTCTACTGCTAAATTCTTCTACAAAGTTTCTATATATCTCTTCATTTTCTTCCATATAAATTCCTCCATTTTTTACATTTATATGCAAGAAAACTATTTTTAATTACTACTGTCTTCTTTTATTAGGAGTAATAAATATTTTTATATTATCATCGTTTTTATATTTCTTTATTATATCTTCAGAAAATCCTGCAATTTCACTTGTAAGTATAATATTTTTGTAATTATTTTGTATAAGTTTACTAATTTGATTATCTACATCCTCATTGTCTTCAAGTTCAACAACTTTCATTCCTAAACCTTTTGCAAGTAAAAAACTTTCTGTATCTTTATTAGATTTTATTAACGATATTCTCATATTCTTCACCAATATTATTTTGGTATTCATTCATTTTTTTATACATTAAAGGACGACCAATGGTCGCCCCTACTTCTTTTATAATTTTAAAGAACTTTCTAATGCTAGTATTATCATATCTTTTAATGCTTTTTCTCTATCCTCTGCTGATACTTGATTTTGCTTTGTAGGTATATCTACAACTGTTAATAAACAAGCTGCCTTTTTATTTAAGTAATTTGCTAAATAAAACAATGCAAAAGATTCCATCTCTGCAGCTATTATATCTTTTGGTATTCTATCTAGTAACTGTTGTAATTTTGGTATATATAAATCAAAGCAATCACTGCATAAAACATTTCCTTTTACATATTTTATATTTTGCTCTTTAGCTACATTTTCTATTATTTCATTTAATTCCTTTGAAGCTTCTGCTAAATGGCAATCTTCACTATTGAAAGTATATGCGAAATTTCCTTCTGAATAGCTTGATTCTGCAAGTATTGTATCAAATAATTGTAAATCTTCTCCATAGCCTCCACATGAGCCTATTCTAATTATATTTTCTACTTCATACACTTTATATAACTCATATGCATATATTCCCATGCTTGGCATTCCCATTCCAGATGCCATTACTGTTATTTCTTTTCCTTTATATGTTCCTGTATATGCAAATATATTTCTAACTTTATTTACTAGTTTTACATTTTCCAAAAAATTTTCTGCTATATATTTTGCTCTTAATGGATCTCCTGGCATTAATACAGTTTTTGCTATTTCTCCTTTTTTTGCTTCAATATGTGGTGTCATATTATTCCTCCTTATTTAATTATTTTTAGTGCTTTTTCGCGTGGAAGCATAACTATATGTCCACAACCTAAGCACTTAAATTTAAAATCTACACCCACTCTAATTATTTCCCATTCGTTACTTCCACATGGATGTTTCTTTTTTGTTTTAACAATTTGTCCAACTTCATATCCCATAATGAGTTCCCTTTCTAATGACAGGGGACACTTCTTTCCTTATGGTCATTTCCACTTGGCTAAGAAATGTCCCCTAGCCTTATGTTCAAGTAATGTCATCTTTCAAAGTTTTCTTATTATTTTACAATGATTCAATGCACTTTTTCAATCTAGATACAACTTCATCCGCGCCTAAAACATGCATAATTTCATACATATCTGGTGTGTTATGTCTTTTAGTTAATGCAACTCTTATTACTGTGCTTACATCCCCAACATGTGCCTTATACTTTTCTGGCTCTGCTTTAAACATTTTTACTTCTCTAGCATATCCCATTTCTTCACTCAAGTCTTTCATTTTATCAAACCAAGCTTGTTTGTCATCATTAATATCAAAATATTTTTCAATGTACTTTGTTAATACTTCTTTTACCTTTTGCTTATCAGATATTTTTTGAAATTCGTATGTTTCGTTAGAATTATCAAATAATTCTTTATACATATATGATATATTTTCTTTAACATCTGACCATTTTGCTATATCTTTTCTTGGCTTTTCGTTGCCTCTTTCTATTCCTAATACTTTTAATGAATAGTCTTTATCTTTTTCTAATAAGCTTTCAAGTTCTTTATCAAATCTTTTTGCCCATTCTAATGTTTCTTCATATACCTTTTCTGCTGAATATTTAGATATTACTATTTTAGAAACATCTAGTAGCTTTACCATATCAAATAAAGCACCACTAACACTCATTTTATTTAAGCTAAACTCAAATTCTTCCATCTTTTTATCTTTATTAGCTCTTCTCCAATTTTCAAAATTAGAATTAGCTATATTTAAAAGATACTCTTTAACGGCATCTGCTGGTATTCCTTCTTGTAAATAGTATGATACTGCTGCTTCTGGGTCTTTTCTTTTACTTAATTTACGTTTGTTTCCATTATCATTTTTCATTATTGGTGCAATATGAGCATATTTAGGTAATTTAAAACCTAATTCCATAAATAATTGTATATGAAGTGGAACTGAAGATAACCACTCATCACTACGAATTACATGTGTTGTTCTCATCAAATGATCATCAACAGCATGTGCAAAATGGTATGTTGGAAGTCCATCTGCTTTTATTATTACCACATCTTGATCATTTTCTGGGAAATCTACATTTCCTTTAATAACATCATGATGTTTTATTTTTTTATCTGGATTTCCTGGAGATTTAAAACGAATTATATAATGCTCTCCATTTTTTATTTTTTCAATTTGTTGGTCTAAAGGCATTCTTCTACATCTTGTCCATTTTCCATAATATCCTGTTCTTTCCATTGCTTTTTCTTGATTACTTCTAATTTCTTCAAGTGTTTCTGGTGAGCAGAAACATGGGTATGCCTTTCCTTGTTCAATTAAGTATTTTGCATATGCTTGATATATTTCTTTTCTATCACTTTGCTTATATGGTCCATATTCTCCAACTTCTTCTGTTTGGCTTACCATACCTTCATCTGGGCTCATATCAAAATCTTTTAATGAATCTATTATTCCTTCTATTCCATTTTCAACTTCTCTTTTTTGGTCTGTATCTTCTATTCTTAAAAAGAATGCTCCATCAGTTTGCTTTGTTAAAGTTCTTGCAACTAGTGCCTGATATAATCCTCCAATATGCACAAAGCCTGTTGGACTTGGCGCAAATCTTGAAACTACTGCACCTTCTTTTAAATTTCTTTCTGGATATTTTTCCTCATAATATGAAATATCCTTTGCATTTGGAAATATTAAATTAGCTAAATCTTTATTATCCATCTTACCTCTCCTCATTTTTTCTTTCCTGTTATTATATATTATTTGTTCGCATTTTTCAATAGATATAAAGGAAAAATGAGATAGCAACAAAAATTTGCTATCCCATTTTTTTATTAATTACTTCTCCCAAAATGTTGTGCGTATAAAGGTGTAAGTATCTTCATCTATATTGTGAAACTTTTCTATAATCTTATCACACGCTTCTTTCACCGCAATTTGGGGATTTTCTTTTGCAATTTGACTGTAAATATGCTGTATAAGTATATACTTTTGTTCTTCTGAAAGTATATGGACTGGAATTGTATTTAAAGTATGTAAGTTAAATATAAACTTATATTTAGATAAATCTTCCATATCCATAACTTTCCCGCATAGCAAACATTTTTTAATATGAGTTCTCTTATTTTCATTTAAAAAATCTGCTATAATTGCATGTTTACATTCTTCTTGAATCTCCTGTAATTCTTTTTGCTTTTCTTTAATTATTTTTTGTAATGCATTGCTCCGTTTTATTATTTTGATTCTTTTATTGTTTGTCTCCTCCCCTGCCCTTTCACTAATTTTTCTCATAGGTCTTGCTTTATACTCTGGGTGTACATATCCTAATATTTCAACAAAATGTAATGCATCATAAAATTTTTCAAAGGAAAAAGTTGCATATTCGTCATTTTATTCATAGTGCTTTACATTGTCAAACTTATATGGAACATACTTATCATTAGGTGTACCTTTATATACTCTTACCTCATATTCATTATCAGCTTTTTCAAGGAAAATCATAAATTCCAAATTTTTCCCATCAGTAACTGATAAAGTTAAAGCTGTTCCATCCTTTTTTAAAAGGTCTTTTTCTGTAAGCAACCGAACAAAATCCCAATGACAGAAAAGCATTTTATTCATTTGCATAATAAATCTCCTTTCATAATTCAATGAAAAAAATAAAATATGTAGCTACTTGCTATATCGCTACATATTTTATCATACTTTACATAATTTTACAACGATGTTTATAGATGTGTCCCAAATTGGGAGCAATTCCCAATTTGGAAACGTCCCCAATTAAATTTCCATTATTATTGGTAATATCATAGGATTTCTTTTTGTCTTAACAAATACATAATCTCTTAAACTGTCTTTTAAATTAGATTTTATTGTTGACCAATCTTTTATTTGCTTTTCTTCGCATTTTCTTATTTCGTCTCTTACTATCTTCTTTATGTCTTCCATTAAGTTTTCAGATTCTCTTACATATACAAATCCTCTTGAAATTACATCTGGTCCTGAGACTACTTCTCCTGTACTTGAATCCATTGTTAATACTATAATTATTAATCCATCTTGAGATAGATGTTGTCTATCTCTTAGTACAATATTTCCAACATCTCCAACTCCAAGTCCGTCTACAAGTATTCTTCCAAATGGAACTGTACCTGTAAGTTTTGCACTATTTTCATTTAATTCTAATATTCTACCATTTGTTAATGCAAATATATTTTCTTTTTCTATTCCCATTTGCATTGCTGTTTCTGAATGTGCCCTTAATTGTCTATATTCACCATGTACTGGTAAAAAGTATTTTGGTCTTACTAAAGAAAGTATTAATTTTTGCTCTTCTTGGCACGCATGCCCTGATACGTGAATATCTTCTAATGCGCTATATACAACTTCTGCACCAATTTGCATTAAATCGTCTATAACTCTAGATACAAATTTTTCATTTCCAGGTATTGGTGTTGCAGATATTATTACTAAGTCATTAGGTGTTATTACAACTTTCTTATGTTCTCCTGCTGCCATTCTTGTAAGTGCAGACATTGTTTCACCTTGACTTCCAGTTGTAATTATTACAAGTTGTTCATCTGTGTAATTCTTTATCATATCAATATCTATAAAAACATTGTCTGGAACTTTAATATATCCAAGTTCTCTTGCAGTTTCTATCATGTTTATCATGCTTCTACCACAAACTGCAATTTTTCTATTATTTTCAACTGCTGCATCCACAATTTGTTGTACTCTGTGTACATTTGAAGCAAATGTTGCCACAACTATTCTCTTTTTACAATTTAAGAATAATTTATCGAATACTACTCCAACAGAGCTTTCAGACATAGTATATCCTTTTCTTTCAGAATTTGTACTATCTGAAAGTAATGCTAAAACTCCATTATTTCCTATTTCAGCTATTCTACCTAAATCCATATGCTTTCCATCTATTGGTGTATGGTCAATTTTAAAATCTCCTGTATGAAGTACAACTCCAACAGGTGTTGTTATTGCAAGCATAACAGAATCTGGTATACTATGGCAACTTCTTATAAATTCAACTTTGAACTTTCCTAAAGTAATTGTTTGTCCTTGTAATACTGTATTTATTTTAGTTTTTCGTAACAACTTATGTTCTTCTAATTTATTATTAATAAGTCCTACTGTTAAAGGTGTTGCATATATTGGCATATCTACTTGTTTTAATAAATATGGTATTCCACCAATGTGATCTTCATGACCATGTGTTACAACTAGTCCTCTTATTTTATCTTTATTTTTTTCCAAATATGTTATATCTGGTATAACTAAATCAATACCTAACATCTCATCTTCTGGGAAAGCTAATCCACAGTCTACAACAATCATGTCATCTTCATATTCAAAAACTGTAATATTTTTTCCTATCTCTAATAATCCACCAAGTGGAATTATTTTTAAATTGCTCTTCTTAAATTGTACTTCTTCTTGTTTTTTATTTTTTCTAGTTCCATACTCTCTTTTAGGTCTTCTTTCTGTAGGTTTATTATCTATAGTTGTTTTTTCTCTTTTTGTTTGACTTGTCCTTTCTTTAACATTTCTTGTTCTTCTTGGTTTTGGCATATTTTTTATTGCCAATTTACTGTTTTTTTCTTTATTTTCCATATATTCTCCCTTTCCTCTTTAATCATGCACAAAAAATTAGTTTAAAATAAATTTAAACTAATGACTCTTTTAAAACTATATTCATATTTCAATTTTTACCGCTCAATTTCAATATTATCATATGTTTATATTTTTATTATTATAAATCTATTATTTAAACTATATACATCTCTTATTTAAATAATATTAAATTTTCCGAATCATTACTTTTATTTAAAACTGTATTTTTAATACATTAATCTCATTATTTATCCACTATTTGAATATACTGGAAAATATTATACTATTTTTTACTATATTTGTCAATAATTTGAATAAATAAGAGAACAAGGGGCTGTTTCCTTGTTCTCTATAAATCAAACGTCCAAGCATTATTTTCATTTTTCCCTGTTGTGCAAAGACCTTCTTGCAATTCAACTATTGGCATAACATATGCATAAATTGTATTATTTGTGCTATTTGATCTTGAACCTGATAAGTACAATTTAGAATTATTTGAAGTATTTCCTATTGGGCCAGATTCTATCCAACCATTTGATATTGCATATACCGCATAATTAACCTCTATATTATATAAAACCGTTCCCCTTGTTGATAAGAAATATGGAATTTTATTTTCACTAGTATTACTTGTCTTTTTAAATATCATATTATATATTGTGCTATTAGAAAAGTAATTTTTAGCTTCATATCTATACTGTGTTTGTGTAGCAGTAAATGGATTAATTCCTTCATCAACACCTTGTTCATTAATGAAAGTTCCCTCGCTATATGTTCTTGTATCACCTATTTTTTTATTTTGCCATCCTGTATGCACATAATTGCTAGTATCATAAGTCGAATATTGTTCAACATCAGCTAAAGTCATACTTCTTCCTTTTTGGGCTCCTGCTCCAGTACCATACAACGCTCCTATACTATCTAATATTGTTGTATAATTAATATATCCTGCTTTTCCCCATAAATTTAATGCTGTATTTGAAATTGGTTCTTCGGGAATAATAGTAACTTTTTTGTTATTTTCATCTATACTAAAAACTCTCCATTTAGTATTTGCAACTGTAGAAAATGTTTGATCTCTTGAATAACCAGAATTTGCTTTTGCAATTGTACAACTACTAGTTACTGGCGTATAATCTACATAGTCACCCAATTGGACTTCTGCAGATAAATACAATTTATTTGCTATCCAATTTGCAGTATATGTTTTATCCCCCATACTTCCTTTTTCTATAGTAACATTTACTTGTGCAGTTTCTCCATTGCTGCCTGTCCATCCACTAAATGTATAACCCGTCTTGGTAGGCGCATCTAATGAAAATGTTTCAGAGGTATCATAATAATAAGTTGGATTATCTGCTGTACCTCCACCTAAATCATAAGCTATCTGATATTGTATTGGTTCTGGAGTTGGTGTGTCTATATCTGTTTCAATATGTGTTGATCTAAAATCAAGTACAGGTATACCAATTTGTTTACACCATTCAGTTAATTTGTCATTATTAGTAATATCATCCATTGATACATAATTTAACTCCCCATGGTATATAACAAGATATTTTTCTTCTTGATTATTTAATGTCCCTAATATACTTTCTAAGTCTGCTTTTTCGCCTAATATGTCTGTTTCTGAAATATTAAATCTTTCAGCATTCTCTTTTACCAATTTTAATAAAGTTGGCCCAACATTTATAGAATTTTTATTAATTCTTGATGTCCTTTCAAAATTTTCAATATTTTTTATTTCTATTTTTTCTTTAAGCTGTTGTATTCTCGCTTTAAAAATAGATTCTTGTGCATATTTAATAGTACTCTCTTCATTAAATAATGAATTTACTACAAGCCCTGCTAAAATAAGCATTATTACAATAGTAACTACTAAGGCTATTAATGTAATTCCTCTATTTTTTGTATTGCAAATTTTCATATTGCCACTATTCAATCCTAAGAGCTCCTTCCTTTGTAAATTTATAATAAAATTATATATTACTACTTTTATTTTTTCAATATTAAATTTATTAAATAATTATATTTTTTTATAAAACAAAAAAAAGCCCCCGCCATAGCCGTTCTGTGAAGAAATTTTAAGGACCTGCTCTCACAGGTGGGTGCCTTCCTCGATATTCCTGGGTTTCTTAAATATTATATTTAAGCATACACGCCATATCAAGAGATTTTGGCTCCCTTTTTAAATTTGTTGGTTCTAAAATTTCAGCAATCACGCACTCTGCAGGGAAAATTATTAACTTATTTATTTTTTATTATTGTATAAGAAAAATCTACTTTTATCTTGACCACATATAAGATTTTTCTGTATACAAAAAGGTTAATTTACCTATATTCGTGCAATATTGCGTAGCAATTTGCACATGTGACCATCGAAATCTTTGATTTCGGTAATGGCCAATTTTCTTATACTTATAATACCATATACTATTAGTATATTCAACTTATTATTTCTTGATTTAATGCTTTTAAATGCAATTAAATGCTATTTTTACTTATTTTTAATAATAATCTTATATAATTTATATGTATTTATTATTGGACTTTTTATAAATTTTATGCTAAAATGTATATATATTGATTATTTTTAAGAGTCGACATAAGTCGACTCTTTTATTTTAGCTAAAAGTTCAATAATTCATATGCTGTATAATCATTAACAAAATTATCTTTTTTCTCATATTTTTCATTTAAAAAGTTATTCCATTTTTCCTTATCCTTTACTAATGATTCAAATAATTGATAATCTTTATCACAAACTATTATCAATTTTGGTTTTTCTATAATTACACTTTCTACAAATTCATCTATTATTTCTTTTCTACGTTCTAATGTAAATGAATCCCAAAGTGGCAAATAGCTATACTTGGTTGGTGCTAATCTTTTTGTTTTGTAATTAGCACTTACAGCTTCACTTCCACCACCAATTAATTGAACTGTATCTTCTGGATTAGAATGTTTCTCTATATAACCCCTAATTGAGTATCTTATATCATCTTCAATTGGTGTTCTTCTGTCTATAATTTGATTCTCTAAAATCCCATAATTATAAATTCCAATTATTATCATAGCAATTACAACTGCAATTTCTGCTACTCTTCTTATTGATCTATTTCTAATTATACTTATTGCATATATAATAATTGCAACTACAATAAAGATTATAGGAATGAATGTTATAAAGTAATGCATTTGAACTGCTCCACTTAATGAGTTTGAATATAAATTAATTAAAATAGCTAGTATACTTCCTATAATCAAATATTTAATATTCTTTTCTTTTATTTTCTTAAAAATTAAAAGAACTAAACTAACTATTACAAAAACTGCCATAAGAATTCCTGCATAAGTATCTTTATTAAATATTTCCAGCATATCTTGTACAGCCTTTAGCCTATCTCCTGTATTAAATCCTCCAAGTACTTGCAAATATGCTGTATTGATACATTCTATTAATGCATTATTCATAAATAAATATATTGCCATTGGTACACATAAGGTCAAAAATCCTATTATACCATATATTATCCACTTTCCAATTTCTTTAAATCTTCTGTTTATTATTAATCTTATTCCAATTAATAAAAACAACGGTAAAAATATTAATAATATATTTAGTCTTAGCATTGCAAGCGCAGCACTGCAAATTCCAAGTAGTATTATTCCACCTTTAGATAATTGTGTATCGTTTAACATCGTTTTTACAAATAAATATATTCCTATCATTAAAAATGGTAGTGCAAAATTTTCTGATAATGTTCCTCTTTCATTAGTTGGCACCCAAGTACATAATGCATAAAAACATCCTATAACACTTAACAATTTATTTTTAGATAATACTTTTATTGTTTTGTATCCAAATATTGTTGTTATTAATAGTGATAAATATTCTAAAAAGTATACTCCAAATTCGCCATCAAATTTTAGTCCTATATAGTAAATAAAATACAATAGTGGTCCTTTATTATCCCATGCTCCTGTATACATGAATACCCCATTTTGCATAGCATATCCTATATATGAAAATATACCACAATCATGTAAAATATCTTGATTATTTATTGGTGAATAATTAGTTATCAAACTTAAAAATAATGGTAATGCTACTAAAAATAAACATATTAAACTATTAGCAATTACTGTTTTAGTATTATAAATCAATTGTAATTTTATTGCTGTTACAATACTTCTTCTCATTGTAGTAAATACTCTCATCTTGCTTGTCCCTTTTTTATTATCATATCGAAGTTCAAAAGGTACTTCATCAAATTTTGCTCCAACTTTATTTACTTTATATAGTAATTCCATCATACATGCAAAACTTTTTTCTTTAACAACTTCTTGTCCAAATTTATTAATAAGTTTTTCAATAATTTCATAGGTGTAAATTCTATAACCACATGTATAATCCTTTACTCTATCTATATTTAAAACAACTTTATAATATATTCCTGCAATATCACTTAATTTTTCCCTATATTTAGCTAATCCTTTTACTGCAGCCCCTTCTTGATATCTTGATGCAATAACACAATCATTTCCATTTTGTATTTTTTCTATCATGGAATGAATATATTTAGGATTTTGAGTGTTATCTCCATCCATAATTGCAAGTAAATCTCCACTTTGGGCATTATTATGGAAATAATTAACTGCAGTATTTATTCCTCCGCATAATCCTTTATTCACTTCGTGTTCTACTATCTGTATATTACTATAATTTTTGCATTTTTCTAATACTACTTCTCTTGTATTATCAGTACTTGCATCATTTATAACTCTAATTTGTAATTTTAAATTGCCTTGTTCAAGTTTTTCTTCTTGCTTTTCCCATTCTTCTATAAGATTTCCTATATTTTCTGCCTCATTATAGCAAGGCAATAACACATATAATGTTTTCATTAACTATATTCGCCCCTTTTATACTCCACTTAAATTAAATTCAGGCACATATTCTTCTTCATGTTTACCTAAATCTTGCATATAGCCATTTTCTATATTTTTTTCAAATATATAATTTTCAATTTCTTCATATTCTTCTTTCGATATTTTTCTATTTATCTCTGGGATTTCTTTTGCTTTATATGTAGGAAAATATTGTGCCATCATACTTACATATATGTCATTTGAAAAATTTAGCTTTATGCTGTCTATAACTCTTTTTGTGTTTTCAATATTATTAGGTAATATTAAATGCCTAATTATTAAGCCTTTTTCTATAATTCCATTCTCGTTTAACTTTGGTGTTCCTACTTGTCTATACATTTCTTTTATTGCTGGTAAACAAATGTCATAATAATTTTTTATTCCAGAATACTTTAAAGCAATTTCATTGTTTGAATATTTAAAATCTGGTAGATAAACATCTATTAGTCCTTCTAATTCTTTTAATGTCTCTACTTTTTCATATCCACTAGAATTGTATATTATTGGTATCTTTAATCCATTTTGCTTTGCCAAAATTATTGCTTGTTTTATTTGATAAGCATAAATTGTTGGACTTACTAAGTTAATATTATTTGCATTATTTTTTTGCTGTTCTATCATTATTTCAGCAAGCCTTTCTACATTTACTTCTACTCCATACCCTTCATGGGATATTTTATGGTTTTGGCAAAATACACATCTTAAATTGCAATTAGAAAAAAATATAGTTCCTGATCCATTCTTCCCGCTTATGCATGGTTCTTCAAAAAAATGCAAAGACGATAAAGCAATTTTTACTTTATCTGTAGCTTTGCATCTCCCTATTTGATTTTTTCTGTTTACTTTACATTCATGTGGACATATATCACATTTATTTATGTTCATACTCTTTTTCCTCGCTAATATGTCTATAATATGCTTCTTTTAAAATTTTAGGTTTTATTACCTTGTTTACACCTTCGTTGCTTATTCTGCCTAATATTTCCCTTATCATATCTTTTAATTTAGGATTTAAATGTACATATTCCTCTGTATTTAACCAATACACTAAATTTGAATATTTTGTCCAATCCTTCCCTTTATATGTTTTAGAAGCAGCTATTTGATCACAAATCATTTCTGCCATGTACTTGTATGGTATAATTGGTTCTTTTATTCTAGAGTACTCATCATACCAGTATTGTGGATGATGCTTATTTCTTCCATGATGGTGCAAACGCGCTTCTGAATAGCCTTTATCCTCTACGCATGCAAATATTGGGCTTCTATTTCCTTGGTAGTATTTTACTCCCTCCCAAAACTCTGTAGGAGAATACTTAGAAAGGTCGTGTACTAGTCCTCTCCAAGGTATTCCTGCCCTAACACAAAGTCTAAATACAAGCCATCTATGTTTAGTTATTGTATTAAAATGTAATATAATATTTTTTAACTTCACTTTTTACTCCTTTTATTCTCCATATATCGCATTTTTAAATGCTGTACTTGTTTCTTCTAAATCTGCAACAAAATAATATATTCCATCTATCATTTGTCCTCTTCCGCTTCCATTACCTTCTTCTTCAGATGGTATTTGTTTAGATATAATATTACTTAAGTATTCATTGCTATTTCCTAAAGCACCTGTTAAAATTCCTGTCCATTCACCTATATTCAAATTAGTCTTTACTTCTGATAATATACTATCACTTAGCCCTAATATTTTTGGCATATCCATTTTAGATACTTTTTCCATTACAGCTGTTATAACAGCCCTTTGTCGTTCTTCCCTTGTAAAATCATTTCCTACTGTTCTATTTCTAGCATGTGTTAATGCTTGCTCACCTGTTAAAGTAACTTTTCCATAAGAACTAACCTTCTTTACAGATTTTTTAGTTAATTGATATGATTCACTAACACGTTCATTTATATAATTCATTTCAGCTTTTGTTATTTCTAATTCTACTCCACCAATTTTATTAATTATATTTATTAATCCTCTAAAATTAATTGTTACATATTCAGAAACATTTAATCCAAAATTTTCATTTATTGTTTTTAGAGCCAACTGTTCTTTCCCATATGCATAGGCATGGTTTATTTTTGTTTTTCCGTGTCCTTCTACTTTAACATAGGTGTCTCTTGGTACACTTATTAATTTAATAGTATGGTCTGTTTGATTAATTGAAGCAATTATAATTGAATCGCTTCTACCTCCATCAATACCAAGCAAAGCTACATTTTTAATACTATCAAATTCTTGCTTACTTACTTGATTTGATACTTCGCTATATAAATCATTTAAACCAAGTTGAGACTCATCTAGTTTTTCATATCCTACTTTTCCAAGTATACTTGATGCAAAATACACTAGTACTCCAAATATTATTGCAAAAATTAATATTATAACAAGAAGTGCAATTATAATTTTCTTACCTATACTCATTTTCTTTTTAGGCTCTTTACTTTGCTTTTCTTCTTTACTCTTCTTTACCTTTTCTTTTTTTACTTTTTCTGGCTTTGGATCATTTCCAGCCATCCTTTTACCTTTTGTTCCCAAGACTTTACCTCCAATTATTTATTTTAGTCTCTTGCAAATAAATCTCTAGTGTATACTTTATTTGCAACATCATCAAGAGCTTTTTCTATTCTATTAGCTAAAATTATAGATGATTTTTGCTTTAGTTCTTCAAGATTTTTAACTACTTTAAAGCCATCAAATTCATTTTTATTTAAAGTAGGTTCATATACAATAACTTCTACATTATTTGCTCTTAATTTTTTCATAATATCTTGAATTGCACTTGACCTAAAGTTATCTGAACCTGCTTTCATTGTTAATCTATATATTCCAACCACTTTAGGTTTTCTATCCAATATTTGTTTTGTTATAAATTCTTTTCTTGTTTTATTCGACTTAACTATTGCTTCTATCAAATTTTGAGGTACATCTTTATAATTTGCTAATAGCTGTTTTGTATCTTTTGGTAAGCAATATCCTCCATATCCAAATGATGGATTATTATAATAAGAACCAATTCTTGGATCTAAACAAACACCTTCTATAATATTTTTTGTATTTAAGTTCTTTGTAACAGCATATGTATCTAGTTCATTAAAATATGCCACCCTTAATGCTAAAAATGTATTTGCAAACAATTTTATTGCTTCTGCATCTGTGCTATTCATAAATAAAGTTGGAATATCCTTTTCTAATGCAGCTTCTTGTAATATTTTTGCAAATTGTTTTCCTTTTTCATTTTCACTTCCAATTATTATTCTAGATGGATATAAGTTATCATATAATGCTTTTCCTTCTCTTAAAAATTCAGGTGAAAAGAATATATTATCAATATCATATTTTACTTTCATATTATTTATGAAACCAACGGGTATAGTAGATTTTACAACCATTGTTATATTATTATCTTTCATACTAATAACTTTTTGTATTATATCCTCAACACTTGATGTATCAAAATAATTAGTTTCTTCATCATAATTAGTTGGTGTACTTATTATAACAAAATCAGCGCCATTAAATGCATCTTTATAATCTAAAGTTGCTCTTAAATTTAATTTCTTTTCCTTCATATATTTTTCAATATATTCATCCTTTATTGGTGATACCATATTATTTATCATTTCAACTTTTTCTTTAATTATGTCTAATGCCACTACTTCATTTTTTTGGCTTAATAGTACTGCTAATGACAATCCTACATATCCTGTTCCTGCTATTGCTATTTTCATTTTTACCTCCAATTATTGATATAATTCTTTATTTTGTTTATACCAATTTACAAAACTTGTTATTCCTTGTTCAAATGTTGTTTTAGGTTCATAACCAATTAGTTCTTTAGCTTTTGTCACATCTGCATATGTTCTATCTACATCTCCTGGTTGCATTGGTAATTGTTTTATTTTTGGATCAATCCCAAGTACTTTTCCAATTGTATTAATCATTTCTCTTAATGATACGGGAGATGAATTACCTAGATTTAATATTTCATATACATCCTTATGATTAATCGTATATTCACAAGATTTTATTATTCCATCTACAATATCATCTATATAAGTATAATCTCTTGAAGTTGTCCCATCACCAAACATTGGTATTTCTTCATTATTTAGCATTAATCTTGTAAACTTATTTATTGCTAAATCCGGTCTTTGTTTAGGTCCATAAACTGTAAAAAATCTAAGCATAATTACATTCATGTCAAACAGTTTATGATACACATGTGTCATAACCTCATTAGCCTTTTTAGTTGCTGCATAAGGACTTATTGCAAAATCAACTATCATATTCTCTCTAAATGGTACCTCTTTACAATTTCCATATACACTACTCGAAGATGCCATAACTAAATTTTTAACATTATGTTCCTTCATCTCTTCTAATATATTTTGTGTTCCCATACAATTAACTTCTTGATAAAGAATAGGATTTTCTATTGATGGTCTAACTCCTGCCATTGCAGCTAGGTGCATTACTATATCTATTTTATTCTCCTTAAAAATTTCTTTTAAAATATTTCTATCTCGTATATCTCCTCGATACAACTTAAAATTTTCGTTCTTTGTCAATTCTTTTATGTTGTTTTCTTTTATTTTTTCATTGTAAAAATCGCAAAAATTATCTATTGCTACTACTTTATTACCTTCCTTTATTAATTTTTCACTTAAACTAGATCCTATAAATCCAGCCCCACCTGTAACAAAATATGTTTTCATTTTTCCTCCTTATATTTTTTCAACAAAATCTAATATTTTTTTAGTCTGTACTATATTGTTTTTATTTTTTTTCACAAAATTTAATGCTTCAAAAGCTTTATTTTCTAGTTCTTCATTTGGTTTATTAATTAAACTTAATATCGCTTTTATAAATCCTTCTTCATCCTCATTTTCAAACACATAACAATATTTAAAATATTCATCAGGAATTCCTTCTAATCTAGTAATTAAAGCTACTGTTCCTACGGAAAAATATTCTAATGTTTTTGAAGGAAATGAATATCTTGTAAATTCTTCATTTGAAGGTCTTGGATTAATCAGAATTTTAGCTTTTTTTTCTTGTTGAATAATTTCATTATTAGAAACTACTCCTCCATATATAATTGAAGAGTTTTTTTTGCTTTTATCTATTAATTCTTGCTTATAATCTCCATTTCCATATATCAATAATTTATATTTATTATCTTTAATTTTTTCAAATGCTTCCACTAGTTTATTTATTCCATACCTCTTATCTAAAGTTCCTGCATACATAATAGTATTATCTTTATTCATATACTGTATATTTCTATCATAATTTTCTGCAGTAACCATTCCCTCTACTACTATATATGGTTTATTTCTTTTATTTATCAATTCATTCATATTTTTACACACTAAAACATATCCATCTAATCTGTCTTCAATAATGTTAGAAAGTTTTATATATATATAATTTTTAATTTTTAGTATAATATTCCTTTTTTCAAGCAATCTTAATCTATCTATTTCTGTAACAATTGAGACAATTTTATATCTTTTACTTTTTCTTAATAATAGATACGGAATAATATTTAATGGATTGGTTCCATATATTATAACTTTTTTTTCTTCTTTTTTATTCTCTTTGCTCCATAAAAGAATTTGTTTAATAATTGAAAAAAATATAGTGATTTGCTTTAAAATTGGTAAATTTATAAAACTTAAATAATTTATATTTATGCCATTTTCCTTACTTTGCTTTTTTTTCATAATTATTTTTTTATTTTTTGGATATCTAATGACTGGTCTTGTTGATAATACTGTAACATCTTCATTAAAGTTATTAAATTTTATTCCACTTAGTATTAATTTTTCAAATTTTTGTTGTGCAAATGGATAGATTTCTCCATTTCCTTTTTTTATTTCCTCCACAAAACCATTTTCACAAAATATTCCATTATATAATATTTTCATACTAATCCCTTACATTTTTTAATTTTTCATAAAATTCATTTCTTCTACTTGTTAATATTTGATATTCATAATCTTTTGCTTTTTCTATATTTCTTTCACTTATTTTTTCCATTTCTTCAGGATTTTTTATAAGACTTTCAATAATCTCAGCAAACTTTTTATAGTCGTTTTGCTTTACTAAAAGTTCTGCTGGTAATAATTCAGGGATTCCACTTATAGGAGTAGAAACGCAAGGTAATCCTACTGCCATAGCTTCTATTATAGACCTTGGTAATCCCTCTGACTTAGTTGGTAAAACAAATATATCCGAATTGATTAATTCATTTCTTATATCTACTTTATTAGGCAATAGTCCTGTAAACACTATCTTATCTATTATTCCATTTTCTCTAGCTATTTCATAATACTTATCTTTTATCTCACTATCACCTATAAATTTTATTCGCAAATTATACCCTTTTTTGCAAAGTAGTCCTACTGCTTTTATTAATATATCTTGTCCTTTTACCATTGTTTTAGATATGTTAGCTGTATGTGAAACAATATATTCTTTTTTATTTTTATAATCCTTTTTAGTTCCAAAAAAAGATTCTTTTAAGTCAATTGAAGAATAATATGTTTCAAAGAATTCCTTTGTCTCCCCTTTTTTTCTTGCCCTAGAAGGATATTTTGATTGTAAAAATTTTTCTGTAACATATGATGCTCCATTTGCCCTATATGTTATCTTTTTTAGCATTTGCTTTAGTACAAAACCTATTATTTTATAATCTTTATATGCATCTTCAGGATCAGCAACTATTTCTACTGCATAAGGTTTATTTTGCCTTTTACATGCTAAATATCCTATGTATGATATTATTGATGGTAATCTATATATAATGCAATTACAATCTAAAACTTCTTTTTTTATTTCTGTTTTAATCTTACCATAATTTTTTATATATTCTTTTATATTTCTTGCAAATGGTATGTCTATCATTTCAATTTTATCATTGTCCACCCTTAGGAATTTTTTTTCATCAACTTTATCCATTTGTTGTACTCTGGTGGCTATTTTAAGTGTATCAAAAACTTTTAAATATCTATCAAAAAATTGTGCATCTGTTATTCCTTTGCACCAATACTTTCCATCTTTTGTTTTAAATATATGCGAATCTATAACTAAAAGTAATTTCATGATACTCATCTTCTTTCTCTTCTCAATACTAAATATAATAAATCCAAAAACTTTTTCCTATTCTTCAAAAAATATACTAAATAAAATGCTAGATATGAAACTAATCCCAATATGTAATTAATACTTGTTCCAACCATAAAAATACTCACTCCTAGCATCAAAATTGGTAATGTGTTATTTTTTATAATTCCCATTTTATTTCTTAATAACATTTCAGAATCAATTGCTCTATGGGCCATTACAATTAAAGTTATTATCGAAATTCCTATAATACTTTTTGAAAACATACATAATACAACAAATATAACAATACTAATAGTATTATCTATCATCATTCTTTTTTCTTCTCTTAGTATTTTATAATATGTATTATTCATCAATATTGTTTTTCCTTGGAAAATTACAATAGCAAATAATATATTTAAATAGGCTAATACATTCATATATTTAGGGAACACTAATATTATTCCATAATAAGCTATAAAATACAAAACTAATCCTGTCAATGCAATAATATCATAATATTTATTGATAACATTAAACTGTTTCCCGTAATCTTTTTTTTCCATACGTTTTAGCATAGGATACATTACTGTACTAACACTTATAAAACATACTAATAATAAATTAATAATCATCATTCCAAAAGAATAGTATGCATAATCTTCTACTTCGTTAAATTGTTCAACAAAAATCTTTCCAATATTAGAAAGGATTAATGCCATAAAGCTCGCTATCATCAAGCTAATTCCAGTTTTAATATTATTAAAAAATTCTTCTATTCCAGTTTTAATTTTTTCCTTTTTACCAAATATTATTTCTTTATTTTCATATATCATAAATATTGTGGTAAGTACAGAAGAAATAATATCAGCCCAAATAAGATATAGATATGATTCTTCATTTATGAAGAAAATACTTCCTAATAACAAAATAAATATAACCTTATCTATCAGTGAGTATAGACAATACTTCTTTATATTGTTAGTAATCTGAAATACATATATTAATGTTCCATATATTCCCTTTATTGGTATATTAAATACTACTAACATTAAAGCTAGACTTTTATCACTATAATTAAAAAAGTATAATAATAATATTCCTATTATTGTTTCTATTACTAAGCATACGAAAAAAATGCTTATAGAACTTCTAAACTTTTTCCTTGGAAGATCTTTGTAATCATAATTTCCATATCTTAAATATATTCCATCATTAAACCCCCAATAGAATAATCCTATGTATGGCAAATACAACAAATATATCTGCCAATATCCAAAAGACTCTACAGAGACCAATAATGGTATAATAAAAGATTTTATTAAACTTGTTATTAATACTAAGCCTTGTGTTACAATTGCTATCTTAGTATTCTTTATCGCTTCTTCTTTTATTATTTCTTGAGTCATTCTTTTATTCCTTTCAATTATTCTTTTTTAATGCTTATTCCAAACTGTTCTATTCACTATATCTGTATAACTTTGTATTATTTTTACTACTTTAACAGAAACATTCGTATCTGCATAATCTTCTGCCATTACAACTTCTTCTTTATTATCTCTCATTGATACAGCAAGTTCTAGTGCCTGCTCTACTGTTTTGTCTGTAATTCCGCCTATTACTACTGTTCCTTTATCTAAAACCTCTGGTCTTTCTGTTGATGTTCTTATTAATACACCTGCGAATCCTAACATTGCACTTTCTTCAGATAATGTTCCACTATCTGAAAGTACACAATATGCATTTTTTTGAAGTTTATTATAGTCCATAAATCCAAAAGGTTTTAAATTTTGGACTAATGGATGGAATTTGAAACCTCTTTTATCTATAAATTTCTGACTTCTCGGATGTGTTGAATATATTACTGGCATTTGATATTTTTCTGCAATATCATTTATAGCTGTCATTAATGACATGAAGTTTCCTTCATTATCTATATTTTCTTCTCTATGTGAAGATAATAAAATATATTTATTAGACTCTAATTTTAATCTTTCTAGTACATCACTTTTCTCTATTTTTTCTGCATGATCTCTTAACACTTCTCTCATAGGTGAGCCTGTTACAAATATTGTTTTTCCATCAATTCCTTCTGCTAGCAAATATCTTCTTGAATGTTCTGTATATGGAAGATTTATATCTGATATATGGTCAACTATTTTTCTATTAATCATTTCAGACACATTCCAATCCCAGCAACGATTACCTGCTTCCATATGGAAAATAGGTATTTTTAATCTTTTTGCAGAAATTGCTGATAATGCAGAGTTTGTATCACCTAATATCAATATCGCATCTGGCTTTTCTTTTTGCATAACCTCATAAGATTTTGCAATTATATTTCCCATTGTCTCGCCTAAATCTTTTCCAACACTATCTAAATAGTAATTTGGTTCTCTCAAACCTAAATCTTCAAAAAATACTTGGTTTAATGTATAATCCCAATTTTGACCTGTATGTACTAAAATATGATTAAAATACTTGTCTGCACATTTTATTACCGCTGATAATCTTATTATTTCTGGTCTAGTTCCTATTATTGTCATTAATTTTAATTTTTCCATGTTATACCTCCATAAAATATGTATCTGGTTTATCTGGATTGTAGTTTTCGTTTGCCCACATAATTGTTACCATATCTGAATCTCCAACATTTTCTATACTATGCGTATACCCAACTGGTATATCAACAACTTGTAGTTTCTCTCCACTAACATTGTATTCTATTACTTCGTCTGAATCATATTTTCTAAAGCATATTTTTCCTTTTCCACTTACCACCAAAAATTTTTCATTTTTTGTATTATGCCAATGATTTCCTTTAACAATACCTGGATGAGAAATGTTTACAGATACTTGTCCTTGTCCATTTGTCCTTAAAAACTCTGTAAATGATCCTCTATTATCCACATGCATTTCTAAATCATAAATAAATTGATTTTTAGGAAGATAACTTAAATATGTACTGTACAATTTTTTAGAAAATTCGTCATTCATATTTGCCACGCTTAAATCTTTTCTTGAATTCTTAAATGAATATATTAAGTCAACAATTTCTCCAAGTTTTATAGTGTGGACAATTCTTATTTTACAGAATTGTCCTTCTTTATTATAATTACCATTTAACGCTGCAATAAATTCTTCAACAACATCATCAATATATACCAAATTCATTACTACATTAGGATCATTTACTTTAATAGGTAAATCATTTGCAATATTATTACAAAATGTTGCAACAGCACTATTATAGTTTGGTCTACACCACTTTCCAAATACATTTGGCAATCTATAAACAATTGCTTTTGCACCAGTTTCTTTTTCATATTCAAACATTAAATCTTCTCCAGCCTTTTTACTTCTTCCATATGGATTGTCTAATTCAGCTTGGATTGATGAAGTTACTAATATTGGTGCCTTATTATTGTTTTCTTTTAATTTTTCTAATAATTTTGATGTAAATCCAAAATTTCCTTCCATGAATTCTTCTTCTTTTTCAGGTCTATTAACACCTGCTAAATGAAATACAAATTCACAATCCTTCACATAAGCATTTAATTCTTCATCTGTTGTTTCTCTGTCACATTCATATATTTCGTTATATTCTCTATTTTTTAATTCTGCAATTAAATTCTTCCCTACAAATCCTTTTGCACCTGTTACAAGTATTTTCATAACATTCCTCCTATTTACTATTTTTCAATTTTACATTCTAATTCCATAGTTTCTATTTTTTCTGTATTAATTATAGATGCAGCTAAAGCATATACACAAAGCAATATTATCATTTTAGTAGATAACATAGGTTCAAACATAGATTGAAAGAAAGCTACTATATAGCTTAACAAATACATATAAGTTAACTTTTTATTTTTCTTGTTAGCTGCGACTTTAATAATTGGATAAATTGCCAAGGAAATATATATACCGCCTCCTAATACTCCATAGCATAATAATATTTCCAATATATAATTGTGTGCACCCTGATGTCCCCATCCATCAAAAAATACTGTTGGCCTTCCTGTTCCAATTAATAGATTATTTCTTATTGTTTGTAAAGATTTATAATAAATTTTTTCTCTTGTTAGAGATTTTTCTGATGGTTGATATGGTGAGTTATAATCACTATTAGTAATCATACTATATATCCTAATTGGATATTCGAATGTCCTTTCAATTACTTTTTTAAATGATGTATTAACATTATAAAGCAATACTATAATAACTATACCTAATAAAGTGATTTTAAAAGACATAAAAACTGTTTCTTTATTAATCTTATTATTAATCCACGCATAAAAAATGCATTCCACTAAAAGTCCAACTATTCCAAATCTTGAACCTGCCAAAATAAAAAAAACAAATGACAAAACTATTGTTAAACTCTTTAGTATTCCTTCACCTTTATTTTTTGTACTATAACTTATCACTACAGGTAGGTTTATCAACATGAAGCTAATATAGGTATTGATATTTCCTAATACTGTCGTTGTTCGAATATCAGTATTAATTATTAACTCAATCATTAATATAAAATTTATGATAAGTATAAATAATTCTATTGGTCGAATTATATCATGAATCTTTATCTTCTTTAAATCTATTAATATGTATGTCATCATCGCAAATATTATATAACTTGTCATTGTTATAGATATAGCAAACTCACTATTAAAGAAATAATTTATTATACTGCTTATTATAGAATAGACTACTAATATAGCTGTTAGTTTTAATATTTTTATACTAATTTTAGATAATTCGCTATATTCTTTTTTTAATACTATTCTATAAAAAAGGTAAATGCTCAAAATAGAAAAAGCAATTACAGAAACATTAAGTGTTACTTTTCTTTCTATTATTATATTTAAATCAAAGCTTATATTAAATTGTGTTAAGCATAATAATGTAAAAAACAATATTGATATTCTATTAATTTTATATTTTTCTAATATACTATTCATACATTACATCCTTATAACTATAAAATATATCATATTATTTATTAAATAATTCAATTTCATTTTTAATATAATCCAGCTCTAATAATTTTTGTTTTACTTCATTTACATTCAAAAGCTCAGTATTATTAGAATTAAATTCAGAAAGCTTTGTTCTTTCTTCATTGCCTGTTACAAAATACTTATCATAGTTTAAATCTCTCTTATCACATGGTACTCTATAGAAATTTCCCATATCTATTGCATGTGCACATTCTTCGTTTGTTAATAATGTTTCATACATTTTTTCTCCATGTCTTATACCTATTATTCTTGTTTCTTCATTTTCTGCGCCAAACAATTCTTTTACAGCTTGTGCTAACACTTCTATAGTACATGCTGGTGCTTTTTGTACCATTATATCGCCAGCTTCCGCATTTTTAAAAGCAAACACAACTAATTCAACAGCTTCTTCTAAGCTCATAATAAATCTGGTCATTTTAGGTTCTGTTATAGTTAATGGTTTACCTTCTTTTATTTGATCTATAAATAGTGGTATAACAGATCCTCTAGAACACATAACATTTCCATATCTAGTAGCACATATTGTTGTTCTTTCTGGATTTACCGTTCTAGATTTGGCTACTATAACTTTTTCCATCATAGCTTTTGATGTACCCATTGCATTTACAGGATATGCTGCTTTATCTGTTGAAAGACAAATTACTTTTTTTACCCCTTCTTCTATAGCTGCAGTAAGTACATTTTCTGTTCCTAGTACATTAGTTTTTACAGCTTCCAAAGGAAAAAATTCGCAACTTGGAACTTGTTTTAATGCTGCTGCATGAAAAATATAATCTACGCCATGCATCGCATTTTTTACACTTTGTAAATCCCTTACATCTCCTATATAGAATTTTATTTTATCATTACAGTATTCTTTTCTCATATCATCTTGTTTTTTTTCATCACGCGAAAATATACGTATTTCTCCTATATCTGTATCTAAAAATCTATCTAATACAGCATGTCCAAATGAACCTGTTCCTCCTGTAATCATTAATGTTTTTCCTTTAAACATATTTCTCATCCTCTCTATTTTAATACTACTTCTTCAAATTTATCTAAAAGCATTTCTTGATCATAGTTTTTATTATGAAATTCTACTGCCTTTTTTCGCATTGATTGTAGTTCATTTTCTTCTAATTTCATACATTTTTGGATTTGTTCTTTTAATTTTTCTGCATCTCCTGCTGGTATACAAAATCCCGCTTTAGATTCTTCTATTACTTTCTTAATTTCGCCATCTGCACAACCTAAAATTGGTATTCCACATGCATAATATGATTGCAATTTTGCCGGTAAAATTTGGTCAGAAATCAAATTCTTTTTTAATGTAATAAATGCCATATCAGCATTAGCATAATACTTAGGAATTTCTTCAGCTGGTTTTTTATCAATAAATTTCACATATTCTTGTAATTCTTTTTCTTCCACCTTTTGTTGCAATTCTTTTTTTGCTCTTCCATTACCTATTAAATAAAATACTGCTCCTACATTATCATTTTTTAGCAAAGTAGCTGTATTTATAACAATATCTAAACCTTGTGCATATCCTATATTCCCTGCAAAAACGATTTTAAATTTGTTATTATCAAATTCAGTTATAGGAAATTTATTTTTATCAATAGGTTTATAAAATGCTTCTGCATATTGTGGCCAAAATATAATTTTTTCTTTAGGATGACCTCTTTTACTTATACTATCAATAAAACTTTTTGAAGACGTCAATATAAGATTGCATTTTCTATATATTTTATCTACCATTTTACCAATTATGTTCAATATTATTTTATTCTTTAATCCTGTAGCAAGTTCTATGCTTTCAGGCCATAAATCCATAACATACATGCAAGTTTCTATCTTTTTTCTTTTTGCATATTTAATACCTGGTATAGCTTGTGTCATTGGTGATACTTCATAAATAAAAACTTTATCAAATTTTTTTCTAGTAAATCTTGCCCAAAAAGAGCCAGATATCACAAAAGACATGTAATTTAGCATTAGCATTATTGGGTTTTTTCCTCTAGGTATTAATGGTATTCTTATGATTTTTACGCCATCTACAATTTCGTTTCTTTTCTTTGTTAACCCATATCCTTTATAATACTTTCCCTCCGGATAATTAGGAATTCCAGTAAGTACTGTAACATCATGTCCTCTTTTAACCAATTCCTTACATATATCATTAATTCGAAATTGTTCTGGATAGTAATATTGTGATATTACTAGTAATTTCATTTTTCTATACACTTCTCCTTATTGACTCATCATTCTCTACAACTATATAGCTAAAGTCTCCTGATATTTCTTTTGAGTATACTTTACTTCCAAAAACTTTATTTATAATTGGCATTTTCTTTGATAACACTTTGATTATTGGATTAAAAATTTTTGTAAAATGTATCTTTTTATTCATAGTTTCTGCCATTATTTTAATTATCTGCTTTGTGCTAATATAATCCCTATTTTGAGGATAAAATATTCCTCTATCTTGATTATCTATTACTTGTTTGAAAAATTCGCAAAGATTATCAATATATATCATGCTTCTATTATTTTCTATATTAGGAAAAATCGGCATCTTTGCAAGTTTTTTCAATTTAGGGAAATTTCCTTTGCATCCTGGTCCATACACCATAGGGGTTCTAACCATTACAACTTTGAATTTTTCATCTTCTAACTCTTGTATCGCCATATCTGCATCTAATTTACTTTTTCCATAAAAATCTTCAGAATTTGGGACAGTTTCACTTGTTATAATCTTTTCTCTCCCTATAGGCTCATCTTTACCATAAATTATCATACTACTCATAAAAATAAATTGCTTAACTCCATCTTTTTTAGCTTTTTTAGCAATTTCTATAGCTAAATCTCTATTTACTTTATAATATAAATCTTCTAATTTAGGATCTGATGATACATGCGCAATTCCTGCCACATGAAGTATTGTATCGTAATTCGAATAATCTTTCTTCTTCCATTCTTCATTTTTTGTGTCAATTTCTTCTACTTCATACATATCTTGATAACATTCTAACCATTTTTTACAATTAGAACCAATATAACTATTTTTACCTGTTATTAAAATTTTTTTCAATTCACTATTTCTCCTATTTATTTTTTTGTTCTCCTTCAACAACTCCATCATGTTTAAAAACTTTTATAATAGTCTTAAAAAATATTTTTATATCAAACCATAAAGATATTTTATTTGCATACTCTCCATCATATTTTGCCTTAATAGGTATCTCCAACTCATCTCTTCCGTTTACTTGTGCCCACCCTGTTAAGCCTGGTAGTATATCATTTGCTCCATATTTATCTCTTTCTGCTATTAAGTCTTCCTGATTCCATAAAGCTGGTCTAGGTCCAATTAAGCTCATATCTCCTTTTAAAATATTAATTAACTGTGGTAATTCATCTATGCTTGTTTTTCTCATTATAGCACCAAACTTAGTTATGTAAGAATCTGCATTTTTAAGCATATGAGTTGGCATATCTTTAGGAGTATCTGTACGCATTGTTCTAAATTTATAAATCATAAAATATTTTTTATTTTTAGTTACACGTTTTTGTTTAAAAAATACTGGCCCTTTTGATTCTATCTTAATTATAATAGCAAATAATATAAAAAATGGTAATAATACTATTAATGCAATTAGTGATAATATAATATCTATAATTCTTTTAAAGACTAAATATATTTTTTTCAATTTGCTTCACTCCTTATGTAATTTTAATACTTTACCCATTTACCTCTTCAGGTTCTTTATATGTTGGTACTATTGCTTTCATTGCGTCTTTAACACTTTTTCTAGAATATTCTTCATCATATTCTAAAGTATTTAATAAATTAAGTTTTTCTTCTAGCTCCTTCATTTCCATATGCATTGGTTTTGATATAAATATTTTATTATGTTTAGTTGAAGTTAAACCTTCCTCTGCCATAAGTAATTCTTCATATAATTTTTCCCCAGGCCTTAATCCTGTAAATTCTATTTGAATATCCACTCCAGGTTCATAGCCAGATAACTTAATTAAACTTACTGCTAAATCGTATATTTTGACTGGCTCTCCCATATCTAATACAAATATTTCTCCACCATTTGCATATGTTACTGCTTGAAGTATAAGTCCTACTGCTTCTGGTATTGTCATAAAAAATCTTGTTATATCTTTATGTGTAACTGTAACTGGTCCACCTTTTTCAATTTGTTTCTTAAATACTGGTATTACAGAGCCATTACTTCCTAATACATTTCCAAATCTAACTGCAACATATTCTGTTTTGCTAACTTTGTTTTTGGCTTGAACAATCATTTCGCAAACCCTTTTTGATGCTCCCATTACATTTGTTGGGTTTACTGCTTTATCTGTAGATATTAATACAAATTTTTCTGTTTTGTATTTATCTGCGCTATTTACTACATTGTATGTTCCAAATATATTATTTTTAACGGCTTCTAATGGATTATTTTCCATAAGAGGAACATGCTTATGTGCTGCGGCATGGAATACTATTGAAGGTTTAAACTCTTCAAACACTTCATCCATACGTTTACTATCTCTTACGCTTGCAACAACTGCTTCTATTTTAGCTTTTGGATAATTTGCCTTTAATTCTAAGTCTATATCATATAAATTATTTTCATAAATATCTAATATTACTAATTTTTTAGGATTATATTTTATTATTTGCCTGCAAAGTTCTGAGCCTATTGAGCCACCTCCACCTGTAACAAGTACAGTTCTATCTTTTATTAATGCACTTATACCTTTGTTGTCTAATTTAATTACATCTCTACCTAATAAATCTTCTATTTCTACATCTCGCAAGCTATTCATTACACCTTGCTTCTCTATAAGTTCTTCTGTTGTTGGAAGTACTCTAGTTTTTACCCCTGTGTTTTGGCATATTTCTATTATTTTCTTTCTTGATAGTGGTGTTATTCTATTTATAGCAAAAAAGATTAAATTGACTTCCTTTTCTTTTACTACATCTGGAATATCGTATCTCGTACCAACTACTGGTACACCTAAAATTGTTTTATTCATTTTATTAGTATTATCATCTATAATTCCTACTAAATTATATTTGCTCTTCATTGAATTTTTTATAGCTATTATTATTTCTCTTGCACCCATGCCAGCACCTATTATTAGTACATTTTCTGGTGTCCCATCTGGTACAGTATTTTTTAATCTCTTTTTATACATTATTGCAGTTCTTCTGGCCATTATAGATCTTCCAGCTAATCTATATAGAACAAATGCTCCTGCAACAAATATTCCTGTTAAAACATTTAATCTTAATCCCAAATATTCAAACCTTAATACTTGTCCGAGTAATGATACAGAGATTGTTGAAATAAAGCAAATAAACATGTATTTTATATAATCTTTACCTATTTCATATCTCATCATGTTTTTATACATTTGCAATATATTTAAAAACAATTCATATACTAAAACTGCTAATGCAATTTCTTTTATTAAATCTATTTTACTAATTATATTTATATCTAAAAATAATATTGCTGCTATATAACTGCATATTATTATTACAATATCTGCAAATATTAGCAAAGAATGTCTATATTTCTTGCCGATATCAATAATTTTCATCTATAAACAACTCCTTATTTGCATTAATCTTGTTAGCTTTTGTTATTATATATTAAAATATATATTTATTCAATACTAATTAAAGAATTTAGTCAAAAAAAGTCGCATATTTTATATTTTTCTTAATACATATTTTTAGCATTTTTACACATAATACTACTGCTAGCATAAATTTAATTCTTAGGAGGTAATTATGTCTAGTAATAATAAAAAGAGCTTAATGTCTGCGGCTTTAAAAGAAGAAATTGCAAAAGAACTAGGTGTATATGATCAGGTAAAAAAAGATGGCGGTTGGAACAATGTATCTTCCAAAACTTGTGGTAAAATTGTAAGTACTGCCATCGAAATTGCCAACAGGAGTGTTGAAAACAAAAATAGCTAGTTCTATTCAAAAATAGGAGAGCAATAATTTGCTCTCCTTTCAATTTTAATCACAATTTTCGAACTGGCTATTATATAATTTTTCATAAAATCCACCTTTTTGTAATAATTCTTCGTGAGTTCCTTGTTCTACTATATCTCCTTCATTCATTACAAGTATTAAATCTGCATCTCTTATTGTAGATAATCTATGTGCTATTACAAAGCTTGTTCTACCTTTCATTAAATCTTCCATTGCTTGTTGTATCAAAATTTCTGTTCTTGTATCTACAGATGATGTTGCTTCATCTAGTATTAGTATTTTAGGGTCTGCTAAAAACGCTCTTGCTATTGTTAATAATTGTTTTTGTCCTTGAGAAATATTTGTAGATTCCTCGTTTAATACTGTTTTATATCCATCTGATAATGTTCTTACAAAATGATCTACTTGTGCTTCTTTAGCTGCTTTTATAACTTCTTCGTCTGTTGCATTTAATCTTCCATACCTTATATTTTCCATAATTGTTTCATTAAAGCTCCATGTATCTTGAAGGACCATTCCAAACTGACTTCTTAAATCATCTCTTGTAAAGTTTCTTATGTCCGTTCCTTCAAGTAATATTGCTCCGCTTATTACATCATAATATCTCATTAAAAGTTTTACAATTGTGGTTTTCCCCGCACCAGTTGGACCTACTATTGCTATTTTTTGTCCTGCATTTATTTTAGCTGAAAAATCATTTATTACAATTTTATTCTCATTATATCCAAAATGTACATTCTTAAATTCCACATTTCCTACTACATTTTCTACTGATGCTGGCTTATCTGTATCTGGCACTTCTTCTTTTTCATTTAAAAATTCAAATACTCTTTCAGCCGCTGCCATTGTAGATTGTAATACATTAGATACATTTGCAAGTTGTGATATTGGTTGTATAAAGCTTCTCATATATTGCATAAATGATTGTATATTACCTACTGTTATAATTCCAATGCTTGCATAATATGCACCCATAATGCATACCGCTACATATCCTAAATTTCCAACAAAGTTCATTGTTGGTGGCATAAGCCCAGACAAGAATTGAGATTTCCATGCAGATTCATATAGTTTTTCATTGTATTGTTCAAATTTTTCTGTTGCTTGTTTTTGACCATTAAATGCCCTTACAATAGTATGGTTTGTATACATTTCTTCTATATGACCATTTACATCACTTAAATGCTTTTGTTGTTTTATAAAATACTTTTGAGATTTTTTAACCACAAAAGCAACTAAAATAATAGCTATTGGAAGTACTAATACTGCAACAATTGTCATTTGCCAGCTTATAGATAGCATCATTATTAACACTCCTAAAAGTGTTGTAATAGAGGTTATAACTTGTGTTATACCTTGGTTTAATGTTTGTGATACTGTATCTACATCGTTTGTTATGTATGATAATACTTCACCTTGTGTCTTTTTATCAAAGTAACTCAATGGTAATTTATTTATTTTATGTGATATATCTTTTCTTAGTTTGTATGTAACATCCATTGTAACTTTAGACATTATCCATCCTTGTATGTATGAAAATGCAGCACTTATGATATATAACACAAGCAATGTGATAATTATATTTCTTATTCCATCAAAATCTATTCCTAAACCATTTTCAGAAATCATATTCATGACTCCTTCAAACAGAATTGTAGTAGCTTCACCTAATATTTTTGGTCCAACTATACTAAAGATTGTTGAAAGTATAGCAAATATTATAACTATAACAATAGCTATTTTGTATTTACCTAAATATTTTAACAATTTTCTAAAAGTTCCCTTAAAGTCTTTTGCTTTTTCACCAGGCATGGCTACTCTATTTCTTCCGCCCATCGGCCCTCTTTTCTGCTTACTTTCCATTATAACTCCTCCTTTGTTAGCTGTGAAGAAGCTATCTCATAGTATGTAGGGCATTTTTCTAGTAATTCTTTATGTGTGCCTTTTCCTACAATTTTGCCTTTATCTAATACTATAATTTGCTCTGCATTCATTATTGTACTTACTCTTTGTGCTACTATTAATATTGTTGCATTTTTCATATTTTCTTTTAAGGCTTGCCTTAAATTAGCATCTGTTTTAAAATCTAATGCTGAAAAACTATCATCAAAAATGTATATTGGAGCATTTTTGGCAAGTGCTCTTGCTATAGATAATCTCTGTTTCTGTCCTCCAGACACATTTTTTGCATTTTGCGATATTTCACTTTGATATTTATTATCTTTGCTTTCTATAAATTCTGATGCTTGTGCAATTCCAGCATATTTTTCCATTTCATCATCAGATAATTCTGGTGCTCCATATTTTATATTTGATTCTATTGTTCCAGATAGCAAGCTTCCTTTTTGTGGTACATAACCTATTTGTTTTTGCAATTCTTCTAAATCTATACTTTTTACATTTACACCATTTACAAGTACTTCGCCATCAGTAGCATCATTAAATCTTGGTACTAATTTTATAAGTGTAGATTTACCTGAACCTGTTGAGCCTATAAATGCTGTGGTTTCACCTGGTTTTGCTATAAAGCTAATATTCTCTAATACATATTCATCTGCCCCATCATATTTAAAGCTTACATCTTTAAATTCTACATAGCCTATTTTATCCTTTTTGAATTCTTCTGGTTTTTCTGGATTTTTAATATTTACATCTGTTTCAAGTACTTCTGATATACGTTTAGCAGAAACTTCTGCTCTTGGAAATGTAATAAATATCATTGTTATAAATAAGAAAGACATTATTACATGCATTGCATATTGCATAAAAGCCATCATATCGCCTATTTGTAAGTTTGATTCTGCAATTTGTTTTGCTCCAATCCATACTATAAGTAACATTACCCCATTCATAACCAATGTCATTGCTGGCATCATTACTACCATTATTCTATTTACAAATAAATTTATTTTTGTAAGTTCTGTATTTACACTATCAAACCTATCTTCTTCATATTTTTGTGTTCTAAAAGCTCTTGACACCATTATTCCACTTATATTTTCTCTTGAAACTAAATTCAATTTATCTATTAATTTTTGTATTATTTTAAACTTTGGTACAGCTAACAAAAATACTACTATAATTAGCGCAATTATAACTGCAATAGCTAAGCCTAAAATCCATGTCATACTTACATTTCTTTGCAATATCATAATAAGTGCACCTATTCCCATTACTGGTGCAAAGAAAACTAATCTAATTCCCATTACAATTAAATTTTGAATTTGTGTTACATCATTTGTAGTTCTAGTAATTAAAGAAGATGTACTAAATTTTTCAAATTCAGCACCTGCAAATTCTTGTACTTTTTTAAATAAATCTATTCTAATATGTTGACCAACTCTTGCAGACACTCTTGTTGCAATTAAGCTAACAATTATTGCAGCCATAGCAACTATTAAGGTCATTCCAAGCATTTTGGTACCTGTTAATATTATGTAATTAGTTTGTATTTTTGATAAATCCATTCCTAGTTCTTGGTAAAATAATTTTGTAAATACTACTGCAACTTGTGATAGCATTGTATCATCTGTTTTCACAGCATCTTGTCTAGCACTTTCTATTTGTTCTTGTGGTAAATTTTGCAGTATTGGAATCATATTATATATTTTTTCAAAATCTATCTGTGTATTATCTTGAATGCTAGTTTGCTGACTTTCATTACCTTGTGCCATTGATGTCATTATATTTATAAATGTTCTATCTGCAATTTTAAAAATATTATCTAATTTTTCTATATCTGCATCTTGTTTTAATACATATATATTAGTATTTTGAGATTCTGGATATTTAGCAATATAGTTTGAATCTCCAGAATTTACAAGCTCATAGCTTTGCTCTAAAACCTGTTTTTCATCATCATTTACAAATATTTTTATTAAGCTCATTCCATTTTCGCTTATTGCTTCTGGAACAGCATTTTCAATTCCATTTGATTGTATTCCCACATTTACAATATCAGACATATAATTTGGTAAATTAAGTTTACAAATTGCCTGTATATATAAAAACACTATTGCTACTAATAGTGGGAATATGAACGGTTTTAAATATTTTTTCAATTTCCACATAAACTTATCTCCTTCTAATATTGTAAAGGGACACTTCTTTATCTTAGGTCATCTCTTTTATGCTAAGAAATATCCCCGTCCTTGTGAGCTAGTAATGTCAGCTTTCAAGATTATCTCCCTATTTTATACAATTTTTATTATACATCGATACATTACTAATAGTCAATATGTAATGTGGGGACGTTTCCAAATTAGGAATATATTCCAAAACAGTAACGTCCTCAGTTGGGAATTGCTCCCAACTGGGGACACATTTTAAAATTCAATTCTTATACTATCTCCAGCATATATTAAATTTACATTTTTTATATTGTTTTCTTTTGCAAGTTTTGCTACTGTTGTACTAAACATTTTTGCAATTTTGGTAAGAGTATCTCCATATTTTATTTTATAAAACTCTACTGTTACACTTGAATTTATAGGAATTATTAATTTTTGCCCAACATATATTAAATTTGGATTTTTTATATTATTCAAGTTTACCAATGTACTTATTGTTGTTCGATAAGTCTTTGCTAAATTGCTTAGTGTATCTCCCCATTTCACATTATAAATTATTGTGCTGTTTAATTCACTATTTTCTTCTTTTTTATTACTTTTTGCTGGCACTAGTAAACTATTTCCTGCATATATAAGATTTGGATTTTTAATATTATTAAGTTTTACTAATTCTTCGACTGTAGTATTATATTGTTTAGAGATTAATGTTAAAGTATCTCCTCTTTTTATTTTAATATATATATATTCTTTTGTTTGTTGCTCTTCATTTTCACTGTTTTCTTCTGTTTTTTCATTTGTCCCTTCATTATTAACGAATATACTTTCTGTAAAATAATCTCTATCAACATAGCCTTCTATTCCATTTATTATTCCTTCGTCTGTATATTGCCATCCAACCCAATTATTCCATTTTACATTATTACCTGGCTTTTCTACATCATACTCTGCAATCCATATAGGGTAGATAGTTAATTCTTGTGAAAACACTTCTCTTGCATTGCTTTCATCTGAATATATTACTACTTCTTTTCCAGTTAGTTCTTTTACAGTTTCCAAAAAGACTTTAGAAATATTATTTATTTCGTATATATTTAATTCTCCAAAGCTTTCAAAATCCATCGCTAATTTACAATCTACAGTTTTATCTGATATTGTTTTTGCAAAGTGTTCAGCTTCTACTTTTGCATCTTCTTCATTTCTAGCAATTAAATAATGATAAAATCCAATTTTTAATCCCACTTCCTTGGCATTTTTATAATTAATTTCAAAATATGGATCTATGTATCTATCACCTTCTGTTGCTTTTATATATACAACTTCAATATTGCTTTCCTTAACTAATTCATAATCTATTTCACCCTGCCACATACTTACATCAATCCCATTATATTGTTTTTCATTACTTGGTGAAAATGCATATGTTTCGCAAAAAAACTGCAATATTAGGCTTAAACATAGTATTGATACAATTTTAAAAAGATACTTTTTAATCATATTATCCTCCTAATAAATAATATGAAAAAGTATCTTTTTTGTTCGAGTTTAAGATGTGTCCCAAATTGGGAATCATTCCCCATTTAGAAACGTCCCCAATTTATTCCTATTTGCAATTATTACAGTAAGGACATGTTGTACATCCTTTTTTCTTGTTTTTTATTCCTCTAATTATTATAAATGCTACAACTGCTATTATTACTAAAATAATTAATGTATTTGCTATATTCAATACTCCATTTTCAAATAAGCTTCCTATTTGGTATACAATTGTTGCTAATACCCATGCAAAAAATGTTTGTAAGCATACTACTTTTAACATTTTTTTAGTAGAGCCTAATTCTCTTCTTAATGCTCCTATTGCTCCAAAACATGGTGCACTAAATAGGTTAAATACCATAAATGCATATGCTGCAGCTGCTGTAAATCCAGCAAATGGAGTACCTTGTGCAAATATCTCGCTTCCTTCTTCTACATCTTCTGCTAGCCCTGCTATTACTGCCATAGATGATACTACTTGTTCTTTTGCTACTAAACCTTGTATTGCAGAAACTGTTGCTCCCCAATTGTTTTGACCTAGTACTGGATAAAATACCCATGAAACTGTTTTTCCAATTGATGCTAACATACTTTCTTCTATGTCTACGCCATATTCCATACTAAATGAGAATGAAAGCAAAAACCATATAACTATTGAACAAATTAAAATAATACTTCCTGCTCTTTTTATAAAAGCTATTACTTTTTCCCATACATCTTTTGCAACATATTTTACACTTGGCATTTTATATAATGGTAATTCTGATATGTATGAATTACTAGTATTTTTAAATTTTACTCTTGATAATACAAATGCAGCAAATATTATTACCAATATTGCAAAGAAATACAATGATGCTGAAACTAAGCCTGAATGCTCTTCAAAAAAGTATCCTGCGAACAATGCTATTATAGGAAGTTTAGCACTACATGGGATAAATGGCACCAACATAGATGTCATTTCTCTTTCATCTGAATTTTCAATTATTCTTGTTCCCATAATTCCAGGAACTGAACATCCTGAGCCAACTATGAATGGTATTAAACTTTTTCCACTTAATCCTAGTTTTCTAAATAATTTATCAAGTAACATAGCAATTCTTGACATATATCCTGTTGTTTCTAATAATGATATACATAAGAATAATATTATTAATTGTGGTACAAATCCTAAAACTGCTCCAACACCAGCTATTATTCCATCTACTACTAAACTTGTAAGCCATTCTGAAGTACCAATATTTTCTAATGCTCCTCCTACCCATTCGCCAAAAGCATCCATACTATCTGCAACCCAATCAACAGTTGCTGAGCCAACTACACCAACAGATAAATAATAAACAAGAAACATTACTACAACAAATATTGGAAGTGCTAACCATTTATTTAAAAATACTTTATCTAATTTATCTGTTATACTCTCTGGCATGTTTTTTTCCTTAACTGCTTCTTTTTTTACTTTTTCAATAAATGCATATCTTTCAGTTGCTATTACTTCTTCTAGGTCTGTATCATAAAATTTTGAAATTTCATTTATTATTTCTTCTGTTTTTGAATTATTCAATTTTGAAAATCTATTATCTTTTTCCAATAATTTAACAGCTATAAATCTGCTATGTTTATCATTTAAATCATTCTTTATTTTTGCTATACCATTTTCTAGGTTTTCGTCAAATATTTTTATATGCTCACTATTAGATTTTTTATCTATTTCTGTAACTAATTCTGATATTCCGGTTTCTTTTAACGCAGATATTTTAAAAACTTTTACACCTAATTGTTTTTCTAATTTTTTCTCGTCTATGCTTATTCCTCTATTTTCTAATATATCACTCATATTAAGTGCCACAATAACTTTTGTGTCTAACTCCATAAGTTGTGTGGTTAGATACAAACTTCTTTCAATTGCAGTAGAATCAACTATATTTATAATTACATCTGGTTTTTCATCAAATATAAAACTTCTAGATATTTCTTCCTCTATACTATATGGACTTAATGAATATATACCCGGTAAATCCACTATTTCATGTTTTGTTCCTCTAATAGTTCCAGATTTTTTCTCGATTGTAACTCCTGGCCAATTTCCTATTTTTGCATTCATTCCTGTTAAATAATTAAATAAAGTCGTTTTTCCACTATTTTGATTTCCTACAAGTGCTACTTTCATTTTTTTATCACCTCCACCTCAATTTGGCTTAGATTCGCTTTACTAATACACAATTCATAATCTCTTAATCGTATATCTACTGGATCTCCCATTGGTGCTTTTTTATAAATTTCAACTTCTGTACCTACAGTTAAGCCCATATCTAAAAGATGTCTTCTTGTTTCTTTATCTTGAATATTTAGTTTTAGAATTCTGGCTTTTTGTCCGATTTTTAATTCATTTAAAAGCATTTTTATCTCCTTTCTAATTTGAAACAAATTTCATATTTAAATTTATTCTACTATTAAAAAAAATGAATGTCAATATAAAGTTGAAACTTTTTTCATATTTAGATAAAAAAGAACACATAGATTAAATATCTATATGTTCTTTCCTTTTTTACAGTCTTCACAAACTCCATAGATCAATGTTTTTGAGTCTATACTAAAATTATGTTCTTTTGATATATGTGAATTTAACTTTTCCAGTTCTTCACAATCAAAATGAATTAACTTTCCGCATTTTTCACACTTCAAATGAAAATGTTGATCACATTCTTTTGATATATATTGATAATATTTTGTGTTTTTTCGTGCTTCTATTCTTAATTTTCCTTGTTTTTCAAGTAAATTTAAAAATCTGTATATTGTTGTAAGTCCAACAGTTATATTCTCATCTTTAAAATATTTTTCTATATCTTCTGCACTAACAAAATTATTACTATTTTTTATTAAATATTGCAATATTTCTTCTTTTTGTTTTGTTTTATATTTTACTTCTTTCATAATAGCCTCTTTTCATATTGAAATTGTACTATTTTTTTTGCTAATTGTCAATATACATAAAATTGCAATTAACATAAAATTGTGATATAATGTTTACAATTTCGCATTATGTGAAATTTATTTAGTTGATTCATAAATATTCTTTTTAAGTATTTTAAGGAGGAAAAATTATGGAAAAAGAATTTGTAAGTAGACAACAAGTAGACCTTCTTCGGCAAAGAATTTTTAGAGCTGAAGAAACAAAGGCAAGTCAGGAATTAGATACTCTTTTAACTACCTTGCAACATCAAAAGCATTCTAAACTTTTAAGTATTTTAGTTGTAGGCGCCGGTGGTTCATATCCAGCAGCAATTTTTGCAAAATGTGCCTTAAAATTTAAGCTCAACACACCTTATGTATCTGCTGTTACGCCACAAACTGCAGTACGCATTTTAAAACCTGTAGGAATTTCTTTCTCTACAAATGCACCTCATTATGATTTAGTTATTGGTTTATCCTATTCTGGTAAAACTGAAGACATCAAAGCTGTGGCTAAATTATGTAAGGAATATAAGTACTGCTTTGCACTTGTTACTGGAGCAGAAAAAATCGAATTAAAAAATGATTATTGGGGTACTAGAGCAAAAATCATTTCTTATTTCAACCCTAATGACATATCTGGGAAAGAGCGAGGAATGATTTCAATGTTTTCAACTTTAGCTCCTGTAATTATTTTTGATGATGATTCTTCAGATAAGTTTTTTAAACAATATCAAAATTCATTGTTAAAAGCTGAAGAATTTGTTAATTCCTTGCCAATAAATGAAATTGCCAGTGCTATAAAAGAGCATCCCATTATTCATGTTTTTTATGAGTTGGATACTCTTGCTTCCGCAAAAGATATTGAAAGCAAATTTATTGAAGCCGGAATTGCAAATGTTGTTATGCATGAAAAGAAGAATTTTTCACATGGTCGCTACACTTTACTGTACAAGCAGCCTTTTGCCCTTGCAATTAATTTGGTACGGCCTATCAGGCCAAATGGTTTTGATATGCTTCTTTCTAGGTTTTTGGAGAACTTGTGTAAAGAGCGAAAAGCAAAATACCTCGAATTCAGAAGTGATTTGCTTTATGCCACGCATTGGAATGTAGATATACTTATGATTTTACCATACTTTATAACAAGTATTGGTGAAGCATTAGGAATCGACATTTCTAAGCCGTTTAAGCCAGGTCCATTTCCTAAAGAAGCAATCGAGTTGTTTAATTATTCTGGCAAATTCTAAACTAACAAAAACTGCTAGCCATCTTAGATGGTTAGCAGTTTTATTTTAAGATATAAATATATCTATATATTTTTCTAAAACTTTTAAGCACATTTCTATATATATATTGGCAATATCTTCTGTGATAAAAAAGTTTTCCCTGTTTTCTATTGCTTTATGCATTATTATTTGTTCATCTATAACTTTCACAAATTTTTCATCATTGTTTAAAAAAATCTTTGTTTCTTCCTTTATCCTCTCAATATCTATTGGTATCTTTTCTATTAAGACTTTATCTAGATAATTATAATCTTCATATATATTTTGAATAAAATGATCACTATTATGCAATATTTTATAATCTTCATTTTTGTATCTGTACAGTTCTCTTCCATTTTCATCTTTTCCGCATTCTTCAACGCATTCATTAATAATATTATTAAACCACACATAATCTTCTAATAAATGCGCTAAATATCCTATTATTATTTCATCTTTACATTCTTTCTTATTTTCTGCCATAAATTTAGAAATATCTGGTAATAACCTAATTTTATTATTAAATTCTATATTTTTAAGATAATGCGATTTTGCTTTATTCATTATTGTTTGTTTATATATATCAGGCAAAATGCTACCTACTAAAAATTTATCACTTAAATTATGTTTTTTCCTATATATTTCTGATATGCATAAATGCATCATTATTGATCCCATATATTTCTCCTTCTATAGTTTTATCTTGTATGTCAAAATTGAATTTGCGTTTATTGTATCTTTAATTAATTTATCTTTTATATGTATATTATAGTCTATATTAAACCACTTATTATTTAATATTACAAGTATTATACTATTATCTATATTTTTAAAAGCTGTAAGTTCTAAATTTTCATTATACTTGCTAAATGCTATTCTCTTTGCATTAGGTTTAATAAATTTACTAAGATGTCCAATATAGTAATATGCAGATGTCTTAATATAATCTGTTTCAGATTTATCTAGTATAATTGGGCTATTACAATAATTCTTTTTATGGTTAGGACCACCTTTGCTGTCTAACAATATGTTCCAATCTATGTATCCATTTGCCCCAGCATTTAAATCGCCTATAATATCATGTGCATATATTTCTCCATTTTTAAACTCTTCTTGTGAATTTGGATCAGATTGCCCTGTACACCCTTCTGTATGTATTAATAATTTATTTGGGAAATGTTCCCTTACTAGCCTAATATTTTCAAAATGATTTCCTGAATAATAATGAAAAGCAAGACCTGCAATTTTTTCGTTAGCTCCTTCAATAGATAATTCGCTTAATGCTCTTGTAAAAAGGCTTTCTTTGTTGTGATCCCAAATTAAAATTTTTGTATTTAAATTATTATTCCTTAAGGTAGGATATAAATAATTTACTACAAAATCCGCTTCTTCTTCCGCATCATATAAACAAGATTCCCAAGTTTGAATTGCATTTGGTTCGTTTTGTACTGTTACGTATTTTATATTAAATCCTTCATCCTGATAAGCTTTAATATATTTTACAAAATAATCTGCCAATGTTTGTTTATATTTTGGTAAAAGTTTTCCACCTAATATTAACATTTTACTATTTTTCATAAATTTAGGTGGACTCCATGGAGCAGAAAAAATTGTTAGTTCTTTTTTATTATTTGCATCATTTAATAAAGGAAAAATATATTCTTTATCTTTATTTATGCTAAAATCAGATAAATCTGGTTTGTTTGAATAAGAATAAGATTTTATAGAAAAATCACAACTACCTATAGGCAATCTTGCTAAGGCATAATTTAAGCCATCTTCTGAAAAATAGTCTTGTATGAACTTTTCCTTTTTTTCACTATCGAGCTTGCTATATGCATATCCAGAAGCTTCAGTTATTGCTCCTCCAAAGCCTAATAATTCTTGATACTCTACTTCTGGGTAAATATTTATAAGCTTACTCTCAAACCTTTTAGGAATATCCTTTTCTTTAATTCGAGTTTTGCTAAAAAACATTTTATTTTTATAGTTTGTTTCATATCTTGATATTTCCATATATACTTCCTTTTTATATTTTTTCTTACTTTATCATAAGGCAACAATTTTATCAAGTATATTAAAGTTCTATTATTTTTTCCCATGGCAAATCTTTATCCCCAAAATGTCCATAGTTTGTAGTTTGCTTGTATATTGGGGTTTGCAATCCGAAATAATTGATAATGCCTCTTGGTGTTAAATCGAATTTATTATTAATTTTTTGTATTATTTCTTCTTCTGGAATAGTATTTGTTCCAAATGTATCAACATAAATGGAAACCGGCTTAGCAACACCTATTGCATATGAAAACTGTATTTCGCATTTTTTAGCTAATCCATTTGCCACTACATTTTTAGCAATATGTCTTGCTATATACGCAGCTGATCTATCTACTTTTGTAGGGTCTTTACCAGAAAAAGCTCCTCCTCCATGTCTTGCATATCCACCATAAGTGTCAACTATTATCTTTCTACCTGTTAATCCACTATCTCCTAGAGGTCCACCTATTACAAATCTTCCTGTTGGATTTATATAGTATTTTGTATTATTATCTAGTAATTCAGGTGGTATTATAAATTCTATTACCTTTTCCTTTATTTGGTCTTTTAACCAAGTTAAATCTACATCTTCTTCATGTTGAGTAGATACAACAATAGTATCTACTCTTATTGGTATTTCATTTTCGTATTCAATAGTAACTTGAACTTTCCCATCTGGTCTTAACCCTTCAATTATATTTAGCTTTCTTACTTCTGCTAATCTTTTAGATAACTTATGTGCAATTGAAATTGGAAGTGGCATAAGCTCTTTTGTTTCATCTATTGCAAATCCAAACATTATTCCTTGATCTCCTGCACCTTCTGAAAAAACATTTTCTCCTGCCTTATCCTCAAAAGATTTATCTACACCCATTGCTATATCTTTAGATTGCTTTGATATATTAACAATAATTTTGCAAGTTCTATAATCTATATCTAAATTTGCATCTCCGTATCCCACTTCTTTAATAGCATTTCTTGCAACCTCTTCTATATTTACATTTGCTGTAGAAGTTATCTCACCTGAAATATACACTTCTCCCTTAGATGCCATTGTTTCACATGCTACTCTTGCATTTTTGTCTTTTGATAGGAAACTATCCAAAACACTATCTGATATGTAATCACATAATTTATCTGGATGCCCTTCTGTTACACTTTCTGATGTAAATAATTTTTTCATTTTAATACCCTCTTTCTTACTATTTTCATATGTTTCAAGATTATTATTTCAAAAAGAAAAACCTTTATACTTTTAAGTACAAAGGTTAATAATTTTTAAAATTTTAATTATCATCCAAAGTACTTTATACTTTGTCGGTATTAGCACCTTATTTTCATAGGTTGCTGTGGAGTCATAAAGCCGATTCTCTCGTCCACTCTTGATAACATATTTGGTTTATTATATTTGCTTTTCTAGTTATTGTCAAGCATTTTCTATATGAACTAAAGGGACATCTCTTTGTTCATAAGCTCACTTTCGTTTGCTTATTGGATTAAAGACTTAGATACTGTTATAACTGGGCGGACCCCAAAGTTGCTGTCGTCGACGTAGTTATAGAAGTTGGGGTACAAGTCGCCGTAGTCGCCGCGCACACCCCACACGTAGTCGACGTCGCTCCCATCAGCAGAAGAAGAAAGCCAATAACATAAATAATTGCCATAAGTATTAGTATTTGCTATTCCATTTATCATAACTGCATAACTACTTTGTAATGTATTTGCTTCTCCATATGTTAATAATCTTCCTTCTGCTCCAGATCCTATTGTACTTGTTGCATAATCTCTTGCTCTCATTATTGCATTATTTGCTTTAGTTTGTGCAGGGTTAGCTGCTGCTGCCACAGCATCTGTTGTATATGTATTTAAATCTTCAGTATAACTGCCCCAATAGTTTGTACTCGAAAATTCACATGCTGTTTGAGAATAAGTTGCATTTGCTTTTTGATAGTATTTTCCTGTTGTTTCATCTGCATTTTTATCTAAGTTATATTTTGCTAGTAATGTTACTTCTTCTTGTGTATTACTACTATTTTCTAATACATAAAATTCTTCGCCTCTTATAAATACTTCATTTCCTATTGATAATACAGATGCAGTTGTATAGTTCCATATTGCATATAATGTTAAATCTTCACTTAGACTTACACTATCTCCTGGCGCATAACTTGTTCCAGTTCCATTTGCTTCTGTGTTCCATTCTTTAAATACTCTTGCATTTCCTGGCGCTGTAAATCCATTTATTGCTATAGTTGATGCTGTTGCTTGTTCCATTGTTCCTGTTCCACCATTTGCATTGTATGTTATTGTATAGTTTTGAGTTTGTGGTGTATCATCATCTCCTGTTTCTCCTACTTGCTCTCCTCCCATGTATTTGGCGAATAAGTCTTTTACCTGGTTTAATACCTTTTGGTCTTCATTTGCTGATGCATTGTATTTTTCTGCTGTTTTATTTGCATTATCTATTATGCTTGTATTTCCTGTTAATGTAGCTAATGCTACTCCTGCTAGTATCAATAACACTATTATTGTTATTACTAATGCTATTAGTGTAATTCCGTCTCATTTCTTTGGTAATCTTCATAATTTTTCCTCCTATTCTTGTAAGGAGACACTTCTTTCCCTATGGACATTTCGTATGTGTTAAGAAATGTCCCCTACTTATGAGCTAGTGATGTCAGTTTTCAAAGTTATCTTCTTATTTTATTTAGGCACAAAATATCCAATGCCGGCTAAGATTTGGCGGACTTTTATGCTATAATATTTACATATATTTTACCCAATTTTTTCTTTATTGTAAATACGAAAAAATATTTTTTTTGTTTCGATTCTGTTACATTCTGCTTTAGTGAATAATTAATAGTTAATAATGAATAGTGAATAATACAAATGTGCTACTCTACAACTTTCTATTATTCATTATTAATTATTCATTATTAATTATTCACTATTAACTATTCATTGCGGAGTATATTTTGCTCCGCACATTTGGAGCGATTTCGAAACAGGTATGCGAAAAATTAGCACACACTATTTCAGGCTCTCTTATATAACTCGATTTATTGTGTTTAGTTTAACATAAAACTTATGGGAGTTCAAGTGGTCTTCTAGCTATTTTTCAAATTTAATTACATTTTTAAAAAATAATCTATAGCAATTTCCATGTATTAAATGTCCTCTATAACTTTCTCTAACTTGTCTATACTCATCAAATGCAATTATATTATTCTCTAATTCTTTGTTTTTTCTCTTCATTTTATTCTTAAACTTTTTCTTCCCTTTATTTGTCAGTTTCATTCTTATATTATTGTTATTTGAGCTAAACATAAATCCTAAATATTCTATACTTTCAGCACTATTATATATTTTGGTTTTTGTATTCAGTTTTAAATCATATTTTCTTAATAATTCTGTTATTTCACATAAACAATACTTCAAATACTGTTTACTTTCATGCATACAATAAAAATCATCCATATATCTTCCATATGCTGTAATATTTAATTTTTCTTGTATATATTTATCCATTTCATCTAAATAGAATGTTGCAACTATTTGAGACACCATATTCCCAATACATACACCTTTACCTTTTTTATATAATGGAATTTGATCTATCTCTTTAATTTTCTTTATCTTATCATTATTATTAATCTTACTCTTCAGTATTTTATTTCTTTCATTATTTTTCAGCTTAATTATCTCTTCATTTATATAATCTTCATCAGTAGAGTTTATTATAATATTAATTATCTTTAAAACTTCTTTATCTTTTATTTTTCGCTTTACTAGTTTCATAATTATATCATGGTTTAAATTATAAAAATATTTTGCAATATCTAGTTTTAATATATAGAACTTTCTATATTTATTCAAATAATAATTATAATCTTGTTTAAATAATTTAAGTGCATAATGTGTTCCCTTTCCTATTCTTGTTGCACAATTTCTATTTGATAATGTTTTATCAAACACATCTATCAAGAAATATTTTGCCACTAAATGATTTATTAATTTATCTTCTATTTCTTGACTCATTATTATTCTAGCTTTTGGCTCATGAATCATAAATATATGGTACTTCCCTGGAATATATTCTTTTTTTATTAATGTTTCTTTTATTTTAGCTATATTACAAGTGTAAAAATTATCAAATTGCTGTATTTTCTTTTTATTTTTAGTATTTACTCTTATAGTCTTATCATACATATTCATTATTAAGTCAATATCACATATTTTACTATATAAATTATTCACTCTTTTCATTTATATTCAACCAACTCTTTAGCATTAACTGAATTTCTAGTAAGTGTTTTGATATACTTTCATATTTCTTTTTTGATATTATTTCATTTTTATAGCTCAGTTTTAGGTAATAATCAACCATAGATAATTTAGATATAGCTAAAATTTTATTTTCTTCCACTTTACATCCATAATTTGCAATATAGCATAATTCTATCATCTCAAGTATTGTTGTATCTATGTGTTTCTTTAACTCTAAATATTTATGCGGGTAATTTTCCAATGATTTTAATGTGTATTCATAAGTTTTCTTTAATCTGGTTATAATTAATAATTTGTCTTCATCCATTTATTAATTTCTCCATACTTTCTAACAATTTGTTTATATCTCTATAAGCATTCTCGTTCAAGTATTTCGTTATTTTGTTTATTCTAAAAAAATTATATTTTATGCTATTCATGTCAAATTCAAAAGTATTATATGTATTGGCTTTATATTCTTTTTTACTTGATATACTTTTATTTTCAATGATAATATAATTTATATTCTTTTTATCAATTATTTCTAAAAATTTATTCAAGCTTACCATTGGGAATCCACATTTTACTGTGTCTGATATCTTTGATAATTTATAATTCATAATATTATTAACAATTAAAGCATCTTTATCAAGAATTTCAAAAAAATTGCCTGATTTTATTATAATAATATAATCTTTATATTGAGTTTTATATTTATAATATTCTTCTAACATAAAATATTCATTCCTAACATTTAAAATAAAATGCCCTTCATTTTTTGAAGAGCATATAAATGTTGCTATAGTTCTAGTGCATATCAACCTTCAATAACATCTATTTACTAATCTCCAAACACATCTATAACCATATTTCATCTTTTACGATGAGGAAAATACTTGTTTTCCATATCTTTTCATTATAAACATTAGTTATATAATCCTTAGTTTTATGGAAAGCTGGGCGGACCCCATTGTTGTTGTCGTTGTTGTAGTTGTTGTTGTTCAAGTTGCCGTTGTTGCCATTCACATTCCACACGTTGTTGTTGTTGTTCTCATTAGCAGAAGAAAGCTACAACACACGCAACAGCCCTGGGACTCACTAAGTATTCCCCTATATTAAATACATAAATGTTTTTAATATCTAGTTTAAACCGCTTTAATAATTTAGCCTACTTACGTAAGCTAAATTATTCCATATTTTGGTGCAGTTGCCCAAAATATGGTTAGCAGGTGCTGTTTCTTCCAGAAACTAGCACCTAGCATAAGCTCACTTTCGTTTGCTTATTGGATTAAAGACTTAGATACTGTTATAACTGGGCGGACCCCACTGTAGTCGCCGTAGTTGTAGCGGTCGCTGCCCAAGAGGCCGCGGTCGCCATACACATTCCACACGTTGTTGTCGGACTCATAAGCAGAAGAAAGCCAATAATATAAGTAATTGCCACCATCATTAGTATTAGCTGTTCCATTTATCATTGCTCCATAACTACTTTGTAATTCATTTGCTTCTTCATATGTTAATAATCTTCCTTCTGCTCCAGAACCTATTGTGCTTGTTGCATAATCTCTTGCTCTCATTATTGCATTATTTGCTTTTGTTTGTGTAGGGTCAGCTGCTGCTGCCACAGCATCTGTTGTATATGTGTTTAAATTCATTCTTGTTCCTTCTACCCAATCACTGCTCCAATAGTTTGTACTTGAAAATGCACATTTTGTTTCGCTATATGCTGCATTTGGTTTTTGATAATATTTTCCTGTTGTTGCATCGTTTGGATCTGGATCTTTATCTAAATTGTATTTTGCAAGCAATGTTACATTTCCTGCCTGATTTGTATTGTCATCTATTAATACATAAAAACTTTCTGCTACTGTTTCTGTTCCTTTTGTTACATTTATTGTTACTTCTTGTCCTAATCTATATGTTCCTCCCCATATTGCATATAAGGTTCCACTTTCACTTACTTCATCTCCTGGTGCATACATTGTTCCACTTCCATCAGCTTCTGTATTCCATCCTTTAAATCCATTTCCTAATGGAGCAACAAATCCATAATTTATATTTCCTGTTCCTCCATTTGCATTATACGTTATTTCTGCTCCTGATGTTGCTACTACTGCAGTTGGCTGTAGTGGTACTACTGGTGTATCATCATCGTCGTCATCATCTCCAGTTTCATTATTATTTGCACTCTCTCCCATGTATTTTGCAAATAAGTTTTCTACTTGATTTAATACCTCTTGGTCTGCATTTGCTGATGAATTATATTCCTCTACTGCATAATTTGCATTGTCTATTATGCTACTATTTCCTGTTAATGTTGCTAGTGCTACTCCTGCTAATATTAATAATACTATTATCGTTATTACTAATGCTATTAATGTGATACCTTTTTGATTTGTTTTTCTTGCGTGTTTCATATTTTTTATCTTTCCTTTCTATGTTTATTTTCTGTATTTTATTAATTCTTTATTCATTTGTCAATAATTGAATCTCCGATATATATATATATATATATACTCTCGCAAGGGTTTTAAGGTATTATTACAATATTATTATTTTTTTGTTTCATTTGTGTTACACAGTGCATTAACTAAATACAATGCTACTTGATTTTGCTCTTGTTCTGTCATTTCCATTATCTTTGCCATTGCAAAGGTTAGAATAGGATACTTTCTCATATTTATATAGCTAACTAAATATTCGTTATCTATTTTCTTTAATTTATTATCGAATATACTATGTATATGTGCTTTGTTATATTTTAGCTTAGTATAAGAACTTGAACTCATACATACTCCAAGTCTTAACTTGTCCTTTGTCTCCATATTATTTATCATTTCTATTAACTCTTGTACTTTCTCATTCTTCATAATATTTTTACCTCCTTAAAATCTTGTATCATTTTTCTTTCTATCTTTATTTGTTTTGTTTTCATCTGGTATTGTTACTTTTCTATATATATTGTTTGCTATTTCATTATCATTGTCATCAAATATTCCATTTCTATATAAGTCATCACTTACAATTTTATAATTCTCATCTTTGTCATAACATATCTTTTTATGGAAATGGCTCATGATACTATGCCAAAAGCTTTTAAATCGTTGTAATTGAGCTTTTATACTTTCTTTTTCAGCTCGTAGTTTATCAATAATTTTGTCTTTATATGATAACTCATCCTTTAGATTGTTAATTTCACCATCTTTAAGCTCTATTTGATATTTAAGTGAACTATTTTCTTGTTCTATTTCAAATGTTGAGTGTTCAAAATCTTTAATTGCTACATTTAAGTCATTTACACTTCTTATTGTTTTTGTCGTATCTGTTACATTATTAGTAAATTCTTTTATTTTCCCTACTTCTTCACTTGAAATCACCATATTGTTCTTATTCATCATTGTTGGTTTTAAATTGTCTAGTATTTCATTTATATCTTTACTTGTATTCTCAAGCTTTTTAGTTTGTTTATTAGCCTCTGCAAGTTTTTGTTCCTTCTGCTCTAATTGCTTTTTTATTTGTCTGTAATTACCCATTTCTTTAATATTTATATCTTGATTTCTGCCTTTTTGCTTTCCTTTTAGTCTTGTATCAACTCCATAAAACTTGTTATATGACTTTATACAGGCATTTCTCATTTTATCTTGTATTTCAGTTAATGATGTTTTAGTAAATACTTGTGATTTACCTACCTGATTTTTCATTCCCCTTTTACAATTCTCAATTATAGGTACTCCTACAATGTGCATATGTGGAGATGTTTCATCAAAATGTATTGTAGCATTTGCTATTTTAAAGGTTGGGACTATCTTTACCAAATCATGAATTTGCTCGTTATATACATCTACCATCTTCATTCTGTACTCATTATCTTTATCTTGCCAAAAGTCCATATCTCCAAGTTCTATTATTATTTCACATGCTATATCATTTTGTGAATTACATATTTTTTGAAAATAGTTGCCTATTTTTCTATCAGCTCGTGTTTGCTTATTATCATACTCTATTTTAGCTTGTTCAAATTCATCTAAATATACCTTTTTAACATCTTCTACAATATCATTAGTTCCATATATTGTTGTAATGAGTTCTCTTTGATTATCATAATCTCTTAAATTATGCTTATTTACTCTTGATAAATCATTAGCATTTTGAATAGCATTATTTGATAGTGAAGTACCACCTGATACATTTCCTTTTGATACTCTCTTTGCTAATTTACTTTTGTTCTTATCACTGCCCAAGTGAAAAGAATATGCTAGTTCTTGCTCCATCTTTTTCCTCCTTTTGAACTTGCTTCGTAGGCGAAGGACTTTGACTCTGTCATAAGTCCTAACCCCCTATGAGTTTTGACATTCTTTCAAAACTCGTGGGCTCTCCCTCGTCAAAGCGAACTTCACTTCATCAAAGGTCATATTATCATTTGACCTTTTAATTCGTTTCTTTTCCTCTTTCCCAAAAAGCACTTCTTTTCGGGAGCCCTTTTCGGGAGAGACAAATTAACGTGATACGTTAATTTGATTGTTGCAACATAGAAGAAATATATAGTTATAGTTGCAACAATTATTATAGTTTTTCCTTCGAAGTAGTATGAGTAACAAGTCCCAAGTGTATTTTCCCTTCTGGTTTTGCCAAGTAGTTTTTATATTGTTTTATTGCTACCATTCTTATTACCTTCTGATTTTTCTTTAACTTAAATTCTATATGTTTGTCTCTAATTTTTGCAACTTGTGTCTTATTATCGTAACTTTCATCTATCTTATCATCGTGAAAATAGTATTCTCCCAAGTCCATATAATTTACATTTAATTCTTCCTTTAATGCACTTAAATAATCTTCTATTTGTTCTTTATTCATATTTACACTTACCTTTATATCTTCAAGTTTTCCGTCCTTTTCTATCATACTTGGAATATCTACTACTCCTTTTTCATATAATTTATCTATCTGTTCTATAAAGCTACTTCTGAAATTTATTTTTTCTATTTCAAAGCTACCCTCTTTCTTTTTCTTTAATGTTGCTGTATCTATAAATTTTGATATTAAGGCTTGTTTTTCATCTTTTGTTTTCATTGTCCATAGTTTTAATAAAACATCTTTATACATTTCATATTCAGTTAATTTTTCTCTTTCTATATCTCTTTCTGCCATTAAATGTTGTGGGTTATATATCTCTTTATCAATGTCTAATGCATCTATTCTTTTATTTTCTAATACAGCTAATTTTTCCTCAATTAGCTTATAATCTTCTGAAAAGTCTTCCATTTCAAGAATACCATTCATATATGCATTTTTTAATCTAGCTTTTTGTTGTTGCAACTTATTTATTTCTTCAACTAGTTTCTTACTCTCATTATCTTTCTTTTCAGCTAGTATAGGGTAGAAATATTTTCTTACATGATAATCATACTCTACTAGGTCTAATATATAATCTATTAAGCAATTTTCTATTTCTTCTTCGTTATAGTACAAATTACAATTATCACAGAAGTAGTACATGTATTTAGATTTCTTACCACCTGCACCTTTACAAGTCATTATTTTACCGACAATTAGGGCATACAAGTTTTTGAAAGAATATATACACTCTATTTCTGCAGTAAGATCTTTGATTTTTCTCTTTTTGTTTTTGCACTTCTTCCCACATAGCTCTTGTTATAATAGGTGGTACTACATCTACAAATACTTCTGTTTCTTTATCATTATCACTTTTATATCTTTCATAATCTCCAATATATATTTTGTTATTTATAATTCTATCAATTGTTGAGTCAACCCAATGCTTTTTCTCTGGGTAGAGTATTCTTTCTTTATTTAATATATTTGCAATCGTTTGATAACTTTTACCTTCTAAATACATTTCAAATATTCTAATTACTATATCTTTTGTACTATTATCTATTTTTAATGTTTTATCTGTATCTCTATAATATCCTAATGGACATTGCCCTGGAATATGCCCTGCTTTTATTGCTCCTTCCATTCCAAATTTTGTTCTTTCACTTACTATTTCAATTTCTAATTGAGATAGTACTGTTAACATTCTAACAAAGAATCTTCCATTTGCTGTACTTGTATTTACATCATCTCTATCACATATTAAATAGCAATGATATTGTTCAAGTGTACTAATCAGCACTTCCAAATCTCTCACTGACCTTGTTACTCTATCTAGTTTATATGCTACTATATAATTCAATTTCCCTGCTTTCATATCTCCTAGCATTTCTTGAAATGCTGGTCTATTCTTCATATCTTTTGCACTTATTCCTGCATCTTTATACACTTTAAATATTTCAAATTCTTTATATTTACACAATTGTCTTAATTTTTCTTCTTGTTCTCCTAAACTAAATCCGTTCTCTAGCTTGATCTTCTGTACTCACCCTTATATATATTCCTGCTATTTTCTTTTCTTCTTTTGTTTGAGTATCTAAATTCTCCATTCAATACCTCCTAAAAAACGAAAGTGCTAGTAAGCCTTTGCTAACTAACACTAAAAATTATATTACTTGCTGAAATAAAGAAAACTTCTAGTATTAGTTACCATTGATAATATCTCGTAATTTTGAGAGTGGATATTTATTTGCTAAATTACCTATGTAAAAGTATTCATGTTCATTAAAGAATAGATACAATTTATCTTTTATGAATACTTTATGTGGTTCTACATAAGCAATATTAGTTTTTTCTACCATTCTCAAATTACCATTCTTTATCTTTGGTTCACAATTACTAAAAGTGCAAGACCATTCAATTTTAGAACGTAATTCTTTATTTATTGTTATTTCTTTTTTTACTGTAGATATCATATCACAAAAACCTCCTTTTTTCAATATTTTGAGGCTTTTTTCTTGCTTTAGCAATTCTCTGGAGCTCGGACGACCACTGGTCGCCCCTACATTTCTCTGCATAATAACTCTAAAGCAAAAAAATTAAGCCGATTAAATCGACTTATATATTGTGAAATGATATTCACTTTGCTTTCTTCAAACTCACTTATATGAATAATTACAAGTGGTTCGACGAAAATGCATTTTGGAGCCAATAGCCAGAATCGAACTGGCGACCTACAGGTTACGAATCTGTTGCTCTACCAACTGAGCTATATTGGCATATTAAACTTTTAATAGTATAACACAAAAAAATAAAAAAAAATAGTTTATTTTAAAAATAGTCTAATATTTCAAAAAAGGAGAAGCAAAAGCTTCTCCTGCAAAACATTTATGCTATAAACTTCCATAGAATTCTTCTAATAAATTCATATCTTCACTTGCTTGTTTTAAAAAAGTTCCTTTATATTTTTTGTTTAACTTGCTGTATATATCTATAAATTTTTCATATTCTATATTAAATAAATCTAGATAATCATAAACTATATCTTCAATAAAATCACATTTTTCTTTTACTAAAAAGGCTATTATTTTATTAAAATTTTCCTTATCTAAATTTGTAAAAACCGAATTTTCAAATTTTTTCTTCACTTTATCAATTTCATTCATAGCCTATCTCCCATCCGCTTCTTTGGTTTTATTTTGAGTTTGTATTTTTTCAATATCAATATTATATTTTTTCTTCAAAACTGTACTACTAGCTGCAAAAATTGGATTTAGCTTTTTACCATTTTTATCTTCTATTACTATTTTAATGTCATTTTCTTTCATGTATTCTAGTAATCGTCTTTGTTTTTCTGTATCTCCTCTTAAAAAGCTTTGAGTTATATATTTACCTATTCCATATTCTTCTGCTAAGCTAACTGACTCTATAATTTTCTTTACAGAAACCAAAAGTATAGATGATGTTAATAAGTATTGATATTCAGGTTTATCCCAATAGCTTAACTGCAATTTTTCTTTTAAATTTTTTGAATTACAACGCCATAAATTAGGTATTAATAAATTCTTAAATTTATCCTCTTTCAATTCTGGCATTGGTAATATTTTCATTATTTCCTTTGAATTAGTCATCCATATAGATGGTGTTAACAATTTTTTAAATCTTTTATGCTTCCAATACTCTAGTTTTAATATTTCTTTTACTTCTTTTGGATTTTTACTAAATATACTTGGTGTCAACACATTTCTAAATTTTTCATCATTCCACTCTGGCATTTCTAATACTGCTCTTATTTCAGTTGCACTTCTTTGCCATATACTTGATGTTAATAAATTCTTAAATTTATCCTCTTTCCAATATGGTATTCCTATTATTTTTTTTATTTCAGTTACATTGCTTTTCCAAATTCCTGATGTTAATAAGCCTCTAAATTTTTCGTCTTCCCACTCTGGCATCTCTAATATTGCTTTTATATCTTTTGCCTTTTTTCCCCATATATTTGGTGTTAACAGACTTTGAAATTTTTCATTTTCCCATTCTGGCATTTTTAGAATTTCTTTTAATTCTTCTATGTTAATCTGCCAAATATTAGGCTTTAATAATTTTTTAAATTTTTCTTCTTTCCATTCTGGCATCCCTATTATTGCTTTTATATTTTCCAAATTGCTACTCCATATACTTGGTGTCAGCAATTCCTTAAAATTTTCATCATTCCACTCTGGCATTTCTAATATTGCGCTTATTTCAGTTGCACTTCTTTGCCATATACTTTGCGTCAACAAATTCTTAAATTTCTCGTCTTTCCACTCTGGCATTTCTAATACTTTTCTTACTTCTTCTTCAGTCTTGTTCCATACTGTTGATGTTAGTAAATTCTTAAATCTTTCATCTTTCCATTCTGGCATTTCTAATATTGCTATTACTTCTTTTGCCTTTCTTTTCCAGATACTTGGTGTTAATAATTTTTTAAATGCTTCATCTTCCCATTCTGGCATCTCTAATATTGCTTTTATTTCTTTCGCCTTTCTTTTCCAGATACTTGGTGTCAATAAATCCTTAAATCTCTCGTCTTTCCATTCTGGCATTTCTAAAATTGCACTTACTTCATATGGAGTCCTCCTCCATATAGTTGGTGTTAGTAGTTTCTGAAATTTTCTATCTCTCCATTCGTATATTTTTAATATTGCTCTTATATCCTCTAGATTACATTGCCATATACTTGGTGCTAACAATTTTTCAAATATTCCATATTCCCATTCTGGCATTTTTAATATTTCCATAACAAAATCGTAATCCCTTAAAAACAATGTATCTGTTATTAAATACTTCCTATTTTTTAATAATTTTTCTATTTTTGCTTTTTCCTTCTCGTTCATTTATTTCTCCTATCTCTCTATTTATTAAAATCTTAACATTTTTTCAAAAGAATGTCAAAATGGATCCCAGAAGCAATCTAATGGTTTTTTAGTTTCTATAAATCTATACAAACAATACCGGAAAAAAGTATATACGAAGTATAACTTTTTTCCGAAAAGGAAAAGCAGCCATAAGGTTAGGCTCTTTTTTGCAAAAAAAGAGCAAACCTTTTAGGCTTGCTTTGACGCTGGAGCGATTTTGAAACAGGTATGCGAAAAAATAACATACTCTTTTATATAACTCGATTTATTGTTTTAATTTACCATAATACTTATGAGGTTTCAAGTAGTTTTATTATTTTTTCTGTATATGCTTTATCTAAGCTTTTGTAGCATATTATGCTACTTATAAAACTATTTAGTGGAATTTTATTATTTTTTACTTAAATATTTTTAAGTAAAGGACACTGCTCTGTTTCTATATTATCTCTTATACAATCATTAATTGTATAACCACAGTTTATAGAATCTACGGGCAACACCCTATTATTGTTGTTGTTATTGTTCTCGTTGCCGTTATTGTTTACATTCCACATATTGTTGTTGTTCACGTTGTCGCTATTCACATTGCGCACATTAAAGTTCGCATTGTTAGAGTTAGCATTAACGCAAGGAGAAGCAAGCCACATTTAAGCAATGCCCTATTGTTTTAAATTTTTAATCCACCCTGTACTATATTTTACAATATCATCTAGTTTTTCGCCAAATTTAACATATCTTTTACTGTTTATAATTTTTTTATCGTAGCACAAATTTAATAAAAAATCTATAAATTTTACTTTTGCAATAATCTCTTCTATTAACATTGTTTTATATTCTAAATTATTTGATGTGTTTGCTTTATATGCAATTTCAAGTAAATCATAACTTGAATTTCTTATCCTATTTTTCAATTCTATATCTTTTTTAGGAAAGTTATCTAAACAATTATCAACACGTATTATTAGTTCTTTTATAAAATTGATTATCTTAAATTTATCTGGTCTCATTTATAACATTTTCTATCTTTCGTAAAACTTCTAACAATTTTGCTTCATTTTCTATTCTTCTTATATATTTATTGATTTCATTAATTCTAATATCAATATTAACAGCTTTTTTTGCTTTATTATATACTTTTGAATAATTATTTAAATTCTTAAACTCTACTCTTTCATCCACATCATAATTATTTCTTCTATCCAAAATCAAATAATCTATTTTATTGTTTTCTAATTTGCTTATCATTTTACTCATACTACTTATTGGAAATCCACACATATATATGTTATCTATAGTTTCCTTTAATTTGTATTCTAAAGGTATGAAATTATATATGCATCCTTTCCAAATACATTTACAAATGTTCCTATTTTTACAAGAATTACGCTTTGTTTATGTACATCTTTAACATTTTTTACTATATTTACAACGCTCATAAAAAACTCCTATCTCATTTCTTGACCATCATAAATTTTTCACACATAATCTCAGTCTCGATAAGCCTAAATTCAATCGACCTCCTAGAAGACCTTAGGCCTTCTAGGGCGGATTCTACTCAACTCATTCTGTTGCTTGGAATGTCCATGGTGTACTACTTTCTCCTGTTCCTCCTAATTTCACGACATCAGGTCTTAAAGAAACTACGGGCATCACACCATAGCCAATGCCCTCAACATTCCTGCATTCCCCTTTATCATCTACGGAAAAGGCATTCGCACCCGCCATAGTAAGCTTAACCTCACCATTAAAATTAGCACTACATACTCCATACAGAGAAAATGTAACACGTTTAAAGTAAGAACTAACATAAGTGTTAGGAGAGGCAATCCAATATTTATTTTTAAATATCATACTTTTTATGTTTGTTGCTAAACTTTCATCTTCTCGGTACGAATAGTATGTGCTATACCAACTTCCAACTTCTCCAAATGATGTAGCAGATACTGGTGGTGTTACTATATATCCTGTTAATGCATTTACTTCCTCTACCTTTATACTCTCTGCTCCATTTGCTCCTTGTCCATGTCCAAATATACTACTTATATTATCTAATTCTGTTACTGCATTTTTATATCCTCTTAAGCCTTTTATAAAAAAATAATCATTTTCTGTTGTTTTTATTGGTGTTTCTGGAACTATCTTTATTACCCCTGTTGTTTCATTTACATCTAGTACTCTCCATAGTGAGCTCGCCCCAACCGTAGTAAAGTTTTGCGCACCATATCCATTCCCCGGCACATCTTCCTCTACCGTCCACCCACTTGGAATTGTAAATTCTCCATTTGCATTTAATAGGTTATATGCTCCTATACTGGGATATGATGAGTCTCTTACCACATATCCGTCCATAGTTATTTTTTACCTTTAATGCTCCTATTGGGCTTGTATAATTTAACAATGTTGCTTTATCCGCAGTTGCTACTCCTAATTCTGGATTATATGTTATATAATCTCCTGGTTGCACTTGTGTGCTTAATAATGGTCCTGCTGGCGGTGTATCATCGTCATCATCATCTCCTGCATTGTTGATTTCTCCCATGTATTTTGCAAATAGGTTTTCTACTTGGTTTAATACATTTTGGTCGTTACCTGCTGATGCATTATACCTCTCTACTGCATTATTTGCGTTTTCTATTATGCTTGTGTTTCCTGTTAATGTAGCTAATGCTACTCCTGCTAATATTAGTAATACTATTATTGTTATTACTAATGCTATTAAGGTTATACCTTTTTGCTCTTTTGTTAATCTCATAGATTTCATCCTTTCTATCAAGCAAGCTTTGCTTACCCATACATTTATTTTTACCATTTTATATAATTAGTATTTATTTGTCAATAGTTAAAGGCAATTGATATATATATACTCTTGCAATGGGTTTAAGGCATTATTACAATATTGTTATTTTTTTGTTTCATTTGTGTTACACAGTGCATTAGCTAAATATTCTCTATCTATTAAACATGCTATATATGTGTGCTTTGTTGTATTTTAGTTTAGCATAAGTACTTGAACTTATACATACTCCAAGTCTTAACTTACCCTTTATCTCCATATTATTTATCATTTCTATTAACTTTTGTACTTTTTCAGCTCGTAATTTATCTATAATCTTATCTTTATCTTGCCAAAATTCCATATCTCCAAGCTTCATTATTATTTCACAAACTATATCATTTTGTAATTCACATATTTTTTGAAAATAATTCTCTGTATAATAGCTCTAAAGTAAAAAATAAGCCGACTAAATCGACTTATATATTGTGAAATGATATTCACTTTACTTTCCTCAAACCTACTTATATGAATAATTACAAGTAGCTCGACGAAAACGCATTTTGGAGCGGGTAGTGGGAATCGAACCCACGTAGCCAGCTTGGAAGGCTGGGATTCTACCATTGAACTACACCCGCATATATTTCCCCTGACAAGTATAGATTATAAACTATATTGTTTCAGTTGTCAAGGGGTTTATAAAAAAATTTCAAACTTTTTCCCACTATTAATTTTTAATTTTATTTCATCAAATTACCAAATAATTCTCTTATTCTTTCATCAAAATTTTCTTCTGTATCATTTGCAAAACGAATTAGTCTTATATTTTTAGTTTGTTTTTCTACTTCATCTGCCATTTTTAAATATTCATTTTGTTGATTTATGCTATTTGTAATATCAAACTTTTGGTATTCAAATTTGTCTCTTCCAGCTAATCGTTCTCTATATAATTCTTCATTTTCTAAGTATAATACTACAAAATATATGTTTAAATCCATATTATCTAATTGCTTTAAAAAATTTTGATACGCTTCATTAAATGAATATTCTTTATATCCCAATCTTGCGTATATTTCATCAGTAAAGAAATTCCTGTCATATAGCATTAAAGGAGCATCTGGTAAGCATCCTGCTTTTATATAATCCATTTCCCTTTGAAATCTTTTAGTTACTTTTTCTAACCCAGTTTTTGTTTTATCTTTAATTCCTGTTAATCTATGCAAATCTACAGATGCTAAATGTTCTCTTAAATAATTAGTAAAAGTGGTTTTTCCAGCTCCTTGAGGTCCTTCAACGATTATTATTGTATTTCTTTCCATTTTATCCTCCTGGTCCAAAAATAATTTGCAAATTTCGTCGTTAAACTACACTCGAAAATCCTGCGACGTACACTCGTACGCCTCGTATTCTTCTCGCTTGTTTGCCTAGAAATTTACTAAATTCTTTTTGGACATTACATTACATATTAGTATAAAAGTAGCCCAACGTAGGCGTTGCATTTTTCTTTCGAATACATGGAGAAAGAAAATATCCAACGCCGGCTAAGATTGGGCGGATTTTTGTACTCATATTTATATAATATTGTGCAGTTAATTAGGTTAATTATTCAGCTGTTAAGTTTGAACCATACATTGACATGAAATAACTCATATAATCAAATGGTTCTAATGTTTCTGGGTATCCGTAGTCTTTTCCAAATGTTTCTACTGTAATGCTTTCTATTACTGGTTTGTTAACTGGTGTATCTGTTTGAGTTGTTTCTCCTGTTTCTTCATTTGTCTCAACTTCTGTTTCTAATGCAACTATTTTGTCTACTACTTCCATACCTTCTAATACTTTTCCGAATGCAGCATATTGTCCATTTATTCTAGGTGTATTTTTTACCATTATAAAGAATTGTGATCCTGCAGAGTTATATGATTGTTCTTTTAAAGAAGCCATTTGATAGTCTCCTCTTGCCATTGCTATAACTCCTCTATCTAATTTTAATGTATTTTGTGTAAAGTTATTTGCAACAAATTCACCTTTTATACAATATTCATCTTCACTATCTTTATCTGGATACAAGTCTTTTAAAGTTACTCCACCTGTTCCATCACCTTTTTTATCTCCACCTTGTATCATAAAATCTTGTACTACTCTGTGAAAAGTTAATCCATTATAATATCCATTTTGTGCAAGTTTTATAAAGTTTGCTACTGTGTTTGGAGCTAAACTTGGGTATAGCTCTACCTTTATTGTTCCATAATCTGTTACATTTATTGTTACTACTGGATTTTGTGTATTATCTGTAAATTTCTTAAAATATCCTACTCCTAGAATTACTCCTATTACTAATAATACTATTAATGCAATTATTAACCATGTTTTTGAATTCTTCATTTTTCATTTCTCCTTTACTTCTTGAAATTATACCTTTAAACATTTTGCATGTCAATTATTTTCATACAAAATTTACATATTTATAACTAATGCTGGGCGGAAGCCGTGAGCGGTGTTGCTTGCTCCACCAGTGCATCCCGAAGAAAGCACACCTGCACTATTTGAAGAAGCAAGTCCATTTCCTCTTAATATACATGTAACTCCAATGTGTCCAATTCTTAAAGAATCATTATCCCATAATTTTCCATTTGTTTGTGTTGCTGATTTAGGTTGTACTGTATCCGTATAGAAGCCTCTATTATTATCAATATCTACTCCATAATAGCTAAAACTCCCTGCTACTTCATTCATCCCAATTCCTCTACATAATGACATATTATTCCATGTGGCTGCTGTTATTCTTAATCTTGCAGCATTATATTTTTCTGCATTTAAGTTTGTATCCCATAACTCACTTTGTGTTTTCGTTTCATTTTCATCTATTACTATTGCATTATTTTTTTCTTCTTCGCTTACTTCATATTTGTTCCAATATTTTGCGTACCCAGTATTTAATTCATTATTTGTAAAAAATGTTGCATTTGAACTATTTCCATAAGTATTTAAACTGTCATTTTTATTATTTAAATATCCTGCTATTCTTTCCCAAGATCCTCCTGCCATATCATATACACCATATACATTTCCTGTTGTGCTTGAAAGTACTCCAAGTTCAGCATTATATGCATAATTTGAATCATATGTATACATAGCTTCACTTGAACTGCTTTGTGGTCCTGCACCTGTATATAGATTATAGTAATATGAACTCACTTTTACTCCTGCTCCATTTGTCATTGGTACGCTTCCATAAGGACTATAACACAAATATGCTACTGCTCCCCACTCATCGTTTTTTATTAAGTGTGTATCTGTTGAACCTGCTGTCCAACCATAATTTGTATTTTGGCACATTTGCATACAGCGATATTGACTATCTCCTATGGTTATATGCCTCCAGCTTATTACATTTGGAAGTACTCTAACAGCTGTATTTTCTGTTGGAGCTACTGGTGTACTTGAGCTCTCACTTGCATTTCCGACTGCTTGTCCATTTTCTACTCCACTTGCTTCAAACTTTGCAACCCAGAATCCATTTAATTCTCTATCCCAGCCACCTTCTGCATAATTATTCTTGCTTCCATCTGTAAATACTGGATGAATTATCCAATTTCCTTGTCCTGCGACATCTGAAAATCTTGTAGTTTTTTCATCTGTTGTTAAATTTGTATTTTCTTTTAAGAATTTTATATCAATTGTTCCTCTAACATTTTCTCCACCTTGCTGGTATCCACTTGTTATGCAATATGCATATCTTGGTATCCACACAAACATGCTTCCCATTGTTGTTACTATTCCATTTTCGTCTATCTCAATCCCATCACTTAACATTACATTTGCCCATTTTTTTTCTGAATAATCATACCACTTACCCAAATTACTATCATCAACTTTTTTCCATGCTTTTGCTGTTTCATCATATATTACTGGTAACATTCCTGCAACTATTTCAGGGCTATTACATGTTACTACTTTAGTTGTTTTTATTGTCTCTCCATTATTCCTATCAATTACTTTCACTGCATATTCAGCAGTTTTTGTTACTGTAAAGCTTGTTCCTTGTACTTGTCTCCAATAATCTACTGTAACAGGAGAAGTTGTATTATCTGTAACCTCTGCATAATATATATTAGAGCCATTTATTTGCTCATCATAAACTATATTAGTTACATTTATTTTAGCTGTTAACCCATAATTATCTTTTGTCAAAGTAAAATCTGGTGCTTCTGTTTCTATCCCACTATATTCAACTATTTGTATACCATTCGGTAAATTATATTGGTTATAGTATACATTCCCTTCATATTCTATTTCTAGCACTGAAAAAATTTCTCTTGTTGTAAAATTTATTAATATATTTTCATCCATTTTTTCTAGTCCTAATTGTTTTAGTGCATTTATGTCATAAAACTTAAAACCTTCACTTGAAGTGTTTCCTAATGCAGTATTAACTTTGGTTTGCATATTAGAACTTAAAGTACTTATTTCTTGACCTATATTATTATATGATGTATCACCATTTTGAATTTCTTGGCTAATAATATTTACTCTTGCTTGTACCATATTCATTTTTGCAACATATGCTTGAACTTCAAATTCTTTATATGTATCTGATCCAACACTTACTATTATTCCTGTTAATATACTAAGTACTATTATTGTTATTGCAAGTGCTATTAAAGTTATACCTTTTTCAGTTTTCATTTGTTTCTCCTTTTCTAATGACAGGGGACACTTCTTTCCTTATGGTCATTTCCACTTTGCTAAGAAATGTCCCCTCCCCTTTTGAATTAATGATGTCATATTTTAAAGATGTCTGAGCTTTGTTTTATTATTACTAAATCATAATATTGTCAAATACAAATTGTTCTTGCATTCTTTTTAGTGTTTGCTTAATATTTAATGCTCTTATTTCACCAATTCCATCTACCTTATCAAGTTCCTCTATTTCAGCTAATAAAATGTGTTGGAAAGACTTAAAATACTTTACCAAATTATCTATTATATTTGCAGGTACTTTAGGCACTTTGCTTAATATCCTGTATCCTTTTGGATAAACTGCAATTTCTTCATAATTTTCAAAATTTTCATACCCCATTGCTTTTGCAATTGATACCACATTTACACTATTATCACGTATTTCTTCTAATGCTTTTTCAGGAGTTTTGCGTTTATTTATTTGTGTCATATAATCTTTTATTATTAATAATTCTTCATTTTCTAATCCATCTATTAATTCATCTAATTGCATTTGAACTAAACGTCCATCAGTTCCAAGTTCATATATGCTCTTCTTTACTTCTTCTACAACCCTCATTACTTTTTCTGCTCTTTGCAAGCAATTTATTACATTATCTAATGTCACAATGTCATTAAACTCATATTCATTTAAAATATTTAGATTATTATCAAATACTTTCTTATATTTTTCTAATATTTGTAATGTTTGGTTTGCCTTTGTTATTATTTTGGATGTATCTTCTATTGTATACCTTAACTCTCCTTTGAATACAGTTATAATATTCCTTCTTTGAGATATACTTATTACTAAACTACCAGTTTGCTTTGCAGTACGTTCTGCAGTTCTATGCCTTGTTCCTGTTTCACCAGTTGGTATTGTATGTGATGGCATTATTTGTGCATTTGCAAGTAGTATTTTTTTCATATCACTACTTAAAACAATTGCCCCATCCATTTTTGCAAGTTCATATAGTCTAGCTGGTGTACAATCTTCATTTATATTAAAACCACCATCTACTATATCCATTATTTCCTTTGAATCACCAACTATAATTAAAGCTCCTGTTTTGGCCTTAAGTATATTTTCCAAGCCTTCTCTTAAAACTGTACCAGGTGCTATTGTTTTTAAAATTTCTGTAAGCATATCTTCATTGTTTTGATTTTCTTCCAAAAGTCTCACATCCTTATTTTAAACCTAAAGTTCTCATTGCATCATTAATATTTTTCACACCTATTATATCTAATTTAAACTTTTCTTTCAATAGCTTTTTATTATTTTCTGGAATAATGCAAGTTTTAAATCCAAGCTTTTCTGCTTCTTTTAATCTTTTTTCTATAAGGTTAACTGCCCTTATCTCACCTGTTAGTCCGAACTTCTCCAATTACTACTACATCTTGCTTTATACTAACATTTTTAAAACTTGAAGCTGCTGCTAGTATTATACCCAAATCTACAGCAGGTTCATTCACTTTTATTCCACCTACTACATTTAGATATACATCTTGGTTTCCCAGCATCAACCCTGCTTTTTTCTCTAATACAGCTATAAGTAATGTTAATCTGTTGTAATCAACTCCATTTGCAGTTCTCCTTGGAAGTCCAAATATTGTTTGAGATGTTAGTGCTTGAAATTCTAATAGTAAGCATCTTGTTCCTTCCATACTTGCTACTACTACAGAGCCAGAAGGATTGTCCTCCCTTTCTGAAATTAAAATTGAAGATGGATTATCTATTTCTATCATACCATCATTTTGCATTTCGAACATTCCAATCTCATTTGTTGATCCAAACCTATTTTTAACGCCTCTTAAAACTCTATATGAAAAATATCTTTCACCTTCAAGATACAGTACAGTATCTACCATATGTTCAAGCACTCTAGGGCCTGCTATATTACCATCTTTAGTCACATGGCCTATAATTATTGTAGTAACGCCATTAGCTTTGCACATACGCATTATTCTTGCAGTTATTTCTCTAACTTGGCTTACACTTCCAGGTGCAGATGTAACTTCATCTGAATACATAGTTTGTATAGAATCTATAATAACAAGTTTTGGTTCCATGTTATTTATAGCTTCTTCAATTAAATCTATATCAGTTTCTGCTAAAAACATAATGTTTTCACTTTTTATTTTTAATCTATCTGCTCTTATCTTTATTTGCTCTGCAGATTCCTCTCCAGATATGTATAGCACTTTTCCATCTACATTTACCTTGTCGCAAATCTGCAAAATTAAAGTAGACTTACCTATACCAGGCTCTCCACCTAATAAAACAAGTGAGCCTTCAACAAGCCCCCCTCCAAGTACCCTATTTAATTCTTCAATACCAGTAGAAATCCTAGTCGTTTTCTTGCTTTCAACACTATTTAAACTTTGAGGTGTAACAGATTTTCTTTTATCTAATTTACTTGCTCCTGGCTCTTTAGCCACCTTTTCCTCATAAAAGCTATTCCACTCGTTACATCCAGGGCACTTTCCAAGCCATTTAGCAGACTCATATCCACAACTACTGCACACAAATACAGTCTTCGCCTTTGCCATAATTCCTCCTTGGGGACGTTTCTAAATTGGGATTCATTCCCAATCTGGGACACATCTTAATTCATAATATTTTTTATTGTTTTATGGTTTAATCCAGTAATTCTACCTATCTGGTTCGCAGATGTTCCTCTAATCCCCTTTAATTTTTTTAACATCTCATTTCTTATAGATACATTGTATTTACTAATATCATTTATGCTATCTATTCTTAATGTTTTTTCAATTATATTCTTTAGTTCTTCATCTGTCAATTTATTTATCATTTCATATTCTACAAAATCATTCATTTCTTCAGGTTTTATCATAGTATTGAACTCTTTAAAAGCCTTTCTTGCTTCTACCACATCTTTTTCAAACATACTAAGTATAAAACTAGTATCCGTTATATTTTCTCCATATAAGTATTCTTTGTAACTACTCCAATTATACTCTTCAGTTTTAGCTATTTTAGCTTTTTCTGGATTTCTATGAATATATCTTTGGACATTAAGTAGGTATCGTTCATCTTCAACACACCTACTATTAAACCTATTTTGAAACAAATGACCTACTCTGTGGTATTTTTTATTGAAATATAATGAATATGCGACTGCAAAACTTTGGATTGCTTTAGAAATATTATCTTTATTGTCTTTAATTAATAAATGTATGTGGTTGCTCATTAAACAATAAGCATAAATACTATATTCGTATTTTTCTTTCGTTCTTTTTAATTCTTCTATAATTTTTCTTTTGTCATTGGAATCTAAAAAGATATCTTTCTTCTCTATTCCCCTTAAAATAATGTGATATACACCTGTTGAACTTATTTGTCTTGCTATTCTAGCCAAATAACTCACTCCTTTTTGTAAATTATTTAGCCCCCAATTTTTTCTTAACATATGTCCCAAATTGGGAATAGCTCCCAAAAAGGAAACGTCCCCAATTGGGAAAGGTTCCCAATTAGGAAACGTCCCCAAGTAAGCGGTTTAGTGTTATGACAAACATTGCATGTGACCAGCCTAATCCTATTACCCATGCTGGTTTTAGTGTGTTGTTATCTATTTGTTCTGCTAAGTAGCCATGTGGTGTTGCTGTTTTTACTACAAAGTCTAAGCATTTTTTTGCTTCTGCTCTTTCTCCTTTGTCTAAGTAATAGTTTGCAAGCCATAGTGTTGCTATTACCCACGGATTTCCTCCTATATAGCTATCTCCTTCGTATCTTAAATATCCTCCTGTATATGTTCTAAGTGTTAAGTTCATTCTTTCTACTGTGTTTGATATGTTTTTTTCTGTTGCTTTGAATACTTTAAATGGATATACTAATCCAAGTAAACTTATATCCATTTTACTGTCTTTTAAGCTTCTTACAAATGTTTTTCTCTCTTCATCATACATATTTTTTATTATGTATTCTTTTATTTGTCTTAATTTTTTGTCTAGTCTTCTGTTTGCTTTTGCTATTTGTTCTAATTTTAATCTGTTTTCTTCATACATTGGTTTTACTATTTCATACATTTTAAGGATTGCTTCAAATGCTGCAAATATAGCTGCTAATGAATATGCATGAACTGATTCTGATTCTTCCCATATATCATAACTATATTGAAATTTGTTTTCTCCTTCTATTAAGTCTTCCACATATCTTTCAAGAAAATGTACTGCTTTTTCGCACATTTTTAAATTGTCTTTGACAAATTTATCATCTTTTGTTATTAAATAGTGATTATATACTCCATATACTACAGATGCTGTTTCGTCTACTTGATACCCCCAACATGGTGCTAACGTTCCATCTGTATAAAAGCGCTGTTCCCACATTCCGTCTTTGCCTTGTGTATTCTTACAAAAGTTTTTATAAAATTTTTCTGTAAATTTTTCCATTCCCAATATATCAAATGCTTCTGTAATTGATACTGCATCCCTTGGCCAGCAATATGAATATCTTCCGCATTTTGTTCTATCTTCATCTACTTCTATTGCTGCTGATATTCCTCCTGTTTCTTCATTTACTATTAATGGGTATAGCAATATTGTTCTAGCATATATTTTGTATAATTTTTCATAATATTCATTTTTATTTTCATCTATTTCTATTTTAGTATGAGCCTTAACAAATTTTCTCCAATATTTTTTTGTATTGTCTAGCTCTACTTTCATATCCATTTTTCGAATTTCTTCTAGTTTTTGTATTAATTCTAAGTTCTTACTATTTTCACATATATATATGCATATATCTAAATTTTTTTTCTCTCCTGGTTTTAATATTCCTAAACTATAGCTTATAGCAGAGTCGTTAGACATTCCAACATAGTCTTTTCCACCTATTTCTCCGCTTTCTATATTTTCTTTAACATTATTTATTTGGAAACTACTTGGTGTTTCTTTTGAAAAAATTGCCACTGTATAGTCATGTGTATATTGCATAAGTGCCTCTTCTTTATATGCACCACTTACCTGATTATTTGAATTTGTAAGAAGCCCTGAATGCAATAATAAGCTTACATTTAGGTCTATATTGTGCTTATTTTCAAAAACATATCTTTTAACTAATACATTTTCTTTATTAGGTACAAAATCTGTTTGAGTAACTTTTATTTTAAAATATGAATTTTCTATTTCTGTATTTAATACATTTGTATCTTTTGAATAATACTGATTATATGTATTGTTTATATCTTCATGTAAATATATAATACCAGAATCATTTATTTTCATACCTACATCTAGAAAATCCACAAATTGCTTGTAGTCTGATTGCGGATAAAATAATCTTAACAATTCACCTTTCTCACTAAAACTTGCTACCATATTCTTATTTCCAATTATTGCATTATTAAAATACTTATTTTTCATTTTTTACTCCTTTGTTATTTTATGTGGTCTAGCCTTCGCTGTCACGATCGAATACTATCCGCCCCTATAAATTATTACACATAGTAGCCAAACGTAGGCGTTGCATTTTTCTTTCGAATACCTGGAGAAAGAAAACATCCAACGCCGGCTAAGATTTGGCGGATTAATGTGCTATACTGAACGCATAACAACAATTATCATTTGAACTTATCCTATCCGCCGATAATATCAACAATACGCTTCTCTAACTCCTTAACCTTATCATTTAATTTAGCTAATTCTTCATCTTTTGCATCTTCTGAAAGCATTGTATCTTTTATTATGTCTCCCATATCATCAATTTCTTCTTTTAATGTTTCAACTCTTTCTAGAATTGCTAGACGAAGATATTTATATTTATCTGGAATTTCTATCTTCTCTAACAATCTTAATTCATCATTTAATTCGTATACATCACCAAAATCTGGTATTGTCACTGGTATTTTTGTTGTTTCTAATAATTTTTCTTTTAATACACGTTGCCCTTCTGGCTCACCATGTACTAAGAAAATATGCTTTGGTTTTGTTATAAACGAATATACAAAGTTTAAAAGCCACTCTTGGTCTGCATGTCCTGAATATCCTTCTATATACTCTATTCTTGCGTTTACAGCAATTTCTTCTCCAAATATTTTTACTTTTTTTGCCCCATCTACTATAGTTCTTCCAAGTGTTCCTGGTGCTTGATATCCAACAAATAGTATTGTATTATTAGGATTCCACAAATTATGTTTTAAATGATGTTTTATTCTTCCTACCTCGCACATACCACTTGCAGATATTATTATAGATGTATTTGCCGTTTCATTTAATGCTTTAGATTCTTCTGCACTTCTTGTAAACTGAAGTCCAGGAAATTCTAGTGGATTATCTCCGCTTTCTATTTCTTTTCTTACTTCTTCATCAAACAAATCCATATTCTCTCTAAACACTTCTGTTGCAGAAATTGCAAGTGGACTATCCACAAACACTTGTGCTTCCATTAATTTTGTATATTTTGCCTTAAATTCTTCGTTATCTGCATTTCTATCTTTTAATTTATTCAATTCATATAGTATTTCCTGTGTTCTTCCTACTGCAAATGATGGTATAACTACATTTCCACCTTTATCTAGTGTCTCTGAGACTATATCCAAGAATAATTCTGCTTTATCATCATTTCTCATATGTAATCTATTTCCATATGTTGATTCCATTACTAAATAATCTGCATTATCTATCATTGTTGGTGAATCCAAAAGCGGAATATCATTATTTCCTAAATCACCTGTAAATACAACTTTTTTGGTTTCTCCATCTTCTGTAACCCATACTTCTATTATACTTGAGCCTAACATATGCCCTGCATCATTAAATCTTACCTTTATATCATCTGTAATTTCAATTATTTCATCATATTTTACTGGATGAAATACCTCCATACATTTTATTGCATCTTCTGCTGTATAAAGTGGAGGAAGTTCTGGCAATCCTTCTCTTCTTCTTTTTCTATTTTTCCACTCAACTTCGTTTTCTTGAATATGTCCACTATCTGGAAGCATTATTGAGCATAAATCACAAGTTGCTTTTGTCGCATATACATCTGCTCTAAATCCTTCATTATATAATTTAGGTATTCTTCCAGAGTGATCTATATGTGCATGTGTTAATAGCATAAAATCTAGTGTTTTTGGATCGTATGCAAAATCTTCTTCATTTTTCCATTCATCCACTGCTTTACCTTGGTATAATCCACAATCTACTATAAATTTTTTCCCTGCTCCTTCTACTAAAAAGTTTGAGCCTGTAACTGTTTTTGCAGCTCCTAAAAAAGTTATTTTCATTTGTACCCTCCTATTAATGTCAGGTGACGCATCTTAAAATATGTTCTAGCTTTAGGGCTAAGATACATCCCCTACCCTTTATTATTTTTACTAAGTAGCCAAACGTAGGCAATGCATTTTTCTTTCGAATACTTGGAGAAAGAAAATATCCATTGCCAGCTAAGATTTGGCGGATTCATGTGCAATCTTAAAAAATTAATAATATAATTATTTTATAAATAATTTAAATTTTCTATCATTTCTAATATTTATTCTTCCTATTGATCCATCTACTTCAAATTCAAAAGAATCTTCTAGTTCTTCTTTTTCATAAACATTTACTAAAATTTTATTATATTTATTAAATATTGCTAATTCTAAGTTTTCTAAATCTATTGCCTGTGATAACAATACATTTTTTATTATTTTATAGTTAATTTCATTACTTGAGCTAACCATATTTAATAATTTTAAGTTTATACATTTTGTAATTAATATTTCTTCTATTTTATTTATCTGCATCCTTAAACTGTCTAAATTTTTTATTGTTTTTTCTTTGCTTACTGGAAGTTGTACATAATATCTCATATGATATATTAAATCTAGCAAATCCTTTTTATTTCCTACATTTTTTGCTCTTGTTTCCATACACTTTAGAAATTGCTTTTGCAATTCTACCATACATATCTTTGAGCTTCCCCCTTCTACATTCTCTAATGCAGTATTTAATTTTTCGTATTTATCATCTAATTTTCTTTTATTAGAAACATAGTTTCTAGGATTCATTTGTATTGTTGCTTTTTGAAGTTTATCTACTAAAACTCTTCTTTCTTCATTTAATAAAGCTCTTAAATACTGTTTATTAAGTATCTTGCTTCGTTTGTCTTCTTTTGCTTTTCGCCTCTTTAGTTCTTTATCTAATAATACTTGATTATTTAACATCTCGTCTATTTTCTTTATTTGTTTTGTCATTAGCTTTTTGCTTTTGGTTAATTCTTCTAAATATCGCACCTTATCAGCGATTATTTCTAATTCTTTTTCTATGTTTTTCTTTTCTTGAAGCCATTTTTCCTTTGTTTTAGGATTCTTTTCAAACTGGAGCATTGCAAGTGTTATAAATAATTTTGGGTAAAATTCTACTGAATTTTGAACTCCATACATATGATTTACTTTTTCCTGAAGTTTTACTATATAATCTATCTCTCGAGTTGAATCTGTTTGCCAGTTTTCTAAAAATCTGTCTCCTAGCATAATGCGAATATTTTGATATATTAAATTATAGCTTATATTTTCTAAATCCTTTACTTCTATTTTCCAAGACCAGCCACTAAAATCTCTAATTATTTCTTTTAAATTCATACAATAGCCTAAGTTTAGCATTTTATCAAAAATTTGCTTCTCCATGTAGTGGTCATCTGAAATATAATAATATTTTTTTTGTATATCAGCAATTGCATATAACAAATCTTCTTCTATTGGGTAAGATATTATTTTTTTGTACACTTTGTCTGATATTGAATGCAAATTATATTTTTGTAATACTTTTCCCTTTGCTGAACCTGGCTCTACTATTTCCACTTTATTACAATTTTTATCTATTATATTTATTAATTTTTCCATAAATTCGTTTTTGTCAACCGCTGTTCGTTTTACTTTTTGATAATCTTTATATGATACTTCTATTTTATAGAACATATTTAAAAGAAGGTTCTTTATATCGCTAGAAAAACCTTTTTTATCTAATATTTGCTCTAGCTCATTGTTATAATTTTTTAATTTAGAAAAAATATCCTTTTTAGCCATATAAACTCCCTCCTTTGCAAATAATTATTCACTATTCATTATTCATCATTCACTATTAATTAATTTCAATACCATATATATTGTCGTGTCAACAGGACATGGAATTTTGGCAACAAAGTTGCCACATTCCTCTGTCCCTTTCGACACTTAATTATTACCACCGTCTGTCATATTGCTCATTTTTAGTTCTTCCCATCTTTCCTTTGTAATTAGGACTTGACGTGGTTTGCTTCCTTCATATCCAGAAACGATACCTCTTTCTGCCATTTGGTCTATTATCCTTCCAGCTCTAGCATATCCTACTTTTAATCTTCTTTGTATAAATGATGTTGAAGCTTGTCCTGCATTTACAACTTCTTCTATTGCTTCCATTAATCTTTCATCTGCATCATCTTCTGCATCTTCATCTAATTCTTTATCTGTTTTTCCGCTCTTTTCTATTGTTTCCATTATATCTTCATTATATGTAGCTTCTCCATTAGCCTTTAAGAAATCTACTATCTTTTCAACCTCTTTATCTGATACAAATGCGCCCTGAATTCTTTGTGGCTTTGATGCTCCTATTGGTGCAAATAACATATCACCTTTTCCAAGCAATTTTTCTGCTCCAACCATATCTAATATTGTTCTAGAATCAACTCCAGATGATACAGCAAATGCTATTCTTGATGGAATATTTGCTTTTATTATACCTGTAATTACATCTACAGATGGTCTTTGTGTTGCTATAACTAAGTGCATTCCTGCTGCTCTTGCCATTTGTGCTAATCTACAAATTGCATCTTCAACTTCCTTTGATGCAACCATCATTAAATCTGCAAGTTCATCTATTATTATAACTATATGTGGTAGCTTTTCTATAAATTCACTACCTTCTTCTTCCTTACTTAATTCTGCATTATATCCTTTTATATCTCTAACACCCTTTTGAGCAAATAAGCTATATCTTTTTACCATTTCTTGCACTGCCCATTCAAGTGTTCCTGCTGCTTTTTTAGGGTCTGTTACAACTGGAACTAGCAAATGTGGAATTCCATTATATACAGATAATTCAACTACTTTAGGATCTATCATAACCAATTTTACTTCGCTTGGTTTTGCTTTATATATAATACTTGTAATTAATGTGTTTATGCATACACTCTTACCAGAACCTGTTGAACCTGCTATTAAAACGTGTGGCATTTTTGCTATATCTGTAACTACTGGCTCTCCTGCAACATCTTTACCAAGTGCCATTGCAAGTTTAGATTCTGCATTTTCAAATGCATCTGATTCTAATATATCTCTTAAATGAACTATTTCATTTTCTTTATTTGGTATTTCTATTCCAACTGCTTGCTTACCTGGAATTGGTGCTTCTATTCTTATAGATTCAGCTGCCAAATTAAGTGCTATATCATCTGCAAGCTTGGCAATTTTACTTACTCTTACGCCTTCTGCAGGTTTAAGTTCATATCTTGTTATTGATGGTCCTACAGATACTTTTTCTACTTTTGCACTAACTCCAAAATTATATAATGTTTTTTGCAATTTAGCTGCTGTTTCTGTTACAGCTTTTTTACCACCTTTAGATTGTTTTGAACCTTTTTCCATTAGAGTTATAGGTGGAAATTCATAATGTTCATCTTCAACTGTAATTGCATGGTCTATTGTTAATACTTCTTTTGTTTTTTCTTCTTTTTCTACTTTTTCCTTTTTAAATAAATTTGCCTCAATGTAATCTGTTTCTGGTACTTTACCCTTAGAATCTTTTTTATTATTTTCTGCTTTATTTATAAATTCTGGTACATCAATTGTTAATTGGTCATCAATTATTGGTTCTTGTGGCTCAATTCTTACATTATTTTGTCTATTCTTTCTTCTTTCTTCCTTATGCTCTTCTCTGTCTTCTTTTATGCTTTCTACTTTTCCAGCTATCCACTCATTAACATCAATTTCTAAAATAAATACTAATAATAAAATTGCAATACCTGCACTTAATATTAATGTTCCTATTCCACCAATTAATTTTACAAGTAAAATAGCAAATATTGCTCCTATTGCTCCTCCTCCTATATTATCTTCTCCTAACATATAGGCGCTTTTTACTCCATCGTTCCAATCTCCACTAATATCTAGAGCACCAGAATTAATTTGCCATACACAAAGTATAATAGATATGCATAATAATAAAATTCCATATTCAAGTAATTTTTTATAAGCATAATCTTTTTTATTACATGCTATACTTATTGCTACAATAAAAATCCCTATTGGCAATATGTACTTTATAAAGCCCATTAATCCACCAAGTATAGGGCTTATAATTCTTCCTATATATCCAGTTTTTCCATATATTAGAACAGCAAGTAAAATGCTTACTATTATTAAACCTACAACCCATATTGTAGAATTTACATCTTGCTTTTTTCTTCTTTTTGCCATTTTTTCACCTCATTTAATTGTAAAACAAAAGTCAGGCAGGAAATCAAATTTGATTTTCTCTGACTTCCAAATCCTGACTTTCCCTCTTCTACTCTAACTCTTTTCTATTTTCTCTAACTGTTTTTATAACATCATCAACAGTATTTTCAAAATTATCTTCTATTCCTGCTAATGCTCCTCCAACTTGGTCTTGCATTGTTCTTAAAGAATTATCTATAGTTAATTTCATAGTCTGTAAAGATTCTTGTAATGTAGTTTCTACATTTGCTAAAATTTTATCTGCATATTCCTTTGTTCCTTTAGAAATTTCCCTTGACATTTCATTTGCAAGTTCTATAATTTCAGTTTTTTGTTCATATGCTTTTTTAGTTATTTCATGTTCATCTATCATAGCTATAATCCTATTTTCAGCTTCTTTAACAATGTCATCAGCTTCCTTTTTAGCTTCTTCTAGAATTCTTTCTCTTTCCTCTTTTACCCATTTAGCTTGTTTTAATTCATCTGGTAATTTAAGTCTAACTTCCTTTATAATATCAAGTAATTCTGTTTTTTCTACAATTCCTTTACGTGTAAAAGGTATTGTTTTACTTCTTTCTAAAATATCTTCTAAAGTTTCTAGCAATGTAAAAATTTCCATGGTCTTACCCCTTTCGATTTAAAAATATTAGAATTGCCCTTCCATATTTTCTTATATCTTTTATTTCTATGTTTAAGTTTTTTATTTTTTCTATTTTATCTTGATTATCGGTTTCAGCAATTATTAGCCCATCCTTTTTTAGTATATCATACTCTAATATTTTATTTATCGCTCTTTCAATATAGTCAGTTTTATATGGTGGATCTAAAAATATCAAATCAAATTTATTACTTTTTAAACTTGATAAACATTTTTCATAATCGCTATTAACAACTTGTGCATTTAATCTTGTTTTTTCCAGGTTTTTGTTTATTACATCAATTGCATCTTTAGAATTATCACAGAGTATTACATTTTTTGCTCCTCTACTTAAGGCTTCAATTCCTAAAGCGCCACTTCCAGCAAATAGATCTAGTACCTCGGCATCAAGTAGTTTTGCAGTTATTATACTAAATAGTGGCTCTTTTACTCTGTCGAGTGTAGGTCTTGTTTTTATACCTTCTAATGTATATAGTTTCGTTCCTCTTGCTTTTCCACTTATAATTCTCATAAAGCACCTCTAATCATACACATATATTGTATAATTTTTATTTCATATGTCAATAGTAATTACAGAATTGTAATATATATTTAATAATTATGTAATACTTGTTAAATTTGTTTAATATTTCCATTTTATACAGTTTCAAAAAGCGGGGTTGCAAAAGCCCCGCTTAATCATTTTTTCATTATTCAGCATTTATTTCTTTTAGAAGTTCTAATTGAGAAATTAATAAAGATTCCATTTTAGCTTTATATATATCGAATTGTTTCTTGGTATTCTCTAGCTCTCTTTGTTTTAATATGATTTCTTGTTCTAATTCCAAAACAGATTGCTTTGCTTCTGCTTCTGCTTCTTTAATTAATTGTTCAGCCTTTTGCTTAGCAACATTTTGCACATTTTCTGCTGTGCTTTGTGCCATGACTAATGTATTTTGCAAAGTTGTTTCTATAGACTTATACTGTGTTAAATTATTTGAAGCAGCATCCAATTTATCTTTTAATTCTGCATTTTCCTTATATAATTTTTCATAATCTGCTGTTAAATCGTCTAAAAAATCATCGACTTCGCTAACACTATAACCGTTCATCATTTGCTTTGAAAATTTTTTATTTTCTATGTCTAAAGGTGTTAACATAAGATATGCCTCCTAATTCAATTAAATACTAGAATCCATTGTTATTGTTATTTTTTAGCCAAGATACTGATAGTTTACTTTTAATTTCTTCTCTAGCTAATTCATTTGAAATCTCATAGTTGAATGGTGCAACTACAAATATTGCATTTGAAACTTTTTGAATATGACCATCTAATGCATGTACACTTCCACTGATAAAATCTACTATTCTTCTTGCCACATCTTTATTTACATACTCTAGGCTAACAATAACAGATTGTTTTTGTTTTAGCATATTGCAAATTGTTTCAGATTGTTCAAAAGATGTTACTTGAAACACAACCATCTTAACTTGTTGAGTTTGTGCCATGTTTACAACTTTTCCTTTTCCTATTCCAAAAAATTTCTTTTCTCTTGTTTCTTCTTCTTCCTCTTCTTGTCCATATTGATAATTATTTTCCTCTTGTACATCATAATCATCATATTCTTCTTGTTCTACCCCTAAAAAATCTAATACTTTGTTCATTATAGCTCCTGCCATACGAATACCTCCCACAATTTTCCTTAGTTTTGATATATATAGTATCTAACTTTTCAAAAAATTTGTCAATAGTTTTTTGCATTGTAATGTAAAAATAACATTTCTGTAACATTACTGTAATATTTATTTAAGAATTTGGATTTATTAAAATCTCATCATATAGTGATATTTTAGGCATGTTACTTATTTCTTTAGAAGTATATCCCATTTCTTTTAATTCATCTGTTGTATATCTATCTAATATTGTATAATTTTCATTCTGTCTTAATATTTTTACCAATATCTTGTCCAAATATCCTGCTCTATTTCGCATAACATAAGTTTTTCCATCTTCTGAAATCAGAGCTGTATTAGGTACTCTCCATCCCTTATAGTTCCACCAGATAACTTCTATTGAAACTTTTCTATATTTAATTAATTCTTCTATATTATTTGTAATTTTAAATGCAATTGTTCTAGAATCGTCTTCTTCTATATTAATATACGATATTGTGGCTGAAATTTCCTTTAAATTTGATAATATTAATTTCACTTTATCATCTACTCTTGCATTTTTAGCTTGGTCTGACGTCAGATTTGAAGCAACATAGCATTCAAAATTATTTATAATTTTCCCTTTTTCGTTATTTTCTCCTACTATCTGTCCATTTTTTAAGTTTATTTCTTCTAAATTTTTTTTATTTAAATATGTTAAATCTGTTGTTGTTAATTTTTCTTCTAATCCATCTATTCTATATGATACTATTCCACTTAATGGTGCTTTTATGTATTCCGAATTAGCTTTTAATGTATTCTCTAATTCGTCTCTTTTTTGAATTAATGTCCTAAGTTCACTTCCTGATGGGCTTGCCTCTGCAAGTATTCTTGTTTTCTTTGTTATTACAGAGTCTATTTCTTGCTTATATTCTTTAATCTTTTGAATATCATTATTTTTATATAAAATATCTATATCATTTTTTATTTGAGCATCTAATGATTTTACTTCACTAAGTGAAGCTGTTGCATTTGTATCCATTACGCCTTGTATTTGCGAATCCACATTGGCAATTTCTGCTTTTATGCTATCTTCAGAAGAATTTAAATATCTAAACATAGCATCTCCTTTAGCTACTCTCTGTCCTTCTGTTTTTATTTGTAGAATACCATTTTGAGGATTTTCCCCTTGCACTACAGTTTCTTCTCTTATAATATATCCTATAGAAGTTTCTTCTTGAGTAATTTCTCCATTTTCTATTAAAAATACATTTGTTGGTTGTTTTATCCAATCATACATTATATTTCCCAAATAAAGGACTATTACTCCTACTATAATAAGCAATATTATAATTTCTATAAGCATACTAGATTTGCCTTTTTTCTTAACTTTCTTGTTCTTTTTTTCCACTATACTCCTCCAAAATAATCTTTATATTATTTTGCATATTTTCAAGTCCATTTAGCCAATATATTTTTTTGTTTTTTCTAAACCAAGTTAACTGGCGTTTAGCATACCTTCTTGTTTCCATTTTTATTTTTTCTATCATATATCCTTTTGATATTTCATCATTTAAATAGCTAACTACTTCCTTATATCCTATTGCTTGCATTGCAGTTGGAAATTCATTGTATTTTTTATATATGTTTTCTACTTCTTCAATTAAGCCTTCTTCTATCATTTTATCTACACGCTGATTTATTCTTTCATATAGAATTTCTCTTTCTATATTTATGCCAAACATCAAATAATTATATTTGGGTTCATCTTGTATAGATAACTTATCTTGTTCTGTTTTTGTACGTCCTGTTTTTTTATAAATTTCCAAAATTCTTAATATTCTTTTTCTATCATTCTTGCTGATTTTTTGTGTTGCTTCTTTATCAATTTGCATTGCTTCTTTATATAAACTATCTAAGCCTTCTATATCTGCTCTATTTTCTAATTCTTCTCTATAACTTGCATCATACTCTTCTTCTAAATAATTAATATTATAAATAAGTGCATTTACATATAGCCCTGTTCCTCCAACCACTATTGGTACTTTGCCTTTTTCTAAAACTTTTTCAATATTTACTTCTGCATCTTTTTTAAAATCAGAAACATTATATCTACTACTTGGAGATAAAAAATCCACAAGATAATGTTGTACTTGTTCTTGTTCTTTTTTAGTAGGTTTTGCAGTTCCTATATCCATTTCTTTATATATTTGCATAGAATCGCAAGAAATTATTTCCCCATTTATTCTCTTTGCAAGTTCTAAAGCTAATGCACTTTTTCCTGAAGCAGTTGGCCCTACAATTACAATTACTTTTGGTTTGTCCATTTTATTTCCTTTTGGACGAGTTTTGCTCGCCACTACATTTATTTTTATATATTCATCTTTCTACTGTATTCTTTTAAATTTCTTTTCTAAATCTGTTCTGCTCATTCTAATTGTTGTAGGTCTTCCATGTGGACATGTATATGGATTAGGTAATTTAAATAATTCGTCCATTAATGCTTCTACTTCTTGGTGCTGTAAAACCATTCCTGCTTTCACGGCAGACTTGCATGCAACTGTTGCTATAAATTTTTCTTCTATTTGTTGCTTTGATGTTACAGAAACTGTTCCTATTTCATCTAAAATATTTAAGAAAAGCTCTTTTGTATCTAAATCTATGCAAATATTAGGTACACCTGTAAGCTTAATTGTGTTTTCTCCAAATTCTTCTAATGTAAATCCTGCTTTTTCAAACATCTCAAAATTTGCTCTTGCTATTTCAAAGTCTTTATGACTTAAATTTATTATATCTGGTAAAAGCATAAGTTGAGATTCCTTTTCTTTATTATCATAAAAATTCTTTTTTATTTTTTCATATAATACTCTTTCATGTGCAGCATGTTGATCTATCATAAACATTTCATTGCCAACCTCTAGTATTATATATGTTAAGAATACAATCCCTATAATTTTGTATTTTACTGGCTCTACATTATCTACTTGATTTTCAAACATAGATAAGTTCTCTGCTGGTACTTGTTCTTCTTTATTTGTTTCAGCATTATCGCTATTTTCTAAGCGAGTGATGCTCGCCTCTGTATCTTGAGTAATATTTGTATTGTTTTCAGTTGAATGAGAAACCTCTGTTATCACATCTACATTATATTGTTCTTGTTCTTCTTTTAATTTATCTGGTATTTTCTTTCCAAATGTTTTTTCATACATTTCTTCAAAATTTAATTTTACTTCAGATTCTGTTGTAGCAGCTTTATTATTGATCTCTTCTCCTGGTTGACTTATAGTCGTCCCTACATCTTGAGAAATGTTTGCTTCTGAATTATTTTCAGTCAAGTTAGATGTGTTCGCTCCCGCTCCTTCTTTTTTTTGTCTGTATAATTCTTCTACCAAATTTACTCTGCTATTTACCTCTTCTTTATCCCAATTTACACTTTGGTTTTTCCTTTTAAATAAACTGGTAAATTTATTTCTACTATCTGTATTTTCTTCGATTTTTTCATTATATTGTGGCAATAAATCATTTGTAGTTTTTTCTTCTTGACCTGCATGAACCACTAAATCTGTATTTAATAAGCTTTCCTTGACTGCATGGTATATAGCTTTAAATACTTTATTTTCTTCTTTAAATCTAACCTCTAATTTAGCTGGGTGTACATTTACATCCACTTCACTTGGGTCCATATCTATATTTACTATGCAAAATGCATGTTTTCCCACAGTTAGCATTCCTTTATATGCTTGTTCAATAGCTGCAGATAAAGTTTTATCTTTTACATATCTTTTATTTATAAAAAACATTTGATTTGTTCTGTTATTTCTTGCAATAGTAGGTTTTCCAATTACCCCTGTAATTTTAATTCCTTCGAATTCATAATTTAAATCTATAATTCCATTTGCAATATCTTTTCCAAATATGCTATAAATACAATTCTTAACATTGCCATCTCCTGTTGTTTGAATAACCACTTTATCATTGTTTGTAAATTTAAATGCAATATTAGGGTTAATAAGTGCTAATCTTGTTATTGCATCTTCTATATATCCAGATTCTGTATAATCTTTCTTTAAAAATTTATATCTAACTGGTGTATTAAAAAATAAATTTCTTACAGTAATTGTTGTTCCTATACCAGCTCCAACCTCACCTTTTTCTAATATATTTCCTGCTTCTATAACTAGCTTTTGTCCAAACTCTTCATCTTCTGTTTTAGATATCATTTCAACATTCGCAATAGATGCCACACTTGCTAAAGCTTCACCTCTAAACCCCATAGACTTCACAGTATTTAAGTCTTCTGCTGTTCTTATTTTACTTGTAGCATGTCTTTCAAAAGCCATTTCCATATCATCTGCAGCAATTCCTTTTCCATTGTCAGCAATTCTAATGCTTGTAATTCCTCCATCTTTTACATCTATGTATATATTTGTTGCCCCTGCATCAATTGAGTTTTCTACCATCTCTTTAACGACTGATGCTGGCCTTTCTATAACCTCTCCTGCTGCTATTTGGTTTATTGTAAGTTCATCTAATAAAACAATTTTTCCCATATATATAACATCCTTTCTAAAGGTCTTTTGTTTAGTTGTTATTATATCATTATTTTTTATTTTTGAATACTATTTTTAAAATTATTTTTATGCATATAAGTAACCACCCATAAAAGGGTGGTCTTTCTTAAGATTTTTATCTAGTAATATTAGAGCCTACTTAGAATGGCACTTTAGTATCTTTTTTAATAATGTAATAATATGTTTAGTTTCTTCCACAGCATCCAAAGTTTGTAAATAATAACAAGAATATAATTATGAAAAATAATATTTGGCTATCGCATCCATCTCCGCCAAAAATTCCACCTGTGCAACCACAATTTCTTTCCTCTGGCATCTTATACTCCCCCTTTTCCTATTTTATAGGATATATTATGCTTTTTCCTAAAAATGTGTTACAATATTAATGTCAATACAATTTAGAAAGGATGTTAAAAATGGTTATTCCAGAATTACTTTCACCTGTTGGTGATTTTGAATGTTTAAAAGCAGCTGTTCAGAATGGTGCGGATAGTGTTTATTTTGGTGCATCTTCCTTTAGTGCAAGAGCTTCAGCTAAAAATTTTGATTTAGCCGAATTAAAAGAAGCTATAGCCTATGCTAAATTAAGAAACGTAAAAACACATCTTACATTAAATACTTTAATAAAAAATGATGAATTTGAAGATGCTGTTAATCTTGCAAGTAAAGCTTATGAATTTGGAATAGATGCAATTATTGTACAAGATTTAGGATTAGCTAAATTTTTAATAAAAAACTTCCCAAATCTTCCAATTCATGCAAGTACTCAAATGACTGTTCACAATTTAGATGGTGTTAAATTATTAGAAGATTTAGGCTTTAGCAGAGTGGTACTTGCTAGGGAACTATCTACTTCTGAAATAGAATATATTTGCAAAAATTCTAATATTGAAATAGAAGTATTTATTCATGGTGCGCTTTGTATGTCTTATTCTGGTAGATGTCTATTTTCTAGTATGATTGGTGGCCGTTCTGGTAATCGTGGCAGATGTGCTCAACCCTGCCGTTTACCTTATGAATTGATAGATGAAAATAATAACTTAATGGATAAAGGTTATTTACTAAGTCCTCGTGATTTATGTGGATTAGAGTTACTTCCTACGCTTGTAAAAGCAGGAGTAAAATGTTTCAAAATTGAAGGGAGAATGAAAACTCCAGAATATGTTGCAACAGTTACTAGAATTTATAGGAAATATCTAGATAAAATATTGAATAATGATTCATATATTATAGAAGATAACGACAAAAGTGATTTACTTCAAGTATTTAACCGTGGTGGCTTTTCAAATGGTCATTTAGATGATATAAATAAAAATTTAGTTTTTAAGGAAAAATCTAACAATATGGGAATTTGTATTGGAACAATAAAAAAATATATTCCTAGCAAAACATACCTTGAAGTTGAATTATATAATGAAGTATCTATTGGTGATAGTATAATGATGAATAGTGAAGAAAATAAATATAATGTTTCTGAACTACTTCAAAATGGAAAAAATGTTAAATCAGCATCGTCTGGAACTGTTTGGATTGGTAGAATTAAAGGAAAAATAGATGTTGGTGGCAAATTATACAAAGTAGAAAGTAAAACTCTTAATGAAATTGCTAATTCTTCTTTTGAAAAAGAAAATATAAAAATTCCGCTACATGCCAACATATATATAAAGTCTGGAACTCCTATTCATGTGGAAGCTTTACCTATTGTAGATAGCAATAGTATTTATAATAATATTAAAATATCTTTAGAAAGCGAATTAATTCCTCAAGCTGCTTTGAATTCACCTATTACACAGGAAAGAATTATTGAACAATTTTCAAAGACAGGTAATACCAATTTTTATTTTAAAGAAATAGATGTAGATATAGATAATAATTTATACATATCAAGCATTGGTAAATTAAATGAGTTAAGAAGAAATATTATTACTAAAATTACCGAAATAGCCACAGCCAAGATATCAAGAGTTCCTGTTTCATATTCTTTTAAGGAATTTAGTAATTATAGTAGCAAAGATGAAAAAATTTCTTTGTTACTAAACAAAATAAATATTAATCAAGATTATACAAAATTAGAACAAGTTGATAGAATCTATTTGCCTTTAAATTGTTTTATTGACGAAAGCAATTCACAAATTATTAACAATTTAAATACTGATTTATATATTTATTTACCTAGTATAATAAGAGAGAATAATAAAAAATTTGTACTTACCAAAATTGATAAAGTATTAAATAAATTTAAAATTAATGGATTTGTTATTTCTAATATATCAGACATTTCTTTACTAGAAAAATATAAAAGTAAATATGACTTTATTGGTAATTACACCTTAAATATTTTTAACAACTATACAATAGAAGAACTCAATGCAATTGGAATTAAAGATATAACTTTATCTCCTGAATTAAGTAATATAGCTATAGCCGATTGTTTGAAAAATAGTTCAGAAATTATAGTTTATGGCAATACTCCTATAATGACAATGAATTATTGTTTGCTTGGTAAGTCTAATAAATGCTATGGTGAATGTAAAAAATATTGTGCAAATGGAAACTATTATTTAAAAGATAGAATGGGCTTTAATTTTAAAATTGTACCTGATAATACCACAACTGTTTCAACATTATATAATAGTAAAATTACATCAATTAGTCCATATGGACATAGTTTAGGACATTATAGAATTGATATTCTAGATGAAAATATTAAAGAAATTAATAATATAATTAATACTGTAAAAAAACATGAAAGACTTGAGGGAAAAGATTATACAAATGGCAATTTTAATAGAGAAGTTTAAAACTTCTCTATTTTATATTTACCCTATCTTGTCCTATTAATTCTTCAAACTCTTTTAAAATATCATCAGTTAAATATATTGCTCCAGCATTTGACTCTATAGTTCCATTTTCTATTTGCAATAAAATGTTGTTTCTGTCACCCATAAAAAATCTTATTGCGCCTCGTAATTTTACTTTTTCTTCTTCTGTCAAATCTGTAACATTCAAGCTAAGTACTCTTTGCTTATTTTCCTTTAATTCCTTAATTTCTCGTGCGACTATACTTGTGTCATCATCTTCTCTAATGCTAAGTCTTCCTTCAACAACAACAATTGAATCTTCAACTAATAAGTTTGCACATTGCGCATAACAGTTTTCAAATACAATTACTTGACATGCTCCATACAAATCTTCAACTGTCACAAATGCCATTCTTGTATTATTTTTAGTAAATTTCTTCTTTACTGATGTTATTATTCCAGCAAATTTAACATTCTTTCCATCTGCTGATAAATCGTTTTCTTCCTTCATTTTAGCCATTTGCATTGTATTTATATTAGCAAATTTTTGTATTTCATTTCTTAATTTATCTAGTGGATGACCTGAAATGTATATTCCTAACATTTCTTTTTCGTATTTTAAAAGTTCTCTTTCAGAATACTCTTTTATATTATTAAAAGTATATTTTATTTCTTCTAATTTTTCATCTTGACTTCCAATATCAAACATTGTAACTTGTCCAGCCATACTTTTTTTACTAGAATCACTTATTGTATCTATTATTCCTTCAAAAGATGCAACCAATGTACTCCTTGTTTGTTCAAAATCATCAAATGCTCCTGCTTTTATTAAACATTCAATACATTTTTTATTAACAGCTTCACTTTGTATTCTTTCACAAAAATCTGTAAAGCTCTTATATTCTCCATTTTTTTCTCTTTCTGCAACAATTGCATCAACTGCTGCAATTCCTACATTTTTAACACTTCCAAGTCCAAAACGTATTTTTTTATTATCTACTGTAAATTTCGTAAAACTCTTATTTATATTTGGTTTTAATATTTCTATTCCCAGTTTTCTACATTCATCAATATATTCAGGTACTTTATCTAAATTTCCAAGAAAACTATTTAATGTGGCTGCCATAAATTCTTCTGGATAATATCTTTTTAAATATGCTGTTCTGTATGACACAACTGCATATGCAGCTGCATGTGACTTATTAAATGCATATTTTGCAAATTCAGCCATTTCATCAAATATTTTATTTGCAGATTGCTCATCTATACCATTTCTAACACAGCCAGGTATAACTACATTGCCATTTTCGTCTACCAATCCATGAATAAAATTTTCTCTTTCTTTTGCCATAACATCAAGCTTTTTCTTACCCATAGCTCTTCTAACTAAATCTGCTCTTCCAAGTGAATAGCCTGCAAGTTGCCTAACTATCTGCATTACCTGTTCTTGGTAAACCATACATCCATATGTTACATTTAAAATTGGCTCCAATGCAGGATGAGTATATTCTACATTATCTGGGTGTAATTTATTTTTAATATATCTTGGAATCTGATCCATTGGTCCAGGTCTATATAGTGAAACTCCTGCTATAATATCCTCCAAGCCATCTGGTTTTAATTCTTTCATAAAATTTGTCATACCAGCACTTTCAAATTGGAAAATTCCAGATGTTTTCCCTTCAGCCCATAATTTATATACTTCTGGATCATTCATTTCATTATCAATTTTAACATCTATTCCCCTACATTCTTTAACAAGTTTGATAGCATCAGAAATAACTGTTAGTGTTCTTAGCCCTAAAAAGTCCATTTTTAAAAGACCTAATTCTTCCAATGTTGTCATTATATATTGAGTAGAAATTGCTCCATCTCTTACATATAGCGGTACATATGTATCGACTGGATCTTTTGTTATAACTACCCCACATGCATGTGTAGATGCCTGTCTTGGCATTCCTTCTAGTGCCATAGATATATCTAATAAATTTCTAACTTCTTCATCATTTTCATATTTTTCTCTTAATTCCACATTTTGCTCTAGTGCTTTTTTTATTGTTATATGAATCTCAAAAGGAATCATTTTTGCAAGTTTATCTACTTCTGCATATGGAATGTCTAATGCTCTTCCTACATCTCTTATAACCATTTTTGCAGCCATTGTTCCAAACGTTATAATTTGCGCTACATGGTCTTCTCCGTATTTTCTTGCAACATAATCTATAACCTCTTGTCTTCTTTCATAGCAAAAGTCTATATCAAAATCTGGCATACTAATTCTTTCAGGGTTTAAAAACCTTTCAAAAAGTAAATCATATTTTATTGGATCTATATCTGTTATTCCTATTGCATATGCAGCAATTGAGCCGGCTCCAGAGCCACGTCCTGGGCCAACAGATATATTTTGAGATTTTGCATAATTAATAAAGTCCCATACTATTAGGTAATAGTCTACATATCCCATTTTTTCTATCACACTAATTTCATACTCTAATCTATCTAAAACTTCTTTAGATGGCTTATCTCCATATCTATTTCTAATTCCATCATCACAAAGTTTTCTAAAATATTCAGCATGTGTTTTAAATTCTGGTGGTACATCATAATTTGGAAGTTTTGTTACACCAAATTCAAATTCTACATTGCATTTTTCTGCTATTTTAACTGTGTTTTCTATTGCTTCAGGAATATTTTTAAAATACTCTATCATTTCTTCCGGACTTTTAATATATAACTCATCTGTATCAAACCTCATTCTATCCGGATCTTTCATTGTTTTTCCAGTTTGGATACATAATAGTATCTCATGGTTATATGCATCTTCTCTTTTTAAATAATGTGCATCATTTGTCGCAACAAGTGGTATATTTAATTCACGAGCGATTTGAACTAATTTTTGATTTACCATTACTTGTTCTTTTATTCCATTATTTTGAAGCTCTAAATAATAGTCTTCTTTAAATAAATTTTTAAACCAAGTAGCAACAGCTTTTGCCTTTTCCATATCTCCATTTAAAATATTTTGATTTACTTCTCCAGCTAGGCATGCACTTAATGCAATTATTCCTTCATGATATTTTTCTAAAATTTCTTTGTCTATTCTTGGTTTATAATAAAAGCCATCTATAAATCCTGCTGAAACTAATTTTATTAAATTTTGATAACCCATTTTATCTTTAGCAAGTAAAATTAAATGTGAATATTTATTATCAATTCCAGGTTCTTTGTCGAATCTACTTCTAGGAGCGACATAAACTTCACAGCCTATTATGGGTTTAATGCCATTTTTCTTACATTCTTTGTAAAAATCTATTACTCCATACATTGCGCCATGATCTGTAAGTGCAATTGCATCCATACCAAGTTCTTTTGCTCTTACAGGTAAATCTTTTATTCTATTTGCTCCATCTAGCAGGCTGAATTCGCTGTGAACGTGTAAGTGTACAAAGTTTCCCATTTGTTGCACCTCCTTTTTTTTTGAAATAATTGGGTGATTTTGTCGTTAAACTGCACTCGAAAATACTGCGACGTATCTTCATACGCCTCGTATTTTCCTCGTTTGTTTGCCTAAAAATCCCCTCAATTCTTTCAAAAACTATATTTATAATAATTTTATATATTCGTCAATATTCTTATTTACAGAACTTGGAATTCTTATAATTTCAAATTTAGATACTTTGTCTCCAAATTTTATCTCTACAATATCTCCTACTTTTACTTCATAACTTGGCTTTACAACTTTTCCATTTATACTAACTCTACCATTGTCTGCAGCCTCATTCGCAACTGTTCTTCTTTTTATAACTCTACTCATTTTTAAAAATTTATCTAGCCTCATTATTTACTCCTTATCCATTAAACTTCTAGCATGTTTAAGTGAAATTTCTGTAACTTCCCCACTTGCAATTCTAGCAATTTCAGCTACTTTTTTATCATAATCTAGTTTTTCTACTTTTGTAATAGTTTTTCCATTTTGAACTTCTTTACTTATATAATAATTATTATCGCCCTTTGCAGCTATTGATGCTAAATGTGTTATACATAAAACTTGATGTTTTTTAGAAATTGCCTTTAGTTTTTCTGCGACCTTATTAGCAGCCATTCCACTTATTCCTGTATCTATCTCGTCAAATACTAATACAGGGACATTGTCTACATCTGCCAAAACTTTTTTGATTCCTAGCATTATTCTAGACATTTCTCCTCCAGATGCTATTTTTATTAATGGTTTAAATACATCTCCTAAATTTGTTGCAATTAAAAATTCAACATCATCTAATCCTGTTTTATTGAAGTCCTCCACTCTTTCTATATTTACATTAAACCTTGCATTCTTCATTTCCAAGTCTGCAAGTTCTAATGTTATTTTTTCGTCTAACTCTTGTGCTACTTTTGCTCTAATTTCATGCATTTTATTTGAAAGTTCAAGCATGTCCTTTTCTATACTTTTTATTTCTTGTTTTAGCTTGTTTGTATATTCTTCTAAATTTTCTATCTCATATAACTCTTTTTTTATTTTTTCTAAATATTCTAATATTTCTTCAATACTATTTCCATATTTTCTTTTTAACGAAAATATTAAATCTAGCCTTTCTTCTACTCTATTTCTTTCTTCTTCATCAAAACTATTGTCTTCATTTAAACTTGCTAAATCTCTCCCTACTTCTTCTAATTCGTAATATGTTGTTCTTACTTGTTCTAAAACATTACTATACTTTTCATCTAGAGACGCAATTTTTTCTAAACTCCTCATTGCAGTACTTACATTTTCTAAACTTACTTCATTTATACTATAATCTGCAGATTTTATATTTTCTGTTATTAATTCTGAATTAAGCATAATCTGTCTTTTAGAATTCAGTTCTTCCTCTTCACCTATCTTCAAGTTAGAAGACTCTATCTCATTTATTTGATATTTTAGTAAATCTACTTTTCTTTGTTTCTCTTTTTCATCGCCATAATTATTTTTAAGTTCCTGCTCTAATTCTGCTCTTTTATTATATAATTCTGTATATTCTTTTTTTAGTTTAAGTAATGATTCTCCTGCAAATTTATCTAGATATCCAACATGCTTTTCCTTTTCTAAAATAGATTGATTATCATGTTGCCCATGAATATCTATAACATCTTTCATAAAATCACGAAGCTCTGCTACTGTAGCCATTCTACCATTTATTTTGCATATATTTTTACCAGATAAATTTGTTTCTCTTGAAATAATTACAGTATCATCTTCAAATCCTTGGTTTGGAAGATACAAACTTAATTCCACAAAAGAACTAGGCTCACCTGTACGAATCATTTCTTTAGAAAACCTTCCACCTGCTAAAATTTGTATAGAATCTATAATTAAAGTTTTTCCTGCGCCAGTTTCACCTGTTAGTACATTAAACCCTTCATCTAAATCTATACTTAAATCTTCTATAATTCCAATGTTTTCTATATGTAAAGTGTTTATCATATTCTATACCCCAACAAAAATATTTGCCTAGATTATATGATATTTTGTAAGTTTTTTCAAGTAGAAAAAAATATACCTCTGTCCCCAGTTGGGAATAACTCCCAACTGGGGACGTTTCCAAATTGGGAATGGTTCCCAATTTGGAAACGTCCCCAACTAATATTGCTTTCGCTGAACTATTTCTACTATGTCTGATACGAAGTTGCCTATCCAAGGAATGTTAAGTAATACTATTTTTTGAAGGAAATATATTATTATTGCGGTTATTAATGTTACTCCAATTCCAACTCCTATTCCTCTCCCTATTCCTGCTAATACATTTCTAAAAAACATTTTCTTTTTATCTCCTAAAATGTATATAATTTCTTCTATGTTTGCTATTTGCATCACTTTATTTAGTTCTTCTACTTGCTTCCTTAACTTTCTAAAAGACATAAAAAACCACCTTTTATTATGGTGGTCTTTTATGTAATTATTATTCACATTAATTTTCTTCTTTAATTGTGTTAGTTATTGTGTTTACAGTTGTTTCATTCATTACAGCTTGCTCTTGGATATCTTCCGCTTCTTTATTTTTCTGTTCCATCAATGTTTCTAATTGTTTAATCAATGCTTGTAATCTTGTTATATCTTTTCCTATTAGCTCCCAGTCATTATTACTGTTTGATTGTTCTAAGTTTTTGTTTGCCTTAATTATTGCTTCTATTAGTCCTTCTTCCTCTTCTGTATTTTCTATTTCTATTCTTGATGCCTCTTGTGATACCAAACGTTCTATTGCATCTTCAATGTTATTTCCAATTGCTATTTTATTTCCACTTGCTACTATTACTTTACTTAATCTTGGAACTTGCGATTCATTCAATAAAACTTGATATACTGGTTCCACATATAATAAAGTATTGTTTACTGGTACTATTATCATATTTTTTATAATTTTTGTTCCCATTACATTTAAATTACTTAATTCATTTGAAATAGCTCCATCTTGTTCTATTTGATTTTCTAATTGCATTGTTCCTAACACACCACTATCTGAATTAAATTTATACAATTTTAAAACATTATCTCCATTATATTCTCCTACTAAATATGCAACTATATTTTGTTTATTGTATTTTGTATATGGAATAACCAAACCTAATTCTTCTTTTTCAGAATTTACTGTTTTTACCATAGTATAATATGATGGCATTGCTATTCCATTACCTGTTGTAGAAACTTTATTTGCAGTGGTTTTGGCTATACTCCATACATCATCATTTCTGTATAATACTTCTGTTTGTACATTATGGTATAAGTTAAGCATTTCTGCTTGAACATTATATAAAAATTGTGGATATACAATATGCTCAGCTATTTCTTGTGGTATCTTTTCATCTTTATCCATAAATAATTCAGGATATATATTTCTATATGCCATTACTATTGGATCTGTGCTATCTGTTATATAAAACTTTATTGTACCATCATAAGCATCTATTAAAACTTTTACTGAATTTCTTATATAATTAATTTTATTTTTAACATTATCTACTTCTATTAAAGCTTCTTGTGAATATGGATATGAGTTAGATGTGGTATATGCATCTAACACCCACACTTGTCTTCCTTCTGATGTTATTACCATATATGGATTTTCATCGTATATAAAATATGGCATTAGTGTTGTTGCTCTTTTTATTATGTTTCTGTTAGTAATTATTTTACTATTTTCGTTAATATTGCTATTAAACACAATATTAATATCTCCAGTATGTATACCTAAAATAAGTCTATCTAGCCAATTTAAACTAATTCCAGCTGCACCTTCATACACATTTTCAGCGTTTGTACTACTTGTTATAGGATAGTCATACTCTTTATTTTTATTAACATTTGTAATTATTGTTTGGTTTGTTTGAAGTCCAAAATATATACGTGGCTCTGTAACATTTATTTTATTGTCTCCACCTAATCCTTTTTGTATGTACACTATATTTTTATCTTCATCGATTTTAGATGCAGATGCAATTATAGCTCCATACCCATGTGTGTATTCATATGTTCTTGTATTATATGTTCTCCCATTATCGCTTACTATTTCCCTTGGTGCAATATAGCAAAGGGTTTCCTCGTTATCTATATTATATTTTGCAAGTGCAACATTTCTATATGAATAGTAACCTGTACTTGTTTGATATTCTTCTAAACTATCTAAAATAACATTTTGTGTTATTATTGGAATATTATTAAATAAAGTCTTATATTCTTCTAATTGCTCACTATTTAGATTTCCGCTATTAGTTAATTCTATTTCTTCAATATTTATATTATATGCTTGTTTTGTATATTCAATATTTTTTGCAATATATTCCTTCTCTCTATCTAATTCATTAGGATTTACAACTATTAATTGAAATCCTGTCATAATTATGAATAAAAGAACTAAAAATGCCGGTATTGTTAATAAAGATGTTACAGCTTTTCTTCTTTGACTTTTTAATATAAATTTTATTCCAACAAATACAGCAATTGGCATAATTACAGCTAAAATTCTATATCCCCAAACTTTTATTGTAACATCTGTTAATCCTCCTCCATATATATAAACATCAGAAGCTGTCTGTATAGATTTATCAAATATTACATTATATGAGCCAACAAATGTTAAACCTGCAATAGCAAAAACTATAACCATTACATTAAATATTATTTGTTTTATTGCAGTATTCTTTTTTAATGTTTCCAAATTTATACCATCAAAAAATCTGTTGAAAACAATTATATAATATATTGCAATATATATTGAAAGCAAGATAAATAACAATATTATATATATTAATATTAATTCAATAAAAGGTTTATTAAATATGTAAAATCCTATATCTATATTAAATATTGGATCTGTAATTCCAAATTGAGCAGAATTAAGTGCAAGCATTATTTTTTCAACTATAAATGGATTTATGGCAATACTAAGTATTACTCCCAATATTAAAGAAATAGATTTATTAGGAAGTTTTGGCATTTCAATTTTGTCTTCTTCAAAAAATTTTTTTAAGCCCTTTTTTATAAATACTGTTGTAAAATATAATGCTAAAAATAATATCACAAAATTTATCCCCATAACTATATATTGATATTTAATTGTTTTACTGAATACTTCAATATAATTTTGACCAATTGAAAGAATACTTAAATATTCTCCTCTTAATCTTATAAACATATAAATACCAGCTATAGCAATAAACAATAAAACCAGTATTACTCTAAATTTATAATTACTTTTTTTCACTTGCATCTCTCCTTTTTATATTATTGCTTTTACAAAGTCCTCGCTATTAAATAACTCCATATCATCTATTTGCTCTCCAACGCCTATAAACTTTACAGGAATATGGTTTCTGTCTACAATACCTATTACAACTCCGCCTTTTGCTGTTCCATCTAATTTTGTAAGTACAAGTCCTGTGATTTTTGTAGTTTCGTTAAATGCTTTTACTTGTTCAATTGCATTTTGACCAGTTGATGCATCTATTACTAATAAAACTTCTTTATCTGCCCCTGGTAGTTCCTTGTCTATTACTTTTTGAATTTTAGAAAGTTCATCCATTAAATGCTTTTTATTATGAAGTCTTCCTGCAGTATCGCAAATAACTATATCTACATTATCTTGTTTTGCTTTTTGTATTGCCTCATATACTACTGCTGCTGGATCTGCTCCTTCTTCTTTTTTTACTATATCTACTGTTGCTCTTTTTGCCCATATTTCTAATTGTTCTACAGCTGCTGCCCTAAAAGTATCTGCTGCTGCTAACAATATTTTTTTATTGCCTTTTTTTAGTCTATTTGCAATTTTTCCTATTGAAGTAGTTTTTCCAACTCCATTTACCCCTATAACTAATATTACAGAAGGTTTTGTATTTAGCTTAAGTTCTGGTTTTTCTATATCTAGTATTTTCTGCATTTCTTCCTGCAAAGCCTTCTTAACCGCTTCTTCATCTTCAATTTTTTCCTTTTTTATCCTTGTTCTTAAATTATCTATTATTTTTAAAGATGTATCCATTCCTACATCAGACATTATTAACACTTCTTCAAGTTCTTCTAAAAGCTCTTCGTCTACTTTTCTAAAAGTGCTAAATACATTATTTATTTTTTCATTAAATGAGCTTTTTGTCTTTCCAAGACCTGTTTTTAGTTTTTCAAAAAATCCCATTTTACTCCTCCTTAAAATTATCTAAAAAATGATGAATCTCTCCGTCCTGTATATATGAAATAAGTGTGTTTAAATTCACATTTTCTGTGCTACGCAAAATGTTTATATCTATATTTTCATATTTTTTTCTAAGCTCTGCTATAAGTTTTTTCATTTCTTCTCTTTTAGAATTTTCACCATTTGTTTTAGCAGAGTTTTCTGTAAATCTACATGCACACTGAATAAATTCTAAATTGTTCTTATCTCTCCAGCTTATTATATCTGCCTCTTTAACATAATATAAAGGTCGAATTAATTCCATTCCTGGGTGTGATGTACTTTTTATTCTTGGCATCATTGTTTGCATTTGTGCACCATAAAACATTCCCATAAGTATTGTTTCAATTACATCATCAAAGTGATGTCCTAATGCAATCTTATTACACCCAAGTTCTTTTGCTTTTTCATACAAATATCCCCTTCTCATCCTTGCACATAAGTAACATGGACTATCTTCAATATTTACTACTCTGTTAAAAATATCTGTTTCAAACATTGTAATTGGTATATTTAGAATTTTAGCATTTTCTAATATTTTTTGTTTATTTATTTCATTATATCCTGGGTTCATACACAAAAACACTAACTCAAAATTCATTTCTCCGCCATGTCTTTGCAACTCCTGCATACATTTTGCAAGTAGCATAGAATCTTTTCCACCAGAAATACAAACTGCAATTTTATCTCCTTCTTGTATCATTCTATATTCTTGAACACCATTTACAAAATGTCTCCAAATTCTTTTACGATATTTAGTTATTAGGCTTCTTTCTATTTCTTGGTATCTTTCCATTAATTCTCCCTACTTATTATATCCTTTATAACCTCTCCTGCTATTATTAGACCTGCAACTGATGGTACAAAAGATATACTTCCTGGTACTTGCTTTTTAGCTGTATTTTCTCCACTAGCCTGTTTAACATTTTCTATTTTTATTGGTTCTTCTTTAGAATATACAACCTTAAGATGCTCTATATTTCTTAGTTTCAATTCCTTTCTCATAACCTTTGCTAATGGACATACACTAGTTTTATATATATCTGTTACTTCAAATTTTGTTGGATCAAGCTTATTTCCTGTTCCCATGCTTGAAATGATTGGGATATTTAGCTTATTTGCTCTAACTACTAATTCAATTTTTGCAGTTACTGTATCTACTGCATCAACTATGTAGCTTATACAATTATCTAAAATTTCTTTGCTATCTGGCATAAAAAATTCTTTATGTATTTCTACTTTTGCTTCTGGATTTATTTCCAAAACTCTTTCTTTTGCAACCTGCACTTTGTCTTTACCTATTGTTTTATGAGTTGCAAGAAGTTGTCTATTTAAATTACTCAAACTTATTTCATCATTATCTACAAGTACAAAACTTCCAACACCTGCACGAGCTAGTCCTTCTAATACAAAAGAGCCAACCCCTCCTAAGCCAAATATTGCTACTTTTGCTTTTTGTAGTTTTTTAATTCCAGCTTCACCTATTAATAATTCAGTTCTTGAAAATTGATTTAGCATTTGTTTTCTCCTTCAAAAATTTGCAGTTAATATTATATCATAAAATTAGCATATTTGCACTACTTTTGAAGAATAAAGCTTAAAGTAAAAAATACACTTATATATATGTCTGTCCCAGATTGGGAACAATTCCCAACTGGGGACGTTTCTAAATTGGGAATGACTCCCAATTTAGAAACGTCCCCAATGAGAATAATGTTTTTTCTTATGCATATACTATTACAAATAACATTTTAGGAGGAAATTATGTCTAAATTCAAAACTTATGCAAAAGCAATTTTAATTCCAGTTATAGTTGGTGGGATAGTTGGCTTTTTAATTTCTGGTTCTATGGATTATGAAACATTAAAGCAGCCACCACTTGCGCCACCTAGTATAGCATTTCCAATTGTATGGACAATTTTGTACATTCTAATGGGAATATCTTATGGAATTCTAGATAGTAAAGGATTAGTAGATTCAAAGGTTAATACCATTTATTATGCTCAATTATTTGTAAATGCCCTATGGCCCATTGCATTCTTTGTATTCAAATTAAGATTTTTTGCATTTTTATGGATACTACTACTTCTAGCTTTAATTATTGCTATGATTAAAACCTTCTACGAAAAAGATAAAACTTCTGGGTTACTTCAAATTCCCTACTTAATTTGGACAGCATTTGCAACATATTTAAATTTAGCAATTTATTTACTTAATAGATAGCGAAAAAAATTGGGGAGCCTCCTCCCCAATTTTTTTACTCTTCTATTTCTTTTGATAACTTTCCTATTGCTTTTGTTTCTATTCTAGATACATATGAACGACTTATTCCAAGCATTTTAGCAATTTCGTTTTGTGTTACCGGTTTTTCCCCTTTTAATCCATATCTCATTTCTAAAATTACTCTTTCTCTTTCTTTTAATACTTTTTTCATTTTTTCATAAAGCTTTTTTATCTTTATTTTTAAATCTATTTCATCTTCAATGCTCTTTTCATCATTTTCTAGTACTTCTAGTAATGTTACCTCATTATCATCTTTATCTTTTCCTATAGGTTCATTTAAATATACTTCTGCAGATACTTTTTTATAACTTCTTAAATACATTAATATCTCATTATCTATGCATTTCGCAACATATGTAGCAAGTTTTACACCTTTTGAAGAGTTAAAACTATTTATTCCTTTAATTAGCCCAATAGTTCCTATTGAAATTAAATCATCTTGTGATATATTTGTACTTGAATACTTTTTTGCTACATGGGCCACTAACCTTAAATTTCTTTCTATTAATATATTTCTTGCTTCTTCATCACCTTTTTCATACTTTTCTAAATAATCTTTTTCTTCTTCTGCATTTAATGGCTCTGGAAACAAGTTATTATTTACTATGTATCCTACTACAAATACTGCTGAGTTTAAAAAGCTTAAGAATCCACCTATTGATAGAGCAAGCATTAATAATGCACCTCCAAATTATTCTATATAATAATATATGTTAGAATAATTCGAAAGTGCATGACCTTTAAAATTTATCTTATTTTTTCAACATTCATTCCATCTTTTGTATCTTTAACATTATATCCTTTTTCTTGTAGTTCATCTCTTAACCTATCTGATTCTGCCCAGTTCTTTTCTTCTCTTGCTTTTTTTCTTGCTTCTATTAATTCTAATATTTCTTTTGGTAAGTTTTCTTCTTCTTTTTCTTTATCTACTTCCAATGCAAGGACTATATCAAATTTCTTTAATAATTCTGCTAGTTTTATAGACTTTTTATCATATCTTACTACTTCCCAAACAATGCCCATTGCAAGAGGCATATTTAAGTCATCATTTATTGCTTCATGAAATTTTTCTTCAAAGTTATTTACAATATCGTCATCAACATCATCGTTACCACTTAAGTGCTTTCTGTATCCATCTCTTAATCTTTCAAGAGATTTTGCTGCTGACTCTATACCTTCCCATGTAAAATTCAATTTATTTCTATAATGTGATGAATAGCTAAATAATCTATATGTTAATGGTTCATATCCTCTATTTATTATATCATCCAGTAAATATACATTTCCTAGACTCTTAGACATTTTTCCGCCATTTATAAGCAAGTATTCACCATGCATCCAAAATCTAGCAGGAATTTTACCACAAGCACCTTTGCTTTGTGCAATTTCATTTTCATGATGTGTTGGTATTAAATCTATTCCACCTGTATGTATATCAAATTGCTCTCCTAAGTATTTTCTTCCCATTGCAGAGCATTCTATATGCCACCCTGGATAGCTAGGTCCCCATGGGCTATCCCATTTCATTAAATGATTCTCTGGTGCTTTTATCCATAGAGCAAAATCATATGGGTTTTTCTTTTCTTTATCAACTTCAACTCTTGCTCCTGCTTTTTGGTCTCTTAAATTAATTCCAGATAAAATTCCATAGTCATCTAATTTTGAAACATCAAAATATATAGCTGTAGATGTTTCATAGGCATATCCATTGTCAAGTAATTCCTTTACAAATTCAATCATTTCTTTTATATGGTCTGTAGCCTTACAAACAACATCTGGCATTTCTATATTTAATCTTTCTAAATCGTTAAAAAACAATTTTGTGTAGTACTCTGCTATTTCTAATGGGCTTTTATGTTCTTCTCGTGCAGATTTAAGCATTTTATCTTCCCCTTCATCTGCATCTGATACTAAATGCCCAACATCTGTAATGTTCATTACATGTTTAATTTTATATCCATTATACTTAATAACTCTTTTTAGAACATCTTGAAATATATTTGTTCTCATATTCCCTATAGTAGCATTTTTATATACTGTTGGGCCACATGAATATATTCTAGCTGTATTATCACTTATAGGAACAAATACCTCTTTTTGTTTTGTAAGAGTATTATAAAATTTAATATCCATCACTTTTTCCTTTCTCTATTTATGGATTATCACTTTTACCTTCTACTTTATTCTCGCTTTTATTTACAACATTTGCATTTGTTGTAATTGTGTTTTTGGTTTCATCTACAACATTTTTAATATTATTATCAGAAGGCTTTTCTACAGTATTAGAAACTGTATTAGAAACTGTATTAGTAACTTTATTCTCAACTTTGTTATCTACTTTATTTTCCACTTTATTCTCAACCTTATTGTCTACTTTGTTATCTACTTTATTCTCAACTTTATTTTCTACCTTGTTATCAACTTTATTGTTTACTTTATTATCAACTTTGTTGTCTACCTTACTTTCTTCTTTCTTTGTATGAGTTGTACATGTTTCTGTAGGAGCCATATATGTAGCATCTGTTGCCCTTCTCCATGATTCATTTTTCTCACTATCTTTTCTAGTTATAAATACTTTTTCTACAGCATTTGGGCAATTATCATTTGCTAGTTTTGTTGTTCCACCTTCTTCACACACCTTTAACTTAACATGACAAGTACATTTTTCTGTTGGCTGAGTTCCATTAACATATACTTCAGTATATGTTCTATTTCCTCTAGGGTCCTGTGTACAGTACTCTCCAACTAATTTTCCGGAATCTTTACATATTGTTACCTTTTTTATATCACTAGGTACATCAAATCTTTTTGGCTCTAAATCTTTATGAATAAACTCCATAATAGGATCCCACAATGCGCCAGAAGGATTTGATGGGCTTCCTCTATATTTTACAAGCTCATTTTCCTCGAAGCCATACCATACTACGGCTGAATAATATGGACTAAATCCACATAGCCATCTATCACAATCTCCATTTGTTGTTCCTGTTTTTGCTCCTATATCAAAGCCTTTTATCCCACAATATTTTGCTGTTCCATTAGGGCCTACTACTGGTTGGAATAATATATTTTGCATTATATATGCATTAGATTCACTCATAACTCTTCTTCTAGTTTGTTCTGATTCTAATATTGTATTTCCATTTGCATCCACAATTTTAGTAAAGAAAGTTGGTTCAACATATTCTCCTCCATTAGCAATCATTGAGTATCCAGCTGTCATTTGAAGTGGTGTTGCACCATGTGTTAATCCACCTAATGCTAATGCTAAATTTTGATCTTTTTCTGGATCTATATATTCAAATCCAATATCACGTAAGAATTTTACTGCTTTTGCTGTTCCAAGCTGACTTAATATTGCTACTGGTGCAATATTATGTGATATTTCTATTGTGTATCTTACTGTTGAAAGTCCTTTATATGTATTATCATAATTCTTTGGCCAATCTTTTTTCATTCCAGCAAAAGTTGTTGGTACATCATCATAAACTGAACCTGCTGTTATTATTCCTGCTTCAATTGCTGGTGCTATTACCGCTAATGGTTTCATAGCAGAACCTGTTTGTTTCCCTGTTCCATCGGTTGCAAAATTAAATCCATCTACATCGGTCTTTTCTCCTAATTTACCTACTACTCCTGATACATAACCTGTATGATTTTCTATAACAACCATTGCTGCTTGTGAATGCTTTTCTGGATGAAGTTTAGATTGTATCTGGTATTTTTCTTTTGCAAATTCTTCTTCCATTTTTTCTTGTATTTTTGTATCTTGATTAGAATAAATTATATATCCTCCACTTTTTAGCTTAGTTCTAGCGAAATCCTCATCCCAATCATTTTTTTCCACCAATTCATTTACAATTTCATCTACCATTGATTCTATATAGTATGAATATACTTTTTGTGTAATTGATCCTTCGCTAAAGTTTAATCCTTCATCAACTTTTTGATAAGCTGCATCTTTTTCTTCTTGTGATATTTTCCCAAGTTCTAACATTTTTGAAAGAACTACTTTAGTTCTTTTATTTATTTTTTCCATTCTTGCTGCTTTAGCTTCTTCATCTTCGTCTTTAAATGGATTATATGTATTAGGAGCATGATTTATTCCTGCTAAAAATGCTGCTTCCTCTAAGCTTAAATCCCCTACATTTTTATTAAAGTAGTATTTAGCACCTAGTTGAACACCATGTATATTTTTACTTCCACCGCCCATAGAAAGTATATTCAAATATGTTTCTAATATTTGATCTTTAGATGCAAATTCTTCTATTTTATATGCTTTAACCCATTCTCTTATTTTTCTTAATATTCCACCAATTCCTTCATCTTCTTTATCTTTGGTAATATTCTTTACAAGCTGTTGTGTTATTGTGCTTCCACCAAATGATGATGATCCTCTGTTTAACACAAATTTAGCTGCTGCATATAATGTCCTTTTTAAGTCTACACCACTATGTTCTCTAAATCTTTCGTCTTCTATAGAAATAAACGCTTCTGGTAAATATGCTGGCATTTCTGATAAAGTAACAATCTCTCTTTTTTCGTCTCCAGCTAGTGTAGCAATAGTATTTCCATCTTTATCTAAAACAACTGTATTTGAAGTACCTATAATTAAATCTTCTTGAGTTATCTTAAAATCGTCTCCTCCAAGTACTCCCATAGCAACACCAGCTACTACGCCACCAATTACTAGTATTCCAACTAATATTAGTGTTAATATTATTCTAATGATCCACTTTAATATTTTATGTTCCTTTTTCTTCTTATCCTTTTTCTTTCTATCTTTTACCTTTTTTACCTTTTTTGTTTTTTCATTATCCTCTTTTTTCTTCACTGGTACAAGTTGATTTACTTTTGTTTCTTCTTTTTTTGTAGTATTTTTCCTTACAGCATTTTTATTTGTATTGTTCTTTTTTTTGTTTACCCTTTTATTTTTCTTTTTACTCATATTTAAATCTCCTTGATTAGATTTTTACATTAAACATTATATTATAAAATCATGAATTTTTAAAGTATTTAGTTAAATTTTCACAAAAAAATGACTAGGTAGTTCAAAAACTATCTAGTCACATTATGCAATTAATATAGCAAGTGCTTGAATTATAAACAAATTTACGATATTAGAAGTTAGTAAGTTGTTTGTTGCTTCTATTACCCCTAACATATCATTTTCCTTCTTTTTGTGATGCTTTTGAGATTCAAAAAAAGTTATTAATTCGGGAATACTTGTTATAATGCCTAATAAAATGCCTATTATAACTTCAGGCACTTCAAATATTCCACATAAATTTTCTAATATATTTCCTAAAATTTCTCCTATTATATATAGCATTGCTCCTGTTAACATGAGAATTATAATATAGAAAATAAGCTTTAATTTTATATTTTTTATTTTAGTTTTTTTCTTATCTATCTTTTTCTCAATTTCTTTATCTTCTTTTTTTAAATAAAGCTTATGTGCATTGCTATTTAAAAATCTAAAAAGTATATATAAAAGTATAAAAAGTGGTACTACATTTAAATTAAGTTCAATATCCACAACAAGCAATAATATAGGAATTATGATGGTAAAACCCACTAGCACAACATCTGTGATTATTGCATTATTTTTTAGTTTACTTCCATTTTTGTTTAGTATAATTGTTGTTAAGTATTGAATTAAATTTATTATATTAGAGCTTAAAATATTAAAAATACTTGCCCCGTGAATATCCTCTTATGCTTGATGCTGTAATTGTTAAAAGTTCTGGGACAGAAGTTGTATAGCCAGATATATTCCCTACTGTTTTTGCACTTAAATTTAGTAATTCTGCAACTTTTCTTAAAGTTGTTGAAAGAATAAATTTGGATATAATAACAATTAATGAAGAATAAATTATTAATTTTAATATTTCATAAAAAAGCAAAAATATAGCACCTCCATAATGTATGTTATCCAAATTTAAATATTTTTATTATGGAAATGCCAAAAGGTCTGTAAATTGACTTTTTGCTAATTTTTTAGTATAATAGTTATGTACTAAATTTATTTTAATAAAAGATTAAACTTTTAGTTATCAAGGAGGTTAACCATGATACCAAAATACTTTACAGCTATTATTACTATTTACTTTATGTATCGGTATTTTTTTGAAGGAGATAATTTAGCTCCTATTCAAATCGGTATAGTTTTACTGTGGTATGTACTGTTTAATCTGTTGTATACGAAAAAAGATAAAAGTTATTTAGACAATTGGTGGAACATAACAAATTGTTGTCAGGTTGGTATTTTAGCTATGTTTGTTGCATTGTTAATTGACTATTCTATTCCACTCAAGTTGTTAGAATGTGCATTGTTAATGCTTCTTTTGTTTTTCTCTTTTTTCAAGTTTACTCTTTTTTTATGAAATTCAAAAACCTACTCTTTTTATTTAAAGAGTAGGTTTTTGATGTCATATTTTATATATAAAAATATTTTTTGTCAATAAAAATCGATTTATTGTGGTTGTTTTAATATAAAACCTTCTAAATTTCAAGTGATTTTGATAATTCATTAATAATATTTTTTGGAAACGTCCCTAAAATAAAAATTATTTTTTAATGAATAATTAATAATTAAAAATGAAGAATGAATAATACAAATGTGCTACTCTACAACTTTCTATTATTCATTCTTCACTATTCACTATTAATTATTAATTGCGAGGCACTTTTGCCTCACACATTTGGCTCCATTGTTGTAGTTATCTACAACTTTTTTGCCTCTCTTAACGATTGATACAAAATCAATCAATTTATTGTGTATAGTTTAACATATATAATATTTTTTTCAATAGTTTTTTAACTAATCGCTTGTATAATTATGTAAAGTATGATATAATATGTAGCGAAATAGCAATTAGCTACTTATTTTTTTCATTAAATTATGAAAGGAGAAAAACATGGAAAATAAAATGGCACATGAGTTTGTCGAGCGGCGTGAATCATTTTTTCGGTTACGAGCTACTTCAAATAATCTTGAAAAAATAGCCTCACAAGCCCTATTGAATTGGGTAATGAGCTGTATTGAAACAATTTATTGGGAAGATCATTTGAATAGGATAGCATTTGACGTTACTCTTTATGCTCAAGATGATATGGTAATACTTATTTACAAAAATATACCATCCCGCAAGGAATCGAGATTTATATTTAAACAAGATTTACCTGGTAAATTATTAAAGATATTGAAGAATTTTGTAAAAGATTTCAACGATACTAGGTTTCACAAACACAATTATATAGTTTCATCACCTCATTTTCATGCAGAGGAGCCTGTTACTGCTGGAAGCTCAGACTTTAATGGCTGTTACTATGTTGTCTATATAAACATAGAGATGAGAACTGATATTGAAGATGAGTTTCGTGCATAAATTCCATTAATTGAACAAGGGGATGTTCTTTTAGTTCAAATTTTTGTTAAACTAAATATACATCCCTTGTTCGTAAAATGAAAGAACTGATTTAATCAGTTCTTTCATTTTGGCTGGGGTGGGAGGATTCGAACCGCCGAAATGCCAGAGTCAAAGTCTGGTGCCTTACCACTTGGCTACACCCCAATATTAAATTTGTAGTGAGATTTTTAATTTAAGTAATATAACTCATTTTATATATTACTTTTAAAAACTGGGGTGGAAGATGGGACTCGAACCCACGACCTCTAGTGCCACAAACTAGCGCTCTAACCAACTGCGCTACATCCACCAAATAACGGACTAATTATATAGTCCGTTATTTATTTTAACCTATTTTTACTACTTTTGTCAATACTTTTTTTGTAAATTTATTGTTGTTCTGCTCTTGCCCATATAATAGTTCTTGCTGAACTGTCATCTGTACATGTAGATAATGATATTTCTACTCCACCATGAGTATCTCTTGTCATAAACTCTGAATCCTCTGGTGTAGTTTCATATGCAGCATATACAATATATGTAACTCTATTTCCTGTTGAATCTGTTATATATATTTTATCTCCTACTGCAATTTTATAGTTATCTGAGAAGAACATTCCATTTCTATAATTGTGTCCTACTATAACTGTATTTCCAGGTTTATTTAATCCTGGTCCATATAATATAGCTACTGATGTTTCAATAGATTTTTTAGTTGCTTCTTCTAATATTGGATATTTTATTCCAGTTTTAGGTATTTCTATATATCCAACCATTACAAAACCTTTATATGTTTTTTGACTCGTAGTTCCTCCACCTGATGTTCCCGTTTGAGCTGCAAATGCACTAGAATCAATCGCATTTATTACTGGCTTTTCAGCTATTGTATTTGCTACTACTGTATTTGCCACTTTATTTGCATCGTTATTATTATTATTTACAGGTGTTTCTGGTTCTGATGGTTGATCACTTGCTATTGGTGTTGGTGTACTAGTATTACTTGAATATACACTAAAAGCCCAGAATCCTAATAGACCTATTATTATAATTATTATAGCTATTATTGCAATTGTTATATAATCGCTTTTATTTTCAAACATAATAACCACTCCTATCTTTTGCATCTATATACATTAATTATACCATATTTTTGAAAAAAATCATAGTCTTTTAGGTTTTTTTGTAAAATTTACTCTGCTTTTGCCCAAATTATTAGTCTTAATTTACCATCATCTGTACAAGTAGATAGAGATATTTCCCTTGCTCCATGTGTATCTCTTGTCATATAGTCCGTATCGGTATCTGTTGTTTTATAAATATTATATATAGTATATGGTATTCTATTTCCCTCCAAATCTGTAATATATATTGTATCTCCATTATTTAGTTTTTTATTGTTTGAAAAGAATAGTCCATTCCTATTATTATGTCCTATTATTATAGTATTTCCAACTTGATTAAGTCCTGGTCCGTATAGCTGTGCAACAGCTACATTTAGTGCACTTGGCGAAATTTCTGCTAATACTGGGTAATTAACTTTAGTTTTTGGAATTTCTATGTGTCCTAGAATTGTAAAATTTTTATACTTATCATAATTGGTCTTTCCACTTGATTTCCCTTCTGAAGTATTAGTATCTGGTTCCTGTTGTGGTTCTTCTGGTTCTTGTGCTGGCTCTATTGGTGTAAGGTTTGCTTCAATTACATTATTTTCGCCTTGTCCATCTTCTATGCCTATCTGCCTATTAAACTCTTCTATAGCATCTAAAGCATCTTGTTCTACTCTATTTTTACTATACATATCATATAGCCAAAATCCTACTAATACTACTATTGCAATTATTGATACTATTAATATAATTGTTAAAAACATATCATACTTTTTTTCCATATATAATCTCTTCCTTTAAAATAATCTCTTTTGTTTTATTGTAACATATTTTATTTTTTTAAACAATCTTTGTTCCAAGTTTTGTTCCACCCAATAAATGGAAGTGAATGTGTTTTACTTCTTGTCCTCCATTTTCTCCACAATTTATTATAACTCTAAATCCATCTTCTGCTATGCCTTGTTCTTTTGCTATTTGATTTATTACGCTATAAATTTTTCCAATAACTGCTTCATCTTCTTTTTCAATTTCAGTTATTTTTTCAATATGTTTTTTTGGTATTACCACTATATGCACTGGTGCTTTTGGTGCAATATCTTTAAATGCCAATATTTCTTCATCCTCATATACTATTTGTGATGGAATCTCTTTGTTTATTATTTTACAAAAAATACAATCATTCATTTAATTTTCCTCCTAATCTTGTAAGGGGACGCATCTTTACCTATGGTCATTGCTCAATGGATAAGATACATCCCCATACTTATGAGCTAATGATGTCATATTTCAAGTTTATCTCCTTTTTTATTTCAATAATACTGCCTTTATACGTCTAACCCCTGCCGAACTAGCCTCTTCCTTCTTGATTTTGAAAGTTCCAAGTACTCCAGTATGTTCCACATGTGGGCCTCCACATATTTCCTTACTAAAATCTCCAATTGAATATACTTTTACTTTTTCTCCATATTTACTTTCAAATAGTCCCATTGCTCCTGAAGCTTTTGCTTCTTCTAATGTCATTTCTTCACATTTTACTGGTAAATCTTTTTGTATTTGTTCATTAACTATTTTTTCTACTTCATCTAGTTCTTCTTTTGTAACTTTTTGTGGATGTGCAAAGTCAAATCTTAATCTTTCTGTTGTTATATTAGATCCCTTTTGAGTTGCGTGTTCTCCAAGAACTATTTGCAGTGCTTTGTGTAGCAAGTGAGTTGCTGTATGATAAGCAATTGTTGTTTCATTTTGCTCTGCTAAGCCACCTTTAAATTTGTTTTCACTTCCCATTTTAGATTTTTCTTGGTGTTCTTTAAATAATTTGTCAAATTCAGTAGTGTCTAGCTTGATATCTTGCTCCTTTGCAAGTTCTATTGTCATTTCTAGTGGAAATCCATATGTTTCATATAGTTTAAATACTACATCTCCACTAATTATTTCTTGTCCATTTTCTCTTGCTCTTTTTACTGCTTTTTCAAATTCTCTTTCACCATGTTCAAGGGTTCTCATAAATTTATTTTGTTCTTCTAAAATTACTTTATGAATTTTTTCTCTATTTTCAGCTAATTCTGGATACATCTCTTTTAAGTTATCTATTGTTATATCTATTACATTATTAAATTGTTCTATTGATATTTGCAATTTGTTTAAATGTCTTGTTAATCTTCTAATTAATCTTCTTAAAATATATCCTCTATCTGTATTGCTTGGCATTCCGCCATCGCATATAATCATCATACTGCTTCTAATATGGTCTGATATAATTCTTCTGCTATTTATATCATCTATTTTAGCCAATTCTTTTAATTTTTCCATTGTTGGAACAAATAGTTCTGTATCAAAAGGTGTTTGTTTCCCTTGTAAAAGCATTGTCATTCTCTCTAAACCTAAACCAGTATCCACGTTTTGTTGCTTTAATTTTGTATAACCAGTTTCTTTAGATTTATAGTATTCCATAAACACATTATTCCATATTTCAACATATTTACCGCAACCGCATGATGGATTACAATGTTCGGAACAAGCTGGTTTTCCTGTATCATAAAACATTTCTGTATCTGGTCCACAAGGTCCTTCTTCTCCTGCTATCCACCAGTTATCATCTTTGCCAAATTCATAAATTCTTTCTTGTGGAATTCCTGCTTTAAGCCAAGCGTTTTCTGCTACTGTATCCTTTGGGGCATCTTCATCTCCCGCAAAAACTGTTACAGATAATTTTTCTACTGGAATATGTAATACTTCTGTTAAAAATTCAAAACTCATTTGAATTGCTTCTTCTTTAAAGTATGCTCCTAAAGACCAGTTTCCAAGCATTTCAAAGAATGTTAAGTGTCTATTATCTCCAACATCATCAATATCAACAGTTCTAATACATTTTTGATAATCTGTAAGTTTATTACCTGCTGGATGTTTTTCCCCTAATAAATATGGTACTAAAGGCTGCATACCAGCTGTTGTAAACAAAACAGACGGATCATTTTCTGGTATTACTGGGCTACTTGGTATAACAGCATGTCCTTTACTTTTAAAATAATCTAAATATTTATTTCTTATCTCAATTGCTTTCATTTTTCCTCTTTTCTATTGCTAATTGCAATTTTCTAGTTATTGTAAAATTATATTATAAAATAAAGCAAAAAGCAATAGAAAACTATTGCTTTTTACTTTATTTATTAGTCTTGTGGTTTTATGTTTGTTATAGCTGTATTTCCACTACCTATGGAAATTGCATTCCACTGTTCATTTGTTCCTGAGTAAGTTACTGTAGTTAAATTTGCACAACCACTAAATGCGTTATTTCCTATACTTTTTACACTTGTCGGTATTACTACTTCTGCATTTGATGCTAATCCTGCATTACAGAATAGTCCTGGTAATATTGTGGTGGTACCTTCTTCAAATGTTATTTTCTTTATTTTATAGCAACGATAAAATATCATATGATCACCATTTTCTATTTCTGCTGATTTTAAATTCTTTGATACTGTTATTTCCTCTAAATTGCTACATTCTTTAAATACTCCTTTTTCTATTGATGTTATATTATCTGGTATTGTTATTTGGGTTATTCCTGTGCATCCGCAAAACATAAAA
>JAFUGK010000016.1 GCA_017469445.1 Clostridia bacterium
AAAAATCTCAAAAATGCTCGTTCAAGCTAATTTTCGCAGACCTTCTAAAAGAATTTGATGGCACCCTTCCATTAGTAAATGAACGCTTTCCATAAAATTATTAAGAAGGTCTAGCTCAATTACTTTCAATGCGCTTTTTTCGATTTTTAATATATTTTGCTATCTTCATTATTTGTTATTCATTTTTTATTTTTTGCTTGTTCCGATGTTAACTCCTACTATTCCTCCAATCATACCTGCAATTATTCCAGAAATAATTAATATTATTGAATTCATATTTAAGGCAAAACCATTTCCTACAATACTAGAAATTAAATATATAATTAGCACATATATTAACCCAATTATTCCGCCATTTAAAATACCATTTTTATTTATTTTAATTGTGCTAATAGAGCTTCCAACTAAAATACTTATAGCTGTTATACATACCATAACAGGAAATATTGTGCTTTCTTGTATATTTGTATATGTAAGTACAATAGAGAAAACAAAAATAGATACTAATGTTAAAACAAATGATATTAGTATTCCTTTAAGTAATACCATACTTTCTCTATTACTATTTTCAACCACTTTATTAATTTTATTTACCATAAAAAAGCATACCTCCTAATATATTGTATTTAGGACATATGCTTTTTATTCTACTTTATTTAGTTTTATCCAAACAATCCTCTCTTTTTTATTGGGGGTTGTTCATTCATAGTTTTTGCAAGTTTTGTAAGTAAATCTCTTTGCTCTGCGCTTAATTTTTTTGGAACCTGTACTGTTACTGTAAATACAAAATCTCCTCTTTGCATACCATTAACACTTTTAAATCCTTTATTTCTTATTACAAATTTTGTGCCTGTTTGTGTTCCATCTGGAATTTTATATTTTTCTTTAGTCCCATCTACCATAGGAATTTGAAGTTCTGCTCCCAAAGTAGCTTGCGTAAAGGTTATCGGAACTTCGCAATATACAACATCACCTTTTCTTGTATATATACTATGTCTTTTAATATGAACTAGTATATATAAATCGCCTTTTGGTCCGCCTTGGTTTCCAGGTTCTCCTTCATTTCTTAATACTACTGTTTGACCATCATCAATTCCTGCTGGAATTGACACCTTAATTTTAGTTTGTTTTTTAATCTTTCCTTTTCCTCTACACTCTGGGCAAGGTTCTTTTATTATTTTTCCAGTTCCACCACAATTTGAACAAGTTTTAGCTGTTTTCATTTGGCCAAATATTGTTGTAACAACTTGTTCTATTTTTCCACTTCCATGACACATTGTACAAGTTTCTGGATGTGTTCCTGGTTTTGTTTTTTCACCATGGCATGTATTACATGTTTCATATCTATATATTACAATTTCTTTTTGAACTCCTAGGTAAGCTTCTTCAAATGTTATTTCTAGGTTATATTTTAAATCTGGCCCTCTTCGTGGTCCATTACTATTTCTTGCTGATCCGCCACCAAAATCGAACCCAAATCCTTTAAATATATTAGAAAATATATCATCATCAAATCCACTAAATCCAGATGAGTATGTATATGTTCCATTTTGTCCATTAAAGCCACCAAATCCGCTAAATCCAGATGGGCCATCTGGTCCAAATTGGTCATATGCCTGTCTTTTTTGCTTATCTGATAATGTTTCATATGCTTCGTTTACTTCTTTAAACTTAGCTTCAGCTTCTTTTTTATTATCCGGATTGGCATCTGGGTGATATTTTTTTGCAAGTTTTCTATATGCTTTTTTTAATTCTTCGTCTGTTGCATTTTTATCTACGCCAAGAACTTCATAGTAATCTCGTTTGTTTGCCATTTTTACCTCCAATTATATTTCAATTATATCTATAATTCTAACTTTAATTACACATATAATTAAAATTTAATTAATAATTAATAATGAATAGTTAATAGTGAATAATATTGGTTGGAATTTGAAATTGTCATTTTTTACAATTTCAAATTCCTTCCTTAATTATTAATTATTCACTATTCATTCTTCACTATTCATTATCTTTATTGTCGTCCTCAACTTTATAATCAGCATCATAAACATTTCCATTATTCTCTGTATTAGTTTCTGTTCCTGCATTTTGTGTGCCATCTGTATTTGCTTGTGCATTTTGATTTACTTGGCTATATAGTTTTTCAGATATTTCATAGAATACTGTTGTTAATTTTTCTGTTGCTTGTTTTATGTTTTCTATATTGTCTCCTTCTAATGCTTTCTTAACATTATCTATTTCTGTTTCTACTTTAGCTTTTTCTTCTCCGCTTATTTTATCTCCTAATTGTTCTAATGTTTTTTGGCTATTATATACTAAACTTTCAGCATTATTTCTAGCTTCAATTTCTTCTTTTTTCTTCTTGTCTTCACTAGCATGTGCTTCTGCATCTTTTACAGCTTTATTTATATCTTCCTCTGTTAAGTTTGTACTTGCTGTAATAGATACTTGTTGACTATTTCCTGTAGCCATGTCTTTTGCAGATACGTGAACTATACCATTAGCATCTATATCAAATGTAACTTCAATTTGTGGTACTCCTCTTGGTGCTGCTGGAATTCCTGTTAATTGAAATCTTCCTAATGTTTTATTATATGCAGCCATTTCTCTTTCACCTTGTAATACATGAACTTCAACACTTGTTTGTCCATCGGCTGCCGTAGAGAATATTTGTGATTTCTTTGTTGGTATTGTTGTATTTCTTTCAATTAATTTAGTAAATACTCCACCATATGTTTCAATTCCCAAAGAAAGTGGTGTTACATCTAGTAATACTAAATCTTTAACATCTCCAGATAATACTCCACCTTGAATTGCTGCTCCAATAGCAACACATTCGTCTGGGTTAATTCCTTTATGTGGTTCTTGACCTGTTATTTTCTTAACTGTTTCTTGTACTAATGGAACTCTTGTAGAACCTCCAACTAATAGTACTTTGTGTATTTGGTCTGCTGTTAATCCTGCATCTTTTAGAGCTTGGTTAACAGGTCCTGTTGTGCTTTCTACTAAATCTCTAATTAATTCTTCAAATTTTGCTCTTGTTAATGTAATATCTAAATGTTTTGGCCCTGTACTATCTGCTGTTATGAATGGTAAGCTTATATTTGTTTGTTGCATTCCAGATAATTCTATTTTAGCTTTTTCTGCTGCTTCTTTTAGTCTTTGCATTGCCATTTTATCTTGTTTTAAGTCTATTCCTTCTGCTTTCTTAAATTCATCTACCAAGTAATCTATAACTCTTTGGTCAAAATCATCTCCACCTAGTCTGTTATTTCCACTTGTAGCTAAAACTTCAAATACTCCATCTCCAATATCTAGTATAGATACATCAAATGTACCTCCACCTAAGTCGTATACCATTATTTTTTGGTCTGTGTCTTCTTTATCCATTCCAAAAGCTAAAGCTGCTGCTGTTGGTTCGTTTATAATTCTTAATACTTCTAAACCTGCTATTCTTCCTGCATCTTTTGTTGCTTGTCTTTGGCTATCACTAAAATATGCAGGTACTGTTATAACAGCTTGTGTTACTTGTTGTCCTAAATAATTTTCAGCATCTGATTTTATTTTTTGTAATATCATTGCAGATATTTCTTGTGGTGTAAATTCATCATCACCAATTTTAACTTTCTTATCTGATCCCATATCTCTTTTTATAGATATTATTGTATGATCTGGATTTGTAACTGCTTGACGTTTTGCAATTTGTCCTACTAATCTTTCACCATTTTTAGAAAATGCTACAACACTAGGTGTTGTTCTATTTCCTTCTGGGTTTGGTATAACTACTGGTTCTCCTCCTTCCATAACTGCAACACATGAATTTGTTGTTCCTAAGTCAATTCCTATAATCTTTGACATATTAATTCCTCCTCTGCGGTTTTTATTGGCATCCGCTACCTTTATTTCTTTTTAATATTACTTTACATCTTTTGTTTATATATTAATTAAAAATTAATTAGCTACTACAACCATTGAATGTCTAATTACTTTATCGCCTATTCTATATCCTGCTTTGTATTCTTCTTTAACAATTTGCTCTCCTAAGCTTTCATCTTCAACATGGCTAACTGCATCGTGCAATTCTGGATCAAATGGATTTCCAACTGCCTCTATTTTCTTAACTCCAAAAGTTGACAAAACATCTTGAAATTGTTTTAGCACAAGTTCTACTCCTTGCTTATATTGTGTATCTTGTGTTTCAACTGTTACAGCCTTATCCAAATTATCTAATACTGGTAGTAAAGAACTTACAACATCTCCTAATATGTAAGTATATTGTTGTTCTTTTTCCTTTGAGCTCCTTTTTTTGTAATTTTCAAATTCTGCCATTATTCTTTTAAGTCTATCATTTACTTCATCTAGTTCCTGTTTAATTTTTTCATTTTCGTTGTTTTCAACTTGATTAACTTCTTCTTTGCTTTCTAGTTCTTCTTTAGTAACTTCATTAGTTTCCTCCATCTATATTCCTCCATTCCCTAAATTATTGTCTTCATCTAGTTTTTTCCATTTTTCATGTAAAACTGCATTAATATATTTCATAACTGAAATTACTTTTGAATAGTCCATTCTAGTTGGACCTATTATTCCAATTGTGCCTAAATCTTTATCATTTATTTTGTTTTTAAAAACTATAATACTTAAATTCTTAAGCTCGTCATATTCATTTTCATTTCCTATATATACACTTATATCATTGTTTGCAACACCATCAAATATATCATATACCAATTCTTTGGTTTCCAATATATTTAATAGTTTTCTTGCTGTTTCTAAGTTTCTAAATTCTGGAAAATTGAAAACTTTATCTCTTCCTTCAAGATATACATCATAATTATCTTGCACTACTTTATTAATTTCTTGTATTATTGGTTTTATTATTTTAAGTTCATATGCCATTTCAGACATTATAAGCTCTTGCATTGGTAAATCTATTTCTCCTAAGGTCTTTCCCCTTAATTTGCTGTTAAACACATAATTTAGTTTTTCTACTTGCAATTGGCTAATATCTGAATCGAACTTAATTATTGTTTCTTTTACAATTCCTGTATCTGTAAGTATTACAGCCATTAGCAATCTAGTTCCTAAAAGCACAAATTTTATATCTATAATTGTATGAGTTTCTGCTTTTGGTCCTATTGCCACAGATGTATAATGTGTTATTTCAGATAAAGTATGTGTTGCAGCTTTAGTAAGTTCTTCCATTGCATTCGCACTTGATTGTAGACGTTGCTTTATATATTTTATTTCATCAAAGCTAATGTTATCATCTTTTAAAAGCTCATCTACATAAAATCTATATCCTTTGGCTGATGGAATTCTTCCTGCAGATGTATGTGGCTTTTCAATATAACCATTTTGTTCTAAGTTTGCCATTTCATTTCTTATAGTTGCACTACTCAATGTCATTCCATAATTGTCCACAAGTGTAGATGAACTTACCGGTTCTGCTGTACCAATGTATTCTTCGATTATAGCTTGCAAGATCTTCTTTTTTCGGTCATCAAGTTCCATACTTAATTATTCATCCCTTTCCATTGAACATCTTCATTTGGAAAAGAATTTAGTAAATTTCGAGTGCAGTATAACAACGAAATTTACAAATTATTTTTCAAATCTTTTTAGCACTCAAAATAGTTGACTGCTAAACCATGTATATATTATATCCAATAATATAATTTGTCAATACCTTTTTTGGAAAATTTACACAATGAACACAATATGTATAATCTTATAATTTTATACCCAAAATACTATTATGAACCAGATATTATTTAATAAATTTCTTAAAGAAAAAACTAATAATATTTCAATTTCGTATACCGAAAATCATAATAAAATTTCAATCAAAAAAAGATATATTTTTTTATTAGTGGCTTCCATATTTATTTTTTTAATCTCTTTTTCTTATATTATCTATTTAAATTATTCAGATTATGTAAGAAATATACACTATTCCAATTATTCCGCATCTTATGATATTTCAAAATTATATTCAAGCAATAATTCAACTCAAGTGATTAAATACGAAAAACCACTTTTTAACATTATAGGTATAATAAAAATAGATAAACTAAAAATTTGTTATCCAATTTTATCTGAAATTAATGATGATTTGCTAAAAATTGCTCCTTGTAAATTTTCAGGTCCAAACCCTAACGAAGTTCGGAAACCTATGTATTGCTGGTCATAATTTTAATGATAGTCGTTTTTTCGGCAATTTATCTAAACTAACAGAAAATGATGAAATACAAATTTTTAATTCTAATGGTCATATGTTAAAATACATTGTTTTCGATAAATATGAGACTGAATCTACTGATACTTCCTGTACCATTCCAAGTGCTAAAAACTCAAAAGAAATAACTTTAGTTACTTGTAATAATTTAAATGGTAATAGGTTAATTATAAAGGCTAAGTATATTACTTAGCCTTTACCAATATCTCATCATCTTTGACAACAACTTTAGCCTTTGAATTTGGTTTTATTTTTCCATCTAAAATCGCTTCTGCTAATTTATCCTCTAAATTGCTTTGTATAGCACGTCTTAAAGGTCTTGCTCCATAATTTTCGTCTGTTCCTTTTTTAGCGATTAGTTCTTTAACCGTACTATCTAAATCTATTTTTATTCCTTGTACTTCAAGTCTTTTCTTGGTTTCAGCCAACATTAAATCTATTATTTTATCTATTTCATTAGTTGTAAGCTTATGGAATACTATTATATCGTCTATTCTATTTATAAACTCTGGTCTAAAGGTTTTCTTAAGCTCTGCCATTACTTGTTTTTTTGTTTCTTCATACTTTTGTTCTACTTTTTCATCACTGCTGCTTCCAAACCCAAGTGTTTTATTTTCAGAAATTAGTCTTGCTCCAACATTTGATGTCATTATAATTACAGAATTTTTAAAATCTACTGTTCTTCCTGTCGCATCTGTTAATCTACCATCTTCTAGTATTTGAAGCAAAATATTCATAACATCTGGATGTGCCTTTTCAATTTCATCAAATAATATAACAGAATATGGTTTTCTTCTTATCTTTTCTGTCAGACCTCCACCTTCATCATATCCTACATATCCTGGAGGTGATCCTATTAATTTAGAAACCGAATGTCCTTCCATAAATTCAGACATATCTACTCTTATCATAGCATCTTCATTTCCAAATAAAGCTTCCGCTAGTGCTTTAGATAATTCTGTTTTACCAACTCCAGTTGGGCCTAAGAATAAGAATGAACCTATTGGTCTTTTTGGATCTTTTAGTCCAACTCTTCCTCTTCTTATTGCTTTAGATACTGCCGCCACTGCTTCTTCTTGTCCTATTACTCTTTTATGAAGAGTTTCTTCTAACTTTCTTAATCTTTCATTTTCAGTTTGACTTATCTTAGAAACAGGTATTCCTGTCCAATTTGCTATTACTTTAGCAATATCTTCTTCTGTTATATTTATTATTTTTTTAGTGCTTTTTTCTTTCCATTTTTCTCTTTCTTTTTCTATTTTACTTCTTTCTTCTCTTTCCTTATCTCTTAGCACTGCTGCTTTTTCAAAATCTTGTACAGAAATTGCTTCTTCTTTTTCTTTTACTAAATCATTTAAACTTTCTTCTAATTTTTTTAGTTTTTCTGGTTCTGTATAACTTTCTAGTCTTGCTTTTGAAGATGCTTCATCTATAACGTCTATTGCTTTATCTGGTAAGAATCTATCATTTATATATCTTACAGATAAATCCACTGCAACATCTATTGCTTCATCACTTATTTTAACATTATGATGTGCCTCGTATTTATCCCTTATTCCTTTTAAAATTTCAATTGTATCTTCTTTGCTAGGTTCATTTACCATTATAGGTTGAAATCTTCTTTCTAGTGCACTATCTTTTTCAATATATTTTCTATATTCATTTAAAGTAGTAGCACCTATAACTTGAATTTCTCCTCTTGCAAGTAATGGTTTTAGAATGTTAGCTGCATCAATTGCTCCTTCTGCAGAACCTGCTCCTACTATTGTATGAATTTCGTCGATGAATAAAATAACATCCCCCGCTTTTTTGGCTTCATTTAAAGATTTTTTTATTCTTTCTTCAAAATCTCCTCTATATTTTGCACCAGCTACCATTGAAGAAATATCTATACTTACAACTCTTTTATTTTTTAATATTTCTGGAACATTTCCTTCTACTATTTTTTCTGCTAATCCCTCTACAACTGCTGTTTTTCCAACGCCTGGTTCGCCAATCAAGCATGGATTATTTTTTGTTCTTCTAGATAATATTTGAATTACTCTTTCTGTTTCTACTTTTCTTCCTATTACTGGATCTAACTTTCCTTCTTCTGCAATTTTAGTTAAATCGCTACCAAACTGATTTAATGTAGGTGTAGAATTAAAGCTTGTTTTATTTTTTCCCTGGCTTACTTTATTACTTTCAGCTCCATCGCTATCATATTCATTTAAAACTTTTATTATCTGATTATATAGTTTTTCTACATTTAAATTTAAATCTAATAATATTCTTACTGCAACACTATCTCCTTCTCTCATGATTCCTATTAGCAAATGTTCTGTTCCTATGTAGTCTGAGCCGAATTTTCTAGCTTCCATAAAAGAGTTTTCAATTACTCTTTTTGTTCTTGGTGTAAAGCCGATAGTAGATTCAACACTATTTTCTTCTCTTCCTATTAGTTCTTCTATTTTATTTAATATATCTTCTGCAAGTATATTTTGTTCTTCTAGTACTTTACTTGCAACTCCAGATCCTTCTTTGGCTAAGCCATATAGAATATGCTCTGTCCCGATATAATTGTGTCCTAATTCTATAGCTGCATTTTCTGCTATTTCTAAAGCTTTTTGAGCTCTAGAAGTAAATTTATAATACATAATTTATCCCTCCTTTGCTAAGCATTGCTTGGCTATTATTCATTATTCACTATTAACTATTCATTATTCATTCACTTCAGAGTGTTTACTCATTCTTCATTAATTATTTTTTTGATTACTTCTGCCCTCTCAATGTCTCTTTGTTTTTCATCTAACTCTTGTTCTAAATATATTTGTAAGTTTGCAGGTTTAGTATATAAATCTAATTTATTTACTTTCAAATCTGTCATCTCTTTAATTATTCCCAAATCTGTTCCTAATCTAACATCTGATATTAATTTTTTTGCTTCCTCAGATGATATTTTTCTGCAATTTGTTAAAACTCCATATGCTCTATATAGCCTATCTTCTAATTCTATTGATTTTTTTGCTAAATATTTTCTTGCTGTCCTTTCTTGCTCAATTATTTTATTTGTTATTAAATTAATACTATTTATAATTTCTTTTTCTGAAATTCCTAATGATTGCTTATTAGAAATTTGATATATATTTCCTTGTGTGTTACTACCCTCACCATAAAGTCCACGTATATTCATTCCAAAATTATTTGTAACATCCAATACCTTATTAATATTTCTTGTTGCAGTTAATGCAGGAAGATGTACCATTACAGATGCTCTAAGTCCTGTTCCTACATTAGTTGGGCATTCAGTAAGGTATCCATATTTGTCGCTATATGCAAAATTTACTAAACTGCCTATGGTTTTCTCAATTTCTATAGCTAAGTTTAATGAACTTTCTAGTTCTAGCCCTGCAGAAAATACTTGAATTCTTAAGTGGTCTTCTTCGTTAATCATTATACATATATTTTCATCATTATTAATTAAAATTGCTCCATCTTCATGGTTTACTGCAAATTCTGGACTAATTAAATGCTTTTCTATTAATGCTAATTTTGTTAAATCGTCCATATCTTTAAGCTTTAAAAATTTTAACCCATATCCAATTTTAGGTGTTATTTCTTGTATTATATTTAATATTTTTTCTCTTTCTTCCTTTGAAGCATTCTTAGGAAATTTATTACCCTTTATATTTCTTGCTATTCTAATTCGTGTACTTGTAACTATATCTGAATCTTTTCCAGATTGTAAATACCAATTTAACATTATTCTTGCACCTCCAAGCTTTTTATTTCGTCTCTTACTTTTGCAGCTTCTTCATATTTTTCTTCTTTTACTAATTGTTTTAATTTTTCTCTTAAAACTTCAATTTTGTTTTCATTAGATGTAGTTTTTTCATTTTCAGTACTAGCTGTGTTTGCCTCTACAGTATTATCAATTTTATTTAATTCTGCTTTTCTTCCACTATATCTATTTGATCCATGTAATCTTTTTAGTAAAGGATCTATCCTTTCAGAAAATGCATCATAACAGCTATCACATCCGAATTTACCTGTTTGAACAAATTCACTATATGTTGTATTACATTTATCGCATTTTATTTCATCTGGTCGTTTTAATAAAGGCATAAAATCACTATTGTATTCATCTAGTAAATCTCCAAAGAAATTAGAAAAGCTAATTGGAAGGCTTAATGCCATACTATCTATTCCTAGCTTTTTACTACATTCCTCACAAAGGAACATCTCCTTTTTTTCTCCATTTATAATTTGTGTATATCTAACATTTGCCTCATTTTTATTACAATTTTGACATAACATAAAAATCAACTCCTTTAATCTTCTACTAAATTTAAAAGCATATTTTTAAAAATATTTGCTCTTACTTTATCTTTAATATCTGGCGATACTGTAAGAACATTATCGCTTGTAGCAACTTTTAATAATTTTGCTTCTTTAGGTGAAATAATATTATATGATAAAAAGTTACTTATAAATATATCTACCTCATTACTACTTATTTTTTCACCTATATTTGTAATTATATGCATAAGGTAATTACTTTTTGTTATATTAATTTTTTTAATTTTAATATAACCTCCACCACCTCTTTTACTTTCAACATAATATCCTTGTTTTGGGCCAAACCTTGTTGAAATAACATAATTTATTTGCGAAGGCACACAATTAAAATATTCTGCAAGTTCATTTCTTTGTATTTCAATAAAGTCATCACCTTCAAAAAGGCTTTTTATAAACTCTTCTATTGTATCAGACATTCTCACTTGAACCATCTCCTTTTGACTTTGACTTTCTTTGACCTTTCGATAATATTATATTCACATGCCATCACTAATTCAAATTTGATTTTAAACCGTTTTAAGCTGTTTTGGGCCAAATTTTGCAATTTTTCATTAGATTAGCATGTGAATACTTAATTTTGCTGTGTTTTTTGTTTATTCTACATGGTCAAGTCCATGCACTATTATTCTTTCAATTCCAACTGCATATCCTGTCACAAATGGTTCTACTTCTACTTTTATTGTAGATCCTCTAATATGTGTTAAATTCGATACAAATATAAAGTCACGTTTATTTTCTGTGTTTTCATATTCTGCTACTAAAGTATTATCAATATATACATATAAGTGTTTTATCGATTTATCGCTACCATCCCCTCCACCTTTAATATATACAGCATATGGTGTTACTTCATTTTTAAATGTATATGAAATATATTCTTTATCTAGGCTATTTACTTTTACTGTAGCCCAATGTGCTGTAGTATTATCAAAGGCTTTGTATCCTTCATAAGTATTAGAATATGCAGAAGACCTATTTACAGTTCCATATGGGGCAGTATTGCTTGTCATATTAGGTATTAAATTTACAATATTTTCTCCATTATCGTCTGAACAATGTATTGTAGCAGATGTTAGTGGTGTGTTGTTAGAACCTATTGTTACACATAGCCATTGTAACCTTGTACCTAAATATGTAAACGCTGTTGCTCCCGTACATCCATAAAAAGCCTCGTCTTCTATTGTCGTTACACTATTCGGTATTATTATACTGCTTAAATTATTACATCCCTTAAATGCGCTTTCTCCTATCGTGGTTACACTATTAGGTATTGTTATACTTGTTAGTTGTGTACATCCTCTAAATATCTGTGATGGTATTGTTGTTATTCCTTCTTCCCATTCTACTGTTTTTAAATTAGTACATCCATAAAATGGTGCTCTATCTGTATATCCGATTAACCCCTATAGCTATATTCCCATGGACATGCA
>JAFUGK010000017.1 GCA_017469445.1 Clostridia bacterium
CCTTTTAGAAAATTCCTTAATTTTTTCTAAAAAGAGTTTTAAAATCTAACACATACACACTTAACTAGAAGTCTATAAATTGTTTTTGAAATTATCTTGCGTTATTTAAAAAATCTTTTGAATCTGCCCTTTTTAGACTTCCATTAAGTTCAAAGGCATTATAATTCCATTTTTTTACTTTTTATTAAAAAGGGGCATTTAAGGCACAAAAGGGGCAAAAAGGGGCTGATTTTTTAACTAAATTTTTCCATTTTTATTGATTTTTCCCAATTTTAGTGATATAATATTTATGTAAACTTGTTTTTAGATAAATAAATTGGAGGATTTAAAATGGTAAAAATTCTTATTGCAAATAAGGATATAACTGATAAGAATTTAAATGAATTTCAATTTTTAAGAAAATATCCAGAATACAGAATTAAAATTTCAAATACTGGAATAGAAACTATTAACCAATGTATGAAAATAAAACCTAATATCATAATATTATGTACAAATATCGAAGATGTACCTTTTTATGAATTACTTTATAGATTGTCAAAACTTCCAGATGAAGAATCAAAAAGCAATGTGATTTTAGTTGTGGAAAATGAAGATGAAAAGAAACTTTTAAAAAACACATCTAAACTTTGCGAAATTATAGATAAAGGTTTTGAAATAAAAGAATTGAAAAATCTTTTAGATCATTTAAAACTAAAATATAAAGCTCCAGAATTAACTAATGCAGATATAACTGCTCTGTTTGCAGAACTTGAAGTTAATCCACGCAAAGATGGTTCTTCTTATATGCAATTATCTATATACAATAATTATTATTCTTTAGATGAATATCCTAAATTAGTAGAAATTTATGATAATATTTATAAGAACTTTAAAGTTGAGCCAAAGATAACAAGAAATAGAATGCGTACTTCTTTACACCGTCTAAATAATTCTTATAATTATAATGAACATCCTATTTATGCAAAAGTATTTGGAGCAAGAAAAAATGTTACTCCAAAGGAATTTATAGATTGTTGCACTGATTATTTTATTAGAGAAAAAAATAGAGATAATTAAGAAAATACCTTACAAAGTTATTTACTCTGTAAGGTATTTTTTGCTATTCCTAAATCTAATAATTGTAATTCACTAAAAATTCTGTCTATCTCTGAGTTTTCAAAACCAATTTTATTTAAAAATTCCTTTTTAGTGTTTGATAATTGACCTAATGTCAAAATATCATTTTTCTTCATATTGTCTATTTTATTTTGACTCAAAAAATCTAATCTTTGTACTGATTGATTATAATATTTGTTCCCCATCTCCTGCATCTCCTCTAACTTTAATTGCTACCATATAATCATTACTTTCTACTATCTTTCGTTCTCCTTTATAACTAAACTTTGCACCAGTAAAATATACTTGATAATTTAAGTTCTCTAATCTTGTTTTTGCATATTGTAAAAATATATCAACATCATTTTTTGTAAGGTTTTGTTTTACTCGTAAATCATAAACACTACATTCAATATAAGTTTCATTTTCTGCTATTTTATTATCTAAATACTCTGTTACAAACTGTATAGTCATTTTTTTTACACTCCTAAATTGTTAATAATTTAAACTTTCCATATCTAATAGAAAATCAAATATGCTCATTGTTATTATTCCTTCTTCGTCTCTCCATCTTTTTATAAAATCCTTAACAATTATGAATTTTTTAAAAGAATCATTTATTTTTAACAATGGTCTTTCTTCTTGTTGTCTCTTTTCTTCATCTGGCATTGCAAATGCAGATTGAATATATATTTTATTACTTCCTTTATTAGCAATAAAGTCTATTTCAAGTTGTTTGTATGTTAATTTATCGTTTTCTTTTGTCCTTTGCTCTACTACACCAACATCAACTTGATAACCTCTCCTTTTTAATTCTAAATAAATTGCGTTTTCCATTATATGTGTTTCTTCTTGTTGTCTAAAATTTATGAATGAATTACGAAGTCCTAAATCACTAAAATAGTATTTTGATGGTGTACTTATATATTTTCTTCCTTTTATATCATATCTTTCAGCATTTTCAATTAAAAATGCTTCTTCTAAATATTTAAGATATGATGAAATTGTAGCAGGTGCTACATCAATATCTAGTTCACTTTTAAATGTATCAGATATTTTTTTCGGATTTGTTAATGATCCAATACTTGAAGAAATTATTTTTACCATTTGAGTTATTACAGAACTTTCGTTACTTATATTGTGTCTTTCAATAACATCATTTATATATACATTTTGTTGTTGTTCTTTTAAATATGCATCTTTTCTTTCATCATCTTTCATTAAAACAACAAGTGGTAAGCCTCCATAAGTTATATATTCTGTCCATCCTTCCATTTTTTCTCCATCATATACAGACATAAATTCTGCAAAACTTAATGGATATACTCTTATTTCTTCTCCTCTACCTCTAAATTCTGTTATTATATCTGTTGAAAGAAATTTTGAGTTACTTCCTGTTACATATATATCTACATTCTGTATTCTTAATAAGCCATTTAATACTGCCTCAAAATTCGGTGCTAATTGAACTTCATCGATTATTATATAATATAGTTCTTTGTCTTTAATTTTACTTTTAATATATTCAGATAATTTTTTAGGTTTTAAAAATTCTGTGTTTTCATCATCATCAACTGCAACTTTAATAATATGGTCTTCATTTACTCCAGTTTCTATAAGATGTTTATAAAACAACTCATTTAATAAATATGATTTGCCACATCTACGAATACCAGTTACAACTTTTATTAAACCATCTTGTTTGGCTTTTATAAGTTTATTCAAATAATAATCTCTTTTTATCTCCATGAATTCTCCTCCTATTTCTTATAATATTCTATCCTATTTTATTTATAATATCAATAGTTTTATCTAAAAAAAATTGTAAAATTACAGTTTTTTTTAGATGAGCATATTATTTCAAAAAAATAAATTCAAATTATTATACAATAACTTGAATTTACTTTTTTTTTTAATTCTCTTTAAATTCCTTATAATCTTCAAATATACCTACTATTCTGTCTTTATTTGGATTTGTTATTAAAGTATTCATTTTGATTCCTGCTACATTGACAAATTCTTTATATTCGTCATCTGGAATATCATTTTCTATAAGATTAAATACTGGTATTCTTGTATCTAATTGCTCTTTTGATTTTTTTATTATATCTAGTCCGTTCATATCTGCAAAGTTATAATTTGTAAATACCATTTCTGGCTGTAAATTAACTATCTCTTTATATGTATCTGCTCCGTTATCTGTAACACCAACTATATCAACATAGTTTAGCCCTTTTATAGTATCTACTATTTCATTTCTTACTTTTTCATCTCTATATGCTACTAATGTTCTAATCTTTTCAAATACCTTTTTAGCAGATGCTTTAATTGTTGTTCTATTCTTTAATAATTCTGTTATACTATCTTTTAAAACATTTCCTATACAAACATCTTCTCCATTTTCTGTAACCATAATATTACCATTTGGCATAATTAAAAGATATTTGCTTTCCATATCTGGTTCTTCTCTAAATTCAACTTTACCAATATTAGATGCTGTTCCCATACATAAACATATAGTCTTTATCATTTTAAATTCTGCTTTTGATATTTCAAATTCTTTCTCATTTAATTTTGCTGTTTCTCGAAGTGGTATAAATTTAAACACTCTCCAAGCATTTATTCTATATTTTCCTAAATATTGTCCAAGTTCTTCAATAGCATCTAAATTCATTCTATTTACAACAGTATTTATATTAACTTTTAAATCATATTCTCTTAAAGCCTCTAATACAACACTTATATCTTTAACATGGTCATATCCTCTACCAAGTTTTTCATTTATATCATTATCAACTGCATCAATAGATAATGTTAAACTATCTAAATAGTTGAATATTTCTCTCATTTTAGAATTATTTGCAAGTAATGAGCCATTTGTTATAAGTTTGCATTTCATTCCTCTTTCACTAGCCATTTTTAAAAGTTCAAAAAAGTTTGGATGCAATAATGCCTCTCCACCTGTAAATGTTATATTTTTTATTCCGTCTTCTGTAATTCTATCAAGTATTCTTTTATTGTCCTCAAAGTTTAGTTCATTGATACCTAAAAATCTATGACAATATCTACATTGTTGATTACATCTCAAAGTTAAAAACCAACAAACCTCTCTATTTTCACTCATTACAAAATCCTCTTTTCTAATTATTTTACATAATAATTATATATCCGTTTCCATTATTTGTCTATCATCAAAAAGTTAACTATCGTAAACCTAAAAAGACATAGACCTTTTATGATCTATGTCTTTAAATATATTTTATTATTTTATTTATTATTACTTTTTCAAGTATTCTTTTATAAATTGTTTATCTGCTTTATTTAATTGTTCTTTTAAGTAGATTAAGTTTATTTTAGATACAGGAAGTTTTATAGGCATCTTTACCTCATATACTTCTTTGTTCTTTAAAGCCTCTTTTACAGATTCTTTCATTACATAACTTATTCCTATACCTTTTTTTGCTGCAGAAATTCTTAACTCTGTTATATCTATTTCTACACTCGGCTTTATACTTACTCCATGTTCTTTTAAAGTATTTATTAACTCTTGTGTTGTATGTGTATATTCTCCACCTAAAACCAATTTAAAATTAGTTAGTTCTTTTATATCTTCTATTTTTGTTGGCTTTTTAGATACAAATATATTCTCTACTTCCATCAATTCTTCTTTTACTATATCTTTGTTCTTAATATTCATTGATGTACTATCTACTGCAAAATCTATTTTATGGTCTTCCAATAATTCTATTAAATTTTTACCAGTAGCACCAGTTGTTAATTTCACTTTTAACTCTGGATATTTGCTCTTAACTTCTTGTATTTTATCTATTAGCAAGAAGTCTGCTATATGAGATAAAGCACCAATTATTATTTCTCCTGTTTCAATATTGTTCTTTTGAGCAATTAACTTCTCTCCTGCCTCTATTTCACTAAATCCCCTGTCAACAAATTTATAAAAAGTCTCTCCGTCTGCTGTTAATTTAACTCCTCTGCTCTCTCTATAAAATAACTTTGTATTTAATTGGTCTTCTAATTGTTGTATGTTTTTTGCTATGGCTGTTTTTGTAACATTAAGTTTATTACTTGCATCTGCATAACTCTTTGATTGTGCTACTACC
>JAFUGK010000018.1 GCA_017469445.1 Clostridia bacterium
ATTCCATATTTGACCACCTTTAAAATCTTGTGGGGATTGTGTAACTATTGTCCATATTTCACTTAATTTACTATTCCATGTGTCTATTGAATTTTGCAAGTTTCCAACTATCCAGTTGTCGCTCAATTCTTATCACCTCCGAACTCTAATAATTCAATATCATTTTCTATCTCATTTCCCCAACTATCCCAACCATCAACTTTTTGTCTTGCAAAAAGTTCTATTCTAGTTAAATCTCCTATTAGTTCTACAATTCTTGTTCTTGTTTCATCTGGTTTCTTACTATGTTCCTCTATTGGAGACATTATTACTTGATGGACTTTTGCTGAAATTCTTTTTGGCTTTCCTTTTGTTGCTAATATACAAATTTCTGCATTGGCTCTTGTCCAAAATCCCATACCCCAAAATAATGTTGGTTTCTTCTTATTTTGTTTTATCCATACAAAAGCAACTGTCTTATACGAAAAGCCCCACCTTTCAATTACTTTTAATCCATCTTTTAATGTTGGAAATGTTACCCACATAAATAAAACACAATTTTCATCTGCTATTTTATTTACTGGTATATTGCATATATCTTCTATGCTCATAGTAGGATAATGGCTTTCTGCTGAACGACCTTCTCCTTTTTTTGAATATACTTTATATTGCCACGGAGGATCAGCATAAATTATCTTATATTTTTTCAAACTTTAACCTCCTAAAATGCAAATAAGGCAAATACCTAAACAGCATTTGCCCTATTTGTTTCTTTTTCTATTCGTTTATTTGCTACTTCATAGTAGTATTTATCTAATTCAAAGCCTATAAATCTTCTATTTGTATTTATACAGGCTATTGCTGTACTTCCACTTCCTATACAACTATCTAAAACTAACTCGTCTTCATTAGAATATGTTTTTATTAAATATTCTAGCAATTCAACAGGTTTTTCTGTTCTGTGTTTTGCTTTTGATGGATGTGTTTTTGAAAATTCTAGTATAGTTGTTGGATATTTCTCAATACTTCCCTTTCTTATATCTTCTAATCTATCATAATCTCCATAATTATTATTAACAAAGTTTTTATGCTTATAGTTTATTCCTCTGCTATGCAAAGGCTCTCCTATTGACATTTGTGGATTATATGTTGGTAACTTTTTATAAAATACTGCTATTTGTTCGTGTCTTCTTAATGGTAGTCTATTTGCATTTAAAAATCCAGATGATAATACTTTGTCCCATATTAAATCATATCTAAACATTTTTATATTGCTATTTACCAATTCTATAAAGAACTTACCTTGTGCGAATAATAAAATACAGCCATTATCTTTTATTATTCTGTTATATTCTTCCCACAAGTCTTTTAATGGTATTTTCTTATCATATTTATTTGTTGTTACTCCATAAGGTAAGTCTGTCAATATTAAATCAACAGACTTATCTGGTATTCTTTTCATTCCCTTTAAGCAATCTTCGTTATATATCTTGTTTTCTTCTATCACTTTATCCTCCTGTTATTAAATTCAATATTTCTTTTGCAAATGTAATAACAACTCCTCCTGCAAGTGTCATTATTCCATTTGCTCTTTGACTAGGATCATGGCTTTTTAAAGACATACCTACTTGTACTACTCCAAAGCCTAATATAATCATACCTACTGCTCTAATTAAGCCAAAAACAAAATTTGATAGATTATTTATAACTGCCAAAGGGTCATTTGCTGCAAAAACATTACTTGCCTGTAAAACAAATAATGCAATAATATAAGCAAAAGTAAATCCTACTTTTGCCAAAATGTTCTTTTTTCTACTTTTACTAATTTTCATATATTTTTTAAAATCCTCCTTTAAAAATTCTTTCTTCAATTTCTTCTTCTGTAAGCACTTCACAATTCTCACTTAATTTCTTTATCTCATCTATATCTATTAAATCTTGTATATCAACAAATTTGTCGTCTTTTATTTCTTCACTTAAAGTTATTGTCGCTATGCTTTGTTCTGTTCCTCCGTGAATATAAGGCTTACCTTTTCCATCCGTTGTGTATTGCACATTAGGATGTTTCAAAATATCATATTTAAAATCCATAACTGGTCTTTCTCCCCTTATAAAAAGAAGTGCGTACTTATTATCAAGTAAACGCACTTCGTCTGGTGTCATCAATTCTCTACCACTAATCTGATAATTTGTTGAATAATTACCGCTTCTTCCACTACTTTTTCCATAGGTGTTGATATCAATCGTTTCTTTTCCCAATAATTCAGAAACATATTTATGGGTACTTTGTTCGTTTCCACCTAAATATAAAAACTCATCACAATTTCCGTACAATACTTTCCCATTGTTTTTCAAATAAAGCCTTTAATTGTGCTAGATTTTGAAGTATTATACTAACTGAAACTGACCTTGACCTCATAACACTTAAAATCTTGTCAAAATCATTTGGTAAACTTACATTTGCAAACTCGTCCATTACAAAATGTACATGAACGGGTAAACTACCATTGTATTTATGGTCTGCAATATAAAAGAGTTGTTGGAATAATTGTGTATATAAAATACTTACTAGAAAATTAAAAGATGTATCGTTATCTGGAATCAGTGCAAATAATGCAACTTTCTTTTCTCCTATACTTGATAAATCTAATTCATCTCTTAATACTAGATTTGACAAACTACTTAAATTAAACTTTTCTAATCTTGCAGCCAAAGTTATTTGTATAGATTTTAGTGTTTTTGCAGAACCAGAGTGATAATCACGATAATATTTTACTGCTATATGATATGGATTTCTGTATTCTAAATTACTGAATAATTTATCTAATGGGCTTACATAATAGTCATCATCTTCGTGTACTTCTCCTGCTCTTAACATTTCTAATACCATTGGAAAGTTTTGTTCTTCTTCTGGTGCTTCATATTTCAAATAAAATATAAGTGCTAATAGTAGCATACTTGCAGAAGTGTCCCAGAAAGGATCTTGTGTTTGACTTCCGTTTAGGTGTTGTACTCTTAAATAGATTTGTTACTAACTTTTGCACATCATTATCAGTTTTTAAATATACAAAAGGATTATAGCAATGACTTTTCTCCATGTTTATTAGGTCTAGCACTCTAACTTCATAACCTTTTTTCTCTAACAAATTTCCTGTATCTTTTAATAATTCTCCTTTTGGGTCTAACGCTACAAAAGAACAATTACATTGCATAATATTTGGTTTTGCATAAAATCTTGTTTTTCCTGCTCCACTTCCACCACATACTAATACATTCAAGTTTCTTCTGTGTTTTTTACCATTTAAACCAATTTTCACACTTTGCGTTAATATTTTATTATCACTTATAGGGTATTGCTGATATTTTTTATTTAAAAATCTTGGATTTCCCCATTTTGCTGACCCATGTTCTTCTTTTCTTCTATAATTTCTTTTTGTAGATTCGTACATTGCTATTCCCATACCATAAATAAGCACAAAAAAAAGACTAACCTTTATGCTATTTGAACAAAAAGTTAGTCCGAAAGGATTATTTATTAAATTTGGAAATTCCTCTATAATTTCCACTATTCCACCATTTATATATGGTGCAATAAGTAATGCAACCCAGATTACTGGTATTATTCCTAAAACATAAAATACTATATTAGTATTATTTCTTTCTCTCATTATACTCTTTCTCTTTTTAATAAAGATTTCTTTTTAATGGGAGTATTTATAAGCCTTAATAATGCTTGATTTACAAATTCTGTTGATTTTCCATTTGCTATTAAACTATTACGATATTCGTTAAGTGCATTTAATAGAATTTCATATTCATATCTATTTATTGAAATTACTCTTTTTTCTTCCAATTTACCAAGCCTCCATTTTCATATATTCATCTTTCTTTTGCCTTACTTTCTCTTGCTAATTGTTTTATATTCTCTGTTATACGAGAGTTTATATTTTCCATTGCATTTCTTATAGGCTCTAATTCTTCTCTAATTTGTTTTGCATCCATACTTTGCATACTTATAGCAACATTTTCAAAATTATAATTAGAAACATCTATATTATATTTTTTGCACAACATATATGAAACGCAATAACTTTTCAAAGTATCTTCGCCTATCTCTTGCATTGCTATTTCTTGTGTTACTTCATAAAATATACTTGGTGCTTCTGCTCCTTTTGCAATATAAAGTGTATCGTTATTCAAGTCATACATTGCTTTTTTGTCTGTGTTTGGAATATAATCTACAACTTCAACTTTTGCATTACTACTTTGTAAAAATAGTTTTAATAGAATTTTATTATCATATCTCATTTGTCTTGCTCTATCTTTTATACTAACTTGTGTTATATCATACACTTTCTTAACATTATAATTTGTTCCAACTGTCCCATCTTCTCTCATATAACTATCGGCTGGCTCTAATATTTTTACTTCTTTTGGAGATTTTTTTACATATCCTCCTACATTTTGCCATCCGTTATAATCTCTTAATTGTGTTGCATTAGGCATTTGTGCTAATACAAGCATAGCATTTCCAACAGAATATTGGTCAAATTTACTTTGTGTATCTAAATATTTTTTTAACTCCTCTCCATTAGTAACAACTTTTTCTGCTGTTTTATCTATTAGATTATAAACTTCTTGCTTTTCTTTTTTCTTATATTCTGCATATTCTTCTTTGCTATATTGCTTATTTCCAGAATTATAACTATTAA
>JAFUGK010000001.1 GCA_017469445.1 Clostridia bacterium
CATTGAAAGTAATTGAGCTAGACCTTCTTAATAATTTTATGGAAAGCGTTCATTTACTAATGGAAGGGTGCCATCAAATTCTTTTAGAAGGTCTGCGAAAATTAGCTTGAACGAGCATTTTTGAGATTTTTAATATATTTTACTCTAATACTCTAAACTTCAATATAATTATTTTATTCAAGTTTTTCCAATTTATTCTAATTCTGTTGATTTTTTACATGTTTTATAGTAAAATGTATGAGCAAAGTAAGTTTTAAGGAGGATATTATGTTAGATATAAAATTCGTAAGAGAAAATCCTGAAATTGTTAAACAAAATATTAAAAATAAATTTCAAGATCACAAATTAGTTTTAGTTGATGAAGTAATTGAACTTGACACTAAAAACAGAGAAGTAAAATTAAAAGGTGATGAACTTCGTGCCTCTAGAAATTCATTAAGTAACCAAATTGGTGGTTTAATGAAAGAAGGAAAAAAAGATGAAGCAGAATCTATAAAAGCCCAAGTTCAAAAAATAAATGAAGAATTAGTAGAAAATGAGAAATTAGAGGAACAATATGCCTCAGAAATAAAAGATAGAATGATGAAAATTCCAAATATTATGCACGAATCAGTTCCAATAGGAAAAGATGATAGTGAAAATGTTGAAATTGAAAAATTTGGTGAACCAGTTGTTCCAGATTATGAAATTCCATTCCATGGAGAAATTTTAGAAAATCTTGGTGGAATAGACTTAGATTCTGCACGCCGTGTTGCAGGAAATGGTTTCTACTACTTACTTGGAGATGTTGCAAGACTTCATTCTGCAGTACTTACATATGCAAGAGATTTTATGATTAATAAAGGCTTTACTTATTGCATACCTCCTTATATGATTCGTAGTGATGTTGTTACAGGTGTTATGAGTTTTGAAGAAATGGATGCTATGATGTATAAAATTGAAGGAGAAGATTTATATTTAATTGGAACTTCAGAGCATTCTATGATTGGTAAATTTAAAGGTCAATTCTTAAAAGAAGAAGATTTACCATATACAATGACATCTTATTCTCCATGTTTTAGAAAAGAAAAAGGTGCACATGGTATTGAGGAACGTGGTGTCTATAGAATTCATCAATTTGAAAAGCAAGAAATGATAGTTGTTTGTAAACCAGAAGATAGCTGGGAATGGTATGATAAAATGTGGAGCTATACAGTTGAATTATTTAGAAGTATGGGAGTTCCTGTTCGTACACTTGAATGTTGTTCTGGTGACTTAGCTGATTTAAAAGCTAAAAGCTGTGATGTAGAAGCATGGAGCCCAAGACAGAAAAAATATTTCGAAGTCGGAAGCTGCTCAAATTTAACAGATGCACAAGCTCGTAGATTAGGAATTAGAATTAAAGGCGAAAATGGAAACTATTTTGCACATACTTTAAACAATACAGTGGTTGCCCCACCACGTATGCTAATTGCAATATTAGAAAATAACTATCAACCAGATGGAAGTGTAATTGTACCAGAAGTATTACGCCCTTACATGGGTGGGCTTGAAAAAATAGTTCCAAAAAAATAAAGGAGCAATTTATGTTAGTTAAAAATCCTAAATTTGAAATATCTGCTGTTTCTCCTAAGCAATACCCTAATAATAATTTACCTCAGATAGTTCTTGTTGGTAAATCTAATGTGGGAAAATCTTCTTTTGTTAATACTATGATTAATAGAAAAAGCTTAGCACGTACAAGCAGTGAACCACGGAAAAACAAGACAAATTAATTTCTATAATATAGATGATAAATTCTATTTTGTAGACTTACCAGGATATGGTTATAGTAAAATGTCTAAAGAGGAACAAGTTAGAACTGGCAGGTTTATTGAAGAATATTTAAATATATGCAAAAATATTAGTTTAATAGTTTTCTTAATAGATATAAGACACAACCCTACCGAAAATGATAAACTAATGTATGATTATATTGTAAAAAATAACATTCCTGCAATTGTTATTTGCAATAAAGCAGATAAAATTGCTATTACAAAAGTAGATAATGCTGTAAAAGATATTCAAAGAATTCTTAATCCACTTAAAGATTTAGTATTTTTACCATTCTCTGCTGAAAGGAAAATATACTCTGATAAAGTTTGGGAAGAAATTGAAAAAAATATATAGCATGCTAAAAAACCAGTGCAACCGATTTCGGTTACACTGGTTTTTGTTTAGAAATTCACATTTTCAAAGAGTTACACGAGTATCCATTTCTTCAATCCAAAGCAGTGATAATATAATATCCCTTTTTCCCCCATTTAAGCCTTCTTCCAATCTCCGGAAGTTGTTCTTCCTACTTTTGGGTACTTCTACCGTTTTCAGCAGCCCTGCATCTTCTTTGCTAATAATGCCTTGCAGAATTGCCAAAATTACAGTTAAGTAGAACTTTGATGTCCACGGAATACTCTCTTCCGCTTTGCTTACTACCCGCAACGCAGTTTTGAAATTTTTCAAGAGTTCCGTGAGTTCTTTCCGTGATTCTTCAAAATTTTTAAATACAATTTGAATGTACTCAGGTGGCTGAACGAAATACAATTTCTTAAAAATACTCTCCGGCTTTGTTACAAAAATAAAGTCAGTTTCAGGTAACCTATTCAACACTTCTAACAGTTTATCCCGTTTATCTTTATCTTTTTTGCAAATCAGAATTTCTTTCACATCTTCAAGGTGATTTGAAAGAAACCACCTTATTTCTTTCTCCTGATACTTTACTTTTGCGTATTCTGAAATTACTTCAAGTATAGCCCGGTTCAACTCCCACTTTTCAATGCTAAAACCTTTTGCCATTTGGAAGCACCTCCTAAAAATATAAATTCCCCTCATAAAATAATTTATTATTGCTTAATGCTTATACATTATACCACAGATTTACATAATTGTGAAGTTTTATTACATTTTATTACTGAAATCCCTTTATTTTTCTTCCAATTTATAGTATAATATTATTGTATGAGTTAATAATTTAGGCAATTTTGCCAGAAAGGAAGAATATTATGGTTATGTGGCAATTTTGGTTAATTGTAGCTGGAGTTTTCTTAATAGGAGAAATCTTTACAGCAGGTTTCCTAATTTTTTGGTTAGGAATTGCAGCTGTACTTTCAATGCTTGTTAGTATATTTACAGATAATTTAATTGTTCAAGCTTCTGTATTTGTTATAGCATCTGGCCTTCTAATATTCTTTACAAAACCATTTGTAGACAAATATATTACAAAAAATCAAAAATCTGTAAAAACAAATGCTTTTTCTGTAATTGGTAAAAAAGGCATTGTAACTAAAGAGATGTCCTCTACTTCTAAATTTGGTCAAGTAAAAGTTGATGAAGAAATATGGACAGCTGTTAGTGAAGATTCAAAACCAATTCCAGAAGGAACTGAAATAGAAGTTGTTAAAATTGATGGAGTTAAATTAGTTGTAAAACCTGCAGTAATAGTAATTGCAAAATAAACATAGTTATTAATATTTAAATTTATATATTTTAGGAGGTATATATTATGTGGTTTTTAGTTGTATTACTTATTTTTATACTAGTAGTAGCATTTAAATCAATTAAAGTAGTTAAACAAGCCGAAGTTTACATTATAGAAAGGTTAGGTAAGTTCCATAAAATAGCTGATGCTGGTCTTACTATTATAATTCCTTTCTTTGATCATGTTCGTTCAGTTGTTAGTTTAAAACAACAAACAATGGACATTCCACCACAAGGAGTTATTACAAAGGATAATGTTACAATAACAATAGACACAGTTGTGTTCTATCAAATTACAGATCCTGCAAAGGCTGTATATGAAATTCAATCTTTAAAGAAAGGTATTGAATATTTAGCAATTACAACAATTCGTGATATTGTTGGTAAAATGGACTTAGATGAAACATTTAGTTCAAGAGATACAATTAACCAAAGATTAAGAACAATTCTTGATGAAGCTACAGATAAATGGGGATGTAAAATTGATCGTGTTGAAATAAAAGACATCAACCCTCCTGCAGATATTAGAGATGCAATGGAAAAACAAATGAATGCAGAAAGAAATAAAAGAGCCATGATTTTACAAGCAGAAGCTGAAAGACAATCTGCTATTACAATAGCTGAAGGTCGTAAAGAAGCTGCTATACTTGATGCAGAAGCTGAAAAAGAAGCTAAAATTAGAAAAGCTGCCGGTGAAGCTGCTGCTATTGAAAGAGTTGCAGAAGCTAAAGCTAAAGAAGTTCAAATGGTTTATGATGCAATAAAGAAAGCTAACCCAGATGATAAATTAGTTCAATTAAAATCATTAGAAGCTTTAGAAGAAGTTGCAAAAGGAGATGCAAACAAAGTATTTATTCCTTTTGATGCAACATCAGCACTTGGAAGTTTAGGTGCAATGAAAGAAGTTTTAACAGATAGTAAAAAGAAAAAAGAGTAATATGAAAATAAAAAATCTTGTGGAGATTCCACAAGATTTTTTATTTTCTATTTTCTATTCTAGTACATTCCTTCCATTCCTGCTCCCATTTGGTCATGGTTATGTGCATGTGGCTCTGGTTTTGTTGTTACAACACTTTCTGTTGTTAATACCATTGATGCCACACTTGCTGCATTTTGAAGTGCACTTCTTGTAACTTTTGTTGGATCTACAATTCCAGCTTTCTTCATATCTACATATTGCTCGTTTAAAGCATCAAATCCAAATCCTGGTGCACTAGATTTTACTTTATCTAATATTACTTCTCCTTCCAATCCAGCATTTTTTGCTATTTGTTTTACTGGTTCTTCTAGTGCTTTTAATATTATTCTTACACCTAATTTTTCGTCCTCTTTAACTTCATTTAATAATTTTTCAAGTTTAGGCATTACATTAACATATGCTGTTCCTCCACCTGCTACAACACCTTCTTCTACTGCTGCTTTTGTTGCAGAAAGTGCATCTTCTATTCTTAGTTTCATTTCTTTCATTTCAACTTCTGTTGCTGCACCTACTCCAATTACTGCAACTCCTCCAGCCATTTTAGCTAATCTTTCTTGTAAGTTTTCTTTATCATATTCGCTAGTAGTTTCGCTAATTGCAGTTCTAATTTGTTTTACTCTTGCTGCAATTTCATCTTTATTACCACTACCGTCTACTATAATTGTGCTTTCTTTTTGAATTTTTACTTGTCTTGCTCTACCTAATTGCTCTATAGTAGTATCTTTTAATTCTAGTCCCAAATCGCCTGTAATTACTTCTCCTCCTGTTAATACTGCAATGTCTTGTAGCATTTCTTTTCTCTTATCTCCAAAACCTGGTGCCTTAACTGCAACTACATTTAACACTCCTCTTAATTTATTTAAAATTAATGTAGACAATGCTTCTCCTTCTATATCATCTGCAATTATTACTAATTTTCCAGATGCTTGCATTAAACTTTCTAATAATGGTAATATTTCTTGTATATTGCTTATTTTCTTATCTGTAATTAATATATATGGATTATCCATTATAGCTTCCATTTTTTCTGTATCTGTTACCATATATGGAGAAATATATCCTTTATCAAATTGCATTCCTTCTACAACCTCTAATTCAGTATTAGCTGTTTTAGATTCTTCAATAGTAATAACTCCATCTTTAGAAACCTTTTCCATTGCTTCTGCTATTAAATTACCTACTTCTTGGTTGTTTGCAGATATACTTGCAACTCTTGCTATATCTTCTTTACCATTAATTCCTGAACTAATTTCTTTTAGACCTTTTACAGCTTCTGAAACTGCCTTATCCATACCTCTTTTAATTGCCATTGGATCTCCACCTGCTGCAACATTTTTTACTCCTTCTGTAATTATTGCTTGTGCTAAAAGTGTTGCTGTTGTAGTTCCATCTCCTGCTACATCATTTGTTTTTGTTGAAACTTCTTTTACAAGTCTTGCTCCAACATTTTCAAATGGGTCTTCTAACTCTATTTCTTTTGCTATTGTAACTCCATCATTTGTAATAAGTGGTGCTCCAAAAGATTTATCTAGCACAACATTTCTTCCTTTTGGTCCTATTGTTACTTTAACAGTATTGGCTAATTTATTTACACCTTCTAATAATGCTTTTCTAGCATCTTCACCGTATTTAATTTCTTTTGCCATAATTTATTTACCTCCTAATTTATTATTCTACTATTGCAAGTATATCGTCTTGCTTTACAATTATTAATTCTTCGCCTTCATATTTTACTTCTGTTCCTGCATATTTACTTACAATTACTCTATCTCCTTTTTTTACATTCATTTGCGTAGTTTTTCCATCTACTACTTCGCCTGGTCCTACTTCTAATACTTCTGCTATTTGTGGTTTTTCTTTTGCGCCAGACGATAAGATAATACCACTTTTTGTCGTTTCCTCACTTTCAATCATTTTAATTAAAACTCTGCTTCCTAATGGTTTTATCATTTTTCATTCCTCCTTTTTATTATTAGCAGTCGTCTTGTTTGACTGCTAATAATTTATACCCATTTTATATAAATGTCAATAGTATTTATGTAAAATTCACACACTTTTCACAAAATATCTTTTAATATATATGCAGGATTTTCCAAAATATGCATATACTAATATAAAAGGCTATATATTATTTTTTTACACCTTGGTGTCGCAACCTCCTAATCTTTTAAGGTGGATGGTTGCTCCATTTCGCACTCGCAATAAATTGCTCGTTTGGTCGCTTACGCGGTGTTTCAAAAATAGTATATAGCCTTTTATAAATCAATAATTATTTTAAATTAAAAAAGCTGTAAATCGAGTTAGCCCCGTTTACAGCTTATATATTAAATATTGTCTGTTACCATTGGTAATATTTGTTTCTTTCTTGAAACCATACCTTCTGCAAAAGCTCTATTGTTTTCTAATTTATATGTTTTTTCTACTATATCTGTTCTTTTCCCTAATGCTATTAATTCTGAATTACTATTTAAAATATCTGTTATTGCAAATACAAATAAATCTAAGTTTTCGTCTTTTATAACTTTATTTATTGCTTCTTCTATTTTATCTTGTCTTCTTAATACATCTGGTATACTTACTGTGTTTATTTGTGCTATTTTGAATTTTACATCTCCAGAATTAAATTCCTTAGCATCTAAACTTACTAATTGGTCTTCTGTTAAGTCATCTAAATCTGTTCCTGCTTTTAACATTTCTAATCCATATTCATTAACATCTATTCCAGCTATTTTTTGTAATGCTTCTGCTGCTTTTATATCATCCTCAGTACATGTTGGAGATTTGAATAATAATGTATCAGATATAATTGAACTTAACATTAATGAAGCTGTATTTTTATCTATTTCTACACCATTCATATTATATAATCTATACAAAATTGTTCCTGTACATCCGACAGGCTCTGAAAACATATATACAGGTTCTGATGTTTTAAAATCTGCAACTCTGTGGTGGTCTACTAACATTTTTATATTAGCATTTTCTATATTATCTGCACTTTGTGCAAATTCGTTGTGGTCTACCATTATTACATTGCTTCCGTCTTCTAATTTATCTAATAATCTTGGTGGTTCTATATTAAAATGCTTAAATGCAAATGATGTTTCTTTATTTAATTCTCCTAATCTTACTGCTTCAACATTTTCTCCTAATTTTGCACGCAAGTTAGCCATAACTACTGATGAACATATTGAATCTGTATCTGGATTCTTGTGTCCAAAAACAAATATCTTATCTTTATTTTCCATTTAAAACTTCATCCCTTTCTACTTTTAAACAAACAAGAAAATCCTAGGTGTGCTACCGCACATTTGGATTTCCGTAAGTCTTTTTATCTCATAATAATATTATACCATAAATTGCGAAAAAATGGAAGAGTTTTTAGATATTTCTTACAACATATCCTTTTTCTGCCATTTGCTCATAAACGATTTTAGTAGATTGAATTTCTGTGAAATTACTTAATGATAGTAATAATGCAGTTAGTGAAATGATTAAAACTGTCATAAACATTATATACCTTCCCATCATAGCTTTTTTTATTCTACTCATTTATATCTTCCCCTCTTATTTTTCCATTCTAACTTCGATGTCACAATTAATATTATACCATTTTTTGTTATTTATGTCAACTTGTTATGTCTTTCGTGAAAGAAAGAAGCGACACTTTGCTGTGTCGCTTTTTTACTTTTATTATTATCCTTCGGGGTTTTCTTGAGTTCCTTCTTCAGGTGTTCCCTGTGATTCTTCTTCTGGTTCTTCTTGATTTTCTCCCTCAGTATTTTCCTGTGATTCTTCTTCCGGCTCTTCTTGAGTTCCTTCCTCAGGGTTTTCTTGTAATTCTTCTTCCGGCTCTTCTTGAGTTTCTTCTTCAGGTGTTCCCTGTGGTTCTTGTTCAGGTTCTTCTTCAATTTCTCCTAATATAGCTGTCTTATACGTTTGTCCATCTATTGTTTCTGTACCATCAACTTTTTGATAATTTGTCTCAACATCTGAAATTGTTCCTACTATTGCATCAGTTTTTCCTTTAGCAATTCCATCATAGAAATTTAATGTTCCTGCATTCTTTATTCCATATACTTTTCCTCTCATTTCAGGTGCTGTTATACTAACATTTCCATCTTTTGTTCCTATTGTTACTGTTCCTTCATTAGAAACAGCTTGTTGATTTACTCCTATAATCGTTCCTCCTAATATTGTTATAGTTCCACCTGCTAGATTATGTACTGTTCCTCTTTCCATAGTCGAACCACTTGGAAGTCCACTTGTTGTTGAACTTAAATAACTATTTCCTTTTATTACTACAGTTCCTCCTGTATAATTATATACTGCTTGTCTTGTTCCTGTTGCTATTATAGTAACTCCATCAATAGTTAGTGATGCACCCGGACTATTATTAGTAGCATTAGTATTATTATTATTAATAGCTGCAGTTTCTCCACTAGTTGTAAGAGTTCCATTAGTTACTAAAAGTGTACCATGATTATCAATTATAGGGTTATTAGCTGAAAGATTTAAAGGAGTTATAGTATATCCTTGTAAATCCAATTCAATATTTCTGTTTGCACTTACTCTTACATTTTCAGTTGTATCTCTTAATAATGTAATTGTACGTTTTGTTCCATTAGTTGGTACAGCATTAATTGCAGCACTTAATGTTGCATATTGTGTACCATTCATTTCAGCAACATTAGTTACAATCCAATGAGCATAGAAAGTTACATCTGCTGTTATGACTCTATCCGGTCCTATTTGTTCACCACCATTTTTAGCCGTAAACCATCCAATAAATTGATTTCCCGTCCATGTAGGTGTTGGTAATGTTCCTATCTGAGTTCCACTCGGAACACCTCTTTTATTGTTAGCTAAAGTCCCTCCATTTGCATCAAATGTTACTGTATTTCCCGGACCTAATATTGCTGTTTTATATGTTTGTCCACTTATTTGTTCTGTACCATAAAAAATTATATGATTTGTTTCTGTTTCTTGAAGCGTTACCTTTGAATCATTAAATATATCCGTCTTACCTTTTAAAATACCATCATAAAAATTAACATTTGGTTTGCCACTTGCTCTATTACTAACTGCATATGTAGCTCCTTGTATTACAGGAGATTGTGTGTTAACATTTCCATCTTTTGTTCCAATTGTCACAGTTCCTGCATTAATATCAACCGCATGAAAATTGCTTGATACTATGGTTCCTCCTGTTATTGCCATAGTCCCTTTTGTGTTGTTAACTGGCGCTCTTTCTGTTGATGCTCCACTTAAATATGTCGTCCCTGTAATTTCGACATGTCCACCATCATTGTATATAGCCTGTCTTGTTCCTGTTGCTATTATACTACCTCCGCTTATAGTAAAACTAGCATTTTGCTTAACGTTTATTGCACCCTGCGTTCCGTTAGTTGTTATGGTTCCATTAGACATTTCAAGAATTCCATTATTTTCTATGATAGGCATATCTGTTTTTCCATTTGTAATCGTGTAATATTGAATATCGAGTACCACATGTTTATTTTGAGCAATTGTTACTTTATCAGGTAATGTTATATTCTTTAATATTGTAACCGTTGTAGCTGTCTTTGTTGTTGGAACAGCATTTATTGCTTCCTGAAGCGTGGTATAGTACGCATCTCCAATCCTTGCTTCATAATTTGATTCTACTTCCCATTTTGCATATAATATTAAATCTCTAACACCACTTCCGTGTTGGTGTAGTTGATATGCTGCTTCCCGAAAAATCAGAAGATTCATACCATCCTCCAAAAGAAAAACCTGTTTTGGTAGGTATTGGAAGAGGCGCATTAGTTGTTGCATAATACACAGTTATTGGATTTGCAGCATTTGTTCCTCCATCTAATTCATATTGTATTGTAAAGCTTCCTATATTAGCCGTTCCATCTATTCTCACCGTATCTGTATATACAGAATACCCTATCGACATTGTGGCTAAAAGGGCTAATATGATTGTTGTAACTTTTAGAGGACTGATTATTTTTTTCTTTTTTCCATACTTTTTATACTTATTATAATTTCTCATAATCTACCTCGTTGGGCTTATCTTAAAATGAATATATAGCTCTTCTCATATTTAGTTACTATAAAATATGCTTCCTGTTCTGGCTCTTCTTTAATATAGCAATATATTGGTACTAATGCCTCATCAGATAATTTCAATAATTGAGAAATGTCTTTTACTCTTGTTGCTGTAGCCAAATCGACTTGTTTTAAGTCTTCTATTTCTACAAGCTTGCTTTCACATGATCTCATTATTCTATTTAGCTCTAATTTGAATTCGTTCTTTATTGTTTTTAATACTTCTGTTCTCTTTAATATTACTCTTAATAGTAGAATTCCTATTGTCATCACAATAATACTTATAATTACATCTTTCACACTTATATTCCTGCTCTCTTGACCTGCTTCCTCATATCTTATAGCATCTGATTTTTCATCTTCTGTATTATATGTTATAATTGCTACTTTATCTCCTAATGTTATCTTATAATCATATACATATTGATTCTTTACTTCTTCTGAATCTACATTTGCAATTGTGTTTACTGTTAACCTTATATATAAGCAAGAATTTGCACTTATTCCCATATCCTGTTTAAAGCCTTTTATCATTTCATGATATTTAGAATAATTTACACTTGTAATTTCATTTATTTCAAAGCTCTCGCCATCTATTTCTATTTCATTTGATTCTTTCAATGTTTCAACTTTATTCAATATATCATATGTTTTATTGTTTGATGAATAGGTAGCAGAAATTACTGCTTCCAATTTATAATTATACTTTGTAAGTGCTTGTTTGCTTCCTGTATAATTATAATCAAATTTCATATCTATATTAGAAATCAAATCTGATATATATGTTTGCTCATCTGCTATTTCACTTTCTTTTATATATTTGTTTTCTTTTAAATTAACGTCTGCACCAACTTTAATGCTGTTAGTATACTTATATAGTTCCTTAATTTCAGGAATTATAGTTGTTTTTGTTGTTAGTGTTTTTATAAGATTTCCTGAGCCAAGCGCAATAATACATACAGCAAACAACACCAAGATTGTTCTTGCTGTATTACTAATTCTTATTCTGTTGCTTAATTGTATTTGCTTTTTCTTCTGCATTTGCTCTTCTATAACTCCTATCTTCAAATTTTATATTTATATATCAGCATTTGTTTGTCTACCACTCAATGAGTCTATTATGATTGTAGGCCATGCAATATATGGAATCTTAAATATTGCCTTACCTTTTAATTGTTTTTCACTTACTGGATCAAAATCTTTGTCATCATTATTATCTCCTTTTGTTATGAAAAATGTTTCCCCATCATTTTGATATTTGTCTATTACTCTATGAATTATAGAATAATTATCTTTATCATATTCTATAATGTCATCTATTTCTACATCATTTGCTGTACATTTTTGTATTATCATTAAGTCTCCAACATTTATAGATGGTTCCATACTTCCAGTTGCAATACCTATAGGTTTTACTGGAAATATTCCCAGTGTAAACCATATTACAAGCACAACTCCTATAACCAATGGTATTGTCCCTTTGGGTTCGATTGGTTTTGAATATTTGTATAAGAAAAATTTATTTGTTGAAGAAATTTCATATCTACAATACAAAAATAATATTAATGGAAACACTGAATCTACAATGCTTGTAAAAACCCAAGGAGTTTTTGGCCATATTGGTGCTATCCATTGTACTCCATATATTAGCATTTCATATATTAATGCTGGAATATAATCTGTATACATACATATATATGTTAATAAAATGTTCTTTATAGCACTTGGTATTATATTAGCAAATATTAGTTTAAAAACATAATATATATTTAAACTATTTGTTAATGCAATAAAATCAATGTCTTTTAATACAAATACTATTACTATTAATGCAAATATCAGCATTTTATCCTTTTTTAAGACATTATTAATTAGTTTATATCTTATATATTCTGTGCCTAAAACCACTAAACCTATTGAACATAGATTAAGAAGCACACCTTCAAATGTGGCAGAATATGGATTTTTCCCATATGTTAAAAACAATCCTGATATTAATAGTAATATTACATATGTAAGGACAGTAATAAGTACATATTGTATTGTTGTTTTTTTATATTTGTTATTTCTGTATGGTGATGTTATTGTAAATTTTAATATAATCGCAATTGTTATAAAAAACAAAGGATTAATTATATATGTATAAAGATTACCTAAAGTTTTTAAATAAAATTGAGAAAACAAAAAGTAAACAAATAAAAATATTAATATAAATATTGTTGTGTTTCTATTTTTTTGCATATTATTTTTCCTTTCTCAATTTTATTTGATACCTGGGATAAGAAAATTCTTATCCCAATATCAAATTATAATTTTTAAGCATCTGTATGTGCAGGTGTACCAGTAAAGGCTGTCATATCTTGTTCATATGTAATTGTAAATGTAAATGAATATGAATTATCGTTTTCTCCATCTTTTGTTGGATCAAGCTCTGTAACTTCTGGATCCCACATTACTGTAAAATCAACAGAGCATGTTCCATTTGCTTGTAATGTAGGGTGATTTGTAGTTATTTGGTCTAATCCAGAAATTACTATTGCATTACCATTTCCTGGTGGTGTTGGTGTTGTCACTCCTGTAATTTTTACAGGTATTGTACCAGCATTTGTTATTACTGCATGAATTTGTGCTCCTGCTCCTGGATATGCTAAATCTTCTACAGTAACTGTTAATTCGTCAGCCACTGCATCTGTTTCACCTGATTGATTACCAATTTCAGCTGTAGCTGTACATCCTACTTTGCTTGCTACGTTAGCGCTTGTAAATTTTACATCAAATCTACTATCTATATTTGCTGTACCTGTAATAGTTAATGTGTCTGTAAATACAGCATATCCTACTGCTAGCGCTAATAATAATACTACTAATAGTATCATTAAAAATTTTTTCTTGCTTTCTTTTTTTGTTTTTGTCATTTTTTATTACCTCCTATTTTTATATTTTTTATATTTTATGACAAATAATTTTTTTTACTTTTTACACCTCCTAGTTTTATCATTATTTTAATTTTAATAACTAAATTATACTGTTAATGGCTTTATTTCATACCATATTTTAAAATATGAATAATCCTCTATTCTGTTTTCTTGCAAACACTTTACGTACTCTTCTAACTGTTTCTTTGATTTTACTGCCGCAATAATATATGGGTTTATTTCTGATTTAAACATAAACTCTTTTGCATAATTTAAAGATTCAAATATCGGCATCATTTCTTTTGTCCTACATAAGTAATATGCCTCCTTAAATCTTGATAAAATTGGATGTTTATTAAGCAAAGAAATATTTACCATAAATTCTTTTGTGATTACATCTTGAACTGTTTTATAATCATTAGGATATTCTCTCATGAAATCCTCAACTTCTTTTTTGGTATAAGGCAATTCTACTCTTTTCTCACAAATTTTTAAAACCAAATTATCTTTCAAATTTTCTAGTGTCAAATTATAAAAGCTATTATCAACTTCTATTGAATCATCAAAAGAAAACTGATTATTTAGAAAATTATCTATAATTAAATAATGCTTTTCATGATCTTGTTTTATTTTTCCCTCAAAAGTTTTTAAATTATCTATTCTTTGTATTAATTCATTTTCTAATTCTTGATTATTTATATTATTCTCATATTGTTCAAGCAAATCTTTAGAAATATCTTCTATGCTTGCATACTGGCATTGTAATTCATCTAAATTTTTACGAACAAATTCGATGCTTTCCAAAACGCCTTCATATGTTTTTTCATATTCCCTTAATGGTTTAGGATTATTTCCTATTGCTTCTTTAGTTGTTTCTATGTTTTTTTCAATAGTTTCTTTTTTTGATTCAAGCATTGCTTTTTCATTATCTAGATTTGATTTTTCGCTATATACACTATCTAAAAGCATATTAACATTTTCTTTATCAATGCTAGTTAGGCTATTTATCATAAGTATGTTTCTCTCCTTCCAATATGGGCATTAAATACAATATTATTATCACATTTTTTAAAGGCAAATTCAATATATGTTACAAGATTGTAATATAAATGTAAAATACCTGTAATAAGCTAAAAATAGCAAAAAAATTAGCTCATTTTAAAATGGCTTTATACCACTTAAAATGAGCTAATTTTTTTACAATCCTATTTAGCTATGCTTAATACTTTATATTTCATGATTCCAGCTGGTACATTTACTTCTACTACCTGATTTTTCTTTGCACCAAGTAATGCTGCTCCTATTGGTGATTCGTTAGATATTTTGTTTTGTGATAAATCTACTTCTGTTGATCCTACTATTGTATATTCTAATTCCTCATCAAATTCCATATCTAATACTTTTATTTTATTTCCAACTTGAACAGTTTTTGTGTCTATTTCAGACTCATCTATTATTTTTGCATATCTCAATTTATTCTCAAGTTCTGCTATTTTTATCTCATTTGCTGCTTGTGCATTTTTTGCTTCATCATATTCAGAGTTTTCAGATAAATCTCCAAATCCTAATGCAACTCTTATTCTTTCAGAAATCTCACTTCTTTTTTCTGTTTTTAGATATTCTAATTCTTTTTCTAAATTATCATATCCTTCTTGTGTTAATAATACTTCTTTATCATCCATTTTCTTGTCTCCTCCATTATGGGTTTTAAAAAATAACTATCTAATATATTAGTCGAATATTTTTGTTTTGTCAATAGTTTTTACATAAATTTTACATTTTTCTTCAAATTCTTTATCGTTTATAATTCCACTATTTCCAACTAATGAATCTATGTAAATATAATCTTTATTAATTTTCTTTTGTGCCACTTCAAAATCTAAATAATATATTGAGGCTTCATAAAGCTCTTTTGCCTCAAAATCATAATATATATTTTCTCTTGCAAATTGTAATTTATAGTTTACAGGTATTCTAAGGTTCACATCATTAACAGTTATTCCATTAAATCTTTTACTTCTTATTTTTGTGCCACCTTGCATATTTATAATGATTGCATTAGAATTAATTGTATATTTGTTCAAACTTTCTTCTGAAAAATCCATATTTATAATTATATTTTCTTTTGCTAGTCCTTTTCTTTTATTATTTGTTATTCTCAGCAAAATCCCCATAATTTCTTGCATTTTTTCTTCTAATGCTTTAAATTTTTCTTCATTATTAGTTACTAATTTTATTGTTTTTACATTTTCTGCAAGATTTAATATAATTTTTAAATTTCTAGCCTTATTATTATTTACAAGTACAGTTATATCTAATTGGTTTATTTCTAATTTCATTACTTTTGATATGTATTCTAGAATTTTTAATATCATATTTTCTTTAATTATTTTTCCATTAAGGATATTAATATTCGCCTTATATATACTTTCTTGAATTCCTTCAATATTTTTAAGTGAATTGGATAAAACTACCCAATCCACATTGTTATCATACAGTATTTTATTTAGATATGGCATAAATTTAATTATTTTATTATTTGAATACATTGGAATAATTATTATGTAGTTTTCACCAACTTTTTTAATTGTAAACACCTTAAATAATCTTTTATATAGATATATTATCCATTTGAAAAAATATGGTAGATTCTGCCACTTCTTGTTTATTATTTCATCTATATAATTAATACCCTTTATAAAACAAATATTTATAGTACCGCCCCCTGTTTTAATAATTATATGAGGCTAGTACTATAAATATTACAAAAATTATTTATCTTCTTCTACAACTTTAATATGAACTTCTTCTAATTGTTCATCTGTAACTCTTCCAGGTGCTCCCATTAACAAATCTTCTGCTTTGCTATTCATTGGGAATGCAATTACTTCTCTAATATTATCTACATCTTTAAGCATCATTAAGATTCTATCTATTCCTGGTGCTATACCTGCATGTGGTGGTGCTCCATAATGAAAAGCATTAAATAAAGCTGGGAATTTTTCTTCTATTGTTTTCTTATCATATCCTGCTATTTCAAATGCTTTTATCATTATTTCTGGATCATGGTTTCTAACTGCACCTGATGATAATTCTATTCCATTACATACTATATCATATTGATATGCAAGTATATCTAATGGTTCTTTATTATTTAATGCATCTAATCCACCTTGTGGCATTGAGAATGGATTATGGCAAAAATCTATTTTTCCTTCATCAGATAGTTCATACATTGGAAAATCTACTATCCAGCAGAATCTATATATATCTTTTTCTAGTATGCCTAATCTTATTCCTAATTCTGTTCTAATTTGACCTGCTAATTTTTCTACTATTCCATGTTGTTCTGCTATAAAGAATATTGCATCACCTGGATTAGCAGAAATTTGTGTAAGCATTTTTTCTGTCGCTTCTTCATTTATAAATTTAGCTATTGGCCCTTGAAGTGTTCTATCTTCATTTACCTTAAGCCATGCTAATCCTTTTGCTTTACATTCTTCTACAGCAAACTCTGTCATTCCTTCAAAGAAGCTCCTTGATTGTTCTGCTCCATTTGGAACTACTATTACTCTTACAATTTTTCCTGCAAACGCTTTAAAATCTGTGTTTTCAAATATATTTGTTATATCTTGTATTATAAGTGGATTTCTTAAGTCTGGTTTATCTGAACCGTATTTTTCCATTGCTTCTCTATATGGTATTCTTGGGAATGGATAATCTCCAACTTTAATATTAGAAAATTCTTTAAATACATTGTACATAACTTCTTCTATTACACTAAATACATCTTCTTGTGTAGCAAAAGCCATTTCCATATCTAATTGATAGAATTCACCTGGTGCTCTATCTGCTCTAGCATCTTCATCTCTAAAGCATGGTGCTATTTGAAAATATTTATCTATTCCAGATACCATTAGTAATTGTTTAAATTGTTGTGGTGCTTGTGGAAGTGCATAAAATTTACCTGGATGTACTCTACTTGGTACTAAATAATCTCTAGCCCCTTCTGGAGATGAGCTTGTTAATATTGGTGTTTGCACTTCTAAAAAGCCTCTTTCTATCATTTGACTTCTAATGTATTGTAATACTTTTGCTCTTAATATTAAATTTTCTTTTAACCTATCATTTCTTAAATCTAAAAATCTATATTGTAATCTTAAATCTTCCCTTACCTCTTTATCTGTATTTACTTCAAATGGTAAGTTCTTCAATCTTTTACCTAATATGTTTATTTCTTCAGCAAATAATTCTACTTCACCTGTTGCAATGTTTTTATTTATTGTTTCTTCATCTCTTTTTCTTACTATTCCAAGTACGCTTATTGTAGATTCGTTTGGAATTCTACTTGCCATGTCTACTAATTCTTCATTACCAGATGCAACAACTTGTGTTATTCCATATTGATCTCTTAAATCAATAAATACTACTCCTCCTAAATCTCTTACTGTTTCTACCCAACCTGCTAACTTTATTTTTTGTCCAACATGCTCTAATCTAATATCAGAACATTTATGTGTTCTATACTCATGCATTATTCTCACTTTTCCTTCCTAATTATTTATTCTCAAACATCATTTCATTAACCATATCCCATAGGTTTGCATCTTCCATTCCTTTTGCCCAGAAAGATATTCCTGCTAGATTTTTTTCCTGAGTTAATAATATCTTTTCTTTTACAGATTGTAAATCTTCAATCCACATTTTACAAGTATTATTTCCCTGTTTATATTCTATATAGTTTTGTCTTGTTGTTTCATCCCAAACTTTTTCGCCTTTTCCTTTAATTTGTCTCTCAACATTTCCCATATTAACTGTACTTGTATTTACTATTTCACCAGAAGAATTTTCTGTCCATAATCTTGTATATAAAGGTATCGCCAAAATCAACTTTTCTGCTGCTACTCCTTCTTGCCCTAAAAATTTGTTTACATTTGCCTTAACCCAATTATATCCTGCAACTGAGCCTGCTTTTGTGCTACTTGCGTTATGTTGATCATATGCCATAAATACTAAATAATCTGAATTATCTGCTAAAGCATCTCTGTCATAACATAAAGACCAATTATCTCCTCCATCTGGAGCAGTAACATCTACAGATAAGCACATTCCTAAATCTTTTAATCTAGGGCTTAGTTCTATAACAAATCTTGTAAACATGTCTTTATCTTCTTTGTATATATTCTCCATATCTAAGTTTATTCCATCTAAACCATATCTAACAGCCAAGTCTACAATACTTTCTATTGTTCTTTGTCTTAACTTATAGTCATTTATTATTTCACTTATAGTTTCTATCATAGATTCATTTGAAAATTTTGCCCATACTTTATAATTATTTGCTTTTGCCCATTCTATATATTTTTTACCACTTTCTCCAACCTTATCTAAAATTTCTCCCTTACCTAGTTTCTTAAGTTCAAAAAAAGATGGAGACACAACATTAATTCCTGGAATTGTTGTTCCTGTTCTATTAGGAGCCTCTTTATATGTTGAATAATAATCCCAAACCATGCTTACTTTTTCAAGTTGCTTTTCCTTTTCCATGTTTTGCCTTACTATTTTTTCATTTTGTAATTTGTCAGTTTTTACATATCCAATTTTTCCACTGGCTGTTCTAACTCTTGTCCAGCCATTTTGCAATTTAGAAACAATTACAAGTTGCTCACCTTGTTTTACTTTATCTATAGTTCTTGAAAGTATTTTTGTTTTTAGCTTTACACTCAAGTTTTTAGATGCTTCTGCTTTTATTTGTTCTCTATTTAGTGAATCTATTAAAACTATGTTTGTAGCTTCTATATATTGTATTTCAACATTATATATATCCTTCATTTCAGAAAATGGTAAATATGCTACATCATCTTTTATAATTATTGTTCCTGCAATAGGAGTATTTATACCATTTACTTCCATTTTATATTCGCCAATAGCTAATGTTGCAACCTTTGTATCTGAAGTTGTTATATATTGATTATATTTAGCATCATAGTATAAATCTGTATCAAAAAATCTTGAAACATCATCCTTTGATAAATAAATTACTCCATTTTCTATAAATATATCATTTGATAGTCTGTCTGAGCTTGTTAAATTTTTATTATTAATTATTAAGTGAATTTTTCCATCATCAAGTTCATCTTTTTCAAAGTTTGGTGCTATTGCAAATGCTGCAGCAGCTAACGCTAATGCAATTAGCACTATTATAATGTTTCTTATGAATTTCTTTTTATTAATTTTTAATCCATTTTTTTCTTCTTTTCCCATACTTCTCTCCTAACTATTATATTGTTTATAACTATATCACAAAAGGGCTTTGTTTTCAATGTTTTTTGACAAAATATTCTAATTAAGTTAAAATATCTTTATTACTATAAAAATTAGATCATTTTTAAATATGACATCACTAACTCATAAGCAGGGGATGTACATTAACCGTGGAACATTTCTTAACACTATAGAAGTGACTATAGGTAAAGAAGTGTCCTAGGGCAACGACCATAGGAAAAGATGCGTCCCCTTACATTAAAATAAGGAGATGAGATTTTGAATAAATCAGATATACTTTTAAAATATTCAAATCAAGATGATAAATTACTAATTTCAAAAATCTTAGATAAAATTAAATTTTGTGAAACAAGAAATAGAATTACAAATACCAATTTTTTAGATATACGCGAGCAAAGTTTAGTTCAAAAACTACTTTCTATTATAAAATTTAATAACTACATTGAATATGGTGGTTTTGAAAATGCAGAAAGAAAATGCTTTATATTTTATCCAGATAAATTTGATAAAGAATTTGTTATAAAAAAAATAGAAGATTATATTTCATGTATTAGAATTCATTTGCCAAAAGAATTATACAATACTTATACTCATAAAAATTATTTACGGAGGCATAATGAAATTAGGAATTGAACGTGAAAAAATTGGAGATATATTAGTTGCTGAAGATGGTGTAGATATCGTAGTTTGCACTGATATTGTTAATTCTTTGTTTTCTCTTCTTCCTACTTTAACTCGATTTAGTAAATCAAAATTTAATATTATTACTCTGTCTAATATGAGAATTCCTAAAACTAATACAGAAAAGATGGAAATTATAATTCCATCTTTAAGGATAGATTCTATAGTTTCAGAGCTTGTTCATTCTTCTAGAGCAAAAGCATTAGAATTAATAAACTCAGAAAGAGTTTTTGTAAATTTTGAGATTATAACCAAATCTTCTAAATTTATAAATTATGGAGATATCATAACTATTAGGGGAAAAGGTAGATTTAAAATCGAATCTTTAATATCTTCTACAAAAAGTGGAAACATAAAAATAGAAGTGTCTAAATATATTTAGACACTTCTTATATCTTAAAATTATTTATTCTCTGTTCTTCCTTCTGGTAAAGCATTTGACATATCTATTTTTATTCTTATATTGAATAAATAAGTAAATGCTCTTGCGATTTTACTTTGTTTTATTCTCTCCCATAGTGATGGTTTAACCTCAACTCTTGTTTCTGCTATATAATCATCTACTGCTGGTGCTACGACTTGTTCAGGTTCTTCAACTACGACATCATCTACTGGTGTTGGTATTCCTTTTAATGCTTCTGCAATTTCTATTCCAATATAGCTTAAAGCCTTAGATCTATCTTCTATTCTTTCCATGTCAATTTCTATATGTAAATTAGATTCAAGATTTGCTATTCTGGCATTTATTAATTTTAACGCATCTTGGTAATTTTCAGATTTTTTAGTTCTGCATCTTCCTATTAAAGATAATGTATCTATTATATCTTCTGGAAAATCCTCTGAAATTTCGTTAACTCTTTCTTTCCAGTTCTTTTCCCTATTTTCAACATCTTCTAATACATCTCTTAATTGTCCTGCTAAACCTATATTCTTTTCTCTTTGTCTAATTAAATCTTCTATTTGTTTTGTATTTTCCTCGAATTGATTTGTTGCATATTCTACTAATTGATATGCTGCTTTATATACACTCTTAGGGAAATTCTTTTTCTTTGGATATTCTACTAAATACATTTTTATAGATTCTATTAAATCTTTAAAATAGGTATCCTCATCTAATTGTATTATTTGCTTCTTGCTATTAGGATTTATTATCTTTTGGACTTTATCTATATTAGATAAAATCTTTTCTTCCGTAATTACCATTCTTACGTTTACTATGCCTGGCTTGTTAAAGTGAAATAGTGACATGTAAACATTACCTCCTTTATCCTCTGTTGGATGATTTTCTTGCTAATAATATTATACAATTATCTACGGAAAATCACAATAGGATTTGATAAATTTTATTTATCAATTATGTTACAATTTTATTACAAAAATATTACATAAGTCAAGTCTTTTTTACAATATTTTATATTTTTTTCTATATTATTACAAATTTAAAAATCTCTTACGGATTTTTCACTTAGAAAGCCCGACCAGATAAAATCTAGTCGGGCTTATGGAAATACTATTTTCTAATGAAGATTTCTAATGAACATTACTTCTTTTAAAAACTGTTCACAAGTCATTGCGGATCCAAAGTGCTCTTTTAAAACCATCTTTAATTTCTTTATGCTTTCATCATTTTCATGTTTTTTGCACTCTTCTGGATGCATAGCAAATTTTGAAATTTCTGTAACTTCACTATTTTCGAAGAACACTTCCTTGGTCTCAAGTAACATAAGAACATCATCAATATCCTCATGCAAAAATCCTAGGCCCCGGAATCGCAAAGCCGAAATTTCTGGAATATCCCAAATATGAATCTCCTTTTCTTCCTCATTTACATCCTCAAACTCAATTTTCAGTGTCACAGAATTACCTTTACGAATTTCTGTAATCAACTGTTTCTTTTCGTTTCTCCGAAGTTTAATCCTTGCCAAAATCTCCATGTTTTTTCCTCCTTGAAGTAATAATATTTGGTATTTCCATTTTCTTAGCATTTAGTAAAACTTCTGCTAAATGTTAAACATTGGAACTTTCTCCAATGCATATATTATACCATAATTTACATAATATTGCAATTGATTACAATAGGACGAGCATTGCTCGTCCTATTTATATTTATTACTCTATATTTTTTAAATAGTTATGTATTGTTTCTGCCATTTTATAATTGTAATATGCATCGTTATTAATTGACCATATTGTAACAGACTTAAACTCAGGATGTGCTCTTGGAGGTATAAAATTCTTGTATTCTACCCTTAAATCAATTCCTTCTATTATTGATGACAATGCATCAACAATTTTATCAGGCTCTATATATGCTTGTGGCAATGTTTCTTCTTCTTTCTCATTAAAAGCTAAAATTGTAATTCCTATGTTGTTATTATTAATTTTTTTATCTTCTAACTGTTTCACAGCAATTGATGTTATAAAAGAAATATGACCTTGCTCTCTTGAATATATTTCTTTATAGTCATATCCGCCTTTGTGTTCCAGAATTATAATATCTAGAAGATACTAACCAAACTATGTCTTTCAAATCAGCAGATATCTTATACCAGAAATTATCTACTCCAGAATTAATATCTGCACTTTTCATATCTGTTAATGAGCTATTTATACTAATTAATATGTTTTTATTGTATGCATTATAAATATCGAATAATGCTTTTTCAAAATAACTTTTTTCAATATTTCCAGTTTCTATATCTATATCTATTCCATCAAATCCATATTCATCAATTATCTTTTTTAGGCTATTTACAAAATTATTTGCTTCAGTCTCTTTAGTTATTCTAAATTCTCCCCCGTCTGATCCACCTATAGATATAAATACTTTTTTATTTTCTTTTTGTAATTTTTTTATATCAGACTTAAATTCTTCTTTAGAATAATTTATAGTCTCACATAGATATTTATTTAATTCAAATGTGATTTCACCACTTTTTTCTGAACTTGCCCTTGCAAATGCAATATTTATCACATTATACAAGGAAGATACTTCTTTTAATTTTAATGGCTTAGAATTCTCTTTATCTACATAATTTTGCCAATAACCAATTATTTGATATTTATTTGAATTACTACTATTTTCTTCCTTTTCTTTAGCATTATTAAGCATATTTACGCCAAAAATAATTAGTATAATTACTATAACTAATATTAAAAAGCTTTTGTACTTTTCCAATATCATACACCTTCTATTTTCTATTCATCATATATAAATTCTGGATTTGATTCAAATAAACCATTTTCCCATACTTCTGTACTAGAGTTTCTAGCTTGATGAACATAAATAGTTCTCAATTTAGGTGTATCCCAAGATGGTGAATTCCCAATAGTTGTCACACTACTGCCTAATTCTATTGTGAGTAATTCTGGGCATTGTGCAAAGCAAGATTCTCCAATTGTTGTTACCCCATTTCCTATAATAATATTCGTTATTTTAGGACAATTTTTAAATACTCTTGCTCCTATTTCTGTTACTGAATCAGGTACAACCACTTTAATCAATTCTGGACATCCTTCAAAACAATTTTCTCCTATTGCTATTAAATTATTAGGTAATACAATATTTTGTATTTTGGTTTTTCTAAATGACCCTTCCCCTATTTCAATAAGTGTACTAGGAAGGTATACTTTTTCTATTGTTAATATATTGTTAAATGCATCATTCTCAATTTTTTCTATTCCTTCAGCTATAATGAGATTCTTAATGCTGGATTTTTTAGCGCTAAAATCTCCTCCTACACTATTCAATGCTTCATCTATAGATTTTATTGGTTTTCCATTATTTGCTATTGACGGAATTAAAAAATTCTCAACATCTATATTCTTATTTATATTAATTCCAACTAACGCACCAGAGTTATTTACTATAAATTCTACTTCTGAACTATCATATGCTTTTACATTTTTAATATTACCATCTTTCTCTATAATAAAAACATCATTTGTGGCTTTAAATGTTACTATTGGATTTGAATATATTGCACCATTTTTTTCTAAATAATCCTTAATTGCTTCTTCTTTATTCTTTGATAAATATCCTTCTGCAACAGCTAATTGTATAATTTCTTTTTCCTCTGCCATATTTGAATCTTCTTTTACTTTTTGTGCATTATTAATTATACTACTTTGTCCTACCAGAGCATTCAATGATACTCCTGCTAGTATTAATAATACTATTATTGTAATTGCTAAAGCTATTAATGTTATCCCTTTCGGGTCTTTGGTAATTTTCATAATAAATCTCCTCCCATTCTTTTATATGTTTTATAACATATTTTAATTTAAATTGCAATATAAAAAATAAAACTGCATCTTTTAAATTTAAAGATGCAGTTTATTGTTTATCCTAATATTTTTTTCAATTCTTCATGTCTCTTAACTTTTTGGGTTGTGGTTTTTATTAATTCTTCTGTTGTAATTATTATTTCTTTTATGTACTTATATGCTGGCATTGTTTTATTAATTTCTTTTACTTTTTCCCAAAGTAATTCCTTAATTTCTTCTTCATTTTCCAAATTATATGTTTCTTTCATAATATCTTTGTCATAAACAATTTTGGCACAAATTTTAACATCATCGTCTTTTTCTTCTGGTTTTCCATAAACCATTGCCTCTTTTACTCCCTCTATTCTGCAAAGTAATGTTTCCATTTCTTCTGGGAATATATTCTTTCCATTCTTTAAAACAATGACATTTTTACTTCTACCAGATATAAACAAGAAATTATCTTTATCAAAGTATCCTAAATCACCTGTATAGAACCAGCCATCTTTTAGCACTTCTTTTGTTGCTTCTTCATTGTTGTAATATCCAAGCATTACAGAAGGCCCTTTTACAATTATTTCGCCAATTCCATCTCTATCTTTATTTACTATTTTAACTTTTAAACTTGGGAATACTTTTCCTATTGAACCTACTCTTCTATAAAAATCATTACCAGCAGATATAACTGGAGATGTTTCTGTAAGTCCATATCCTTGTACTGTTACTATTCCTAAATCGTTAAAGCCCTTTTCAACTTCTTTATCTAGTGCTGCTCCACCATTTACAAATAAACGCAATTTTCCACCAAATTTTTCGTGAATTTCACTAAAAATTTTCTTTCTCATGTCTACCCCAAATTTCATTAAAACTCCGCTTATTTTGGTTCCTTTATCAAGTAATTCTTTTTTGCCTTTTTTCTCTATTTCCTTAATTAATCTTTTATACATAACTTCATATAATGCTGGAACAGAGATCATAGCAGTTATTTTATAATCACTTATATCACTTGATAAATGCCTTACTCCTCCACAAAAAGCTATTGAGCATCCTTTAGATATTGGATACAAAAATCCAACTGTACATTCAAAAGTATGGTGTAAAGGTAAGAAAGATAATAATCTATCTTCTTCTGTTAACTTTATAACTGCTGCAATATCCATTAAATTAGCACATATATTTTTGTGTGATAGCATTACTGCTTTAGACTTAGCCGTTGTACCTGAAGTAAATAGCATTATTCCCATTTTTTCTGCATCTATTGTTGCATCTAAAAATCTTCTATCCCCTTCTTCTAGTAGTTTTTTCCCTTTTTGAATTAATTCTTTTTGTGATAATACCCCTTCTTTTCTTTCTTCTAAATCCATTGAAATATAGTACCTTAAATCGGTTGTATTTCTAGATTTTATATCCATCATTATTTCATCATATTTTTTGGAATAGAATATAGCTTCAACTTGTGAACGTATTATTAAACATTCTAATTCATTAGCTGGTAAAGCCTTATCTAGTGGCACTACTACACCTGTGCCACAACTTATTGCTAAATATGCTATTCCCCATTCATATCTATTTTCAGATATTACAGCTACTCTCTTTCCTTTTAATCCTATATTAATTAAACTAGTTCCTAAGGCATCTACATCTTGTTTCAGTTCTCTGTACAAAATATTTTTAAATTTTCCTGGAGTTTCTGTTTTAAAAACATATGCTGGTCTATCCGCAAATTTCTCGGCAGATTTATTTAACATATCTTTTAAATCTGTAAATTTTTCAAATTTGTTTAATTTCATAAAATACCTCTCTTGTAAAAATTTATTATTTATATCTCTTAACTAGCCAAACGTAGGCATTGCATTTATTGAGTGCCGGCTAAGATTTGGCGGACTTTTGTGCAATATTAAAATACATTATACATTAGATATGTTAATAATTCAACTTTACTGACCACTTAGTATATTATATAAATTTTCAAAAACATATCCATTATTTTTAAAATATTCTATAACTTCTGGCAAAGCTTCATATGTTGTTATTTTATTTCCTGCGTCATGCATTAATACTACAATGCTCGTTTTTTCTCCTGCGGTATCAATCATATTTCTAACTAATGTATCTTTATCAAAACTTCCTTCAGAATCTCGTGTTAGACAATTCCAATCTAAATATGCAACATTCATTTCCTTTAGTGCATCAGCCGCTTGTTGTTTTAAATTTGCATATTTACCACCTGGTTTTCCTCCAGGAAATCTAAATACATTCGATTTGTATTCTTCCATTCCTAAACAATTTCTAATTATATTTTCAGTAGTTGTATACTCATCTATTACATTATCTATAGATGCATATATGCTTGAATATTTATGTGAATAGCCATGGTTTGCTACATAATGACCTTTATTATATTCATCTTGAATTAATTCTGGATATATCTCTGCTCTACTACCTAATACAAAAAATGTTGCCTTAACCCCATATTCATCTAATATTCTTAATATTTCCGGTGTAACTGTTTTAGAAGGTCCATCATCAAATGTTAGAAATACTCTTTTATAATCACTATGATAAATATTAGCTACTTTTTCTACTTTTTCTGGTGTCATCTGTGGATATACAAAAGTTTCTTCTCTTGAAGGTATATCTTCTTTGGGCTCTAATATTACTTCTATTACATTAGAGTTTTGCCTTCCTTCTTGCTGTTCTGAAGTTTTTATATTTTCTTGTTCTTTTGGTTTAAATGCTATTTGAGGTAATATTACTCCTATATATATGCAAGAAATAGATAGCACTATAATTGCTACTACAAATATAACTTTTTTATAGTTTAGATGCTTCTCTTCTTCCATATATACTCCTCCTTCTTATTTTTCATCATTTAGTGTGTTTATTTTTAACAATTTAAATAGTTCTACTATAATTAATGGTGAAAATACTAATATTACTACTTCTAGTATTTTTTCTTGTGGTAACATTGCAATACTAAATATATCTCTTAATGCTGGAACAAATAGTATAACTAGCATTAAAGCTGCAGAAACAATTGTTGCTAGGAATAAATATTTATTTCCACCTATTCCTGTTTTAAATATTGATTCTTTATTATTTCTTATATTAAACACATGAACAACTTCTGAAAGTGCTAAAACAATAAATGCCATTGTTTGTGCGATTTCAATTTTCATTGCTTCATCAACATTTGGTGTTGAAAGTCCAAATGCATATGCAAGTAAAGTTAAAGTTCCTATCATTATACCTTGGTATACAACTCGCCATGTCATTCCTTTTGTAAATATCCCTTTACCTACTTTATTAGGTTTTCTATTCATAATATTTTTTTCAGCCGGATCCACCGCCAAAGCTAAAGCTTGAAGTGAATCTGTTACTAAATTAATCCATAATATATGAATTGGAAGTAATGGTTCTAATGCAGAAACATTTATTATACCAAACCAATTTGCAAATAATGGAACTAACATTGTTGCTATAAATAATACTACAATTTCTCCAATATTTCCAGATAGCAAAAATTGTATTGATTTTAGAATATTGTCATATATTCTTCTTCCTTCTTCTACTGCAGCTACAACTGTTGCAAAATTGTCATCTGTTAATATTACATCTGCCGCTTCTTTTGCAACATCAGTTCCAACCTTACCCATTGCACAGCCTATATCTGCATTTTTTAGTGCTGGTGCATCATTTACTCCATCTCCAGTCATAGCAACTATATGTCCGTTATCTTGCCATGCTTTTACAATTCTAACTTTATGTTCTGGCGAAACTCTTGCATATACTGCATATTTGGTAACATTTTTAGTTAATTCTTCCTGTGACATTTGTTCTAGTTCTGCACCTGTTATAGCCTCTGAATCTTCTTCTAGGATTCCTAAACTTTTTGCAATAGCTGTTGCTGTAATCTTGTGGTCACCTGTAATCATTACTGGTTTTATTCCTGCTGATTTACATTTTGCAACTGCCTCTTTTGCTTCTTCCCTTGGTGGATCTATCATTCCTACCATACCTACAAATGTTAAATTGTTTTCTATTTCTTCTACTCTTGGTAAATCATCAACTTCTTTATATGCAAATGCAAGAACTCTTAATGCATTTTGTGCCATTCCTAAATTTTGATTTTCAATCATGCTTTTAAATTCAGCTGTAATTAATTTGGTTTCTCCATCATTTAAATAATTTGTGCATTTCTTTAATAATTCATCCACTCCGCCTTTTGTATATACTCTGTATTTTTCTCCAACCTTATATACTGTAGACATTAGTTTCCTGTCTGAGTCAAATGGTATTTCTTCTTCTCTTTTATTATTAGAATATACTTCATTTACATATCCTAAATTAAGTCCTAAATCTATTAAAGCTGTTTCTGTTGGATCGCCTGTTAATGTATTATCACTATTTACTTTTGTATCGTTACAAAGCATTCCTATTTCTAATAATCTTTTTATTTCAGGGCTTAACTCACTAATTCCTTCGACATCAATTATTTTAGAATTTACAAATAATTTTTGAACTGTCATTTTGTTTTGAGTTAATGTTCCTGTTTTATCTGAGCAAATTACTGTTGCACTTCCCAAAGTTTCAACAGATGGCAAGTTCTTTACAATTGCATTTCTTTTTACCATTCTTTGAACTCCTATAGCTAAAACAATTGTAGACACTGCAGGTAATCCTTCTGGTATTGCTGCAACAGCAAGTGTAACTGCTGTCATAAACATATCTAGTGCTTCTCTTCCATTTATTAAGCCTATTACAAACATTAATACACATATTATTAAAGCAACTATTCCTAAAGTTTTACCTAATTTGTTTAGTTTGTTTTGTAGTGGAGTTTCTGTATTTATTGTAGAATTCATCAATTCTGCTATTTTCCCTACTTCTGTATTCATTCCAGTTTCTACTACTACCGCTTTTCCTCTTCCATATGTAATTAAGCTAGAAGAAAATAGCATATTGTGCCTGTCTCCAATCCCAATATTCTCTCCTTCTATTATCTCTATAGATTTTTCTACTGGAACAGATTCACCTGTTAATGCAGATTCTTGTGTTTTTAAATTTACAGCTTCTATTAGTCTTAAATCTGCTGGTACATAATCTCCTGTTTCTATTATAACTATATCGCCTAGCACAAGTTCTCTAGATGGAATTACATTTACCTCTCCATCTCTTACAACTTTTGCAACATGATCACTCATTTTTTGTAAAGCTTCTAAAGATTTTTCTGCTTTGTTCTCCTGTGCAACACCAATTATTGCATTTACAATAATTACTATCATTATAATTATGGAATCTTTTATTCCTTCGCCTTCTATAACCCCTATAACACCTGAAATAATTGCAGAAATAATAAGAACAATAATCATAAAATCTTTAAATTGCTCTAAAAACTTTATAAAAATGTTCTTTTTCTTTTGTTGTTTTAATTCATTTAGTCCATACTTTTGTCTTCTTTCTTCTATTTCTTCTTGCTTTAATCCTTTATCTATATTAGAATTTAATTCTTTTACTGCTTCATCATAAGACATATTAAACCATGTTTTCAAAATAATCCTCACGTCTCCTTTTAAAATTTATATAAATTATATAAAAATATAAAATTATTATATGTTTTTTTATATTTATTGTCAAGAAAATATGTTTATTTGGAAATCATCATTTTATAACGATTTATACTTTAAATTTTAATATAAATCTTGTTGCCTTTTTGTTAATTTTTGTGTATAATATTATATAGATTACATGGGGATGTATTTGGTTTCGACAGTAATTTAGAAGTATAAATAGCGAGTGGTGGATGGTTGCTTTGGCCACCTAAAAAAAGCAAAATTTAAATTAAACGCTAACGATAGAGAATTAGCATACGCTGCCTAGGCGGCGTCGTCTTAATATAAGAGGCCCACGGCTTTATTAAGGCGTCGATTAGTGGGAAACGAAACTGTTTTCTGTCTTTGAAAACAGTGGGTATTTTTTTAAGACTACTAAAATGTGGTTTTGTTAATTGATCCACTTTTTAGGAATTTTAAACAATTAACTGCACTCGGAGAAATTTATATGGAAAGGTTTCTGGACAGGGGTTCAACTCCCCTCATCTCCACCAAATGTGCAAAGCAAAAATGTTTCGCAGTGAATAATTAATAGTTAAGAATTAATTTTTTATTTTAATATTGCATATTTTTTTTATTTATGCTATATTAAATACATCCTTACATAGGGGTATAGTGTTAATGGTAGCACATCGGTCTCCAAAACCGCCTGTGAGGGTTCGAATCCTTCTACCCCTGCCAAAAAATCCTGTTAGCAAATCTAACAGGATTTTTTCTTATTTATTTTACTTTTTCTATTACAATTAAACTATTTAATCCAAATTCGAATTTTTTATACTTGAATAGTTTTAAATTATAATTTTTATTTAACTCCTCTATTAAATCTTCTATATCCCTTTTGGAGTAATAATGTACATGTTCTCTTATTTCTGCCTCATTTATCATTTTCAACTTATATGCCATACATTCAAGTATTGGCTTTGAAAACGGTGTTGGTGTTGTCATTACTATTTTGCCACTTTTTTTCAAAACATTAGTAGCCTCGCTTAAAACTTCTTTAGGTTTTTGCAAATGCTCTAAAACCGCATTTAAAAAAACGACATCTATACTATTAGGTAGTAATTCAATTTTTTCATTCTTTTCATTGTTTATAAACTGAATATTATCCACTTTATAATTATGGATTTTGTAATCAAATCCATATCCATTTTTAATTTTTCTTTTATGTCTTAACAAAAATTTTCCTTCCTGTCCACAGCCAATATCCACAATATTACCATTTTCTACTACATATCTATCAACTTGCATATATCTAAATTTGGCAATTATCTTATCCAAAATATTCCAATTTGTTTTTACTTTTTCTATATTTTCCATAATTATTCCTCTAATATTATTACTTTTCTAATTAAAGCATAACTTTATATATTTTTCAAGTAAAAACTATTTTTTATACTAGACTTATATATTCATTTATGTTATAATTATCGTTATCATATTTATACAAGCTATATAGGAGTTTGATTACAATGTTTTTTTATAAATTTTGCTTTTATTTTATGCTATTTCTAATTTACTCTATAGCAGGATGGATTATGGAAGTAATTGTTGTAGCTCATGAAAAAAAGAAATTTATTAATAGAGGTTTTTTTATTGGACCATATTGCCCAATATATGGATTTTCAGCTGTTATAATGACTTTTATTCTAGGTAAATATCAAGATGATCCCTTTGCTTTATTTATTTTAGCAATGGTTATTTGCACATTTTTTGAATATGTAACTGGTTTTGTTATGGAAAAATTATTTAAAGCCAGATGGTGGGATTATTCTAATAAAACTTTTAATATAAATGGTCGTGTTTGCTTAGAAAATTCTGTTATATTTGGAGTATTAGGCTGTGTAGTAATTATGTGGATAAATCCTCTATTAGAAAGCTTATTGTTAATGATACCTGAAAATTTATTAATATATGTAAGTAGCATTTTATTAATTGCATTTTTAGTAGATAATATAGTATCTTTTAAAATAATATCTAAATTTAGTTCTTATTTTTCTTCTGAAGAAAAAGATAACACCGAAGAAATTAATGAAAAGGTAAAAGATACTTTTAAAAAGAAATCATTCTTCAATAAGCGTCTGTTTGAAGCATTTCCAAATGTAAAATCAATTCTACCTGAAATAAAAGCTAAATATGAGGAACAAAAAAGAAAATTAAAAGAAAAAATTCGTTAACATTAAAATTTATAATTGTCTATTGGGGGCTACTATATCTAAGGAGGTATCTATGAATAGTAGCTTTTTTAGTTCTCATTATTATTTTATATTTTCTATAATTATAGTATTTATCATAATTATAGCTTTCATTGTTTTAAATTTTCAAAATATTGAAATTAACAATATAAGTAGCTCTCCTATATATTTAGTCTCTTCTGATTTTACTTGGCCAGTACCTGGTTATTCAAGTATTTCTTCTACATATGGGCAAAGAAAAATTCCAACTGCTGGAGCATCTGGCTTTCACTATGGCATCGACATTCCAGCTCCAACTGGTACATCTTTTGTTAGTTCTATTAATGGTAAAATAATTTATGCTGATTTTAATCGGTGCAAATGGCTTCACACTAAAAGTAGAAAATAAAGATTTCATAATAAGTTATTCCCATGTTTCCCCCGATTTTATTGTAAATATTGGTGATTATGTACAAAAAGGACAAATTATAGGTAATATTGGTCCTAAATATGTAAGCGATGTTTCAAATAACCCCTATAAAGACTCTTCTGGTAAATTCACTAATGGTGCAACAACAGGTGCTCATCTTCATTTTGCAATAAAAAAAGATGGGCAATATGTGAATCCTTTGAATTATTTGTGTGAGAAATAAACAAGGAGACATTCCTTTTGTTTTCGGGGACACCTACCAAAAGCAGCTAAAGAAATTAATCTTTAGCTGCTTTTGGTAGGTGTCCCCGAAAACAGGTGTCCCCGAAAACATGGCAACTCCTTTTTTAGCTACATATCATCATCTTCATCTGGTGTTTCTTTATTTTCACAATCAAATCCACATCCAGAGCAATGACCAGAGCATCCTTCTGCAAATGTTTCTCCATCCCAGTCAATTTCTATGGTATTACCACATTCTGGGCATTCTATTTCACTACTTTCTGTGTCTTCATCTAATACAAATTCATAATTACAATATGGGCAAACTATTTCTAAATCATATCCATCATCATCCATATCATATATATCTTTTTCGATCCCATTTAAAGTTTTTTCTATTTCTAATAGTTTTGCATCTGCGATTTCTTGTTTTTTTGCTAATTCTTTAAGGTGATTTTCTGTATATTTTTCTCTTTCTTCCATTTCATCCAAAAATACACTTGCTAATTTTTTAAATTGCTTTGTTGCGTATTCTAAGTCTTTTGGATTTTCTATATTATCTTCCAAATTTTTAAGAATTTCATTATATTTTTTCTTTAAGTCTGACATTATTTTTCCTTCCTATTCTTAAATTCTTTCCATATATTCGCCAGTTCTTGTATCGATTCTTATTATATCACCTGTGTTTACGAATAATGGAACATTTATTGTAGCTCCTGTTTCTAAAGTAGCTGGTTTTGTTGCATTTGTTGATGTATTTCCACTAAATCCTGGTTCTGTATATGTAATTTCTAATTCCACAAATAGTGGTGGTTCGATTGCAAATACTTTTCCTTTAAAAGATAATATTTTAACATTCATATTTTCTTTTAAAAACCTTAACATATCTCCTAAATCTTCTTTGTTAAGTGGTAATTGCTCATATGTTTCATTATCCATGAAATAATATAAATCTCCATCATTGTACAAATATTGCATTTCTCTTTTTTCTATTTCAGCACCTTGTAATTTTTCTGATGGGTTAAATGTTTTTTCAAGTACTGCTCCTGTTATTACATTTTTTAGTTTTGTTCTTACAAATGCTGCTCCTTTTCCTGGTTTTACATGTTGAAATTCTACAACTTTATATACTGAATTGTCTAATTCAAATGTTGTCCCATTTCTTACATCTCCTGCCATATAAACTTCTGCCATTATTATTCCCCCTTTTCTTACAAAATAATTGCCATTATACTTCGTTAAAATTAAATTTCAAATCCTCAATGTACATTCTACACCTCCGGTATTGAAATTTAATTTTGCCTCGTCTAATACCAATTCTTTTGCAAGTAATTATTTTCAAGCAATAATATTTTACTATATTTCTGGCAAAAAATCAAGATACTTCAATACATAATTATATTACAGTATAATTTTTTGCTGAATTAGTAAGTTTTATACAACCATTTTTTGTAATTAAAACCGTATCCTCTAGCCTTATTCCAAAAGATTTTGGAATGTATACACCTGGTTCTACAGCTATTACCATATTTTCTTTAAGTAAATTATCATATCTAGATGAAAGTACTGGGTCTTCATGTACATCAAGTCCAACTCCATGTCCTAATGCATGAACTAAATCAAATCTGTTTATTTTTAATTCCTGCTCTGCAGCTTTTGTTATATTTTTTATATTTGCCCCATCTTTACATTGTGTTAACGCATCCTCTTGTACCTTCAAAACCAAATCATATGCGGATTTTATTGTATCATTAATTTTACCAATAAATATAGTTCTTGTCATATCTGAACAATATCCATTATATTTACACCCTAAATCTAATAGTAAAATATCCCCATATTCAATCTTCTTATCTGTAACAATACTATGTGGCATTGAGGAATTTGCACCTGATGCAACTATTGGCTTAAAAGCTAGCCCTTCTGCGCCATTCTTTATAAAGAACTCTTCTATTTTATATGATATTTCTCTTTCAGTCATTCCTATTTTTATATACTGCTTTAAAAATTCAAAGCATCTATCTGTGATTTCACATGCTTTTTTTATATTTTCTATTTCCTCTTCATCTTTTATTCTTCTCTGTTTTTCAATTATTCCTTCTGTTTCAATGAGCTCGTTTATTTTATATAATTGCATTATTTGCTTATATTTTTCATATGTCACATAACTTTCTTCAAAGCCTACACTTTCACAAAACAAAAAGAAATTTTCATAATCTGCTCTTGCCATTCCTCTTTTATCCCATACAACTATTTCCGAATCTATTGTTAATGCACTGTTTACAGCTTCAATGTATCTACTATCTGTTAGAAAAATATTCTCTTTTCTAGCTATTAGCAATTCTCCTTCTGCATCTATCCCTGTTAAATACTTGATGTTAATTGGATTTGATATTATCATTCCTTCGATTCCTAATGAATTAAGTTGATTTCTTAGGCATTTAATTCTTGGATTCATTTCTTATTCCTCCTTTTCTTGTAAGCGGACACTTCTTTCCCTTTGGATATTTCTTTATTGCTAAGAAATGTCCCCTTCCCTTATGAGCTGGTAATGTCTGTTTTCAAAATTATCTAATTTTTAAGATAGCCCCAATGTGAAAATTTTCATTAAAAGTGTAGCTAATGTTGTAAAAGGTACGCACATGCTTATGAAAGATGCAATTACTATAAAAGGGCCAAATGGTATGTATTCATTAATACTTTTCTTTTTTGTTATAATTAAGGCAATACTTAAAATTGCTCCTATTAAAAAAGATAGTAATGTTACTATAATTGTAGAGCCAAGCCCAAATATTAGCCCTAAACCACACATTAATTTTACATCGCCAAATCCCATTGCTTCTCTTCCTGCTATTAATCCTCCGTATTAGTGTTATAAGCAAAAATATTCCACCACCGGCAAGTAATCCGAAACACATATCTGCTGCAATGTTTATATTTATAAATCCATATAAAAATGTAAATATTAATCCTATTTCAAATAAACTTAAATTTAGCCTATTGGGAATTATTTGTAATCGGTAATCTATTACACAAGAGCTTATCAAAATTGGAGTAACAACTATAAGTTTGATAAGAGTTAAATTTTGCATTATACTACTATTCCAACCATATATATAAACTAAAGCTACATATATTAATACAGTAATTATCATAAGTATATAGTTTGGAACAAATTCATCTTTAAATTCTTTTAAAGCCCCTTTTCCAAAAAGTTTCTTTTCTGCGGATAGTCTTTTTATTATCCAATCGGTAAATTGTCCAATTACAATTCCAGCTAATGCAAAAATTATATAACATAAAATATGCACATCATTTATGTACATTTATTTTTCTCCCTTCTGAGCTAAATATTTTTTTATAATTCTTTCTTCAAATGGTCTTTTTATTTTTGTAAGAAATAAATCTTTTTCCTTCAAAGGTTCAACTAATACTGAAATCATTTTATTTCTATTAGCTCCATATATATCTGTAAAAATTTGATCACCTATTACTGCAATATTTTCCTTTTTTAAATTCATAATCTTCTGAGCCTTATTAAGTCCTATCCTTAGCGGTTTCATTGCCCAATTTATATATGGAATTTTTAATTTTTCTGCCACTAATTTTATTTTTTTTGTATTATTACTATTTGAAACTATGCAAAATTTTATTCCTTCATTTTTCAAATTTTCACACCACGAATCTACATTTTCTAAAATTTCTCTTTCGTAGTCCATAAGTGTATTGTCTACGTCTAATATTATCCCTTTTATATTATATTTTTCAATTAATTCTTTGCTAAGATATGTAGCATTTCTTAAATATATTTTAGGATATAGAATCATTTTTTTCCTCCACGTTCTTTTATTTATATTACCAATATGTTAGAAATTTGTCAATTTTATTTGAAAAATATTTTTTGTATGTTATAATTAAGTTAAATATTTTGGAGGTTTTATGCAAACAACAGATAAAGAAAATTTGATAAGAAAAAATAATATGAAAATTTTCCCTTGGTATAAGATGTTTTCATGGGATTTACTATTCTTCTATGCAATTTCATTTTTATTCTTAACAGATATAAAAGGATTAACTCCTGCACAAGTAATTTTAACAGATGCTTTTTACCCCTTTTTTAAATTTGTTTTACAACCAATATCAAGCATAATAATAAGTAAGGTTGGTAAGAGGAATAGCCTTATATTTGCCAATTCTTTAATAAATGTTTATTTAGTACTTATAATCTTTTCAAATGGATTTGAAAATGTTGTTTTTGCCACTTTTTTCTGTTCATTTGGATATGTGATTAAAAATATGTGTGAAGCAAACTTTTTATATGAATCAGTTCCACATTGTAAAAAAAGAGGCGAAATTTTTAGTAAATTAGATGGAAAAGGATTTGCTTACTTTTACTTGTTTGATGGTATAACATCATTTTTTACTGGATTTTCATATGTAATAAATCCTTACTTACCTATTATAATATCTATAATTTTAAATAGTATTGCAATATTTTTATCAACACAATTACAAGAAATTCCTAAAGATGATACAGAAAGCTTAAAGTCTAAGGATAATAGATCAATGTTGCAAGTACTAAAGGAATTTATAAGAAATTTTAGATATGGTTTTAGATATGTCCATAAATCACCAAGACTTCGTTCATTAATTATGATATATAGCATTTTTTATGGAATATTAGTACTTACATTACCACTTAGAAGAAGCTTACTTAAAGAAATGAGCGTTTCAGCAGAAAATTTTGGAATAATTTTTGCAATACTTGGTGTTATCGCAGCAATATCTGCAAACAGACAGAACTTAATCCATAAATTATTTAGAAATAGAACTATCTCTGTTCTTACAATTCCATATTGTATATCATGCATAGTTATAGGGTTATTACCATTCTTTAATTTAAATTATTCATTTTGGGTTGTAATGATAGCTTTTGCTTTACAATTTATAATACGTGGGCCATTTTATACTTTAATAAAAAGATACATGAATAATTTTTCCACATCAAAGGCAAGAGACAAAATTTATTCAGTTGCTACCTTTTTTGAAAGTTTATCCGCATTTTTGGTAACTGCTTTAGGTTCACTACTAGTAGAATGGTCAAACTCTTCATATGCCTTTTTAATAATAGGCATATTATCTACAATTATTATTTTACTGGTTCTAAGTTATATGAAAACAAGAGTTGGACTAAAACCAGAGGAATATAAGAAAAGTGAAATCGAAATGCTTAATTTGAAATAATAAAATATAGAATCAATACAAAAAAAAATTTAGATAAATAAAATATCTAAATCTTTTTTGTTCAAGATGTGTCCCCAGTTGGGAATAATTCCCCATTTGGAAACGTCCCCAACGAAAACATCACTTACAAAAGCGGTGGTTACCTATGACTACTGTTAGTGGGCGTGACCATATCCATGAATTTGTTGTGGTTTTTGGGTTAAAATAATATATCGCCCCATATGAAGGATCCCAACCGTTTAATGCGTCTTGTGCTGCTTTTTTTGCTGTTTCATTCGGGGTTAAATTAATTTGTCCATCATCTACTGCATCAAATGCCCCCTTTTGATATATTACTCCTGCAATTGTATTCGGAAATGATGAACTTCTTACCCTATTTAATACCACTGCCCCAACTGCTACTTGCCCTGAATATGGTTCTCCTCTGGCTTCTGAATATATTATTCTTGTTAATAAATTTAAATCATTTGAATTACTTGCGCTACTTCCTGTATTACTGTTAGAGGATATTCCCATTGCCGCTAAAGTTTTTGGCCCTGCTATTCCATCTTGTGTTAATCCATTTTTTCTTTGAAAGTACTTTACAGCTGCAACTGTTTTACTCCCATATATTCCATCAATACTTCCATTATAATATCCCCATCTTTTTAATTTTGTTTGTATTTGCGTAACTTCGCTTCCTCTTGAACCATATTTTGAAAGTGCTTCTATTGTTTGATTGTTAGTTATTAATTCATAACTTAAATATATCGAAAATGCTAAAATTAAAATTATTATTAATGTTAGAATAATTTTAATTGTTTTGCTTATTTTTTGCATATTTCCTCCGTATTTTGAATAATGTTTTATATCTGTATTTTTACCAAACACTATAATTTTATACAAAATTTAGGAGCTTGTTTTGAAAAGATTAAAAGTTTTTATAATAAATGTTATAATTCTAACAATAGTATCACTTATTGTACGCTCATGTGGAATGCTTTTTGATATTTATATTGCAAATATAATTGGTTCTGAAGGTGTTGGAATGTTTAGTTTAGTTATGTCTGTATATGTGTTATTTATAACATTAGCCACATCAGGAATAAATTTAGCTACAACTAGACTAGTTTCTGAAGAACTTGCAATTAATGATACAACTAGTGCAAAACTTGCTATAAAAAAATGTATAAAATTAAGTTTGCTATTTTCAGTTATAGTTTCTTTTTTACTTATAGTATTTGCACCAATTATAATAAAATTATTTTTGCATAATAGAATATCAAATAATATATTATATATACTTGCAATTTCATTACCATTTACCTCTATTTCAATATCCTTATCTGGATATTTTACAGCTGTTAGGCGAGCCTATAAAGCTTCTTCTTCTGATGTTGTTAATCTGGTAACTAAAATTATTACTATTTTAGCTCTTATACCCAAATTTGATTTAAAAAATATAAATGATGTGGTTTTATTATTAATATTGGGCACTACAATTTCTGAAATTATATCTTTCATATATATTTATTTGCTTTATGCTTGTGATAAAAGAAGATTAAAAGATTTTAGAACATCCAAAAGTAATATGCCAAAAAGAATACTAAAAATATCTATTCCTGTTGCAATCACATCATATATTCGCTCAGGTCTTTCCACTTTGAAGCAATTATTAATTCCATTAAACTTAGAAAAAAGTGGTTTAAGCTGTTCTTATGCTTTATCTGAATACGGAATGATAAATGGAATGTCATTTTCGGTTTTATTATTCCCTGGGCTTATTATAAATAGTGTTGCCAGTTTGCTTATTCCTGAATTTGCAAGATACAATGTAAAGCAAGATTATACAAAAATGAATATAGTTATTAACAAATTATTCACATTAGTTATTTGTTTTTCATTATTTGTACTCGGATTTTTTTTAATGTTTTCAAAAGAAATTAGCTTAATTGCTTATAATAATCTAAAAATTGGAAATTATATTTTAATTCTTTCTCCGCTAGTTATTCTTATGTATTTAGACCATATAATAGATGCAATTTTACGTGGAATAGATAAACAAGTCAAAGTAATGTATTGTAACATTGCCGATTTATTTATAAGTGTCATTTTAATTTGTTTATTAATCCCTAAATATGGAATTATTGGATATTTATTAATTATATATACAAGCGAAATATTAAATACATCTATTAGTATATATCAATTGTATAAGGCTACACATTTTAAATTTGATATTTTTAAAGGTTTTATTATTCCTGCTATGTTGCTTGCAATCTTTATTATAATTGCTAGCCTTATTTTATAATAAAAAGTACAGCGGAACTGTTATTAAAACAGTTCCGCTGTGTAATTACATTATTCTCTTTTCCGCAATAACTCTGCTTCTACAGAGATTACGATCATCAAAAAGGGTAATCTCGTATCCATTGGCTTCGAAAGCATACGCCTTTTCCAAAACCTTATCCTGTGTTCCTTCAAACTCATGAACTTTCAAATATCCATTTTTAGGTGGAGCAATATGCAATTTAGCAATTGCATAGTTACCACTTTCGAAAAAGTATGTACTTTGCATTTTTCCCTGCTTTATGAATTCGTATCTCATCCGTGCGAATTCAACCTGCACATCTTCTTTCTCTCCGAACAATGCCACAACTTTTGTTCCATCATTGTACTTGGTTACTCTGTAGGCTGTTCCCAAGTATGGGCCGCTAGCAAATGCCACTGCACTACTGAAAATTGCTGCCATTAATAATGCGATTACTGCAAAATTTCTCGATGCCTTCTTCATAATTGTGTCCTCCTTAAATTTGCAACTTTTTTCTAAGATTTACCTTAGCAAATATATTATATCACTTTTATGTTAACTTTGCAACATAAAAAAAAGCGAGGTCATAATGCTACGACCTCGCTTAAAGAGTTACTCTCCTCCAAGAATACTGCCTAATGCATATGTGGTTACCAGGATTACTCCTTCGTTTCCATAATTGTGTTTCTTCGAATATTCATATATTCTCCTCTGTACTCCTAACATAAAGTTAAAAGTTTCGTCATTATGAAAATTTCGAATCAATTCCTCCAATGCATTTGCATACTCGTTAGTCCGCCAATGTTTCTCACTTATTGATTTTGTACTATCAAGAAGTTCATCTAACAGACCATTCACTTTGTTAAAATACTCTTGCTGGCTCATCTTGTTGCCTCCTCTTTTTCTAAACATAGATTTAAATTGTTTACACGGCAAAATTATTTTAACACCATTTTTTAATAATTTCAACTATTTTTTAAATATACTTTTTAATATTTCATTTACTACTTTTCTTCCTACTGAATTTAATGCAGAGTTTGCTGTACGTTCTGCTTGTTTTCCTACCTTATATTGCCAAGAATTCTTTCTTGCTTTTTCTGCTTCTCTTTCTAATTCTTTTTTTATTCGTTCTTCTTCTTTTCTTACTTTTTCTGCCTCTTTCTGTGCTTTAGCTTCTTCCTTTTCTTTCTGTTCCTTCAATTTTTGTTCTTCTTTTGCTTGTTTTTCTCTTTCTTCTGCTTCTTTTTTACCTTGCAATTCTTCACTTAAAATTTCGAATGCTGAAACCCTATCTATAATTGCATCATATTTTCCCATAAATTCACTTCTATTTATTATCATCAATCGCATAGAGTCATCTATTGCCCCCATTTGACTTTGTGGTGGTAATACTGTTGCCTTCTCTACTATATTAGGCTCTCCTTTTTCATTTAAGAAAGATATTATTGCTTCTCCTGTTCCAAGAGCCATTATTGCTTCTTCTGTATTAAATTCAGGATTTGATCTAAAAGAATCTGCTACTGCCTTTATTACTTTTTGCTCTGCAGGAGTATATGCTCTTAATGTATGTTGAACTTTGTTTCCCAACTGTGCTAATATTTCCCCTGGTATATCTTTAGGAGATTGAGAAATAAAATATAAGCCTATTCCCTTCGACCTTATTAATTTTACAATTTGAGTTACTTGTGTAAGCATATAATCTGGTAAATCATTAAATAATAAATGTGCTTCGTCAAAGAAAAATACTATTTTAGGTTTGTCCAAATCTCCAACCTCTGGCATATTACTATTTAATGCATTCAATATCCATAATAAGAAACATGCATATAATGTAGGTTGTTTAAATAATTCTACACAATGTAAAATATTTATATTTCCAAGTCCATTTGCATTTACTTTTACAAGGTCTTCCATACTAATTGCTGGCTCACCAAAGAATTTATCTCCACCTTGTTCTTCTATCATTATTAAGCTTCTTTGTATTGCACCAACACTTTGTGAAGCAATATTACCATAGCTTACAGTGTATTGTTTACTGTTTTCTGCAACATATTGTAATACTAATCTTAAATCTTTTAAATCTACTAATTCATATCCATTTTCTCTTGCTATTTTAAATATTATAGCTAAAACACCCTCTTGGGTTTCATTCAATCCAAGCATTCTTGAAAGTATTGTTGGTCCAACACTTTGAATTGTTGTTCTTATTGGATGTCCTCCTTTTCCAAAGACATCCCAAAATACTGTTGGAAATCCCTTAAATTCAAAATCATTAACACCTAATTTTTCAAGTCTCTCTTTTATTTTTTCATTTGCTTCCCCTGGTAGTGCTGTTCCTGCTAAATCGCCTTTTACATCTGCCAAAAAAACTGGAACACCTGCTGCTGAAAAGCTTTCTGCCATAACCTTTAATGTTATAGTTTTACCACTTCCAGATGCACCTGTAATTAATCCATGTCTATTTGCTTTGTCTGTTAGTATAAATAACTCTTTGTTACTATTTTTTCCGATTAAAATTTTGTTATTAGAATACATATCTATATCCCCTTTCTTAGAAATTTAAAACTTACATGATATTTGTATTATATCATATAAGTTTTAAAAAAGAAATATAATAGTATATTGTGAATTTTCAAAAAAAAATAGAAATAGGTAAGAAATATTTTTCTTACCCATTTCTACAATATCAAAATTTTAGAGAATATATTCAATTTTAAATAGCTTCTTGATTTTCTGTCACTTCTTCAACTGCTTGGCTATCATCATTTTCATTAACAATTTCCATACTGCCTATAGAAACCTCATATGCAACTCTTTCTTCAACAGTTCCATCTTCATGCTTCTTTTCATATAATCTAGATTGAACTCTACCTACTATTCTTACACATGTTCCAACTTCTATATTTTGGCAATATCTTGCATTTCTACCCCATGCTATACATGGAATATAATCTGATTTATTATAAGCTCTATTTACTGCTAATAATATATCTGCAATTTCTCTTTTAAATGGTGTTTGTCTGTAAATTGGTGCTTTACATATATATCCATTTAAAATAACTTCATTAGATACATTTTGTCTTTCTAATTCTTGTTGTTCTTCAGTAAAATTGTCTTCTGTAATAATATCTTTAGCAAATACTGTAAGTATTAGTCTATTTTTATTATCTATATATGTATTATATGATCTAAATTGACCTTTTACTACAATTTTTTCTCCTATCTTTAAATCCTCATTTAACAATCTTTCTGAAATAGTAATTGGTATTATATCTGAAGCTCCACTTAATCTAGGTATTTCCATTTTAAATATATAAAATCTCTCCCCATAAACTTCATGACTAAATACTTTATCACTAGTAACCTTTCCCACTAATACAATGTGGTTATTATCTGTATAATTTGTATCCACTTTTCTTCCCCCTTAATTTATTTATCCATTGTAGCTTTATTTTATTGTTCTCCGTTTTTGAGATTTTAAAAATCTCCTCTTGCATTATTATACTACATTTTCAGAGTTTTGTCTACATAAAATGGCAATTTTTTTTAAAAAAGTAAACTTTTTGAAAATTATTACTTATATAATAGCCTAACAGCATTATTTGCCATTGTATTATAAACATCTTTTCCCAAAATATGAGAATATATTTCTTTAGGCTCTATTTTGGTTTTATCCCCTAATTGTATATCTCTTTGTATGCAGAGTAATACTTCTTCGTCACTAACACTAGATGTTGTTAGTGTCGCATCTAAATTATATCCATATGTTATTATTGTTGCATTTGAGTTATATTGTTCATCTTTATTTGTATAAATATCTGAATTTATTATTAAATATTTTGTATTATTTATTATTTGATTTAATATATCTTTCTTGTTTTCTTCTATATTATTTTCTTTATTCATAATTATGCTATTGAACTTTATATTTTTCATGTTATCTATATTTTCTTCATTTATTATTATTAAATTATGTTTTACATTACAGTTTTTTAGTGTTTTAACAAGTGTCTTTTTTAAAGTTTCTTCATTTTTAGTAGAAGTAATTATCCCTATAAAAGCCATTTGTTTTCTCCTTGATAATAAATTTATATTATTATCTTTACCTACTAAAAAAAAATTATTCAATTAACCTTATTTACAATGTTTTCTATTTCATTTTTACTTTGTGTTGTAGATGCTTGTAGTGCAAAATCTTCTGTATTTAAATTTGCTGCGACAACAAATAAAAGTACAACCGTTGTTACAGCTACTATATATGATAATATTTTTGCTTTATTAAATAAAAACACCATAAAAAACCTCCTGTATAGTTTATAATATGCTTATTACAGGAGATTTATGAATATTTTACTATTTTCTTATTTTAATATTTTTCCATTAATTATTGTTGTTTCTACATTGCTTCCCTTTGTATTGTATACTATTGAAGCAAATATATCATTTATAGGATTTACAACAGACGTATCTAAATTAAGTATTATTAAATCTGCTTTTTTTCCTTCTGCTATACTTCCTATTTTATCTTCCATTCTTAAAGCCTTTGCGCCATTAATTGTCGCCATTTTTATAACTTCATAAGCTGGCATTTGTTTTGGGTTTTCATTTACACCTTTTTGAAGTAATGCAGTAAATTTCATTACTTCAAACATATCTAAACTACTTCCGCTTCCTTGTCCATCTGTTCCTAGTGCTACATTTATCCCTGCTTCTTGTAAATCATTTATTCTTGCAATTCCACATCCAAGTTTTAAATTACTTACAGGGCAATGTGCAACTGAAATATTTAGTTCTTTCATTTTCTCTATATCTTTGTCTGTTAATTTCACACAATGTGCTAAAATTGAATTCGTATTTTTAAGATGTTTTTCTAGTACATCTGCCGGATTATTTACATTATAATCTCTTTTTATATCTAATACTTCTTGTGAGTTTTCACAAAAATGCATTTGGAAATTTAGATTATACTTATTTGCTAAGTCAATAGCCTTTTTTAAGTATTCTTCGCTACATGTATATAGCGCATGTGCTCCTACATTTATTGTTACATTTTCGTTTCTTCCAATATCACTATTAATTAATTCTTCTAATTCTTTTAATTTTCTATCGCCTTCCCCATCTGAATCCATAAGTGTTCTAGTTAATTCTATTCTTACTCCTGAATCTACTGCAGCTTTTATTATATTATTTTGCATAAAATACATATCTACAATTGTGGTAGTCCCCGTATCTATCATTTCTTTAAAAGATAATATAGATGCATTATATATATCTTCATCTGTTAGCTTTGCTTCTGCTGGCCATATTTTTTGAGTTAGCCACTCCTGTAATGTATATCCGTCTAAATTTTCTTTAAAAATGCTCATTGGTACGTGTGCATGTGTATTTATAAATCCTGGCATTACTACTTTATTTGTAGCATCTATTACTTTTTCTACATTCTCATCTATATTCTTTCCTATTTTTTTAATAATATCATTTTCAATAAGTATATCTATTCCTTCTTCATACTTATCTCTATTACTATCTACTGAAATTAGATTACAATTTTTTATTAATAATTTCATTTTTATCCCTTCCTTTTGATTGAAAAATAATTATACTATTTTTTACTATTTTATCACATTTAAAAAATATTTTACATATAAACTTCAATTTATATTCACATAAAAAACATATATCTTTTATAGAATAAGATTGTACAAAGAAAGGAGGTAATATATTAATGGAAATACAAATTTAATATTTTATTTTAAGGAGGAATGCCTATCGAAAATTATTAAAAATTACATAGATTAATATATATGCCCAAATAGCTCTGCCTATTTGGGCAATTTTACATTATTTTTAGCACATAAATGATTAATTGGACAAACATCACATTTAGGTTTCCTACTATCACATATTTTTCTTCCATGGTATACAAAAAGATGATTTACGTCTCCAATATATTCTTTTGGAATAATTTTAAGCAAATCTTGTTCTATTTTTTCTGGATCTGTTTTAGAGCTTAAACCTATCCTATTTGAAACACGTTTTGCATGTGTATCTACTGCAATTCCAACAGGTTTATTAAAAGCTTCAAGCATTATTACATTTGCACTTTTTCTCCCAATACCTGGTAAAGCTATTAATTCTTCCATTGTTGTTGGGACTTCTCCATTAAAATCTGATATTAATTTTTGGCTACATGCTTTAATATTTTTTGCTTTATTTTTATAAAAGCCACATGGATGAATTAATTTTTCTAATAGAGTAATATCTATATTTGCAAAATCTTCTGGCTTGTTGTATTTATTAAATATGCTTGGTGTTGTTTTATTTACTCTTTCGTCTGTGCACTGGGCAGAAAGCATAACAGCAATTACCATTTCAAATGGTGTATTAAAATCCAAACTGCAAGTAGCTTCAGGATGTGCTTGTTTTAATGTTTCTATTAATTCTATTATTTGTTTATTATTTAATTTCATTACAATCATCCTTTATACACATTTTTATCTTAAATTAATATAATAATATTAAGAGGAGGTAATACATTATGTTAGGTTTACTAAAAAAGACCTTAGGTGTATGTTTAATAGGTTTTGGCATTGGAATACTTATGGTTTTATTACTTCCAATAACAGGCTGGCTATTTATAATCGGTGTTGCCCTATGTATAGTTGGCATAGCATGGCTTGCATGTTAATAAAAAGGAGTGTGGAATACAAGTGAAAATAGTAGTAAAAAAAGTACCCAAATTTTTGCGAGGATTTGTAAAGTTGATATTTGGTATCAAAGAATAGATACTAAATACATAGAATTTTCTACTTTTACAAAAAAGTGGCTTTGCTAAATGTACATGATTAAAAATCTGTGCATATAGCAAAGCCACTTTTTAAGTCCTAAGCTCTTTCTACTTTTCCAGAACGTAAACACTTAGTACATACATTAATTCTTTTTGGTTCTCCATCAATAATAGCTTTTACTTTTCTTAAATTTGGTTTCCAAGTTCTAGTAGATCTTTTACTAATATGAGAACGAGTAATACTTAATTTATTACCGAAATTAACTGATTTATCACAAATTTCACATTTTGCCATAATATAAAGCACCTCCTGTTTGTTTTCTAAATAAATCGACTATTTAATAGTTTACCATATTTACATTAAAATTTCAAGTCTTATAGCAAAAAAATATTTGTAATTTTTTTGTGTTTTTAATTGACAAAATATAAATAAAGCTATAATATAATTATATTAAATTATATGGAAGGAGAGACAATTAACTATGTCTAAAAAAAGTTTAAAAATTTTACTTGTTTTAGTAACAATTTTAAGTTTAGTAACATCTTTTAGTTTTGCTACTGAGGTTACATCTGAAACAACAGGAACAGATGAAGCAACAGTTACTACAACTAGCGATGAAGGGGCTTCTCTAACTACAGAAAATTCTGAAGGAGAAACTTCTGATGATGCTACTATTAATGAAACTGCTGAAGGTGATAATTCAGCTACTGAGGCTAGTACAAATCATGATGTATACATATCAGAAGATGAAGTAAAAATTGCTGCAGAAGAAACAATAAATGGTAATGCATTTATAATTGGAAATACTGTAACAATTAACGGTCAAATAGGTGGAGACCTTTTTGTTCTTGCAGACACATTAAATTTAGATGGTGGCCAAGTTTATGGAAATGTTTTCACATGTGCAAATACAATTACATTAAATGGACTAATTTATGATTTGTATGCTGTTTGCAACACACTAAATATTTCTTATGACTGTGTAGCTTATAGAGATATAAAAGCTATCTGTGATACTGCTACAATAAACGGTGTTATTGGTAAAGATGTTAATATATCAGCTGGAAAATCTTTAACAATTGAAGATGACTGTGTAATCTATGGTGATTTTAATTATTATGCGCCAAATCAAGTTGAAACAAAAGAAGATTTAGTTAAAGGAACAAATAATTACCAAGGAGCTCCTATAATTCCTAATTTATCATCTGTAGTTAAAGATTTAAAAGCAAGTGCACAAAATAAAGACTTTAGCGACTACATTATTGCAGTTTTATCAACAGTTATATTTGCTTTAATAGTTTGGTTTGTAATGTCTAAATTTGCACCTAAATTCTATGAAAAAGTTACTACTACAACACCTAAGGATTTATTATGGGCTGCACTTATTGGTCTTATAGCATTAATTGCAATTCCATTAATATCTATTTTATTAATGATAACTTTTGTTGGTGTAACAGTAGGATTATTGCTTTTAACATTATACTTTGTAATTTTATCATTATCATTTGCGACAGTATCAATTGCACTTGCAAAAATGTTAGCTAATAAAGTTCCAGCTTTAGCTAAATACAACAATATATTTGCTGTTATAATAGTAGCAATTGTAATTTGGGCATGTGGTTTAATTCCATATGTTGGAGCATTAGTTCAACTTGCTACTATACTTTGTGGATTTGGACTTTTCTTAAAATTATTAGTTAGTGGAAAATCTAAAAAAGAAGTAACAGCTCCAACTCCAGAAGATCCAAAAGACGATAATGAAGAAAAAGCTGAATAAAATTAATTTTATAGAATAAAAAATACACATCAAAAAGATGTGTATTTTTTATTCTTATTTTTTTAATTCTTTAATAGTTTCTTTGTAATCTTCTGCATTAATTATTGCACTACCAACAACAGCAATATCTATTCCTGCTTCTTTTAATTCTGTTATAGTACTTTCGTTTATACCCCCATCTGCCTCAATGTAAATATCTATATCTTTCTCTGTTATATATTTTTTTAATTCTTTTACTTTTTCTATTGTCTCTGGAATTAATTCTTGTCCACCCTTTCCGTGGCTCTACTGTCATTACTAAAACCATATGTATTAATTTTAAAAATTCATATATTTCTTCTACATTAGTATTAGGTTTTATTGCTAAGCCACATTTTATTCCGTTTTCTTTAACTTTAGATATTGCTTCTATTAGTTTTTCTTTTGGCTGTGCTTCATAATGTATTGTAATAAAAGATGGCCTAAGTGGGATATATTCTTCAATGTACTTATCTATATCTTCTACCATTAAATGTACATCTAATGGTAAACTAGATATTTGTTTTATATTCTCTGCATATTCATGCATTCTTAAAGTTGTATCTTGCTCAACAAATTTTCCATCCATCACATCTATATGAAAATAATCTGTTTTTGCTGTTTCTAAATTATAAAATTTTTTTATAGATTCATCTTCTTTAACAGATAAAACTGATGTTGAAATTTCTATCATATTATTCTCCTTTCTAATGACAGGGGACGCATCTTTCCCTTTTGTCATTCCTCTAGCGTCAAGATACATCCCCTACCCTTATGTTCTGGTAATGTCAGTTTTTAAAGTTTTGATAAATTTTGAATTTTTTTAATAATATATTATTTGCTTTTAATAAAACTAAAAAATATTAAAAATTGAAAAAAGCGCATTGAAAGTAATTGAGTTAGACCTTCTTAATGAATTTTATGGAAAGCGTTCATTTGCTAATGGAAGTGTGCCATAAAATTCTTTTAGAAGGTCTATGAAAATTAGCTTGAACGAGCATTTTTGAAATTTTTAATATCTTTTTAGTTTATATACTTATTAAATTTTTCAAAATTTTAATCAATATTCAATACAGGATTATCTTTATTCAAATCCATTTGTTCTTGTGTCTTTCTTACATCATCAATAAATACTTTTACAGTTATTGTTCCTATACCTTCTACTGGTACTGTTATTTTTTCTGTATCTTCCTTATGAGATTTTTTATAAATTGTATCTTCTGAACCATCTGATGTCACTTTAACCATAACTTCAACAGATTTAGCTGGAATGTCTTTTCCTTCTTCATCAACTTGTTTCTTATATCCAAGCAAAGATTTTAAATTAATATTAACTGTTCCTTTTTTTATTTCTGCTAGCTTATTTACTGTTAAAGATACTGCTGTTTTTTCATCTACCTTTTTATCTGCTTCTATTCCTTGTTTTAATACAACTCCATTTGATTTTGTTGTATCAGATTCATATTTTATAGTACCTACTGTAAGTTCTGCTGTTTCTATTGCTTTCTTTGCATCTTCCTCTGTTTTACCAATTAAATATGGTACTGTAACTTCTTTTATTCCTCTTCCTAAACTTACAACTATTTTTACTGTACTATTTTTAGCTACTTCTGTATCTGCTTCTATATCTTGACTTATTACGATACCTTCTTGAATTTTATCATTGTTCTCTTCTGTTATCTCTACTTCCAAATTTGCGACATCTAGTTTTAATATAGCTTCATCTTTAGTTAGTCCTGCAACTTTTGGAACTGTAACCATTTCCAATCCTTTGCTTACTGTAAGTTTTAATATTGTTTCTTCATTTATTTTATAGTTATCTTGGTATTTTGGGTCTTGTGCTAAAACTAAACCTGCTTCTTTTCCATCTGGTGAAAATTCCTCTGAAACGCTATATTTCAATTTAAGCTCATTTAATTTTGTTTTTGCGTCCTCAATATTCATTTCAACCAAATTTGGAATTTGGACTTGCTTTGCTCTGTTTCCAACTAATAGTTTCCAAGTTGCAAACATAGCTCCTCCAAATATAATTGCACATATCAATAATACTATTAGTACTGTTATTATTTTTCTTTTTAGTGATTTTTTCTTTTTTGGTTTTTCTTCATTTCTTTTTTCTTCTTTTTGTACTTCTTGTTTTTGAACTTCTTTATTTGCTTCTTCTGTAGATATAACTCGTGTTTTATCCTCTTGTACAACCGCATTCATCACCACAAAATTACCATTAGGGTTTTTAATTACCTCTTTTAAATCATTTAACATTTCAGTTGCAGATATATATCTTAAATTTGGTTCTTTTTCCATTGCTTTTATTATAATCTTGTTTATGCTGTCTGGTATTGTTGGGTTTATAACTTTAGGCTCTATAGCTTTTTCTTGCATATGCTTAAGTGCAATTGACACTGGTGTATCCGCATCAAATGGAACTTTACCTGTTAACATTTCATACATTACAACACCTAGTGAGTATAAATCAGATTTTGCATCTGTATATCCACCCCTTGCTTGCTCTGGTGAAAAATAATGCACTGAACCTATTGTACTGCCAAACGACGTTATTGTAGAATTAGATACAGCTTTAGCAATACCAAAATCTGTGACTTTTGCAGTTCCATCTTCTGTTATAATTATATTATGTGGTTTTATGTCTCTATGCACTATATTATTTCTATGTGCAACTTCCAATGCAGATGCTATTTGAATTGCAATATTTACTGTCCATTTCCAAGGAAGAACTCCCTCATCCATAATAATTTCTTTTAATGTTTTACCTTGAACAAGTTCCATTACAATATAATGAATATCATCTTCACTTCCAACATCATAAATAGAAACTATATTAGGGTGTGTTAAACTTGCTGCAGATTGAGCCTCAATATTGAACCTTTTTACAAATTCTGCATCTGTAGTAAATTCTTCTTTTAATACTTTTACGGCAACATTTCGATTTAAAACATGATCTCTTGATTTGTATACAGTTGCCATTCCTCCATTTCCTATTCTCTCTAAAATCTCATATCTATTTCCTATTAATCTACCTTCTAAATTCATTTTTGCATCTCTCCTTAACAAAAATTAATCCTCATCCTTAATTACAATAACTGTTATATTATCCATCCCGCCTTCTTTGTTTGCCGCTAATATTAGGGCTTTATTGGGGCTTTCTGGATTTTCTTCTATTATTTTAACTATTTCTTCTTCACTTAACATATTAGTTAATCCATCTGAACAGATTAATATTATATCATTTTCCATAAATTTTTCAACAAGTAAATCTGGTTCAATAAAAGCTGTACAACCTAGTGCTTTTGTTAGCACATTTTTCTTTGGATGATATTTTGCCTCTTCTTCTGTTATTGTTCCATCTTGTATTAAATTTTCTACATAGCTATGGTCATTTGTTATTTTATTTATTTTTCCATTTCTTATTTTATATATTCTACTATCCCCAACATGACTTATATACATTTTATCTTCTACAATCAGTGCAATTTCTAGTGTTGTACCCATCTCTCCAAGTTCGGGGACTTGTCTTGTTTTTTCATATACAATCATATTAGCATACTGTGTTGCATCTTTTAGTAAATTTATTATAGCTTCCACAGTAAAATCAGTATTATTATAATTATTATATATATAATTTTTTGCTGATGAAACTGCTAAATTACTTGCAACCTCTCCTCCAGCATAGCCTCCCATTCCATCTGCTAATACACACAGTTTTATATCATCTGAATTTTTAGATATATAATAATAATCTTGGTTTGTTTCTCTAGCTTTGCCTATGTCGGTACCTGCAAAGACTTTCATTACAAAATCCATCCCTTCCTTAATGATTAATTTACCTTATTATATAAATTTTGACGACGTAACTGCCCACAAGCCGCATCTATATCTGATCCTAATTCTCTTCTTATTGTTGCAACAATTCCATGTTCATTTAAGTAATCCCTAAATTTTATAATATTTTCATTTGTACTTTTTATAAACTTGCCATTTTCTATCTTATTTATTGGTATAAGGTTTACATGGCAGTTCATACCTCTTATAAGCTTTATAAGTTCTTTAGCATCTTCTAAATTATCATTATTATCTTTAGCAAGTGCATATTCAAAAGAAACCCTTCGACCTGTTTCTTCTATGTAAAATTTGCATGCTTTAATTAATTCTTCTATATTATATATTTTATTTACTGGCATTAATTCACTTCGTTTTTCATCATTTGGGCAATGAAGTGATACCGATAAAGTGCATTGAATCTGTTCTTTTGCTAAATCATATATCTTTGGAACTATGCCACTAGTAGATACACTAATATGCCTTGCACCTATTGCTAACCCTTTAGGATGATTTAAAATTCTAATAGCTTTTACTACATTATCATAATTATCTAGTGGTTCTCCTATTCCCATAAATACGATATTAGAAATCCTAACATTTTCATCTCTCTGCACTGCTAAAACTTGTTCTACAATTTCTCCCGAAGTTAATCCTCGTATAAATGGAATTCCTGTCGAAGCACAAAATTTACATCCCATCCTACAACCAATTTGAGAAGATACACATAGAGTTTTCCCATATTTATATTCCATTAGTACAGTTTCAATTGCATTTCCATCATCTTGAATATCAAACAAATATTTTTTTGTTCCATCTTTTGATTCTAATTTTTTTAAAATACTAAAATTTTTTAAAGTATAGTTTTCATTAAGTTTTTCTCTAAGTTCTTTAGATAAGTTTGTCATCTCTTCAAAACTAGTTACATTATATTCATATATCCATTTAAATACTTGTTCCGCCCTATATGGTTTTTCGGAAATACTTACAAATTCTTGCTTTAATTCTTCTAAATTATAGTCCTTAATATTTTTCTTCAAATTAAAATATCCTCCGAATATTTTTTCAAAATAGTTATATCATAATTTGCTTATTTTTTCAACATATTTATAAAATTGTTGCTCCTATCATTCCTGCATCATTATTTAATTTTGCCATTAATATTTTAGGCAATTCTTTTTTATTAAATACATATTCGCTATTTTTTAATTTATTTTCTAATTTTTCTAAAATTAAATCTTTATAATACACTATACTTCCACCTAAAGCTATTGCTTCTGGCTCAAATATATTACAGATTGAAGCTATTCCAACACATAAATTATCTATATATTCTTCGAATATTTTGTATGAAATATCATTTTTATCTGATTTTTTTATTAGTTCAACAAGATCAATTCCATTAATTCTTTTGTCCAATTTTAATGCATTAGAAATTTCTTCTTTTAAACTTCCTATGGAAGCATACGCCTCAAAGCAACCTTTGGCTCCACAACTACATTTCTTACCATTTTTATTTATAATAATATGTCCCAATTCATAAGCAGAACTATTTCTTCCCTCTAGTAAATTTCCTTTGTAAAATATGGCTCCACCTATTCCTGTTCCTATTGTTAGCATAGCACAATTACTATATTCTTTTAATATTCCATACTCTTTTTCTGCTAATGCAGCACATTTAGTATCATTTCTTACAATTATTTTTATTCCTTTAAAATCATTTTCCAATTCTTTTTTAAAATCTATTTCTGGAATATTTAAGTTCTCAGACTTTCTAACAATTCCATTTTCCACAACTCCAGGACATGCAATACCTATAACATCCAATTTACCCTTTTTTAATTCATTTTGTTCAATAATAGTTTTTAATATTTTCTTTATTAAATCAATAATTTTTAAGGTTCCTTTTTCATCTTCTTGTAAATCTTTTTCTACCTTATATAATATCTCTCCATTGTCAATTAATCCAACACCTATATGGCTTCCACCTAAATCTATACCAATTCTCATAAAACAAAATCTCCTTCGCTTTTTCTTAATTTTAACACAAAAAACAGATATTGTACAATATCTGTTTTTTTGTTTGATTTTATTTTTAATATGTGTCCCAAATTGGGAATAATTCCCCATTTGGAAACGTCCCCATTATAAGTATGCTGAGAATAGGAATGATCCCATGTATACTTGTATTAATGGTACTAATACTACCAATGTGAAGAATACAAGTAGTACTCCTACTACTGAATATACTAGTTGTGGTAGTGCTTTCATTATTTTTTCCATTATGTTGTCTATATCTACTTGCATATATTCTACTAACTTTTCCATCATTTCTGCTAAATCTGTTTGCATACCTATTTTTAACATTTCTGTTATCATAGGTGTTGAAAGTCCTGTTTTCTCAAATGGTTCTATCCATGACTGTCCAATAAGTATGTTGTTTATTGATGTTTCTATTACAGATAGCATAACATAGTTGTTTACAACATTTTTACTAACTTCCAAAGCATCTTGTATTCTCATTCCGTTTTCAATATTTAGCAATACTGCTTTCATTAATCTAGAAAAATCTAATGCATATATCAATTGTCCAAATATTGGCATTGTATATTTAAAATAATGCCAGTTATATTTTCCTTTTGGTGTATTGATATAAAATGCTATTACTCCTGCTATTCCCAAAATCACAAAGACTGGAATATACCAATATTCTACAAGCCTATCCAAAAAGTCTGAGAACCATAAAGTAATTGCTGGTAATTGTTCTTGTGTTCCTACGCTATCAAATACATTCTGTATTATAGGTATTACAAATATTGTTCCAAGTATTAACATAAGTAAAATTGCAACAAATTGCACAATATTAGGCACTAATATTTTTCTTATTCTTCTATTTGTTGCATCTGTTTCTTCTAGATATTTTACTGCTTGTTGTAGTGATTGTGTCAAAGAACCGTGACAATTCTCCTACTCTAATCATATTTATATATATATATGGAAAAACATCTTGGTAGTACTCCATTGTTGAATACATATTTTCTCCAGATTCAAGTCCTGCTTGCATATCTTCCAATATTTCTTTAAACTTAGGATTCTCTGTACTTTCTATTATTGTACTTAAAGCATGTATGTTATTAAAATTTGCTTTTTTAAGTAAATAAAATTTCTGGGTAAAAACTATAATGTCTTTAGATGTTATCCTATTTGATTTTACTAGTGTATTTGCAAGTTTTTCTTTTGTCGAAACTTTTCTTTTAGTTGGCTTTTTTATTACACTACCATTATTCAAATTCTCTAACATTTTTTCTACATTATTTATGTTTTTCTTATTCTTCTGAGTCCTTGCTTTTAGCTGAACTACACTTATTGGAGTTAATCCGTTCCTTTTTATTCTTTTAATTATAGAGCTTTTACTAGTATCTTCAATTCTATTTTTTACTATATGGCCATCTGTTGTTAGTGCTCTGTACATGTATAATGGCATACTCTTATCCTCCTACTTATGTATTTTTAATTTTAAGCTGCATTATAGTTCTATTTAATATGTCTAGATTTTTCTCCTCTATTTGTGCTTTTGCTTGTTCTAGTGTTATTCTTTCGTCTACAAATAATCTAGCAATTGAGTTTATTAAACTTATACTTCCTTTATCTATATTTGTTTGAACCGCATCTTCTATTTCAGATACACTTAATTTTTCTTTTCTTATGTATCCTGCAATTACATTGTCAACTACCATTACTTCTGGTACTAGCACTAGGTTGCCATCGGTTCCTTTTAGTAATCTTTGAGATATAACTAATTTTAGTAATGACGAAATTAAGTATTTTACACTTGATTGATCACTAATTGGATAAAAGTTTATCATTCTATCTATTGTTTCTGCACAAGACTTTGTATGTAATGTTCCAATTACAAAGTGACCAGATTCTGCCATCTCTATAGCCGCATTCATTGTTTCTTTATCCCTAATTTCTCCTATTACTAGTATATCGCAATCTTCCCTTAAAGAGTTTTTTACGCCATCGCTAAAATTCAATACATCTTTTCCTACTCCTACTTCTTTTTGAACTATTATTGATTTATTTGATGAATGTTTATATTCTATTGGGTTTTCTAATGTTAATATTTTTCTGTTTTGCTTTTCGTTTATTTCATTTATCAAAGCATTTAGTGTTGTTGTCTTACCTGAATTTGTTTTTCCTGTAACTAGCATCAGTCCTTGTGGTTGATATGTCATTCTTCTAACTACATCAGGAACTCCAAGCTCTTCAAACTTAGGTAATGCATTTTTTATTAATCTAAGTGTTGCAACTGGAATATTTTCTGATAATGATATATTTACTCTTAACCTTACCTCGTTATATTCATAAGATGTATCTAATTTTCTTTCTTTTTTAAATATTGTATCATTTTCTATGTTACCTCTTATGAAGAAATCATACATTTCAATCATATCATCTTCAGTTAGTTCTTCCATTTCATCGATTGTAACTAAATCTCTCGCAATTCTAAGCATTGGCTTTATACCATTAATTAAATGAATATCTGATGCACCTTTTTCTATTGCTGTATCTAAAATTTTTTCCATTTGTAACATTTAAAATTCCTCCATTTTTTTAAAATATAAGTAGTTTTTTATTTAGTTCTTCTAAAGTTGTTATTCCATTTAATACTTTTCTTATTCCATCTACTGCAAGTGGTCTATACCCATTTTTTATAGCTTGTCTCCTTATTTCTATTGTTGATTCATCATTTATTACTAATTCTTTAATTAATTCTGTCATTTCTAGTAATTCAAATGCTGCAATTCTTCCATAGTAACCAGTATGATCACAATGTTCACACCCAACTGCTGTATATGTTTTTTTATCTTTCAAATCGAACTCAACATCATACTTTTCCCCTAATTTTTTAATAATTTCTATTTCTTCTGGTGTGAATTCCCTTTCTTTTGCACATTTTGGACACACTCTTCTTATTAATCTTTGAGATACAGCAAGTCCAAGTGTACTTGCTATATCATAATTTGATATTCCAAGTTTTCTTAATCTTGTTATTACTTCTACTGCATCCATTGTGTGTATTGTAGATAGCACATAATGTCCTGTTTGACCTGCTTGCATTCCTATTTCTGCAGTTTCTAAATCTCTTATTTCTCCTACAAGTATAGTATCTGGGTCCTGTCTTAAAACTGTTCTTAAAGAATCTGAGAAACTAGCTTTCGGATCTACTTCTATTTGGTTTAATCCAGGAATTCTTATTTCAACTGGATCTTCAATTGTTGTAATATTTACATCTTGTTTATTTAACATATTTATAATACTATATAGTGTTGTTGTCTTTCCTTCTCCTGTAGGAGCTGCAACTATTGTAATACTATTTTTTCTATCAAATAATTTTAATGATTTTTCCGCATTCTCTGAAAATCCTAATTGTTCTAGTGATAGTACATCTGCCTGTCTTTTCAATAATCTTAAAACAAACTTTTCACCATAAATATTTTTTTGAGTTGATACACGAATATTGTAATCTGGATATAGTAATATTCTACCATCTTGTGATTCTTGTTTTTCTTGATGCATATTTGAAATTGCTTTTAATCTTCCTATTACTTGTGCTTGTCTTTCTTTAGGTAATGTAGCCATTGTTAATAATACACCATCTATTCTATATCGTATTCTTAAACTATTTTCTTGTGGCTCTATATGTATATCACTAGCTCTTTTATTAATTGCTGTTTTTATGATATTATCAATTAAACTGGTTACATCTCTTCCATCTTCAATTTTATCTGTTGCTTTTCCTTCTAAGCTTTCAAATATATCTTGAATATTACTTGCAAATGTTATGTATTTTTCCATTACTAAACCTTTATTTAGCAATAATAATCTAACAATATCATTTGATTTTTTATTAGAAGTATCTGCAAAACAAACTTTTATCTTACCATTTGATATTTCAAATGGTATAGCCATACATTGTTTTGCAACATCTAAAGATATATAATCTGTTATGTTTATAGCAACATCACTTTTATTAAGAACTATTGTTTTTTCTCCCAAAATATCCCCAATTGCTTCTAATAACTTGTATTCATCACATAAATGTAATACTTTTAGCGCATCTCCAACTTTTATTCCAGGATTATTCTTTTGATATTCTAATGCTTTATTTATATCGCTTTCTGATATAATTCCTCTTCTAACTAATTCTATTCCTATTGGCACTTTGTTTCTAACATCCATGAAATTTCACCTTTATTCCTTCCATATATTTATTATACAATTTTTAAAACTATATATAAATAGTTATATTTTCCATTTAGTACTGCATTTGCCCATAAATTGAATTATTCAACCTTGTCGCCACTACATCATTACTTAATTCAGAAACCTTAATCCAATATCCATTTTTATTAACAAATTTGTTATCTACAATATATGATTCAGTAAGTTCTTCTAAATTTCCTGTTTCATTTACAATCTTATTGGTACTTGAATACAAAAATTTTACATCAGTTGCATTATTTGAATTATATGCATATCTTGGAATCCACACATATAAATCCTCTTCTTTTACATTATCTTCTACATCGTTCATTATTGCTAAAGCCCATCTTTTTTGATTGTAATTATACCACTGGTTATCTGATGTATTTGTTTGTTTATATACTCTTGAATTACCATTTTTAACTACTCTTACCGGTACCATATTCTCTTCGATTTTTGGAATATTTGGAACAATTAAAGTTTCTTTTTCTTTATTTCTGCTTAAAACAATGGAATATTCCTTTTCACCTACATGGTATAATATTGTAACTGCTACTTGTTTTACAACATCTAAGCTTTCACCTTCTGGATATTTAGTTATCTGAACTGTTACATTGTATCCTTTTGGAATTTCTATTCCTACTATTTCATTCTTGCCATTTGCATTTTCTGATACTGTAAATGCTTCTTGTGTTACATCTGAGTAATAATATGATTCCATTTTTTCTAATATTTGAGTAGCAAAATTTATTGCTTCTGTTTTTCTTTCTATTTGTGTATTTGATATATACAAGTTAAAATATAATGCTCCAAGTATAGCAAGAGTAATTGAAATTATTCCTAGTGAAATTGCTATATCTATCCCTGTAGCAGCTTTTTCTTGCTTTATATTTTTCATATATCCCCCTATATTAGTGAATAATTTTGAATAACTAGATTTATAATTAAAATAACAGAGAAAATTCCTCCTATTGCATATTTCTTTTCTTGTTTATTAGAAATATCTATTATGTTTTTTAGGGCAATTGCAAATAGTGTAACAATTATAGTCAAAAACATAGTTTTTGTTCCAATATATACTAAGGCAAGTAATAAATATGTAATTAAATCTAATGTATAACTTGGTTTTATTCTTCTAAAAATAAACATTCCTAATATTATTATAAAATATATAATATATCTATACATATTAACTCCTAGTATACATAGATATAGCATATAAATTATAGTTATAATAAGTTCAAAGTTTAATACTCCTTTTTCAAATTTTTTATTTTCGAAATCTATACCTGCTGTAATTTCAAATACACAAAGATATATCATTCCAAATAAAATAAATATTAAATCTGTTATTTGCGTATTATATAAATCAATATCAAAAGATAGTCCAAATACCATAAAAGCAATACCTGATAATAGTTCTAAAATTATATATCTAGCTCTTATTGGTTTTTTACAGTATCTACATTTTCCCCCCAAAAAAATATAACTCCATACTGGTATTAAATCTAAGAAATTTAGCTTGTGATTGCAATTTGGACAAAAAGATCTTTTATGAGTTATATCTTCTTTTAAAGGTATTCTATAAACTGCAAGTGTGCAAAAGCTTCCTAAAAGTGTACCTATTATAAAATATATTATAGCCAAAATAAATTTTAACATCATTACCTCCAGTTTATATTAAATTGAGCATATACATTTATAATGCATATGCTCAAAATGTGATCAAAGCTTAATTAAGTTTTGCTTCATATCAACTAGAAATTAAAAACTACCGTCTGTTGGTGTTATATAATTTGCACCTAAATATTTTCTGAATAAGTTATCAACTTGATTGATGATATTTTGGTCATTTCCAGCTTGAGCATTGTATCTTTCTACTGCATTGTTTGCATTATCTATAATGCTTGTATTTCCTGTTAAAGTTGCTAATGCTACTCCAGCAAGTATTAATAATACAATAATTGTGATAACTAATGCTACTAATGTAATACCTTTTTGTTCTTTCATTTAAAAATTCCTCCTTCTTACGTTTTTTGTATATATTTAATTAATAAATATAACCTTATTTAGTAAATTTATTCTGGAAAAATGTTTCACTTGAATTTGTAGTACTGCTACTTGTAGATGAACTTGTTTTTTTAGTAGTACTCTCTGATGAAGATGGATTTTCATCTCCAGTTTCTTCTACAGAATACACTTCAAATGGATTAACTTTTCCTGCATCATAATTTGTTTTCTTGTACCTGTCTAAATCATTTTCTGTTAATTCATATGTTCTTATTATTTGCTCATCACTTGATGTTAGTGGTATTTCTAATTCTTCCCTTACATCGCTTAATTCACTCGGCATTTGGTATGTTATTGTTTTAGGTATTTCTTTATTCATAGGATTGTAATCATAAAATATTACTGCTAAAATCAAGCCTATCGCTACTAATAATAACAACATTATAAAAACTTCTTTTATAATATTTTTCATGTGCTTTTCCTCCAATTAGTTAAATATTTGAATCTTGGTTTTCAGGATTTGTAGAAGATGTTGTTTGAGCATTTGATGTTATTGTATCTGAATTTATAAACACATCTTTTACTCTAAATGTAGCCTGCAATACTGAGCCATTTCCACCGGCTACAGGAACCATTTCGAATTCATCAATAGTAAATCCTAATTTATCATCATCTTCTATATCTCGTATAAAATCTGTCAAATCTGAATAATTTCCAGTTGATGTAAACTTTAAATCATTTGCATTAGGTGTATTATCCAAACTTGAAACAAGATCCATTTTTGTTATTACATTATTTGCTGTTGCGTGATTTCCCACTCTTGTCCACAATACTTCAATATTATATCTTTCACTCTGACTTGCATTTAGTATTTCTTGCTCACTACTATATACTACTAGTTCTTCATATGTTTTTTTCGTACTTCTAAGATTTTTTGCTGCTGTATTTAGTTCAGATAATTTAGCTGGGTAACTTACTTCTTCTAATTGATGTACATTACTAATCTTATCATCTAAATTTTTGCTTTCGTCCTTAATTTTTCCTATTCCATAAACTGAAAGCCCAGCAATTTGGTATCCATTGCTAATTGTGTTATAGCACATAACTCCCAGCAGTATTATAATTACTAAAATTAATACTTTTTTCATGGCAAATCTCCTTCTATTGTAACTTTTACAATTCCGTCTTGCTTAACACCACTATCTGATTTTACATCATTTAATATTCCATCTACAGATAATTGCCCTTTGAAATATCCTAATTGTTCATATTTTTCAGATTGAGCTTTTATAACAATATGCTTATTCTGTGTATTTTTTATAGAGGTTATTTGTACACTTTTTGGAACAGTAAACATTATTCTATTTAATAAATTAGGTATACTGTTTCTTGTTTTATTCTTTTCTGTAATTTTATTACTTGTTTCTTGTAATTTTTTTATTCTTGTATCATATTCTGACGTTCTTGTTCTTATATTATTCAAATCAGAATCTGCGACTTTAATTTGTGCAGATACATAATTGGCTGTTTCATCTGCTAAAGCCTTTTTTTCTTCTATCTGTTGCCCTATATAATATGAAAATCCCGAATATAAAATTGTTATTAATAGTATTCCTCCTGCAAGTCTTAATAAGCTCTTTTCTATTCTATCTAATGGGCCTTTAAATCCATCTAATCCACCTGCAAAAGATATTTTTTTACCTGCTAGTGATTTTAATTTACCTTTTCCAAGTGATGGTAATTCTATATTTAAATTTGGCATTGGTATTTTTTCAAATATCCCCATAGTATTAAAGTTAAGCCCTTTTATTCCTTCGCCTAGTCCTTGCATTGCTAATGCTATCGCTGAATTAACTTCAATATAATCTTTTATTCTTGTAGCTTCTTCTCCATTACTTAAGAAATATGGTCTTAATATTTGGCATTTGGTTTTTGAAAGATTATCTTGAAAGTATAAATCTATATTATTTATAATAGCTCCAGATCCAGTTATATATACTTTAGATATTCCTAATGCTGTTTCCCCAATAAGTTGTCTTGTTGCTTCTACTATATTAAATAGAGTTGGCATTATATCTTCTAAATATTCGCTTGTATCATTTTCTTGCAATTCCATTGTATAAATAGTTGTATTTTTACAAATATCATATGATCGAGCATAAGAATTTTCTTTAGCATTGATATTTGCCAATATGTTTTTCATTCCATCTTCTAGTACTTGTACTTTATATACTTTTCCTTCTATTATCAATGTTATTGTTGTTTTTTCTTCTATATTTACAATTGCCAAATTTTCTTTTGAGTCTACATCTAATAAATTTGTTAATGCAATTGGTAATGGTTCTATATTTCTAAGCATTTTTCCTTGAAGTAATTGATTCTTTTTTGCTATATCTACTCTGTTTGTTGAAATATGAACTGCTCTAATTTTTTCCTTATCATCTTTGCTTGGTATAAGAAAATGTCTTGTTTCTATAGTATTTTGTTTTTGTCCTGTTTCTTCACACAAAAAATCAAATTCAGTTTTTATAGTTCTCTCAATATCCTTTTTATTAAGCATTGCAAAAATTTCGAAATAATTATATTGTTCATCAGATAAATTTATGCTAATTGGCGTTTTTAGACTTGCTGTTTCTCTTACTACTTGATCTATTGTATCTTCTAGCCTTTCATATGTTTTAATTCCAAAAGATTCTATTTTTAAAGTGTCTCTTTCTTTTCTCACTTTTGCATATTTTATTAAATTACTTTCTAAATATATTCCTAAGCATTCAGCCATGTTTATCTCCTTTGTAATTTATCTTTTTTATATTTTTTGCATTTTTTTCTATAAATATTGCTTGTATTTTTTGTAAAATTTTTTCTACATTTTCCCATTATCACTAGATATTAATATTTTATATTTATTATTTTAAAAGTCAATACATTTAACACACTTGTAATGTAAATGTAATGGTTTTGTAATATTTTGCATAATTCTGAAATTTTGGGGTAATCTATAATTAATAATTTTTTATTTGGAGGTTTTTATGGCTACTGAAAAACATATAAAAATCACTGGAATATCAACAGTTTCATGGAAAGATGCCATTGTGCAAAGTATAAGTGAGGTTGCAAAAACCATTGATTACATCAATACAGTAAAAATATTAGAACAAACTGCAAAAGTTAATGGTAAAAAGATTGTTGAATACTATGTTACGTTAGATTTATCTTTTACTGTTGATCGTGAACGTGAAGAATAAGAGGTGATTTGTATGAATACTAATCCATTAGATACAAATAAAAGTTATCAAGAGTATGTAAATAAGAAATCCCCTAATTCCCCTATTTTTAAAAATTGCTTTAATGCGTTTTGGGTCGGTGGTTTAATTTGTACAATTGGCCAATTAATATCAAGTTATTGTAGTTACAGGGGATTGCCTACAGAAGAAGCAGGAACAGTCACCTCAATTGTTCTTGTATTCTTAAGTGCTTTTCTTACTTCTATCAATATTTTTAACAGAATAGGGAAATTCGCAGGTGCAGGTTCTTTAGTTCCAATAACAGGTTTTGCAAATTCAATTGTTTCACCTGCAATGGAATACAAATCTGAAGGTTTTATTATGGGGGTTGGGGCTAAAATGTTTACTGTGGCAGGTCCTGTATTAGTGTATGGGATTTCTACTTCTATATTAGTTGGTATTTTATTCTTAATTTTTAATACTCAGGCTATTACTTTAGTTTAACTTATTTAAATTAAATATGCTTCAATATATGTAAAATAAATACTCTTAAAGTATAACATCACTAATTAACAAAGAAAGGAAAGGAAAATGAAAAAAATTGGGAAACAAACAATAACTTTTGAGAATCCACCAAGTATATTAGAGACCGCCTCAATTGTTGGTCCAAAAGAAGCAAATGGCCCTCTTGCTAAATACTTTGATAAAATTTTAGAAGATGAATTTTGGGGTGAAAAGACTTGGGAAAAAGCAGAAACAAAAATTGTAAGAGAAACTTCTCATGCAGTACTTGGAAAAGCAAATTTAGCAGCAAATCAAATAGATTATTGTTTTTCTGGTGATTTATTAAATCAATCTATTGCATCAAGTTTTGGCTTAAGAGATTCCAATATTCCCCTATTTGGAATATTCGGAGCATGTTCAACCTTTGTAGAGGCTTTGTCTCTTGCATCAATTTTTGCCGAAAGCACTGGTTCAAATAATTTGCTATGTTGTACTTCCAGCCATTTTTGTAGTGCAGAAAAGCAATTTAGATTTCCACTAGAACTTGGAAATCAGCGTACTCCTTCAGCTCAATGGACTGTAACAGGTTCAGGTGCTGCTATAGTAAGTAAAACTGGTAATGGTCCCTTTATTACACATATAACTCCAGGGAAAATTGTTGATATGGGTATTAAAGATGCAAGCAATATGGGAGCAGCAATGGCCCCTGCTGCATTAGATACACTAATTACTCATTTTGAAGATACTGGAAGAAATCCAAGTTATTATGATGGAATCTTCACTGGCGATTTAGGCTATATTGGAAAAGATATTTTGATAGATTTAGCCAAGAAAAATGGTTATAATATTTCTTCTGTTTATAACGACTGTGGTGTTTTAATTTTTGATAAAGAAAAACAAGATACACATTCTGGAGGTTCTGGATGTGCATGTATTGCTACTGTTTTTTCCGGATATATATTTAATCAGTTAAAAGCTAAAAAGCTAAAAAAGGTTTTATTAATAGCTACTGGTGCTCTTACAAATGCAACTACTGCTCAACAAGGTGAGTCTATTCCTGGTATAGCGCATGCTATCAGCATAGAACTTTAATTTGAAAGGATGATATTAATAATGGAGTTTTTTTCTCAATTAGATTATACAATGTTAATTAAAGCTTTTATAGTTGGTGGTATTATATGTATAATAGGTCAAATATTAATAGATAAGACAAAACTGACCCCTGCAAGAATTTTAGTAATTTTCGTAACAACTGGTGTTATATTAGGTGGTCTACGGAATATATAAGTATTTAGTTGACTTTGCAGGTAGTGGTGCTACCGTTCCTTTAACTGGATTTGGAAATTTACTTGCTAAAGGTGCTATAGATGCGGTTAAAGAAAAAGGCTTGCTTGGTGCTTTTACGGGTGGAATTAAGGCTACTGCTGGTGGCATTGCCGCAGCAATTTTCTTTGGATATATTGCTTCATTAGTTTCAAAACCTAAAATTAAGAAACAATGAGAGAACAGAAAAACGGAATACTCCCCAAAAGTTTTTTAAAAAAACTTTTGGGGAGTATTCCGTTTTTCTGTTTTTCATTTATGCTTTTTTTGCTACTTCACAAAGTTCGCTAAAAGCTTTTGGATCGCTTATTGCAAGTTCAGATAACATTTTTCTGTTTACAACAACATTTGCTTTCTTTAATCCAGACATTAATCTACTATAAGTAGTTCCATTTTGTCTAGCACCTGCATTTATTCTTGTAATCCATAATTTTCTAAATTCACTCTTTCTATCTTTTCTTCCAACATATGCATATCTTAAAGATTTCATAACAGCTTGGTTAGCCATTCTAAATCTTATACTTTTTGCTCCATAATATCCTTTTGCTTGTTTTAATACTTTTTTATGTCTTGCACGAGTTGTTCTCGCTGTTTTTACTCTTGCCATTTATATTTCCTCCTTAATTTGTAATTTGTCAGGGGACACTTCTTTATTTATAGCCATACCAGTTAGGGACAAGAAATGTCCCCTCCCCTTTATATTCTAGTATTGACCATCATATAACATTTGCTTAAACATTAATTTCCATATGGTAACATTCTTTTAATTGCATTTTCGCAAGTTTTATCTGCATAAGCATCTTGAACTTTTCCTCTAGATTTTGCTCTTGATGTTTTATTTGCTAATAAATGTCTTCTATTTGCTTTTGTTCTTTTTACTTTTCCTGTTGCTGTATAAGAATATCTTTTCTTTGCAGCTTTATTTGTTTTTAATTTTGGCATAATATAAACCCCTTTCCTGTTTTGCAAAATTATTTTTCACTTTTTTTGTTTAGTATAACAAACATGTTCTTACCTTCTAGAAGTGGTTTTTTCTCAACAACTGCTATATCCGCAAGTTCTTCTGCAAATCTATTTAAAGTTTCTTCGCCTAATTTTACGTAATTAAGCTCTCTTCCTCTAAATCTAACTGTTATTTTTACTTTAGCACCATCTTCTATAAATTTTCTTGCATTTCTGCATTTAAAATTAAAATCATGTTCATCAATATTTGGTGTTATTCTTAATTCTTTAAGTTCGGCTACTTTTTGTTTTTTCTTAGCCTCTTTTTCTTTTTTAGATTGTTCAAATTTGTATTTTCCATAGTTCATTATTTTACATACTGGTGGATTTCCATTTGGTGCTACTAATACTAAATCTAAATTTTTTTCTTCTGCAATACTTAATGCCTCTTTTGATGACATTATTCCTAATTTTGTACCATTTTCATCAATTAATTGAACTTCTTTTTCTCTTATTTGTTCATTAATCTCTAATTCTTGTTTTATATAAAACACCTCCAACAAAAAAATTGACTTTGAAAAAGTCAATCCACCAAAATACAATTTTATATTATATTTACTAACCTTTTCCTACTCGTAAAGGTGAGAAGTGGATAACTTCTTCTTAAATTCTTTATATATTTTACTATGTTTTTTCAAATTTGTCAATATTTTTTACAAAAAAAGGCGAGGGGATTACTCGCCATAATTGGCATCCCCCCCGCCGCAGCTATAATTTTTTTATTTGGAGTTCTCACTAAGTGAAACCTGAGCCATACCGATATCTATTCATATTTGCTCACCTTTCTGCCAGCCACTAATCCGGTGCCCATACACGGGGCCAAGGTGGCATCAGCGCTAAAATTTCTTAAAACCAACAACGACTAAACAAATCCAGAATAATTGTTCATTTAAATTCTCCTTTGTCGCACGCGCTTTACGCCGGCCGCTGCAATTTTAGATATTCTCATATAAAGATTTTAAAACATGAATCGGTCCTGCTCTTTTCATACTTATTGTCCTCCTTTGCTGTCTTTTATTTGAGCTATATTGCCCGCTACATTTATATTATACTACATTTTTTCGATAAAGTCAACATAATTCAGCAAATTATTGTAAACTTTTTTTTATCTTTCTTGTTTTATGTCAAAGCCATACGCCTTACTACTATATGTTTTATTAAATAACTCTTCTTTAATTTCTTGTTTTTCATATTTATTACTACTTATCTCATAATCTTTGAATCTATTTGGACTATACTCTTCTTCTTTAAAATAGTCTTTTTGCTTATAAACATTAAAGAAATAATCAGTTAAGTCTAAATCTATTAATGCATTTATTCCATTTTTTAATGCATATTCTGCAACTCTTTTAACACAATCCATAGCATGATAACCACCTACTACTAATTCTTCAATTTTACCTATTTGTTCTAATAAATGTTTTTCGCTTGGATATTTAGGGACATACTCATTTTTAATATTTCCATTTTCATCATAAGCACTTGCTTCAGAAAAAGTAATATCTGTATATATTATTTTATCTCCCTCTATTAGTTCTATTCCATATATTTCTTTATCCGGGTACAATGCATATACAATTTCATAGCCTTTTTCTCTATATCTCTTATTTATTGTTGAATTTAAAACTGGTAACGGTCTTTTCACTTTCCATTCATCATACAATTTATCATTGCGAAGCAGAAACATTTCCGTATATTCCTTTATTGGATATAAATATAAAAATACCTTTTTCATTTTTACCTCTTTCAAATCAAAAAACTGCACACATAAGGTGTGCAGTTTTGGTAATTATCTCTTACTAAATTGTGGAGCTTTTCTTGCTTTTTTAAGACCGTATTTTTTTCTTTCTTTCATTCTTGAATCTCTTGTTAAGAATCCGTTTTGTTTTAAAACTGGTCTAAATTCTGCGTTTGCTGCTAGCAATGCTCTTGCTATACCATGTCTTACAGCTCCAGCTTGACCTGTAAATCCTCCACCTTCTACAGTACAAACAACATCATATTTATCTAATGTGTTTGTTGCAACTAATGGTTGTTTTACTATAACTTTTAATATATCTGTTCCGAAATATTCATCTATAGATTTTTGATTAATTGTTATATTTCCTTTACCTGGTAATATTCTTACTCTTGCTATAGATTTTTTTCTTCTTCCTGTGCCATTAAAAACTAATTTTTCTCCCTTTGGCATTTTATTTTCCCTCCATTTTTGTTTCTATTTAAAAATTCCATACTTCTGGTTTTTGAGCTACATTTTCGTGTTCGCTTCCTGCATAAACTCTTAATTTTTTGATTGTTTGTCTTCCTAAACTATTTTTTGGAAGCATTCCTTTTATTGCTAAATACATAATTTCTTCTGGATTTTTATCCATTACTTCTCTAGCTGTTCTTTCTCTCATTCCACCCATATATCCTGAATGATGTCTATATATTTTGCTGTCTAATTTTTTCCCTGTTAATACTAAATCTTTGCAATTTATAACTATTACATGATCTCCTGTGTCTATATTAGGTGTAAAAGTTGGTTTATGTTTTCCTCTTAATAATTTTGCAGCTTCTGTTGCAACTCTTCCTAATGGCTTTCCAGCGGCATCAATTATATACCATTTTCTTTCAATTTCACTTGGTTTTGCACTATATGTTTTATTATTCATGGTAAATTTAATCCTCCATTCATTTTTCAATATTTATATATGAAATATAAAACTTTGGCTACCGGGGAGAAGCTTTTGCTTTATATAACATTTCAAAATTTGCGAATATTATTGTATTACATTTTCGCTTAAAAGTCAATAGTTTTTAATTAATTAACTATAATAAAAAATTTGTTGAACTACTTTTTTTATTTTTACAATATGATATAATTACCTCATATATGTATTTGAGGTGTTAAAATTGAAAAATAAATTGATTACAATTATTTTAACTTTAGTTGTCATACTATCTTCAATAGCTGTTTTACCCCAAAATGAAATAATGACATCTGCCATGTTAAAAAACATTATTATATTATTTTGCAGCCTATTATTGATAATTCTTATTCTTACAAATTATCAAAAATTAAAATTTGACAATAAAGATTTACTATTATTAACATTTTTATTATTAGTTATTACAAGTACTTTTATGTCAACAGATATACATAAATCAATATATGGAGAAGGTTCAAGATATGAAGGTTTACTTATGTTTATATCATATGCATGTATATATTTAGCCTCAAAAAAATTTTTTGAATATAAAAAAATATCTATTTTTTTTAACGTAATGTTTTATACTTCACTATTTATTGGCATAATAGGTTTTTTTCAAAATTATTTAAACATACCTAATACCATTTTTACACTTGTCCCTAAAGCCACTTTTGGAAACCAAAATTTTTTCGGAAGTTATATAAGTATTGTTTTACCAATCTCAATGTCAATTTATATATTATATAATAGTAATAAAGCACTAGTTTTAAGTAATATTATGTTTTTCAACATGCTATCATGTGGTACGAGAAGTGCATGGATAGCATTCACAGTAGTATCATTTCTAGGAATTATATATTTAGTAAAAATTAAAAACAAAGTTTTTTTGAAACGTTGCATATTACTAATTATATGTTTTATATTAATTTTTTTATTTATATATAATGGAATCGGAAATTATATATTTAGCCATACCTTATTTTCTGGTACAAGTAGTTATAATCTTAAGGAAAGATTTAAAGTTATAGGAAATGACTTAGACTTAATTTCTAAAAATGGATTGTCTAACAAATTAGGTTCTAGCAGAATAGAAATTTGGAAAATGACTTTAAAAGTAGTTGAAAAGTATCCTCTTCTTGGTTATGGCACAGATAATTTGCAATTGGGACTAATATTTAGTTGCCCTGATGATGTAATAAATTATATAAACGCCCATCATGGAATTCCAGACAAGGCTCATAATGAGTATTTGCATATTGCTGCTACTTTAGGAATTCCTGCATTGTTAGTATATTTAATTTTCTTAGCTTTAATTGTTTTACCAAAATTAAAAAATATGGATAAAGATAAAAAATCATTAATCTTTTCTTTAGCTATATTAAGTTATCTAGCTCAAGCGTTTTTTAATATTAGTACTATCGGCGTATCTCCGCTATTTTGGATGTTATTAGGTTTAAGTGATAATGAAAATATTGAAAGGAGCATTATAAAATATGAACAAGACCAAGAGAAAAATATTTGAAACTTCTATGAAACTTTTTGCAGAAAAAGGATATGACGCTACAAGCATCGAAGAAATTACAGCTACTGTTGGAGTTGCAAAAGGAACATTATATTATCATTTTTCTAGCAAAGAAGAAATTTTCAATTTTCTTGTTGAAGAAGGCATGAAACTTTTAAAGAACAGTATAGAAATAAAAACATCAAAATTTGAAAATTCTATTGATAAATTAAAAGCTGTTATACTTATAGAAGTTAAGGTTTTAGCTAAATATGAAAATCTAATTACTATTATTTTAAATCAATTTTGGGGTACAGAAGCTCGTAATTTGGCTTGTCAAAAATACGTTTTAGATTATATAGAAACTATTGAAAATATTATTAATATTGGAATTAAAAAAGGCGAAATCTCTAATGTTAATCCACATGTTTTGGCATCAACAATTTTTAGCCTAACATATTCTATTTTAGTGTATAAAATTCAAACTAATAAGCCTATTGATGTTCAAACCTTATATAATCAATATCAAAACATTATTGTGAATGGATTATTAAACGCTGGAAATAAATAATTTAATTTATTACTTCCAGCGAGTCCTCTCTATTTAAACCTTCCAAATTATAGTAACTATCTGGTACAGGTCCTACTATTACAGATTCTGCTACCATAACTTCACTTGATATTTCATTCGTAATTGTTTTTATTGGAGTTACTATATTTACTTTACATACAGTATATAAGTATATTCTATGAATTGTTTGATTTATTCCTGCCATTTCAAATTGACTTTTAAAATCTGTTGTAACAACACCTGATGGATTTAATTTTATTTTTATTCTTGGCCCTATGTTTGACAAAACCTGATTTCCAAATATACTTCCAATTGGAATATAAATTGCAGTCTGGCTTTCTTTTTGCAATTCTTCTTGTATATCTATTGTAAGTTCAGCAGAGATTCTATTTATAGCAAGTACATTTGCTTTTACCATGGTTATATTTCCATTATTATCTCTAACTATTGTAATTAAATCATTATAATCTATATTTTCAATTGAATCTTTGGTTTTTTGGTTAACTATTCTAGCAGCTATTGCTTTTGCCTTTAATTTGCAAAGTGATTCGAACATTGGATTTATATAGTTAAATATTAATTCTAACATTACTATTGTTATTAACATTACAATTAAAATAGCTCTTAACTTTTTGTTATTTCTATTGTCTCCTCTATAAAAAAATTTTACTTTCGGTATTTTTATTCTAGGTCTAGAATATATTTTATCCATTTTAAGCAGACTTCTTGTTTATATATTTTGGTATAAACAGTTGCTGTCCTATTTTTATTTTATCTGAATCTTCTATATTATTTACTTCTACTATATCTTCTACTGTGCTATTAAATTTTTTTGCAATTTTCCATAGTGTATCTCCTTGTTTTGCAAAATATATTATCATACTATAACTTTTATCTTTACTTAATTCTTGTACATTTAAATTATCTATTAAATTTATTGTTCTACCACTAGATGTATTTATTTCATACTCTAAACTTATTTTGCAATCTATAGTTCCATTTTGACCAATTATAAAATCTTGTGATACTACATCCATTCTGCTGTTTACACTATCATTTTTATTTATTCCTTGTATTTCTGTACTAAAATTTAATGGTATTTCTACATTTCTGATATTTATCATTTTGCTATTTTCCGCTTCAAAAATGAATTTTAACAAAATATTTCCATCAATTATTACTTTATCCTTTGATATATTTTGATTAATAATTACAGGATTTACCTCAACATCATACAGTTTATGTCCAATTATTTCTGGTATTTGTATTTGCTCATCAACATTTAAAACATTCTTAGTAATTTTCTTTTCTGACATTGCTTTTACTATTTTATTTTCAAAAGATACATCTTCCTTGGTGCTATAAAGATCTTGTATTACATTAATTGTTTTTTTCTCATATGCCGTACACACTAATTCTATTGGAACTTCTATATATATTCCATGACTTTCTGTATTGTTTATTTTTACAACTACATTTTTTATATTATATGAAACTTCGCAAATACTGTCTTCACTTATGTTTTGTATATCAATAAAACCCATTACAGGAATTTTATCTGATACTATATTTATTCTTCCATCTTCTGTTAAATACATTATTTTAACATATAAATCTGCTTTTGCTAAAACCTTATTATAACTTATTTTTATATCTCTATTTATTATAGATAAATCTATTTTCATTATCTCAGCTATTTCATCTATATTATCTATTGCTAGATTTTCCTTTGCTGATACTTGTGTTTCTCCTCTTCCAACCAAAGAATTAATATCCATAGTATCAGTTAATACTTGAATGCAATTATCATTTTCTATACCTGTAATTAATTCAACATTATCATTAGAATATAATTTTATGTCCATAATCATTGTAGCTTTTATATTCACTTTTCTGCCATTTAAAACTTTACATTCTACACCTTTTATTTTAATATTACAATCCAATGCCATATTTTCTCTTGACTCTTCTATATCTAATATTTGAGTAAAATCTAAGCTTGTATTAATTGTTCGTATTGTTTCTGCTTGGTTATCTGGTAGATACATTATGTATAAAATAAGACTTCCATCTATCCTTATTTTTCCATCCATAACTTCTTTTTTGTATATGCATACTGTACAATTTGTATTTATAGCACTTAATATATCTGGCTTTGCATCTGGGATAATCACATTGTTTTCCACCTCTACCTCTTCTGTTTTTTCTTTAATAATTTGATTTATGCATATATTTTCTTTTTTTGCACCTTCTAACATTTTTACCTCCTTAAAAATATATCTATTCAATATATATTTAAAAGGCAAAAAAAAATTCCTATTTCTAGGAATTTTCTATAAATCTATTTTTCTTCTCAAATATCTTGGAATCAATTGGTGAAATTAATGGTGCATAAGATTCTCCATCATAAACTTCCACCTCTACATTTCTTGTTAGTACATCTGTGTATGTATAAGATACATTTCTTTCGTTTTCATCATATTTAACTATAAATATGTTTGGATAAGCTGATTCAACTGTAGCTTCTTTTTCAAAAGGTCTATTTCTTCCAAGTGATCCTTTTACAATTATCTTTTGACCTATCATTTCTCCTATGTTTGTCTTTAATGTGGCAATGTCATTTTTGCAAATCATTAAATCACCTTCTCTATTATTTTGATAGACAAATTATAGCATTTTTTACATAAAATGTCAAAAAAAGTAAGTTGATGTAAATGTGCTGTATCTGTTGGTGCTGTAGTGTTTTGTTTTTATCAGTATCCAAATATTACATTTATATTACAATTATGTAATATAAATGTAATATTTGCTAATTAATCAAAATTTTCTCTCTTTTCCCTTCTGCTGACGTTCCTCCTATCCCGGCAGAGCCCTCTCTTATTTCTTTTATTATTTGATTTATTGTTACAATTTTATTTTTATCTGTTGTAGCTACTTTTTCAGCCACAATTAAAGGATCTACAAAATCTATTAAAATTCTACCTGGAGATGACGCAAAATTTGCACCAGCTATCATTATTGCCTCAAAAAAGCTTTGACATGCCCCAGCAAATATAACCAGTTTATCCATATCTGGTTCATATTTTCTAGCTTCTTTTACAGATTCAATAAAGTATTTAGAATTTCTATAATTATTTATATTATTATAATCTGCTCCTTTCTTTAGCATAGAATCATGCCCTGTTATCACTAATATGTCAGGATTATATTTTTCTAGCAAATTTTTTATTACATATTGCTGTTTCGATTCAGATACATTTTTAACAATTGCCTTTAACCCTAATTTTTCATAATATCTTATAGCTTTTTCCATATACCTTCTGTCACCATCTAGATGTAGTATTTTACCTGTATATATTATCTCTTTATATCTTTTAAATCCTTTTTTGCTCGTTTTATCTAGATTTTCAGCACGCTTTTTTATTACATCTTCGAATTCTTTAATTTTTTCTTCTACTTCTTTTTTACTTACTATTTCTAAATCTTCTATTGGTGCATCTGCTTTTATTCTTACAGTAAGTCCATTTAAAATAGCATAATCTTGCCTATTTCTTTTCTTAATTATCTTTTCTATTATAAATATGATATCTTTGTTATATGATTTTCTTGCAACCATATATCCTTTTTTAAAGTTCATTTTTTCACCTCGTACTACAATATAATATGTCGATTTTTGTACAAGTGTGAAAAAAAAGAATGAGTACAAAACTCATTCCTTTCTTTTATCTATAACATATGCACTTCCTGGTGTTATTTTAGCTAAGTGCTTTACTTGTGCTCCTATTTCTCCTATTTCTAAGGTGTTTTTAAATCTTCCACTATATACAACAACAACACCTACTGATATTGAAGTTAATGGAAATTGTTCTATTATATTTTTTCTATTTGGTACTTCCACATAACCCCTTTTTCTATCTGTTTCATTAAAATAATCTAATACTTTTGTATCAAATTCTATAATTATATTTTGGCATATTTCTTCATAGTTTTCGTTTCCATCTACTATTGCTACAAAGTCATCTCCACCTATATGCCCTACAAAGCAATTCGTACTTTCACCACTATGGACATGTTTTGATATAGTTTTTGCTGTAAATTTTATTATTTCATCACCTTTTAAAAATCCATATGTATCATTATATGCTTTAAAATTGTCCAAATCTAAATATAATACTTCAAATTTTTCATTATTCAATAATCTCTTTTTTAGTTCTGCCTGAATTTGAACATTTCCAGGAAGACCTGTTAGAGGACTTACTCTCCTATTTGTATACATCAATCTTACAATATTTTTTATTGTGTAAAATAGGTACTGCTCATCTACAGGTGTTTCCATATAATACTCTACTGCTTTTTGCAAAACTTCTATTTTATGTTTCTTATTTTTATTTGATGAACAAACTATTATTGGTGTAATGCTATTATCTTCATCTGCTCTAATTTTTTCACATATTTTTACAACTTCTTCATTTACGTTGTCCTCATTTATTATAATTAATGATGGAATACTTTTTAGAGCTAATTCTAAATTTGATGTTTTTACAGTTTTAAACCTAAAATCTTTTTCTTCTTTAAAAACTTTTTTTAATTTTTCTATTGAATTATTTGTATCATCAATAATATAAATCTCTTGTATCATATTTTTCTCCTATTTAAGGGTTGTATGTGCATTCACCCTCATATGTTTCTTGTGTATCTTCTACACTATATGCTGTTATAGTTACATGATTGTATCCATTTGCAAGTGGTATTCTAAATGTTAAATCTGTTCCATTATTTCCATCTAATTTAGTTTCTTGTCCATTTATGTCTATTACTGCTTCTTTTATTCCTAAGTCATGTGTTATTCTTACATATAGTTCTCCATCTAGTCCATATACATCTGCTACTACAGGCTTGAATACTCCTTTAATTTCTCTTTCAAATGTAGCTGTATTATTACTTGAGTCTACTGCTATAATTGTTAATGTGTTTTGCCCTCTTTTAATTTCTATATTTGTTTCTAATTTTTGATTGTTTGTTTCATCAATTTCTAGTTTTGTTTCTTCTTCTTCATTCCATCTATATGTTATATATGATAGTGCTTTTTCATCTTGAGCTGTAAGTTTTACATAGTTTCCTACAACAGATACATCTATTATAGGTTTTGTTATATCTTTACCATTTTCCATGTAAAATTCTTTAGAATACGTAGAAGTTTTACCATTCACATCTGTAAGTTTTATATTGAAGGTATTTGTTCCTGCAGGTAAGTCTATTCTTTGTGTTATTACCATTCTTCCATTTCCATCTATTGTATTTGATGTATCTTCATCATTATTCCAATTATATTCAATTTTAGAAATAGCCCTTATATGTGAAGCATATATTTTTAATTGCTGTCCTTCTCTATCTAAAGAACAAACCGGTGCAGAGTTTTCTATAACTTGCCTCATTTCATTATTTTTAAAAGCACCATATACACCTTCTCCAAATAGTATAACTCCAAAAACTATTAAGGCTATAGTAAAAAATTTTATTATTTTTTCTATTTCTATTGTTCCACTCTTTTTCTTATCCTTTTGTATATATAATATTTGGTTCATTATTTCACCTCATTTAAAAAAGATTATATCACAATAGTTTTTTAATGTAAATTAAAAAGAGAAGAAATTTAACAATTTCTTCTCTTTTTATTTAAGTTATAATACATATTTTTTAATTATCATTACACCACCAATTATTGTAATTAATATTGTTCCAATTAAAACATAGTAAATTCTATCTTGACCTGTTTTTAGTGATAGCATTACTGGTGCATCATCTATATCATCTTCTCCATTTACTTTATTATTTGGAGTTGAATCTATATCTTTTGATCCATAATCATTATAATCTTCACTAATTTCTGCTATATTAATCTTCGTTCCTAAATTATTTGCATTATTCTTCCATGTTAATAGAATTTTTACAGTTGCAGATTCACCAGGTTGTAGTAATGTTTTTTCTAATGCTTTTGTTGTAACTTTACCATCTACTTGTGTCCATGTTGGATTATCACTTGCTACAAATTCTAGTCCCTCTGGTATATAATCACTAATTTCTTTTGCATATCCTGCAATTTGACCTTCGTTTGTAATTTTAATTGTATATTCAAATTTTACTGTTGTTTTACTTAGTTTTTTCTTATCTAAGTCTACTTTAACAATTGGTTCTGGATTTTCTAATCCTGTATGCCCAGTATCTCTTTCAGTTGTTTTTCCATCTTCAGTTACAATAACTTTGTTAACCCATTTTAATAATGCTAAATCAAAATATTGTACTTTTACTTGGTCATAGTCTCTGTCATCTTCTTTATACATTTCATTATCATTATTTGGTACAGAATCTTTATCTGGTGCATTATAATCGTTTTTGTCTTTAGCTATTTCTGCTATATTTACTAATACTCTGTCTGATGGTATATTCTCTTCTGTTACCTTAAATGCAACTTTAACATCTTTATATACAAGTGTATTATTTTGGAATGCTTTAATTAAGTTAGACTCATTTGCACTTGATAAATAATCTGTTGTTATTGTTTTTCCATCTTCAGATAACTTCCAGCCATATTTTTTATTTGTATCATTGTCTGGTAAGAATATTAATCCTGCAGGAACATCATCTTTAACTTCTTCTGCATATCCATCTATTGTTCCTTCATTATATATTCTAATTGTATATTCAACTATACTTCCATTATGTACTAAAAGTGGATCTTTAGGATGTGTATATTTTACATTTCCGTCCTCTATACTTACAACTGGTTCTCTAGAGTTTACTCCATCAATTTCTTTTCCGTCTATTTTAGTAATGAATTTTCTTAATGCTAAATCAAATATTGCTAATTTAATATTATCGAAATCTTCATCGTCTTCAACATATTTTGGATAATCTTTATTATTCTCATAGAAATCTGTTGTTGAGTTTTCTTTCTTCCATTCTTCTGGCACAGAATCTCTATCTGTTATAGGGTTTCCATTTGCATCTTCATCATCAGATATTTCTGCTTCATTTCTAATTATTGCTGATGTTGAATTTGATACTACTTTTAATATTACAGAAACTTCTTTATATGATAAGTTTTCTCCGTCATATGCTTTTATTAAATTATTTTCTCCCTTTGCCTTTGACAAGAAATCTGTTGTTATTGTTTTTCCATCATTGCTTACTGTCCATGCTGGATTTGTATTTTCTGATGCCACATATTCTAATCCGTTTGGAATATCCTCTGTTAATTGTTTTACATAGCCGTCAACTTCACCCTCATTATATATTCTAAACGTATATGTTACTAAATCTCCTTTTGTTACAAGTACTGGTACTTTTGTAACATCATATTTTGCTGTTGTAACTAATTTTCCATCAACAACTTTGTTTAAATTACTTGTATTTACAGTTATATTTCTATTTGATTTTTTACCATTTACTGCTGATATATATTTTATTAATTTTAAATCAAATGATTTTGGCATTAATACTACTTTTTCAAAATCATCATCATCTTGTTGTCCTTTATAGTAATAGTTATTCTCTGTATCATTCTTTACAGATTGATTTGAATCATCACCTTTATATTTGTCCATATCTGTGCTATTTAAGTAATCGCTATCATGAGTTGGAGACACGGTTGGTCTTGACTCATTACCATCTCTATCTGCTTCTACCTTAACGCCAGCTTCACTATATTCTTCTGCTATATATGCTATATTTGTTAAATATCTCTTAGTTTTTCCATCTGTATCTGCTTTTTGTACAACTTTACATTTTAAACTAATTGTATCGCTTGAAAGTGTTTTTGCATCATACGCAGGTATACTTACTACTGGTTTTGTTTTATCTAGTGTTAATGTTATTTTTGAATCATACTCATATCGTTCACCTTCAATTGTGTATACACCATGATTTCCTCCAGATATAATATTTTCAGTGCTTGACATCATAATACTCTCTATACTAACAATATATGTGTTACCATTTTTAGATTTTACTGTATCCCCTGTTCTTAAAACACTTTCTAATCCTATTGGTAATTGATCTACTACTATAGATGCATATCCATCTATTTCTCCTTCGTTGTAAATGTTTATATCATATGTTACTATGCTTCCTTCATTTACAACTACTGGATCTTTTCTATGTTTATATGTTGCTGTTTCTGGAATTGTTGTTTTATCTATATTCAATTTTCTAGTTGCATCTTTTCCATCTTCATTTACTAATGAAACTGTCTTTCCACTTGCATCTTCTACTGCTGTTATTACTTTTCTTAATGCTAAATCAAATTGTTTTAATTTAATATTATCATAATCTTCATCATCTTCTACATATTTTGGATAATCTCTATTATTCTCGTAAAACTCTGTTGTTGAATTTTCCTTTTTCCATTCTTCTGGTACAGAATCTCTATCTACTACTGGATTTCCATTTTTGTCTTGATCATTAGATATTTCAGCTTCATTTCTAATTATTCCTGAAGTATCATTTGTTACTACCTTTAATACTACAGAAACTTCTTTATATGATAATTTTTGTCCATCAAAGGCTTTTATTAAATTATTTTCACCATTTTCTTTAGATAAGTAATCTGTTGATATTGTTTTTCCATCATTACTTACTGTCCATGCTGGATTTGTATTTTCTGATGCCACATATTGTAATCCTTCTGGTATATCTTCTGTTATTTCTTTTGCATATCCATCAATATCGCCTTCATTATATATTCTAAATGTATATGTTACTAAGTCTCCTTTTTCTACTGGTAATGGCACTTTTGTTACTTCATATTTTGCTGTTGTTACTGTTTTTCCATTTATAGTTTTATTCAAATTGCTTACATCTTCTGTTATCTCTCTGTTTGATTTTTCTCCATTTATTGCTGATATATATTTAACAAGTTTTAAATCAAATTCTTTTAATCTTATCTTTTCTATATCTCTATCATCTTCATTTGGTACTGTATTGTCATTATTTGGTGTTGAATCTATATCTTTTACAGGGTTTCCATCTTTATCTGCATCTTCTGCTATCTCAGCAATATTTTCTATTATTCTTTTTGAATCATTTGGTTCAGTAACTTTAAATGCTATTTTTATATCTCTATAGTCTGGTTCTTCCATTGTTTCAGAATCATATGCTTTTAACAAATTATCTGTTGCATTTCTTGCTCTTGATAAATATGCTGTTGAAATTGATTTTCCATCAGGAGATAAACTCCACATATACTCAACATTTACTGGATGTGCTACTACTTCCTCAAATGAAAGTCCTTCTGGTATATCATCTTTAACTAATTCAGCATATCCATCTGTTTCACCTTGGTTGTATATACGTAATGTATATACTACTATATCTCCATTTGCAACAGCTTGAGGTGCTGGATGATTATATGTTACTTTTCCGCCTCCAAGTTCTGTAACTGTTGGTTCTCTTCCGCTTATAGTGTCAGCAAATGGTGCCTCTGTTTCTGTTGGATTAATTGCTGTTATAAATTTCTTTAAAGCTAAGTCAAATGTTTTTGGCATTACTACTACCTTTTCAAAATCATCATCATCTTGTTGTCCTTTATAATAATAACTATTTCTTGTATCATTCTTTACAGATTGATTTGATGTATCTCCCTTGTAACTATCAACATTTGTGCTATTTAAATTTGAAGCAGTTTGTGTTGGTGAAACTGTTGGCTTTGATTCATTGCCATCTCTATCTTCTAACACCTTTACTCCATCTTCATTGTACTCTTCTGCTATATAGGCTATATTTGTTAAATATCTCTTTGTTTCTCCATCTGTTGCTGGCTTTTGAACAACTTTACATCTTAAGCTAATTGTATCATTTGAAAGTGTTGTTCCATTATATGCTGGTATACTTACAAAATTTTTGGTTTTATCTAATGTCAATGTAAGTTTATTATTTGTTGTATTATATTCTGCTGTATATGTATTTCCTTTAGCTGATTTTATAGTTTCTCCTGTCTTTAACACACTCTCTAATCCAGTTGGTAATTGATCAACTATTATAGAAGCATATCCATTTATTCCACCTTCGTTGTATATATTTAATTCATATGTTACTATATCTCCCTCTTTTACAACTACAGGGTCTTTTCTATGTTTATATGTTGCTGTTTCTGGGATTGTAGATTTATCTATGTTTATTTCTCGTGTTGCATCTTTTCCATCTTCATTTACTAATGATACAGCATTTCCATCTTTTCCAGTTACTGCTGTTATTACTTTTCTTAGTGCTAAATCAAAATTATAAGTTATTCCTTTTGGTGCTAATTCTTTTACTGTAGGTTTTTTTGTAACCTCTACAACTGGTTGTTCTTCATTAGTTCCACTTACAGTCCAATACATTGGCTCTGTTTCATAATAAGTAATGTTCAACTTTAGTGTTACTGAATTTATACCTAAACTTTTTGGTACAGATATATAAAAATTCTTTCCAACTATATCTTTTAGTGTTTTTCCTGATTCTAATTCTGTTTTACTTCCGGCTGTTTTTTCATATAAAATTTTATAATTTGATATTTCATGATTATCTTGATCTACTACTTTAGATGTAATACTATAGCCCAATTCAGATTGTTTCTTTAATTTAAATGGTCCTACTATAGTATTATCTCCAGAGGTTTGTGTTGTTAAAGTTGTAGTATCCCATTCAATTGGCTCTGGTACACCTCTTGTGGCTCCATTACCATAAATTGAAGCATTTTTTATAGCTTCTTTTACTAAGTATGTATAAAGTATATCTGCATCCCCTTGTTTCATTGAATCAAATTGAGTAAATGCTGAACTACCTGATTCTTTTTTACTTATAGCTGTTATATTAGTTACCCCAGATGCTTCTAATCCCTGGTCATATCCTGTTACATTTCCACTTGAAACTTCTCCCATATTAGTAAAATGCCATATTGCTAATTGTTGTATTACTTCAATATCATTATCATTCAAAAGTGCATCTCCTGGTGAAGTCATTTCACCTGAAGCTAGTTGTGCTTGGAATGCTCCTGAAAGAAGAGAATCTCTCATTTGATTTCTTTCAGGTATATTTGAATGTTTTGGCAAATACATATTATCTAAAATCCAAAGCAAAGCATTATATTTGCTATATGTATATGTTGTACCATCTATTGTTGCTGTTGTATTTGTATCTGCTGGTAATGCACTCTTATGAGTTGATGGTATTTCAGATATTTTCTTTAAATTGTATGAGATATTATATGTTCTAGTTTGCAATGGATCTGTAACTGTTCCTCCAAATCCTGGTCCTGCCTTTATACAATAGAATGTATTGTCATAAATGTAGCCACCATTGCTAGTATGTGTCACAATTTTAAACAAATCCCTTGTTCCAATTCTATATGCATCTCCATTTTCTCTGTTTTGCCTGATTCCTAGTAAATATGAAGATGCTGCTTTTGTTGGTATTGCAAAACTTGCCATGCAAAATATCATAACAATAGCCATTACAAAAATTACTTTACTTTTTTTCATAGTTCTACCTTCCTTAATATTATATATATATATTATTTTACTATTAATTTTTTTATAGTCAATACTACCTTTTTTCATATGTGCACAATATTACAAACTTTTTACGTTATAAAGCTTAGGGAAATTGGTGTTACACACACATTTCCACTAATATTACAATTATATTACATTTTTATGTTTTTTTCAATACTTTAGCGGATTTTTCTTCATTTTTATCGCATTTTTTATTTCTTATTGTACTGTAAGAAATTTCTCTTTTAAACTACTTGACTTTTTATTTATATTTTGTTATTATATTAATTGCTTATTTGCGGGAATAGCTCAGTTGATAGAGCGCTGCCTTGCCAAGGCAGAGGTCGCGGGTTTGAGCCCCGTTTCCCGCTCCAAATGTGCGAGGCACTTTTGCCTCGCAGTGAATAATGAAAAGTGAATAATTAATAATGAATATTAGAAATATGTAAAGTAGCACATTTGTATTATTCACTATTAACTATTCACTATTCATTATTAATTAAATGTACTAATTTTAAAACACATTTAATATAATAAACTATAAAATATTTTAAGCAACTCTTTACAGTTAATGAATAATAAAGAGTTAATAATTAAATATATGGCGCCTTAGCCAAGCGGTAAGGCACGAGTCTGCAAAACTCTGATGATCGGTTCGACTCCGATAGGCGCCTCCAAATGTGCGAGACAAAAATGTCTCGCAATTAATAATTAAACGTGAATAATGAATAGTGAATAATAGAAATATGTAAAGTAGCACATTTGTATTATTCACTATTCATTATTAATTTTTCATTATTCATAAACTCAAAGTTCTTCTCAAACTCTATAGTGTTTCTACTTTTGTTAATTTCCATTCAGAAAATTCTGAATCTTTAGAAGCATTCTTTGAGTTACTATTTTTTGTAAATGTCATGATAATCTTTTTGTTGTAAGATTTTTTATTACTTCCTTTAACTACTTCATTTGTACTTCTTTGCAAAATATATTCTTTCATTTCAGCTTCTATTAAAACTTTTATCTCTTCCTCTGTCATACTTTTGCTATATTCATATAAACTACATTCTTCAATAATTAAATCTTCTGTCACAAATTCCAAGCCATCTCTTTCAAAATCTTTTTTCTGCTTTTGTAATCTTCCATATAGTTCATCACTTATGAAATTTTTTGTAACATTCATTTGATCTTTTTTGTCTGATTTAATTGATAAAAATATTTCTTTGCACCAATCTTTAAACAGTTCAAAATCAAAATTATAGCCATTTTCTTTTAAAGCACTAATTGTAACTCCTTCTTTAACATTCTCTTTTTTTACCTCTACAGCATCTAGTACTTTAAAATTTTCTAAATCTTGCCTTGCTTTTTCTCGTGCTTCAGATGCCTCTTTATAAGCAATATATCTATCCATTCTTTCATCATCTTTGTCAAATCCAGTAAAAGATTTTCTTCTTTCTTCGTATGATTTTTGCATAGATTTTTCATAAGTATCCATATAAACTTTATTTAATACTTTAGCTTCATATTCTAATTCTTTTTCTTCTTTTCTTTGATTTTCTTTTATTTGTCCCAAATCATCAAACTCATTAAATTCTATTTTTGATTTTATATTTCTTTTATTTATAAAATCTATAATTTTACTAACTACTAAAATAATTATAATTATTAATATTGTTATAATGGTTCTCATAAGTATCTCTCCTTATTTTTATGGTACATTTTATTAATTATTAGCATATCACATTTAAATATAAAATACAATTTAAAAATGCATATTTGCAACTATTATTCTACCTTGATTTTGAATTAAATACTTAAAGTAATCCCAAATGTTCTTTCTTTCAATTCCTTCTTTTGTTATTATTGGAATCTGAATTATTTCTTTATTTTCATATATTACATGGATTTTCCCTATTTCATTTTTTTCTTGTACAGGTGCATCTATTTTTTCTTTACATTCTATTTGAATTATAATATCATCTATTTTCTCCTTATTTATTGGGTATAATTTAAAATCAGATACATATTCCAAATCTATATCTGACTTATCCTTTTTCCCTTTTATTACTTCTATATTGACCTTATTATCTTCTTTCCAATTTTTAAATGCTTCTTCCACTTTTTCTTTTATATTTATTCTTACAAAATTTTTATAGTTATATTCAATTAAATTTATACTATCTTTAGTCCTAAATTTCTTTGTATCTGCTCCAAGTACAACTGTTATTATTGGCCAATTATTCCTTGTGCAAGAAGTAACCAGGCACCTTCCTGCCATATTTGTAAATCCGGTCTTTACTCCATTTACTCCATTCAAGTTTCCTAGCAGTTCATTTGTATTATTTATTAGAATAGGCTTAGAATTTATATACACAGTAGTACTTTTTGTATTAACAATATTGGCAAATTCTTCTATATTTAGTGCATAATCTGTAATAAGTGCAAGTTCATAAGCAGTAGTATAATGATTTGTATTATCTAATCCATGAGGGGTTACAAAATTAGTACTAACCAAACCTAATTCTTTTGCTTTTTTATTCATCATATTTGCAAATTCTTCTATACTTCCACCTATCGAAATAGCAATTTGAGTAGCAGCATCATTTCCTGAACGCAATAATAATCCATACAATAAATCTTTTATTTTTATTTTGTCTCCTTTTTTTAATCCTAATCGCGATCCGTGTATCGCTGCTGCTTTTGAATCTACTTCAACCACTTCATCTAAATTTCCATTTTCTAAAGTTACTATTGCTGTCATAATTTTAGTAGTAGATGCCATTGGCCTTTTTTCATTAATATTTTTGCCATATATAACTGTTTTAGAATCTCTATCAAAAATAATTGCTGCCTTAGAATTTAACTTCGGTAAATTTATATTTTCTTTCGTATTTGCAGCTTTTACTTCTTCCCAAACTTCTTCAAATGGAAAATCCTCCAATTCTTCTTCATCAGCAAATGAAATTATGCTAAATATATTTAATACTATTATTAAAATCGCTAAAATTCTTTTTGCCATGCAAAAATCACCCTTTAAAATATATTATTAAAGGGTGATTTTTATACTATTTACCTATAAACATTTGTACAAATATTTTCCCATATTTAGGGCTTTGAACAACTGCTATTCCAGTATAATTATAGCTGTTATTCAATATGTTATTTTTATGGCTTTCCGAATTCATCCAAGCCTCTACTGCTTTTTGATTATCAGAATTTCCTGCTATATTCTCTCCTGCAACTCGATAATTAATTTGATTATTCTTCATCATATCAAATGGCGAACCATAAGTTGGTGATTCATGCGCAAAATATTCATTATCTACCATATCTTTTGCTTTTATTCTTACTACATTTTGAAGTTCATCATTTATTTCTAAGGCCTCTAATCCATTATCTATCCTTTGGTTATTAATAAGTTCTAGTACATTTTTTTCATCTTCTGTAAGTTGCACAGGCTCTGGCTTATAATCATTTATTGTGTCTATACTTCCTTCTGCTTGTTTAATATATTCGCTACTCACACATCCTATAATATCATCCTTTGTCTGAATTATGTACCAATCATCAAGTTTTGCATATATTTTTACTCCTTCATTTTCTGATAAACTTCCTATGACTTCATATTTCTTACCTGGTCCTTTTCTGACATTTAGCTTCACAACTGTAACTTGTCCTTCAGCAAATTCCGCTTCTTCGCTTTGTCTCATTGCAAACGTGTTTATACTCATTAATTCACCAAGTATAAAAATTGCTAAAATAAGTATAAATAAAATTCTTTTTTTCATATATTATCTACCTCCATAAAAAATATTCATGTAGATAATACCCAGTTTAAAAAAATTTATACATATTTAAAAAAATTTTCTTATATTTTTAATTGATAATAAAACAGCCAATTATATATTAAATTTTTAAAACATTATCTTAATACCAAAATCATCGATTGGTTTTTCGCCATTTTCATAACTTTCTTTATCTTTGTAAATTCTTACATAGTCAAAAAGCATATCATTTATTTTGGTATCCTCATCGAAGAAAATTGTATATTTAAGATTAAATTCTTTTGTTTCGCCGTCCATTACATCTATTGTTTCTAACACATCATTTGCCATTCTTTTAAATCCTTCTGAAGTTTCCAATGCTATTTCATAATCTTCAGAATAGTCTGCAAAAACAATATAGTTTTCGGATTTGTTTGTGATTCTCAAATTATATGATATATAATCATAATTTCTATCTACACTTTCTATTCTTATTTTCATTTCATCATCTTCATACATATATGTTAATTCATCTCTACCAATATATTCTCTAATAGAAAGCTTAAGTTCTCCATTCTCTTCAAATACAACATATTTTTCGCTGTATACATCATCATCTTCTTCTCCATTTAATCCACTGGCTAATATATCGTTTAATATATTTACTGTATAAATATATCTATTATCTTTGTTTGAAAAATTTTGTATATTATATATTTTTTTAGTATTAAATATTGTATCTACATACATTTTAAACAATTCCATATCTGGATAAACATTTTTTTTGCAATCATCTGATAGTAAATTAAACGCAGCTTCATAGTCCTTGTTATTACAGTTTTCCACAAATTGTCCTATTAATTCTTCTATAGGGTCTTGCAAATTTTCTGGTACCTCTCCATTTTCCATTACAGCTTCATGTGGTTTATAGTTAGTATCTACTTTTATTTCTGTATCTATTTTACCAACAAAAAAATTAATAGTAAGAATTATAATCCAAATAATTAAAACAATAATTATTGTTCTACCATATTTTTTAAAAAATTTAATAATTACACTTCTTAATCTTTGGTCCAAAAGTATTTCACCTCTTTAAATTTGGAATGATATTGAAAAATCGCCAAAGTCATTTTCATATATTATAAATCTTTGTTCCCTTGCATTAGTTATTTCTGCTTGACTAATTGCATCATATATTACTACTGTTAAAATATAGTATTTCCCTTGCATTGATATATCTTCATATTGAATAATCATGTATTCAGGATATGTTGTTTTAACATAATTTTCAAAAGTTGCAAAATCGGCAAAATAATTTTGCTTAAATTCAGGATATAAATAACTATAAGCTTTTTCATAATTTCCTAAATCTACATTATTTATATATTCCATAAAATATTTATGAACTCTATCTGTTTCGCTCATACTTTTCAAATTAAGTTTTTCATCTTCAGGTGTTTTTTTCTCTGTTACTGTAATAATATCTGGCTTTTCACGTTTCAACTCTTCTTCATATTCCTTAGCTATAGCTTCATTATTTATTCTAGGATATAGTATTTTATTGCTATATACATATATGGTAGCAACTGTTAAAACTAATAATATGATAAATAGTGCTAATACTGTTTTATCTAAATTTTTCATTAGTACACCTCCACATTTTCTATAGATTCTATTATTATCATTGGAGAAGTTGCTACTTCCTTTGCAATTCTTGTTTTAAAATAAAGCTCTGCATTTTTATATTTGATTTTGAAAGTCATTTTATCATAATCATCATTAGCAAAAAAAGTATCTGTTATTAATTCTGTAGATAAATATTCACTATCATCAATATTTTTTCCAAAAATATTTTTTTGCAATTCTATTAATTGCTCTATTTCTGTTATTCCCATCATTGCAATTAAATTTGCCTCATTGTTTGCTAAATAATTATATAATTCCACAGAGCTTAATCCTGTAATATCTTTTTGAAGTAATGGTAAATTTTTATGAACTAAATCATATAATTTTTCATATAAATAATTTATATCTAGCTCCCCTTCATAGCGATATTCAAAGAACTCTCTATTTTCTGGGAATATTCTTATTTGTGATGTTTTTTCAAATTCAGGTGCATTTTCTTCTTGCATTTTTTTATATTCATCATACGTATATGTAGGTGTAGAAGGGATAAATAAAAGCATATATCCTAGCAAGCCTGCTACAAATATTATTAATAAAACTAGTATTATTTTTAGCTTTGTCATAAAAAGCCTCCTTATTTTATTATATATTCAAATAATATATAAATTACGTTTTAGATTACATATTTAATACTTTTTCTAAGCTAACTGCTTTTCTGTCTGCATCTTGTATTTGAATTCTAACATCTTGTCCTGATACTGTTTTTGCAATTTGTTGATTTTCTAAAATTCTATCTCCAACTTTTAAATCTGTATTAATATTGGCTCCTGTTATTATAACTGTAATTCCTGCATAATTATTTGTATTTCCCTTTATCTGTATTGTATCATCTGATACTTTTTCTACTGTTCCTGTTAATATAGAATTTACATCTATATCATTTTCCATTTCAGCTGTTTTAACTGTTGCTCTGCTTCCTTTATATACAATTTCTGCTGTTTTTTCTCCACCTAAAGTTTTAGAAATTGCATTATTCTCATTTGTTGTTGTAATTTTAGCTGTTGCAGTAGTTGTATTATTACTATTGCTGTTATTATTTTTGTTTGCTAAATATTGTTGATATTTATTATATGCATCAACTGCACCCTCTTGTCTTCTTTGAAGTCCTTGTATTGTACCATCTGGATCTACACATCTTTCCCATTTAACAGCCCACATTTTAGCAGCTTCTTTAACATCAGTAATATTTTTTACAGCATCTATACTTCCCATTGCTTTTTCGCTATAATAATCATCACTATTAAATGCTGCCACTAACTGATTCATTACATCCCCTACTGGTTGTCCTTGTGCTCTTAGCCATCTTAAAATCTTAGGCCATCTATCTCCTCCAGGTTGTCCTAATGGATCTCCTGTGTAATCCCACTGGAATATTCCATAATGTGAACCATTATCTGCATTTGGATTCCATGAAGACTCTGCTGTAATATTTCCACACACACCTGCAGCAGCTTCTACTGTAAATCCTTTTTTCATTAAATATTGCATTGCTTTTATTACTATTTCTGCATTGTCATCAACATTTGTATCTGGATTTGTTTTTGGTACTGTTGTATTAAGATTTATATTAAATTCCTCTTCTTCAGATTCTGGGCTTTTAGCATCATCTTTATTTATTTCTACCTCTTTTTCTTCCTCAAAGCTTAAAATATGTGAATCAACAAATTTAAATTCATGTATTGCTAACCATTCTTTTAAATCTCTTACTATGTATTTAGCATCATCACTTTTTTGTGCAGCTTTATCAAGCATAACAACAGCATTTGCCATTTCATCTTTAAATTCTATTTTTCCAACTTCAGTCTTACCTTCTAAACCTGTTATTTTAGTCCATGTCTTATTATTAACTAAATCTTCTAATTTTTCATTTACTGATCCTCTTCTTGGTTCTTTAACTTGATAAATATCACCAGAGGTATACATATCTATCTGAAATTTACTTAAATATAATCCTCCACTTTTTTTAGTTGGTTTTGCCTGAACATACGCATCTTTGTCACTAGCTGTTTCTAAGTATTCTTTAAATACCAAATCTCTATACCAATGATTTTTTACTCTTACTATATATGGTGTATATTTTTCTTTTGTCTCCTCCTTTTCATATTTTTCAGCTTTTTTTAGTTCTTCTCTAGTATAACCTAATTGCATTTCTGTATATCTTTCTGCTTCTTGCTCAGGATTTGGATGTGGTAATGTAACTGGCATATATGCACCATATCTACTAGCTGCTTGTGATGCTCTAGCTCTTTCATTAGCATCTCTATAATCTTTAAGTTTTTCTTTATACATTTTTTCAAAGTCATTTGATAACTCTTTTAAATCTTTTCCTCTAAATGTCAATTTCACAACTTGTACACTTTTGTGTATTTTTATATTTACTCTTGTATCAAAGTCTTTTCCCATTGCTACTGTTTTAGCAAAATCTGGTGCCATTGTTCCTAAATGTAGTGCTAAAAGAAATTCTATAGGTTTTCCATATCTTCCAACCCATCCATCTAAATTATAAATACATGTGGTTTCAAATTCTTTTTTTTGCCCATCAACAATCCTGTTTTGGTTTATTTTAAGTATTAATTTTTTACCAGCTCTATCTATCTCTGGTGTTATTTTATCTACACCATTTACAGCTATATTATTACTATCATCATAAACTGTTTTTCCATCTATCTCAAGTTTAACATGTGAAACTTTTGCAGAAATATTTAGCATTCCTGTTCTATAATCAGAATTTTGTGCCGTTGTTGGTACATTTTGTGTAGTAGAATTTTGAGTTTCTCCTGTTGTTGGTACTGTAGTATTATTAACTGTTGTAGGAGGATTCCCTGTTTCTATTTTTCCAGCTAAGTATCTATATAAACTGCTTACACTTACTGTTGAAAGCATATAGGTTCTATTTTCGGCAGCTAAATATTCTGTAATAGGAGTACTTTTTACAGATTTTATATTTTTTTTATCATCTCTTTCAACTTTGTCACCATTAGAAGAGTCAATAAATCCCCAACCTTCTAAGCTATATCCCATGTACTCTATATATTTTCCTACATCTGTAATATGCTCTTCTGTAGCCTCTGCATAATCATCTCCTTCAAATACACCTACAAGCCATTTTTTGGCAGCAGTCCAATATTCATCAGCCATTTGAACTATTTGCCCTCTTAACATATCTGGTCCTGAAAAAAGAAATGCCAAAAACGAAATTATAAGCACAATTATAGCAATAAAAGCGACAACAGCTGCTATATATGGTAAAGCAGCAAGTAAAAATTTAGATATTGCTCTTTTAGCTACTTTGCCACCTGTCTTTGCTGCTGCTTTTGAAATGGCTCTTTTAGTTTTTGCCATTTGTTCTGCTGCTTTTCTACTATTTTGTATTATAGAGTCTCCATCATTTTTATATGAATACATGTCACTTATTTCTTCATTATCATCTTGATTATTATTTGCCACTTTTTTCACCACCTTTAAAAAAGGGATAATAGGTATGGAGTTTTAACATACTCATTATCCCCTTATTCTAATAATTTTTTGGTTCTATTTCTTTTTCTACTATTTTTTCCATAGTTTCCATTACTCTTTCATTTGGATCCTCATCATTGTATTTATCTTTATTATATATGTTTCTCATTGCATGTAATGCTTGTACGTATTGCCTTTCAGATATATCTTTTATTTCTTTTATTTTATTACTATCCATATTTAGGTAATTTCGTGCCTGATTTATATCTGTTCCTCTATCATAATCTCTACCATTTTTATAATTGCTAAACGCTGTTGCCAATGTTTTTTCATCGTTTTTAATTTTCACATCACTAATTGTATGCAATACCTTTTCCTTGCCAGATCCCACTTTATTTTCTATATTATCTTGTACATGCTTTCCTATAATTGCTGATCCTGCTACATCTGCTGGATTTGCCCCTTGTAAACCAGCAAATGTAGATCCTACTATATATCCACCAGCTTTTGAAAGTAGTTTATTCCCTTTCACTACAAAATTTCCTGCTGCCTTTGCACCATTTAAAGCCATTTTCCCTAGTGAAGGATTATTATTTTTTACATCTGGCATTTTGATTTCTTGGTTACTACTATTACTATTATTATTTGTGTTTACAGATTGAGTTACATTACCTGAAGGTGTTACATTATTGCTGTTATTTGATTGTTGAGGTAAAGATCCCAAGCCACCGTATATTTTCTGCCTTTTCATTCCATCTTTATACTCAGGTTGTACATTTCCTAATCCTGCATATATTTTTTGTCTTGGTACTCCTGGTTCAGAAGCTATAGTTGCTGTTTCACTTGGCATATCATTATTTCCCATTAATTCATCATAATCATCTGCCATAGCATCTGCCCTTTTTTGTTCTGGAGTTTTGTCTGGCCTATCATTCATTGTTGTATCATAATCTTCTGCAGCAACATTAGGATTCAACATTCTATCTGCCAATTTTTCAGAGTCACTCTTAGTTTGAGGTATATTCCTATTGTTTGTAGAATTTGAACCTATATTAGGACTACTGTTTCCACTATTACTTTGTGCATTATTACTTTGATTTAAATTATTAGTTGCAACCATACTTGGTGATTTTGGATTTGTGCTTGGAGTATTTCCTCCACCTTTTTTAGTGCCAACATTTGATGGTGGAGTTTTTGCTTTGCCTGATGGCTCTAATCGTCTAGCAAGACCCCATATAGCTATAGTTGTTCCCATACCATTACCAAGTGATTCTGCTTTTATACTAAATATTGACTTTAACATTCCTTCTGCTACGAATATAAATATTGTTGTTATTATTACTAAAATTGCTCCACCTACAGTTGGATCTTTTGATAACATATCTATAGATGATGAGACAAATGCAATATATATTACACAGTGAAATGGCTGTATTAAAACATTTTGCCAAAATTCTTTGAACCAATTATCAAAAGCTTGTGATTTACTATCTTTAACCTTATCTATTGAATATGTAATTGTAATGATTGGTGATACTAATATTAAAAATGCAATTGTTAGCATACGTTTTACATACATAAACAAAAATATTAGTGTTATTACTGTAATTATCAAATATAGCCAAGCTGATGCTATGCCAGCTGTTCCAGATGTAGATATAATAGCCGTTTTAGCTAATTGTGTAACATATTCACCATAGCCTCCAACTCCTGATTTCCCTGCTACACCAGCTAGCATATCTACTAATGCGTTATTCACATTTATAAACAATAATATTATATAATGTAATAAAAATAGTATTGCAAAACTTGTAAGCCAATTCATTAGCATTTTTTTGTATTTTCCCTTACCTTCACCTGTTGAAGCTATTACCATTCTTATTCCTATATATATCAATATTACAAGTAATATTGCCGTTGATAATGCTCTTAATGTTGTATACCAAGTTGCAACATTCTCTTTTAATAATTTTATAGGATTATTATTACCATCCAATGCTTTGTTAGTTGAACCAAATGTATCCATTTTGAAAAAATTTATATCTGTAATTGCTAGTTTGTTAAATAATATATAGTCTGGAGTTATTATACTAAAAGAACCATCTTCGGTTGTTCCTGCACTATTTCCAAGTGCTGAACCTAGAAATTGTGCAGCTCCACCTGCTGCTACTATAATTGCCCTTAATAATATCGAAAATATTCCTACTAATCCATCTGCCACACTAGGTAATGCCTCATTTATTGCGTTTACTAAAGTTAATTCTTTGCCATTCATAATCTTTTTTTCAGAATCATTATTACTAGAAGTATTTGATGTTGAACTTTGACTTGGATTATTTGCATTTGGATCTGATGGATCAGGTGCAGGATCTTGACTTGCTGTTTGTTGCTGTTGATACGCTTCTGCCCCAGCCCTTGTTCTAACATTAGTATTTGCTTCGCTACTTGAACTTGAATTTGAAGAATTAGATGCAGGATCTTGACTTGCTGTTTGTTGTTGTTGCTGTTGCTGTTGTTGAATCTGCTTTGCTTGGTTTAGTGTTGCTCTAGCAAATACAATATTTGGACTTATGAAATTAAACATTATAATACTAATCACTAACATTATTAGTATTTTTCCAGTTTTTGTTTTTATCATATTAAACCTCTTTTAATGCTATTTATTATGTTAATTTAAATAATTTTTTAAATATTTCTTCTCCCTTTATAATTCCTATAAAGAATACAATTGCTATCATTGGTGCTTTATCTGCTATTGCTGATGCAGAAAATACAAATATTCCATACATCAATGCCTGCACAGCCTGCATAAAGACATTGCTTATGAATAAATTCATCCAGCCTGTATAGGCTTGTGCTTGATTATCTCCTATTTTATCTATAGGGTATGTTATTGTAATTAAAGGTGCTATTATAATTAAGAAGCCTATTGTTAAAACCCTTTTAAAATATTTAATGAAGAAATACACTTCATACCCTACCATTATAACATATGTTATAAAATATATCAAAGCTGTCCATACAGATTGGCTTGGATCAAGTACTTCTATTGATCTTTGCACAATTTGTTCTTCATAACCTTTTTCTAGAATTGATGCTGGCACTAGTGAAACGAAAAAGTCATTTATTTTAAGCACTATAACTATTATATATGGTAAAATAAATAATAGTCCAAATGCTATAAGCCAATTTTTTAGCATTACTTTATATTTTACTTCTGCACTTGCCGTAGAACTAATTGCAATTCTTATTCCAACATATATTAATGTTAAAAGACTTATCACTTGTGCTAATCTATACATTGTATTATACCAATTCAAAACAGCTTGTTTTAAATCTGAACTAGCTTTAGAATCATTAGTTGTAGGATTAAAAAAATTAACATCAAAAATAGGGACCTTTCCAAGAACAGCTTTTTTTATTGTAAACCAATTAATTTTAGATGCATCTGTTATGGATCCAACCTTTTCAGTAAGACTACTACCGCTCAATATTTGTTCATTATCTCCTGTTGTAACCACAGTCATTAAAAATTGTATGCCATATGGTATTACTGAAAGCACCTTAAATAATATTTTTACAATAGCACTTATTCCATTACTAGCCTCTACTCCGCCTTCATTTCCTTTATTATTTCCTACACCTGTAATAATTTTTGTTTTATCATCTGTACTAACACTACGATCAGAATTTTCAACATCTTTTTGAGTTTGCTTTATAACTTCTTTTCTGGTATTTTGCCCTTGTAAGCTTTCCATTTTTACAGAATCTGCATGAACATAATTTGGAAGGAGTGCATTAAAAATAATGATAATAATTGAAATAGATAATATTAATTTCTTACTCATTACACACACCTTCCATTTTATTTTACTCTTTTAATTTATTTAAGTTTGTTTCTATAAATTCAAACTCCTTTTTCGTTGGTTTTATAGCAATAATTGCTGTATCCTCACCAACTTTAAGTAGTCCTTCACCTCTACTACAAGTTGTTAAGAAATATGCTTCTCCTTCGCTTAATTTAAATACTTCTTTTATGTAATCTATTTCAGATTTATCTTGAGCTAAGAATAATTTTGTATCTGATGATGTTAAAACTGCTTGCACTTCTGCTTTTTCATAGAAATCTTGGAATTTCTGAGAAATAACTGCAAGTGAAACATTTCTTTTTCTGGCACGTCTTGCCATTGTATTTAAGAAATCTACTGCTTCTGGGTATGGTAAAAGCATCCATGCCTCATCAACCAAAACCCTCTTTTTAGCTGCTTTAGATTTATCTTCACTATTTTTCTTAACATATTTTTCCCATATCCAAGATAGAAGTATTTGTTGTGCAAGTGGTCTTGCAAATCTTTCCTCTAATCCAGATATGTCTAGGTTTATAAATGGTACGCTATCTAATAACTCAAATGTAGATTGTCCATCGAAGTATGCCATCTGGCCATCGAATTTCCTTACATACTGTCTCATAACCTTAATTAAATAGCTATAGTGGAATCTATAATCAGGATTATCATTTTTCTTAGCATTTTCAACAAGTTTGTCATACCATGACCCTATTGTTGGCATTTCTTTTTTTGTTCTTCCTAAATAGTTTTGATTTACTATTGGTCCTTCGTTTAAGTATAGGCTTTCCACATTATTTGTAATTCCATGTTCTGCATATTCTTCTGCAACAGATTCTGCAATTATCTGTTTTGTTAACTCATTAACCTCTTGGCTTCTTGTACTTCCTCTTGCCATTGTTAGTAATGCTTGTGTAACATCTTCTACTTTATTTTCTACATTTAGCATTACTCTTTCTTTTCCTGTTATTTCGTCCCTTACAATCTCTGGTTCTATATCAAATAGATTTATAACTGTTTTTGAGTTTGGACTTATAATTACATTTATTCCTCCAAGCGCTTCTGCAACAACTCCATATTCACCTTCAGCATCTAATGCTAAACTTTCTATTCCCATTAATACAGATGAACGTGCTGTTAAAGTTTTTATTGCAACACCTTTACCAGCTCCAGACTTACCAAATACAACCATATTATAATTTGTAAGTGTTGGACTAAAATTATCAAACAATATTGGAAGTCCTGTTTGTCTATTAAATGCAAGTGGTATTCCTTTGTCGTGTCCAACTTCTGACGTAAAGAAAGGGAATACTGTTGCCATTGAGCTTCTATCGAAGGTATGATGCTTACTTATTTTGTTATCACAGTATGGCATATTAGATCTAAATGCTTCATCTTGTATTGCCCATGCTGGTTTTACTCCTATTAATGTTTTAGACATTTCAGATGATAAAAGCTCTGTATATTTATCTAATTCTTCTAAGCTATATGCAAATAATGTACAAATAATTGATGATTCAAATAATTTATTAAATCCAGCAGCAATCTCATCTCTTAAAGCTTCTGCTTCAGCTCTTTTTTGTGCAAGTATTCTTTCTCTGTTTATATCACCTCTGTCCATTGCAACAACTCTTTCAGATTCTAATTCATTTATTTTTCTGTTTAAATCTGTTTGTGATGAGCTTTCACTAACAGGTCTTATAAACACAGAAACATTTATATCTCCAAATGTATACATACTTCTTAAAAATTCTGGGAAAGTACACATTCTTGGGATTGTAGTAACTATCATGCTTCTTGCATATCTTGTACTACTAGAACTAATTTCCAAATAATTTGTGTGGCTTGCATCAATTCCTGCTGGTGCTATTAAATCTTTCAAATTTTTAGCATTTTTATCTATAATGCTTTCCGTTTTTGTTTCTGTACTAACTATTTGTTCTGTTTGCTTTCTTTTGTCTTTTTTCATTATTATTTATCATTCCTTCCCTAATATTAGCATTACTTGCTTAACATATTTACATGGGTCATTCATTTTATACATACTTATCATTTAAGTTTCTATGCTGTTTGTGTTTCTGCTTCTGTTTTCTTTTTTCTTCCTCTCTTTTTCTTTTGAGGTTCTTCTATTTCTTCATCTTCATCATCATCAAGTTCTTCTACATTGCCATTAATCTCATCTTTAGTTCTTTCATACAAATCTTCATCCATTTGAGTTTTATATTCTTCAACTAATTCTAGTGCTTTTTCCTTAACTTTTGCTTTTTTTCTTGCTTCATTTTCTAATTCACGTTCTCTTCTTTGGTCTGCTGCAACTATGCTATTTGTTGCAAGTTCAACAGCTTCTGCATTTATTTGTTCTTCCAATCTTTCTTCTTTTTTCTTTAATACATCCTTAGCTGTATTATATAAAGAATCATATTGTGCATCTAGCGCTTTTGATAATTGAAGTAATTCAGAATCATCTCTATTGTATGCTATGTATAATAGCTCTGCTAACTCTTCAGAATTTAATATTTTTCCTGTCACTTCAGATGCTGCTAAAGATCTCATTACAGATTGACTTCTTGTAAATAGCTCTTGGAAACACATATCATCTATTTCTTCTTTTGAATAATTTGCAAGCGAACCATTCTCTGCAGCATAGTATGATACTATTACATAAGTTTTTTGTTGTAGCACATTTTTGTTAAGACTCATTCTTCCTATATATTCTGCAATGTCTGCTCCATACTCTAGCACATTTTCTTTTCTTCTAACTTCATATCTTAATCTCTCGTATAGGTTATTATTTTTTTGCAATTTTGCTTCTTGCATCTTTGCTTGTAAATTTTCAACATCTGTTCTTAAGTTTCTTACTCTATCCTTATATCCATCAATTATGTCTTTTAAATTCAAGCTTCTCGTTTGAACATATAATTGTATTGGAAATCTTAATGTGTTTAAGAACTGTACAAATCCTTGTTCTACAGCTATTTTTTCTTCTTCAGACATAAGGTCATAATTTACACCTTGGCATTGTAAAATCATTATATATTGTGCTCTATTTTTTCTTATTATCATATTGTCCTTAATTTCATCAAATTCCATAAATTTAGTTATTGCTTCTTTAGGTAATCCTCCCGCTACGCTTGATGTGTATTCCGAACTTGAAGCAGCTGTGCCTTTTTCATTTGATTTAGGATTGTTTCTATTTCTATAAACAACCGCCAAATATATTATTACTAGCGCAAATATTATGAATACAAGCACCACCAATATAATATTAAGTATGTCTATAATTTCCATTATTTTTGTTCCTCCTTTGTATATGCATAAATCTTTCTATTTGCCCTAAATTTTACATATCGTATTACAATTTCGCTTATTGGCTCACCACCAACTTTTTTAGTAAATGGTAATCCTGCAATTGTTGGAATTTTAAACGTTCCTGCCGCAAAGCCCAAAACTGCAAACACAGCCATTGTAATAACACCTGCTGTTCCAATTCCCATCATTGCAAAAATCATATAAAAAATCAATCCAACAAATGCTCCTATTGCAGTTGATATCAATGATTTTACTGAGAATATTAAAAATATTCTAGTTTCTCCTCCTAAATCACGCGGAATATAGTATGACCCCATTTAGAATCCCTCCTTGGTTTATCTCTTATTTTATTGTTTCACTAAAGAAATTGTATACTATTCTCCAAATTGAGTATGCTCCAAAAATCACAATTCCTCCAACTGCTACTCCAATCAGTTGTTGTTTTAAATTTCCTCTTTCTTCTGGTTGTGCTTTCATATACTTTATTCCAATTATTAAAAATGACCCAAACAATACAACTACTCCTAATGTTGTTAGCATTTGGCCTATTGGAACAACATTTTCAACAATTTTACTATCATCTATTAAATTTTTGTTTTGTCCAGCTTCTATAAATGCCTTAGCATCTTTTGATAACGAATCCCAACTTAAGGATGTATCTGCTTGCACTACTGTTGCAAATGCCAAAAATAATAAAAAAGTTAAAATTATAATATTTTTGAATTTTTTATTCATATTTTTTACCTCATTTTTCTACAAAAAACACTTATAATTAATATTATTATACTTCATTTTTTTTTACTTTTCAACTAAAAAAAACAAGAATATCCATAATATTTAAAATGTAATATTCTTGTAATATTCTTGTAATATTTAAATAAATATATTAATTAATTTATGGTTTAATCCATCCAGCCATAGTAGATATAAATCTAACTATATTTGCTGTACCAAATACTAATACTGCACCAATTAAATATGGTATTGCTTTTGCTTTTAAATCTGCCTTTTGTTCAGGGCTTGAGATTACATATCTTAAGCCTATTATAACAAGCATTCCAACAGACATTGCAATTGCCACAACATATATTACTCCTAGAATTTTATTTGCAGGTCCAAGTAATCCTTCGCCACCAGTTGGATTTGATACCCTTTCAAGTCCACTAAAATTATGTGCAAAAGAAACTGTATACAAACACATTATTAATAGAATTAATGATAAACTTATGATTTTTACTACTTTTTTCATCAAAATCACCTACTTACTTATATTTTTGCAGTAACATTTGTTACTATATCCGCAATAATATTTGCCAGTGTAGAAGCTGTAAATATTATTAAAACACCTATAAAGTATTTAATTGCTGTTTGTTTATATTCTGCTCTTGCTTCTGGTGAAGATATCATATATTTTATGGCCAAATAAATAAGCATTACAATTGCTATTCCTATAGCCACTGTACTAATAATTCCAACTACTGTTTTGGCAGTACTTTGTGTTGTTTTTGCAATACTTGTACCTGTTTCTGGCTTTACTTTTTCTATAATACTTGTTGCACTTACAGTTGTTATAAATACAACAGCTAATAACACTAAAGCAATCGTTCCTATTTTTATTAATAATTTTTTATTCATAAAATTTCATCCTTTCAATGAAAAAATCCATTTGACTATAGAAAATATAATCAAATGGATTTTTATAGACATTTTTATAACTTAATTAGTCTACAATACCTTGAGCAAGTCCTTCTATTGCTGCTAAGATATTAACAGCTGCAAATAGCACTATTGCTGAAACTATGTACATTGCTGCAGATTTTTTTACTTCGCCTTTTCCTTCTGGAGAAGCTGTTAAATATTTAATAGCTAACACAATAAGCATTATAATTGCTATACCTGTACCAATAACTTGCATAATTTGTATAATTCCACCAAAAAGTTTTGTAACTCCTGATGTATCTGCATTAGTATTTTCTGATTCTGTCTTCATATCTTGTATAATTCCACCATAAGTACTTGAGCTTGTGCTTGTTGCTAATGCTGGTACTGAAAATGCTCCTACAAATAATACTACTAGCATAAGTATAGAAATTACTCTTATTGCTTTGTTCATTGCTTTCATAATATATCCTCCTTTTTATCCATTTTGACATTTTTTCTTACCTTATAATTCCATGATAGCATATTTTACAAAAAAATGCAACATTTTTTTGCTTTTTTGCAAGGTTTTTTTATAATTTGTGTATTTTTAGCCATCATGCTTGATTTTTTGTCTTTTTTGTAGTATAATAATTATAATTGAATAGTTGTGTTTTTTATCTAAATTAGTGTGAAAAGAAAGGAAAAATATCATGAAAAAAATTTTAGCAACTTCTTTAGTAGCATTAATGTTAACCAGTATTACTGGAGCGGTAATTCCTTCTAATGTTGAAGCTGCGCATCAATCCACAGGACGCCGGATTGAAAGGAATGTTAAAAGGACAATAAAAAATCGGGTTGTTAACGAGGTTAACTCGAAAGTCCGGAGAGCAGTGAATCGCATTTTCAAACTTACGGATCCGAATTCGAGGGAATCAATGGAATTGCGTGCAAGCAACTACCTTCGGGCTATTGCTCCTGGAGAAACGGTGATTTTCACTGGCAACTCAAGGATGCTGAGCATTATAAAGAATAAAATTAAGCAGCATCCCTCACAGCTTTACAGCTATGAGCAAGCAATTACGCAAAGTGGCAAGCGCATAAACGCAATTTATGTTCACCACTTTCATTCCATTGAGGATCGAATCCAAAATGGTTAGTAAAAAACAAAGGTGCAGGCAATGCCTGCACCTCTTTCTTTTTACATTAATATTTTTATTTTTTCTTTATTTATTATTCTATCACAACTTCTTTTTATATAATATTCGGCAATTAGTTCATCTAATTCTACACTTATTTTATATATCTCATCATAGTCTTTTCCTGTTGCTATACTTTCATTTAACTTTTCGCGTAATTTGCATATTTCGTCATTTATCATATTATCACTCCCCTACTTGCCTTTTCTTTTAATATGATAACATATTTTTACATTGGTTTCAATATTTTTACTATATTTTACCATTTTTTCGTATGCCATTTTTTCCTTATTTTTTGCATTATTTCTTGTTTTGCATTATTATATTTTAATATTCTACATTTATCGACATTTTTTTGAAATTCTTATTTGCTTTTGTTTTTAAGTGGCCAAGCATATATTAAATTGAAGGAACGACGAATGTGCCCAGGAATGATTGTGTAAAATCTTAAAATACAGCAATTGAGGAAGCAGAAGTGAGAGGCTCGATTGCTGTATTTTTAGATTTTGTAAATCATGTATGAAGCCGAGGAGTGTATGAAATTTAATATATGCTTGGTCCTATTGACATTGGCATAATTTTAATATAATTAAAAATTTATTTAGGCTTGACAATGCTTATTACTTGTTTGTTTTCATTAAATATTTCTTTTAAACTTTGCTCTGCATATTCTTTGGTTACTTGTTTAAAATCTTCTAAATAATCAAAACTATTTATTCCTTTTATATAATCTGCAAGAAACATTCTAGAAATATCTGAGACTTCATTATATTCTCGTATATAGTTTCCGTATATTTTTTTCTTTATTCTTTCAAAATCTTCATTTTGAAGTCCATTTTGTTTTATTTCTTCTATTTCTTCTATTTCTTTATTTAGATATTCTAGTACTTTTTCAGGGTTATTAGATTGCCCACCTATTAAAACATGTGAATAATTTTCTGCGAATTCAAAATCTAGGTCTAATGGTGACTGAACTAATCCTTCTTCATACAATTTTTTATATAATTTTGAGCTTTTACCTGCAATTATATTTAAAAGAATTTCTATTGCAATATGCTGTTTTACAACATTCTCTTCTTCTTTTTTTACCTTATATCCAATCATAAATAAAGGAATACTAACTTCCATTTGTTTTTCTATTTTTTTAGTTGCAATTCCTTCTGGTTCTTCTTCATATATTCTTTTTATTTTTCCATTTACTTTTACATCTAATAATTTTTCTTTTACTTTATCTAATTCTTGTTCTGGTTCAAAATCTCCGCACAATACTAATACCATATTTGATAAGTTGTAGAAAGTATTGTAGCATTTATATAAAATATCTTTATCTATATGGCTTATAGATTCAACAGTTCCTGCAATATCTATTCTTACTGGATTTTTGCTGTACATTGCCTTTATCGCATTCATATATACAGACCATTCTGGTGCATCATCATACATCATTATTTCTTGCCCTATTATGCCCTTTTCCTTCTCCACATTTTCATCTGTAAAATATGGATGTTGAATATAATCCGCAAGTTCTGCAAATGCTTCATCAAAATTATCTGTACATTCAAATAAATATGCTGTATGGTCATTTGTTGTATATGCATTTGCATTTACTCCTAACGCTGTTAATGTATCTAGACTATTAGTTCCATTGGGTTGTTCAAACATTTTATGTTCTAAAAAATGTGCAACACCATCAGGTACTTTTGTAGTATCAGTTTCACCTGGCACAATAAACTCACTCATTACAGATCCATAATGGGTACCCCAGATTGCATATTTTTTTATTGTATTCTTTTTAGGGATTATCATTACTGTTAATCCATTATCTAGCTTTTCAATAAATAGTTTTTCCTTTACTTTAGTATTTTCAATTATTTGCATTTTTAACCTCCTATTTTTGTGAGATTGTTGCGGGGACGGGGAAATTTGGCAAAGCATTGCCAAATTTCCCCGTCCCCATGACAATCTCACCTAATTCCTCAAAAAATAAATAGTATTAATTTGAACTCGTTTTGCAACATCTTGAATTTGCTCCCTTGTAACTTTCTCAATGTTATGTTTATACTCTTCTAAAGAGCAATTTGTTCCTGCAAGTTCTTGTCCTAAATAATATGTTATTTCTGTGTCTTGCTCCTCTTCTACACTATTTATAGCAGAGGTTATATATTGTTTTGCATTTTTTATATCATCATCTGTAAATTCTCCATTTTTCATATCCTCTAATTGTTTATATATTATACTTAATGCTTTATCATAATTTTGTATTTCAATTCCGCTTCTAATATATATATCATTTTTAGGTCTTACATACGTTGAACGTGTAGTATATGCTAAATGTGCTTTTTCTCTTACATTTTGAAACAGCTTTGAATTTGCACTATCACCTAATATTGTATTATATACACTAGCAATAAACCTTTCATCTTTTTTCATATTCTTTATATTAGTTCCTAATACTAGTTTTCCTTGTGTTACATCCATTTTTTCTTCTATTTTTACTGGTTCTTTAATTTCTTTTTTTTCTTCTGTAGCCTCACTATTTACAATATTATTTGGAATTCTATCTACTATTTTTAAAATATTTTCATTACCTTTTACAGTTTCTTCTATTTCATTTGGGTCATATTCTCCAGAAATAAAAATATCTATTTTAGCAGTATTTATTATATTTTTATAATGCTCATACATATCACTTGATGTAATTTCTTCTAAATCTTCTTCATATCCGTATTTATACAAACTATATAGCTTACCTTCATACATTTTTTCTGTACACTTTTCTAATGCATATAAATCTCTGTTGTCAATTTTTCCTTGTATTAACTGCTTTAAGTGTGCTTTTTCTGTTTCTAAATATTCTTCTTTAAATGCATTATTCTCTATTAGTGGATTTAGCACTATTTCTAATAATATATTTATACTTGTTTTTAGCAATTCTTCTTTTTGTGGTAAAAATTCATCATTTAAAGATTCTAAATAAAACTTTATAACTTGATTGTCTCCTGTTTTTTCTATACCACAATCGAATTCTGCCCCATACATTTCCTCTAGTTTTTTACTAATTTCATCTTGAGACTTCATATTAGCAGTTCCTCTTCGTAATATAGCTGGTATTAATGCATTTTTCGTAACAGCATCTCTATTTAATGGAGTAGTTATAAAAACAGATAACAAATTAGTTTTAAACTTATTTGTTTTTATTAAATGTAGTTTTATTCCTTCTTTAATTTGTATAATATTCTCTCTCATTTATCTTCTCCTTATTCTAAAGTAGCCAAACGTAGGCATTGCATTTTTCTTTCGAATACTTGGAGAAAGAAAACATCCAATGCCGGCTAAGATTTGGCGGACTCATATGCTATTATTATGACACATTTGAATAAATATATTCCTAATTTAAAAGCTCTTTTACTGCTTCATTAATTGTTCTTCCATCTGAAGCTGCACCTATTTTTTCTTTAGCAGCTTTCATAACATTTCCCATATCTTTTATAGAAGTTGCTCCAACTTCTTTTATGACTTCTGCCACAATTCCCTTTACTTCTTCTTTAGATAATTGCTTTGGCAAATACTCTTCTATTATTTTTATCTCTTCATTTATTTTTTCTACTAAATCTTGTCTTCCACCTTTTTCATAATCTGTAATTGAGTCTTTTCTTTTTTTAGCTTCCTTTGCCATTATTTCTATTATTTGCTCATCTGTTAATTCTATGTGCTTATCTTTCTCTACCTGTAAAATTGCTGCTCTTACCATTTGAACAACATTCTTTCTTAATTCATTTTTAGTTTTCATTGAATTTTTTAAATCCTCTAATAATTTTTCTTTTAACATATCTATCATCCTTTCTTATTTGTGATGGGACACTTCTTTATATTATTATTTTCTGATTCCCCTATATAATTAATTTTGATTTAAAATGCCGACAGTTCCCGAAGACCCGCGAAGCGCTGCCAGACTTTGAATTTTCTTCTTTGGAAGGGTCCCCGTCTGGTCAGCTATTTCCACGCTATGGAGTGCTTTTAAATAAAAATTAATTATATAGGGGAATCAACATATTTTAAGTTTTATAAACATCAAAATTGGGAGACTATCGTTCATTAACAAATTAAAAGGTGAGAAGCAAATTCTATAATTTACTCCTCACCCCTTCTTTTAATATTTAATTAAAACTTTCTTTTTCTTGCTGCCTCTGATTTTTTCTTTCTTTTTACACTTGGTTTTTCGTAATGCTCTCTTTTCTTAACTTCTTGCATTACTCCATTTCTTGCACATTGTCTCTTAAATCTTTTAAGAGCATCTTCTATATTACCATTATTAACTTTAACTTCTGACAATTTATTTCCCTCCTTCCAAAGTCTCACTTGTACTGTGGGATTTTTTGGGAATTAGTATTATGTAATTTTTATAGCATCCCGTGAATGTTATTTATTATACCTTAAATATGTGGTAGTTGTCAAGAGTTTATCTTATTTAATGTAATAATATTGTAGAAATATTTTAAGTTTCGTGTTGTCAATTAGTAAATCATGTAGTATAATTATTGTATCCTTTTCAAAGGATATCTTATGGAAAGGAGGTACAATTCAATATGACATCATTTGAGTTAATTTGGCGTCTTATTGTTTTATTGCTTTTAAATATAAACAATAATGAAAGCCAAGGCAAAAACAAAGAATAATCTTTGTAGGGTGGGCGGTAAACCACCCTTTTTCATTTAATATTCAAAAACTCTGTTTTATTATACAACAAAAAAGAGCTATGCGGTAACATAGCTCTAGTACAACTCAATGACATCTTTTGAGTTTTGCTAGCTATAAAAATTATAGCACTATTATAATTATATGTCAAATATTTTTTCATATTCTGCTTTTAATATTTGCAATAGCTCTATTAGCTAATTTTTCATATTTTAATTTCTTATCTTTTACTTTTTCTGGTAATTCTGGTAGTATTCCAAAATTTGCATTCATAGGTTGAAATTTTTTATTTTCAGTACTAATATAATTTGCTAAACTACCTATTACTGTCTCAGCAGGAAAAATCATCTTTTCTTTTCCATTTATCATATTTGCTGCATTTATTCCAGCAACCATTCCAGAAGAAATAGATTCAACATATCCTTCTACTCCAGATATTTGACCTGCAAAAAATATATTATTATTTTTCTTTAAATTATATGTATTATCTAGTAATACTGTTGAATTTATATATGTATTTCTATGCATTACTCCGTATTTTATAAATTCCGCATTTTCTAAACCTGGTATCAGTGAAAATACTCTTTTTTGTTCACCAAATTTTAAATTTGTTTGAAAACCTACCATATTAAATAGAGTACCTTCTTTATTGTCTTGTCTTAATTGTACTATTGCATATGGTCTTTCACCTGTTCTTGGATCTGTAAATCCAACTGGTTTTAAAGGTCCATATCTTAGTGTATCTTCTCCTCTTTTTGCCATTATTTCTATTGGCATACAACCTTCAAATATTTCTTTTTTTTCAAATTCATGCAGTGTTACAATTTCTGCCTTTATAAGTTCATTATAGAACTTTAAATATTCTTCTTTATTCATAGGAAGATTTATATAATTGCTATCGCCCTTACCATATCTATCTCCCCAAAAAGCTATTCCCATATTTATGCTCTCTTTTTCTACGATTGGTGCTGCTGCATCATAAAAATATAGTTTGTCTTGTTCTGTAATTTTTGCAATTTCTTCTGCTAATTTATCTGATGTTAATGGTCCTGTTGCTATTATCACTATAGAATCTTCAGGTATTTTAGTTATTTCTTCATGTATTAGTTCTATATTTTCCATTTGCTTTATTTTTTCTGTAACTGCTTGTGAAAATTTTTCTCTATCAACTGCTAAAGCCTGCCCCGCAGGAACGCTATTTTCATCTGCTATTTTTATTAATAAAGAATCTAAAATTCTTAACTCTTCTTTCAAAAGTCCACATGCATTTGTAATGCTGTTAGACTTAAAGGAATTGCTACATACTATTTCTGCCAAATTAGAATTAGAATGTGCAGGTGAAAATTTCTTAGGCTTCATTTCGTATAATTTTACTTTTATTCCTCTTTTTGCAATTTGATATGCAGCTTCGCAACCTGCTAAGCCTCCGCCTATTACTATTACCTCTTTTATTATAATCATCTCCTTGTATTCTAATTTAAAAGCAATTAATATATAAATTTATTCAATTTCCTCGGCTTGCTACATGTTTTGCAAATTCTAAAGATACAGCAAGCGAGCCTCTCACTCCTCCGCGCTTCCTACCTTGCCATATCTTAAGAATTTGCACAAACATTCCACGGCACATTCGTCATTTCATAAATTTTATATATTAATTGCTTATACAATAAAATTCAAACTAAGCGAGCAATATAAAATTATTTCTTTTTAATAGTCTTCTTCTTTGTTGTTTTTTTCTTAGTAGTTTTCTTTGCTGGCTTTTCAGCATCTGGATTATACTTTTCTCCTTTTTTAGGCTTATTCCATGAAATATAATCACAAGATTTTGGGTTGTTTTCACATATATAGTAATTCCTTCTCTTCTTTGTTTTACGTATTTGGACTTTTCCGCCACATTTTGGGCATGGCACATCTATTGTTTCAACTAATGGTTTAGCATTTTTACATTCAGGATATCCTGGGCATGCCAAGAATTTTCCATATCGACCATATTTTATTACCATCATTCTTCCACATTTATCACATGGAACATCAGAAACAACTTCTTCAAGCTTGACATGTTCAAGCTCTTTTTCAACTTTTTCTACGTTTTCTTCAAATGGATAATAAAATTCGGATATAACCTTTTTCCATTTTTCTTTTCCCTCTGCTATCTCATCAAATTGATTTTCCATTTGAGCAGTAAATTCTACATTTACTATCTTATCAAAATTTTCTACTAATAGTTTATTTACTACTATTCCTAAATCTGTTGGTACAAGCTGTTTCTTATCTTTTTCTATATATCTTCTTTCTAATATTGTTGTAATTGTTGGAGAATAAGTACTAGGTCTTCCTATTCCTTTTTCCTCTAAAGCCTTTACTAAGCTAGCTTCTGTATATCTTGCGGGTGGCTCTGTAAAGCTTTGTTTTGCATCAATTGAGTCTTTCCTTAGTTTTTCATTTATCTCTAAATCTGGAATAGCAATATATTTTTCATCCTTTTCGCTATCTAAACTTTCTACATATAAAGCCATAAACCCCTTAAACTTTAATGTTTGTCCGTTTGCTTTAAATGTATATTTATCTGCATTAATAGTAACTGCAACTGTATCAAATATTGCTGCTGCCATTTGACTTGCTAAAAATCTATTATAAATTAATTTATATAGTTTATATTCATCATTTGTTAATGAACTCTTAATTGTATCTGGAGCAAGTTCTACATATGTTGGCCTTATTGCTTCATGTGCATCTTGCGCTTCGGCATTTGTTTTATAAAACCTATTTTCATAATAGTTTTCGCCATACTCTTTAATTATTTCTTTTTTTGCTGCATCACGAGCCTCAGCAGATATTCTTGTAGAGTCTGTTCTCATATATGTTATTAGTCCAACAGTTCCTCTTTCAGGGACCTTAACACCTTCATATAGTCTTTGTGCAACAGACATTGTCTTTTTTAGTGTAAATCCTAGTTTTCTAGATGCCTCTTGCTGCATTGTACTTGTTGTAAATGGTGGTGCTGGCGTTCTTTTCTTTTCACTTTGCTTAATATCTTTTACAATATATTTAGCATTTTCTATTTCCTTTAATATTTCGTCTACTTCTTCTTTAGAATGTAATTCTATTTTTTTATTATCCTTTTCTACAAGTCGTGCTTCAAAAGTTTTTGCTTTCTTTTCGTCTTTAGATAGTATAGCATAAATGTTCCAATATTCTTCTGGTATAAATTTTTCAATTTCTTCTTCTCTATCCACTATCAATTTTACAGCAACAGATTGAACTCTTCCTGCAGACAATCCTCTTCTTACTTTTTTCCATAGTACAGGGCTCATTTTATATCCAACTATTCTATCTAGCACTCTTCTTGCTTGTTGTGCATCTGTCAAATTCATATCTATTTTTCTTGGATTCTTTATTGCTTTTTGAACTGCTGTTTTTGTTATTTCGTTAAAAGTAATTCTGCAAATTGAATCTTCTGGTATTTCTAAAATATGTGCTAAGTGCCATGCAATTGCTTCCCCTTCACGGTCAGGGTCAGTTGCAAGATATACTTTTTTAGCTGATTTTGCTTCTTTTTTTAATTCTTTAATTAAATTTGCTTTTCCTCTGATATTTATATATTCAGGTTCAAAATTATCTTCTATATTTACTCCTAATTTAGATTTTGGCAAATCTCTAATATGTCCCATTGAAGCAACAACTTTTGTACTTCCTCCTAGAAATTTTTTAATAGTATTAGCCTTTGCAGGCGACTCAACAATAATTAATTTATCAGCCACTTTTACTCTCCTTTATCTTTACTATTCACAGATTATACACTAAATGCAAAAATCTGTAAATATTATATCACAAATTTCACAAAGTAATAACAGATATGCTTAATAAAACATATCTGTTATTACATCATTTAATGTGGTAGGTGTAACTGCATTTTCTTTTAATTTCTTTAATATCTTTTCCACAATTTCTTCATTTTTTGTTAATGAAATTATTCTTTCTTCTTCTATTTTCATTTCATCATTTGCATATTCTCTCATTACTACTTCTATTCCATAGGTCTTTTTCTTGCCATGAAATAATGTTTTTAGTTCTTTAGCTATTTTATAATATTCTATTTCTATATTACGATAAATATTATTATTTCTTAATTCGTCTTCTTCTAATAATATCCCTCCAAAAAAAGTTTTTTCATAATTCAATCTAAAATCCCCTTTCTTTTGTTTTTAAAGGTGCGCCTTAATACTATACAACCTTTTTTAACTTTTGACAAGGAAAATCGTTCGCATTATTTTACATTTTTATTCATAATTCGACATAATAATATTTATTTTTTTATAATAAAAGATATTTCTCCAAATTCGTAATTAAAACTTAAAATTTGAGAAATATCTTTGTAATTAGTTTGTAATTTTTTTTATTTCTTTATATATTTTTTCTTCTACATCATCTATATTTATGCTATTTGCCCTTTTTCCCATTTGTAATAATAACTCACTATTTAGTATGATACTTTCTATTTCTTGTTCTAGATTATTCCCTGTTAATTCATTATTTAGGATTATTTTTGCTGCACCTATTTCTTCTAAAACACGTGCATTTTTTTCTTGGTGATTTTGGCTAACATTTGGAAGTGGTATAAATATTGCAGGTTTTCCAAGCTTTGTTATTTCTGTTATTGTTATTGCACCGCTTCTACATACTAGCAAATCTGATACATTCATTATTTCTTCCATATTGTATATATATGGCAATATTTTAGCATTTTTAATTTTATCTATGTCTATATTTGCTTTTTGTAATTCACTTTTTACTTCTTCATAATTTTTTTGACCTACCGCCCAAACTATTTGATATTTATCTAATTGTCCTATTTTTATTATTTCTATCATTGCATCATTTATCTTTTTGGCGCCTTGGCTTCCTCCAAAAATTAACACAACTGGAATTTCTGGATTTAATTCTAATTTTTCCTTTAGGAAATATTTCTCTGCATCATTTAAATTTAATTTTTGTATCTTAGTTGGTGTACCTGTTACAACTACATTTTTTTCTTTATTTAAATACTCTTTTGCTTTTTCTAAACCTAACATTATTAAATCTGTTTTCTTAGCTAGCATTTTTACTGCTAATCCTGGGAAAGAATTGCTTTCATGTAGTGCAGTAGGAATTTTTAGTTTTTGTGCTGCTGTTAAAACTGGTCCACATATATATCCGCCAGTTCCTATTACTACATTTGGTTTAAACTTTTCTATAATTAACTTAGCTTTTTTTACTGATTGCAATGTTTTTATAGTATGTTTTATATTTGTTAGTGTTAATTTCTTACTTAATCCATATGCTTCTATTGTTTCTAATTTATAGCCTGCTCTTGGAACCAAATCGTTCTCTATTCCTCTTTTAGTTCCAATAAATAGTATTTCTGACCCGGGTTCTTCTTTTTCAATCTTATTTGCAATTGCTATTCCTGGGTTTATGTGCCCTCCAGTTCCGGCAGCTGCTATTATTACTCTCATTATTTCCTCCTTTTTCTAATGTCAGGGGACGCATCTTTCCCTATGGTCATTTCTTTATCGCTAAGATACATCCCCTCTCCTTATATTCTAGTGATGTCATTTTTCAAAATTCACTACTCTATTCTTATATCTTTGTGCTTTGGCGTGAAATATTCAGCATAACCCCAACACCGCAAAGTAGAATTATAAGTGCTGTTCCTCCATAGCTAAAGAATGGCAGAGGCATACCTGTAACAGGAATGCTTGCTGTTACAACTGCTATATTTATAATTGCTTGAAGTCCAACTAATGCTGTTATTCCTACTGCTAATAAGCTTCCAAACATATCTGGCGCTTTCATAGATATTATTATTCCTCTCCATATAAATACTGCAAATAGTAAGATTACTACTGCACATCCTACAAATCCTAGTTCTTCTGCTAATATTGAAAATATAAAATCATTATGTGGCTCTGGTATATATAAATACTTTTGCTTACTCTGTCCGAAGTCCTACTCCAAATAATCCTCCTGATCCTATTGCATATAAACCATTAATTTGTTGCCAGGCATATCCAGTTGGATCTGCCCAAGGATCTAGCCATGCATTTATTCTATCCATTCTAAATCCTGCACCTTTTGTAAGTAGAAAAATTGCTCCTAAAATACCACCAGATAAACCAACTGTTAAGAAATGTGACAGTTTACTACCTGCGACCAACATCATTATAGATGTTACCCCTACTACTATAAGGGTTGCACTAAAGTGTTCTTGAAATACTAACAAAATTACTGCAGCAGGTGCTAAAATCATAAATGGTATAAAAAAACCATGTAGTATATTTTTTAATTTATCTCTATTTTTAGTTAAATAAGCTGCATAAAAAACTATAAAACCTATTTTGGCTAGTTCTGATGGCTGAAATGATGTAAATCCTAAGTTTATCCACCTTTTAGCTCCACCTGCTTCTATTCCTATTAATGGAACTATAGCCAGCAAACCTATAGAACCTATATATGCTATTTTATAAAAAGGTTTATATATTCTATAATCTATTCTAGATATTATAAACATCGCAAACAAGCCAATTACCGCTGAAACCGCTTGTTTTTTTACATATGTATAACTGCTTCCAGTTTCAGAAAAAGATGATGGCGAACTTGCAGAAAGCACCATTATTATTCCCATTGCTAGTAACAATAAAACTGTTATGCAAAGGATAAAATCCATTGGTTTCTTTTTTTGTATTTCTTTTTTATTGTTAGCCATCCTTTTTCTCCTTTCGATTAATGACAGTGGACACTTCTTTCCTATATGGTCTGTTGATTTAAGATATCTTCTTACAAATTATATCCACAAAGTAGCCAAACGTAGGCATTGCATTTTTCTTTCACTTACTGGGGACACTTCTTAACTCCTAGACATTTCTTTTATGTTAAAAAGTGTCCCCAGTGAATTAGAAAACATCCAATGCCGGCTAAGATTTGGCGGACTCTTGTGCTAAATCATTTTACACTGCATATAGTGCAATAATACAAGCAATAAGTGTCACCACACTAAATATTGAAACTATCTTATTTTCTCTCCAATTGCATAATTCAAAATGATGATGAATTGGAGTCATTTTAAATATTCTTCTTCCTGTTTTTTTATAATAAAGTACTTGCAAAACAACTGATACTGTCTCTATTGTTGGCACTATTGCTATAAGTAATAATATCAATGGCATTCTAAAATATAGTGCAATTCCTGCAACAACTCCTCCTAGTAATAATGAGCCCGTATCTCCCATTATTACTTTTGCAGTATGTAAATTGAATAACAAAAATCCTAAGCAAGTTCCTACAACAACGCTTCCAAATACAGTTACCTCTTTTACATCAAACACCATAGATATTACTGTTAGATATGTCATAATAATTGCTGTTACACTTGTAGCCAATCCATCTATTCCATCTGTTAAATTAATTGCATTTGTTATTGCAAGTATAACAAATATTGCAAATGGAACATATATCCATGTTGGTAGTTCAATATATATTTTAAAAAATGGTATATATGTTGCTGTCCCTATTTTTAATACATTTAATAAATAATATACAAATATTACTGCTACTATTAAAAGCCCTAACATTTTATATGCTGGTCTTAATCCTTTTGTATCTCTTAATACAACCTTCTTAAAATCGTCAATAAATCCAACTATACTAAATCCTAGTGCCATAAGCACTAATGGGAATATTCGCATAGCAACCTCTACATCTGTTGAGTAATAATACAAAAATCCACTCGCTGATGTAAGTATAACGCTTATCATTATAATTATTCCGCCCATTGTTGGCGTACCTTGCTTTACAATATGAGATTGTGGCCCATCTGCTCTTTCTGTCTGCCCCACTCTAAGTCTTTTTAATATTGGTATTATTATAATAGATTCAATAACAGTTATAGCAAAAGATAATAGTAGTACTTTTACTTGAAAGTCCAAAAATTTCACTCCTTACTTTTACTTATAATTCTTCTATTATTTGTTTAACTAGTTTTCTTTCATCAAAATCGTATTTAACTCCATTTATTTCTTGATACGGTTCATGTCCTTTTCCCGCTAGCACAATAACGTCTCGTTTATTTGCCATTTTTATTGCCTCTTTTATTGCTTCTTTTCTGTCTTCTATACATATATATTTGCCATTTGTCTTTTTAATTCCTGCTTCAATTTGTTTTATTATTTTTAGTGGTTCTTCTGTTCTTGGATTATCTGATGTTATTATTGTAAAGTCTGCTATTTTTCCAGATATTTCTCCCATTAATGGCCTTTTACTAGAATCTCTATCTCCTCCACATCCAAAAACACAAATTAGCTTTCCTTTAGCATAATCCTTCAATGCAGAAAGTATACTTTCTAAACTTTCAGGTGAATGTGCATAATCTATCATTATTGTTATATTTTTATCATTTTCTACAAGTTCACTTCTACCTGGTACCTTTATGTTTAGTAAAGCTTCGTTTATTTGCTCTGCATTAGCTCCAAATTCCATAGCTACACAAATAGCAGCTAAAGAATTATATACACTAAATCTACCAGGTACTCCTACTTTTACTCTTTCATTTCTCTCTCCAATTTTAACTTTAAAATCTACAGTCTCGCTAGTTACTGTGATGTCTTTTGCTAATACTTTACATGGGTTATCTATTCCATATGTTTTTATTTCGCATGGTAAATCCATTTTAGCTAATTTCTGTACATGAAGATCATCTGCATTTATATATGCTTTTTTACACATACTAAAAAGTTTTAATTTTGAATTGAAATAATCTTCCATATCTGGATGTTCTTTTGGGCTTATATGATCTTTTTGAAAATTAGTAAATACCCCTACTTCAAATTCTAAACCTGCAACTCTATCTAATTTTAAGCTTTGTGAAGATACTTCCATAACAACTACATCTACTTTTTCTTTGGCCATTTTTGCAAATAATCGTTGTAACTCTAAACTATCTGGAGTTGTTCTATCACTATCTTCTAATTTTTCCTCTCCTATGTATTTAGCTATTGTTCCTATTAGTCCTACTTTCTTTCCTTGCTTTTCTAATATAGATTTTATCATAAAGCTTGTTGTTGTTTTTCCCTTTGTTCCAGTAATTCCAACTAATTTAAATTTTTTAGCCGGATTTTTATAAAAATTTTGTGCAGATATTGCCAAACTATATCTAGTACTTGGTGCTACTATTAATGTAATATCTGATGGAATCTTTAATTTTTTCAAATCTGTTCCTTCTTCTACCATAACAGCAACTGCGCCATTTTTTATTGCATCAGAAATATAATCATTTCCATCTACATTAAATCCTTTTATAGCAATAAACATTGAGTCTTTCTCTATTTTTCTTGAATCGCTTTCTATTTGTTTTATATCTAAATCTAAATTTCCCTTTGCTTTTAAGCCTTCTAAACCAGATAATATCTTTTTTAGTTCCATTTTTTATCTCCTAAATAATATAATTTTCCTTTTACATTATATAATTATTTTTTATTTTTGTATATATTTTAGAAAATTTTTATTAAATTTTTTAATAAAATCTATCCTAAAAAAATTATATTTGTGTTTTACTCAGATATTCTTACTTCTATTTTACTTCCTTTTATAACCTTTACCCCAGGCTTTGGCATTTGCTCTGTTATTATCATATCATTGTTTATTTCTTGTACATCACTATTTATATTTAATTCTATTCCAAGTTCTTTTAATAAGTTTTTAGCCTCTTTTATTGTTTTTTCCCTTAATTCTGGCACTTCTACTTCTTCTAGAATTTCTATTTCTTCTTTCTTATCTTTATTAGCTTCTAAATATTCTAGTACATCTGTTAGTACTTGCCCTGCAACCGGTGCAGCTATACCTCCTCCCTGGTGTCCACCTTCTCCTGTTGGGTTGTACAAAGTAACTAATATTACTACTTGTGGATCTGAAATAGGTGCTACTCCCATAAAAGATGCCACATATTTACCTGTATTTACTCCATCTTCTGAGGTTCCTGTTTTTCCTCCAACTATATATCCTTTCACTCTTGCATTTTTTCCAGTTCCTTCATTTACTACAGAACTCATCATATCTAATACTTCATTTGCAGTTTTTTCTGAAATAGCTCTTCCTACTTCTTTTACTGGATACTCTGTTATTTCACCTGTCACTGGATTTATACTCTTTTTTACTAATCTAGGTTCAACCTTTCTTCCCTTGTTTGCAATTGCACTTACTGCTGTTACTAGTTGTATAGGTGTTATTTTAAATCTTTGTCCAAATGCGATTGTAGCAAGTTCAACAGGTCCTACTTTTTTTTCATCTAAAAATATACTATTTGCTTCTCCTGGAAGTGTTATTCCTGTTTTTTCTAGCAATCCAAACTTTTTTAAATATTCATAATATTTTTCTTTTCCTATCTTCTGACCTAGTCCAATAAATACTGGGTTACATGAATTCATTAATGCTTTTCTTAAGCTCTCTGGTCCATGTGGTCTATAATATCTCCAACATTTTATCCTTACACCTGCAACCTCAATATACCCTACACAGCAAAATTCTCCTTCTTTATCTGTTGTAGTTATTCCTTCTTCTAAGGCCGCTGATGCTGTTATCAATTTAAATACTGAACCTGGTTCATAACTGTCTGCTATTGCCTTATTTCTCCACATTTTTTGCAAACTTGTTGTTTTATCTTTTTGGCTCATTGTTTCCCACACAGTTTTTAATTCATCTGAGTTAATTTCATATGGATTATTCAAATCATATTCTGGATATGTAGTCATTGCTAGTATATCTCCAGTTTTAGGGTTCATTATAACTATATTTCCACCATCTGTACACACATTATCTATACATGCCTGTTTTAAATATTTTTCTGCAATTGATTGAATTGTTAAATCTATTGATAATATCAGGTTTTCCCCGTTTTCCGGTTCTAAAAATTCTTCTTTTTCTCCTTCTATTTCTCCACCGTTTTGCATCTGTAATTTTTAATATTTTACCATTTGTTCCTTTTAATATATCATCATACTTTGCTTCTAACCCATCTAGTCCTTGATTATCACTCCCACAAAACCCTATAACATGTGAAGCCAATGTTCCATATGGATAATATCTCTTAGAATCTTCATCTATATTAACCCCTTTTTCAATATTATTTTCTAAAAGATATTTTCTAAGTTCATCTGTTTTATCTTTATCGCATCTAGAAGCAATCGTTTCTATAGAACTTCTTTTATTAACTTTTTTTGAAACTTTCTCATAATCTAAATCAAAAATATCACAAAAAGCATTAATCAGCCCTTCTTTCTTATCTTTTGGTATATTTAATGGATTTATAGTAACTATCTCAGCGGAAGCACTTGTTGCTAATATATTTTTACATGTTGCATCATACATTGTACCTCTTTTAGCTGTTATCCTTCTAGATAATGTTTGTTGTTCATGTGCACCAAGTTTTAAATCGTTTCCATCTATAAATTGTATAACAGCAATTCTAGCAATTAATCCTAAACATATTAATATAGAAATTATTATTATATATAACAATCTTTTTTTCATTTTTATATTTGAAAATACCATTGTTCACCCACCAAAAAAAGAAACTCTTTAAATAATTTTATTAAAGAATTTCTTTTTTATTCTATATTATATTTTTAAAATATGTTTTTAATATAATCTATAATAATTTCAAAAATATTTTTACTTTTATCAAGTTGTATCTCTTCTGCAGCCCCTTCAACATGATCCTGTTTTGGTAATGAAATATACCTTGTTTGGCTACTTGAAGCCTTCTGCATACCTAGCTGTTCTCGTGCAATTCTTTCTACTTCGCTTAGATTTAAGCTATTTTCAATGCTTACTTCCAGTTGTTCATTTTCTTTTTGTATAAGTGATAATTCTGCTTCTGAAGCTTTTAATTTTGAAAAGCTTTCATCAATTTGAGAATTTCTATAACTCATAGCAAATAGTACTGCAAATCCAATTAGTAAATATAATACACATTTTATTTTTTTACCTTTTGATTTTGCTTTAACTTTTTGCTCAGTTTTTTCGTTTTGTTTTTTGTTAGTTCCTTTTAATGTCGTACTTTTTTTCTTCTGTATAGGCTTTTTCTTTTGGTTTGGAATATAGTCTGGCTTTAGTTTTCTTGGGCTTGTTTCATAAATATATCTACTATTATAATTTCTGTTACCAGCCATATATTCCACCTCCTCTATAACCTTTCAAATATTCTTAATTTTGCACTTTTGCTTCTAGTATTATCCTTTATTTCTTTTTCTGTTGGTAATATTGGCTTTTTTGTAATAATATTACCTAGTTTTTCTCTACCACAAACACAATATGGTAAATCTTTTGGACATGTACATTTCCCGCAGTGCATCCATATATGCATTTTTTACTGCTCTATCTTCTAGCGAATGAAATGTAATTATACATAGTCTTCCCCCAGAATTTAATGCCCTAATTGAATTTATAACTGTATTATATAATGGCTCTATTTCATTATTTACTTCTATTCTTATTGCTTGGAATGTTCTTTTAGCAGGATGTCCTTCTTTATGCTTTGCAAATTCAGGTATTGCATTTTCTATTATTTGCACTAATTGTTTAGTTGTTTGAATTTGTGCATTTCTTCTTACTTCACATATTTTTTTTGCTATCTGCCTTGAAAATTTTTCTTCACCATATTCATATATGATTTTTGCTAATTTATCTTCTTTATAATTATTTACAATATATTTAGCAGTTAGCTCTTGTGTCTTATCCATTCTCATGTCGAGTTCTGCATCTTTTATATAGCTAAATCCTCTAGTTTCTTCATCAATTTGGTAGGAAGATACACCTAAATCCAATAATATTCCATCTACTTTGTCTATTTCCATTTCTTGCAATATCTGTTTTATATTGTCATGATTGTTATTTATAAATTTTATATTTTTAAATGCCTTCAATTTCTCTTTTGATGCTTCTATCGCTTCTTTATCTCTGTCAATTCCTATTAATAAGCCTGTACCGATTCAATTTTTTTGCAATTTCATAGCTATGCCCTGCACCGCCTAATGTCCCATCTACATATATCTTTCCTTCTTGTATGTTAAGGCCTTCTATACATTCTTCTAATAGTACAGGTTTATGATTAAACTCCATGTTTTACTTTCCTTCCTAAAGGCATAAAAATTCAGCCTAAAAAAGAATTCAAATATTAGAACAAACAGTTGGTAAGAAAATTATACCAACTGTCCATCCTTTATAGATTTTTAATTTCTTTTGTTTCTCCTTTAGCTTATCTTTTGTATTTTTAATTTCTTTTGTTATATATATAATTTTACTTTTGTAAATTACATATCATTTATCTTATGTTACATTTAAATTCTTTTGTATTTAAATAAGCATTTGTCTTTTTTAAATACTTTATCTTTTGAGTAAATTCCTTAAATTATTTTATCTTTTGTATCTTTTATTTTTTCTTTTGTACTTTTATATAAACTTTTAACAAGTTATATACCTAAAAAATCCATTTTTTCTGCTATTTCATCTGCAGAAATGTTTTCACTGCTATTATGTTTTGTCCATTTTTCTCTGTTCCATATTTCTATTCTGTTTCCTACACCTATAACAATTATTTCTTTGTCCATTCCAGCGTATTCTCTTAAGTTTGCTGCTACTAAAAATCTACCTTGCTTATCCATCTCACATTCTGTAGCCCCAGATAAGAAAAATCTAACAAAATCTCTAGCATTTTTATTAGTTAGTGGAAGTGTTTTTAATTTTTCCTCAAAATTTGCCCACTCATTTTGTGAAAAGCCAAACAAACAGCCATCAAGTCCCTTGGTTAATATAAACTTTTCTCCCATATCTTCTCTCAATTTGGCTGGCATTATAACTCTTCCTTTTGCATCTAAAGAATGTTCATATTCACCAATTAGCACTTTGTTTCACCTCATTCCACTTTTTCACCACTTTGTTCCACTTCTCTCCACTTCACCTAAATTTTAATACAAGAATTTCTTTTTTGCAATAGTTTTTTTAAAATTTTTTTATTATTATTTTTAGAATCTTCTCTAACCTTTAATTATCTAAGGTTCTGCGAATTAAAAAAATGCATTTGCTAATTGCAAATGCATTTTTTATTACCAATTTAATGGTCCTCTTATACGAGATCCATGTCCATCATGTATTGTTTTCTCTTGTTCTTCCTCTTCATCATCTATTTCCTTTATATCAACTTCATCATCTTTTCCTTCTTTTACTTCTTTCTCTTTTTCTCTAAAATTTTCAGCCTCATCATGCATATTTTTATTGCTTTTCTTATGCATCATTTCATCCACTTCATCAGTTGTATATGCAGTTATCCCCCTGTCATTTGCAGTATACATATCTGCTGTAAAATACTCTCCAGTATTCAAATCCCTTCTAACTTTTTTCATTTCAAGTGGTTCCCATGGTTCAAGTTTTGCCGAAAAACTAAATTCATCATTTCCTTTTATTTTTAGTTCAGCTTTTATTATTTCTCTTTTTATATCTTGTCCATCATTTCCTAATTCTATTGCTGTGACTCTATCTGGATTTTTTGATGTTTCTATGCTGTTAAGTTCCTTTACTTTACCTGTTTTAACATCCTCTCCTACTACTTTAAATTCATTATTTTTTAAATGAACAATTTGTACAAAACCTTTAAAATTATTAGCCTCTGGAACCATTTTATAAAATTCAATATCTCTTATTTCTGTGTGTGCGTCTATTTCATTTGGATCAATTCCTAGATTTTTTGCAATAATATTTACTTCTTCATCTAGTGTTTTAGCATCTTCAAGTTCATTTTCTTCTTTTTCATCTTTATTATCTTCTTTAAGTTCTTCGTTATTTTCTGAATTTTTTTCTTGATTATTTTCTCTTTCTTTTTCATTCTCTTTTTCTAGTTCTTCTTTTATACTATGTTCTTTATCTAGTTCTTCTAAATCTATTTGACCATTTTTAAAATCTATTTGTTTTGAAAGTTCTGGGATTTTTTCTACTTTTTCTAGATAATCTTTAGAAAATTCTACTTTTCCACTATCATCTATTGTTGCAATTAGGTCTCCGTTTTTATCATATACTTCATAAAAAATTTTTGCTAACTCTTCTCTTTCATCTAATTTTTCCACTACAAATACATCCTCTTTTGCAAAGGAAAGATGATTTCTGTCTCCTTTTACAAGTTCAAACTTTTTAAAGTAAAATATATCTTTTATCTTTTCCATTTCCATTTCAGTTTCTGCTATATCTTTTACTTTCTTTCCTGTTTCTGTTACATTTAATTTTTCTTTTTCCATATATTTCACTTTTCCTTTCTACTTAGCATAAAACCTCCATATAAAATTATATGAAGGATTTTATAAGCTATTAACTAATCTTTCTTTGCATTTAACAATTACTCTATGTTTGCTATCGTTTGTACATGTTATTAGTGTAATCTCTTTTCTACCGTTTGTATTTTGACTAGTACATTCAACATCTGTTGGATCTACAACATATTTATTATATACTTCGTATGTAACCATTCTACCTTTTGTATCTGTAATATCTACAGTATCTCCAATTTCTAATTTGGGTACTTTACTAAAAAATTTCTCGTTTTTATAATTATGCCCTACAATGCAAAAATTTCCTACTTCATTTGGATCTGCTCCCCAAAATTTACAAGGAGATATTTTCATTAATTCTACTACTGTTTGTGGATTTGTTTGTGATAATATAGGATATGTAATATCTATTTTAGGTATGTATATTTTTGCAATTGTTGTATATTCCACTCCATCACTTGCAGTATATATTGTTGTATCTATTCCGGAATCTACTGTAAAATCCGCTAATTTTACTTCTTCTTGTACAACTGGAACTCTCTCATTTGGGTCTAACACAACTATTATTATATTATCTTCTTTTCTCATAGTTGTATTTCCAATAGTCTCTGCTTCCGCAGAGTATTCAAGTGGCTCTGCTGTTTCTAAATCTGCCAATATCATTTGTGAAACTTCTTCATCTCTGTCTCTTTCATATGCACCATATATACAATATGAGCTTAATAAAATTACAGCTAAAACAGAGAAAACAAAATGAAACTTATATGCTTTCTTTTTTCTTTTAAATTCAGGTGTTATAAATACTTTGTCTGTTACCAATATTTGATTCATTGTTTTCCCTCCTTACTTTTTAGCATAATTTTAGATTTTACTATATTACTATTATATCATTTTTTTGTATATATACGCAATAGTTTTTAGCTAGTTTTATAATAGATACTATAAATCCTCCAAATCTTAGACGGCATTGGATGCAATGCCTTCGTTTGGCTACTTTATACCTTAAATAGAATATTTTGAATGTTTATAAAACAATGTCTAACTCAACGGGGCAATGGTCACTACCCATTATTTCTGATAGTATTTTGGCATCTTTAATTTTATCTTTTATTCTGTCTGATACTATAAAATAGTCTATTCTCCAACCTATGTTTTTTTCTCTTGCTTTCATCATGTATGACCACCATGTGTAGCAATTTTCCTTGTCTGGATATAAATATCTAAAGCTATCTACAAAACCAGAATCTAATAATATTGTGAATTTTTCTCTTTCTTCATCTGTAAATCCAGCATTACCCCTATTAGTTTTTGGGTTTTTTAAATCTATTTCTTTATGTGCTACATTTAAATCTCCACATAAAATAACTGGTTTTTTATTGTCTAATCTTTTTAAATATTCTCTAAAATCATCTTCCCATTTTTGCCTATATTCTAATCTTGTTAACTCTCTTTGAGAATTTGGTGTGTATACATCAACCATAAAGAATTTATCAAATTCAAGTGTTATAACTCTTCCTTCTTGGTCATGCTCTTCTATTCCAATTCCATAAGTCACATTATTAGGCTCTATTTTTGTAAAAATAGCTGTCCCTGAATAACCTTTTCTTATAGCACTATTAAAATATTGATAATATCCATCAAAATTCACATCTAATTGTCCTTCTTGCATTTTTGTTTCTTGAATACAAAAAATATCTGCATCTATATTATTAAATATATCTGCAAAGCCCTTATTCCAAACAGCTCTTAATCCATTTACATTCCATGATATTAATTTCATAATTCATCACCTAAAATTATTATAACATAAAACCGAAAAAAAGGGGACGTATCTAAAAATTACCTTTTTTTGCTTATCATATGCATTGCTTTATATGATTTAATATATAATTTTCTTTATCAATTATCACTTCAATTACATCAATTCTACAATATACATTTTCTATCTTATTCACATAAAGATAGTACTCTGCCACTCTTAATATATGTTTTATCTTTTCATAATCTACCGCTTCTGATGGCTTTCCATATTTATCTGTTGTCCTTGATTTTACCTCTATAAAAACAAGCTCGTCTTTATCAATCGCTATTATATCTATTTCTCCAAGTCTTGTCCTAAAATTTCTACTTATTATTCTATAATTATTTTCTAACAAGTATTCAGAAGCTATTTTTTCTCCTATCTGCCCTAATTCTTGTTTATAATACATTCTTTTACCTTTTCTTTATATAGTTTCCTGGAAGTGACTTTATATAACCTTCTAGTTCCATCATCATCAATATTGAATTTATATCGCATGTTTTTGTATTCAATTTTTTACATATAAAATCTATATGTATAGGTTCATCATCTATTGCTTCATATATTGTTTTATATTCTTCTGGTATTTGAATTTTAAGTGCTTTACTTTGCTTTTTCTTAATTTTAAAATAATTTAATATATCTTCAGTTTCAGTAACAAGCCTTGCTCCTTCTTTTATTAAATGATTTGTTCCGACTCCATTTTTTCTTTCTAAATTGCTTGGCAAACAAAAAATAGGCTTATTTTGTCCCTTAGCCATTCGTGCAGTAATTGATGTTCCACTTCTATACATTGCTTCTATTACTAATACTCCAATTGCTAATCCACTTACAATTCTATTTCTTGCTATAAATTTTTTTGAACTTGCTTCTACATTTGGTGGATATTCTGAAACAACCGCTCCTCCACATTTTATTATTTCTTGCATTAATGGTATGTTTTCTTCTGGAAATACTTTATTAAGTCCATTTCCAAGTACTGCTATTGTTTTACCAAGTGCATTTAATGCTCCTCTATGTGCAAATGTATCTATTCCGGACAGCCATTCCACTTATTATTGTTAGATTTTGCTCTGCTAATTCTTCTGCAAATTTTAAAGCATATTCTTTGCCATAATCACTATATTCTCGTGAGCCTATTATTGCAATTCCTGCGGATTTTAATAATTTTTCATCACCTATTACATATAATTTTTCTGGTGCATCTTTTATGTTTTTTAGTCTTAGCGGATATTCATCATCTATTATTGATATTTCTTTTATTTCCATATTACCCATTTAAAAATATTTCCTATCTAAACTTCTATATCTTATTGCTTCTGCAATATGATTTGTTTTTATATTTTCTGAATTTTCTAAATCTGCAATAGTTCTAGCAACCTTTAGAATTCGTCCATATGCACGTGCACTTAAGCCTAATTTTTCAAAAGCATTTTTCAATATTGCTTGCCCATTACTATCTAGTTTACAGTACTTTTCCATAAGCTTAGGTGTAAGCTCTGCATTAGAAAACAATCCATATTCTTTATATCTTTCTCTTTGTATTTTTCTTGCAAAATTTACTCTTTGTTTTATTTTTTCAGATGATTCTTCATTGTTTTCTGATTGTAATTTACTATATTTTACTGGAGCCACCTCAATATGTATATCTATTCTATCTAAAAGCGGGCCGCTTATTTTACCCATATACCTAGCTATAGATTCTGGTGAACATGTACATTCTTTTTCTTTAGATCCATAATAACCACATGCACATGGATTCATACTTGCTATTAGCATAAAATTACATGGATATGTTAAACTAGAATTAACTCTATTTATAGTCACTAATCTGTCTTCAAGTGGTCCTCTCATTACTTCTAAGGTATTCCTATTAAATTCTGGTAATTCATCTAAAAATAGTACACCCGAATGTGCTAAGCTTATTTCTCCGTGGTTTAGGTATTCTACCTCCGCCCACAAGTGCCACACCTGATATTGTATGATGTGGTGCTCTAAAAGGTCTTGTTGTTACAAGTGAATTTTCATTTAGTATTCCTGCTACACTATGTATTTTTGTTATCTCTAAAGCTTCATCAAAGCTTAAATCTGGCAAAATCGAAGGTAATCTTCTAGCAAGCATTGTTTTCCCTGAACCCGGACTACCTATTAATATACAATTATGACCACCTGCTGCTGCAATTTCCAATGCTCTTTTAACATTTTCTTGTCCCTTTACTTCTGAAAAATCTAAATTATATTTTTTACTATTCTCAAAAATTGCATTAAAATCTACTTTTTCTGCTTCTATTTTTTCTTCATTTCTTAAATATCTTATGGTTTGTTCTAGAGAAGAAACTCCTATCACTTCTATTCCATTAACAATCCCTGCCTCTAATGCATTTTCTTTTGGCAATACCACCCTCTTCATTCCTAATTTTAACGCTTCTATACACATTGGTAATATTCCATTTACTTTATTTAGTGTTCCATCCAGCGATAATTCGCCAATAAATATGGTATTTTCTAAATTCTTACTTTCTAGATTTTCTGTTGCTATTAAAATTCCTATTGCTAATGGCAAATCAAATGATGAACCTTCTTTTTTAGTATTTGCTGGTGCTAAATTTACTGTTATTTTTCTACTAGGAAATTCGATTCCAGAATTTTTTATTGCTGTTCTAACCCTATCTTTAGATTCCCTTACAGAAGTATCTGGAAGTCCAACAATTTCTAAGTGTGGAAGACCGCTAGATACATCCACTTGTGTTTCAACTAGATAGCCATTAATCCCATTTAGGGCCATGCTTTTTACAATTGATAACATATTACTCCTTTCGCATTTAAAATTCGCCAAATCTCTGACGGTTATTCATATTTTTTCTCCAACCTTTAATAATATGAATCACCTTCATTTGGCTACTTTAATACTAACAATAAAGTTTTATTTGATTCATTTGGCAGATATGCCTGATTTAAAAGTGTAAGAGCAATTTTTTTTAATAATTTACTCTTACTTTTTGACGATTTCAAATTTATTAATAAGAAATTAATAAAATGATATAGTTTTTATTTGTTTATCATATTATATGTATCTTAAATTTTATTTTTTAATAATATCTTCCAATTCTTGCTTGCTTAGACCTGTAGATTGCAATATTATTTTTATATCAACTTTGTTATTCATCAATTCCTTTGCTATTTTTATTTTCTCTTCTCTTTTACCGTTTTTCTATACCTTCTTTTCTTCCTTTTTTTCTTCCTTCTTCTATACCTTTTTTTATGCCTGCTTTTAATCCCTTGTCCATTCCTTTTTTAAGTCCTTCTTCCATTATATACTCCATTGCTGCTGCATCATCTCTTCTTCCTTTTTCTACCAGTTCTGCTACTAGTCTTAATTCTTCATCTCGGCTCATTTCATACAATTCTGCTGTTGCTTCTTTTATCTCTTTATTTTCTTCCATTATTTGAAACACCTCTTCCTTATTCGGATTATCCAAAAACATTAGCCATTGACTTATTCTATCTTTTTTATTCTTCTCATACATTCTTATTGCCTTTGGTATCTCTAGTATAATTATTTCTAGGTGTTCTGTCAACATTCGTTTTCCTGTTTTATCGTCTCTTATTTGCCATTTTGTACCTAATTCTTCTATTCCCTCTAATTCTTGTATTTCATGATCTAATATTATTATGCTTATTGTCTTATTTAATTCTTTATATTTTTCTCCTCTTTTTAATTGCCTACTATATGTATTTGCCCAATAATATAAAAATCTTTCATTTTCATTTTTATATTTTCTTAATTGTATCTCTATATTACATTTTACTCCTCCTTCTAGCTCTGTTCTTAAATCCATTACTCCTAATTTTTCTTCTGGATATTTCAAATTTAAATGTCTATCCTTATCTTTTGTTATTATTTTTACTTTTTTCCCTAATATATCACTTATTAGTGCTTCTGTTAGATGTTTGTTTTCCTCCCTAAATAAAGCATGAAATACTACATCTATTTTAGGTTTCAATAATTCCATATATACCTCCTTCTATATTGCCCCAATTATTGAATTTATTTTTTTACTATCACTCTCCTTATTGGTTTAGCATATAAGTACACCACCCCTTAACTGGCACCAAATATTTTTCTAATCAAAAAAATTCAATACCTACATTTGATTTCTTTTACTACATAATTTAAATATTAAAAATTAAAAGATTTTTTTGGCGATTCGCCTGATAAAAAAATTAAGAACAATTAAAAAATTTAATTTAATTGTTCTTATATTATCATATTATATTTCATATTGCAACACATTTCGTACATCAAGTTTCGACATCATTCGACATTATTTTAAAAACAAATGGGGACACTTTTGGTAAAAGTGTGTCCAAAAATCTCCGTCCCCAATGGTTCTTTTTTATTAAAGTTCATATATATAACACTCTAAATTTCTTCTTCCAAATTGTTTACATGCTTCTACTGTAGTCATATAAACATCTAATTTATTGTTCTTTATTGCTCCTCCTCTATCTTGCACAACAAACCATCCTTCATTTGGGCAATTTGCAAAATATGGAACATAAATTATAGTTCCCATTGGATAGCACTTTCCTGCAGCAACTGTATACCATTCTTGTACATACGCTCCTGATGCTGTTTTTCCATAACCTGGATCTGTTGGCTTTTTACCACATTCTGCTTCTGTATATGCTGATGTATTTAATGTTACTACTTTAGGTGTTATTCCTTCTACTTTTGCTTTCAATGTTGCTGCTGTACTTGAAGTTGGTTGAGGAGTTCTTACTACTTCACTTCTTGAAGTTTGCTTATTATTTATTTGTACTATTTTTTCTACTGGTTCTTTTATTATAACACTTGATAATTCTTCTCTTGCGATTTCTTCTCCGTCTTTATATGTAATTTTATATGTTATCTCTCTTAATCCATTTTGTCCTTCCTGAATTATCCTTGTTAATCCATCTGAAACTCCACTCACTTCTTTGGTTATTGTTTCAAAAGGAATCTCTTCTTGAATTTTAACTATTTCTTCAGTAATTATACCATAATTGCTTATAATATCTTCTAAATTTGTAAATGCAACTGGTTGTTCTTCTTGATTTATTTCTGAAGATTTAGTTATTCTAATTGTTTTTTCTACATCTATATTATCGTTTAATGAAGGTTTTACTACCTCATTATCAGCTATTATTATATGATTATCTTGTAAAATATCTTTAACCTTTAATTTAGTTGTTAAAACATTTAATTCATAATTATTTGCGAACTGAATTTTAACATTATAAATATTAAGATTAGTTGCTGCAACTACTATTCCTGAGCAAAAAATGAATACTATACTTATTGCTATTATTTTAAGTGCTGAAACTGATGCCTTTTCTTCTTTTCTCATATGTTTACCTATCCTTCCCACTTAAGTTAATTCACATTATATATGTTTTTCTTAAGCTTGTCAAATTTTTGTAACATTTCAATATCTTCTTACGGGCAAACGACTTTTAAGTCTTTTTTATTTTCTTCTACTTCTAATATATTCCACAAGTTCTAGGCTTATCCATAAAAATAAAAAAATTTTTAATTTTTTAACAAAAGAAATAATATATAAAATTTATGAAATGACGAATGTGCCGTGGAGTGTTTGTGCAAATTCTTAAGATATGGCAAGGGAGGAAGCAGGAGTGAGAGGCTCGCTTGATGTATCTTTAGAATTTGCAAAACACGTAGCAAGCCGAGGAAATTGAATAAATTTTGATATATTATTTCTTAATCTTGTTTATAATTAATCGTGCATAATTTATAGTATAAGCCTTGACTATATTTGATTTTTACGGTATGATTATTAGGTTAGAAGAATAAGGAGAATGATATATGTTATGTTCTAATTGTAATAAAAATGCTGCCGTTATTTTCATTAACAAAATGGTTGACGGAAAGCAAGAAATAGAAGGATTATGCTTTCAATGTGCACAAGAAAAAGGAATTAATCCACTAGAAGTTTTAGCAAAACAATCTAATTTATCTGAAAAAGATTTAGAAAATATGTCTAAACAATTTGAAAATGTTTTTAAAAATCTTTCTAATAACTTAGAAAATGTGAATTTTGAAGATATGACTAGTGATGAAGATAATTCTTTAGGTTCAATTTTTGCAAATATGTTTTCTAATAATGAAAATGCTGAAACAGAAACATCTAATGGTAAAAAAAGAGTTAAAGTAGAAAGAAAAAGTAAAGAAAAGAAAAAGAAATTTTTAGATACTTACGGAACTAATCTTACTATACAAGCACAAAATCATAAACTAGATAAAGTTATAGGACGTGATAGTGAAATTCAAAGAATTGTTCAAATTTTAAATAGACGTTCTAAAAATAATCCTTGTTTAATTGGTGAGCCTGGTGTTGGTAAAACAGCTATTGCGCAAGGATTAGCAATAAAAATAGCTGAGCAAAAAGTTCCAGCTAAGTTACTTAATAAAGAAGTATATTTATTAGATATGACAGCAATTATTGCGGGTACACAATTTAGAGGGCAATTTGAAGCTAGAATGAAAGCATTAATAGATGAATGCAAAGCTTGCGGAAATATAATTCTTGTAATTGATGAAATACATAACATAATTGGTGCAGGTGATGCTGAACATGCTATGAATGCAGCAAATATATTGAAACCTTCTTTATCAAATGGCGAAATTCAGCTTATTGGAACAACCACACTAAAAGAATATAGAAAATATATAGAAAAAGACTCTGCCCTAGAAAGAAGATTTCAACCAGTTATAATAGATGAACCTAATATTGAAGATACTATAGAAATAATAAAAGGAATTAAAGGATATTACGAAGATTATCATAAGGTTAGTATATCTAATTCTGTAATTGAAGAAACTGTTAAAATGTCTGAAAAATATATTCATGATAGATTTTTACCTGATAAAGCAATTGATCTTTTAGATGAAGCCTGCTCAAGAATAAATTTAAATAATACAACACTTGCAGAGCTTGAAATATTAAAAAGCGATCTAAAAAAGATAGAAGCTGAAAAAGAAGATGCTGTTTCTTCTGATTCTATTGAAGATTATAAAAAAGCTGCAGATTTAAAAACAAAAGAATGTAATTTAGTAGCAAAAATTAAAGAATTAGAATCTAAACTAACACTTCAAGAGCTAACTGTTGCTGACATTGCTGAAGTTATAGAAAGTTCTACTAAGATTCCTGTAAAGAAAATTACAGAGGCAGAAACACAAAAATTATTAAATTTAGAAGCAAATCTTCATAAAAGAATAATAGGTCAAGATACTGCTGTATCTAGTGTTGCAAGAACAATTAGAAGAAATAGAGCAGGACTTCAAAGCACAAAAAGGCCACCTTCTTTTATGTTTGTTGGTCCAACAGGTGTTGGAAAAACAGAACTTGCAAAAGCTTTAGCTTGTGAAATGTTTGGAAATGAAGATGCAATAATTCGTTTTGATATGTCTGAATATATGGAAAGCCATTCAACCTCAAAGTTAATTGGCTCTCCCCCAGGATATGTAGGGTATGATGATGCTGGTCAATTAACTGAAAAAGTAAAAAGGAAACCATATTCTATTATACTTCTAGATGAAATAGAAAAAGCTCATCCAGATGTATTTAACATTTTATTACAAGTATTAGATGATGGTAAACTTACAGACTCACAAGGAAATACTGTTAATTTTGCGAATACTATTATTATTATGACATCTAATGCTGGTTCTAACCTAAATAATAATTCTATTGGATTTGCTAAAGAAACTGTTGATAAAGGAAAAATTACGGATTCCTTAAAGCAAACCTTTAGACCAGAATTCTTAAATAGAGTAGATGAGATTTTAGTTTTTGATTCATTAACAGAAAACGAGCTTATACAAATTATTGATTTACTTTTAGAGGATACTAGAAAAGCCTTATTAGAAAAGCATATAAAATTAGAAGTTTCTGAAGAAGCAAAAAAATATATATTAAAAAATGGAACTGATTTAAAATATGGAGCAAGACCTTTAAGACGTGCAATCCAAAAATATGTAGAAGATGAACTTTCAGATATGTTACTTAGAGGCGAATTACAAAATGTCCAAACAATTTTTATAGATTTAGATAGTGAAAAATTAAAATTTATGGTAAAATAATTAATAATAAATGGAGGAATTAAAATGTTTAAACATGTACCAAACATATTAACAGGCATTAGATTTTTACTCATACCAGTCATTTTCTATTTTGCATTAAACGAAAATTATATTTTAGCTGTAGTTTTCTTAACAATTTCAGGAATTACAGATGTTCTAGATGGATATATTGCAAGAAAATTTAATTTTGTAACAGATTTTGGAACATTATTTGATCCTCTTGCAGACAAATTTACACAAATATCAACTTTAATAGTATTAGTGGTTCAAAACATTATTCCTTTATGGATCTTAATAATAGTTATAATAAAAGAATTGTTAATGATTTCTGGTGCAGCTTTCCTTTATGATAAGAAAACAGTTATTGGAAGCAGATGGTATGGCAAAGCAGCTACAGTAGTATTCTATATAGCTATACTTGTTTCAATGTTAAACAGACAATTTAATTTAAATTATACATTTGATATGTATTTATATTACATTGCTTTAGCCCTAACACTATTTGCTCTTATAATGTATTTTAAAACATTTTCAAAAGTAAAAAAAGAAGCAAAAGATGCTTAAAAAAGCATCTTTTTTCTTATTCAAAATCTTCTAATGCACTATTTAGTTCTTCCTTACCTATCGCCACTATTCCGCTTTCAAGATTTTTTCTATCTTGTTCTGTTAAATAGCTTACTGATATATCCGTTGTTTGCTTTAGTTCTTCTTCTCCGCTATTTTTTTCTGTATATACTGCAATAAATCCATCTTTTTGTCTTAAAATAAAGTGTTCATCACAAATTCCTGATACTTCTTTTAATATAACAATTTCGTCAGGAGAAAAACCCTTTAATTCCCAATCATGGAATTCTTTTTTTATTTCTTCTTCATCCATATTAACAAACTCTTCAGGAATTTCAGCATATTCTTTTGTAGTATGTCCACATTTTGAATAATGCTTTTTTATTACAAGTGTAGCATTAGGCGATACCTTTTCTTGGCTAGTACTTGTTGTAATCGTTGGTGCAAATGTGTTTACTCCATTTTCAACAGTTACTCTTGCCATTTCATCTAAATCTATTTTATTATTACTACTATTCATAAAAATCATATATATGTAATACATAGAAATTATGCTAATAACTATTAATGCAATTAAAGTTGCAAATATCCAATACTTTCTCATACTCATCATCCTTTTTATTTGATGATGATATTATTTGTATATATTTAGAATTTATACACTATAAACTTAATTTTTCTACATTTGTATATTCTATAAACTTCTTTACTTTTATTCTCCCCTTTCCATCTACAGTTATTGATATTTCTCCCATCTTGTCTGTTCTATATATTTTGGCTCCGCATATTTTCTATTCTTTCTAAAACCTCATGATTTGGATGTCCGAATTTATTATTCTCCCCCACTCCAATTAAAGCTATTTTTGGTTTTACTATATCTAAAAATTCTTGTGTACTTGATGTTTTAGAGCCATGATGCGCTACTTTTAAAATGGTAGAATGAAATATTTTTAAGTTATTTTTATACAAATTAAGAATTTGTTTTTCAGCTATTTCTTCTATATCTCCTGTAAATAGCATTGAAAAGTTTTTATAGTATAATTTGCAAACTATTGAATTATTATTTAATACATTTTCTGGAATTAAATTTTCATTATTGGGCCATAAAATTTCAAAATATAAATCGCTTTCTATTTTTAATCTTTGCATCGCTCCTACACATATTATTTTAATTTTTTTCTTTTTTACTATTTCTTTAAATTTTTTATAATTTTCACTATCTATTCCTTGTTTACTAATTACTACATGTTTTACTTTTAGTTTTTCCATCACAGTTAGAAGTCCGCCCGCACATGATCACTATCAAAGTGACTTATAATAATATAGTCTACAGTACTTATTCCTCTATCTAGTAAATATGGAATTAATATATTCTCCCCAACATCATATGAATCATTCCCTCCTCCATCTATTAAAATAGTCTTTCTTGTTTTAGTAACAATTAATGTACAATCTCCTTGTCCTACATTAACAAAATAAATATTTAATTGTCTTGTAAATATTTGAAAAACATATATTACTAGTATTAAAACAATTATCATTAATAATAATTTTTTATAATTTTTCATAATGCTTTTTTTAATCTTTTTCTCTATCATATACTCTCTTTTGTTTTGTTTTGCATGATTAATGAAAATTATTAAAAGCAAATAATACACAATAACCCAAATTAAACTTGGTGTGGTAATTAGTAAATTAGAAAATGGAATCTTTGAAATCAAATCTGCTATATTTATTAAAATTTGTATCAAGAATTTTATTGGAATTGCAAGAAAATTAGCAATTTTAATTTGAATAAAAGATATAAAGACTATAACAAATCCTAAAATTATGCATATAGCTACAATTGGAGAAGTTAATAAATTTGAAAGCCAAAACATTAAAGAAATTTTGTTAAAATTGATTATCATTATTGGTATAATCATAATTTGAGCAGATACTGAAATTAATAAAATATCTTTCAATTTTTTTAATATATTGTCATTAGTTTCTAAGTTTATGTCTAGTTTTTTCAAAAATAGTACTATCCCTAATACTCCTCCATATGATAACCATAATCCTACATTGTATATAGCAAAGGGATTTAGTAAAAATATTATTAGTAATGATATAGCTAGATTATTAAATATATCAGACTTTCTATATATTATTCCAGATAAAATAATTAAAATTCCCATTGTTCCTGCTCTAAATATTGATGGAGAAAATCCTACTAAAAAATTAAAAAATATTAAAACAAGAATTGTTATTATCTTTCTTTTTACTTTACTTATACATATACTTTTTAATAACAAAGTTATTGCAAGCACAATATATGAAATATGTTGACCAGAAATTGCTAAAACATGTGCTAAACTACTATCTTTAAAGCTGTTGGAAACATCTTCGTCAATTAAGGATTTATCCCCAATTAGCAAGCCTAATATTAACCCCGCTTCATTTCCTTTTCCAAAAAGTTTTTCTATATTATAAGTAATTTTATTCCTTATGTTATTTATAAAAAGATTAAAAAAACTAATTTGTTTTTCCTTAATTATTTCTACTTTGTCAGAAATAATTATTCCATATATATTTTTGGATTTTAAATATATCGAATAGTCAAACCCTTTATAATTTCTAGCAATTTGTGGCTTTTGATATTCTCCTTCTATATGTATAAAATCGCCATAGCATATCTCATACTTTTTATTTAACCTTAATATAAATTTCTTGCCATCTTTTTGTATAATATATGAATTATTATATTTACCTTCTTCTTTATTACTTATTACTAATGCATCACCACATCCTTGTGTGTTCATATATACATAGCTATATTCTTTATCTTTTGCATTAACATATAAATTGCCTACTATACACATTATAAAAATAATAATTAATGCTTTTCTAAAAATATTTAATATTTTTCTATATTTCCCTTTATATACTAAAATAAATAATATGAAAATAGCACAAAAAGGAGCTATACTTATTTTAAAGTATAGCCCCCATATTATACCTATTATAAATCCTAAACATATTATTAAAATTGGTCTATTAATTATAATTCACTCCTATAAATAAAATTGCCCCCAATTTAAATAATTCTTCTTGCACAAACAAATCTTTGTGAATAATAGTTACTAGATAATGAAGTTATTGTAACTCCTGTACCTGAATTTTCAGCATGTATAAATTTATCATTTCCTATATATATACCAACATGCCCTATATTTGTTTTAGCTCTATTTTGGAATACTACTATATCACCTGGTTGTAATTCACTTTTATCAACGTTTCTTCCATTTGCTGCTTGACCTGATGTAGTTCTACTCAAACTGTAACCGAATTGTTTATATACATAAGATGTAAAACCTGAACAGTCAAATCCTGTAGCAGGACTGTTTCCACCTCTTACATACTTATTTCCGATATAGTTTTTAGCATATTCTACTATTTGTGAACCTGTTGCACCAGTTCCATTTAATACAACTGGTGTATCTTTTGCTGCAGCTTGTGCTTTAGCTCTTGCTCTTGCTCTAGCTTCAGCAGCTTTTTTAGCTGCTGCTTCTTGTTCAGCCTTTATTCTAGCTTGCTCTGCCGCTTCTTGCTCTTTTTTAGTTTCAACAGCTTCTACTGTTGCATTAGTTGTAGCTTCTACTACATTATTTTGTACATTAACTCTTGAATAAGTTAAGCTTCTTGATGTTGTAATACTTCTAGATGTTGTTATAGATGTTTTTTCATCAGATACTAACCTTTTACTTATATAACCAGTTATATCTTTATATTGTATATTATACCATCCGTTTTTTTCACCTAAAATTTTTACTTCATCATTTAATTTTAATGTTATTATGTGTTCAGCTTCAGTTGTTGCACCTTCTCTAACATTTGCTAATTCCACATTGACATATCCAAGTTTTGTAGAAGTTTCTTCTGAATTGTTTTCTTCTTCATTATTATTTTCTGTATTTGTTTCTTTATTTGTAACTGATTCTTCAACTGCTGATTTTAATATCCAGCCTATCTTATTATTTGCTTCTACATAAACCCAATTGTTTACTACTTGTATTACAGTAACTTCATTTCCAGAGCTAATTGTTTCTAATACTGGACATGAAATTAAAGGTAAAACGTGTAATTTAGCATCTTTATTTAACTTATATACTTCATTTATTCTTATTTCCTTAACACTTACTTCACTAGCTGCCTCATTATTATCTACTGTAACTATATAATCTGTTTTTTCATCATTTGAAGGGATGTCTGCATCATCTACATTTAAATATGTTTCATATATATAGCCTTCATAATCTTCATATGTAACTTTGTACCATTGTCCTTCTTTTCCAAGTACTTGTACTTCATCTTTTTTGTATACGTTTGTTAGAATTTCTCCATCCATTGAAGGTGATTTTCTAATTCTAACTGTTTTGCCATTTACAATACCTGTTGCACAATACGAAATTCCTGCAAATACTATGCTAACTAAAATAGCTATCATAAGTATTGATAGGATTCTTTTTGTTTTCATTTTTATTTCTCTCCCTCATTTTAAAAATTAAAATTCAGTTACTTTTATATTATATCTCATTTTTCAAAATTTGTCAATTTTAGGACATTCTTCCATTGAGTTTTGGCAGAATTTAAGCAGGCATCGCCTGCTTAAATAAGGAATCTCACTCTTTATTTTTTATTCGTATATACCCTCCTTCCCAATCCACCGTAATGAACTGGTCATACACTATATTAGGAGCTACGTAAAACCCCAAATTTCTGTTGTCATGCCGTGCCTTAGCTCTGTAATTGTATTTGCTTTCTACTTTTTTTGCAATTTTCATTGCCTCGCTTTTTGTAAATACAAATCCAATTGCACCAGAAGGCACTCTGGCATTAATGCTCGTTCCTTTCCATTCATTTTTTAGTACATAATCCATATTACTTTCAAGCCTCTGAGAAGCATTGATTTTCATTTGATTCATTGTACCATAAACGAACAGAGGAATTACAATAGCGACAACAAAAAACACACTACCCCTAATATTTTTAAAAAGTCTTAGCATTATTATGCCGTAAAAAATATCTCTTGTCCATCTTCCAATAGCAAAGAACGGCATAAAAATCGCCCAAAGTGCTGTACTAAAGAGTTTGCCTATAAACCGTAAAATTCCCATGTTGTTTTCCTCCTTAAGTAATTTGTTTTCCTTAATATAATTGTACCAAAATTCTACGCAAAAGTCAATTTATGTAAATCTAGCCCAAAAAAGCAGAGATACCAAATAGATATCTCTGCAAAAGGTCTTACCATTCATCTGGTCTCTTTAGGTCATTGATGCAATTCAACCTCCACAAGAAAGCCAAATGAACTACTGCATTTATCCACCCCCAGTTATACCAAATAGCTCCTGCGACATATATTCCTCCGATGAGGAATATCATTAGGCGCCGTTTGTTGCGCCGTCTTGTAAATGCAAATACACAAAGCGCAATTGCAAATAAATTGACAGCCTCAACACCCCAACTCGTTCCGGGGATGTACACAACACAGTTGATTACAAACATAACCAGCCAGAAAATTACGATTTCTCGCAAGATTTTCCAGAAATTCGTGTATTTCCGCTCGATGCTATTTTTTTCCATGGATATATCCTCCCTTTTTATAATTGTGTTTACTACTACTTATATTATATCATTTTCTTTACATAATGTCTAATTTAACTTCATTGATAATAGTTTAGATATTCCATTTTCCTCCATTGTAATTCCATAAACTGTATCTGCTGCTTCCATTGTTCCTTTTCTATGTGTTATTACTAAAAATTGAATTTGCTTTGTAAATTTCTTTAAATACTCGGCAAATCTATAAACATTTACGTCATCTAATGCAGCTTCTATCTCGTCTAATACGCAGAATGGTGCTGGATTTATTTTTAATATTGCAAATAATAATGCTATAGCAGTTAAGGCTTTTTCTCCTCCAGATAATAGCATCATATTTTGTAATTTTTTTCCTGGTGGTTGTGCTTCTATATCTATTCCACTTTCTAAAACATTGTCTTCGTCTGCTAATTTTAAATTAGCCTTTCCTCCTCCAAATAATTCTGCAAATATTTCTCCAAAGTTTTTATTTATTATTTTAAATTGCTCGGCAAATTGTTTTTTCATAACTTCTGTCATTTCACTTATTACTTTTTTTAGTTTTTCACTTGATTGCTCCAAATCTTTTTTCTGTTCCTGCATAAAGTCAAATCTTTCTTTAGTCTTTTTATATTCTTCTATTGAATCTATGTTTATGCTACCTAGTGCCTTAATTTGTTCTCTTAGCTTGGTTACTCGTTTTTGAACTTCTGTAACATTTTCTGGTTTTGAGTAGTTTTCAGCATTATTTGGAGTGATTTCATAATCTTCCCACATTTTATTTATAACTTGTTCTAATTCTACTTCTAGTTTAGATTTTTTAATTTCTATTTTGCTTATTTGCTCTTTCAAATTATCTATTAATTCTAATTTGCTATTTATATCTTCTTCTATTTTAGATAATTCATCATTCTTATTTGCTCTGCTTTCTTTTAATTCTGCTATTTTATCTGAGCTACTACTTACTTCTAATTTTGCATTTTCTATATCTTGCATGAAAATTACAATTTGATCATCATTTTTCTGGTTTTCTAGCTTTAAATCTTCACATATCTTCTTTTTATTCTCTATTGATTTGCTAGAATTTTCTATATCTAAATTTACCCTTTCTACAATTTCATCTATTGATGCTTCACTTTCATTAAAAGAAGATACTGATATTTTTAAATTAGTAATATCAAAATTTAGATCATCTATATATTTTTGGTTATCTTTATTTTGCTTTGCAAAATCTTCTATAATAGTATTTAGTGTTGCTACTTCCTCTTCTAATTTTACAATTTCTTCTTCTGTTGTTACTTTCTGTTTTCTATTTTCTTCTTTTTCTACTATTATATTTTGCTTATCTTCTTTAAGCTTTGCAAGTCTGTTTTCAAGCTTTAAAACATTATTTTCTATAGATGTTACCTTTTGTTTTTCTGTCGCATATATTATTTCTTTTTCCTGTCTTATTTGCTCTAATTCTTGTAATTTTGCTAAAACATCTTGTATACTTGCCAAATACTCTTTTTTATCATTTTGCACTTTTTCTAATTCTTTGCTTAATTTTTTTACTTCTTTTTCTAATTCTTCTATTTCCTTTTTACGACCTAGTATGTTTGCAGTTTTAGTAGTCACTGATCCACCTGTAATTGCACCTGATGGATTTATAATATCGCCATTTAATGTAACAATTCTAAATGTATATGAATTTTGCTTAGCTAAAGCAATAGCTGAATCCATATCATCTACAATTATGGTTCTTCCAAGTAAATTTAATATTATTTTTTCATATATAGCATCATATTTTACTAAATCTGATGCTATTCCTATAACACCACCAATATTTTTAGAATTTACTTTTTCTATCTTTTTTCCTTTTACTGATGTTATTGGAAGAAAAGATGCTCTACCTAAATTATTCTTTCTTAAATACTCTACAAGTTTTTTGGCTGTTTCTTCAGTATCTGTAACAATATTTTGCATTGCTTGTCCTAGTGCCATTTCTATTGCTGTTTGGTATTCGTTTGGAACTGATATAATATTAGCTAAAACATCATGCATACCTTTTTTTAGATTAGCATCATTTTCAGATGCTTTTAAAATTGATTTTATACTCTTGCTATAACCTTCTTTTTCTCTTTCTGTTTCAATCAAAAATTTAAGTTTTGATTCTTTTACTCTTAAATCCATTTCAAGATTATTTATTTTAGTGTCATATTCTTTTTTTCTTGCTTCGCTTTCTTCTTTTTGCTTATCATATTCTTCTAACTCTTTATTAATTTTGTTTCTATCAGCTTCTATTTCTTGAAATCTTTTAGCTATTTCTTCTTTCTCTAATCTTTGTGCATCTAATTCAGAAATACAACTTCTTTGCTCTTCCTCACAAGTTTTTTCGCTTTTTTTAAGATTATCATAATTAGCATCATAAGTATTAATTTGTGCTAATAACTCGTACTTAGTATCAACATTTTTATTTAATATTTTCTTCTTTTCTTCCATCTCTAGTTCTTTACTAGATAGTGTACTTGTTAGTTTTGCAAGTTCTTCCTCTTTTTCTTTTAATTCTTTTTCAAATTTTTCTTTATCTGCAAATAGTGATGTTTTTTTGCTTAACTTTTGTTCTTTTTCTTCTTGCAAATTCTTTATTTTTTCTGCTAATTCTTCAATTTCTTTTTTATATCTTTCTATATTTTCTATATTACTTTCGGTTTTCTGCTTAGTAACATTTATATCTGAATTTATTTTTTCTATTTTATTTGAAGTTTCAAATCCTATATTTTGTAGTCGTTCTACCTCTTGTATAATATTTTCTAATTCTAATTTAAGTTCTTCTTTTTTATTTTTTTGTTCTTCTAATTTAGTTTCTTCTCCATTTTCTTGTTCAGATAAAATATCTACATCTTTCACAATTTCAGCTATTTTTTCTTTATAGTTATCTATATTATGTAAGAATAGCCCAATTTCAATCCCCTTTAATTCTTCTCTTAAATCTAAAAATTTCTTTGCCTTATCTGATTGAATTCTTAATGGTTCTATTGTTCCTTCTATTTCGGTTAAAATATCTGTTATCCTAAGCAGATTTAGTTTGGTTTGTTCTAGTTTCTTTTCTGATTCAACTTTTCTTACTCTATATTTTACAATCCCGGCAGCTTCTTCAAAAATATGTCTTCTATCTTCAGATTTATTACTTAGTATTTCATCAATTCTACCTTGACCTATTATTGAATATCCATCTTTACCAATACCTGTATCCATAAATAGCTCTTGAACATCTTTAAGCCTACATGGTGCTTTATTTATATAATAACCAGACTCTCCACTTCTATATATTCTTCTTGTAACAGTGACTTCTCTATAATCTATTGGTAATTTTCCATCACTATTATCGATAACAATAGAAGCCTCAGCAAAACCTAAAGACTTTCTATTTTGAGTTCCAGCAAATATAATATCTTCAGACTTTGTACCCCTTAAAGATTTCATACTTTGTTCTCCTAAAACCCATCTTATACTATCTGAAATATTACTTTTCCCAGATCCATTTGGTCCAATAACAGCAGTAATTCCAGGCATAAATTCTAATATTGTTTTATCTGCAAAAGATTTAAATCCATGTAGTTCTAATTTTTTTAAATACACTTATCTCACCCTTATTTTTGAAAATCACTTTAATAATATATTAAAAAATATAATTTATCAAGATTTTTCAATAAATTTTGTTTATAGATTGCAATAAATATTAATACTAACTATTGACTTTCTTTTGAAAATAGATATACAATATATTCAAAATAAATTATGGAGATTTAGTATGAATAAAGAATTTGATTTTTATGATAAAACCAATTTAAAATCATATAACTTAAATGAAAGTATGCGCTATCAATTAAATACATTGTCTAATCTTGATGTCTTTACATTAAAACATAGCGAAAATGTAGCAAGTTTAACATGTAAAATTTGTCAAAAGCTAGGTTTAAACAAAAAATTTATTGTATATTGCACAATGTGTGCATACTTACATGACATCGGCAAAATATTTATTCCACAAGAAATTTTACAAAAAAATGGTAAACTTACTGATGAAGAATTTGAAGTTATGAAAACACACACAACTATAGGTTACAAAATGTGTATGGATGATTTAAAACTACGTCCATATGCAAATGGTCCTTTATACCATCATGAAGGGCTTGATGGTACCGGATATCCAAATGGTGTTGTAAAAGAAGATTTACCTTATGAGGGGCAAATTATAAGGGTGGCAGATGAGTTTGATGCAATTGTTAGTAAACGTCAATACAAATCACACATTGATGTTTCTGAAACATTACAAATAATTGCAGATAAAACTATTCCTTCTTCTATTGCAAATAGACCAAATGCCAAAAATCCAAACTATAGCCCTATGAATCCACAAATTGTACATATGCTTTTTGAAGTTATAGAAGAAGAAACTTATACTGAAATATCAAATGTAGAAAAATACATCAAATATTTATCAGGGCAAATTAAAAGATTAGAAACTGTTTCTCAATATTTATATGAGTACAATAGTACAACAAATCCTCGTGATAAGAAAGATTATAAAGAACTTATTGATTATAATTTACATGAAGGTGAAACCATAGAAAATTATAATCAAGTTTTGGAAGAATATAAAGAAGCTTTAAAATCTAGGCAAGAACATATTGATAAATTAAATGATGAAATTAAAAAAATACATAAAATAGAAATAAATGATTGGATGTAAATATCCAATCATTTATTTATTTTATAATTTGCAATTTGTGCAAATTGTTCAAGAGTAAGCTTTTCTCCTCTTATTTTAGTATCTATTCCTAATTCCTTTAGCATATTCTCAATTTGCTCTTTGCTTTCAAATATATTCCCATTTGAAAGTGCATTTATCAAAGTTTTTCGTCTTTGCATGAATGCTAGTTTTATAATTTTAAATAGCCTTCCTTCATTTTCGACTAATATATCCTGTTTCTTCTTAATATTCAATTTTATCACTTCTGAATCCACTTCTGGAGCAGGTATAAAAGAATTACGTGAAACCTCTGTTACAAATTCAGGTTCAGTATAATAATGTATTCCATATGTTATTGCCCCAGATAAGCTATCTCCTGGTTCTGCTATCAGTCTTTGAGCAACCTCTTTTTGAATCATTATAGTTATACTTTCAATATCTAATTTATCCTCTAGTAATTTCATAACAATTGGTGTTGTTATATAATATGGCAAATTAGCTACAATTTTAGCACAAGTTATATTGGTATTTTCCTTTTCTTTTTCGATTAGTTCATTTAAATTAACTTTTAATACATCCTCATGTATTATTTTAATATTATCATATAAAGCAAATCTTTCTTCGAGTATATCTATCATTCTAGAATCTAGTTCAATACAAATTACTTTTCCAGCTTTTTCTATAATCCTTTGAGTAAGTGTTCCAAGGCCTGGTCCTATTTCTATTATTAAATCTTGCCCGGAAATATTTGCAGCATCTACTATAGAATTTACAGTTTCTTCATCAATTAAAAAATTTTGTCCTAAACTTTTATTTGCCTTTATATTATATTTTTCTAATATAAATTTGGTTTCTTTATACAAATTTTGCATAGTTGGTCTCCTTTACATTAAAATTATATCATATTAAGCACAAAAAATTAAGACCCCCTTATCGAAAATCATAAGAAGGTCTTGTTTGGTTACTGGGTATACCTAAGAAGTATTCCCCATACAATACGATGATACCTAGGGATTTTTAAAAAGCCTGTTTTTCCATACATTCCATATGTAATAAAAGGCACTTTCTGAGTGGCATTAATGTCTTTATCAATCTTAATCCACTCTAGCTCTGGAAGAATTTCCAAAAGTTTTTTAGAAATTGTGTTATTGTCCGGATAGTCCTGTTTTAATCCTTCAAATACTTTTAACACTTCTTCTCTGTCTAAAAACTTTTGTCCTGCTTTTCCAAGGCTAACCCATTTTAATTTAAAACTCCCTGTATTTCTCATATTGGCCTCCTTTCTTTACATTTGGAGGCCAACAGAGCCTCCGAAAAATAATTCCGAAGGCTATCACATATAACCTTTACGCATATATTATATCACAAATTTGTTAATTTTCAATACTTTGAGCAAACATTTTCCATTTAATTCCATTTATCTTTTAAAATATATACAAAACTCCAAGTAATAATAATATTTTTTGCTCCTTACTGGTCGGACTAATCATATAAGAGACTTATAAAATTTTCAAAATCAGAAAAGTTAATCTAGCTAATCTGTATGAAAACGAGTCCTTCCAAACTGCGCGTCGCTACAAAATATTATTATTACTTGGAGTATGTATTATATAATTTTATAAAAATTTAAATTGCAAGTTGCGTAATATTGTGTTCCTGCAAAGATTTGTGAACATCAATTATTCTTTGATTTGATGAGCCCCTAAATTTCAATGTAGGATCCTTTTTAGATTCTACAAACCTGCCATCAACTAATACATCTATCTTATTTAGGCAATCATTAGTTACTTCATCATTTCTTTCTTCCAATTGCTCTAATGTATAACCTGTATAACACCAAATATTAAAATTAGGTCTTTTTTGTTTTACCTCTTTTATAAAATCTAATACTTCTGCAATATTTTCTTTGCAAAGAGGTTCTCCTCCACTTATTGTAACACCTTTTAAAATAGAGTTATCCATAATTCTATTTATTATTTCCTCTTTATTAAACTTCTTACCATAGCCATAATCTTGTGCAACTGCATTATGGCATCCCTGGCAATGATGAGGGCATCCACTTACAAATAATACTGCTCTCCAGCCCAAGCCATTAGATATACTTTCATCGTAAAATCCCGCTATGTTCATAAAGTTCATCCTTTCCTGTCAATTGAAAGATACTTTCCGATATACTTGACTAAAAGTATGTTCCAATTAATTATTTCAATTTCATATTTTTAACTTTCTTTCCAATTAATTTGAAAAAGAATTGTGCTTTTGGCTAGGCAAACAAGTGAAAATAATCCGAGGCGTACGATGGTACGTCGCAGGATTTTCGAACGCAGTTTAACAACGCCAAAACGCAATTATTTTTCAAATTCTCCCTCTATGTGATTAACTCTATCCTTAAGTTCTGCAAGTTTAGCACTATTCCAACGTGATGTTGTTCCAACTAAATATCCAGTAATTCTTTGAATTGTATCTATGTCTTCGCTTCCGCAAACAGGGCATTTTATAAGGTTTGCATCTGCGTTTTCAAAACCACATGACATACATCTACTTCTAGTATGGTTTACACTTCCATATCCCATATTATATTTATCCATTAAATCAACCACAGCTTCTATTGTATCTGGGTTATGTGTTGCATCTCCATCAAGTTCTATATAGAATATATGTCCACCTTCTGTTAAAGCATGATATGGAGCTTCTATTTTTGCTTTGTGCTCTGCTGTACATTTATACCATACAGGGACATGATTGCTATTTGTATAATAATCTTTGTCTGTTACCCCTGCTATTACTCCATATTTATTTCTATCAATTTTTGTAAATCTACCAGAAAGTCCTTCTGCTGGTGTTGCTAAAACTGAATAATTTAAATCATATCTTTCTGCAAAGCCATCTACTAATTCATGTAACTCACCTATTATCTCTAATCCTAGTTTTTGTGCATCTTCAGATTCCCCATGGTGTTTTCCTATAAGAACAGTAAGAGCTTCTGCTAGTCCTATAAACCCTATTCCAAGTGTTCCATGTTTTAATACTGGTTCGACTACATCATTTGGTTTTAACTTATCACTATCCTGCCATAAACCTGCCATTAGCAATGGAAATTGCTTTGCTATAGCTGTACATTGGAATTTATATCTATCATACAATTGTCTTGCAACAATTCCTGCATAGTCTTCTAGTTTATTCATAAATATTTTCTTAACAGCCTTCTTATATGCAGCTGTCATGTTTTCTCCAGAATTTTTACCAAGCTCAAATTTTACTCCTGTTTTTGCTTGTGCTTCTAGAGCAGATTCTATTGCTAAACCTGGAAGATTTATAGTTGTAAAAGATAAATTGCCTCTTCCTATTGAAGTATTTTCTCCATGTCTATTTTTAAATACTCTTGTTCTACATCCCATTGTAGCACACTCATAAATGTATCTTTTTGGATCATTTGCATCCCATTTTGGATGTACATTAAATGTAGCATCTAAATTTATATAATTAGGGAAAAATCTTTTTGCAGCAACCTTGCAAGATAATTTATATAAATCATAATTTTTATCTTCTGGTAAGTAATTTACTCCTTTTTTCTTTTTCCAAATTTGTATTGGGAATATTGGAGTTTCGTTATTTCCAACGCCTCTTTCTGTTGAAAGAAGTATCTCTCTTATTATACATCTTCCTTCTGCAGATGTATCTGTTCCATAGTTTATAGAACTAAATACAACCTGGTTTCCTCCCCTAGAATGAATAGTATTCATATTATGTATAAATGCTTCCATAGATTGATGAACTCTATCAACTGTTGAGTTTATAGCTGCTTGAAAGCTTCTTTCTTCGCCATTTAATCCATCTAAATCTTTTTTAATATAATCTTCTATTTTTTTATCATATAATTTAGATAAATCTTCTCCAAGTAGCATTTCTATCTTCTTTAGCTCTTCATGAAGTGTTTTTCTTACAAATGGTGCTAGATAAAAGTCAAATGCAGGTATAGCTTGTCCTCCATGCATTTCATTTTGAACCGTTTCCATTGAAATACATCCTAATATACTTGCAGTTTCTATTCTTTTTGCTGGTCTTGAAGATCCATGTCCTGCTTTAAATCCATTATCTAATATCTTATCTAATGGATGTTGTATACATGTTAAACTCTTTGTTGGGTAATAATCTTTATCATGAATATGTATAAATCCATCTTTAACAGCCTTTCTAGCCTCAGCTGATAATAGGAAATCATCTACAAAAGGTTTTGTTGTTTCACTTGCAAATTTCATCATCATTCCAGCAGGAGTATCTGCATTCATATTTGCATTTTCTCTTGTTATATCATTTGCTTTTGCGCCAATAATATCCAAAAATACTTCTTTTGTTCTAGATTTTCTTGCTACATCTCTATTATATCTATATGTAATATAGCTTTGTGCAACTTCTTTTCTTGAAGATGCCATTAATTTTTTCTCTACTAAATCCTGAATTTCATAAACACTTGCTTGTGTTTTCCCTTCTAAACTTCTTTCAACTTGATTTGCAATTTTATTTGCTAAATCAATATCTACTCCCCCTGGAGTTTGTGACATTGCTAATGTAACTGCTTTTACAATTCTTTCTAAATTGAAGTCTGCTACTCTTCCATCTCTCTTAATAACCTGCATTTTTCCTCCCCCTTGTAGGAACGATATAATTCCAGTTATACTTCGTTAAAGACAAATTAAAACGCGGTTACATATACACATATGCGCCCTTGCCTTTTAATTTGTTTTTGCCTCGTCTAACAGAAATTCTATCGTTCCTATCATGATTACAATAATATTTTTCACTTTCAAACTTCTCTTTTGAACTTTTCTTATCTTTTCTTTTGCTCTTTTTTATTCCGTTTTGGAATTTCGCTTCATTTGTATTTTTGTAATTTTATATTTATAAAATTGTAATGTCAAATGTTACATCTTATGTTAATTTTAGAAAAATTTGTTTGTTTTTTAATGGTTTTATCGATTTGTCTTTTAGTTTTTACAATTAATTACAAAAAGTCTTTTAGTCAAAGTAATAAAGCCTAACTCCTTGTAGGGAATTAGGCTTTATTACATTTTTGTTACATTATTATCTCTATCTCATTTATTCGTCCATCATCTACTAACTTAACTTTCTTTACATCAACTTCTTCTCCATTAAGCTTAAAGTTAGTTATTCCACTTTGCCTATTGTTCGGATTTCTTACTTTTATATTATATATACTAGTTTTATACCTATATCTAATAGAATACTCTTTCCATTCAGAATCTATACATGGCGAAATACTTAAATTTCCATCAATTATTTTAAGTCCTAATATTTCTTCTATTCCAACTTTATTAAACCATGAACTTGAACCTGTATACCATGTCCATCCTCCTCTTCCAATTAAGTTAGGAGCTGTGTACATATCTGCAACAATCACATATGGCTCTACTTTGTATTTATTTTGTAATTCTCTTGTTCTAGCATGTTCTATTGGTACAATATATTTATAATACTTAACTGCCTTATCTCCATCTTTTAAGCAAGCAAATGCCCATATTGTCCATATTGCGCCATGTGTGTACTGTTGTTGTGACCATTTTTTATATTCTCTCTTTTTAGCCACAAACCCTTGCTATACAGCCTTTCTCTCATATTCCTTTTTAGCACATATAAATTTTTCTAAATTGTCATTTAATTCTTGTAGTGGTTTAAAGTTAAAATAAATATCAACTTGTTTATCACTATGAATTTCTATTCTTTCTATAAATTCTCTAATTATCTCTTTATTTGGTTTTTCCATATTCAAGAACTCATCTACCAAATTATTCAACTTTTCATTTTTATCTATTTGCTTATCTTCTCCATTAAGCTCTTTTTCAAGTTCTTTAATTCTTTTTTGTAAGTCGTGGGCATCATTCTTAATTCTATTTGCATTTTCAATATAGTTTTCAACTGTTATAATTTCTGCAAGTCTATCTTCATATAATAGTTCTAGTTTTCTTGTTTCCTTTTTTATTTGAGTTTTATAATTCTCAATTTTATTTTCTAAATCCAATTTCTTATCTTCTTTTGATTTAGACTTTTTTGCAATTTCTTCAAGTTTTTTCTTATTTGAATACTCTTTGCAAATTTCTCTTAAAACTACTATCATACTTTCTTCAAAAACTTGATAATTAAAATTATGTGGAGAACATACATCAAATTTTCCATATCGTCCATATCTTTGACATCTGCCATATATATTACCATTTTTATCTGGACTTCTTATTCCTATATATCCCTTACAATCATAGCATCTTAATAGTCCTTTAAACAAATAATCGTTTTCAACAACTCTTGAACCTTTTGTATCTTCAATTATTCTTCTTGCTCTTTGATAATCTTCTTGTGATACTATTGCTTCGTGCATGTTAGGAACTCTTATCCAATCTTCTTCTGGAACATCTACGAATTTTTTAGATTTAAAGCTAATCTTTTTTCTCTTACCTTGTATAACTGTTCCAGTATATACCTCATTTGAAAGAATAAATCTAACTGTAGATTGAGCCCATAAGCCATAAGTTATTGATTTCGTTCCTCTATTTCTTTTATTATAATCAGATGGAATTGGTATTTTTTGTTCTGACAAATAATCTGCTATTTGCATTGTTCCATATCCTTCAAGAAACATTCTAAAAATAGTTTTAACAACTTTTGCTGCTTCTTCATCTTTTATTAAATGATATTTATTTTCTGGATCTTTCTTGTATCCATAAGGTGCAGTTCCTAAATATTCTCCCTGCTTTCTTTTTGATTGTAATACACTATTTATCTTTTTAGATGTGTCTTTTGCATACATTTCATTTAATATAGATTTGAAAGGTGCAATATCATTATTTGCAGAGTCTAGTCCTGTATCTATATTGTCTAAAATAGCAATATATCTTACATTATGCTCTGGAAAATAAGTTTCTGTATAATATCCAGATTGCACATAGTTTCTTCCAAGTCTTGATAAATCCTTTGTAATAATCATATTTATTTTGCCTTGTTCAATATCTTCTATCATTTTATTGAATGCTGGTCTATCAAAACTTGTGCCACTTACCCCATCATCAACATACTCTGAAATAAAATTAAGTTTATTTTCCTTAATATATTGCATAAGTAATGTTCTTTGATTTTGTATACTCTCGCTTTCTGAATATTTTTCCTTTTCTTCGTCTTCTTTTGAAAGTCTTATATATATGCCTACTTTATAATCAATATTATTCATTATATTAAAGCTCATTTTTCCTCCTTCCTGCTAAAAATAATGAGATAATATTGATACTCTTCTGACCAGAATTATATCATATTATCTCATTTATTGCTATCTATTTACTATAATTTATTATTGGGATATATTAACTTTTTAAGCAATAATTTCCAAATGCTCTTTCAACTATTCTTTCAAGTGTTTCTCCATTATTATTAAATATAATGTTAAATCTAAATTCATTTTTCTTTTTATATTTTTTCTTTTTAACATCCTGTTTTACTTCAGCCATATCTTATCCCTCCTTACCTTATTTTTTCCTGATTTTACAATTTTATACAATAATCCTTTTAATAAACTCTTGAACTTCTTATGCTACTTGCTTGTACCACATTTCTCACAATTTTAGGTACATCAAATGTAACATTAATATCTTTTTTCACAACTAAATTACTAGAATTATTTGCATAATCATATATAGACCTATTCCATTTTGCAAAATCAACATCTGACATTTCGGTTTTAGTTGATAAAACCTTATTATCTTTATCTATTCGTGCAAGTAATTTATAATATTCTTCTCTATCTTCTTTCTCTTTTGCATTTCTAACATAACTTTTGCTATATTCTTTATTATAAGCTTTTTTTCTTTCTAGCGATTGCTGTTTCTTGTATTGTTTCTCTTTTTTATATCTTTTATCTTTAGTTACAATTTTAGATACATATTGAGGTGTCTTTTTAATAATAGGTGCTATCTCTGATGGTCTCTTGTGTTCCTCATAATATAATCTGATTATTTCTTGTTTTACTTCATCTGCCTCCATTTTCTCCCTCCTTTCTTGGTTTCATTTTTTACTTGCAATTTTTAGATACAATTATAGATTTGTTATTTTATTGTATTTATTTTATTGTTTACTAACATAAGTTTACCATGAAAGTTTGACACTGTCAATAGTTTATGATAAAATATTTATAATAAAATAACATTTATTTAAAAAATGTAGTTAGGAGTAGGTTATGGATAGCTTATTTAATATGTTAGATACCAATTGCAATAAATTTTATTTCGATGAGAGTAATAAAAAGAAGATAATTATTTACCAGATATATAAGAAATATCAAAATACATATACTTCTCATATAAAGAAAGAAGAATATAATATTGGAGAGCAACTTTGTGATTTTCTTAACACAGATTTTGAAACTCCTGACAGCTTTAAGACTCTTATAAAAAAATATGGAATAAACTTCTTTTTGAATTTAACAGATATAAGGTATTCTGATTATCCTGTATCTTCTGATGAATATGAAAAATCACAAGATACATTAATTAACGATAATAAATATATTTTTAGCTTATTTAGGCAAGACTTAATACTTGATATCGAATATATATTTAATATGCATAATCTGGAAGAAATAAAAGACTTAACTCCATTACAAAGATTTCAAGTTATGACAAATAGTGATGTTAGTAGTAAATCATTAGAAAAAATCGATAACAATAAAGTAAAAATAAATTTATCTGCATTTGAGATATTAAGAGATTATTCTAATTATCCTATGAGGCAAGATGAAACACAAAGAATAGTTAGTAAAGCAAATATAAATTCTTCTTATTTCATTGAATGTACTGATATTATACAAACACTGCTTATAGAACTTTTAGAAATAGCAAAACTTAATATTGAAATAAAAAAATGTAGAAATTGTGGCAAATTCTTTGTTCCAGATAATAGATCAGATGAAATATATTGTAGTAATATTTATGAAAATGGTAAGACTTGTAAAGAAATTGGTCATTTTAAAGTACAACAAAAATTAATACAAGAGAATGATGATTTAAGAATTTATAGAAATGTTTATCAAAAATTGTTATTAAGAACAAGAAGAAATCCAAGTAATACTAAATATGCAAGAGAGTTTGAAATTTTCAAAGATGATAATAATAAATGGAAAGAAAATATTAGTAAAGGTGTAAGTACTGAAAAAGAATACATAGAATGGCTAAAAAAACAATAAAGGTAGATTGATTTCTACCTTTATTTATTTCCTTTCGTTAAATATTACAATTTAGATAATGTTTTTAAAATAGTACTAACAAATGTATTTCCTATGAGATACTCTAACATTACTTTGATTAACCATTGCATAAAGAAGTGTTGTATCAATTTTAGTATGTCCTAATAGATGTTGTACTTGTTCTATTGGCATACCTTTATCTATTGCTCGAGTTGCTAATGTTCTTCTAAACTTGTGTGGATGTACTTTACATATTCCAAGTTCTTTACCAAGTCTTTTTAACATTGTTTCTATTCCTCTATAACTTATTCTTTTATAAGGCTGATATTGACTAACTATTAATGCATTATTATCATCAGTTCTACTACTTAAATATTCTTGTAAATGTAATTTTGCTTTACCATCAAAATAAACTTCTCTCATTTTTTTACCTTTACCAAATACTATACATGATTTATTTTCAAAGTTAATATCTTCAATATTAAGATTTACGAGTTCACTTATTCTCATTCCTGATGAAGAAAGTAAATCAATAATTGCTAAATTTCTAATATTATCACATTTATTTCTTAGTCTTTCTAATATCTCATCTGAATATGTTTCTTTAACTAATTTTTCTGTTTTAATTTTGTGTATTCTTCTTGTAGGATTTTTTATAATATAATCTTCCTCTTCCAAGAAAGTAAAAAAACTAGATAGTGATCTTCTTACTCCATCAATAGTTGTACTCTTAGAATTATTTATACCTTGATAATATGATAAATAATCTCTTATATCTTCTGTATCTATCGTTCTTATATCTTTATTTAGATATTCAAATAATTTAATAATATGTGTATTGTAATTTCTGATTGTTAAATCTGAACATCCTTCTAATTTTTTAGAGCTAATATATTTATCCAAATACTCATTATTAGATATTTCATTATCATTAGAATCTAATCTTTTGTAAAGTGTTTCGTTCAATTTTGACATTTGATAATTATTCAAATATTGATTCATTTCTGAACATACAATTTTTATAATGTTCTCATTCATTATTCATTCCTCCTTATAAATTAGAATGAATATATTATAGAACGAAAATTAGCAGATAACAAAACCTGCTAATTAAAATATTATATAAAATTGTATGTAATAACTATTTTTAATATAATTCGTTTGCTTCTTCTTGGGTTATAATGTTTTGTTGAACAGAAAAGTCTATTTGATTTTTTCTTTCGTTTACATCTTCAATAGATTTTAAATGATTGATTAAATCTTTCTTTCCATCAACAACTGTTCCATCTTGGTTATATAAATAATTTTCATTATGAGTTGCTTTGAAAATTCCAAATCCAATAGCAACTATTACTAATATTACAAGTATTACACAAATTATTACTTTTTTATTGTTCATAATCATTACCCCCTTTCTTTTGTTTTATTTAATTTATTATTAAGGTTATTTACTATGGACTTATCATATAGAATTTGTGCTATAACTGCAATTACATAAATTATTATATACACCACAAAAGTTTCTACAAAACTTATTTTAAAATTTTCTATAAATGTTTCATTGATAGCTCCAATACTATTTAATGTTAATGTTTTTATTATTGCAAAAATAAAATTAAATATAATATTTCCAAGTACAAATTCAATAGCATAAATATAATATTTTTTAAGCCACTTCATACTACATCATCCTTTCATCCAAATAATTCATAACTTCTTTTATCTTTCGCCTAGATACAAATTGTTCAGAGTTATCATTAAACCTTACGATTATATTTCTGTTTTCTCCAATATCAAAACTCTTAACTTGTTTAATATTTATAATACAGCTTTTTGATATTCTTAAAAAATCTTTGCTCTTTTTCTCTATTTCATATAGTTTGCTTTTTACTCTATATTCTTTATCTTTGGTTTTGCAGAAGTTATAATTACCTTCACTATAAAAATACATTATTTCGTTAATACTAACTTGAATCATATTATAGCCATCATATACCACAATTTTATTATTACTATATTCTTTTATATATTCAATTAAGTTTACTACTTCATTATTATTTTCTGATGATTCAATATTTATATTTAATTCGTTCTTTTCTAATTCTTTATTTACAGATCTGTTTATATGAATATTCATAACAAAATTTCATTCCTCTCTTTTGTTATTTTTATTATATAATTTTGCTTCTAATATGTCTATAAAATATAGATAAGAGGGCTTATTTTTAGATAAAAGGTCAAAAAAATATGAGTAATTGCTTACTCATATTTCATTATATAATTTGTTTACAATACCAAAATCTTGTAAACATCTCAATAACTTGTAATTTATCGCACACCTACTTTTCTATATTTATTATTTTTGTTGCGATTTTTTCAATAAATCTTTCATCGTGTTCTACAAAAATAATAGTAGGATTATAATTTAAAATTGTATTTTCAATTTGTTCCCTTGTTAATATATCAATATAATTTAAAGGTTCATCCCATATATAAATATTTGCTTGTTCTGAAATACTTTTTGCTATTAATACTTTTTTCTTTTGCCCTTCACTCATATCTTGAATATTAGTATCAAAATCATTTTTGGATAATCCCATTTTTACTAACATTGCTTTAAAAATACTTTCATCTATTTTGTTTTCCTGTGCAAATGATTTTAAATTTCCTTTTAAATAATCTGTATTTTGAGATACATAAGATATTTTTAAATCATTTGCAACTTTGAACTCGCCATTATATTGTAACTTTTCTCCTAATATAAGTTTTAATATACTTGATTTTCCAATTCCATTTTTTCCTATTATTGCAACTCTATCTCCATTATTTACTTCAAATGAAATTGGATTAAATATTGTTTTATCATTATATTTTACTTGTAAATTATTTATTAGAACTAATGGATTTTTATTACTTGTTAAAGGAATCAATTTTAATTTATCATTCCTATCAACATTTCTCAATAAATTAGTTTTTTCATCTATTGCCCTATCAATTCTTTGTTCCATAACCTTTGAACTTTTCATCATTTTAGAAGCCTTATGTCCTACATATCCTTTGTCTATTGTAGTTTCTGAATTAAATTTTTTACTTTTTCCTTTTTCAGCTTCATTTGACCATTTTGCAACATTTTTAGAGGCAATTTCAAGTCTATTTATATCTTTTTGTAATCTTTCATTTTGCATTATTTCAAAATTATCCTGTCTATCTTTATTTTCTTTCCAAGATGAAAAATTACCCTGTTGTATTTCAATGTTGCTATTATTTATAGCAATTATATGATTTACAACCTTATCTAAAAAGTTTCTATCGTGAGATACTAATATAAATCCTTTTTTCTTTTCTAAATAACTCACTAAATTATTTCTTGTTTCAATATCTAAATGATTTGTAGGCTCATCTATTAGTAAGAAATTATTACCTTTTAAAAATAAACTTATTAAAAGTATTTTTACTTGCTCTCCACCACTTAATACATTAAAGTTTCTATATAATATTTCTGTATTTGTGTTAAGCAGATTCAATTCTTTTATAATTTCCCAATCTTCAACATTTGGAGCAATCTCATTTACTATTTCTATTGCCATTCTATCTTTGTTTGTTACTTCAAAAGGAAAATAATCAACATCAACATTCTTTGATATTGTTCCTTTATATTTATATTTTCCCTGTAATAACTTTAGGAATGTAGTTTTTCCTTTTCCATTTCTCCCAATTAATCCTAATTTCCAATCAGTATCAATATTAAATGAAACATCTTCAAATATATTATTATAGCTTCCATCATAATAAAATGTTAAATTATTTACACTTATTAAAGACATTACTCCTCCAATCACAACAATAACTTACTATTTTTTGTTTGGTAAACCTTTGCAAGTTTCAATTACAATTTCTTTTAATAATTCTTTATTATCAACATCATCGACTAAATACATTGGCTTTGCACTTTCATAAGGTATCTGTTCTTGCATATTATATTTCTTATTGGTATCAACTATTTTTACAAGTAATCTGTTATCATAGATTCCACCAAATAAAACATTATTATAATATAATAAGAACTCACCCATCATAGCTTTGCAAGTTATATTATCTAATAAATCTAACTGTTCTAATATAAATTCTTTGTATTCTTTTGATGTTGCCATAATAAAATCTCCTTTTTAACTTGTTTACAATATTACTTATATTGTTAACATCTTTATTTCTCTATAATAATATCACAAAAGCGAATGAATTTCAATTTCACTCACCTATTTTATAATCACATTATCATAAACTTTTTTACTAGCTTTTGCATACATTTATTGCACACATGTTTATTATTGTAGTCTATTAAATCCTTTGTACTAGAACAAAAAATGCATTTATGACTATCTTTTACTAAACTTATTACATTATTTTCAACATAAATATCCATTCTGTCATTAGTTTTTATACCAAATTTATCCCTTATCTCTTTTGGAATAACTATTCTTCCCAATTCATCCACTTTTCTACTCATTTCTATATCTTTCTTCATAATACTCCTCCAAATTATATTTTTATATCTTTTAGCAGGCTATCTGCTAAATTATAACATAATAAATATTATAAAATCAATACATAATAATAGTATTGAGGGTAGATTATGAAAAAATTTGATGGGAAGAGTAATGCATACGGTAAAATAATTGAAAAATATAGAAAGAGCAAAAGTATGTCTAGAGCAGATGTTTCAAGAGAATTAGATTTAATAGATGTTCCTATTAATCCAGATGAATTATATAGAATTGAAAGACAAAATATGATTTTAAAAGATTATGAACTAATTGCCATTTGCATGATTTTAGATATTGATTATAATGATTTAATCAAAGTAATTAAAAAGAAAAAATAATATAGATAGAGCCACTTATTTGTAGCCCTATCTTATTTTATTTTTGTTCTTAGTTTTAGTAGCTTCTTTTTCACTTCTATCTTTATTATCTTGAAATCTCTTTTGTATTATCCAGTCTTCTCTTTCTCCTTTTTCAGCTTTACTAATTATTCTTCTGCAAGTTTGTATTTTCTTATTTATTCTTTCAATATCTTCATTTAAGATATTAATTCTTGCCTTCAAAATCGTTTTATCGGCTGCATTATCTGTTTTGTTATATAATTTCATATATATTTCTTTTTGAGCCTTTAAAGGAGAAACTTCTTCTAAATATTGAGTCCTTAAATTTTGGGCATCTTCTATTGATTTCAAATCTTTGCTACTAATCAAACTAAGTTCATCACATAGCTTACTAAATTTATCTATTTCTTTATAATATTCTGGTGTTCTTTCAACATAGTGTATTTTAGGTGGTAACTTTCCTAAAACATATAAAAAATGCACATACCACCTATAAAAATGAGAGTGTTCCAATAAAAAAGGATCTATTTTTACACCTTCATATATTTTTACTTTATATACTTTATCTTCTTTGAATTGATAATTTTTATAATAAATTCTGTTCTTTATATTTTCAAAAGTATAGTCTTCTCCAAAAGCTCTTGCTAGTCTTATATTTCTATTATAATATGGAGTTGATATAGATATTGAATCTCCAGACTTTTTGATATAATAACCTTTATATGCCAAATTATCTGCAAATTCCTGATATTTTCTTGCTTCTTTAATTGCTTCGTCAATATCATTCTTTATAAGTTCCATTTTACCACTATTGCGATTATAATTTTTAATTCTACTTCTTGCTATATCTTTTTCTTTATTTGCTTTATCAGTTTCTACTACTGATAGTCTATATTTTCTACATAGTTCATCATTCGTTTCTCTAACTAATGCTAATTCTACATTTGAATTGTGATATTTACTTCCATCAACAAATGAAACCGAATTTAAAATAATGTGGTTATGAACATTCTCTTTATCAGTATGTGTGCAAACTAATACTTGATATTTATCTCCCCATAAACTTTCAGCAAGTTCCATGCCTATATCATTACATTGCCTAGCTGATACTTCTTTTCCATTAAATGATTGTATAAAATGATAACCTAATCTTCCACCTTCTTTATGAAAATTCTTTTTTGTAAGCATCATTTGTGTATAAGCAGTTTCTGGTAAACAATTTATTCCAGATATTAAAATTCCATGTTCGGTTTTTTCTCCATTTTTAACATAATTTATTGCTGCCTCTAAATTCTTTTTTATAACTTTATATTTAGTAATTGCCATAAGCCACCTCCTTATTTTTGTCTTGAATATACTTTCTTTTCAAACCTTAAAATAAAATCTGACAATTCTTTTGAAATATAACTATAATCATCATGTGATGTGCTATATCTTGAATTTGCAATTCTTGCAATCTGATTTATATTATTTGCTATTCCATATATTTCTTTTTGAAAAGATTTTATTTCTTCAGTTGGTTGTGCTTTTATTCTATAACCTTTAATTGTACTTCTAATAAATTCTGATTCAGTTAGCCCTGCTTCTTTTGATTTTTTCTTTAGTAATTCATCTTCTTTTGCATCTATCCATATTTGTTTCTTTATATTTCTCTTTCTCATATTTTTTTGTTCTCCTTTCAAAAAAATTACCAGTCTTTTTTCAGACTGGCTTAAAAATATTAAGGGGTTTGGGGAAGCAATTCCCCATCAATCAGTTTCCCATAAAAACTGACAAGCAGTATTTATACGGGAGTATAAATGCGACGCTTGCTTTTAATATACTGTCAAGCTGTGAAGTCCTTATAATTTGCTAAAAATAAGTGCTTTATCTTCAATTCTTTCACATATTTTGCTTACTTCTTCATTAGAAAAATAGTCATTATCATTCAATAATTCATTATAAAAATTTTCCTTTTCTCTATAATCCATATCAACAAAAAAGTGATCAACTTTTTGATTTTTAATGATAGAAATTGGAATAATTTTATCTACTTCACAGTCTGAAACAAAATTTAAATCACAACTTTTATAGCTAATATCTAATGCTGGATTTGTAAAAATAAAAGGTATAAAACCAACATAAGTTTTCCATTTTACTTCATATTTATTTGCATATATTTGACCTAAAATTGTTTTATTTCTAATAACAAAAATACCTTTCTTTGTTACTATAATATAATTATAGAAAGTCATTTTACTTCTTCCTTTTATTAAAATATTCTTGTAAATTACAAGTTCATTATTGAATAGATTTTTAAATTCTTCTGTTACTTTTAATTCATTATTTCTCATTTTTATTTGCTCCTTTCAAACTATTTTTTATTTTAAAAGGAGAAGAAACTTTTACATTTCTTCTCCACTATTTGTATTTAATTAAACATATATCAACTCCTTTCCAACAATTTCTTCTGCTTGATTTTTAAAGTTATTCATCATTCCAACCCAATATAATGGATCAGAATTTTTCATTTCTTCTGTTAAATCACTTTGCTCTTTTAATTGTTTTATTATTCTTTCTACTTTATCTTTTGCTTGCATATCTGTTTCTACAATGTGTTTTCTTAAAGTTCCTTCCATAAGCATTATTGTATATTCTGCTTTCTTGTTTTCTTTCAAATAATTTAATCTTAATCGTCCATATTTTCCTATACAATAATCTGGATATTCATCCTTTGGTAGTACTAAATTTGGTACATAATAATCTCCTTCCTTATGATATTCAATTTTGTTTTTTCTTTCATTATCCATAATGAAAACCTCCTTTAAAATAATTTTTTATATAAAAATAGAATAGATTTACCATTCTATAATTACCGTTATTTTTCTATAATTAAGAAACCAGAGAGAGTAAGCTTTGTAGATTAGGCGTAATATATCCCATTTTGATAAAAGGATTATTACGCCTCTATTTATAAGAAACCGTCGGTCGGTCGCCAAGTTTCATAGGCAGTCTAGTAAGTAGCTAAAGCTACTATAATTGCTGATAACTTAATATCCTTGCTTATACTTGTCCAAGCTTTTTACAATTACAAATCCACATCCAAGTATCCACCAATACTCTTTATTTATTGTGAGTTTATAGTTCCAAGTTCTCACTTACGCATTTTGTATAAATAGACCGTTTACACTAATACGAGCATATTTTATAGCATCGGCTTGCTAAACCAAGAACTTTTATAGAGGTTCTGCATATCTCTAAAACAATAAAAAAACACCTGCAACTTTTAACATTGCAAATGCTTTCTATTTTTCTATTCAATTAAATAAAATGTGAAACATTTTGCTCTATTTTAGAGTATTTTGTTTCACATTTTTGTTTATATAATATATTTATTGTTTATTATTTCATTTAAAGTATTCTTTACTTCACTAATTTCTATTTTATATTTGTCATTTAATACATATTTGTTTTGCATATTATCAAATTCCTTTAATAAATCTTCATTAAAGTCTTGTTTCAAATATGTAAAATCTTTTATTTTAATATTTGCATCTATTCCACCTTTTCTAATGCTTTCTTCTTGCCTTTTATATGAAATTAACTGTTCCAATTCTTCTTTATTTTGTAATAATTCTTTGATTTCCTTTGTTTGTGCTAGTATTGTAATATCATATAAATGCTTTGATGTATCTTTATACATATTTCTAATATAATAAAACTCAGCTGCAAAAACTTTATCTATAAACATTCTTTCTAGCTTAATAATGTTTATATCAAAATTAGATATTCCAAATTGTTCTCTTAATATCTTTCTTTCATTTTCATTGGCTAGTTTATATATAAGTGGCTCAATATTGTATCTTTTGTATGGCTCACTAACAGTAAAAGATGTTGCTTCTACTTGTATAATTCCTGCTCTATGTAGTGGATCTTTGCTAGTATCGTAAATAGAATTGTATCTGTATATTCCTGTAACACTTCCTTTATTATCAATGCACTCATCTTTTGATAATTCTAAACCTTCTATTTCATAACCTAGAGCTGACTCCTTTAGTCTATTTTTATTTTTAGTATTTGATTGTTCAGGAAGAACTTTTACTGTTAAATCTATATCCTCTGAAAAGCGATTCATTGTGTCTAATATTTTATAGACTGCTGTTCCACCTTTAAAATATGCCTGCAACTCATCTTGATTTTTCGATAACTCTTTCAATATTGTACATACATAATAATCTTTTTCAATAATGTCTGAGTCTATACCAGTTCTTGTATTTAAGTTATCTATAAACTCTCTAAATAGTTCTTTATTCAAATGTAAATTCATTTTAATCTCCTATCTTGCTAGGACAAGTATTTTATTAATAACAGTTCTACTTTTTGTATCCATAGCATATTTAATTATCTTCTCAAAATCCAAATCATTTTCTTCAATGAAATTATAAATTATTTCATCTGCATTATCTACTTCAATTCCTATATTGTCTTTATTCTCTATTAAGTCAAATAATTGCAGATATTTATAATTTTCATTATTTATTACTATTTTGGGTTTTCTGATTATAACATTTAAGTTTTTGTTTTCATATTTATTAAAGTTTTTACATTCATTTGTTGCAATGTCTATAATGTTTGGAACTTGTGTAGTTAAATGAGCTTCATTAAAAAGTTTAGCTCCAGTAATGTATCCTTTTACATTTCCATCTTTGTCCATTATATATTTATACTGAATAATTTGTCTATTTCCTAATAGCATCTTACCAAATATGTTTTCATTTGGAATATAATAAATACCTTTATATGCTGTTTCTATTATGCCTTCTTTATTCATTCTATTTAAAATTGCTTTAACATTATTAAAAACCTTTTCTTTATCTTTTTCATTATAAAATTTAATAATGTATTCTTTGATTTCTTCAATAAAAATTGGTATTCCTTTTTCAGTCTTATTTATATATTCTAACACCATATTATAGCAATTCATTTTACCCACCTCTTTATTACTATTTTATGATTATTTTTGCATTTTATTCATATTATAGTAATATTTTAGCATTTTTTTCGCCATTTGTCAAATGTTATCGGAATTTTATAAATTTATTCAATATGTATTGTGCATTTTTTGACTATTTCGTTGTGCAAATTTTGAGTATTTTATATGTTCTCAAGTTTTTCATTCGACACTTTTTAAGGATAATATTGTTTTTCATTACGAATTTTTTCCGTTTACGGAACTTTTTCGTAATATATATGTAAGAGTATCAATATTTTATAGGTGTATTGTTGTTGTGTACATTTTCTTACTTTGGCTTGATTTCAAGCATATTTGCCAAAAACTGTCCACAAGAACAACACTCATGTGTGTATTGTCCTCCATTTTCTCTTATTCCTGGTAAATATGATTTTATATATCCTGGATTTATATTCCCTTTTTCAAATGGAGGATCTAATAGTTTTATTATTGCATTTTCTTTATCTATCAACTGATTTTCAAGCTCTTCCATTGCTATTTTATTTTTTCCTTCTTCTCCTGCTTTTGATATTACCGCCCAGCTCTGTGCTATACTATCTATTCTTGCTTCTTCACTTTGCATGCTACCTATTATTTGTCCATCATCTGTATATGCCCTTCTATACCAGCGTCCATCCCAACCAGCAGTATTTAGTGATTGTTTTAAATTTTTCATAACATTTATATACTTTATTTTTCTTTCTAAGTCATTTTTATTTTCGCATATAGTAATAAATTTTTCTAATATATTATACAAAAAGAAACCTAACCATACACTCTCTCCGATTCCCTTATTTCCCACTGTACTAAAACCATCATTCCAATCACCTGAACCTATTTTAGGAAGATTATTTTCTCCAAAACTTAAAGATTTTTCTATTGCTCTTATGCAATGCATATACAGCGTTTCTTCAATATTGGTCGTTGGGTGAATATTATAATGCTCATCTATACCTTCTTCTAACGTTTTACCTTGTACATATGGAATTTTTTCTTCTAAAATTTCATAATCATTTGTGTAATTTATATATTCTTCTACAACATAAACAAGCCATAATAAATCATCTGAAAATCTAGTTCTTATTCCTTTTCCACTTTCCTCATGCCACCAATGTTCAACATCACCTTCTATAAATTGATGTCCAGCATGTTTTAAAATTTGTTTTTTCATAAGTTCAACATCTAAATATTTTAGGCCAAGCGTATCCTGTAATTGGTCTCTAAATCCAAAAGCTCCTCCAGATTGATAAAATCCAGACCTTGCCCATAATCTACAAGATATAGTTTGATATGCTGCCCAACCATTTAACATAATGTTAATGGATTCTACAGGAGTTTTTACTTGTATAACATTTAATTTATCAAACCAATATTGTTTTATATCTTGAAAAGCCTTTTTAACTTCTTCTATATCCCTATATTTATCTATATATTGCCTCATTTCATAACTATTATCACTTTCTCCAAACATTAGTACAATTTCTTTACTTTCAAATTCATCTAGTTTTAGTTCTATTTCTACTGCAACACAGGCTATTTGCCCTAATCCATTTTCATTGTCAAGCTGTGTCTTGTTTAACCCCTCAGGATTAGAAATATTATTTTCTCCTATAAAACTTTTTTTACTTCCAGTGTATGATTTTATTTGCTCTGAAGAACTTACAAATGCAATATTTTTCTTAAACTCCTCCTCATACATATTTTTAATTAATATAATATTTCCTTCATGGCTTAAAACTATATTACCCATAGTTTTTATTTCGTCTTCTCCTAGTACTGGTTTTATATAATATACTAGCTTTAGATTCCTTTTTTCAGGTAAAACATTTTTTATTTTTACTATATTTAATTTTATTTTATCTTCTCGTGGAACAAAGACATCTGTACTTTGAATTAAATTGTCGCTTATATGCTCATAATTTGCATAACCAAATCCATATTTTATAAAATAATCGTTATCATCTGGCATTGGCATTGCTCCTAGTGACCACACTTTTCCATTGTCTACATCTTTTAGATAAATTATTTCTGACGGAATGTCAACTACAGGATTGTTACTCCATGCGCTTAATCTATTTAACCTGCTATTCTTACTCCAAGTAAAACCTCCCATATTTTCAGTTACAATTGTTCCAAATCTTTCATTTGAAATAACATGGCTCCAAGTTGTAGGTAATTTATTATTTTTATTAATCTTTATTAAATACTCTTTTCCATCTTCAGAAAAGCCACCATACTCATTATAATATTTTAGTTTTTCTGTATCTAAGCTCTTTCCTGTAGTTTCTATTTCTTTCTTCTCCTCTACAACTGGTAAGTTAGATATTTCTTTAATACTATTTAAATAGTCTTTCTCCATATATTTTAATATTGAATTTATATTACCTTTTGAAGCATCAATTATTAAATTTGCTCTAAATTCCAGCAAATCTCTATCTTCAGTTTCTTTTGAATTTAATATATATATTCCGGGCTTCTCTGTTCTGCAAATAACTAAGTTGCCTATTTTGAATTTTTCTTTCTATTTCTTCTTTTACATATTTTTCATATACATTTTCTTCTTCATTTAATATAACAAAATCTATGTTTATATTTTTTACTTTAAAATATTCATAAGCCTTTAGTAAATCTTCAATAACATATATATCATTTACATCTTTAATTTTTGCAAGTAAAATTGGTAAATCTCCTGATATACCATACTTCCACAAATCACATTGTTTAAATTCCTTTTGTGTTATTAGACTATTTATATATAGTTTTTTACTATTATTTTGAAATAATAAATAAGATAATATTTTTTGATATTTCTCTATTTCTTTTCCTTTTATTCCTAAATATCTAGTTTCTTCTTCTACCTTTATTTTGGATATTTCAAAAGCTCTACTAATTTCTTCTTCATTTTTGTATTTAGATATATTTTCTTCAATTTTTTCTTTCTCATTTGATACAGCAATTAATAAATTTAATCTAATTTTTTCATTAGGCATAATTTTTATAGTTCTTCTAAGTGCAATACTCTGATCTGGTACTATTCCAACATATCTTGAAAACGGTTTAGAATTTTCTATCATATCTGGAATATCAATATTTCCTCTTCCTAACAATTTACTTCTATCTATTTCATACTCTAAATCTCCAATTGTTTCTCCATCAGTATATAAGTTGATTCCTAAGAATAACTCTTCTTCTTTTCCTCTTGCTTTTCTTTTTACTAAAATAGAGCCTGTATTATTTAAATATTCTGTTTCTAAAAATAATTTGTTAAATGCGGGATGAGCATAGTCTTGTTCTTTACTCGATAACACAGGTTCAAGCAAACTACTTATTTCTAATATTTTTTCTTCTTCACCTATATTTTCTATTTCTAAACTTCTAATTTCAACTGGTTCATCTGGCGATATTCCTATTTTTAATGTTGTTCTAACATCGTCTTTTTCTTGTATAAATTTGCTTATATCTGGCATAAATTGAACTTCATATTTTTCATTTCTTTCTAGCTTGCTTTTTGCCAAATTCCATACTTTTTGATTTTTTACATCTTTAATATAAAAAAATATCCCCTGCATATAATCATCAGTTTGTTTAAATTTATTAATTATTAAATTTTTATATTTACTTACCCCTTCTCCTTTATCATTTATACAAATTGTATAATTATCATTTGAAATAACATTAATATTACTTATATATGGGCTTAAAACTGTATATACTCGCTCTGTATAAGGTTCATAATCCATATATTTTAGTTTTTCTATTTTCTCTTTTCTTTCTTTTGTTGTAACTACATTAATAGGCATTCTTTCTTGTAATAGTATGTCTACTGCTTCAATTTCAGGGTTATACATAAATCTTTTTTGCAACACATTATTATTTACCAAATTATTTATAGATAACAAAATTAATGCTTGATGATGTGCCATATATGTTTTTACAGGCATATACTTTATACTAACTCTTAATCTTTCTGGTGTATAGTCCAATGCCTCGTATAAGCCATACTTTCCAAGCATATTTTTATTTTCAATTTCTTTAATATTTTCTATTACTTCTTCTGGTTCATCTGGCAAATCTAAAATACTTGCATATGGAGATATTATTTTTTCATCACCTAAACCTCTTTTTAAGCCAAGCCAAGGTATTCCAAATGCTTTATATTGATAATTTGAATTCAAATCTTTCAAATTAAAGGCAGATTCTGATATTCCCCATGGTATTCCTAGTTTTTTACTATATTCTTTTTGACTCATAACTAAAAATTTGCAAGATTCATCTAATAAACTTCCCGGATATTTTTTTATATTTACATTTGGCATTAAATATTCAAAAGCAGTTCCAGACCATGAAATAAGTCCTTTATATCCATTTAAACTAGTAAGCGTCCTACTTAAATTATTCCAATGTTTTACTGGTACATCCTTTTTTGCTATTGCAATTAAACTTGCTTGCCTTGCTTCAGATGCTAATAAATCATAATACGAATCTGTTAATTTATTTTCTTCAACATTATAACCTATCGAAAAAATTCCTTTTTCCTCATCATACAAATCATAAAAATTGGTATTGTTAATTGTCTTACTGCATATATCTAACATTTCTTTTGCTAATCTACTATTGATACTTTCTTTTTTTTCGTTTTTTATTACTCTAATTAAAAATTGTTTTAAAGTATACATGTAACCTATAAAATTTCCATTATCTACAGTTGAAATATACCTTGGAAATAACGGTTTTAAAGTTTTAGTATCATACCAATTATATAAATGTCCATTCCATTTTTCTAAACTATTTATTGTATTTAAAGATTTATTTAATAACGAAATTGTCTCATCTAAATTAATGTATCCTAAATCAAAAGCAGAAACAACAGCAAGTAATCCGTAGCCCAATATTAGTTGACGACGTTCTTTTCATTATCTTTTGCTTTCTATCTTCTTGATAATTATCTGGGGGAAGATAATTATTTTCCTCATTCATATATTTCTTAAAGTATTCCCAGGTTTTTTCCCCTAATTCTAAAACGAATTTCTTGTTATCATCACTTAATAATTCATATTTATTTAATTCTACATTTTCTATGCTTATATACCAAGCAATTAATGGGGCTAGTATCCACAATATAGCCACAACTCCAATAAGTGCTGTTCCAACATTTATAGGATTGAAAATTAAGTAAATTAAAGTTGCTAATCCTATTAGTATATTTACAATCATTAATTTAAAATAGCTTATAATAGTGGTTTTTGCTTCTTTTTCTGCCTCCTCTGATGTTGTCCATTCTAATAAGTTTTGCTTTGAAATGTATTGCCTATATATAGCCCTAATTATTGCATCTAACGACTTATATGCTTTATATGGTAAAGTTGAAAGATTTATAATACTAGCAATAAAACTTCCTTTAATTCCCGTAATATATGGAGTAAAAGTTTTTTGGCTTGGTAAGTATTCCTCTTTAAGCACAACATCTATTATTATTGGTATAAATACACTTAAAAGCAACAATGTAGTTATAAACCAAACTCTTATATCATATACTGCATATATAATTGCTAAAACTAGTAAGCTAAAAATCAAACTTACTTCAACTAAACTTCTTCTTAAATTATCTATTATTTTAAATTTAGATAATATATTTAATGGATTTTTCTCTGTTTTACCGGAAGATATTTCAACTTTTGAAGATATCCATTTTATAATTTGCCAATCTCCCCTTATCCATCTATGAAGTCTTTGAATCCAACTACTATACTTACTTGGCGTTCCATCTAATAAAACAATATCAGACGCAAGTGCACATCTTAAGTATGAACCTTCTAGTAAATCATGGCTTAAAATTTTATTTTCTGGCATCCTATTTTTTAATACTTTAGAAAAAACATGTAAATCATATATTCCTTTACCTGTAAAAATTCCTTCATCAAAATTATCTTGGTATACATCTGAAATTGCATTTGCATATGCATCTATTCCTGGTAACCCTGCAAATATCCTAGAAAATATACTTTTATTTGCATCTACCAAATTTACTCCAACTCTTGGCTGTATTATTCCATACCCTTTTGCAACAATATTTTTCTTTTCATCTATTTGTGGTTTATTTAAAATATGTGCCATTGCACCTACTAACTCTAATCCCGAATCTAGCACTAAATTTGTATCTGAATCTAATGTAATTACATATTTTATTTCTGGAATTTTAATATTTTCTAAAGTATTTAGTAAGAATTCATTTTCAGAATTTCCTAAAATATATTCATTAAATTGATTTAATAATCCCCTTTTTCTTTCCCATCCCAAATATGCTTTTTCCTTGCTATTCCACGTTCTTTTTCTATATATAAAGTGAAATATAGGAAAATCTTTATTATATTTGTTATTTAAATTTGTAATTTCTTTTTTAGCTATTGTTATAATTTTCTCATCAAATAATTCATTTTGCTTTTGACTAGTAGTACAATCTCCTAAAACTGCAAAATAGATATTTTCAGACTTGTTAGCTAAGTAAGAAACCTCTAACTTTCTAACAAGAGCTTTTACTTTTTTTTCACTATTAATTACTGTAGGAAATACTACAAATGTAGCATACTCTTTAGGAATTCCATTTAAAAAGTCCATTTTAGGAACTATTTTGGGTTTTACAGTTTTACTTAAAATAGTATTTACAATTTTCATAATAATTTCTATTAATGGAATATATGATGTTAATCCTAGTAATAATGATAAAATTATATTTTTAGTTGTGCTTATAATATATAAGAAAATAAGTACAGAAAAAACTATTGATAAACCATATGTTAATGCTATATATAACTTTACTTTAGTTTCATTTCTTAATTTTTTAGTATTAACCTGCAGTTCTTCCATAAGTTTATCTATTCCGCTCGTCGACTAAATAGTAACCAATATGCTTTTCTTTTTCGCCATTAGCAGCACTTGCTATTGCTAAAGCTTTGTTTGCTATATATATTTCAGATATTTTTGTTTTTTTTGAAATCTCTTTTATTCTATTCCTATAATATGCCTTTGTTTTATAATCCATATCAACATACACATTCATAGGATCTTTTTTTAAGATTTCTTCTACACCATTTATTTGTTCAAATATTTCTAAAAAATTTATTCTAGATAGTTCTTTCATGCTTTTTATACTATTACCAATAGATACTTTTTTTAAAGCAATATCAAAATGTTCTTTTTTTATAATTTCAGAAACACTTGTCCCCATTTTATTCACTTGTTCTTCTAATATATTTAAATAACTTATTGCTTGTCTTCCATACTTTTTTAATTTATACGACATATATTCCACAAATGGGTACATCATTTGACCTGGTAATAAATTATTTTCCTTTGTTTCTAATCTTTTTAAAAACTTTAATTCTTTCTTGTTTTCAACTAATCTTTCTACTATGCTTTCTACTTTGTATTTTTGGACTTGAGAAACATATATCTTTTCGCATACATCTCTAATGTTTTCAATTATGGCTATTTGCAAAAATGTGCCTATCCACCAAATTTCCTCCATATTAAGAGTCTTTTTTCTTTGATAAGCATCTAATAAGTTTTTTAATATATCTCCATCTATTTTACTATCTGTGTATGCAATTATCTCTGCTGCAAGAACATAAATTCTTGCCATCCCCTTGTACATTCCATTTTGTATTCCAACAAAATTAGTATATTTTTCTATACTTAAATCTTTTTCTATGTTTTTTACAGCTTCTTCTACAATATAATAATTATCTAAAAGCCACTCTCCTGCTGGGTGTATATTTATTCCTAGTTTTAAGTCTTCACTTAAAATTTCATATGTTTTAGTTATAAATTTAAAATTTTCTTTTAATCTTGGAATTGGATAAGTATTTTTATCAGATTCAGGGCAAATAATATGATCTGAAGCTACTTTTTCTAAGTAATTTTCAAGTTGATATCTATCTAGCACTGCCCCTTTAATATTTAAAACTCGATTATTCAAAATTTACACTCCTAACAAAAATAAGTTTTACTTTATTTTTGCCAGTATTGGTAATTTTATTCATATATTGAATTGCCAGAATATTTTGCAAATGTTTTTACTAAATTTCTTTTACTATTTTTTCTAACTCTTCTTTTGTTAATCCTGTACATTGTATAATTATTTTTGTATCAATTTTATTTTGTAGCATCTCCTTAGCAATTTTTAATGTACTATTCTTTTCTCCTTCTCTTCTTCCTTTATGTTCTGCTGCAATTTCATCTCTTATTGCTTTTTCTTTTAAAAATTCTAACCTTTGTATTGCTTCATCTCCTGTTAAATATTCATATGTTAATTGTGCCTTTTTTATTAATTCATTATTTTTTACTGCCATTTCTATCATTTCCTTTCTTTCATAATCTATAAAGCTTAACCACTCTTCTAATTTATTCTGCGGTTTATTTACTATTTTTCTAAATTTAGGTAACTCGATGAAATAATATTTTATACCTTCTATTATTGTATATTTTCTATATTTACTATCTACTGTCACTGTTTCTATTTTATATTCTGGTATTTCATTCAGTTTATAATTTAAAATATTTATTACTATTATGTCTTTCAAATCATCATAGCTTTCTTTTACTTTTAATGAACTTCCTATTAGTTTTCCTGCATAAAATACTGCTCTTTTATCCATTCTACCATTATCCCTATTTTGCATTTCTATTGCTATTAAAATATTATCATTTATGTCCGCTACTAAATCTAATCTCCCATATTTTCCATTTATATCCAGCATGTTTGTTTCTACTTCTTTATGTACTTCTATTGTGTTTATTTTTATTTCTATTACTGCTTCTAAAAATTCTTTTAGCATATCTTCATTTTCTTTTGATGAAAATAAATTTTTGAATATCACATCACTTTTGGGTAAAATTTTCAATATCTCTTCCTCCTTTAATTATATTACCCCCAATTGCTTTTAGCAATATTTTTTGCAATACTCGTCCTGTAGTATATTTTTTATTCTACCACTCTCCTTTTTGATTTAGCTACTACCCTATTAATACTAAAATTTAAATGATTTGTTTGGCTGATTCGCCAGATTTGGTATGTATGTACAAAGTTGTAATTTGGGATAATAAAAATGAATAAACAATTAAAGTAAGGCTTACTTACTTTAATTGTTTATTACTTTATCATATTTTATTTTATATTTCAATAAAAACATTTTTACAAATTTCGACTTTTTTCGTGTCAAGATGTGTCCCTAGTTGGGAATGATTCCCCATTTGGAAACGTCCCCAAGCTAATTATTAAGGTGCTACAAATGCATTAGTTCCTAATGAATAATAGAATTTTCCTTCAACTGTATCATATAATCCTGCTTGATTAACTATGGTGTTATATACTGGTATGAAATTTCTTACTAATGTTTCTCCTTCATATATTTTAAATGAATATATTCTTGCACTACGTCCGATATTCTGTAATTCCTGTGCTGTATTTAGTGCTCCTATATATAGACTATAATTGCATTTAAAATCTGAGACTTTAGTAAATGTTGTTTCTTCTTCTCCTATCTTAATTTTACCATTTTCAAAATATATTTTAAATTTCGCATTTTTATAATTTCCTGCTAATGTTATATCTATTTTATTATCATTATTTCCATATCTTAAATAATTACTTGCATTCTCGTAATACATCCAAAGTGCTACACAATTATTAGGATTCCCTCCTCTGCCTCCAAATGGCATAAATGTATTATTCCAGTTTATACTTTCTATTTCCATATCTATTCTTGTATTTTGGTTTGGATAATATTTTGTATCTATATATTGTGTTCCTGTTGATGCTATATATGATATATCTGTATTGTTACTACGCAAATTTACTTGTGCATCATCTGAGCATTGTATTATGCTATATAAAGAATCGTTGCCACCACCTTTTGTTACATTAATCCATTGTGCTCGTGTACCTGTATATGTTGCTGTTGATAGAGATGAGCAGCCATTAAACGCATAATTTCCTATTTTTGTTACTGTATTCGGTATTGTTATATTGCTTAATTGATTACATCCTTCAAATATATATGCTGGTATTGCTGTTATTCCTGTTTCAAATATTACCGTGCTTATTTGATTACATCCATATAATGGTCCATCATCTGAGTAATAACTTTCATGTGCATATGTTATTCCACTTTTTATTGTTATCTTAGTTAAACTACTACATCCACTAAAGCTTCCATTTTTATTATGATTTGAG